>CAYXVR010000004.1:0-168050 GCA_964468635.1 uncultured Nannocystaceae bacterium
CGAGGTGAACAACGACGGCTGCACCACCGGCTGCAGCACCACGCCACCCACGTGCCAGGTCGTGAACAACCAGATGTGGTGCTTCAACAACGACGCCTGCGGCGAGGCCTGCAACGACGTCTGCAGCTCGCTCGGCATGTCGCTCGACATCGCCGACGACGAGTGGTTCGCAGCGCAGGACACCGCGGAGGAGTGCCAGGCGATCTCCGACGCGTTCGGCATGGTGGGCGGCCTGATGTTCGGCGGCTGGGCGTACGCGTGCCTCGAGGACAGCGGCGGCGGCGACACGGTGGGCGGCGGCCTGCTCGGCGGCCTCTACTGCTCGAACAGCCCGACCTGCCCCTTCGACCACCGTACCCAGATGGATCAGCTCGGCATCCCCTGCGGCGCCGGAGCACGCCGCTCGATCTGCCCGTGCAACTGACTGAACGCGCTACTTCACTCGCTGCACCTTCGCGTCGGCCGGCAGGCTCGCCTTTGCGAGCTCGAGCCAGCCGGGGCGCGAGGGGTCCGCGTGCGTCGCGTGGATCGTGCGGGGCAGGCCGGCTTCGCCGCCTTCGACGATGAAGAGCTTCATGCAGCGGAAGTCGATCGCGAGCTCGAGGTCGTGCTCCGTCGGTTTGCCCGTCGTCGCCGGGGAACGCACCAGGCGGAAGCCCACCAGCTGTCCGAAGCGGCAGCGCTTCGCGATCTCGTCGTCGTAGCCCGTCGGGGAGCGCAAGAGCTCGAGCAGCGTCGCGAGCTCGGTCTCTGCGAGCGGCACTTCCTTCGAGTCGATGTCGAAGCCCGCGAGCGTGCGCTTCGTGGCCGGGTCGCCCACGTTCCACACCCGCTGCGGGATCGACAGGCGCATGGCCGTGCCGCGCACGATGTCCGTCGTCGCCGACCAGCGCTCGAACGACTGGCCCACGTGCTCGCTGCTCGGCATCTCGAAGCTCGGGCCCACCGCCGTGTCGCCGTTGCATCCGTGCACGACCACGCGCATCTCGCCCGGGCCCGTCCACGAATTCGCGCGGCACGAGTGGTTGCACTGCGCGGAGCAGTCGAAGCCGAGGAACGGCATCGGGCGCACCACCTTGCCTGCATCGACCTGCACGCACGCCGGCGCCGTGCCGCCGCAGCTCTCCACCAGGCGAAAGCCCTGATCGAGATCGAGGTTCGACAGCGGCGTCCACCCGTCGGGGCCGCGGCGCTCGATCGTCGCACGCGTCGCGAGTGCGACCGCATCGGTCGCGACCAGCTCGAACTTCCCGGGAGCGAGGTTCGTGATCGTCACCGGCAGGTTCCCCGCCTTCGTCGGCGCGATTGCACTCGCGGGCGTGTCCACCCTTGGTGCAACGGCCGCGGGCTCCGCGGTGGTGTTCGCACTCGACGAGCTCGGTTCGGCCGCTGCGCAGCCCACCGAGATGATTGCCCCCAGGATCGCGACGCGCATCGGTCCTGCTTTCACGCGCGAGCGCGCGAGAAAGTCCTACGGCAAACGCACGATCGAGAACGTCTCGTACTCGCTCGAGTCCGGCGGCCGCATGCCCGCCGACCACGTCACCGCGCTGCCCGACACGGCGAAGTCGCCGTCCTTCGTCGACAGCTTCCGCGCGCCTTCACTGGAGCGCACGAACGCCGCCGCGTCGCCGAATGCGATCACGAGCCACCGCTCCTCGCGACGCGCTCCCCCGCGCATGTGCGGTTCGCCGCGCTCGGCCACGCCCTTCTTCTCGAAGAACCACCCCGGCGCGAACGCGGCACTGCCGGTGCCCGACCGTGCATAGACGACGCGGCCCTTCGCATCGATCAACGACAGCGAGTCGATCGTGTGGATCTGGATCTGCACCGTCTCCCATCTCACCGCGACCTCGTCACCGACCGCGAGCACGAGCTTGCCCGGCCCGCGCAGCTCCAGCTCCACGACGGCGCCGCCGTTGCCCTCGATGCGCACGACGCCGGACGTCTCGCCCACGGCGGGCCGGATCTCCGTCACCTTGCCGTGCACCTCGCCCTCCTTCGCGTCCTTCGGCGCGCCGAGGCCGACCCAGCTCGTCTCCCACCCGGGCAGCGCCTTCGATCGATCCCCGCGCGGACGCCCGCTCGCCGCCTTGCCGGAGAGCGACGGCGCCTTCGCCTCGATCGTCGGCCACGTCGACGGACCGGCCGACGACTTCGTCGCGACGCTCGGCGCTTCGTCTTTCGGTGGCGTCGTCGCGACCTCGGGCGTCGGCTTCGGCTCGGCGACGCCTTCGCTTTCGGCGATGGGGACCGGCTGCACGTTCGTCGACACCGACGTCGAACGAGAGGCACAACCGAACAGCAGAGCCACGACGAGCGCACGCGCGTACATCGACGCGATCCTACTCCGGCGCCTCGGCGCGAGGACAGCATTCGTCGGCGAGATCCTGGATGGTGACGAAGTCGATCACGTCGATCGGGAAGTCCGGCTCCAGTTCGAGCAACCGGATCAGGATCTGTCGGATGTGCGCGTCGTCGAGCCCCAGGTCCTCGCGCAAGCGCAGGTGGGAATCGAACGACTCCGGCACCGGCTCCGGCCGACCCTTGCGCCTGCCGTCCTTCTTCGCCTTCGCCCGTCGGATCTCCTCGATCGCTTCACGTACTTCGACATGCACGCCCGGGCAGATCGGGGTGCGGGCCTCGACGAACGCACCGCGCGGCTCCTCGCCCCACCGCGCGATGAACACCTGGCGCGCTCCGGTGTCGGCGTCCTTCACCTCGATGCCGATGCGCCCGCGCTCGTTCACGTCGAACACGATCTCGAACACCGGCACGCCGCGCGGCGCCGCCGGGATGTCGACGATCTCGAGCGTGCCGAGCGTGCGCGCGTCCTCGTTCGCCCCGAGCAGGTGGAGCTCGATCACCGTCTGACTGTCCTCGATGGTCGAGAAGCTCTCGCGAGCGGTCACCGGCAGCTCTGCGCCCGAGTTCAGGATCGGCACGAACTCGCCCTCGGCCCCCGCGAACCCGAGCGACTCGACGAGCCGCGTGCCCTGGATCGCGAGCTCGTAACCGTGCTCGGGCACCACGACGACGGGCCGCCGCAGCGGGCTCGACGGCGTGCCTTCGGCCGCGCGCCCGATCGCACCGGCCTTGCGCTCGAACCGCGCGTCGGTCGTCGGCGCCGACGGGACAGGCGGCGGCGGATCGTCGCCGACGCACGCGAGCAACGTCGCGAGCACGAGCACGAGCCGACGGGAGCGAGCCAAGGCGACGCATCCTAACCTGCCGAACCCACGAGTGACGGATCCCGTCGCGGCGAGCTGCAGCGTTCTGCGTAGGCGCCCGACGACGCGATCGTCGTCGGGAACTTTCGCGCATGCAGGTCGAACATGCGGTGGGCATGGGTCGTACATCTCGCTCCGCCCTCGCCGTCGTCCTCGCGATCACGGCGTGCTCCGAAGGTGACGACGACGGGGCATTCCTCGACCACGAGGAGAGCGCGGACTTCGAGCCGCTCGACTTCAAGGGCGATGGCGTCGCGCCCACGTTCAACCGCCACGAGGTCGTCGAACAGTCGTTCTTCGACGACACGACCTCCATCGACGCCGCGACGGTGCAGGCCTTCCTCGAGCAGACGCCCTACGGCAAGCGCAGCTTCCTCGCCGACGAGGTCGTGGGCGATCGCATGTTCTCCACCGCGCTCGTCGAGGTCTCCACCGACTTCGGCATCAACCCCATGATGCTGCTGGCGCGGTTGCAGGTGGAGCAGAGCCTCGTGAGCCGCTCCGCCCGCCCGTCCACGCACAAGGTGGACTTCGCGCTCGGATGCGGCTGCCCCGACGGCTCCGCGTGCAACTCGGCGTTCCGCGGCATCGACAAGCAGCTCGCCTGCGCCGCGAACGTGCTGCGCTCGAAGGCGAACGAGTCGGCGGCCGGCACGGGGCAGTGGCGCATGGGCAAGTCGAAGAAGTCGCTCGACGGCCTCACCGTCACGCCCACGAACCACGCGACCGCAGCGCTGTACGCCTACACGCCGTGGGTGCTCACCGGACAGGGCGGCAACTGGCTCGTGTGGAACGTGACGAAGAAGTTCGTGCACCACGTCGAGACCGAGCTCGAGCCGCCGGGCGACTTCGTGGGCAGCCCGTGCGAGGCCGTCGATGCCGAGGCGTGCGGCTTCGCCGACGGCGACGACGAGGGCTTCTGTCACGAGTTCACGTCCGAAGACGGGCTCGCCGCCGGCTTCTGTGCGCTCGACTGCGCCGGCGTGTGTCCCGATCGCGGCAGCATGACGACGTTCTGCGTCGAGCTCGAGGTCGGCGTCGGCGCCTGCGTGGCGAAGTCGTCGGCAGCCAACGGCCACTGCGACGCGATCCCGGGCACGCGCGAGGTGCAGATGTCCCGCTTCGTCGGTGCGAGCGGGGCTTCGAGCGCCACGGCGCTCGTCTGCGTTCCCTGAGCGAGCTGCATCCCCGGCTCGGCGACCGCACATTCGCTGCTCGACGCGAGTATCCTCGCGCGGCATGACTCGTCGGCCGGTCGCCCCCCTCGCGTTGTCGCTCGCCGTCCTCGCGCTCGCCTGCGGACCCCGCAAGGACACCACGCAGCCGCCCTCGACGCCCGCGACCACGCTCACCGCGGCCGTCGACGAGGCGCGCGCGCCGAAGGTCCCGCGCGTCTCCGACGATCCGATCATCCAGACGATCGTCGAGCTGGGTACCACGCAATCGCAAGTCGACGATCACCTGCGGCATCTCGCGAAGGCGATCGGCCCGCGGCTCACCGGATCGCACAACCTGATGGAAGCCGAGGCGTGGGCGCGCGATCGCTTCGCGGCGTTCGGTCTCACGGCGAAGCTCGAGCGGTGGGGCGAGTTCCCGGTGGGCTTCGATCGCGGGCCCTGGTCGGGCGGCATGGTCGCGCCGCAGTCGGTGAAGTTCGACTTCACGACGCGCGCGTGGACACCAGGTGTGCTCGGCCCCGTGCGCGGCAAGGCGCGCTCCTATCCCGCGAGCGTCGCCGAGATCAAGAAGGCGCTCGCGAAGGACGCCAAGCACTTCGAGGGCGCATGGGTGGTGCACCCGAAGGACGAGAAGCTCGACGACAAGGTGCGGGCGAAGATCGACGACGCGCTGTTCGCCGCGAAGATCGCGGGCCACATCGATCGGTCGCGCGATCCCAAGGGCGAGCTCGTGCACACGGGCGGCAAGTACGACATCGAGTGGTCGAAGATCCCGCGCGACGTGCACGTGCTGTTGCGCGGCGATCAGCACGACGACCTCACGAAGCGCATCGCGGCCGGCGAAGCGGTGGAGCTCGAGTTCTCCATCGACAACCGCTTCTTCAAGGGGCCGGTGCCGCTCAACAACGTCGTCGCGGACATCGTCGGCAGCGAGCTGCCGGACGAGCTCGTGATCGTCGGCGGCCACATCGACTCGTGGGACGGTGCCGAAGGGGCGGTGGACAACGCCACGGGCTGCGCGACCACGATGGAGGCGGCGCGCCTGCTCATCGCCGCGGGTGCGAAGCCCCGCCGCACGATCCGTTTCATGCTGTGGAGCGGCGAGGAGCAGGGGCTGCTCGGCTCGAAGGCGTACGTCGAGCAGCATCCCGAGCTCGCCGATCGCACGTCGGTCGTGCTCGTGCACGACGGCGGCACCAACTTCCTGTCGGGGCTGCGCGTCACGCCGGAGATGGCGGAGGACATGAAGAAGGTCTTCGCGCCGGTGTTCGACCTCGATCCCGAGATGCCGTTCGCTCTGTGGTACTCCGACGCGCTGCGCAAGGGCGGCAGCGATCACGGCCCGTTCATCGACAAGGGCATCCCCGGCTTCTTCTGGGAGCAGGACGGCCGTGCCGACTACGAGCACTCGCACCACACGCAGTACGACACGATCGAGTTCGCGATCCCCGAGTACCAGAAACACTCGGCGATGGTGGTGGCGATCGCGGCGCTCGGCTTCGCGAATCTCGACCACAAGCTGGATCGCACCGACAGCGCCGCGCTCGCGCGTCGCCAGCTCGGGGCCGACTTCGACGGCACGAAGGTGACGAAGATCGAGAAGGGCGGACGTGGAGCGAAGGCCGGGCTGCGCGTCGGCGACGAGGTGACGGCCGTCGACGGCGAAGGCGGCACGCGGGGCATGATGTTCCGTCAGCTGATGCGCGACGGTGCGACGAAGAAGCTGAGCATCGTGCGCGGTGGAAAGCCGGTGGAGGTCGTCGTCGACTTCTCCGACGACCCCGCCGAGGCCGAGCGCAACGCCCGTCGCGAGCGTCGCAAGCAGAAATTCGGCGAGCTCGACTACGACAAGCCGTTCGCCGGCCGGGCGCTCGAGAAGCCGAAGCCGCCGGCGAACTGAGCGCGAAGCCTGGAACCTCCGGGCCGCGTCGACCGTGGATGTGGGAGTCCCATGTCACGCGTCGGCCATCCCCCATGGCTCGCGATGGCCGTGCTCGCGCTCGGACTGAGCGCGTGCGAGCGGTCCGCGACCCGTCCCCCCGAAGCGCGCCGCGATCGCGAGGCGCAACAGCAGGCCCCATCGGCGGCCGCGAAGGCGTCGTTCGCTGCCGTCGCGCAGCGCTACGCCGCGGCGAAGGCGGGCGGCAAGCTGTCGAAGGCGCAGTGCGACGCGCTCGCCCGCGACTTCCTCGCGGTGTTCGAGGAGCACGCGATGGCGATGGCGAAGTTCGACGCCGGTGCCGTGCGCGAGGAGTGCGGAGAGCTGCGCGCCGCCGAGACGATCTACGAGGAGCTCACGCACGAGGCCCCGAAGTTCGCGCTCGCGTTCAACAACCTCGGCGTGATCCAGTGGAATCGCGGTCAGGAGGCGAAGGCGCTCGAGCTGTTCAAGCGCGCGGTGCAGGCCGACTCGTCGATCACCGCCCCGCGCAACAACCTCGCGGCGGCGCTGCGGCAGCGCTACGAGGGTGGCGATCAGCAGGTCTTCGTCGCGGCGGAGAACGAGATCCAGAGCGTGCTCGCGCTCGACTCGAACAACCGCCTGGCCTACGAGAATCTCGCGCGGCTCTACTACGACCGCGGGCGGCTCGAGGACAAGTCGTACCTCTTGCTCGCCGACCTCGTGATCACGCAGGCACTCGCGAAGACGAAGGCGGGCACGCTCGCGCAGAGCGCCGACATCTACAACATCAAGGGACTGCTCTTCATGGAGCAGGACAACCAAGTCGACGCGCTGAAGGCGTTCAAGCGAGCCGTCGAGATCCAACCGAGGCACGCCGACGCGCACATGAACATCGCGCTCGTCGCCATTCGCTTCCGCGACTACGCCACCGCCGAGAAGAGCGTGGAAATCGCGCTCGCCGATCGCCGACAGAAACGCAACGTCGAGGCCTACCTCGGCCTCGGGGTCGCCCAACGCGGCCTGCGGAAGTACGACGCAGCGAAGAAGTCGTTCGAGAAGGCGATCGAGGTCGGCGGGTCCGATCCGCGTGCGCTCTACAACCTCGGCATCCTGTACCACGAGCACATCGGCCCCGAGACCGAGCGCAAGAGCAAGGACTTCGACGAGCGGCCCTATCGCACGGCGAAGTCGTACTTCGAGAAGTTCGTCGCACAAGCGTCCGGCAACGCGAAGCTCGCGAAGCACGCGACGGACGCGAAGGCGCGCGTGACGAACATCGAGAACTACTTCATCGACATCAAGCAGATGCAGGATCTCGAGATCCAGGCGAAGAAGATGGCCGAGGAGCAGCGCCGGCAGGAAGAGGCGGAGAAGGACCGCCTGCGCAAGCTCGAGGACCAGCTCAAGGCAGGGTCCTGAGCATCGCGGTACAATCCGCGCTGCAGTGACGCAGTTCCAGCCCCGGGCGGTGTGCCCCCGCTGCCGTCGTGCGCAGAGCGTGTGCTACTGCCGTCACCTGACGTCGATCCCCACGCGCACGCGCATCGTGATCCTGCAGCACCCGCGCGAGCGCGGCTGTGCGATCGGCACCGCGCGCATGGCCAGTCTGTGCCTGCCGAGCTCGGAGCTGCACGTCGGCTTCGACTTCGAGGGCTCCCCCACGCTCGCGCACGTGCTCGGCGATCACGATCGGCCGCCCGCGCTCCTGTATCCGGGCGACGGCGCGATCGACGTCGTCGCGAGTCCGCCACGGGGGCCGATCACGCTGGTGGTCGTCGACGGCACCTGGGCCCACGCGAAGAAGCTCGTGCGTGCGAACCCGACCATCGCCGCGCTGCCGCGCTACGCGTTCGTGCCTCCGATCCCGAGCGACTACCGCATCCGCAAGGAGCCGCGGCCGAGCTACGTGTCGACGATCGAGGCGCTCGTGCACGTGCTCGGTGCGCTCGAGGGCGACGCCGAGCGCTTCACGCCGCTACTCGTGCCGTTTCGCGCGATGATCGATGCCCAGCTCGAGCACGTGGCACGGGCGCATGCGGTGCGCCATCGCCCCGGCTGGTCTCCCGCGGGAACCGAGCGCCCGTGATGTTGGATATCTCGGGAGGGTGAACATGTCGTTGGGTGGCCTGTCCCTCGGATTGTCGATTTTCGTTGCGGTTCCGCCGACCTCCCTGGATGCGCGGCGCGACGTGGATCCCCGCGTGCGCACGGCCGCCCGCGAGGCCGCGGCCGCTTCGCACGCGGCCGTGATCCGATTGCCCGCGGGGGACCCCTGGATCGAGGCGGCGCTCGAAGCCAGCGGCGTCGCGTTCCGCCGTGCGCCCGACGGCCGCCCGCGTCACGTCGGATCGCTCTATCCGATCGACGCGAGCGGTGCGGTGCTCGGGGAGCTCGCGGGCCTCGGTTGGCACGTCGAGATCGGCCCGCGTCGCGCGGAGCCCACCACTCACGTCACCGGCACGGAGATCGGCACGTGGGCAGCGCAGGCGCGCGGCGACGTGCCGTTCGCCGGTCCCACCGGTCGAGGCATCACGATCCTCGACGTCGACTCGGCGATCGACGTGTTCCATCCCCACTTCTTCCACGCGGACGGCGGCGCGTTCGAGTGGATCGACGTCGACGGCGACGGCGTGCTGACGCCGGGCATCGATGCGATCGACACCGACCTCGACGGCGAAGTCGCGGAGAACGAGGTGCTCGTGCTCATGGACTACGCGTGGTTTCGGCCGACCGGGCCGTTGTCGCGCGAGTACCACGAGGGCGACGCACAGTTCGATCCGGCCTTCGACTACGTGTTCGTCGACTTCGACGGCAACGGGCGCCGCGACTACGGCAGCGACGAAGGCTACGACGAGACGACACCGGGCTACGGCGAGGCCATGTTCCTGCCCGACGACGCCGACGGCAACGGTGAGATCGACGTGCACGAGCGCGTGATCCTGCTCGGCACGTCGCGCATCGCCGCGGTGAAGCGCGGCGCGGAAATCTGGCATCGCGGCGTGGACTTGATCGAGGTCCAGCGCGACTCGGTGGCGAACGCCTACCACGCGACGGGAGTCAACGGCATCCTGGTGGGCGGACAGGATCGGGTCTTCCGCGCGCATCGGGGGCTCTTGCCCGACGCGGAGATCGTCGTGTCGGCGAGCTTCATCCTCGAGACCTACTCGACCGATGCCGTCGAAGCCATCGCGTGGGGCGTGGACGAGGAGGACGCGGACGTCGTGCTCTGGGAGTTCGGGCAGTGGATCGAGACGTCGATGGACGGATCGAACGCGATCGACCTCGCCGTGTCCGAATCGGTCGCATCCGGGGTCCCGCACGTGTGCCCGGCGGGCAACTTGGGCGATTCGGGCAAGCATGCCGTGAGCGAGGGCGCGCCGATCGCCTTCGACGTGAACGTGCCGGCGGTGGTCGGCATGTACTACCTCTCCGGTTTCACCATCGACGTGCACTGGCTCGACCCCTCGGTCGAGCTCACATGCACGCTGCGCGATCCGGACGACGCGGAGCTCGTGATCGAGCCCGACACGGAGCAGGACTGGGGCGCGAACACGGTGACGTCGTCGCGATTCGACTCGCCCGCGGGCACCGCGACGCTCAGCACGTCCGTCGCGAACCCGACGTTCAACACGCCCGGCGCCGGGATCTGGACGCTCGAGTGCACGCACGACGGTCCCGACATGGTGGTGCACGCGTACCTCGACGACCCGCTCACGGTGTGGGATCGCGGAGCGGTGTTCGTGGACGAGGAGCTCTCCAGCACGATGACGTCACCTGCCACGGCCGATGGCTGCATCGTGACGACGAACTACCAGCTGCAGAATCCGTACAACGTCGAGGCGGGAGAGCTCGACTTGCGCGCGGGCCACGGTCCGCGGATCGACGGCGGGAAGTCGGTGGACATCTCGGCGCCCTCGGATGCGTACACGCCGTATCCCTCGGTGGTGGACGACCCCGACAACACGGAGGTCCAGCTCTTCCAGAACAACTACCGGATGTTCAGCGGTACGAGCGGCGCCGGGCCGCATGTCACGTCGGCGGTGGCGCAGCTGCTCGAGGTCGATCCCGCGGCGACACCCGCAGAGATCGCCGAGCGATTGCAGGCAGGGGCGGCGACCGACGAGTTCGTGGGGCGAGAGGTGCCCGACGACGGCTGGGGGTTCGGCAAGCTGCGCGTGTTCCGTTCGCTCTACGGGGAGGATCCGCCCGAGGCACCGGACTACGTGGCGAGCGACCTCGGCGTCGCGTTCGAGCCCGGCGCGGGCGAGTGCACGATCCGGGTGAGCATCGACGACGCCACCTGGGATCTGCCGCTCGCGCGGTGGGACGACGACTACGACGGAACGTGGGACAGCGAGTTCGTCGAGGGCAGCGAGCGCGCGCTCGTCGTCGACAGCGACACGACGACGTATGCGGTGCGCGTCGAGTACGCGTCCGGCGGTTGGCGCATCGGCGGCGCTGCGATCACGGGCGAGGTGCCGGCAGATTGCTTCGACGGCGCGGCGGACACGAGCGCCGGTGGCTCGGCGACCGAAGGTGACGACGACACGGACGAGGACGCCGCGGACGACGACGACGCGGACGACGACGACGGAGACGAGTCGAGCAGCGGAACCGCGGGTGTGGACGACGATGCGGACGGATGCGGATGCACCACCACCCACGGCCGCACTCCGGCGTGGTGGCTGCTCGTGCTCTTCGTCGTGCGACGGCGCGCGCTACGGTAGGGCAAGACCGACAAGTGGTACCGCTTCTCGATCATGCAACGCACGAGCAAACCGATGCCGACCCTCGACGCCAACCAGGCGTGGATGCTCGCCACGGTGAAGACCTTCGTGATCGAGTAGCTCGCCGGCGCCGGTTCATCCGGAGCCGTACATGCACAACCACGGAGCGCCGGGCTCGGGATCCTCGCAGCTCGACCCGACTTCGAGCGCCGACAGACGTCTGTTCGACCTCGAGCTCGCTCTGCGTCGGGTTTCGAGCGCCGACAGACGTCTGTTCGACCTCGGACTCGCTTCGCGTCGGGGTTCGAGCGCGGACAGACCTCTGTTCGAACTCGAACTCGCTTCGCGTCGGGGTTCGAGCGCGGACAGACCTCTGTTCGACCTCGAGCTCGCTTCGCGTCGGGGTTCGAGCGCAGGCAGACGTCTGTTCGACCTCGAGCTCGCTTCAGCTCAGCTTCGCGATCACGGCTGCGTCGGCGCTCGCGCTCTTCTTCGCCAGCTCGGAGACGAGCGCCATCGCGCGGGACATGCGGTCCATCGCCATCTGCAGCCTCAGCTGCTGCTTCTCGGCGAGGTCGGCCGCGTCCGCGATGCGGGCCGCGAGGTCGGCGGCGAGGGCGAGCAGCTCCGCCTCGGAGAGGCCGTCGAGGGCCGGCAGCTCCGGCACCTCGGGCGGGGGGAACACGTCGACCGACAGGATCGGCGACGGCGACGGCGGCGAGCGCTTGGCCTTGCGCTTCGGCTTCGGCGGCTTCAGGCCGCGGCGCGTCAGCTCGATCGCGATCACCTCGGAGCGCTCGCGCAACGCGTCCTTCGCGTTGTTGATCGCCTTCACGCCGTCCATGATCGCCTTCAGATCCTCGCGGGCGCTCTTCGCCGCCTCCATCAGCACGATGAACGCGAGCGCCATGATGTCGGCGTCCGCGAGGCCCGCGAGCTTGCCCCACGTGGTCTTCACCCACGTCGTCGCGGCTTTCGGCGCGGCCTTTGGCGAAGGATCCACCAGCTTCGGCGCGAGCTCGCCGGACACCACCGCGATCTTCCCCGCCGCCGACGACGACAACAGCAGGTGCAGCTCGTGATAGCGCGCCTCCAGCTCGGGCGATGGGACGACGTCCTCGATCGCGGCCGGCGCTGCGGCGCTCGCCGTGCTCGCGCCGAAGAGTAGGCAACCAGAGAGAATCACGCTGCAGACCCGGAGCGACATCGCTCCGAGTGTCTCGCGTCGTCACGCTCAGCGCGAGAGCGCCGGCGCGATCGTGATGTGCGTCGGCCCAGCGACGCCCGCCGCTGCCGCGTCGACGAGCGTCGGCAGCGGTTCGCCCTCGCCGTCGAATCGCAGAACGGTATTTCCGTTCACGCTCGCGACGTGCAGCACACCGTCGGGACCGAACACCATGCCGCCCGGCGCGTTCAAGCCGCCCGCCCCGGCCGCGACGAACACGTCGACGAAATCGCCGGTCGTCGCGTCGAAGCGCAGCACCTCGTCGCTGCCCTCGTTCGCCACGTACAGGTGATCGCCCTCGAACACGAGGGTGCGCGGCTCTTCCAGCATGTCCGACGGCGTGAAGTCGCCGAGCGGATCTCCGGTCATGCCGTCGTAGCGCGGGATCGTGCCGCTGTAGTAGCCCGGCACGTACAGGTTGCCATCGGGCCCGAACACCGTGCCCGCGTCGGGCCCGTTCAACCCGCCCGCGCCCATCGGCACGAACAGGACGTCGAACGCACCCGTCGCGCCGTCGTAGCGCATCACCTCGTCGGAGTCGAAGCTCGACACGTAGAACGCACCGTCGTCGTCGAACAGCACCGCGCCGGGGCCGGACAGCCCGCCGCTCTCGTCCAGCTTCGTGCGCGGGTCGTCCCACACGAAGCGATCGACGAACGCACCGGTCGTGCCGTCGTAGCGCAGCACCATGTTCGACTCCTCGCTCGCGACGTAGATCGCACCGTCGGGTCCCACGACGATACCGAGCGCACCGTCGAGATCCTCGGTCGCGCCGAGATCGCCGAGCCACGCGCCGTCGTCGAGATCGAAGCGATGCACCGCGTCGGCCCCGAAGCTGCACACGAGCAGCTCGAGCCCCGTGTCGACCCCGCCCGTCGTCGTGCCGTCGCCGCTCGTGTCGTCGACGCTCGCCGTCGACGATCCCTCCCCGCTCGACGACTCCGCCGGCGCGCTCGAGCTCGATCCATCGTCGTCGTCGTCGTCGTCCGCGACGTCGTCGTCCGCGACGCTCGCCTCGGTGGTCCCGGGCCCGCTGGACTCGTCGTCGGCGGGCGACTCCTCGTCACTACAAGCGACGGCGAGCGACAACGCGAGGATCAGTCGTGAATCGAAGTTGCGCACGGGCGGGAGCATCCTCCGACCCGTGCGTCGATGCCAGCACCGGGATCACGAGGTCGCGCCGTTGTCCATCCCGACAACCGATGCGCACTCGACGTTGGACACTACTCGCAGGCCGCCGACGGATCGCGGTTGTTCACCGTGATCGTCTGCGCGTGCACCACCCCCTGCGGATCGCGACAGCCCGCCGCGTCGCAGACCGCGTCGCACTCGCCGACCACTGCGATCGCGCAGCTCGACGGATCGTCGCCGCACGTGCGCTCGGGCCCGCTCGACCCCGCCGGCACGCACGCGTACAGCGTGCGCTCCTCGCCGAACAGATCGCCGAAGTACGTGGCCTCCTCGAGGTCGAACGCGATCGACTCCTCGGCAGTCGGCTGCAGCGAGGGATGATCGCCGAGCAGCGAGATCTGCACGGACTCGCCCAGGAAGTTCGTGCGCGCGATCAAGCACGCGCTCACCCAGCCCTGGCACGCCGCATCGCACTCCCCGTGCTCCTCGCCCCACTGCGGCGCGAGCCCCAGCGAGCCCCCGTACACCGCGATGTCGCCGTCCACTGCGACCTCGACGCTCTGCCCGGGCGCGAGCGCACACGACACCATGTACTCGAGCACGTCCTGCACGAACTCGTCCTCGAGCGCGACGGGATCGATCGCCTCGGCGATCGTCGCCGACGTCAACGCCATTTCGGGCAACGCCTCCGAGAGCAACCCGTTCAAGCTCACCCCGTTCGCGGAGAGTTTGTTCGCGGCGAGCCTGTTCGCCGACAGCTTGTTTGCCGACAGCTTGCGCGCACTCTCGCAGGTGTCGTCGTCCGCGGTCGCACAAGCCGCCAGGCCGAGGCCGAAGCCGAGGCCGAGCGCACACAGTCGTAGGGTCGAGGTCGTCATCGCGTGCTCCTTCGGGGTTCTGCCCCCCTGAGGACGGACCACGAGCCCGGTTGATCACTCGCCGGCGTGATCGGCCATCCATTTCCGGACTTCCGCGGCGTCGGACGGCATTTCGAGCCGTTCGAAGCCGGCCTCGGCAGCGTCCGCGGCCGCCATCGCCTCGGTCCGGCCCTCTTCGGGCCGCACGTGGAGGAGCGCGCGGGCGAGGCCGAAGCGCGCCCGGGCCAGCGAGTACTCCGCCGTCGGTCCGCCGCCCTCGAGCGCCGCGATGGCCTGTCGCGCATGTACGATCGCATCGTCGAAGGCCTCGGCGGCCAAGTCCGCCGCCACGAGGGAGTACGCGAGCTGCCCAGTCGTCGGATGCTGCTCGCCATGCGTGCGGGCGTGCTGAGCGAACGCCTTGCCGATGAGCGCGCGCGCTTGCTCGGCGTCGCCCGCAGCGAGCGCCATGAAGCCCAGGTTGTTCCACGCGAGGGCCTTCATCGAATGATCGGGATCGACTCGATCCGCGAGCACGAGCACGCGTTCGTACGCTGCCCTCGCTTCGGCGGTACGCCCGACGCGATCGTATGCGTTGCCGAGCGTGAGCAGCGTCTGGATGTTGCGCGGATCGTCGGGACCGACGCTGGCGGCGAGGACCACCAGCGATCGTTCGCCGAGCTCGATCGCCTCCGCCGACCGTCCCGCCTGCTCGAGCAGGTTCGCAAGGTTGTCGAGGGCCAGCGAGAGCACCGGGCTCGGCCCCGTCAGCGAGCGCTCGGCATCCGCAATCATGACGCGCAGCACCGCTTCCGCCTCGGCCGCCCGTCCGCGCCGCTCGTGGCACGCCGCGATCCCTCCGCGCGTGAGGATGACGTCGGGGTGCTGTTCTCCCAACCACTCTCGCTTGATCTCCAGCGCGAAGGAGATCGTCTCGAACGCGGCGTCGTAGTCGCCCCGCGCGTACTGGACGTTGCCCAATGCGTTGGTGAGACCCGCCAGCTCGAGCGAGCGCGCGCCGCTCCATCGCCGACTCGCCTCGATGCCGGCCCGTGCGTGCGCTTCCGCGTCGTCCCAGCGCTCCTGGGCCGTCGCGAGCAGGTAGCGGGCATGCGCGATCGCGGGCTCGATGCGGCTCGGACGACCGAGCCGTTCGAGAGCACCCGCGATGCGACGCTCCAGCGCAGTCGCGTGCTCGGTACGGCCGCGACGCGCCTCGCCGCCCATCATGTCCGCGAGCACCTGGACAGCGAGCTCGTCGGCATGCCCAGCCTCGGCGCGCCACACCGCGTCCTCGAAGACGGGTGCAGCTGCGGCGTCGCGCTCTTGCGCGCTCTCGAGGTTTCCCAACGCATGCAGCGCCTCGGCCTCCGTCGGGCGATGTCCCGTCTGTTTCGCAGCGGCGATGACCTGCTCGGCCAGCGCGGCCGCTTCGCCGAGTCGAGCGAGGTGCTCGAGCGTGCGTACGCGATCGATCTGCGCGCGCACGCGCTCGACCTCGGCGGCGGCCTCGGGCTCCGTCGGCAGCGGGTCCTCGGCGCCGAGCATCTCCACGTCGGCGCACGCGTCGATCGGCGCCAGCCCGACCACAGCATCGACCGCGAACTGCCAGGTCTTCGCGTCGCTCTCGCCGAGTAGGGCGACCAGATCGCCCATCGCATCACGCGCACGATCGAGGCAACGCATGCGTCGATCGAAGAGCGCGTCGGATTCCGTGCGCCGCACGTGCAGTGCCTCGCAGGCGTCATGGCGCTCGGCGATCCACGCGTCGGCGCGGGCATCGAGCTCGCGCTCGACGATCGCGGCGTATCCCTCCGCCGTCGTCCCCACCCCGCGCGCCGCGGCGCGGACGACCTCCCGCTGCGCCGGTGACCACACGTCCGCGAGCTCCGGCGTGGGATCCGGGCAGGGTTCCCGTGCGCCGAGCAGCACCGGGATCATCGCGCCGGCACCGATGCCCACGATCGCTGCGAGTGTCGCGCTCACCCGCCGTCGACGCGACGACTCGAGCGTCGCACGCAACTCGGTCAACAACTCGCGCGTGTCGGCAAAGCGATCGCCCGGCGAGGTCGCGAGCCCGCGCGCGAGTGCTCGGCGGAGTCGACTCGGCAGATTTGAGAGGACGTCGCGCGGCGCATCCGCCGGATCGGGAAGCGCGCCGACGAGCGCCTCGTGCAACGAGGCGCAAAAGCAGTACTGATCCGTGCTCGGCCCCGCCGGTGCGCCCTGCTGCTGTTCGGGAGCCATGTACGCGGGCGTCCCCACCCTCGCGCCCGTCACCGTGAGGGACGGCGTCGCCATCGATCGGTCCGTCGACGAGTCGTCGAGCTCGACGCCGCCCTCGCGGCGCGCGAGCCCGAAGTCCACGACGCGCACGCGGCCATCGTCGCCGACGATCGCGTTGTCCGGCTTGAAGTCGCGGTGCACGAGCCCGGCCGCGTGGGCGGCAGCGAGCCCTTCGCCGGCCTGCAGGTACAGCCGCAGCACCTCGCGCCACGGCGTGCGTCCGGCGACGACGTGATCGCGCAGCGTCTTGCCGCGCACGAACTCCATCGCGATGAACACGTGCTCGCGGTGCACTCCGACCTCGTACACCGCCACCACGTGCGGGTGCGAGAGCTTCGCGAGCGCCCGCGCTTCGCCGAGCAGTCGCGCCTGATCCTGCTCGCGACGCTGCTCGCCCCACGTGCGCACGAGCTTGATCGCGACCTTCCGATCGAGCTCGGGGTCGTACGCGGCGTACACGACTCCCATCCCGCCGGCGCCCAGCTGACCGAGCACGACGAATCGATCGATGCGCGTCTCCGCCGGTGGCTCGTCGAACAGACGCGCCTTGACGACAGCGAGCAGGCGCTCGCCCTCCATCGCGTCGCCGACGGGCGCGGCGCGCTCGAGACGCTCGACGAACGAGTCGGACTCCTCGCTCACGACCATGGCAACCTACCCGACCTCCAACGAGATGCCGCAGCCCCCCGATCGATCACGATTCCCCGGTCTTTGCTAGCATCCTCGGGTTGGCGAGCGATGCAGAGCTCCTCGCGGCCTGGCAGGCCGGTGATCGAAAGGCCGGCAGCGAGCTGATCGACCGCTACTTCGAGCCGGTGCGGCGTTTCTTCCTCAACAAGGTCGCCGACGGTGCCGAAGACCTCATCCAACAGACGTTCTTGGCATGCGTCCAGCGCCGCGATCAGATCCGTGACCCCGACGCGTTCCGCGGCTACCTGTTCGCCGCGGCCCGCAGCAAGCTGTACGACCACCTGCGCGGGCGCTGCAAGGACGGCTCCATCGACGTCGAGGTCGAGTCCCTCACCGACGTCGGCGTGTCGCCGAGCGGCGTGCTCGCGGCGCGCGACGACGAACGCCTCCTCGTCACCGCACTGCGCCACCTGCCCGTCGACCTGCAGGTCGCGCTCGAGCTCTACTACTTCGAGCGCGTGCGTGGCCGCGAGCTGGAGATCGCGCTCGGCGTCGCGCCCGGCACCGTGCGCAGCCGGCTGCGCCGCGGCCTCGAGATCCTGCGCCGGAAGATCGACGAGCTGGCCGACTCGCCCCAGCTGAAGAAGGTGACGACCTCGAGCCTCGCGCGGTGGGCCGCGCGGCTCGAGGCCGACGACGACTGAACGGCTACTCGCAGGCAGCCGACGGGTCGCGGGTGTTCACCGTGATCGTCTGCGCGTGCACGATGCCCTCCGGGTCCTTGCAGCCGGCCGCATCGCAGATCGCATCGCACTCGCCGAGCACCGCGATGCCGCAGGTCGACGGATCGTCGCCGCAGGTGCGCTCCGGGCCCGTCGATCCCGCGGGCACGCACGCATACAGCGTGCGCGGCTTGCTGAACAGATCGCCGAAGTAGGTGGCCTCCTCGACGTCGAACGCGATGGACTCCTCGACGGTCGGCTCGAGGCTCTCGTGGTCGCCGAGCAACGAGATCGGCACGGACTCGCCGAGGAAGTTCGTGCGCGCGATGAGACACGCGCTCACCCACCCCTGACACTCGCCGTCGCACGCTCCGCCCTCGTCACCCCACTGGGGCGCGAGGCCGAGCGAGCCCTCGTACGAGTACGCTTCGCCGTCGACGACGATGTCGACGCGCTGCCCGGGCTCGAGCGCGCACGACACCATGTACTCGAGCACGTCGCGGACGAACGCGTCTTGCAGCACGTTCGGCGCCAGGGTCTCGGCCACCGACGCGGTCGTGAGCGCGCCTTCGGGCAGGTCCGACGCGAGCAGCCCGTTGAGCGCGATGCGGTTCAGCGCGATGCGGTTGGTCGCGAGCTTGTTCACCGCGAGCCTGTTCACCGCGAGCTTGTTCGTCGCGAGCTTGTTCAGGGAGATGCGCCGGTCCGTGACGCACTGGTCGTCCGGGGTCGCCGAACAGGCGCCGAGGGCAAGGGCGAGCACGGACAGGACGAGGGATCGGGCGTGCATGGGACCTCCGCTGGGTCCGGAGACGCCGGCGGCGCCCCATCGATCACGGAAATCGACCGGGGGTCCACGACGCGTGCACCGCGCGGCCGACGACCACGTCGACGCGCGCGGTCCCGCGCGGCGGCACGAAGGAGCGGCCCGCGGCGATCAAGAGGATCCCCCCGTCGGCGGCCCGCGCCGTCCATCGCCGCACCGGCTCGCCCTCGTCGAACCCGAGGACGGACGTGACGAGCGCGGTGCCGTCGTGATCGACACGCGCCACGAGCTCGGGCTCGTGGGGCGCGGCCGCGTCGGGCGGGCCGAAGAACTCCACGGCGACGGCGTGGTCGCGCCAGTCGCAGTGCACGTGGGTCTCGTACTCGACGAGCATGCCGCCCCCGCCGACGCAGATCGCTTCGAGCTCGTCGATCGACACGCTCACCGGATCGACGTCGAAGCCGTCGCCGTACATGTGCCGCGAGTAGCCGGCGCCGCCGATCTCGGCGTTGTAGGCCGGCGAGCGATAGCCGGAGTTCACGTTGAGCGGGCCCGCGAGATCGCGGAGCTCCTGCAGCGACTCGACCGCGTGCGGCTGCACGATCGCCCAGCGGCCCTTGTAGGCCTGCGCGAGCTCCTGGAGGAGGAAGTTGGGCGCGACCTCGGTGGTGCCGTCGATCGCGTCGAGATCGATGAAGGCGATCGGTCGGCGATAGTTCGGATCACCGCCGAGCGCGTCGGGGTACTCGTAACCGTCGGGCGGCGAATCGGGATCGAAGTACGTGAGATCGAAGCACGTGGTGTACGCCTCGTCGGCGCCGGGGAAGCACACCTCGGTCGGCGCCGGCTCTCCGGTGGTGCCGTCGTCGTCGGGGCCGCCGCTGTCGTCGGTGGGCTCGACGCTGCCGGTCGATCCACCGTCGTCCGTACCGCCGCCGCCACACATGCACTTGCTCCACACGCCGCCCTCGCAGAACTGCACGCCGACGCTGCCGGGCAATCCGATGCACTCGCACTCCTGCGCGTCGTCACCGTTGCACTCGAAGCCCTCGTTGCCGCCCTCTTCCACGTCGCCCGCAGCGCCGCTCGACGACTCGTCGATCGGCTCGATGTCGAGCTCGGAGCCGCCGTCGTCGTCGCCCTCCTCGTCCGCGGTGCCGATCGTCGGCGACCACGACTGGTGGCGACCACTCGGCTCCACGCAGCCCCCCGCGAGGAGGACGCACGCCGCCAGCTTGCGCTCGACGCAGACCATGCCCCCAGACGGGAGTTCTCCCGCGGGGGCCGGAGGTTCCCGGCAAGGGACTAATCGCCGAAGCGCTTGATGCGGGCGTGGCAGTAAGGGGTCTTGCCGGTCTTCGCGTAGTAGTCCTGGTGGTAGTCCTCGGCGGGCCAGAACTTCGTCGCGGGCAACACCTTGGTGACGACGTCGTAGCCGCGGGTCTCGAGCTGACCGATGAGCTGCTCGGTGGACTGCTTCTGCGCGTCGTCGACGTAGAAGACGGCCGACAGGTACTGCGCGCCGATGTCGGGACCTTGGCCGTCGGCTTGCGTCGGGTCGTGGATCTCGAAGAAGCGCTTCGCGATCTGCTCGTACTCGACCTTCGCGGGATCGAAGCGGACGCGCACCGCCTCGAGGTGACCGGACTCGTGCGTGAGCACGTCCTCGTACGTCGGCGACTCGACGTGCCCACCCATGTAGCCCGACTCGACACTGACCACGCCGTCGAGCTGCTGCATGTAATGCTCGACGCCCCAGAAGCACCCACCGGCGAAGTACGCGAGCTGATCGGTGTCCTTCGGCGCGGTGGTCGGGTGCTCGGCCGACGGCGACGTCGCAGCGGGCGCATCCGGCGAAGCCGTGGAGCACCCGAAGAGAAACGCGGCGAGAACGGCAAGACTGCGCATGACGCCGAGAAGTATGCGCGCCGCAAGACGCCGGTTACAGGCGCGTCGGACGCGGGTACCATGCACCGCGATGATGCGGGTTTGGCTCGGAGCGGTGATGGTGTGCGCGCCGGCGTGTGTGACGACGCAGATGCTCGCGGAGGAGAGCTCCGGGCAGGTCGGGTGTCCGCCCGAGGAGATCGTGATTTCCGACAAGAAGGACGGCGCGTTCAATCTCGTGTGGAAGGCGCAGTGCCGCGGGCAGACGTACTTCTGTACGTTCGGCGATCCCACGGCGTGCAAGCTGGCGGCCGGCACCGAGACGCCGGCGCCCGCGGCTGCCGAGACGCCGGCCGCTGTCGCGCCGGCCGCTGGCGGTTGTCAGTACGACACGCAGTGCAAGGGCGAGCGGATCTGCGAAGCGGGTCGGTGCGTCGAGCCCACGCAGCGCGCCGCCGAGCCGCCGCCCGTCGCCGAGCCGCCGCCCGCTGCGACGACGCCTCCCGCGACCGCGCCCATCGGGCCCGCGCGGCCGCCGAAGTGACAACGGAGTTGGCGGTTCGCGACGGCGTGGATCGACGCGTGTCGATCCACCCATGACCTCGCGCGCGCCGTTCACCATCGCCCTGCTCCTCGCCGCCTGTACCGACGGCACGCCGTCGACGACCGACCTCTCCGGAGGCACCGGGCTGTCTGCGGACGACGACGGCACCGACGCGGCGACGGCCGACGACGACGACGACGAGGGCACCGATGCCGCGTCGGGGGACGACACGGCCGACGACACCGCCGACGACGGCAGCGACACCGGCGATCCGCCGGGTTGCGGCGACGCGCCCTGCCCCGCGTGCACCGAGGGCGCCGTCGATTCGATGTGCGAGTGCGGCGACGCGATCGTCAGCGGTGGGTTCTGCTGCTCGTCGATCGCGTTCGACAGCGCGTACGCCGAGCTCACCGGCGGATGCCCCAGCGGTCCGTGGTACGTCGTCGACGGCGATCACCCGTCCGCGTCGGACGACAACCCCGGCACCGCCGACGCGCCGTGGCTCACGATCGATCACGCGGTCGACGTCGCCGTGGCCGGCGACACCGTGATCATCGAGGCGTCCACGTATCGCGTCGTCGGCACGGCCACGCGCTACGAGCCCGCGCTCAACCCCACGAACAGCGGCACGGCCGGCGCACCGATCGTGTTCAAGGGCCACGGTGGTCCCGTCGTCACGACGCGACCGTCGCTGTCGGGCGCGCTCGTGGGCGCCGCGAGCAACACGATGACGCTCGGCGACGAGGCCGACCCCACCGACGGCTTCTATGAAGGATGGTTCGTGCGCATCACCTCGGGCGCCGGCGTGGATCAATACCGCCGCATCGCCGCGTACGACGGCGCGGCACGGACGGTCTCGTTCTCGCAGCCCCTCGACGCCGTGCCGACCGCGGGCGACACCTACGACCTCACGATCCACGGGCCGATCCTCGGCGCGATGGATCGCCAGTTCATCGTGTGGGACGGCATGACCGTCGAAGAGCGCGACAGCTATGCGCCCGACACCGGTCCCGTCGTGTGGTGGGCCACCGACGACTGCACGTTCATCGGCAACGACGTCGTCGGTCAGACCACGCTGTTGCAGGACAACCACAACGGCGTGCGGGTCAACAACACGAACCGCCTGCTCGTGCGCAACAACCGGATCCACGGCGTACAGCCGCTCGACCTCGGCGAGAACAACCCGCAGAACCACGCGGCGATCATGATCTACGAGAGCGCCGACTGCGTGTTCGAGCACAACGAGATCTACGACTCGTTCACCGGCTTCTTCCCCAAGGGCGAGAGCGGGCCGCACGTGTTCCGCTTCAACGTGTTGCACGATCTCGCCAAGGGCGTGCGCATCTCCTACCATGCGCAGGTCGACATCGTGCAGAACCTCTTCTACGACTGCGACCTCGCGTTCCAGCCGGCCGAGGAGATCGCCGACATCCGGATCCACAACAACGTCTTTTTCCGCTCGCAGATCGGCATCGGCAACTGGTTCCCCATCCAGGGCATCACCGTCTTCAACAACCTCTTCCTGGGCGTCGCCAACCCCTTTGGATTCGATGATGCGATGGGCACCGTCGTCTCGGATCACAACGTGTACTTCGACATCGACGACTTCTCGGTGGGTGGTCGACCCGTGGGCGGTCTGCCCGGCTGGCAGGCGCTGGGCTTGGATGCGGCGTCGAGCGCCGCGGATCCGGGCGTCGTCGATGCGGAAGCTCTCGATTTCCATCCCACGGGCGGCTCGATCCTGCCGACCGCCGGCATCGACTGGGCTGATCGCGACGCGGACGGCGATACCGAAGAAACGATCGCCGTTGGCATCTACGTCGACGGCGACGAGCGCGTCGGCCCGGTGCAGTAGTGCGTGCGCCGTGATACCTTGCCCCCGTGCGTACCCAGCTCTTCACTTTGGTCTTGGCTTCGACCCTCTTTGCATGCGCCGACGACGGCGGTGGCAGTCAGGACACCGGCAGCAGCGGCCCCGGCGACTCGAGCGACAGCTCGCCGACGATGACGGACCCGACCGTGACGATGACGGCGGCGGACGACGACGACGGCAGCTCGTCGCTCACCGGCCCCGGCACGTCGTCGTCCGACGACGGCCCCGGCACCACGAGCGCCGACTCGAGCGGCAGCACGGCCGCGGACGAGTCGAGCAGCTCCACGTCGGAGCCGGTCGAGTTCGCGCTGTTCAGCGACGCCTTCCTCGAGGGCGAGGGCATTCCGCCGATTCACCACGTGAGCGGCGGCAACGAGTCGCCGCCGCTGAACTGGGTCGGTACGCCGGCCGGCACCATGAGCCTCGCGATCTTCTTCTACGACATCTCGATCGACTTCGAGCACTCGGCGATCTGGAACATCCCCGCCGACGTCACCGAGCTCCCGCAGGACGTCGATCACGACGCGATGCCCGCGGACGTCCCCGGCGCGCTGCAGTGCCGCAGCTGGATCGACGAGTTCGGCTACGGCGGACCCGGCTCGGCCGCGAACTTCTACGAGTTCACGATCTACGCGATCGACGTCGAGGAGATCCCGAGCGACGAGATCGATCAGAACTCCGACCTCGAAGACGTCCGCGCCGCGTTCATGGCCCACGCCATCGCGAGCGCGACGCTGACGGGCCAATCGACGGGCCCGAACTGACCTGTTGGAGGGAAGCTCCGCTTCCCTCCCCTTCCGCGGCGGAGCCGCGCAAGGAATCCCCACCCTTCCGGCGCTGACGCGCCTCCTGGTGCGCTGATACTGCCGAGACCAGGCCGCGATCGTTTGCGGTTGTGAGATGCGCTCTAGCCCTCGGGATCGGGGAAGCAGTCGATCTCGACCATCGCGCCCGCGGGGCCCCAGTCGAGGCTGAGCTCCTCGAACTCGACGTCGTAGGGCGCCGCGATCCAGTTCAGCGACTCGAGGTGCTCGGCGTCCATCGCCCCCCAGTACTCGCCGACGAGGTAGAGGCCGCCGCCCTCGTCGCGCACGAACGACTCGAGCGTCGACGCATCGCCGAGCGCCAGGTCCCACGAGCCCGTCGCGAAGTCGTACACCGAGATGTACACGACGAGGTCGTAGTCGTTGCGCAGCGCCACGGGATCGGCCGCGTACTCGTCGGGCAGCGTGATGCCGCCGTAGTCCAGCACGCCCGCGTACGTGTGCAGCGCGTTGATCTCGAGCGCGCTGTCGGTCAGGCCATTGCACGGCCACTCCGCGCCGAAGCAGAGCACGCGCGGCAGCTCGTCGCCGGTCGCGCCGAGCCACGGCCAGAGCGGGCAGGTGCCCTCGCGGTACAGCACGTTGCCGTCGCCGGAGAAGGCGACGCGCCCGGCGTCGGCCTCGGCGAGGCCGAAGACGAGGTGGCCATCGAGCATCGCCTCGAGAAAGAGCGGCATGCCGACGGTCGCGTGCATCGCGTTGGACTGCGTGGTCATGAGCGCGATCTCGCACTGCACGCACTCCATCACCGGCGCATCCGGCATGACGCCGACGTCGAAGACCGCGCCCTCCTCCGTCGTGCCGGACGTGGTGCCGGTGGAATCGGCTTCGGTGCCAGCGGGCGGCACGCACACGCCGGCCTCGCAGATCGCCGGCGCGATGCAGCCGGGCACGCACGCGCCGGTGGTGTCGGTCGACGTCGCGCCGACGCTCGACGTCGAGCCGTCGTCGTCCATGCCGGAGGTGGATCCCTGCGCGGTGGGATCGCTCGGGTCCGCGCACGCCGTCGCGACGACGGCCAACGCGATCGGGCACCAGCGCATCATGCTCTCGAGCTTACACGAGCAACGAGTCGGCGTACGATTCGTGCTCGATGTCGGGAACACGCCCGTCCGAGGACGCCCGTGGGGACGAGGCCACGCCGCGTGCCGACGTCGACTCGTTTTCCGACATCGACAGCCTCGATCCCGCGATCGGCGACCTCGCGCGCATGCTCGGCAACTCGCCAGCCGGTGCATCGATGCCGCGCGCGACGGAGGCCGGCGAAGACCACCCCGCGAAGATCGGGCGGTACACCGTGCTGCGCAGCATCGGATCGGGTGGCATGGGGGTCGTGTACGCGGCCTACGACGACGACCTCGATCGCCGGGTCGCGATCAAGCTGGTGCGCAGCGCCGCCACGAGCAGTCCCGACGCGTCGCTGCGATTGCGCCGAGAGGCGCAGGCGCTGGCTCGTCTGTCGCATCCGAACGTGATCGGCGTGCACGAGGTGGGCGAGCACGACGGCCTCGTCTTCATCGCGATGGAGTTCGTGCGCGGCAAGACGCTGCGCGAGTGGTGGAGCGAGCCGGAGCGCTCGCGCAGCGCCGTGCTCGCGGCGCTCGTGCAAGCCGGCCGCGGGCTCGCGGCCGTGCACGCAACCGGCATGGTGCATCGCGACGTGAAGCCCGAGAATGTGATGATCGACGAGGATGGCCGCGTGCGCCTGATGGACTTCGGGCTCGCGCGCGGCGACGTGCACGAGCCCTTGCCCAGCCTCGACGGCACCGAGGATCCGGGTCCGGTCGCGAGCGCACGCCTCACGCGATCGGGCGCGCTCGTCGGCACGCCCGCGTACATGGCACCCGAGCAGTTCGAAGGCGGCGGCGTCGATGCGCGTGCCGACCAGTTCGCGTTCTGCGTGATGGCGTGGGAGGGCCTGTACGGCGAGCGCCCGTTCCCGGGCAAGACCGTCGAGCAACTGGTCGCCGCGGTCACGGCCGGTCGGCGCCGCGAGCCGCCGGCGCGCAGCGGCGTGCCGACGCACGTCCGCCGCGCGCTCGTGCGGGGATTGTCCGTCGACCCGGTGGCGAGATTCGCCGACGTCGCGACGCTGCTCGACGAGCTCGGTCGCGACCCGCGGAGATGGTGGGGCGCGATCGCGGGCACGGCTCTCGTCGGTGGACTCGCCGTCGTCGCCGTCACGCGCGGCAACGCCGGCCTCGATTGTCGCGATCGCGACGCACGGCTCGGCGTGTGGAGCGACGACGCACGCGAGCATGTGCGGTCGGGGATCGCGGCCACCGGTGTGCCGTACGCGAGCGCGACGATCGAGCGCGTGGAAACCGGCCTCGATGCCTACGCCGATGCGTGGATGACAATCGAGGTGCCGGCGTGCGAGGGCACCGACGCGCTGCCGACGGCCGAGCTACGCACCGCGCAAGGCTTGTGCCTCGAGCACCGCCGGCGGGCCCTCGGGGCGCTCGTCGACGTGCTCGCCGGCGCCGACGCGACGATCGCCGAGCGAGCGGTGCAAGCCGTCGCTGCGCTGCCGGCGATGGACGCGTGCGCCGACGTGGATGCGCTCGCGGCTCGCGTGCGCCCGCCCGACGACGCGGACACGCGTGCCGCCGTCGAAGAGGTGCGCGACGAGCTCGGGCGCGCGCGCGCGTTGGACGACGCGGGTGCCTACGCGAGTGCACTCGCACTCGCCGAGCCGGCACTCGCCGAAGCGCGCAAGATCGCCTGGGGCCCGCTCGTGGCGGAGGCGCTGCTGGAGGTCGGACGCTTGCAGGACGCGACCTCGACGTACGACCTCGCGGAGCAGAGCCTGCGCGAGGCCCATGCCGAAGCCGTCGCGCACGGCGACGACGAGACGGCCGTCGACGCCGCGGTCCGGCTCGTCCACATCGTCGGCAACCAGCTCGCCCATCACGATGCGGGGCTCGAGTGGGGATGGCTCGCCGCCGCCGAGCTGCGTCGCGTCGGCACACCCGCGGTGCGCGAGGCGGCCCTCTCCGCGAACATGGGCACCGTGTACGAGGTGCGTGGCGAGTACGATGCCGCGCTCGCGGCTCACCGGCGCGCGCTCGAGCTGCGCGAGTCCGCGCTCGGGAGCGAGCATCCGTCGGTCGCGCAGGCGCTCGATGCCCTGGGCGGCGTGTACCGCCTGCGCGGCGAGCTCGACGAATCGATCGCGGCCTACCGCCGCGCCGTCGAGTTGCGCGAAGCGATCTTCGGCCCCGCGCATCCGGCCGTCGGCCGCTCCCTCGGCGGCCTCGCGGCCACGCACTACGAACGGGGCGAGTACGCCGACGCGATCGCGACCGCCCAGCGAGCGCTGTCGATCCTCGAAGCTGCGCTCGGCCCCGATCACGCGCGCGTCGGCGGCGTGGTGAGCAACCTCGGGGTGTTCTACGAGCGCAGCGGAGATCTCGATCGGGCGCTCGAGCTGCAGGAGCGCGCGCTCGCGATCGACGAGAAGACCGTCGGCGGCGAGCACCCGAGCACCGCGATCACGCTGGAGAACATCGCGAACATCCACCACGCGCGTGGCGAGTTCGACAAATCCCTGCCGCTGTACCGGCGCTCGCTCGCCATCCGCGAGAAGGTGCTCGGCCCGAAGCATCCCCACGTCGCCATCTCGCTCACGAACATCGGCCAGACCCATCACTCGCTCGGCCAGCTCGGCGAGTCGCTCGAGTACTTCCATCGCGCCGCCGCGATCACCGAGTCCACCGTGGGACCCCAGCATCCCGACTACGCCGATGCGCTCGAGAACATCGGCAACGTCCTCTCGCAGCGCGAGCGGTGGGCGGAGGCCCGCGATCATCACCAGCGCGCGCTCGCGATCCGCGAGAAGACGCTCGGCCCCGAGCATCGCGACATCGCGAGCTCGCTCATCAACCTCGGCAACGTCGCCGAGGGCGAGCGCGACGGCGCCACCGCCTTGCCCCTGCACGAGCGCGCGCTCGTCATCGCCGAGAAAGCGCTCGGCCCGGATCACCTGCGCGTCGCACTGGCGCTGTACAACATCGCGCAGACGCAGATGCTGCTCGAGCACCCCGCGCTTGCCGTGACTGCGCTCGAGCGCGCACTCGCGATCCAGGAGAAGAACGACGGCGTGCCCACCGACACGGCGGACACGCGCTTCCTCCTCGCGCAGGCGATCGTCGCCGCCGATGGCGACCGTGCGCGTGCACGCGCGCTCGCCGAGAGCGCCCGCGAGTCGTTCCGCGGACCGAAGCACACGCAGGAGGTGTTCGCCGAGGTCGACGCCTGGCTGCGAGCGCTGCGTTGACGATCAGCGCCGCGCGTGCGCGAGCTCCGGCCCCGTCGGTGCCTCGGGCGTCACGTACGTCGCGGGCGACAGGTGGGCCGGACGCTGGATGCCCTGCTCCGCGAGGGCATCCAGCGCGCCCTCGACGGCGTGCTGCACCGTCGCGGTCGTGTGCAGGTTCCAGCTCTGCCGGCTCAGCCACTGCATCGCGGTGACGGCACCGCGCACGAGCGCGCTCTCGAACACCGCGAACGACGCGACCACCCGATCCGTCTTGGCGGCCGGACCCTCGTCGATGAGCGTGGCGATCAGCTTGCGCACGGTGGGCGACGGTCGCAGCGCGTGGCTGTTGTCGGAGATGATCGCGTAGCGCTGCCCGTTCGCATGGGCCTCGCGCGCGACTTCGTCGCTCCACGCGAAGTAGGCACGGACGAGCGGCTCGGTGGGCTCGCCGAACCACGTGACGATGAGCACGGGGAAGTGGCGGATGTCTCCGATCACGCTCGAGCCACCGTCACGCGCGGTGAAGTACTCCTCCGGCACGGGCGCGAGCCTATCAGGGAGCGGCCGCGCGGTTCTCGCATCGCGCGCTTGCGAGCGCCTGGAAAAGGACCATCGTTCGCGGTCACATCCCGGTGCATCCGCGTCTGTCGGAGTGCACGCGAGCACCGACCATGACCGCACTCAGCTGGATGCCCTGGTACTTCTACCCGATGATGCTCGCCGGCTTCGCCGTCCCGGTGTTCTTCTTGGTGCGCATGCTCATGGGATCCGCGGAGCGCAGCCGGATCCTCGCGCAGGGCATCCCTGTACAGGCGACCATCCTGCAGATCTGGGAGACGGGCGTGCGCATCAACGACTGCCCGCAGGTCGGGTTCCAGATCCAGGTGATGCCGCCGTCGGGAATCCCGTACACGACGCAGACGACGCTCGTCGTCTCGCAGCTCGTGATCCCGCGGATCCAACCCGGTGCAGTCGTGCGGGCGAAGCTCGACCCGCAGAACCCGAACAACGTCGCGCTCGAGCTCTGACGCCGCGCGACGCGACGCGCGCCCGTACGGTCGATCTCGCGTGCTAGTCTCGGCGCATGGCCGGGCATCTCGAGACGATCAAGCGCGTACTCGACGGCGACTACTCCGAGGCCAGTGCCGAGGAGAAGCAGCGCGCCGTCGAGCAGCTCGTGCGCGTGTGCAGCGTCGCGGCCGGGGCCGTCACGATCCAGCCGATCCCGTTCGTGGACACCGCCCTCATCACGCCGATCCAGATCGCGATGGTGCAGGGCATCGGCAAGATCCACGGCTACAAGCTCGACACCAAGTCGATCATCGAGATGCTCGGCACGTTCGGCGCGAGCATCGTCGCGCAGAACCTCATCATGGGCGCGGCGAAGTTCATCCCGTTCTTCGGGTGGGTCGTGTCCATCTCGATCGCGTACGCGCTCACGTGGGCGATCGGCGAGGTGAGCGATCACTACTTCCGCAACGGTCGCACCGTCGACGAGGCCGAGCTGAAGGCGATGTTCGAGCGGATCTACAAGTCCAAGAAGGACGAGAAGACCGCCGAGCACAAGGGCGACAAGTCGCTGAAGGTGAAGCTCGAGGAGCTCACGAAGGCCCACAAGGACGGCCTGCTCACGCAGGAGGAGTTCGAGGCGAAGAAAGCCGAGCTCCTCGCGAATTTCTAGTCCTCGAGCGCTGGGATTCGATCACGCCCGGGTCTCGCAGGACCGGCGCACCAGGAGGCGCGCCAGCGCCGGAAGGGAGGGGGTTCCCTGCTCGGCTTCGCCGAGCAGGGGGAGGGAAGCGGAGCTTCCCTCCCAATCACTTGATCCAGACGAACGTCTGATCGTTGAGGGCGACGAGCTCGCCCGCTTCGGTCCACAGCTCGCGGTGCTCGGCGAAGAAGCCCTCGCGCGACGCGATCGAGCGCGCGCGGTAGTGGAGCGGACGATCGGCGGGCAGCAGCCGGTCGCCGAGCAGGCTCTGCAGCATGAACGCGACGGTGGCCACGGGTCGCGGGGCGTTCTGCGTGCTGAATGCCGCCGGCCACCAGGCGTCGGCGAGTGCGACGAGCTCGGCGCTGCCGATCGGCACCTTCACGCGGGGGGAGATCCAGCCGGCCGCGTCGGGCTCGGGTCCACTCGAGAACGGGAACGGCCCGGTGATGCGGTACTCGAAGTTGCGTGAGAACTCGGGCACGAGCGGGAGATCGGCCGGCACCGGCGTCACGTCGGTCCACGGTCGCGGTGTCTCGGGCAGGGTCGGCGACCACGTGCGATCGACGTCGCGGCGCTTGCCGAGCACCACGGTCGCGCGCGCGAGTGCGTCCCCGTTCTGTCGCAGCAGCGCCTCGAACGTGGAGACGCCGTTGCCGCGGCGCAACACGATCACCTCGATCGCAGCGAGGCCAGGCACGACGGGTCCGAAGATCTCCGCGTTCACCGTCCGCATCGTCCGCTCGGCCTCCGGCTCGCACGCCTCGATCGCACGCACGAGCGCGCCGAGCACGAGCCCGCCGAAGGCGCCGCGCCCCTGGGCCCAGCCTGCGGACACGTCGAGCTCGAACGAACGGTCACCGGTGCGAACCGGCGTGGTCACCTGCGCGAGGTTCATGGTGATGGGGCGTCGTGCGCCCGCGCTCGCACGTTACCAGACGGAGTGCTGCATTCGTGCCGGTCGGGACGGCGCGACTGCAGCTCGATCGATCGCTCAATCGCGCGCGGTCGAGGTCGTAGGCCCCGGTGCGCGTGCGATCAGCTCGCGCAACCCTCTGATCTCGGAGTGCTCCGGACCGAGCACCGGCTCGAGCCCCGACAGGGCGATGTGCGCGTGCGCGAGCGCGTCGTCCCACCGGCCGCCGCCGGCGTACGCGTGGGCGAGGCCCTCGTGCACGAGCAACACGTTGCGATCGTCGTCGGGAAAGCTCTCGCGATAGATCGAGAGGGCTCGACCGTAGTGAGCGACCGCGAGCGGCCACTTCTCCTGCTGCACGGCCGCGAGCCCCAAGTGGAGGTACGTCATCGCGGTCGATCGATGATCGTCGCCGAGCGCGTCGCGCCGGATCACCAGTGCCGTCTCGAACTGCTCCACCGCCTCGGCGATCCGTCCGCTGCGGAGCAGCGCCGTGCCGAGGTTGTCGTGCACGCGCGCGGTGTGGGGATGGTGCGCGCCCACCTGCCCCGCGACGATGCCGAGTGCGCGCCGCTGCACCGCGATCGCCTCGCCGTACTGCTTGGTCTCCTCGAGCGCGATACCGAGGTTGTTGAGGCTCGAGACCACGGGCAACGAGTGCTCGCCGGCCACCCGCTCGCGCACCGCGAGTGTCTCGCGCAGGAGTGCGAGCGCCTGGTCGTATTCGAGCCGATAGAGGCGGGCGACGCCGATGTTCTCGTCCAGCGCAGCGAGATGCAGCGGATCGGCGCCTGCGCGAGCGATTGCGGCGCGCACGTGGGGCGCCCACGCGAGCGCGTCGTCGGGTCGATGAGTGACCGCGGCGAGCTCGTACACGACGTAGATGCCGGCGAGCGCCGCGATGGTGTCGAGGCCGGCCTCCTCGGCGTCCCAGTGCACGCGCTCGAGCTCGGTGATCGCGGCGTCGTGATCGCCGCCGAGATCGAGCAGCCGACCGATGCGATAGCGGGCCTCGAGCCGCAGCGGCGGCAGCTCCACGGCCGCCGCCTCGACGTCGCGGGCGAGCGTCATCGCCTGCTCGTACGCCGCCACCGACTCGAGCACCTCGACGCGATCGAGATCGGCCCGGATCCGCTCCGCCTCGGGCCCCGTCGGCTCGCTCGGCGCGTCGATCAGGGCGCTGCGCTCGCACTCGGCGAGCGAGGGGAGCTTCGCGGCCGCACGCGCGGCCTCCTGCGCGACGCCGCGGTCGGCCTTCGCCAACACTCCGACGAGCACGTCGACCTGATGCAGCCGCCGGTCGAGACACACGTGCACGCGCTCGAGCAGCGCCGCCGACTGCTCGCGGCGCACGTGGGTCGCCTCGCACGCGTCGTGATGCGCGGCGATCCACCCCTGCACGTACGCGTCGATGCTCGTCTCCACGAGCGGCCACGTCTCCTCCGCATTGCGGGCCCCGCTGCCGAGCACCCCGTCGCGGGCGGCGGCCCGCGACGACGCGCTCCACACCGCCTCCGCACGATCCGTGGCGGGCGGGCACGGGTCGCGCAGCGACACGACCGCGAAGCTCGCGAGTGCACCGACCACGCCGCTCACCGCGAACAGCCCGAGCCGCCAGCGCACGCGCGAACGCTTCAGCGATCCGAGCAGCTCCGCGAGGCCGGGTCGCGCATGCGGATCCGGATCGAGCGCGCGCCGCAGCGCGCTGCGCAGCGGGCGGGGCACGATCGCCGGCATGGGTGGCGATCCGCGGCGCTTCGCGAGCAAGAGCGCGTGCTCGTCGGCCCCGGTCCACGGCGGCGACTCGCCGACGGCCTCGAACGTCATCGTCGCGAACGCGTACAGGTCGCTCTTCGCGTCCGGTCGCTTGCCCGTGTACAGCTCGGGCGCGAGATAGAGCGGCGTGCCGGGCGGTGCACCGCCGTCGTGCACGTCGGACTCCCCCAGCGGCGCCGCGAGCCCGAAGTCGACGACGAACACGCCACCGTCGCTCGCCACCAGCACGTTCGACGGCTTGATGTCGCCGTGCACGAGCCCGGCCGCGTGCGCGGCCGCGATGCCCTGCCCCGCCTTCGCGAGCACCTCGAGCACCTCGTCGCGGCCCGGCTTGCGTGCGAGCCACGTGGCGAGGTCGTCGCCGTCGACGTGGGCCATCGCCATGAACACGCGACCGTCGTGCACGCCCACGTCGTGCACCGCCACGATGTTGGGGTGCTGCAGCTTCGCGAGCGCGCGCGCCTCCGCGAGCAGGCGGGCGTGATCCGCAACGGAGTCGCCGCTGTCGCGCAACAGCTTCAGCGCCACCCGTCGATCGAGCTCGGGGTCGTACGCGCGCAACACGTCGCCCGTGCCGCCCGCGCCGATGCGGTCGAGCACGACGTAGCGGCCGATCGCGTCGCCGCGGCGGGGCCCCGGCTCGTCCGCATCACGCGGCGCGACGTCGGTGCCGCGCAGCGTCGTGCGGGCGTCGTCGGCGTTCACGGGCGCCGACTCTCGCGCTCGATCAGCCAACGCGTGAGCGCGGCACGATTGCCCAGCTCGAGCCGCGCGTAGATGTTGTCGAGGTGACTCGCGACCGTCCGGCGCTCGAGCCCGAGTCGCTCGGCGATGCGCGCGTTGGTGAGGCCTTCCGCCACCAGTCTCGCGATCTCGAGCTGGCGAGCTGTGAGCGGCATGTCGCTGGGCGGGGCGGGTGCGGCCCGATCGCCCCACCCGAGCTCGAGCTCCGCATCGGGTCCGATGCCGATGCGGTGACCGGCGCGCAGGGTCGCGACCTCGACGCGTCCGCCGTTCACGAACGTGCCGTTGGTGGACTGGAGATCGACGATCATCAGCAGGCCATCGCTCGCACGCACGAGCTTCGCGTGGTGGCGCGACACGCCGGAGTCCGTGAGTCGGATCCGCGCATCGGTGGCCTTGCCGACGACGCACTCGCCCGCGCCGATCTCGAACACGGTGCCGACGTGATTGCCGGCCACCACGCACAGGTGCGGCGCGCCCTCGGGGACCGCGACGACGCGGGCCCCTCGGACGGTCGTGCGCGGGTGGGCCACGGTGCTCCCGTCAGGCGCGACGACGACGGACGAGCGCGCGCACCACCGGGATCCCGAGCAGGAACCACGGCGTGCCACCGCCGGTGTGTCGACAGCCGCAGCCCTCGTCGCCGCCCGCGATCGGCGGCGCGCCGCTCGACTCCTCTTCGCCGTCCTCGTCCTCGTCCGCGTCGTCGTCGTCGTCGGACTCGTCGTCGGGTCCATCGTCGGTCGTCTCGTCGGCACCGCCGCTGTCCGTGCCGTCGGGCAGGTCGAGCACCTCGATCTCGATCGCCTGGCTGAGCCCGCGGTTCGGACCGTCGCGCACGACCACGCCGAACTCGTACTCGCCCTCGGGGATGTCGGTGACCTCCCACTCGAACGGCTCTTCCCAGATCTTGAAGAGCGGCTCGCCGTTCATGTAGAGCTCGGCCTCGGTGATGCCGCGATCGTCCATCGCCTCGATCGTGATGACGAAGTCGGAGCCGATGTCGAACTGATCGCCGTCCTCCGGGTACGTGATCGTGACCGTGGGCTCCACGGTGTCGAGCGGGTACGGCTCGGCGGCGCAGTCGACCGCGCCGATGTTGCCGTCGACGACCTCGGGCGCGCTGCCGTCGAAGCACTCGGGCGTGCCGCTGCCGCCGTCGGGGAACGTGACCTGCACGACGGCGTGGTCCTCGTGCTCCTCGAGGATCTCGAACGACACGACGCCCTGCGGATCCGCGTACGTGTCGCCCACGTGCATCTGACGGTTGGTACCGGCCGACAGGATGTACACGTTCGGCGTGTAGTCGAAGTCGTTCGACTCGTGGAGCAGCACGCCAGTGACGCCGTTGAGCGCGTCGACGCCGAGCGGCGCGCGGTACTCGAGGTAGTAGTGGCGATCCTCGCGATAGCTGGGGAAGCGCAGCGACTGCGTGCCGTTGCACGGCAGCTCGGTCGCAGAGATGTTGTAGATGCCGTCGCTCGTGGTCGTGACGATGTTGCAGCCCTCGAGCCAGCCCATGTAGCCCTTCTGCACGACGTTCATGTGGGCGCAGCCGCCCCCCATGGGGTCGAAGGGATCGCCGTACTCGACGTGCTCGCAGTCGTCGGACAGCGGCGTCGGCATGCCCATCTCGTCGACGCAGTTGTACGAGTGCGAGTGGGCGAGGCCGTAGTTGTGGCCGATCTCTTGCGCTCGCACCACACAGCCGAAGTTGCCGTTGTACCAGCTGTCCTTGCCGGGGTTCTCGACCGTGCCCGACACGCCGAGGCCGCCCCAACCGCAGCTGAGGCCGGGGAAGTACCACATGAACTGGAAGAACTCGGTGGGGTCGTGGCCGTTGTCGAGAAACGCCTGGAGACCAGCGTCGGCGATGTCGTCGGAGTAGCAGCCGATGGGCTCGTCGATCGTGTAGGGGCCGAACACGTCGCCCGCGATCTTCTCCATGCCGTAGGAGTTCTCGCCGTAGAAGACGTTCGTCGAACGGTCGTCGATGAACATCGATTCCTTGGCCTCGCCGTTGGGATAGCCGGGAATGCCGCCCCACGTGAGCAGCACCGTCGCGATGCGGCGATGCGGGCGCGGCGTGGGATCGATGAGCGGCTCGGGCGGCGGCGTGATCATCTCGAGCTCGTCGGCGCCGAACGTGCGCTCGTCGACGGCCGCGCCGTAGACGCGCACGAAGCTCTCGTACTCGAGCTCGTCCCACGCGGCGATCTGCTGGGGGTCGTCGCTCGTGATCTCGACGGCGCCGTCCGGCGTGCGCACGTGGTAGCTGCGCCGCGACGTGCCGTCGAGCATCGACGCGATGCGCACCTCGAAGCTGCCCTCGACGAACGGCGCCGACGTGATGTCGAGCTTCCCCGTCCGGGCCCGCAGCGCACCCACATCGCTCTCCTGACACCCCGCCAGCAGCCCGAGCCCCACCCCGGCCGCGCACGCCACGAAACGAATCCGCATCGGTCGAGCGTACCCGCGTTCGCCGAGCGATGTGGCGCTTTTTCGCCCCACGCAGGCCCTTCTCGTGAGGTTTCCGCGCGAGCTGGTTCACGCGCGCTCGACGTCGCGGATCGCCCCGGTGGGGAACTTCGTCGGCGACACTGCGAACGTGGGGACCATGCGATCGAGGGCTTGGGGTGGGGCCGTCCTGTCGTGCGTGCTCGCATGCGGCGACGACGACGGTGGGTCGGGGCTGTTCGGTTCCGGCGATGGCGCCGACAGCACGGCGGCCGGAGACGACGACGACGACGGCGGGCCCGGATCGGCGAGCGCCGACACGACGGGATCCGCGAGCGCGACGGCGGACGACGACGACGACGGGCCCGACGACGGCAGCGACGACGGGATCAACCTCGACGTCGGATCGCCGGAGGGTGGATTCGGATCGTGCGGCTGCACGCTCGACTACCTCTGGGTGTCCGACTACAAGCTCGGCACCGTCTCGAAGATCAACACGATCACGTTGGTCGAAGAGGCGCGGTATCTGACGCGCGAGGACGGCAACGGCAATCCGTCGCGCACGTCGGTGAACCTCGCGGGCGACGTGGCGGTGGCGAATCGTCACGGTGGGCTCGTGAAGTTCTGGGGCGAGGTCGCCGATTGCCAGGAGAGCAACGGGATTCCCGGCATCCAGACGTCGACGGGTCCGGAGGACGTGCTGCCGTGGGACGAGGAGGAGTGCCGCGCGTGGTACACGGACTTCGGCGTCACGAACCAGCGGCCAGTCGCGTGGACGCGTGGATCGAACGGTGAAGAGCCGTGCGATGCGGTGGGCGCGAAGGTGTGGACGGTGACGTCGGAGAATCCGGGGATCGGGCCGGGCACCGGTGGACCCGGTGGCGTGATCGCGTATCTCGTGAACGGCGACACGGGCGTGGTGGAGGAGCAGCAGCTCGTCGCGGGCTTCGACGGCAGCTTGTACGGCGCGTACGGAGGAGCGGTCGACGGTGGGAACAACCTGTGGTTCAGCCCGCTCGGCACGTTCGTGCCGGGCAAGCTCGTGCGGATCGATCGCGACAGCTTGGCACCGCAGCTGTGGGACATCCCGCAGGGCGTGAGCTCGTACGGCATCACGGTGGATCACACGGGTCGCGTGTGGTTGGCGAGCACGTTCGGCAACGGCGCGGCGCGCTTCGATCCGGTGACGGAGACGTGGGATCTGGTGCCGGACTTCTGGGGCGGATCGGGACTGGCGGAGGGGCCCGACGATCTGATGTACATCTCGGCGGGCAACACCGTGCGAGCGGTGCACGTGGACACGCTCGCGGTCGCCGGCAACTGGAACGAGCAGATGGACGGCGTGAAGGGCGTGAGCTTCGACGGCGAGGGCTACCTGTGGGCGGTGACGTACCACGACGAGAAGGTCGCGACGTCGATGGCTGCGGCCTACAAGATCGACGTCGCGACGATGACGACCGTCGGCGTCTACCCGGGCATCGGCGACCCGTACACGTACAGCGACATGACCGGCAACGCGCTGGGCTCGGTCGCCTGCATGCCGGAGGGTTGATCGCGGCTGTCGCGTTCGAGGCCCGTCAGCGCGCGATGCCGTCGAAGGCGGCGCCGGTGAGCGGGACGAACTCGCCGGCGAGCGACGTGCGTCGTACGAGCGCGTCGCCTTCGCGCTCGAACAGCACGACTTCGCCGGGTGAGCCCGGGGGATCGGCGAGCGGCACGAGGAGGCGGCCGCCCTCGCGCAGCTGCTCGAGCCAGGCGCGCGGAATGTCACTCGTCGATGCGGTGGCGATGATCCGATCGTAGGGCGCGAGTGCGGGGTGGCCGAGCACGCCGTCGCCGGTGACGATCTCGACGTCGGTGATGCCGGCGGCCATCAGTGCGGAGCGCGACTCGTGGGCGAGGCTGCGGATGATCTCGATGCCGACGACGCGGCCGCCCGGCGCCACGAGTCGACTCATCAGCGCGACGAGCCAGCCGCAGCCCGAGCCGATCTCGAGCACGCGCTGGCCGGGCTGCACGTCGAGCGCCGCGAGCAGTCGCATCATGAAGCTCGGCACCGAGTTCGTCGACGGCAGCTGTTCGCCGTCGCGACCGACATGACCGAAGCCGCGATCGGAGCGGACGAGCGCGAGCTGTTCGCGCGTGGGCGGACACGCGAGCTCGTGCACGGCACCTCCGGGCTCCAGCGTGAACTTGCGGAAGAAGAGGTAGCGCGGCGTCGCGAGGATGGCCGCGCGCAGCCGTGCATCGAGCGGAGGATGAGCGTGCTCGGCCAACGTGCGCTCGATCGCCTCGACGAGCGGCACGCCGTCCTCTGCCTCCGCGAACGGGTCGGTCATCGCCGCATCATCGCCCGTCGTCCGCGAGCGCGGAAGCGCGACGAGGCGCTCCCCGCCGCACCGGCCCCACGTCCGACGAGTGCGTTCGCGGCTCGTCAGCGCCTGACGACGCCCGAACGCACCGCTCGGTCACTCGCTCGGTGTGAAGCGTACCTCGATCAGCACCTGACCGAGCACGCGCTCGTCCGACTTCGCGGGATCGACCTCGGCGGGTACGCGCGTGTCGCCCTCGATCTCGAGGAACGCGCGACCGTTCGCGCCCGTCACGGCGATCTCGTGGGTCGACATCTTGCTCGTGACCTCGACGGCGCGCTCCTCCGCATCCGTCCGCAGCACGACCTTCGGCTCGCGCGGCGAGGGATTCGCGAGCGTGATCGCGAGCGTACCGGGCCCCGCGGGAAACTCCGCACGCAGCTTGCCGTTCGTCCACGCGCCGGGCCGCTCGCCCTTGCCGAAGATCTCGGGGTTGTACGCGCCCTCGAGCACGACGCCGTGCGCCGCCGCGTGCAATCGCTTGCCCGGGCTCCACGCGTGCGCCGGCACCGGAAAGTCCTCACCCTCGCACCACGCACCGTACAAGCGCGCCGACAGCTCGCGCGCGTCGGTTTCGGCGGCGATTCGATCGCCGAATGCGAGCTCGACGCGACACGCCGTCGGGCACGTCGTCGGTATCCGCACGACCTGCAAGCCGCCGGCGAGCGTCATCACGACGGCGTCGGCGTCCCCCACCCGTGCCTGCAGCTGCAACGGCGCGAGCTCGCGCGAGACGACGAGCACGAGGGCGAGCGCGTCGGCGCCGGGCTGCGCCAAGAGCGTCGCGGTCGGCGACAGCCACGCGAACGGCTCGCCTTCGCCGTCGTGCTCGATGCGGTACACCCCGTCGGACAACAGCACCGCGCGATCGATCACGTGTGCGTGATCGAAGCGGCGCTGCGACAGATCCCACGCCGCCGCGGGGAAGTCGTCGTGCGGCGTGTCCACGATCGTCACGCCCGGCAGCGGCGCCGTGGGTGTGAGCGTGAGGAACGGCCGCGCGATCCCTGCGAGCGCTTCGGTGTCGTCGGTCTCGACGAGCGCGAGCGACAGGTCACCGGTCATGCGCGCGAGGCGAGCGAAAGGCACGCTGCCGTGCGTGAGCACGAGCGTGTCGGCGCCTTCCCGCGTCGACGCGTCCCGCAGCGCGGCCACGAGGGGCAGCGGCTGTGCGTGCGCGGCCGCCAGCGCGGGCCAGCTCTGCCACGCGTTCGCGGCGGCCACGAGCGCGAGCGCGGCCGCGCCGACACGCGGACCGAGCCGAGCCGCGACGACGGCGACGAGTGGGATCGCCACCGCGACGAGCGGCGGCTGGTAACGCGGGTGCGCGGGCGAGTGCCACGCCAGCAACACGACGAGCGTCGTCGCGAGCAACGCGAGTGCCGACACGGCGAGTCGTCGATCGCGGCGCGCGAGCGTCACCAGGCCCGCGAGCGTCGCGGTCGCCCAGGCCGCACCAGGCACCACGCCACCGAGGCCGCGCACGATCCCGAGATCCTGCAGGTCCGGCAACCTCGTGCTCGCGCGCTCGTTCGCATCGAAGTGGTGACCCATCGAGTCGAGCAAGCGTGCGAGACTGCCTGTGTCGGCGATCATCACCGCGACGACCACGACGCCGACGAGTGTCGCGAGCGCGAGATGAGACGCGCGCAGCTTACTCGCCCGCCGCAGCTCGATCACGCCGACGATCGCGAGCACGGCGAACACGGGCAGCAGCTGCGGGCGAACGAGCGTCGCCCACGCGAGCAGCACCCAGCCGACGCCGACGACGCGGGGCCGCGCAGACGTCCACGCCGCGATCGCGCCCAGCGCGAGTCCGACCGCCGGCGTGTCCGCGAACGCTCGCGGCGCGTGGAACCACACCGTCGGCGTGAACGCGTGCAACGTCGCAGCCGCGAGCGCGACCACGGGCGGCACGACGCGCCGCAGCAGCACCGCGAGCAGCACGAACGTCGCCACCGATGCGACGCACGAGAGCAACCGCAGCGCGAGCAACGGATCCCCGACGATCACGTGCGCCACCTTGCCGAGCGCGATCCAGCCCGGAAATCCCGGCGGCTGCGGCCGATGGTGCACGATGTCGTAATCGAGCACCGCCGCCGCGAAGATCGCCTCGTCCTGCTCCCACGGCCCGTCGGGGAGCAGGAGCACGCGGCTCAGCGCAACGACGACCGCCGCGAGACCGAGCCCGAGCCGCGCGCGACTCACCGCCGCATGGTAGGCCCCGACGAAACCCGGCGAAACCGTCCCGCCGCCGGGATCCTCGCCCGGGTCATCGCGACTGTCCGCCGCCATCGGCGTGCACCGGCGGTTCTGACTCAGGCGGAGCGGCGGCGACGGGCGAGCGCGAGCAGGAGCACGCCCATCGCGAAGCTCGCGAGCGGGGTCGCGTCGGTGCCGAGGCTGCAGATGCCGCCCTTGCTCTCCGCTTTCGCGTCGGTCTTCGCGGGCTCGCTCTTCGTCGGCTCCGCCTTCGCGGGCTCTTCCTTCGTCGGCTCTTCCTTCGTCGGCTCTTCCTTCGCAGGCTCTTCCTTCGCCGGCTCTTCCTTCGTCGGCTGCGCCTTCGGGTCGTTCTTCGGCGGGTCGACGTTCGCCGGCGTCGGCGTCGGCGCGTCGGCCGACTTGCCGGCCGCCGTCGCGTCGCACACGAGGCAGTCCTCCTCGATCTCGCTCGGATTCAGCACGCCACCGACGGTGCGCTTGCACTTCGACGCCTTGCACGCGCCCGGCTTGCCGTCGAGCTCGCACGCGTCGCCGGCCTTCTTGCCGCCGCACACGTCGCGCACCGGATTGGGCGAGATGACGTCCGCACGCGCGATCGCGGGGGCGAACAGCGCGAGCACGAAAGCTCCGATCAGCGTCTTCACTTGGGCGGCACCTTCGGCGCCTGGCCGCCCTTGCCGTACTTCTTCAGGCACACGGGCAGGTACTCGTTGATCGATTTCTGCAGCAGCTCGTCGGTGGCCTCGAGCGCGAACTTCTGACACATCGACACCTTGATGTCGTTCATCTCGACGCACTGCTTGCGCAAGAGTCCCAGCTGGGTGGTGAGCGCGTCCTCGGTGACCTGCGGGTGGAACTTCTTCATGAACCCGCGCTGCGCGTTCACGACCTGCTCGCACGCGTCGGCCACCTTCTTCGGCATCTTCGTGCCGTCGGGGATCACCGTGATCTGCTCGATCTTCGCGACGATGTCCTCCTGCTCCTTCTTCGCGGCGGCCTCCTTGGCCTCGCGCTCCTGCTTGCGCTTCTCCATGCGCGCCTTCGTCTCGGCCTCCTCCTTCGCCTTGTCCTCGACGGCCGGATCCACCTTGGCCGTCGAGCCGCCGGAATCACACCCGGCGAAGAGGAGCGGAGCGAGCACGAGGAGGGTCTTCGTCGGTACGTGCATCGAGCACGGCGACGTTCACACGGGCGCGCGCCGATCGCAAGCCACTGCACGCAGCTCGTCCGTGCCGTACAGCTCCGCGTAGCCCCGCCGGAGGCCGAAACAACGGCGCTGCAGCGCACACTCGCGACACGCCTCCGCCTTCACGAACTCGCCGGCATCCGCTCCGGCATCGAGCTCCGCCAGCCCGAAGAACGGCGCGACCGTGTCGGGAACGAGACAGAGCGGGATGCCGCACATCGAATCGAATCCGCCCACCGTCACGCCGTGGGCAACGGCGCGCGCCAGCGCGTCCGCGAGGAACGGCATGACGTCGGCGTAGCGCGGCACGAGCTCGCGCGTGCGTGGCACGAGATCGGTGGACGCCGCGACGAACGACACGTTGATCGCCGCGGACGGCCAGCGCTGCGCGACGAGCTCCACGAACGCCGACAACTCGGAATGGTTGAGCGCGCAGACGACGAAGTTGATCCGCGTGGTGACCCCCGCACCAACGAGCGCATCGATGCCCGCGAGCGTGCGCGCGAACGTGCCCGGCGCTGCCGTGATCCCGTCGCTCGTCTCCGCGGTGGCGCCGTGCAGCGACACGAACGCGGTGTCGAGCCCTGCCCGCACGAGCTCGGCGACGCGCGTGTCGTCCAGCCGCGTCGCGTTCGTCTGCAGCTCCACCTCACGGGCGCCGTTCGTCTTGCCCAGCGCGATCCACTCGTCGAGGCGCGGATCGAGCGTGGGCTCACCGCCCGAGAGCACGAGCACGCCACCGCGCGCGGAGATGTCGACGATCGCGCGCGCCACCGCGGCGCGCGGCGGCGTGGGCAGGTGGGTGGACACGAAACAGAAGCGGCACTCCTGGTTGCACCGGAATCCGATCCGCACGATCCGTACGGGCGCCGTGCTGCCGTCGGGCCCGCGCCACGTCTCGTCGGTGACGAGCTCGCGCTGGATCTGCGCATCGACGGAGCGCACGATCGACAGCCGGCGACGGAGCGCGTCGTCGTGGAGCGCGTGCGCATGCGTGAGCGCGTACGCGTGCCAGCGCTGCGGCACACCGGGGCAACGATCGCGCACGACGCAGGCGTCGCAGGCGGGAACATGCACGAGGCCGTCACGCTCGGCTCCGCCGGGGCCCAGTGCATAGGCGTGCGCATGTCGTTGCGGACGTGCGAGCAAGCACGGCGGCACGAACGTCGCGGCGTCGAGCTGGAACGACACGTCCGCCGCACGAGCGCCCTCCGCGAGGCGCTCGAAGCCCACGATCGCATCGCCCGGCGCCGCCAGACTGGTGGGGTCCGGCGCGTCCGTGGGAATGCGCGCGCGGATCCCCGCCACGAACGGCATCGCGTCCGCGATCCCGCGCGCGACGTCGGCGAGCTCCGCGAGCGTCGCCGCGACGATCGGCACCACCGCTTCGATTCGCACGCCGGCGTCGTGCAGCGCGCGTGCGGCCGCGACGAGCCCCGACCAGCCGTCCGCATCGCACGTGATCGACGCATGCGACGCGACCCCCGGCACGTGGACGCGTGCGACCGCGAGGCCCGCCCGCGCGAGCGCCTGCGCACGCTCGATCGACAGCCGCGCACCGTTCGTCTCGAGGATCACGCGTGCACCGGTGGCGCGCGCGGCCGCGACCAACTTCGGCAGATCCGGGCGCAGGGTCGGCTCGCCCCCGGTCAGCACGATCTCCGCCGCGCCGCGGGCCGCCTCGATGCGCGCGAGCACGGCCGCGTGCGCGGCGATCGAGGCGCGCTCGTCGTCGCGCCGCACGTCGCAGAACGAGCACCGATGATCGCAGGTCTCGTTCGTGAGCACGCGCAGGGTGTGCACGTGCCCAGGATATCGCTACTTCGCCTTCAGCGATCCGGCGAGGTCGAAGCGAACGCGCGAACGCTCGACGCTGAGCGTGCGATCCGGCAGCGCGAGCTCGAAGGCGTCCGCGGCGTCGACGACGGCGCGGCTCGGGAGGTTCGCGCGCACCGTCACCCACGGACCTTCCGACCACGCGTCGACGTCGGCCGCGGTGCGATGCAGCTCGCCCGCACCACCGCGCACGACGAGGTCGGCATCGCCCTTGGGATCGCCGGCCTCGACGAGGCCGGGCTCGCTCCACCAGTGCGACTCGCCGGTCTCGGTGTCGACCATGCCGACGAGGATCTCGGTCGTCGGCGGCGGCACGACGTCCTGCGTCTGCCACTGCGAGAGCGCCTTGATGCGATCGAACGTGGCCGACCACTGCCAGTCGGAGACCCACGTCGGATTGCAGTAGCTCATGTAGTCGGTGTGGCCGGTCGCGCTGTAGATGCTGAAGTCGCGCACGCCGAACCCCCACACGCCGATGACGCCGCCGTCGTACGGATAGCTCGGGTCGGGGCCCGCCGACGTCGCACCATCGCACGCGACGTGCTGACGCCCCTGCGTGTGGCCGATCTCGTGCACGAACGTCTCGATGCCGACCTCGCTGCCGGACAGGTAGCGCACGCCGATCGCCGCGCGCTGCGACGCCTCGCCTTGCGATGCGCCGGGCGTACCGGGAGCGACGCCGAGCAGACAGCCTCCGCCGTCGCCGATGCACGCGCCGCAGTTGTCGAACAGGCCATAGTAGTAGACGTTCGGATCCGGAGCCTCCGACGCACGCAGCTGCACGATGCGGTTGAGCAGCCCGAAGAAGTCGCCCGAGTCGGTGAGATCGAGGTCGTTCACCGGCAGCGGCGAGTGCACCTCGATCTCGATCGTCTCCAGCGCGTTCTGCTGGTACATCGCGTCCTCGTAGGGCTGGAGCGCCGTCTGGTCGAGCTCGGGCAACGTGTTGCAGCCGCCGAAGCTGTAGTCGATCGGCACGATCACGAGTCGCATGTGCTGCGTGCTCGACTCGATGCCGATCTGACCCGGGCCGTCGGCGATCGCGACGGGCGGCGGGCTCGCGGGCGGCAGATCCTCCCAGCCCGTGCCGGCCTCGAACAGCTCCACCTGGAACTCGGCGCCGGGGTTGATGTCCGCCGCGAGCACCCCGAGCAGGATGTTCGACTGCAGCGACGTGGTCGACGAGTCGCCGGCGATCTCGGCGGTCTCCTCGTAGACGCTCTCGGTGCCGTCCGATTGCGTGACGGTCATGCGCGCCATGATCTCGCGCGTCACCCACACCGACTCGTCGACGTCGACGTAGATCCGGATCGCGGTGTCGCGGCCCTTGGGCAGCGGCGCGTTGCGACCGGCACCGCCGACCCACTCGCCGTTCTCGGCGATCGGCACCGCGACGCCCGAGTTCGCCTCGACCCTCGCGACCGCGATGCCGCGCGCGGGCTCGTCCTCGGCGGGCTCGCCGGTGTCCTGCGCCCCCGTGTCGTCGTCGTCGTCGTCGTTGCCCCCGGTCGCGCCGTCGTCGTCGTCGCCGTCGTCGTCGCCGTCATCGTCGTCGCCGTCGTCGTCGCCGTCGTCCGTCCCGCCCGCGTCGTCGCTCGCGGGCGAAGCCGGGTCGTCGGCGCAGGCGAGGGGAGCGAGGAGGAGGAGGCCGAGGGCAGGCAGGGCGCGGCGGATCATCGACCCCATGGTGTTGAAGCTGGGGAAACGAAGCAACCTTACAAAACGCAACTCCAAAGGGAGGCCTCTCACAATTGTAAGTCCGCGGGATCACGAGCGCTGTTCCGGGCATGCGCGGAAACGGCGCCGCATGTCACGTCGAATCCCCGGCGCGACCGGGTGGTCACGCGACGGCGATCGCCCTCGTCAGATCGCGGCGGCGAGCTGCAGCAGCACGTCCGATCGCTCGACGTCGCGCACCCACTCGGACGGCAGCGCAGCGAGCCCGGTGCGCGCTCCGACGAGCGCGCCGGCGATCGTCGCGATGCTGTCGCTGTCGCCCGGCGTGTTCGCGGCCTCGAGGATCGCCGCGCGCGGATCGTCGGCGTGACGTACGAGCACGTAGCTCGCGGCGGCGATCGCCTCGTGCGCTGCCCATCCGCGCAATCGATCGAGCGTGACCTCCGGCGGGACGCTGTCGATCGCCTCGTGGACGGCATCGCCGATCATGTCACCGGTGATCGAGCTGTACGAAGATGCCACCGCCACCATCGCCTCGACGACCTTGCGAAGCGCCTCCCCGCGAGTGTTCCGCGCGACGCCGACGGCCATCGCCGCGCACGCTGCGAGCGCGATCGGATCGCGATGCGTGAGCTTCGATTGCTCCACGGCCCACGCCTCGGCCCGCGGGAGGTCGTCGGCGAAGATCAAGCCGAAGGGATACGCGCGCATCACCGACCCGCACCCGCCGGCGCGCTCGCCTCCCGCCTCGGACCAATGCTCACCACGTGCGAGCGCGTCAGAGCCCGAGAGGCACGCGTTGCCAGGCCCCCGATGACCGCCCTGCGGATTGTCCGACCAACGCACGAAGCCCTCCGCCATCATGCGCATGGTCGCGTCGAGATCGGCGCCTTCGCGGCGCGACCACAACAGCGTGCGCAGCACGATCTCCGCCATCTGCGTGTCGTCGGTGTACGGCGCGAAGCGGCGCCCGTCGTGCTCCCACCACAGCTCGAACCCCGTGACGCCGGCCGGCGGCCACTTCGCCCGAATGCCCTCGAACGATCCGACGAACTCGGTGGGATGCCCCATCGCATCCCCGATCGCCGCCGCGATCACGGTGGCGGCGATGCGACTGCGCCGCGGCTCGTCGAAAGCGCCGGCGGGCGCGAGCCACGGCAACTGCGGATGCGGCTCGTCGTCGCTCACGTCGCGATGATACCGCTCACGCGCCCGGGCAGACCCCGTCGACCGGATCCGTCCATTCGCAAGCGATCTCGACCATCGTGCCGCCCCAGGCGGGATGGCCTTCGCGTCGGACGATCCGGACCTCGAGGTTCCAACCCTCGTCGATGCACTCCTCGCTCATCGTGTCGTCGCCACGCGTGACCGGCACCCAGCAGACGTCGGCGTCGTCGGGCTGCTCGTCGTTCGGTAGGCACTGCGGCACCGATTCGACGACGGGCTCGGGGCCGGGCACCGTCTGGCGCACCTCGCACTCGAAGTCGAGCGCCGGCGTGCTCGGATCGACGTCCGCGGCGCACCGCGTCGCGCAGGCAGGTTTCAGCTGATCGCGAATCGCCTCCGCGATCGGGCCGAACACGGGCGAGTAGTCGTCGGCGCACACCGACACCAGCGTCTCGTCGAGGGACTTGTCGAAGTTGCTCGCGATCACCTCGCGCAGCCGCACCGGCGGAAACCCGGACGGCCCCGCGGCGCCGCCGGTACACGACGGCCCGATGCCCTGCTCGAGGTTGATCTCCGGCTCGGTGCTCGTTGCGAATGGGATCGTCGTGCTGCCATTCGGCACGCCGGCGACGCCGAGCAGCAGCGCGCGGGCTCCGAACGCCGCCTTCTCGGCATCGAGCTCCGCGAGCCACTCGGCGTAGTTGTCGACCGGGAGGATGGCGGCGTCCTCCGCATCGGCCGGCTCGCCATCGAGACCCTTGTCCGCAGGGATGCACGACTCGAACGTCGTGCTGCCGTCGGGCTGCGAGTCTGCGCCGGTGCACGCCACGCCGGCATTCCAGCAAACGCCCGGCGTCGCCGACTCCGCTTCGGGATCGGTCCAGAAGACCTGCGTGCAGTCGTCGGTCTCGTCACCGTCGCCGTCGGCGTCGTAGCACTCTTCGGGCGGGAGGAAGATCGCCCGCTTGTCGAACGGCACCGAGCAATCGTCGCCGTCCGTGACGACGACGATGTTCAGGTGCGCACGCTCGCGCAGGAAGCCGTACTCCGGCTCGCCCGGCGTCTTCGCGCGCTCGATCGCCCGACGTGCGGCCTCGAGCGGTGCGATGAACTCGCAGCCATCGATGCCCTGCGGGAGCATGCACTGCGCCGCCTCGACCGTCGTGAGGTCGCCGCCGATGTTGGTCTCTCCGTGGATGCGCTCGATCCACGGCCGCGGCACGGACGTGTCCCCGACGTGCGTGGCCGACGGCAGGATCTCGATGGACTCGTAGGGGCAATTGTCGAGGCACGCGCTCTGCGACACGTCCGTGCCCTGGTCTCCGACGAAGTCGCCGATCCGCTCGTGACACGAGCTGGCCACGAAGGCGCCCGACTCCGGCACCGAGTCGCACACCGGCAAGCCGACGTCCGTCGTCGTCACCGCGATGCGATAGTCCGCCTGCACATCCGGCGATTCGAGGAGGTTGAGGAACGCGGGAAAATTCGCGACGAGCGTGGACTGGAATTCCGGCGTCGACTCGCTGTCGTCGATCACGAGCAGGACGTCGACCTCCTTGATCGCCGTCGTCTGCACGATCACCCACTCGGATTCCGGAGCATCGACGCCCGTCTCCGTCGCCGATGCGCCGCCCTCGTCGTCGCCCTCCGACGACACCGCGTCGCCGTCGGTCTCGGCGGGCAGATCGCCGAGCGAGCCGGGCCCGCACGTGCTGCAACCGGATCCGATCAGCGCGAGGAACGTCAGGCGTCGATGCATCGCCTTCGCCATGGCCGGGCGCGGCGCGATCCGTCCGTCACTTCGCACGACAGACCTCCGCCATGCGCGGTACGAGGGGATCGTTCGCGTGCGCGGCGACGAAGCGAGAGGCGAGCGCGCGCGCATCGTCGCTCCGGCCGAGCGCACAGAGTCGTTCGGCGCGCAGCACCGAGCGCTCGCGCGCGAGCGATCCGTTCGGGAACTCGCGCGCATGCTTCTCGAGCAGCTCGAGCGCGGCTGCGTCGTCGCGCTCCGCCTTCGCGGCGCGCACGAGCGCCACCTCGGCCACGAGATCGTCGCTCGAACGCGGCACGGCCGCGGCCGCGCTTCGGCGCTCGCTCGGCGCGAGCACGGGCGTGGGCGACTGCACCGGTACCGGCGGTGCGACGGTCGACGGAGGCGCCACCGGAACGGGCGCGATCACGGATGGCGCCGGCTCGATCGTCGAGGGCACACGCTCGGGTGCCGGCACGTCGCTCGCCGCGTCGTGCGACGGCGGCTCCGCGACCGACAGCGACGACACGCCGAACGACACCGCTCGGACCGCGAGCAACACCGCCGCCGCGATCGCGACGGCCAGCGCCGCCGATCGCAGGTGGTACGCGACGGACGATGGCGGCGGCGCGACCTCGCTGTCTTCGACGTCGCCGGCGACGATGCGCGACTCGACGGCCGCGAGCGCGTGCTCCTCGGTCGCGCGCGTCGGGCTCGTCGCCGCGCGGAACGAAGCCAGCATCGCACGCGCGCGCCCATCGACGTCGCTCATCGTTCGCCCCCCGTCTCGACCACGCGGGCGAAGGCCGCCCGTGCGCGGCGCAGTCGCGAGTACACGGTGTTGAGCTTCACGCCGAGCGCGACCTCCACCTCCGGCGCCGTCATGCCCTCGATCTCCACGAGCACGAACACCATCCGCGAGTCGTCGTCGAGCGTCGCGAGGAATGCCTCCACGACCGCCTCGGCCTCGCGACGTTGGAGCGCTTCCACCGGATCGGAGGGCATCGGCGGTGGAGCCGGCATCGCGCGCAGCTTGCGATCGAGTCGCCGTCCACCGCGACGCACGTCGGCCCCGACGCGCCGCGCGATGCCGTACAGCCAGCTGCGGATCGGCGTGGCCGGGTCGTAACGCGAGCGATTGCGATACACGACGACGAAGACCTCCTGCGCCGCGTCGTCGAGCGACGCGGGCGGCACACCGAGGCGCGCGAGCACGCGCCACACGAATCCGAAGTGCGCGCGCCACAGCGCACGGAACGACTCGGCCCCCGGATAAGGGCCGTCGGCTGGGGGCTCTTGCGCATCGCGCGTCGCCACCATGGGCACGCCGCCGCCATGGCCGGCTCGCACCGGATCCGTCACGGCCGCACCCCGAAGCGCAGCTCGACGCCCAGACCCGCGCGCACGCCCACCCAGAACGGCCGATGCACGAGCTCGTCGCCGATCACGAACTGCGCGCGCCACAACGGTACGACGAGATCCGCACCCAGCAGGATCGCGACGCGCGGCACCGGCACGAACGCGATCGCGGGCCCGCCCGTGAGCGCGACCCACGGCTTGCGCGCCGACTTGGCGTCCACCGTCGCGCCGGTGCCCTCGCCTTCGAGCGCACCGGCCTCGACGGCTGCGCACAGCGGCAGCTCGATCTTCCCCCATCGCGGCACGCCGCATCCGCGCGCGGCGATCGTCCACAGTCCCACGCTCGCGCGCGCATCGGTGTCCGCGACCTCGGCCTCGCGCGCGAACGTCCATGCGCCGCTCACCTCGAACCGGAAGCCGCGCCCGTGCGCGCCGAAGGCCCCACCGATCGCCCCACTCACGCCCGGCAACGCGCCCCAGTCGACGTTGCCGAACGCGCGCACGTGCACGCCCTCCAGACGCGTGCGCGCACGTCGAGGCTTCGGCGGCGCGAAGACGGTGCGCGGTGGCGGAGCGCTGGCCGGCGCACTCGCGTCCTCGGGCGCGATCGCAGGCGCCGACGCGACGGCCGCATCCGGCTCGGGGATCGCGGGCTCGACGCTCTCGGGCGCGAGCGCCTCGTCGAGCGTGGTCGCCGGATCCACGGTGACCGCGATGACGAGCGCCGTCGCGTCCGCGAGCGCGTCGCACTGCGTCGCCGCGAGCGTGCGCTCGCTGCGATGCGCACCCATCTCCACCACGAGCCGCGCGGCGTAGCCACCGTTCGTCGTGCGCTCGACGTGCACGGACGCCGCCACCGGTTCGCGCGCGGGCGCCGAGCCGAGCAACGCCCCCAACCGCGCCCGCACGTCCTCTTCCACGGGACACCCTGCGGGTGCGTTCCACGACAGCGCAACCCCGTCGTTCCCGGGCTCGTGCGCCGACGCGCGCGCAGATGCGAGCGCGAGCACGAGCGCAGATCCGACGGCCCCCGACACGCCACTCCAGCATTCTCCACCCCCGCCGACGGCGCAAACGCCTTCGCGCTCCAAGATCTGCGCGATGGGCGCCTTGAAAATTAGAAGTCTACACTCTAATTTTCAAGGCTGTGATCCGGCCGCGCATCGCGGGACCTCGCGTGCTGAAGCTCGCACGTCAGTTTCCTGCACTCTACGTGCAGGGCCCTCGCCAGGTCGGCAAGTCCACGCTCGCGCGGTGGGCGTTCCCCTCGTACACCTACCTCGACCTCGAGAACGCCACCGATCTCGAGCGGCTGTCGGCGGATCCCGCCTTCGTGCTCTCGCAACAACGCACCGTCGTGATCGACGAGGCCCAGCGGCTGCCAGCGTTGTTCCCCGCCCTTCGCAGCTTTCTCGATGCGAACCCCCGCGCGCGCGTCGTACTCCTCGGCTCGGCTGCGCCGTCTCTGCTGACACGGATCTCGGAGTCGTTGACCGGACGCGTGGGACTGTTCGAGCTCGCGGGCATCTCGGTGCTCGAGCACGATGCGGACGAGTTGTGGATCCGCGGTGGCTTTCCTCGCGTGCACTGGTCCCGTCCACGCACGCGACCCGCGGAGTGGTACCCGGCGTACCTGCGAACGTGCCTCGAGCAGGACATCCCGCAGCTGGGATTCCGCGTGTCCGCGCAACGCATGCATGCGCTCTTGACGATGCTCGCGCACACACAAGGCAACGTGTGCAACCTCAGCGAGATCGGCGGATCGCTCGGGATCAACTACCACTCGGTGAGCCACGCGCTCGACGTGTTGGAGGGGATCTTCCTCGTCCGTCGACTCCAGCCGTACCACGCCAACATCGGCAAGCGACTCGTCCGCAGTCCCAAGGTCTATCTCCGCGACACGGGGATGCTGCACCACCTCCTGGGCGTCGATCACGTCCTCGCCAAGTTGCTCTCCCATCCGAAAGCCGGCCCGAGCTTCGAGACGTTCTGCATCGAGCAGATCATCGCCCACGCGCGTCGCGTCGATCCTTCGGCACAAGCCTTCTTCTGGCGCACGCAGACGGGCACGGAAGTCGACCTGCTCTTGCAACTGCGAGGTACACTCGTGCCGATCGAGATCAAGCTCGGACTCGAGACTCCCGAGCTGCGTGGACTCTTGTCCTGCATGACCGACCTCGGACTGAAGCGGGGCTTCGTCGTGAATCGGTCACCGGCGCCCGTGCCCGTCCGACCCGGCGTCACGATGTGCGGGCTCGGGCACCTCCTGCACGCGTTGAAGCTCTCCCCGCCTGCTTCGCGATAGACTGCGCGTGCAATGGGGACCATCGCGGTCATCGGGGCGGGCTTCGGCGGCACGATGACGTGCGTGCACCTCATGCGGCTCTTCGCCGAGCAGCAGATCGAGACGCGCATCGTGTTCGTCGAGCGCTCGGGGCGGTTCACGGCCGGTGTCGCGTACTCGACGACGTCGGCGTCGCACCTGCTCAACGTGCCGGCGGGTCGCATGAGCGCGTTGCCGGACGACGCCGATCACTTCCTGCGCTGGGCTCGGCAGCAGGACCCGCGCATCGGCGGCGGCACGTTCGTGCCGCGCCAGCTGTACGGCCGCTATCTCGCCGCGCTGCTCCACGAGACCGAGACGGCTGCGCGTCCGCACGTGCAGCTCACCCGGGTGCCGCGCGCCGCATCCGGCCTGCGCATGCACGAGCACGGCGTCGAGGTCGAGCTCGAGGGTGGCAGCGTGATCGCAGCCGACCTCGCCGTGCTCGCGATCGGGAACTTCCCGCCCGGCAACCCACCCATCTCGGATCCGTCGTGGTACCGCAGCTGGCGCTACGCGAAGGATCCGTGGGCCCCCGGTGCGCTGGAAGTCGAGCCCGACGGCGAGGTGCTGCTGCTCGGCACCGGGCTCACGATGCTCGACGTCGCGATCGCCCTGAAGGAGAAGGGTCATCGGGCGGTGCTGCACGCGATCTCGCGGCGCGGCCTCCTGCCGCAGCCGCACCGCGTCTCGATGTTGCCGCCGCCACCCCACGCGCGACCGAGCACGCTCGATGCGTGGCCGCGCACGGCTCGCGGCCTGCTCAGCGCGCTGCGAGCGGAGATCCGCACGGCCGCCGCGAAAGGCATCGACTGGCGCGAGGTGGTGACATCGCTGCGCCACGACACCCCGGCGCTGTGGGCCTCGCTGCCGCCGCCCGAGCGCGAGCGATTCCTGCGCCACCTGCGGCCTTATTGGGAGACGCATCGCCATCGCGCCGCGCCCGAGGCCGCCACCACGATCGCGGAGCTCGTCGCGCGCGGCGAGCTCGTGATCCATGCCGGCCGCGTGCTCTCGTTCCGCGAGGACGCGAGCGGCGTCGATGCGCGCGTCGCCTTGCGCGGCGCCGGCGAGCGGACGATCCGAGTCGCACGCGTCGTGAACTGCACCGGCCCCGAGACCGATCTGCGGCGCGTCGACGATCCGTTCGTGCGCGAGCTCGTGGAGGGCGGGCTCGTGCGCCCCGACGCGCTCGGCCTCGGCCTCGACACCACACCCGACGGAGCGATCATCGGCACCGACGGTCGCGCGAACGAGCGGCTGTGGCTCGTCGGCCCCCTGCGCAAGGGTCAGCTGTGGGAGAACACGGCGGTGCCCGAGCTGCGCGCCGAGGCCCGTGCGCTCGCGCAGCGGCTCGCCCGGCGGTGAATCGAACCCATCTCGTTTCGAGATGGGTATGATGAACCGATTGCCGATTCCCGAGATGGATCCCATCCCTATCTTCGTGGCTCGGGAGCAGCATCCATGATCATCCGTCGATCCTCCGAGCGCGGCCTCGCCGACCACGGCTGGCTCCGTTCGTTCCACACCTTCTCGTTCGCCGACTACCACGACCCCGAGCACATGGGGTTCCGCGCCCTGCGCGTGATCAATGAGGATCGCGTGCAACCCGGCCGGGGCTTCGGCACGCACGGGCACCGCGACATGGAGATCATCTCGTACGTGCTCGACGGCGCGCTCGAGCACAGGGACAACCTGGGCACCGGCTCGGTGATCCGTCCCGGCGACGTGCAACGCATGTCGGCCGGCACCGGCGTGATGCACAGCGAGTACAACGCGTCGAAGAGCGACCAGGTGCACTTCCTGCAGATCTGGATCATCCCGGATCGGCGGGGCCTGAAGCCGAGCTACGAGCAGAAGGCGTTCGCACCCGAGACGCGACAGGGGACCCTGCGGCTCGTGGCGTCGCCCGACGGACGCGAGGGCTCGCTCACCATCCACCAGGACGTGAACCTGTACGCGAGCTTGCTCGGTGCGGGTGATCGCGTGCGCCACGAGGTCGCGCCCGGGCGCCACGCGTGGATCCACGTCGCGAAGGGCGACGTCGAGATCGGCGGCGCGAAGCTGTCGGCCGGCGACGCCGCGGCGATCGACGAGCCCGGGGCCGTCGAGATCACGGGCACCGGGGAGGTGCTCGTGTTCGACCTGTCGTGATCCGATGCTCGAGAACGTCACCGTCGACCAGCTGCGCACCTTCGTCGCGATCGTCGACGAGGGCAGCTTCTCGGCGGCGGGTCGCAAGCTGCGACGCGTGCAGTCGGCCGTGAGCCACGCGATGGCGAACCTCGAGGCGCAGCTCGGCGTGCGCGTGTGGGATCGATCGACGAAGATCCCCACGCTCACGCCGGCCGGCACCGCGCTGCTCGGCGCGGCGCGGCGCGTGCTCGCGGACATGGAGGGGCTCGCGCGCATCGCCGAGGGGCTCGTCGCGGGGCTCGAGCCGTCGGTGTCGATCGCGGTCGACTCGATGCTGCCGGTGTCCACGGTCGTCGATCTGTGCCGGGAGTTCGCGGCGAAGTACCCGAGCGTGCAGCTGCGCTTGTTCACCGAGACGATGTCCGCCGTGTCCGCAATGGTGCTCGACGGCACGTGTCGGCTCGGCGTCGTGGGCCCGGCCGCGTTCATGCAGGGCCTCGAGCGCCGCCACCTCGCATCGGTGCTGCTCGTGCCGGTCGTCGCGAGCGGTCATCCGCTCGCGAGCCTACGCGGACCGATCCCCACCGACGTCCTCGCCCAGCACGTCGGCATCGTGCTGAGCGAGCGCGGCCACGGCAAGAAGGCGCCCGATCAGGGCGTGCTGTCGTCGAACACGTGGCGCGTCGCGGACCTCGGCACGAAGCACGCGCTGCTGCTCGGCGGCCTCGGGTGGGGCAACATGCCCGAGCACATGGTCGCCGACGATCTCGCGGCCCGACGGCTCGTGCGCCTGCGCCCCGCGGCGTGGTCCGAGACGGAGTGGCTGCTCTCGCTGTCGATCGTGCACCGATCGGATCTGGCGCACGGCCCCGCGACGCGGTGGCTGCTGCAGCGGCTCGAAGAGCTGTGTCGACGCGACCTGCCGGCCCCGAAGCCGGCGAAGCGTCAGAGGTCCTGACCGGCGAGCGTCCACTTGCCGACGGTGCCGGCGTCGATCGTCGCCTGCGTCACGTCGATCCAGGCGGCCTGCGGCGACGAGCCGTCCTCCGGGCAGTGGCCGCCGATCATGTCGATGATGTACACGTCGGTGCTCTCCTCGCTGACGCCTTCACCGTAGTGGTAGTCGACGACGTCCTGGGACATGTCGCCGACGACACCGCGCTTCCAGTTGAGGCCCCAGCGATCGTCTTGCATGCGCAGGCGTCGAACGACTTCGAACAGGAAGTCGTTGTTGCCGCCTTGATCGACGCACGATCCGATCAGCCAGTCGGGGTGCTCGTTCGCGACCTGCTGCACGACCGCGAATCCGTCCGGCGGTGGCGCGGGCGGCACGGCCTGCGGCGGGTCGTCGGGGATCCCGTCGTCGGGCACGTCGCCGCTCGAGCTGTCGTTCGTCGTCATCGATGCCCCGTCGTCGCCGTTGTCGTCGTCGGCCGGCAGCGTGCTGGCATCGTCGGCACCGTCGGACGATTCCGCGCCCCCGCTCGATCCCGCGTCGCATCCGAAGCACGCGTCGAACCGATCGCCCGACTCCGCGCAGATCTGCGCGCCGGGGGGTCCGCCCCCGGGACACGCGCACGCGCGCTGCTCCCCCGGCGTGCACGACTCGCCGGACGCGTCGTCGCTGCTGCCGAAGTCGTCGTCCCCGTCCGAGGCGGTCGCCGTACAGGCAGCGAGCGCCGTGAACAGGACCGCGAGCGTGAGTTCGGACGTCGAGAGCATCACGATCCGCTCTCCAAGGGAGCACCGCTCGCGGTTCCGTCCTGGTCCGCACCGCCACCCCCGCAGTGTTTGCGTGGGGTCGCCCCATCCTGGCGACGGCCGCTGCGCCGCCCGGTGCTACCCTGGCTCGAACATGGCCGACTCGCCGCGCGCGTACTGCCTTCGCTGTGGGCACGACGTCGACACCGAGCACCGCTATCCCCGGCAGCTGCGCAAGCTGCTGAAGGGCTACTTCTTCATCCCGCTCGCGCTCGTGCCCGCGTACCCGGTGCTCGCGTCGGACTACGTGCTCGCGATCCCGATGATGATGCTCTACATGCTCGGCATCGGCCCCGCCCTCGTGATCACGAAGGACCCCGCGCTCTGCTGCGAGTGCGGCGCGCTCGTGCCCGCCCTCGGTGCCAACGCCGAGGCCGTCTCTCACTGACGCGCGTGACGACGGAGCCACGCGGAGATCTCCGCGAGGCGATTGTCCGGTGACATCGGTGCGGCCGCGAACGTGGCGCGCGCCTTCTCGGCCAGCTGGATCGCCCGCGGACGATCGCGCTCCTTTGCGTCGAACAGCGCTCGCGCGAGTGCCCACTGCGTATTCGCCAGCTGCACCGGGTCGATCGCCGCGTGCTCCCGCATGCGATGGGCCCGCTCCGCCAGCGGCAGCGCGCCGTTGGGATCGCCCAGCGCGAGCAGATCGTCCGCCAACGCGCTGAGCGTCATCGCGATGTCGTCGTGCTCGGGCGCGAGCTTGACCTCGTAGATCGCCAGCGCGCGGGCATGCAGCTCGCGCGCGCGCTCGTACTGCTGCAGCCGATGGAAGTCCGTGCCGAGGTTGTTGTAGTTCTGCGCGAGGTCGGGGTGGTCCTTCGCCATCACCTTCTCGCGGATCGCGAGCGCCCGCTCGTCGTACTCGCGGGCCTCCTCGAACTCACCGCGGGCCACCGCGACGACCGCGAGGTTGTTCAACGCGTCCGCGACCATCGGATGCTCGGGCCCGAGGGCCTTCCGCCAGATCGCCAGCGCTCGCTCGAAGCGGCGCTTCGCCTCCTCGTGGTCGCCGGTGGACTCGGCGACCGCCGCGAGGTTGTTCTCGAGCTGCGCCACGTTGCGGTGATCGGGGCCGAGCGCGTTCTCTTGCAGCTGCAGCGCCTGCTCGAAGGCTGCTCGCGCCTCGTCGTACTTGCCCTCGCGCCACGAGATCTTCGCGAGGTTGTTGATGAACTTCGCGGTGTCGGGGTGATCGGCGCCGAGGATCTCCTGCGCCGTGGCGAGGCCCCGCTGGAACAGCGCGCGCGCCTCGTCGTTGCGGCCCGTGTCGGACGCGATGAGCCCGAGCAGGTTGAGCGACGACAGCACGCTCTCGTGACGCGGACCGCCCTGCGCCTGCCGGATCTCGAGCACGCGGCCGGCGAGGTCGCGTGCCTCGTCGTACTTGCCCTCCTCGAACGCGACACCCGCAAGCGCGTGCATCACCGCGGCCCGCATCAGATCGTGACCCGCTCGATCCGCGTACGCGGAGGCGTGCTGCGCCCACTGCCGCCCCTCCGCCGGGCGGTTGCGCGCCTCGCCGACGAACGTGACGAGCTCGGTCGCCGACATCGCGGCGTCGTCGTCGAGGTCGTGACGCACGGCGTGGAAGAACGCGGCCTGCAGCGTGGCCTCGGCCGTGTCCACGCCGGTGACGTTCTCGAGCACGCCCCGCCGGCGGAGCGCACGGGCGGTGAGCGGCGGATGGCCGAGCGGCTCCGCGGCGTCGACGACCTCGCGCGCGATCGCGATGGCCTCGGCGTACTTGCCGGCCTTGCCGGTGAACTCCGCGTCCGACAGCCGCTGCTCGAGCACGGCGATCTCTTCGGCGATCTGCGGGCTCGCGGGCGCATGCGCATCGGCGCGGAGCGCCTGCGCGTCGGCACACGGCTCGAGCGGCGGCAACACGTCCACCACGACGACGGCGTTCTGCACGATCGTCGCATCCGCCTTGCCGAGCAGGCCGACCAGCGCTCGCAGATCGCGGAGTCGACCGTCGAGACACTCCATGCGCAGGTCCATCAGCGCGGGCGACTGCTCGCCGCGGATCTGCGTGGCCTCGCACGCGTCCTCGCGTGCCTCGATCCACGCGTCGCGATACTCGTCCAGCCGTGGACCGACGCGCTCCCACGTGGAGGCCGCGAACCCGACCCCCGTCGCGAACACGGCGGTCTCCACCTGTGCACGCGTGTCGGCATCCCACACGCCCACGAGGTGGTCGGCCATGCCTTCGCACGGCCGTTGCCGCGCTGCGCCCCACTCGCGCGCCGCGAAGATCGACGCGCCCACGACCACCACGCCCGCGAGCCCGAGCATGCGACCGCGTCGCGTGCGGCTGGGATCGCGGCCGAGCTCCGCGAGCAACGCCGCCATCGACGGCCACCGATCGACGGGTTCGGGCGAGAGCCCGCGCTCGACGATCTCGCGCAGCCAGCCCGGCACCTTCGAGCCCGCCGGAACGTCGTCGATCTCGCCCTCGATCACCTTCATCGCGAGCTCCGTGCCCGCTTCGGCGGTGAACGGTCGCTTGCCGTAGAGCGCCTCCCAGAACGCGATGCAGAAGCTGAACTGATCGCTGCGCGCATCCACGGCGAGCCCGAGGTGCTGCTCGGGTGCCATGTACGCGGGCGTGCCGATCACCGCGCCGGTCTGCGTGAGCGAGGCGACGCGATCGCGCAGCGAGTCCGCGGGCACCGCCTCGGATCGCGCGGTGGGCAGGCGCTCGTGCGCACGCTCGTCGCGACCGCGCGCGAGCCCGAAGTCGGTGACCTTCACCTTCCCGCCGTCGCTCATCATGACGTTGTCGGGTTTGAAGTCGCGATGGACGAGGCCGGCGTCGTGGGCGGCCGCGAGCCCGCGCCCCGCCGCGCGGAACACCTGCACGACCTCGGCCCACGGATGGCGGCCGTCGTCGAGCCAGTCGCCCAGCGTGTTGCCCTGCACGAACTCCATCGCGAGGAACACCGCGCCCTCGTGCACGCCGACGTCGTGCACCGCCACGACGTTGGGATGGGAGAGCTTCGCCATCGCCTGCGCCTCGCGCAGGATCAGCGCACGGCCGTCGCTCAGCGAGTCGCGCAGCGACAGCTCGCGCTGCAACAGCTTGATCGCCACACGGCGATCGAGATCGGGATCGTACGCGGCATACACGACGCCCATGCCGCCCGCACCGACGCGCTGCAGCACGTGGTAGCGCCCGATGCGAGCGCCTTCGGCGAGCTGCGCTCGCGGACGCAGCGGAGCGTCCTGCGAGTCGTCCGCGATCGTGTTCGTCGAGGCGCGATCCTGCGCGTCTGTGCCCACGATCGCATCGTAACAGCTATGGCTCGCGACGGGCCGCGTTCGCGTCGAAGGCCGCACACGCGTATTCGGCCAGCCCCGCGCGAATGCGATCGAGCGTCGTCAGAAATCGCGAGTCCTGCACGTACAGGGCCCCGAGACCGCGGTGCATCTCGCGCGAGCACGGGTAGAACCACCGGTCGATGTGAAGCCGATGCTGCTCGGACGCATCCATTGCGTCGGGATGATCGGCGGGCGTGCCCGCGCCGAGCAGCTCGGCCAGCCTCGCGTAGATCGCATCGCTCTCCGCGCGGATTCGCTGCCAGTCCTCTTTCGTGTAGCCCTTCGTGCGGCGCTGTGACTCCGCGAATGCCGGCGTGTCACCCCAGCGTTCGCGCGCCTCGTCCTCGTACTTCGCGGGGTCGAACTCGCCGAATGCGCTCTCGATGTCGTCATCGGTGGTCATGGGCTCTCCTCGATCCAGTCGTGCGATCGCGGCGTCCACCGCCGCGACCAGGGCTTGCGAGCGCTCGATGCCGTCGACGAGCGCGCGTCGTTGTTCGTGCAGCGCGGCACGGACGTCCGCAGCGTCGTCGAGCAGCCGCGCGATCGCGTCGAGCGGCATGGACAGCTCGCGATAGAACAGCACGCGCTGCAGTCGCTCGAGATCGGCCGGCGAGTACAGCCGATAGCCGGCCGCGCTGCGCCCCGAGGGGCGCACGAGACCGATGTCGTCGTAGTGGTGCAGCGTCCGCACGCTGACGCCCGTGAGTGCGGCGACCTTGCTGACCGTGAAGCTCATCGCTCACGGGCAGCATGAGGCCTCACGCCACGTGAGGGTCGAGCGGGGTCCACGTGAGGTTGCGCTGGGGCACACTCGCGCTGCGTGCCGACCGTCGCGAGCTGGAACGTGAACTCGCTGCGCGCGCGGCTGCCCACCGTGCTGCGCTGGCTCGACCTGCGCGCACCGGAGGTCGTGTGCCTGCAGGAGACGCGGGTCGCCGATGCCGCCTTCCCGCGCGCGCCGTTCGAGGAGCGCGGCTACCACGTCGCGATGGCCGGCACCGGCGGATACGCGGGCGTCGCCGTGCTCGCGCGCGCACCCATCGACGAGCAGGTGGTCGGCATCGACGCGTTCGTGGAGGCCAAGGCCCCGGGCCGCCGCTTGCTGTGCCGCATCGGCGAGGTCTGGATCGACACGGTGTACGTGCCCACGCGCACCGCGATCGGCAAGCGCGAGTTTCTCGACGCGCTGCACGACGATCACGTGCGACGCTTCTCGGACTCGACCCCGCTCGTGCTCGCCGGCGACTTCAACATCTGCTTCGACGCGCGCGACTACGCATCGCCCTCGATGATCACCAACGCCGACGTGCACCCCGCACGACCGGAAGACCGCGCGTTCCGGCGCGTGCTCGAGCTCGGGCTCGTCGATTGCCTGCGCCGCACGACCGACGAGGGCGGGCACTTCACGTGGTTCCCCAACGCGACGTGGGCCCTGCGCCGCAACTACGGCATGCGGCTCGACTACGTGTTCGCGACCGGAGGGCTCGCGGACGCCGTCGTCGACGTCGTGCACGATCGCGAGCCGAGCGGGTGGCCGAAGCCGTCCGACCACGTGCCGGTGTGCGCGCGGTTCTCGGGCGAGGGAACCTCGCGCCCGCTCGCTTGGTAGCATTCGAGGATGCGCCGACCGATCGCCGTGCTCGCGCTCGCGCTCGACGCATGCGCGGACTCGAACGTCTCCGAGGCCTCCGACGTGGGCACGATTGCGGACACGACGGCGCCCGGCAGCGACGCGGACGACGACGCTGCCGACGGCTCGACGAGCTCGACCGCCGGCGCGGACACCACGAGCGGATCCTCGACCACGGGCGACGTCCCCGACGGGCCGCCGACGCTCGCGCGCATCGGCGAGACGTTCGCGATCCCGACGCTCGCAGCCACCATGCCGAAGCGCTTCGCCGATGCCGCGCACGATCCCGTCGGCGACGTTTACCTCGTCGTGAACGGCAACGCGGCGATCTCCGGTGCGTTCGTGTCCGCCGACGGCACGCCGCTCGGGGAGCCGTTCGCGATCGCCGAGACCACCGCGTGGACGCAGGGCGTGCGCGTCGTGTACGGCGGTGACGCGTTCCTCGTGGCCTGGCACGACAACCGCGATGCGCCCGACTCCGCGCGCCTGCGTGGGCGGCGAGTGGCATGGGACGGCGGCGCACCGGTGCTCGGCGCCGACGTGGAGATCGGCGCCGGCGCGACGTACTCGGAGATGCCGCCCGCGATCGCGTGGTCGCAGACGTCGAGCATGTACCTCGTCGCGTGGCACACCGCGGTGGCCGACGACATCCACGCGCAGCGCGTGGACGGCGACGGTGCACGCGTGGGCGCCGAGATCGTCGTCACGGCCGATCCCGACTGGCAGAGCGACGTGGGCATGGCGTGGAACCCGGCGCTCGACGAGTGGCTGCTCGCGTACACGCACGCGGGCGCGACGACCGAGGTGCGTGCGCGCCGAGTCGCCGCCGACGGCACGCTCGTCGGAGCGGAGACCTCGATGACGACCGCAGCGGGCACGTGGCTCGCGCACGTCGCGTTCGTCCCCGAGCACGGCGAGTACGTCGTCGCGTGGTTCGAGGGCGCGATCGCGGCGCGCCGGGTCGATCAGGACGGTGCACCGGTGGGCGATCCGTTCGTGCTCGCGCCCGGCTACGGCAGCTACGACGGATTCGCGATGGCGTACAGCCCCGTCACGTCGACGTTCGCCGCGGTCTTCCACGGCACGACGGACGAGGACTGGGCCGCCGCCTTCGCCGCGACCGGCGAACAGAGCGTCGCGTTCGAAGCGACGTCGTCGCGCGGTACCGAAGGCAACTTCAATCCCCGCGTGGCGGCCCACTCGACGCGCGCCGAGTGGTTGCTCGTCACGTCGCGCGGCTTCGCGGAAGTCGTCGGCCAGCGCCTCGGGCCGTGAGTCACCCCGCCGTGATCACGCCGCACGCGATCCGGTCGCCCGAGGCGCCGGCGGGATCGGTCGTGTAGTCGTCGGGCTCGGCGTGGATCACCACCGACGTACCGTCCGCCTTCACCAGCGACCACGCGCCTTCGCCTTCGATCGCGACCCCCTGCACGACGCGATGGACAGTCGCGGCCCCCGCTCCGTCGGCGACGAGGTTCTCGAGGTCGCCCGCGTGTGCGGGAGCCTCGTGACGATCGGCGAGCCCGTGCTGACCGTGGCCCGGGTCGAAGTGGGCGCCGGCCGACTCGAACGTCGGCCCCTCGCACTTGCCCGTCTCGTGGATGTGGATCGCGTGCTCGCCGGGCGGCAGGTCCTTCACCTCGACGCGCATGAGCACGCCGTCGGTGGTCTGTTCGAAGCTCGCCTTGCCGATCTCGTCGCCGTCGGCGTCGCGGATGACCGCCGAGGCGGTCCTCGTCTTGCGAGCGTCGCCGCACGCGACACACGCGACCATCGCCAAGATCATTGCCGCCCTGGTCACCATGACTCACCTGCGGTCTACGACGAGGCGCCCGCGCTGCAACGCGGCGCCGACCCCACCGCCCGCGCGCGGCTGGTACCATGGCGCCGTGAAGACGCGAGCAGCCGTGGCATACGCAGCGGGCGAACCGCTGGTCGTCGAAGACGTCGATCTCGCACCGCCGCAGCGCGGCGAGGTGCTCGTCGAGATCAAGGCGACCGGTGTCTGTCACACCGACGAGTTCACGCGCTCGGGCGCCGATCCGGAGGGCCTGTTCCCCGCGATCTTCGGCCACGAAGGTGCGGGCGTCGTCGTGCAGGTCGGCGAGGACGTGAAATCCGTCGCGCCGGGCGACCACGTGATCCTCCTCTATACGCCCGAGTGCCGGGCCTGCAAGTCGTGCCTGTCGCGCAAGACGAACCTGTGCACGGCCATCCGCGCGACGCAGGGCAAGGGCCTCATGCCCGACGGCACCAGTCGGTTCTCGCGGAACGGCAAGCCGATCCATCACTACATGGGCTGCTCCACGTTCGCGAACCACACGGTGTTGCCGGAGATCGCGGTCGCGAAGGTGCGCAATGACGCGCCGTTCGACAAGATCTGCTACCTCGGCTGCGGCGTCACCACGGGCATCGGTGCCGTGCTGTTCACCGCGAAGGTGGAGCCCGGGGCGAACGTGGTGGTGTTCGGGCTCGGCGGCATCGGCCTCAACGTGGTCCAGGGCGCGCGACTGGCCGGCGCCGACATGATCGTCGGCGTCGACATCAATCCCGCCCGTGAAGCGCTCGGGCGCCGCTTCGGCATGACTCACTTCGTGAACCCGACGACCGTGAAGGGCGACATCGTGGCGCACCTCGTCGAGCTCACGGGCGGCGGCGCGGACTACAGCTTCGAATGCGTCGGCAACGTGCAGCTCATGCGGCAGGCGCTCGAGTGCTGCCACCGCGGGTGGGGCACGAGCGTGATCATCGGCGTCGCCGGTGCGGGCCAGGAGATCTCGACGCGCCCGTTCCAGCTCGTCACCGGCCGCGTATGGAAGGGCTCGGCGTTCGGTGGCGCGCGTGGGCGCACCGACGTGCCCAAGCTCGTCGACTGGTACATGCAGGGCAAGATCGAGATCGACCCGCTCATCACCCACAAGCTGCCGCTCGAGCGCATCAACGAGGCGTTCGACCTCATGCACTCGGGCGCGTCGATCCGCACTGTGGTCGAGTACGGGTGATCAAATGCCGCGGCCGAGGCCCCGCGCCTCGCGCCAGTCGTCCGAGTGCTCGTGGTGCGCGCGCAGGAGCCACTGACCACGCAGGCGTTCGGCGAGATCGCGCGGGACGTGATCGGCCTCGAGCGCGGGCTCGGCGTCGATGCTGAGCCGCTCGAGGTAGAACTCGTCGAGCCCGGTGGACGTCGCGGTCTCGGGCGCATCGACGAGCCGCCGCAGGTTCGCCTGCGCGATGACGAGGTCCGCGTTCACCGTGGAGGCACCGACGGCGACGACGAGCGGCCACGTGACGAGGCAAGCCCCGTGCAGTCGCCAGCCGCGCGACGTCGCGCGCACGAGCGTGATCACGAGCAGCCCGAGCGCGAACACCTGCCACACGAGCGTGAACAGGCGCAGGTGCGTGAGCCCGTACGCATCGAGGTAGATCGACATGCGCTGCCAGCACGAGCCGAGCGTCACGGCGGTGAGCACGAGCAGGAGGACCTCGAGCGCGGCCAGCAAACGGCGCTGTCGGACGGTCGCAGCCGCTGCGACGGCGCCGTGGCCGAACATCACGACGAGCACCGAGAGCACGGTCGCGGCCGTGACCTCACCGAAGCCGTCGTGCAGGTGCTCCGAGTACGTGCGCGTGCCCTCGGCGCGCACGAGGTCGTGGCCGCCGAAGAACGTGCCGAAGTTCGCCGCGACGAACAGACCGAACACGAGCGTGAGCTGGCCGAGCACCATCGCCCACGTGAGCGGCGCGAGGGCTCGCGGCACGCGCTCGACGGCGGCCTTTGCATCGCCTGCGCGATACGGCGAGTCAGTCGCGGGCGTCTGCGTCGTGATCGCGACGTGGCCGAGCCACGCCGGGTGACGCACGGCGGCGACGACACCGGGATGGATCCGATGGAGCGCGAGCGCGCCGACGAGGCAGGCCGCGCCGCCACACACGGTCCACCACACGAACGAGACGACGTCGCTGCCGTTGCGGAGCAACGCATCCGCGGCGCTGCTGAACTGCGCGTTGGCGGACAGCAGGATCGCCGCCATCGCCGAGATCGGTAGGCCGATCAACATGCCCCCGAGCACGCGTCGATTCGCGCGGCCGTCGATCGGCTTCAGCGCGCGCCGAGCATCGGCGGCACCCACCCATCCGCCCGCGATCCAGCCGGCCACCAGCGAAGGCAGCTCGCCGAGCTCGGTCCATCCCAGTCGGCGATGCGCGACGACGGGCAGCGTGACGAGCAGGACGAACGACGTCGGATACGCGATCGCCGGCGTCCACGAGCTCGCTCGCCACGCGACGCAGCCGGCCGTCCAGATCGCGGCGCAGCCCCACGCGATCGCGAGCGGTGTGGGCGGACGCCGATCGAGTCCGCGCCACACGATGGGCACGGCGATCGCGACGAGCACGAGCCACGACAGCCCGAGCTCCGCCCGCCACCCGAGCGAGGTGATGACGAGGCCGGCGAGCGCAGCGGGGACGACGAGGCGAACGGCGCGATCCTTGTCCGAGTCCATGACGTCGGCCGACGCGCGCCCGCGCGGCTCTATTCCGCGGGTGGCCACGAACGGTCGCTCGGCGTGACCGAACGGTTACTCGCAGGTGCCGAGCGGGCTGCCGCACTCGCCCGCGTCCGCGCACGTGCCACTCTGGCATTCGTCCGCGAAGCGGCAGCGCTCGCCCGCGAGCAGCGCCCCCGGGCAATAGGGCACATCGCACTCGGTCGGAAACGCCGCGATGCGCTCCGTGTGCGTCGGCTGCGGCACGACGCCGTCGGTGACCACGTCACCCTCCAGCACGACGGGACCCGAGCGAGTCCCGCTCGCGCGTTCCCACATGCGCACGAAGTCGTCGGCCGACCGGCGCAGCGGCGCGCTGTCGGAGCCGAGCGCATCGAGATCGTCGAGCAGATCGCCGAGCAGACCGACGTGACCGAGCCCCATCTCGTCGAAGCCGGTGCCGAGCGCCGCGACGGCGCCCTCGCGCTCGTCCTTCGCCTGGCAGCGCGCCTCGACCGGGAACGAGGCCGAGCACGCATCGGGCCCGAACCGCGGGCGCGTCTGCTGGATGAAGCCGTTGAGGTCGGACCCCAGCCCCATCGCGACGCCGAGCCCGAGCCGACCGTAGTCGTACGCCTGCGCGAACGATCGACTCGACCCGTGGCACGTGTTCGCGACGGCGGACGGCTCGTAGTCGTCGACTTCTTCGTGGGCGGTGCGCAGCCCGATCATGCCGCCGGTCTCGCGCAGGATCTCCACGACCCACACGGGTGTCGTCTTCTCCTCGGCTTCCTTCTCCGCGACCATGATCTCGCGGAAGTGTCCGTGCGACAGGTAGATCGGGTAGTACGCGTTGGCGACGGCGAGGTCGTACGTGTCCCGCACGCTCTGTTCCGACATGTGCGCGGCATCCACGAGCATGCCGCGATCCATCATCGCAGACACGAGCTCGCGGCCGTCGTCGCTCAGTCCCTTCACGTTGCGGCAGTCGGCGTCGACGTCGAAGCCGAGCGTCACCTGCCCGCTCGTGAGGCCACAGTCCGTGTCGATGTGGCAGTTCTCCGAATACAGCGCTAGCTGGAAGATCACGTTGTGCGGCGCGGCGCCGGCGAAGCGGTTGTCGAGCTGGTGCACCGGCTGCAGCGTGCGCACGCCCAGCTCGTACAGCTCGTCCAGCTGCGGGCGCCAGTCGCCCTCGCCCATGATGTGCGAGGCCTCGACGCCGAGCACGAACGCGAGCTTGCCCTCGCCGACGATGCGCCGCGCGTCCTCGGGGGTCAGCGCGATCTCGACCCAGTCGGTGCGCTCGTCGAACTCGTGCGCGCGCTGCAGCTGCAGCTTCACGTCGGCCATCTCGTCGCACTCCGGGCGCGCGACGTTCTCCTCGGGCAGCACACGACACAGCCAGTCGAGCGACACCGCGGAGATCACGGTGAGCCGCAGGCCCGCGTCGTACGCCGCACGCAGCTGCTCTTCCCACACCTGCTGGTGCGCGATCGCGTCCCAGCGCGGCCACGACGACAGATCGGGCCAGCCCGACGTGCGCTCCACGTGCAATCCCGTGTCGCCGTCGGAGCCCGGAATGCTGCCGACGAACTCGCCCACCACCTCGCCGCCGCCGGTGGAGATGACGCCGACGAGCGGCACCATCGTCGCGAGCTCCTCGAGCGGCATCTCGCACGTGCCGAGCGCGAACGCGATGTCGTCCTTCAAGCGCGCGTGATCCCCCGGCTCGCCACCGTCGCACGGCGCGAGCGCGACGTCGCCGGGGCCCGCGTGGCTGCCGTGGAACCACCCACCGCCGAACGCCTCCTCGGCGAACATGTGCAGGTGGAGATCGGCGATGCCGTCGAGCGGAGGCAGCGGCTCGCCCGTGGTCGAGTCCTCGGACGACGAGGACGACGACGTCGTCGACGACGTCGAGTCGTCGACGCTCGACGATCCACCGTCACGGCATCCGACCAACAGCGCGAGAGCACCGGCGAGCGTGCACGAAGTCCTCATCCCGCGAGGACCGTAGCAGCGCGCGTCCTCGTGCACGCGTGAGGAATGCGTCGTAGCGGCGCTCGCCGAGGATCGTCAGCCGCGACGTGCGCGACGACGCACCATCACCGCGAGCACGACACATGCGGCCAGCCACCGGCCGCCGCCGTCGTCACCCACGTCGCACGCGCAACCGGTCGGCTCCCCGTTGCCGCGCCCGTAGCCGGGCGGGATGCCGCCACCGGTGTCGGGCAATCCGCCGTCGCCGTCGTCGCCGAGATCGTCCGCACCTTCGTCGCTGCCGAACGCGTCGTCGGACCCGCCGTCGTCGGTGCCGTCGTCCTCGCCGGCTCCTCCGCCGCCCTGCGACACGTGGATCGTCACCACGTCGCTCAGGCCCACGTTGCCCGCGGCGTCGGTGGCCTCGATGTAGAGGTCGTGCGTGCCCTCGGGCAGATCGTTGGCCGACCAGCCCTCGAACGGCTGCGCGGCGTCGGCGCTGGCGAGCGCGCCGTCGAGGAACAGCGCGACCGAGGCGACCTCGCCGTCGTCGGTCGCCTGCAACGTGATCGTGAAGTCGTCACCGGGGGCGAACTGCTGGCCGTCGGTCGGCGTCACGATCTGCACCACGGGCAACTGCGTGTCGGGCGTGCCCGCGCCGAACAGGCCCATGATGTGGGCGTACGAGTTCTGGTCGTTGCCGCCGCACATGCACGCGCGCGCCTCGTACTCGCCGCACGGGAACGCCCCCTGCTGGAAGCTCTTGTCGCCGCAGTCGAGCAGGTACGTCATCGGGTCCTCGCACTTGAACTCGTGGTCGAGCCCCCATGCGTGCGCGGCTTCCTGCGCGACCGTCTCGATCGTGAAGCGCGCGTCGTTGCCGATGGTCTCCGGGAATACGTAGGTGATCGCGTTCGCGATCACGCCACACGTGAACGGTGCGACGCCCGCCGTACCGGGGAAGCCGGCCGCGTCGGCGTTGCCGCACACGATCACCTCGTCGTGCGGCACGTTGCCGGGGTCCACGTCCGTCACGGTGATGCCGAAGGGCGCGAAGATGTCGCGCGAGCCCTCGAGCACCTCGGCCCACGCGGCCTCGCCGAACGGGTACTGCGCCAGGTTGATCGCGCCGTTGACGATGCTCGATGTGTTCGACGACGAGTCGTCCACGCCCTGCGTGATCGTGATGCCACCGACGCAGCGATTGAGGAACAGGATGTGCTGCCCGGCCTGCTCTTGCGTGGGACGCTCGCGGATCCGGATCCGGTCGGGCGAGACGGCGACGTAGTGGCCGCGCGGCCGGTCGGCGGCGATTCCCTCGGATACGGGCTCTGCGGCCTCGGCAACGCCGGTGGCAGCGAGCACGACGAGCGCGACTCCCCATCCGATGCGTTGCAGCCCCATGTTCAAGACGTTGACCCCGGCCCTGCAAAGGTTCCCCGGAGCGACCCGCGCGCGTTGCCGTATCCTCGGTGCGCGTGTCGGACGGCATTCTCGCCCACATCGGAAACACCCCGCTCGTCGAGTTGCGACGCATCGGTGGCGGATTGCCGGTTCCGGTGCTCGCGAAGTGCGAGCACATGAACCCCGGCGGCAGCGTGAAGGACCGCATCGCGCTCGCGATCGTCGACGACGCAGAAGCGCGCGGCCTGCTGCAGCCGGGCGCGACGCTGTGCGAAGCGACCGCCGGCAACACCGGCGTGGGCCTCGCTCTCGTCGCCGCGGCGCGTGGATACCGGCTGGTGTGCGTGCTGCCCGAGAAGATGAGCGTCGACAAGTGTCGCGCGCTCGCTCAGCTCGGCGCGCGCGTGGTCGTCACGCCCAACGCACCGCCGTCGGACCCCACGAACTTCCGCAACGTCGCGCGTCGCATGGCGGCCGACGAGGGTTGGTTCCTCGTCGGGCAGTTCGAGAATCCCGCCAACGTGCGCGTCCACGAGCGCACCACCGCGGAGGAGATCCTCGCGCAGACCGGCGGCAAGGTCGGTGCCTTCGTCGTCGGGGCGGGCACCGGCGGCACGATCAGCGGCGTCGGTCGACGATTGCGCGCGGCGTGTCCCGGCGTTCGCATCGTGCTCGCCGATCCCGTCGGCTCGGGCCTCGCCGACTGGGTCGAGACCGGCACGATCGGCCCCGACGGTGCGTACGCCGTCGAAGGCATCGGCGGCAGCGAGGTCCCGGCGAACCTGCACCGCGACGTCATCGATGCCGCCGAGCGGATCGGCGACGAGGAGAGCTACGCGATGGCGCGACGACTCATCCGCGAGGAGGGACTGCTCGTCGGGGGCTCGGCCGGCACGAACGTCGCGGCCGCCGTGCGCGTCGCGGCTCGCGGTGGGCTCGCCGGGCCCGTCGTCACCGTGCTGCCCGACGGCTGGGATCGCTATCGCAGCCGCGCGTGGCTCGACGGCGTCACGGGCTGACGCGTGCGATCAGAACCGGCCGGAGATCACGAGGCCCGCAGTGCGTCCGTCCGCAACGATGCTCGCCCGCACCTTGCGGAGCTTGTAGACGCCGACGCCGAGCAGCGCGGCTCCAGCCGCGAGCCCGATCGTGGCACCGATGGCGAGGCCGGCGGTGACGTTGGGACGAGGCGCGTTGCTGCAGTCGTCGAGCCCGAACTTGCACTCGGGCTTCGCACCTTCGATGCCGGCGGCGATGGCCATGACGAAGCCACCGATCGCGGCGATCGAGCCGGCGGCGATCATCGTCTGCGCGCGTCGGATCTTCGCCTCGCGCTGCTCGTCCTCGATCGGCGTGGCGGCGGCCACCTCCTCCTCGGTGACCTCGTCGAGATCGTCGTCTGCGACCACGACCGGCGCCGGTGCTCCGACGGCGACCTCGCTCGAGACGGCCTCGGTCGGCGTCGCTTCGACCGGAGCTTCGACCGGCGCCTCCGTGGGCACGTCGCTCGGCGCTTCGGTCGGCGCCTCGCTCGGTGCTTCGGTGGGCGCCGCGGTCGGAGGCGCGGCCGGTGCCTCCGTCGGCGCGATCGGATCGGGCGCCGCGCTCGGGGGCGGCGCCGCGCTCGGGCGCTGCACGGGCACCGGATCGCTCGTTGCTGCGGGAGCTGCGATGAGCCACGCGCTCGTCCACACCGCGACCATCGAACCAAAGGTCATCCGAGAGCCCTCCGCACCCACCAACGCGTGGGCTCGTCCAGCATAACACCCCCCGGGCGGATTCGTCGGCCCACCCGCGAACGGCGGGGCTCGGTCCCTATTCCGGGCCGTCCGCGGTCCAGCCGTCGAGGATGTGATGGTCCTCGAGCGTCGTCGACCGATAGATCGCGACGTGCGTCCACGAGTCGTGGCCTTGCCCGGTGTACGGGATGCCTTCGACGCTCCACCCCGCGTTGTCGGACCAGTAGCGCACGTTCACGCCGTCGTACGAGCCGATCACCTCGGCGATGCCCGTGATCTCGTCGCTCGCGATCGCCGGGATCAACCACATCAGCCAGTCGCGTGACGCCGGCCAGTCCATGCCGATGTCGATCGCGGCCGCTTGCCACTCGCACGTCGGTGTGTTCGCGGCGCCTTCGAGCGAGTAGTCGTCGGACGGGAGGTTCGCCGGCGGCACGTGATAGCCGTACGTGTGGTTCGCGTCGCCGCAGATGCCGAGCCACGAGCCGCCGATCGTACCGGTGAGGCGGTTCTTCTCGATCACGAGCGCGGGTGCCTCGGTGCACGGCGCTTCGCACACGTTCTCGAGGTTGTAGCCGCACACTCCGTCGATGCACAGCAGATCGCCGCAGCAGTCCTCGCCGTTCGCGGTCGCACACGGGATGCCCTCGTTGCCGCAGCACACCTGCCCGAGCGACGTCGTGCCGCACTCGAGCTCCGGGCAGCACTCGTCCTGGGTCGCGCACGGCGACGTCGAGGGCAAGCACGCTCCACCGCCGTCGCTCGACTCGCTGCTCTCGTCGGACGGCGTGGTCGGATCGGGGCTCGTGTCCCCGCCGCCGCCGCCCGTGCTGCCCGGATCGGGCGCGGTGCCGGAGTCCTCGACGTCGCCGCCGTCCTCGCTCGTGGATCCGCCGTCGGCGGGATCCCAGGCGCTGTCGAGGTTCGAGCGGCCGTCACCACCACCGCACGCAACCAGCCACGTCACGCTCCAGAGCACGCGCTTCATCGCCTCACCTCGCCGACGACAGCAGACCACGAATGCGCTGCGAAAGCGTTCCGCAATTCGCCGTAGGCACACTCAACGAGGATTCGGATGCCCGTCGAGTCGCAGCTGATACACGAAGTACGTCGGCGTGCAGAAGCCGATGTGCTCGGCGTGGACGCGCGCGATCGTGTCCGCATCGACGCCGGCGTCGACGAGGAAGTCCGGCAGCTGCTGACAGATGTAGTCCTCACGGCAGAAGCGCGACGGTGAGCACGTGTCGAGCAGTCCGCGGCCCACACCGGCTGCGAACGCGCGGCTGTCGAAGTAGCCCCGCGCCATCTGCTCGAAGCCCTTGCCGCCCACGATCGCGCAGACCTCCGTCGGCGTATCGCGGGCGAAGGCGGCGAGCGTGCGCTCGTTCGATCGACAGTTCCGCGTGACGCGACCGAGCGGCACGCCGATCCGTGACGGCCGGCAGTTGTAGCTCGTCGTCGTGATCGCGCCTTCGCCGATCGCGTAGAGCGAGTCTTCGCGCTCGACTCGATCGGCGAACGCGCGCACGTTCCATGCGAGCAGGTCGGTGCCCGGCGCTGCGGCCACGACATGGGCCGCTCGACACGAGACGCCGGCCTGCACGTCGGCGCGCGCGGGCACGCACTGCCCGAGACGGAACGGCGCGGCCGGATCGTGGGCGACCGCGCGGCACTCGAGCCCCTCGGCGCACGCCCATCTCGCCCCGGCGGCGAGCGAGTCATCGATCACGCACGGCGTGTTCGTGGCGGCGCCCGTGAAGCGCGGACCGTCGTCGGCCCACGCGGCCGGCGGCGCGGACGGATGCGGACGCGTGACGTCGGGCGTGCGGCCGGTCGCGAGCCGCTCGAGCACCGCGGCTCGGCGCGCACGCTCGGCCGCGAAGTGGGGCGAGAACGGCAGCTCCAGGCGATTGCCGTCGGTCGCGAGCGCGACCGCGTCGCGATCGACACCGAACTCGCGATCGATGCCGAGCACGTGGAACCCCGCGGTCGACGACGACTGGTGGCAGCCCATGCACGACGACGCGTCGAGCCGCTCGAGCAGCGCGGCGCCGCCGTCGACGAACGTGCGCGGCCCCGCGGGTGCGCGCGCGACGATCGCGTCCGCCTCGGCCCGCTCGATGATCGACGCGAACGGCTTGTTCGCGAGCCGAGCGCTGCCGAGCGTGGACCAGCTGAACGCCACGTCCGCGAGGAGATCGGTGGGCAACAGGAACACGCCGCGATCGATCGCCGCGAGCTCGCGCTCGACGAAGGCGAGCAGCGCGGCCCGCTTCGCAGGATCGGCGCGGATGGCCTGCACGTCCGGCGTGTTCTCGAGCGGCATCGGACGGAAGCGGCCGCCTTCGAGCGCGAAGATCCGCATCCAGTACAGGGCTTGGCCCGCGAACTTGCGGCCGTCCACGTTCTCGAGGTCGGACGGGAAGCGCACCAGCTGGGCGTCGAGCTCGAGCTGCAGGAACCGCAGGCGATCGAGCGCGAGCGGGCCCGCGAGCAAGCGCTCCGCGATCGCAGCCGCCGTCGCATCGGTCGGCGCTTCGCTGCGCCACGCGTCCGCGACGTCGCGACAATCGCGGCCGTCGTCGGGCACCGCGAACACGACGTTGGCGGTGAACGGCATGCGCGACGCGTAGACGCGCCCCTCCATCGTCACCTCGTAGCCGAGCCGGTACACGAGCCGCACCTCGCCGCACGTGCCCGGCAGGAAGTCGCGACGATCGGGCCGGTAGATCACCGCGGCGAGCAGGAAGCGGCCGTCGGGCGACGTCAGCCACCGCGGCTGGAACACGCGCGCGACGTTGCCGTTGCCGCGGTGGAATCGATCGCGACCGACCTCCGTCTTCGCGGCGTCGACGTCGTACGTGCGCGTGATGTCCATCTCCCAGTCGATGTCGAGCTCGCGCACCACGCGATCGACGTCGGCCGCGAGCGTGCTCGCGACGACGGCCCACGTCGGCTCGAACCGAGCGAGCACGTCCGCGCTCGACGCGGGGAGTTGCGCCGGCAACGTCGGCTGCGGCAGCGCGCGCTCGTCGTGGATCCGTCGCAGCACGTGCACGAACGCGAGCGGCGAGTCGCCCTGCGCGTCCCACTGCGCGAGCAACCGCGGGTCGAAGAACTCGAGCACGCGTGGCGCGCTGCTGGTGATCGGTATGATCGAATGGTCGGCCTCCGTGGGCCGTACGGGTGTCGGAGGATCCACGACGACTGCGCCCTCGCGCTCCGCGGGCGCGGGTGCGACATCGCTGCCGCAGCCGGCCGCGACCACGAGAGACGCCACCGCGAACGCCCGTGCGAGCACCACGATCGAGGCTACCAAGCGCCCCTCGCATCGGCGTACGCTTTGCCGTGATGGGTGATCCCGACGCGATCCTCGAGCTCTCCGCCGCCGAGCCCGCTCGCCTCACGGCCGCGGTCATCGCGGTGATCCACGCCGACGGCGACCGGGCCGCGCTGCTCCAGAACGGCGCCGCGCAATCGGTCGCCGATCAACCCGAGGACGTGCAGACCGCCCGGCGATTCCTGACGCTGCTGGAGATCGGCTACCTCGTCGCGTCCGCCGACGGGTTCGCCGACGAGGAGCGCACCACACTCGCGCGCCTGCTCGAGCGCGTGACGGGCGAGCGCGTGGACCACCGCGCGCTCGAGCTCCACTTCCGCGACCTCGACGACGCGGTCGAGTCGTTCGGCCGCCGCGAGCGACTCGCACGGGCCGCCGCCGATCTCGAGGGCACGGCGCAGTGCGAGGAGGCGATCGGCCTGGCCGCGCTCATCGCCATGGCCGACGGCCGCATCGCGTCCGCCGAGCACCAGACGCTCGTCGACCTGGGCGAGCACCTGGGCGTGTCGAAGCAGCGCGTGCGGGCCGTCATCGACACGATGGCGAAGCGAGTGGAGGCCGAGCTCCAATGAGCTACGTCAACCACCTCGCCAAGGAGATCAACTGCAAGATCGTCTACTACGGCCCCGGGCTGTGCGGGAAGACGACGAACGTGCAGCACATCTTCTCGATCACCCGCGACGACGCGAAGGGCAAGATGATCTCGCTCGCGACCGAGACGGATCGCACGCTCTTCTTCGACTTCCTGCCGATCGATCTGGGATCGATCCGCGGCTTCAAGGTGCGCTTCCACCTCTACACCGTGCCCGGCCAGGTGTTCTACGACGCGAGCCGAAAGCTCGTGCTGCGCGGCGCGGACGGCCTCGTGTTCGTGGCGGACTCGCAGCCCAACCGCAGCGAGGCCAACGTCGAGAGCCTCGAGAACCTCGAGACGAACCTGCAAGAGTACGGCATGTCGCTCGAGAGGGTGCCGTTCGTGATCCAGTACAACAAGCGCGACCTCGAGGACGTCATGTCCGTGGAAGAGCTGCGTGCGCAGCTGAACCCGCGCGGCGTGCCGGACTTCGAGGCATCCGCCGCGAAGGGCACCGGCGTCATCGACACCCTGAAGGGGCTCTCGAAGCTCGTGCTGGTGCGCGTCAACGAGAAGCAGCTCTGACGCGACGGCGCCACCCCAGGAGGGCGAGCAGCGCGAGCGCAGGTACGCTCGCGTGGCCACCGATCGCGCAGCCCTTGTCGTCGTCGTCGTCGTCGTCCGAGCCGTCGCTCGCGCCGCTGTCCGTGCCGGGGCTCGACTCCTGCGTGTCGCTGTTGGGGCCCGAGGGATCGGTGCCGTTCGTGTCGGGCGTCGTCGTCACCGGCCCGGTGCCGCCACTCTCGTCGCCGCCGCCGCCCGTGCTCTCGCCCAAGGCGCACTCGGCGGGGAGCAGCTCCATGCACGCGTTCATCAGCTCGGCCTCGTCGAGGTCGGCCCACGGATTCTCCGAGCCGCCGGTGGTGCCCCCGAGCGGCGTGCCTTCGCACATGCACTCGTACGTGCCGGCTGCGCCGTCCAACGTGCACACGACGCCCGCCTCGTTGTTGCACATCACCTCGATTGCGCGCGCCGTGGAGGGAACGAGCGCGAGGCCGAGCACCGCAGGGATCGCGAAGGAAAGCCGCATGCCGCGAGCATACACTCGACGGCGGTGCAGCGCCCGCTCGCGATTGGATGCATGCGGCTGTCGACCGCGCCGGTGCGCGACGACGACGCGGCGATCGCCGTGCTGCACGCCGCGCTCGACGGCGGCGTGCGCCTGCTCGACACCGCGGATGCGTACGCGCATGGCCCCCAGGACATCGGGCACAACGAGCGGATGATCGCGCGCGCGCTCGCGTCGTGGTCGGGCGATCGCGCGAGCGTGCGCGTCGCGACGAAGGGCGGTCTCACGCGACCCGGCGGCAAGTGGGTGCCCGACGGCCGTGCGAAGCACCTCGTCGCGGCGTGCGAGGCGAGCCTGCACGCGCTCGCGGTCGATCGCATCGACCTCTACCTGTTGCACGCGCCCGATCCGAAGACGCCGCTGCGCACGAGCGTGCGCGCGCTCGCGAAACTCCAACGCGAGGGGCTCGTGCGCGACGTCGGCGTGTGCAACGTGACGGTCGCGCAGCTCGAGGAGGCGCGCGCCGAGGTCGAGATCGCGGCGGTGCAGGTGGAGCTCGGCCCGCTCGCCGAGGCGGCGATCCGGGGCGGCGTGGTGGGGCACTGCCTGCAGCACGGCATCCAGGTGCTCGCCCATCGACCGCTCGGCGGCGCGAAGCAGGTCGCTCGGCTCGCGGCGCACCCCGCCCTCGTCGCGGTCGCGCAGCGGCGCGGCTGCACGTCGGCCGAGGTCGCGCTCGCGTGGTTGCGTGGGCTCGCGCCGCACGTCGTGCCGCTGCCGGGCCCCACGCACATCGAGACCGCGCGCTCGTGTGGTGCGATCGATCGCATCGCGCTCGCCGACGAGGACCGCCGCGAGCTCGATGCCGTGTTCGTCGCCGCCGACCTGTTGCGCCGCCCGCAATCGCAGCGACGCGCGCCCGACGATGCCGACGGCGACGTCGTGATCGTGATGGGCATCCCCGGCGCCGGCAAGAGCACGCGCGCACACGAGCTCGTCGCACAGGGCTACGCGCGCCTCAATCGCGACGTCGAGGGCGGCCGTCTGTCGGCGCTCGTGCCCAAGCTCGACGCGGCGCTCGCGAGCGGCGTGCGGCGCCTCGTGCTCGACAACACCTACGCGAGCCGAGCGGCGCGCAACGAGGTGATCGAGACGGCATGGCGGCATGGTGTGCCGGTGCGCTGCGTCGTCGTGGACACGACGATCGAACAGGCGCGCGTGAACGCGGTATCGCGCATGCTCGACGAACACGGCCGGCTGCTCGGCCCCGACGAGATGGCCGAGCTGGCGCGCAAGCAGCCCACCGCGCTCGCTCCTCGTGCGCAGCTCGACTGGCAGCGCGACGTCGAGCCACCCGTGACGGAGGAAGGCTTTCGCGCGATCGAGCGCGTCGCATTCGAGCCGCGCGCGGCGAGTGCGACCGGGCGTGTGTTGTTCGTGGACGTCGATCGCCTGCTCGGGGATCCGATCGATCCCGCGTTGCGCGACGCGTTGCGGCGTCACGTCGACGACGGCTGGATCCTCGCCGGCTTCGTGTGGCGCCCCACCGAGGACGGACGCGTGCCCGCCGACGTCGCGCCGCTGCGCGATCGCATCGTCGACGCGCTCGGTGTCGCGTTCGATCTGCGCTGCTGCCCGCATCCTGCCGGCGCTCCGATCTGCTGGTGCCGCCCGCCGCTGCCCGGCCTCGTCGTCGCGGCGCTGCGCGATCATGCTGCCGCCGCCGAGCGCTCGCTCCTCGTCGGGGCCACGCCCCCAGCGGAGCGGTTCGCCGCCGCCGCCGGCCTGGGCTGGGCCGATGCCCGATCCTTCTATGGATCGGACGGTGGCAAGGGCGCGCGATCCTCGAGCACGCTGCCGAGGAAGCGATAGAGCACCTCGAGGTCGCGGTCGATCCCATCGAGCTCGGACTCCAGCCGATCGAGCATCTTCTCGCGCGCGTCGACGAGGTTGCGGTCGTACATGCCGCCCTTGCCGTACAGCACCGCTTCGGCCCGCGACCGATCTCGCGCCGGCACCGTCTCGTTCAGGATGCGACGCCAGTCCTCGATCAGCTCCTCGCGTGGCGAAGGCTCGTCGCCGCGCGCATCGGTCAGCATGTTGAACACGAACGGCGGATAGATCCCGTCCGGATCCTCCCCGAGGATGATGGGCGCGAGTGGATTGCGCTCGTGCACGTAGACCACGTGCCCGCGGCGTGGCACGAACCCGGCGACGCCGAGACCGAGGCTCGCGGTTCCGCCGACCACACCGAGCACGAGCGGTCCGGGCATCGAGTCCTCGTCGGCCAGCTCCCACACGCCGGCGCCGATGCCGGTCGCCGCACCCACCACGAGTGACGCGATCGTGAGCACGAGCTGCTGGCGTTGCTGGAGGCGATCGAGTTCGAGCAGCACCGCGTCCATCTGTCGACCCATGCAGCCCACCTCGAACGTCAGCGACGAGAGCTGGATCTCCAGCGACGATATGCGCGTCAGCACCTGGAGTCGCAGCGCCGTCACGTCGAGCGTGGCCGCTCCGCCCAGCTTCTGCTGCGCGAGCAGTCGCGCGAGGGTGGGCTCGAGCTCCCCCGCGCGAATGGTGCGAGCGACCTCCGGCGGTACGCCATCGAGCACGGCCGGCGCCTCGACGTCCGTCGTGGCGGCGGGCCGCCGCTCCTCGTCCATCAGCTCGATCGCGCTCGAGCTCCGCACGCAGTCGGCCGTCTCTTTCGGTGGCACCACCACTGCCGAGCGCAACGGCTTCGATGGCACGGTCGTGGAGATGATCGGCGCACATGCGACGAGCGCCAGCGTCGTCGCGAGTGAACAGACGATCCGGAGGCCGCGCACTGGACCCGATGATAACGCACCGCGTCAGTCGAGTCCGAGCTCGGTCACGATGCGGCGACGCAGCGCGTCGTCGGGCAGACGTCCTCGGCCGGCGCCCACGTTGTCGCGCAGGTGATCGGGGTCGCTCGTCGCGGGGATCGGACAGGTGACCGCGGGGTGGGCGAGGATCCACTTCAGGAACACCTGCGCCCAGCTCGTGCAGTCGATCTCCGCTGCCCATTCGGGCAGCGATCGCCCGCGTACCCGCTCGAACAGGCCGCCTTCTTCGAAGGGTCGCATGACGAGTACCGCGACACCGTGATCCGCGGCCGCGGGCAGCAAGCGCGCCTCGGCCTCGCGCACGCCCACGGAGTACGGCAGCTGCACGAAGTCGAGCGACTCGGTGCGGAGCAGCTCTTCCATCTCGCCGAAGGAGCTGCGCTGCCAGTGCGTGATGCCGATGTAGCGCACGCGCCCCGCAGCCTTCGCCTCGCGCAGCGCGGGCAGGTGCGCATGGACGTCGAGCAGGTTGTGCACCTGGGCGAGATCGAGGCGCTCGGTGCCCATGCGCTGCATCGAGCGCGCGAGCTCCTCGATGCCCTGCTCGCGCCCGCGCGTCCACACCTTGGTCGCGAGGAACATCGGCGTCTCGACGTCCGCGAGCAGACGCCCCACCACTTCCTCGGCACGCCCGTACATCGGCGACGAGTCGATCACGCGACCACCGGCCGCGACGAACGAGCGCATCACCTCTCGCAGTGGCTCGGGCGTACCGTCGACGTCGAACGTGGACCACGTGCCGAGCCCGATCGAGGGCACCTGCTCCCCCGACGACGGAATGGGCCGCGTCGTCATGGCGTCGTGGATCGGCTCGGACGGCGGAGGGGTGGGCGCTTCGGCGGTCGACTCGCGACCGCCCGGGCTGCTGCGACCACACGCGGCGACGAGCGCGGTGGCTCCGATCATGGCACGTCGTCGCTGCACCGGCCCACGACAGCATGCCACGCCGCGCGCGTCCGCGCTTTCGAGGTAGAGTCGCGCGCCATGACCGCCCAGCCTCGGATCGAGCTCACGTACTTCGACATCGCCGCGAGCCGCGGCGAGGAATGTCGCCTCGCACTGCACGTTGCGGGCGTCGCGTTCGAGGACCATCGCCTGAAGCGCGACGAGTGGGGCGCGCTCAAGCCCACCACGCCGTACGGCAGCCTTCCCGTGCTCGAGGTCGAGGGCAAGGGCGTGCTCGCGCAGTCCAACGCGATCCTCGGCTACATCGGCCGTACCTGGGGCCTGATGCCGACCGACCCGTTCGAGGCGGCGCGCCACGACGCGGTGATGAGCGCGGTGGAGGAGCTGCGCGCGAAGCTCGATCCGTCGATGCGCACGAACGACGAGGCCGAGAAGAAGCGCATGCGCGAGGAGCTGGTCGCCGGCTGGATGCAGGCGTGGGGCCGGCACATGGAGGCGCAGATCGCCGGGCCGTTCGTCGGCGGCGAGCGCATCTCCGTCGCGGACCTCAAGCTCTTCGTGGTGCTGAACTGGTTCGCGAAAGGAGTCCTGGACCATGTACCACGCGACGTGTTCTCCGGGTTCCCGAAGCTCGTGCGTTTGTTCGAGTCGGTGAAGTCTCATCCGCGCGTGGTCGACTGGACGTCGCGCGCCGCGGGCTGACCGCTAGACTCGCGGGCCATGTCCCCCCTCGACGAGCTCCCGCTGTTGCCCACCACGATGGTGGGCTCGTATCCCCGCCCCGCGTGGTTCGACTGGCAGCTCGAGGGGCGCGACATCCTCGAGGCCTTCAAGGTCATCCACCACAAGGAAGCGTTCGCCGACGCGGTGAAGGTCGTCATCGACGATCAGCACCGCGCGGGGCTCGACATCCTCACCGACGGGCAGATGTGGTTCGACGACTACTCGATGGGGATCGGCGCCTTCCTCTTCTACTGGCTCGAGCGCATCCACGGCTTCGGCAGCTCGAAGCTGCCGCATCCGTCGCTCGAGAAGGCGAAGGGCCGCGATCGATGGGCGCTCGACGAGGTCGGCGGCATCGCGCTCGTGGGCGAGCCGGCGCGCGGGCCCATCCGCATGGCCGAGCTCTTCCACCTCGCGCAGGGGTGCACGCCCAAGCCGATCAAGGCGTGCATCGGCGCGGGGCCGGTGCAGCTGTCCACGCTCGTGCACTTCCACGGCGGGCCCGTGAAGGACCGCCACGAGCTCGCGCACCGGCTCGCCGCGATCTTCCGCGCGGAGATCCACGACGTCGTCGCGGCCGGCTGTCGTCACATCCAGCTCGAGGACCTCGGCGCGTGGATCCCCACGCTCACCGGTGAGGCGGATTATCGCTGGGTGAACGACGTCGTGGCCGAGACGATGACCGGGTGCGAGGCCGCCACGTCGTGGCACTTCTGCCTCGGCAACGTGTGGGGCAACAAGATGCAAGGCATGACGAAGAAGGGCTACGCCGAGGTGCTGCCCCACTACTACGACGCGCCGGTGCAGGAGTTCGTGCTCGACTTCGCGTGCCGCGAGATGGAGGACGCCGCCCTGCTCGCGGATTTGCCGAAGTCGAAGCGGGTCGCCGTCGGTGTCATCGACGTACGCACGCTCGAGATCGAGCCGCCCGAGCACGTGGCCGAGCGCATCCGCAAGGTGCTGCGCCACATCGAGCCCGAGCGCGTCACGCTCACCACCGACTGCGGCATGAAGCAGCTACCGCGCCACTGCGCCGCGCAGAAGCTGGTGTCGCTCGTGCGCGGCGCCGAGATCGTTCGCGCCGAACTGGGGAGCTGAAGGGCATGTCGATCACGCAGCACGGGGTCGCGAGTCGAACCGCCATCATGGTCGCCGCGCTGCGCGGGCGGGCGAGCGCACGCGAGGCCCCGCTCATCCGCGATCCCTGGGCGGCCGAGCTCGCCGGGGCCGAGGGGGCCGCGCTCGCCGACGCGTTCGTGGCCCACTTCCCCGCGTTCGAGCTGTGGATGGCCGTACGCACCGCGTACCTCGACGCGCACGTCGCCCGGTGGACGGCGCCGCCGTTCGCGTTCGATCAGGTCGTCGTGCTCGGTGCGGGGCTCGACACGCGCGCGGCGAGGCTCGCGAAGGACGGCGTGCGCTTCTTCGAGGTCGATCACCCGGCGACGCAGGCGGAGAAGCTCGCGCGACTGCGGGCGCTGGGCGACTATCCGATCGAGCGCGCCACCTACGTCGCGTGCGACTTCGAGACCGACGACTTCGTCGATCGGCTGGTCGACGCGGGCTTCCGGCCGTCGGCGCCCGCGCTGATCCTGTGGGAAGGCGTGGTGCCGTACCTCAGCGAGCCGGCGATCCGCGCGACGCTGCGTCGGCTGACCACGGCCTGCGAGCCGCGGAGCGTGCTCGTGTTCGACTACGTCATGCGCCGCATCGCCGAGGGCAAGGACATCCGCGAGGAGGACGCGAAGAACGTCGAGCTGCTCGGCTCGCTGGGCGAGCCGGTCCGCTTCGGCACGAACGACCCGCTTCCGCTCTTGTACGAGGAGGGCTTCCGCCACGTGCGGTGCGTATCGTTCGACGAGATCTGTCTTTCGCTCACCGGCACCTACGAGCGCGCGCGGACCTTCCGGTTCCAGCACGTCGCCACCGCGAGCCGCACCGCGCACGACGTGCTGTGATCACTCGGCGGCCTTCTTCAGGTCGCGCGCGTACTGCTCGAACACCGGGCCGAAGTCGGGCAGCTGCCCCGCGATCATCGGCAGCATCAGTCCCTTGAACTCTTCCACCATGCGGAACTCCGTCGTTCCGTTCGGCTTGGGCGTCAGGGTGAACGTGCGCACGCCCTTGAACATCGGTGCCATGCCGTCACTCCACGTCATGCGCTGATCGGGCACCACGTCGCGCACCGACAGCTTGAACACGCGCTCGGAGATCGGCACGCGCACAGCGATGCGCTCGCCCTCCGCGATGCGGCCCTCGATGCTCGTGACGGTGGTGTTCCACCGCGGGAAGTCGGGAGCGTCCGTGAGCAGCTGCCACAGGCGGCTCGGCGGGGCGGCGATGTCGATCGCGACTGCGTACTCGAGGCGGAAGGTGGTCTTCGTGCGGCGCGTGCGGCCGTCGGCGACGAGGGTCGTGTCGTTCATCGGTCTCGTTCCTTCAGCGCGCGCGCATGCGGTTGTTCCGCGGGTTGTCCTCGACCTCGGCGAGGCCGAGCACCTTCATCACCGGCGGCACGTACATCGCGAAGCGACCGCGCAGTCCCTTCTTGAGTCCGTACCAGCCCTTCACCGGGTTGTCCTTCGCGCGCGCCCATGCTTCCACGGTGCCGGCGGCCGCGGGCTTCTGCTCGTCGGCGCTGCCGAGGAGCATCCAGTCGCCGTGCTTCTTCAGCATCGCGTGCAGATCCTCGAGACAGCGCAGGTGATAACGCAGCTGCGTCTTGCCGACCTGCACGACGAGCGCGGGTGGATCGGCGTCTTCCTCTCTCCACGCGACGAACTCCGACGATCCACTCGGCGTCGTCAACGTCCACGGCGTCTCAGCGGTGCCTTCGTGACTGCTCGTCTTGCTGCGGGTCTTGGCCATCGGCGCTCCTCGTGACCCGCGACGGTTGCGGACGTCGAAAGGATGCGGGCGTGCGGCCCGGGGAATCGGGGCGCACCGGATCTGAAGCGCGACGTGGGGCCACCCGGGGGCTCGACGCCCCCGTTTTCGGACGGCTCGCGCCCGGGTGGCGCCGCGCGGATCTCGAAAACACCGCTCGATTGCCTTGAATCCCGCAGCTTTGGCCGTTCGATCTCGCGCCTTGCGGCCCCGCGGCCGAGCGGCCACTCTCCTTCTGCCGAGGAAAATCATGTGTAGTAACACACCAATTTTTCAGTCGATGCGAGGCCTCTTCGTCCTCCTGGCCGTGACCACGGCCGGCGCGTGCGGCAACGACGACACGGCGAACGCCGACGCCAGCGACGGCGACGACGTGGGCGCGACCAGCGAGGGCGGCGAGGGCGACGACGGGGGTGAGGCCCCGACGGCGTCCGCGGACGACGACTCGGGATCGGCCGACGCGGCCGACGCGGCCGACGACGCCGATGACGACGCGGCCGACGACGCCGACGACGATGCAGCCGACGACGCGGTCGACGACACGGGTGCGGACGACGGTGCCGATGACGCGTCCGATGCGGCCGAGGGCAAAGGTGACGACGACGCGGGCGACGACGCGTCCGATGCCGCGGAGGGCAAGGGCGACGATGCGGCCGACGATGCAGCCGACGACGCGGCCGACGACGCGGCCGACGATGCGGCCGACGACGCGGCCGACGATGCGGCCGACGATGCGGCCGACGACGCGGCCGACGACGCGGCCGACGATGGTGACGCGGGCGATGCCGGTGACGCGGGCGATGACGCGGCCGACGACGGTGGCGGGGGAGTCTGCGACGACCCCGAGCTCGTCTACGACGACAGCTGCCAGGTCTGCTCGGTCACGGCGTGCTGCGACTTGTACGCGCTCTGCATGGAAGACGCGACTTGCGCATGCTGGTTCGAGTGCATGGGCGGCGTCGTCGACGAGAACGAGTGCATCGCGGCCTGCGGCGATTCCGAGCCGAAGCACGAGCTGAACGGGTGCATGAACAGCGCCTGCAACGACGAGTGCGTCCACCGGGACTAGCCCGTCGACAGACTGACGCGCGCGAGCGCACGCGCATCGGGTCCGGGCCGCCCCCTCGGGATGAAATACCAGGGGTAGGCTCGGGCCCGGTGCGACACCTCGTGGTCCCGTCCGTCCTTCTCCGGGCGGGCCGAGATCGTCGCGCCGCGGTGGAACCATGACGCTCGGAATCCTCGACGCCATCAACTACGGCTATCGCCAGCTCGAGCCCGTCATCGTCGGGCTGATGGCGATGCACAAGAGCTTCATGCTGATCGGCCGCCACGGCACGGGCAAGACGCGGCTCGCTCGCGCGCTCTCGCTCGGCTACGGCCAACACGGCTTCGTCTTCTACGACGCGACGAAGGACGACCTCGTCTCGATCGCGGGCATTCCCGATCCCGAGTCGCTGCGTGCGGGCCGGCTGCGCTTCGTCGCGCACGAGCGCGCCATCTGGGACAAGAGCACGATCGTCGTCGACGAGATCACGCGCGCCGGCAAGGAGAGCCAGAACCTCTGGCTCGAGATCCTCGAGGAGCGCACGTGCTTCGGCCTGCCGCTCGCGTATCGCAGCCTCGTCGCCACCGCGAACCCCGAGTCGTACGCCGCTGCATTCCAGCTCGACGAAGCACTGCTCGATCGTTTTCATGCCGTCATCCCCGTGCCGGAGCACCAAGACGGCGTGAAGGCCGACGACGTCGCCGCGATGCTGAAGCTGTCGTGGGGTGTCGGCGACGATCGCCCCAAGCTCGAGGCCGAGCAGATGGCGCGCGTGTTCGCCGAGATCCAACGCGCCCACGCCGAGCTCGTCGCGTCGCAGGCTATCGGTCGCGTCGCCGACTACCTCGGGCAGCTCGTGCCCGCGCTGCTCAAGGCCGTGAAGGAGCAGAACGGTCCGTACATCTCCGCGCGCACCTACGGCCGCAACTTCCCCGAGACGCTCATGTGCGTCGCGGCCTATCACACGGTCGCGGGCGCGAAGGAGCCGCTGCGCGCCGCTGCCGTCGATGCGCTGCGTTACGCGGTCGCCACCAAGTTCAACCTCAAGACAGCGATGCTCGACGCGATCCACCAGGCCGCCGAGTCGTCGCTGCGCGGCGAGTCGGCCTCGTCGGCCGACAAGATCCGGCTCGAGATGGCGGCCGCCACCGCGTTCGACGAGCGCCTCGAGTACCTGCGCAAGCACTGGGACGAGGTCCGCGAGTCGCTGAAACCGGACGAGATCGAGAAGCTCCTCGGCGAGCTGTTGCGCGGCGCGAGCAAGAAGGGCGAGCAGGAGAAGCTCGTCGAGCTGCGCCACACGCTGCACACGCTCGGCTACGACGGCGACGCGCTGCGCCAGACGGATGGCCGCCTGCTCATCGCGCTGAACGCCGCGGTGAACCTCGTGATGCCCAAGCTGCAGGGCATGCTCGACCAGCAGAAGCAGGGCGCCGACCTCGATCGCGCGCGCGAGAACGTCGAGGTCTTCCGCGCGATGGTGTCGGGCGGCCGTTTCTTGGGCAACCGCACGGACGACGTGCGCAAGCTGCAGACCTGGCTCGTCGACCTGCGAGAGGGCGACGTGCCCGACGATGCCGAGAGCATGTTCCGCATGTTCTGCAAGCTCGACCTCCGCGGGCAGTGAGCAGCGTGACGCAATCGTCCGCCATCCAAGTCGCGATCGCGCAGCGCAAGATCGATCGCGCGCTCATGCGCCTCGAGGTGACGTTCGCCGAGTGTGCGGCGCTCGTCGTGTACGACGTCGAGGAGCAGACCGCGAGCTGGCGCTACGACAAGCGCACCGGCAAGGAATCCATCCACATCGGCCCGCGCGTCGCGGCGCTCGACGTGCCGTCGATCGAGATGGTGCTGCGCCACGAGCTCCTGCACCGCTCGATGTTCCACGGCTTCGGCGAGGACTACGCGCACCAGGAGCTCGCCAACCTCACCCTCGACATCTGCATCAACCGCCTGCTCTTCGAGGCGTATCCCGACGCGATGAAGGCGATGGCGCTCGCGATCTATCCGGCCGAGTCGAAGACCGGCCCCATCGCGCTCGCCGATTGCAGCGCCGATCCGGCCGCCCTGCCCTCCGAGCTCGCGGAGCTGTGGCAGAAGATCTGGCACCGCGGCAAGGACGGCTCGTTCACGAGCCTGCGCGTGCCGTCGCTGTACTTCAAGCTCTTGCGCCTGCTCGAGGGCGGCACGCTCGCGCCGTTCACCGCGTTCTGCAAGTTCCACGAGGTGCCCAAGACGCCGACGGATCTGCCGCGGCGCGTGATCGGAGCGGTCGCGAACGAGGTGAACCGTCGGCTTCCACGCGGCTCCGATCTCGGCCGGCAGCTGTCCGACTACTCGGTGGTGCCGGCGTCCATCGGTACGAGCGACGTCGAGGCGTTCCTGCAGCGCACGCAGGCGCGCCGGCTCGCCACGAGCACCGCGAGCAAGATCCTCGCGCCGCTCGCCCGCGAGCTGCGCGTGCAGCCCTACCCCGCGTTCCCCAGCCGCATGGGCCTCGTGTACATGCTGTGCGGCATCACCGACGCGCTCGGCATGTACTGGAACCGCCAGACGGCGAACGCCGGCGCGCGCCTGTGCATCGGCATCTACATGGACGTGTCGGGCTCGATGATCCGGCACTTCCCGCTCGTGGCCGCGTTCGTCGACGCGCTCAAGGAAGTCCCGCTGCGCGTGCGCACGTTCGACACCGAGGTGCGTGACGTGTCGGTCGAAGACCTCGCGCGCGGCAACATCAAGGGTGGCGGCGGCACGAGCTTCGACGCACCGATCGGCAATCTGCTCGACGATCGCGAGCTGTCGGCCGGCGTGCTCTTCACCGACGGCGAGGGCCAGCTCTCGTCCGCGCTCGGCCGCCGCCTCGCGCAGAGCGGCAAGCGCCTCTACATCGTGTACCTCGGCGCGACGCGCCCCGACGCCTCGCTCCATCGCTTCGCCAGAGACACCATCACCGTGCCTGCTTGAGAGGACTCCCATGAAAGCCCGCCTCAAAGAGATCGTCCGCCGCCTCGCCGACAGCAAGCAGGCCGCCAACCTCACCGACGACGACTTCGCGTACCTCGCGGGCCTCGTGGCAGCCGACCAGGGCAACGCGGACGCCGATGCACCGCGTCCGCTGTGGTCGCACATCGCCAAGCGTGCGCTCGTCTACTCGTCCGCGTTCGACGTGCCGCGCTGGGACATGGGCATGAACAAGATCTTCGCGGAGGCGGGCATGCCCACCGCGGCACTGTCGTACGAGGACAACGAGCAGCGCTGGATCCTGCCGGTGACGACCGCGGGGCTGCGCCGCGCGATCGCCTGGGGCCTCCAGCAAGAGGACGCCGAGGTGCGCATGCACGCCGCGGAGCTCATCGGCTACGCGGGCTACGACGACATGCTGCACCTGCTCGTGGACGATCTCGAGAGCGGACGCGGCGAGCGGGCGTCGTACGGCGGTGCGCGAGTGGCCGGTGCGATCCAGGCGCTCGCGATCGCGAACCATCCGCAGGCGGCCGCGCTCGCGCTGCCCCACGTCGACTCCGACGACTACTCGATCAAGAACGCCGCGCGGCTCGCCTGCCTCGTGTGCAACCACCAACTCGGCAAGCCGGAGCTCGAGCGCCTGTTCGATGCCGCGTTCGAGCTCTACGACTTCGCGCGCATCCCCCACGTGTTCGTGGGCGCAGCCGTGCGCGGTGGGCTGTCGCGCGAGCGCCTGAAGCAGATCATCGACGGCGTGCACCTGTCCGCGCATGCGTGCGAGGCGATCGCGGACATCGTGGTGAGCGCGGACTGGCGCGACACGTTCAAGGAGCTCGCCGAGCACGACGACGCCGACCTGCGCTGCGCGCTGTCGTTGCGCGTCGCGTGGACGAATGCGACGTGGGCGCGCGACATCCTGCGCGACCGGCTCGACGACGAGTCCGCCGAGCAGGGCATCCTCGGCCTGCTCGCGGCGCTGGGATCGTTCGACGATCAGACCGACAGCGTGCTCGAGAGCAAGCTCGACGACGGCACGGAGTGGGAGCGCACCGGCGCGCTGTGGGGCTGCCTCGGCAAGCCCAAGTTCGAGTCGCGAGTGCGCGCACAACTAGCGGAGCGCGATCCACTGGTGCGCTCGGCGGCTGCGTGCGTGCTCGCAGCGCTGCAGCCCGATCACCCCGCAGCGGCGGAGCTCGCCTGGAACGCGCTGCTCAACCGCGACGACTGGTGGCCGTGGGCGGTGGGTCTGCAGGCGCTGCGCGGCCGCGGCACGAAGCTGCCGCAGTCGATCGAGGGCTTCACGTACGTGTCCGAGGATCCGCTCACGCTCGACACCGTCGACGCCGGCGCGAAGTTCTTCGCGGCGCATCCGGCCGAGCTGCTCCGGTGGATCGGCCGCGACGGCAGCTCGGGTCAGCGCACCCGCGCACTCTACTACGCCGGCCTCGTCGGCGGCGAAGCGGTGCGGGCGGCGGTGGAGCACGCGCTCATCGCCGCGTCCACGGTCGACGAGAGCGTGAAGGCGGGCCGCGAGCTCGTCGGCCTCGGCGGCCCCGAGCACCCGATCGCACGGGTGAAGCTCGGCATCGCGACGTCGAACAGCTTCGCGTTGGGTCCGGACGACCTCGTGCCGTGCGTGGTGATCGCGAGCCAGGGCGTCTACGACATCCACATGCGCGCGACCACGGCGCTCGCCCGCGTCGGCAACGAGGCGGAGGCGCACGTCGGCGCCCTGCTCTTCCATGCCGACAACGACATCAGCCAAGCGGCCGCCGAAGCGGTGAGTCGCATGCAGCGGGCCGACGAGCCGATCGTACGCGACGCCGCTGCGCTGCTCGACGGCAGCGTGCGTCGCGTGGCGGATCTCGAGACGCTCGATCGGCTGTTCAACTGCCCCGCCAAGCGCATCCGTGAAGCGCTCGCCGAGGCGGCGGGTCGCGCCGAGAACGAGCCGGCCGACGTGCTGCACATGCTGTTGCGACTCGCCGTGGACAAGGACTCCACGGTGATCACGGCCGCCACCGCGTCGCTGGCAGCGAAGTTCCCCGACGTCGCGTGGATCAAGGATCTCGTGCTGCGCAACAGCAAGTCCGACGATTGGCAGCTCACGCGCGGCAGCGTCACCACCATGGCGCAGATCGGCGATCCGGTGTTCGTGCCGAGGCTGGTCGAGCTCGCCACCGGCGACGACACGGGTCAGCAGGACTCGGCGGTGCGTGGGCTCGAGCGCGTCGCGGAGCGCTTCCCTGCGCTCGGCATGATCGTGCTCGACATCCGCGACCCGTATCGGCTCGCGAGCCGCTACCAGCTGAGCGACCAGGTGGATCACAGCGCGGACCGCCACTCCGAGGCGCTGCGGCTGCTCATGCTCGCGCTCGACAAGAAACGCAACGCGGACCGGGCGCTGAAGGAGGACAAGCGCAAGGTCATGCTCACGCCGCTGTCGGGCGACGCGAGGCTCGAGTCGGGCGACAACGGCTGGGACGAGGCGACCTTCGAGCAGCTCGCGCTGTACCTCAGCGTCACCTTCATCGATGAAGAGTCGAGCACGATCATCGCCGAGGTCTCCACCGAGCCCACCGGCGAGGTGCTGAGCGCACTGCTGCAGACGCGAGCGGTGTGCGCGACGACCATCGCTTGGTCGTGATCCGTCTCGCTCGCCGTGATACAAACCGGGCCGATGGCGAACGTCGGACGGATCCTGATCGCGTGGGCGGCCGTGCTGGTGCTGCTCGTGGGCGGCTGCAAGCAGTCGGTCGAGGGCGAGACGCAGGCGTGGGAACGCAACGTCGCGCAGGTGAAGGAGCTCGCGGCCCAGTATCCCGGCTTCAAGCCGGCACTCGATGCTCGGCTCGCCGCGGCGCAGAAGATCCACGACGCCGCCGAGGGGCTCGGCGACGAAGCGAAGATCGCGAAGCTGTCGGAGGCGAACACGACGATCCGCAAGGACTTCGTCGGCGACTTGGCGGGGCTCGACGACAAGATGAAGAAGCTCCGCGAGTCGCGGGCCGAGGCCGCCGCGAAGGCGGGCGACGAATCGAGTCGGCTCGGGGCGAAGGTCGCGGCCGAGGATGCCAAGGGTGCGCTCGATCGCGCCGAGGCCACGCTCGCGAAGGGTGCGGCCGACGAAGCGGCCGCAGCGGCGGTGGTGAAGAAGATCGCCGCGGACCTCGATGCCGCGCAGTCGGCCATCGACAAGGTCGTCGGCGCCGACAAGCAGAAGAAGACCGACGCGGAGGCCGACGCGAAGGCGAAGGCCGACGCCGACGCGAAGGCCAAGGCCGAAGCGGAGGCCAAGGTCGCGCCGTGGAAGTGCGAGTACTGCGGGCACGAGAACGCCCACGACCTCGGCAAGTGCGAGCAGTGCGGCGCGCCGAAGAGCGAAGAGAAGAAGGCCGACACGAAGCAGTAGCCCTGCTTCGCGCCCTCATTTCGCCGGTTGGGTGGCGCAGCGCACGTCGTGCGCATGGTCACCGAGCACGCGTCGCGACGTTGCCTCTCGTCGCGACACCGTCAAGCTCCGTCGAGTGACGAAGCTTTTTGCTGCACTCGCGTTCCTCGTCGTGGCTGATGCACCTGCGATCGCAGCAGCCGAGCCGAAGGGCAACTCGAGCGATCGACCTTGGACGTTCGACGTCGGCATGGGCCCCACCGTGAACCTCGAGCAGGGCTTCGCGCTCGGCAAGATGAGCTTCGACGCCGTCTACCACTTCAAGGGCGGCGACGTCGGACCCGCGCTCGGCCCCCAGTTCATCATGCACTTCCGCGAGGGGATCTTCGGCTTCAACCTCGGACCGGTGTTCCTGTGGGACTTCCGCGTGTTCGCCAAGAAGAACGCGAAGCTGTATCTCGCGCCTCTCGTCGCACTCGGCTATTCGCTCACGAACTATCACGGGCCGTATTACCGCTCGAACAGCCACGACTACTTCATGGACTTCGGTGGACAGTTCAAAGCGGTGTGGAACGATCGTGTGGGCGTGTTCGTGCGTCCCCTGAATTTCTCGCTGCTTGCGGGCAAGGGTGGTGCGACGGGGTTCTACACGCTGCTCATCGGAGCGACCGTGTCGTTCTAGCCAGGTCTTCAGTGTGCGCCGCCGCGCGTGCGCGATAAGCTCGGGGCGTGACGAAGCTCCCCGCTGCCCTTCTGTTCCTCGGACTCGCGACCGCACCGGCGATCGCATCCGCGGGTCCGAACGACAACTCGAGCTCGCGCCCCTGGACGCTCGACATCGGCCTCGGTCCGCAGATCAACCTCGAGGGTGGTGGCGCGTTCGGCAAGGCCGGGCTCGACTTCCAGTACCACTTCAAGGGCGGCGACGTCGGGCCTGCGCTCGGCGCTCAGTTCTACATGCACTTCCGCGAGGCCATGTTCGGCTTCAACGTCGGCCCGCTCTTCCTGTGGGACTTCCGCGTGTTCACAGGCGGCAACTTCAAGCTCTATCTCGCGCCGCTCGTCTCCGCCGGCTATTCCTTCACGTCCTTCGGCGGCGGCCCCAACCGCTTCGAGTCGCATGCCTTCTACGCCGATTTCGGCGGCCAGCTGAAGGGCGTGTGGAACGACCGCGTCGGCTTCTTCGTCCGCCCGCTGAACTTCTCCGTGTGGGCGAACGAAGGCGGTGCGGCCGGCTTCTGGTCGCTGATCGCCGGCCTCACGCTGTCGTTCTAGCGCTGCAGCGCTTCGATGTGCTTCGTGTACACGAGCGCGCGACGCTCCGCGAAGACGTCCAGCATCATCGCCGAGGTGGCGAGCACGAGCACGCCGAGCGCGGTGCCGGTGGCCCAGTCGCGCTTCACGAGCCAGAGCAGTGCGAGCGCGGCGACGAACAGCACCGTCCATGTCGCTTCCAGCTTCACCCAGTTCGCGTTGACCTTCTGCATGCGCGGCAGCTCCTGCGCGAGGAAGGCAGCAGTGTCCTCGCGGTACAACGCGACGAGCGCGTCCACCTGCGGCCCGGTCTTCCACGCCAGGAATGCACCACCCACGAGCGCGCCGAGGCCGAGTACGCCGAGCACCGCGACGATGCCCCACATGAAGCCGCCCTCCTGCGAGCGGTGGAGATACGCCGCGCCCACGAGCAGCACCGCGCCCCAGCACGAGAACGCAATGCCGGTGAGCTTCTCGCCGGCGAAGTAGGCCTGCATCGCGTCGACGAAGTCCATCGCGGCCGAGTATATCAGTCGTGCAGGAGCAGGAACTCCTGCACGATGCCGTCCGGCGAGCGGTACAGGAGCGCCTTCACGCTGCGATCGCGGAGCTCGAACGTCACGGTGGTGACCTCCATGCCGCCGCGGCCGCGCTGCTCACCGGCGTGCACGCGCTTCGGCTTGCCGAGGGCACGCAGTCCGCGGCGCGATCGCCTTCACACGCGCGTCGTCGTAGAAGACGTTCAGCTCCTCGCCGAGCTTCGAGCGATCGAGCTTGCCCTTCTGCAGCTGCTCGAAGATCGCGACGGCCACGTCCTTCGCCGGGGGGCCGGCCACGGTGGGCACGTGCGTGAGCGGCCCGACCACCTGACCGAGGATGTGCGAGTGCACCTCGCCCGGGCTGCCGCCCTCGGTGTTCACGAGCAGGATCACCGACGAGCGCGTGCGCGGCACGATCGCGTCGTACGCCGCGAACCCGCTCACCGCACCCGAGTGCGAGAGCACCGTCTCGCCGCCGTTGCGTCGCACGCCGATGCCACAGCCGTAGTCCGTGCTGCGCCCGTCGGCGAGCGTGCGCGGCGTGGTGAGCTTCGCCATCGACTTCGCCGACAGGATCTTCCCGTCGGCGAGCGCCACGTTCCACTTCACCATGTCGCGCGCCGTCGAGTACACGCCGCCCGCGGCGTGGATCCAACCCTCGGCCTCGCGCTGGGCCGGCTCGGGATCACCGAGCGCGACGCTGATGTGGCCTGCGGCCAGCCCCGGCGTGCCCTCGGGCGGATCGAACGACGTGTGGTCCATGCCGAGCTTCTCGAACACGCGCTCGCGCAGGAAGTCCTTCAGCGGTTTGCCCGACACCTTCTCGAGCACGCGACCGAGCACGATGAAGCCCGTGTTGCTGTACGACCAGCGCGTGCGCGGCTCGAACTCGAGCGGCACCTGGGCGTAGCGACGCAGGAGCTCGTCAGGCGCGATGGGCTGCTTCATGCGCCGATCGAGGAAGTCGAGCGGATAGAAGTCGGGATAGCCCGACATGTGGCTGCCGAGATCGTCGAGCGTGATGTCGTTCGCACGCGTGAGCTCGGGGAAGTACTTCCCCACGGTGTCGTCGAGCGACAGCTTGCCGTCCTCCTCGAGGAGCAGCGCTGCGACGCACACGAACTGCTTCGAGATCGATCCGATCGCGAACGCGGTGTCGGCATCGACCGGCGTCGCGGCCTTCGCAGAGCTCTGGCCGTACGTGCGCTCGAGAACGATCTCACCGCTCTGCACGATCGCGAGCGAGGCCCCCACGACGGAGCGCTTCTTCATCTCCTCGGCGAAGTACGCGTCGATGCGCACCAAGTCGAGCTTCGGCACGATCGCCGGCGCGGACGGTGCAGGCGCCGGCTCGGCCGCGTCGACCTCGACCGTCGGCGTCGACGCGGCAGGCGGACACGTCGCGGAGGGCGGACGCGTGCAGGCGAGGAGCGAGACGAGGAGGATCGGCAGTGGCGCACGCATGGCGGTCGAGGCCGCCATGGTACGCCTGTCGATCACGCGGTGGGCTGCCAGCTGCCCTGCACGGGCGCCTGCACCCCGTAGCCCGCGAGCGCGGCCTGCAGCGTCGCGCCCACTTCCTTCTCGACCGCGCGCTGACGGCCGTACCAGCCGATGAAGTAGACGAGCAGCGGCAGGAGCACGCCGAGGAAGACGACGCACAGCACGAACAGCAGCATCGCACCCATGTTCGGGAAGGTGCCGACCACGTTGATCGCCTTCTTGCCCGGCACGACGTTGGCGCCGACGCCCGCGCTCTTCTGCACGACGAGCAGGTTCTTCGTGCGCAGCGTGTACGTGTACTGCGGCAGCGATTGCGACAGGATCTGACGCAGTTGATCGGCGGTGACGGGGGCTTGGATCGGGACTTTCATCGGAGCTCCGGCGGAGAGAAGACGGCACCACCCTGCCCCGGTTGCACCGGCTTGCCTAGAGGGGTGGCCCGGCCTGGTCCCCGAGCATCGCCGCTCGCACGGCGCCGAGCGGGGCCGCGCCGTGGGACAGGAGCGCATCGTGGAACTCGCGCAGCGAGAACGGCTGCTTCGCGGACTCGCGCGCGCGCTTCACGTCGTCGCGCAGCTTCAGGATCACGAGCTTGCCGGTGGTGTACGCGAGGTACATCGGATCGAACGTGCCGCGCACGGCCTGTTGTTCCGCGCTCGCCTCGTCCTGGAATGCAACCTCGAGGAACATTCGCTTGGATTGATCCACGGTCCACCCCTGCGTGTGCAGGCCGATGGCCGACAGCGCGCGCACGTTGCGGAGCAGCGCGTTGCGCAGCTGGCCGAGCCGCACGCGCGGGTCGTCGCTCACGCCGGCTTCCCACATCATCTGCTCGGCGTAGTGCGCCCAGCCCTCGCCGCTCGTGTAGTTCCACAGCGACTTCAGCACGCGCGACGGGTTCTTCTTCACGTGCAGCCCGTGCAGGAAGTGACCGGGCCACACCTCGTGGATCGTGATGAACAGCAGATCGCTGCGATCGGGCACGTAGGCCTGCTGCTGCTTCTTCGGCCAGCTCGGATCCGGCGGCGTGATGTAATAGAAGCTCGGCAGCGGCGCGGTCTCGAACGGCCCCGCGCCGTCGAGGAACGCCGCGTTCCACCGCATGAACGGCGGGGTCTCGACCACTTTCGCGACGTCCTCCGTGGGGATCGCGACGATGCCGTGGTCCGCCACGAACTTGCGCATCTCCACGGCCTGCGCCGTCGCAGTCGCGATGACGTCCTTCGGCGCCGGGCGATCGATCGCCACGCGCGCGATCACCTCGGCCACCGTCGCCTTCGGATCGATCTTCGCAGCTGCTTCGCGCGTGGCGGCGAGGTTGCGCTCGAGATCCGCCTCGAGCGCGTCGCGCAACCGATCGAGATCCACGTCGATGCCCTGAGTCTCGACGATCATCCGCGCGAATGCCTCGCGCCCGAGCGCGTAGTCGTCGGTGGCGCGCGGACGCAAGCCCTCGAGGTGCGTGGCGAACTCGTCCAACGACTTCGCCATCGTGTCGAGCGCGGCCACCATGCGCTCGTGCTCCGCCTTCGGCAGCCCCTTCATCGCAGCCGGCACGTCCTTGCGGGCGAAGCTCGCGGTGCCACGCACCTGCATCAGCGCAGTCTCGAGGAACGTGCGGGCGATCCGGGGATCGAGGTTGGCGCGCGCGTGCTGCAGATGGGTGGGCACCGCCTCTGCGAGCGCGACGATGGCCGTCGCGCGCTCGCTCGCCGGCGCGTAGTCGCGAGCGATGTAGGGCGTGAGCTCGAGCGGGCCGAGGTAGCTCATCGGATTGGTCCACGGCGCTCGCATCACCTCGAGCCGGAACGCCTCCTCGCGGAGCGTGGCCAGCAGGGCCGCGCGCTCGACCCGTTGCACCGCGTCGAGCTCCGATTCCGGCACGGCCTCGAGCAGCGCGATGTCCCGCCGGGCCCGCGCGCCGGACTCTGCAAGCCCGGCCGCCGAGACATCCGGCAATCGACCGTCGAATTCGTGGAGCCCGAGCTCGACCCCGCGATTCGGATGCGCGGCGACCCAGCGGTCGAGCACCTCACCCGCGAGCGTCGGGAAGTCGACGCGGGAATCCTCGTGCGGAAGCGGAGCGGTCGGCGGAGACGTCCGTTCGCCCGCGGGCGCAGGGCAGGCACAGGCGATGAGTAGAGCGAGAACGCGCAGTCGTGGCATCGGGCGCGGCGGAGCATAACGTACGTGAATGGCGATGTCGTACCGTCGCCGCGTCGATCATCACGACGACAGATCGCGCGCGTCGGTGCTACGATCGAAATCGACCTGTGGTGGCCAGGATGGAGCCCGCGGCCGGTCGAAATCCGCCGGACCGCACCGTACGAACGAGTGTGTTTCCCATGCTCGATGGGGCGTTGCCGATCCTCGGCCATCTGCCGGAGATGTATCGGCGGTTCCCATCGCTGTGCGCGCGCGGGGCCTCGGCCCACGGGCCGTTGTTCTGGATCCACGGCGGCCCCGGTGCGCGTCAGCTGATGTGCACCGATGCGAGCGCGCTGCAGATCCTCAAGAGCCCGGCGATGTCCAACTCGTTCTACGCCGAGGGTTGGGAAGCGCTGCTCGGCAACACGCTCTTCGCATTCGATGGCGACGAGCATCGCAACGTCCGCAACCTGATGGCACCGGCCTTCACGCCCGGACGCATCCGTCGATCCGACGTGCTGCGCATCGTCACCGAGACGGTGACCTCGCACGTCGATCGGTGGCTCGAGGTCGGCCACGTCGACGTGCTCGCGGGCGCGCGCGAGATCACGCTCGAGATCATCTTCCGGATGATCGGCGTGCCGCCCCAGGACCTCGCGGCGTGGCGCAAGCAGTACACGCGCTACCTGCTCGCCGGCCTCCCGTCGAGCGGACGTTGGCGGGGCCCGATCCACTGGATCGCCTGCCGCGCGCGCGATTGGCTCGACGTCCGGCTAGGCGCCATGGTGGAAGAGCTGCGTCGCACCGGCGACACCGCAACGCTCGCGGGCGCGATCGCGAACAGCCGCGACGAGGACGGTCGCATGCTCGATCGCAAGCTCGTCGTCGCGAACCTGCGCCTGCTCGTGTTCGCCGGCCACGAGACCACCGCATCCGCGGTGGCGTGGAGCGTGCTCCACCTCGCGAGCTCGCCTGCGATCCAGGACCGCGCGCTGGCCGAGGCGCAGGGCGACGACGACCTCGTCGAGCTCGGCACGGACACCAAGCGACTCACATGGGCGGAGGCGCAGTTCCGCGAGGCGCTGCGCATGTACCCCGCGGTCCACTCCGTGATCCGTCGCGTGACGGAGTCCGTCGATCTCGATGTCGGCCGGATCCCCGGCGGCACCCTGCTCAACGTGCCGTTCGTACACCTGCTGCGCGACCCCGTGCGCTTCGAGGCGCCCGATAGATACGACCCCACACGATGGAAGGAGCGCCCCAAGCCCGGCACGATGGAGACCGCGATGTTCGGCGGCGGGCAGCACTTCTGCCTCGGCTATCACATCGCGATCGCCGAGGGCACGCTCTTCAACCTGCACTTCGCACGCGCGCTGCACCGTCGCGGTGTACGAGCAATCGCGTCGCAGCGCGGCCCGGTGCCCAGACCCGTCTACCTGCCACTCACGCATCCGCCGCGTGGACTCTCGATCCGGTTCGAGCCCTGATCCATGTCGACCCCGCCCGCATCGCCTCCCACGAACCGCATCGTCGTCGTCGGCGCGGGGGCGGCCGGCGTCTTCACGGCGTACCGCATCAAGGAAATGTACGCGGACAAGTACGAGGTCGTGCTGGTCGAGGCGAGCAATCGCGTGGGCGGCAACTGCTTCACGACCCACGTCGAGTACGGCGGCAAGCCGTACAGCATCGACTGCGGCGCACAGTTCTTCTACAAGAACCCGCAAGCGAGCTACGTCGAGCTGATCGAGCATCTCGGGCTGATGGATCTGCAGAGCGAGATCATCTCGGCGCCCGCAGGCTTCACGATCTGGGACCGCGTCGCGAACCAGCACCGCCTGTGGATCCCGTCGCGCATCGGCGGATTCCTCGAGTACGACGAGAACGACTGGGACCGGCTCGTGAAGTTCGGCCTGTATCTCGGCTACTCGTTCCTGCTCGATCGAACGAACCCCGCGAACTGGGCGTTGTCGCTCGACGAGTGGCTCGGCACGCTGAACCTGCTCGACGACGACTTCAAGCAGAACGTGGTCCGTCCGTTCCTCTACCAGTTCTGTTCGCTCCCGCTCGCGCGCATGGGCGAGGCGTCGGCGCTCTACGCCGTGACGTACTTCGTGCGCAACGTGTTCGGCGAGCCCAAGGTGGTCGAGCCCGATCCGAAGGCGCCCGAGCTGCCGGGCCTGCCCGTGTTCGAGACCTATCAGAGCCTCATCGGGCTCGACGGCATCCTCGATCGCGTGCTCGCGGCGGCGCAGGTGCAGCCGGTGCTGAGCTCGCCCGTCAACAGCGTCGCGAGAGTCGGCGATCGCGTGTTCGTCCACACCGCGGGCGGGCCGATCGCGTGCGATCACGTCGTGCTCACGTGCGATCCCAACACCGCATCGGCGATCCTCGCAGCGGGTGGCACGGCGTCGCAGGAGCTCGTCGACACGCTGGCGCAGATGGAGTACGTGTCGCTGCCCATCTCGATCCAACAGGGCGGCGCGTGCTGGATGCCCGATGACAAGGAATACTGGGAACCGGTGAACACGATCGTCGACGGTGACTCCGTCGCGTTCAGCTGCTGGTTCGGTGCGCTGCGCCCGACCTACGGCGACGACGAGCGCATCCCCGTGTTCAAGTCGTGGGGCGCCCCCGCGGTGGCCGACTGCCCGCACGAGCTGCTCGCGCACCAGCACCAGATCCTCCTGCCGACCACGAAGTTCGTGGGCCTGCGCGAGTCGCTGCGCGAGTTCCAGGGCAAGGACGGTGTGTGGTTCGCCGGCGGTTGGACCACGTGGTTCGACAGCCAGGAAGCCGCGCTCGACTCCGCGACGTGGGTCGCCGATCGATTGCCGGCGCCGTCGCTGCCGGCCACCGGGCCCGCCCGCATGATCCCCGCGAATCCGGTCCGCACCGAGCGCAACCTGCGACGGTGGCTCGAGCGGGTCGCGAGAATGGCGCCCGATCGTTACAAAGACTCGCTTGCCCATGCCATCGAGGAGGTCGCTTCCCATGGATGATTCCGCGGGACGAGCAACGGCCATGTTCACCCTCGTCAAGAAGTTGAATGATCAGCACCTGTACAGGTGGCGATCGCTGCTGCTCAACATCCACTGGAACGAGTTCCGGCTGGAACACTTCCGTGCCATCGCCGAAGCCTCCGCGCAGATCGTCGGCGAGCACCAGCAGATGAGCAGCATCGTGGTGATGCGCGGCCAGTTCCACTTCGATCTATCACCGGAGGCCCGACGCGCCGCCGCGGCGCTGACGAAGGAGTGGGAGGGCTACAACACCGGACAGGCGATCATCATCGAGGCCGACGGCTTCAAGGCCAGCCTCGCCCGCTCGCTGATCACGGGCGTGAACCTGCTGGCGCGCAGCAAGGCGAAGCAGAAGGTGTTCAAGGACCCGCGCGAGGCGACGCAGTGGGTGTGCGCCCTCGAGAACCAGAGCGCGGAGGTGCGCACCGCCCTCCCCCGCGCCTGGGCCTCCCTCGAGCAGATGTTGGCCGAGCTTCCGAGTTAGCATCCCGGCGTGCCGCGCCTGCCCCCCGGTCCTCCGCCCCGCACGAACGGGCTGGGCTCGATCCTTTTCTACGCCCGGTTCGCGCTCGATCCGATCGGGTTCGTGGGCGAGCGCTTCCGTCGCTACGGCGATCTCTACTGCGCGACGACGAACGGCGTGCCGCTGTTCGTGGTGAAGCACCCCGATCACATCGCGCAGGTGCTGCTCGGCAGCGGCAAGTTCGGCAAGGGTCACTCCGCGCTGGGCCGATTGTCCGAGGTGCTCGGCAACGGCCTGCTCACCTCCGAGGGCGACGAGTGGAAGCGCCAGCGCCGGATGATCCAGCCCGCGTTCACGAAGAGGAAGCTGCAGAGCTACGCCGCGGTGATGACGGACGAGGCCCGCCGCGCGGCCGAGCGCTGGCGCGACGGCGAGACGCGCGACATGAGCCGCGAGATGGTGGAGCTGACGCTGCGCGTCGTCACGCGCACGCTGTTCGATCACGACGCGGGCGACGAGACCGACGACGTCGCCGACGCGATGCGCCAGTTCAACGCGTACCTGGGCCGGCCCGACCTCTTGCCGAAGTGGATGCCCTCGCCCGGCCGCACGCGGCTGCGCACGGCGATCGAGCGGCTCGACGGGCTCATCGACGGTCTCGTGCGCGCGCGCAAGCCCGGCGAGGCGCGCGACGATCTCCTGCAGTCGCTCGTGGACGCGGTCGACGTCGAAGGCGACGGTGCGCGCTTGCAACCGAAGGAGCTCCGCGATCAGCTCGTGACGCTCTATCTCGCCGGTCACGAGACGACGTCGCACGCACTCACCTGGACGTGGTCGCTGCTGTCGCGCAATCCGGGGGCCCGCGATCGCCTGCATGCCGAGCTCGCGCGCGTGCTCGGCGGGCGCGCGCCCGAGTGGGACGACCTGCCGAACCTGCCGTACACCGAGCAGGTCGTGCTCGAGGCGATGCGCCTGTATCCGCCGGCGTTCGTCGTGGCGCGCAAGGCCGAGACCGACGCGGAGATCGGCGGCTACGACGTGCCGAGCGGCAGCGAGGTCGTCATCTGGATCTTCCACACGCACCGCGACGGCCGCTGGTATCCGTCGCCGCTCGCGTTCCGGCCCGAGCGTCACACGGCCGACGTCGTCGCGACGCGGCCCAAGCTCGCCTACCTGCCGTTCGGTGCGGGGCCGCGCGCATGCATCGGCACGCAGTTCAGCCTGCTCGAGGCCCGGCTCGTGCTCGCCACGCTCGCGCAGCGCTTCGCGCTCGACGTGGTGCCCGGCCACCGCATCGCGACGAAGCCGGGCGTCACGCTCATGCCCAAGGGCGGCATGCCGATGCGCGTGCACGCGCGCTCATGACTTCTGCTTGCGTGCCGCGGCAATTCGCTCGCGCAGCTCGTCGGGCGTGAGGAACGGCAGCGGCGGCGCGGCGATCTCGAGCGAGTGCACGACGTCGACGATCACGCGGTTCGCCGGCGCGAGCCGGCCCTTCTGGGCGGCGAGCCGCACGATCTCGCCGGACAGGTCGTCGATCTCCGTGGCCTTGCCGGCCTCGAGATCCTGCAACGTGCTGGACTTGGCACGCGGGTCGATGCTCACCAGCTTCTTCGCGACGCGCAAGACTATGGCGTCGGGCAGCGCGAGCAGTCGCGCGATCGCGCCCGGTGGCATGCCGATCACGGTGGCCGGCCGCAGACCCGCCGCACGCATCACCGACAAGCCCTCGCGCATGAGCTGCGCGAACGACCATCGCACGGTGCGCGACCGCACCGCCTCGGCGATGGTCAGTCCCGTCACCGCGCACACGCCGTTGATCAGGTTGAGCAGCAGCTTGCCGCACATCACGTCGCCCACGCGCTTGCGCAGCTCGAGCTCGTCGCCGGCGCGCTCGAACGCCGCGGCGAGCTCCTTCATCTTCGCGGCCGATGGACCCTCGCCCGGACCGGTGACGATCGGGCCGCTCGTGGCCTGCCGGAAGCCGCCCGCGCCCTCGCGCAGCACGTTGTAGCTGACCATGCCGGGCACGACGGTCTGCTTCAACACCTCGCGCAGCCGCGCCGGGTTGCGCAGCCCGTTCTGGAACGACACGACGATCGCATCGGGAGCGAGCACGTCTGCGAGCGCGCGCGCGGCGTTCATCGTGTCGCGCGACTTCACGCTCACCAGGCAGATGTCCACGTCCGCGAGCGCCGTGTGATCGCTCGTCGCGATCAGATCGTCGGCCGGCCTGACCTCGCTGCCGTCGACACCGAGCGCGACCAGCACGTCGCGTGCGTCGACGAGGCTCGACCGCCCCACGAGCGTGACGGGCACACCCGCGGCCGACAGGCGGATGCCCAGGAACGAACCGATCGCACCGGCGCCGAAGACTCCGACCCGCACTATTCCCCGAGCTCGACGTCCTTCTTCGGACGCTCGACGAAGTCTGCGATGTCGTACGACATGTCCTCGGCGATCTTGTCGAGCCCGCGGCACACGGCTCCCATGCCGCCCGACACGCCGCCGAGCGAGCTGCGCTTGAGGCGGAACGAGCCGATGGTCTCGCCGTGGCTCTCGAGCTTGCCCTCGACGATCACGCTGATCCGGCCCTCCCAGGTCGCTTCGGCGCCGGTGATGCGGGTGACCTCGAGGAGCAGGCGCTTGTCGACGGCCGCGCTCGCCTCGATGCCCGACCCCGGGATCGCCGCGGTGACGTCCGCGGCGAGGTCGTCGGCGAACTCGCACTTCTCGCGGGCCTCGTCGGACACGTTCGCGTTCGGCCCGTAGGCGACCGGAACGACCGCCAAGCCGTCCTTCGCCCGTTCGGTGGAGCCCTTCTTGTCACACGCGACGAGGGCGAGAAGGACGACGACGACGACCGATCGCACGTGCCGAGCGTATCCGAGTTGCGCCGGCTCTGCACGCCCCCGTAGAGCTGCTAGCCTGGGCGACGATGGCAACCTCCCGAGCAAAGAAGACCACGTCCACCGCGAAGGCGAAGGCCACCGCGAAGAAGGCCGGCACCAAGGCGAAGGCCACCGCGAAGAAGGCCGGCGCCAAGGCGAAGGCCACCGCGAAGAAGGCCGGCACCAAGGTGAAGGCGAAGGCGAAGAAGGCCGGAACCAAGGTGAAGGCGAAGGCGAAGAAGGCCGGCACCAAGGCGAAGAAAGCAGGAACCAAGGCGAAGAAGAAGGCGAGCAAGCTCGCGAAGAACGCGATCGAGGCCGCCAAGAAGGTCGGTGACGCGGTCACCGACTTCGGCAAGCGCGTGGGCAAGCGCATGGAGAAGCGCGCGAAGGCCATCGTCGCCGAGGTCGTGCAGGACGAGCCGCAGGAGTAGACTCGCCCGCGACGATGGTGCTCGGCCTCTCGCTCGTCGTGCTCGCGTACGGCCCCCCGGCTCCGCCGGTCGAGCGGTACGCGCTCTCGATGTTCCACTTCAACGTGCAGTACGTCGCGGGTGGGCTCGTCGGCTTCCCCGGACTGAGCGAAGAGCAGCGCCCCGAGGCCGTCGAGGACGCGATCGTCGTCGAGAGCCTCGCGCCGGTGCTCGATCTCTACGCTGCACATCCGACGTGGGGCGCGAACATCGAGATGCAGGGCTACCTGCTCGACGTGATGGCGGCGCGTCATCCCGACGTGCTCGATCTGTTGCGCGACCTCGCGACCAGCGGACAGATCGAGGTCGTCAGCTTCCACTACTCCGATCAGCTCTTCGTCGGCTATCCGCAGATCGACTGGGAGAAGAGCCAGGACCTCACCTTCGCTGCGTTCGAGGCCCACGAGATTCCGCTCGGCACGAGCGTGTTCTGCCAGGAGGGCCAGAGCGGCCGCGGGCTGGCGGATCGCATGGCCGAGCGCGGCTATCGGACGATGGTGTGGCCGAAGAACCTGTGGTTCGCGCAACACGGCGAGAGCGTGCCCGCGCCGTTGTACGAGTTCGGCAAGCTCGAGCTCGTGCTCGGTGGTGCCGGCGCGACGTACGACGACGGCAAGCTCGTGGTCGAGACGAGCTGGACGTTCTTCGACGACGGCGAGCTGCTCGCGACCGACGGGTGGAATCCGTACTTCCCCCAGTTCTTCGTCCACCAGCCCGCGGCGATCGCCGAGTACGAGGCCGGACTCGAGGCGCTCGAGGCCGATGGTTGGATCATCACGACGGTGCGCGACTACGCCGAGTCGATCCGCGGGCGCGTCACCGTCACGCCCGCACCGCCGCTGTTCGACGGCACGTGGCAGCCGGGCTCGACCAACGGCGTCGCGAAGTGGCTCGGCGATCGCTCGCTGTGGAACGTGGGTGGACAGCCCGCCGACCGCGACAATCATGTGCGCACGCTCGGCTACGTCGCGCATCGCGAGCTCGTCGCGGCGGAAGCGGCGGCCCTCGCCGCGGAGATCGACGCACGCCCACAGCTGGACGCGGCGTGGCGACTGCTCGCGCTCGGGCAGGTGACCGACGCCAGCGGCATCAATCCCTATCGCGGCGAGGTCGAGTACGGCATCGCCCACACCGTGGAGGTCACGCGCATCGCCCGCGACGTCATCGAGGACGCGAAGGCGGCCGTCGGCATCGACGGGCCCGCGATCGTCGACCCCGAGGAGAACACGCTCGTCGCCGGTGACGAGGATCCGTTCGCCGGCGAGTCCGCGGAAGCGGTGGTGGACGTGGAGATCGCCGTGGACGATCCCATGCGCACCACGTCGACCTCGTGGGAGCGTATCGCCGACGGGCACCACCGCGTGGCGGTGAGCATCGGCGCCGGCGACCCCACCACGCTCGCGAATGCGGTGGCGGTCACGTTCCGCGGCGAGGCCGTCGACGAGCTCGTCACGACGCTCGCGCTCGCCGACGACGTGCCCTACGTGTTCTCGCGCAGCGACTTCACGTTCAGCGGGTTCAAGATGGCGCTGCCGATCGGGCTCGTGAGCCTCGGCCCCGACCTGTACCTCATCAAGGACACGGGCCAGGTGCACCTCGCGGCCGGCATGCTCGTCGACAGCGGCGACATCACGTTCCGCGACGAGACGCTCGCGCTCGACGAGGGCGTGACGTGGGTGTTCCACGTGTTCGAGGGCAGCGCGGAGGAGGCCGTCGCGCTCGCGAAGCGGATCAACTCGGTGCGGAGGCTCGTGCGATGAAACGCGCGCTCCTCGGCGTCTTCGTGCTCGCGGCGTGCAACGACTCGCCCGCGCCGCCGAACCACGACACCACCGCGGGCGATGCGGGCAGCAGCAGTGCCACGAGCACGGGCGTCGACACCACGGTGGGCGCCGATTCCACGGGCTCCACCACGGGCCAACCGGGCGAGGTGGTGCTCGACGTGTGGCTCGAGCTCGAGGCGCTGGAAGACGTGCACGTCGAGTTCACGCGCACAGGCGACGAGCTCACGGCGACGGTCACGGTGACGCGTGGCTTCGGCGTCGTGCCTGTCGACGAGGCGATCGTGGGGCCGGCGCGCATCGACGAGCTGCCCGAGATCGACGCGACGATCTACGGCGCGCGCCTCGGCGTGCCTGCGATCGCCGACGGGCCGTGCGGCGACGAGCCGCTGTCGCTCGCGCTCGCGCTGCACCACGACCACGACGCCACGTTCGTCGCGGGCGGCCTCACGGCCTACTGCGGCGCCGACCGCTGGTACGGCGTGCCGCCGATCGAGCCCTTGCGGATCTCCGGGCACCTGGCTCGGTGATCATGCATCTTTCTTCTCGGGGCGCGGCGTGAACAAGCGCCCGAGGAAGTCGAGCACCGCACGGATCCTCGCCGCGTTCACCATGTCGCGGTGCACGGCCTGCCACACGACGCGCGGCTGCGGGCGGCCCGACACGGCGATGCGCACGAGCTGCGGATCCGCCTCGGCCACCTGGCAGGGCAGGAGCGCGATGCCGACGCCGGCGACGGCGGCCGAGAAGATCGACGATACGCTGTCGCTGCGCAGCGCGATCGCGGCCTCGTGCAGGTTCTCGTCGATCCACTCGTTCTCGCGCGAGAACTGGCGCACCTCCGCGAAGCTGACGACGCGATGGCCGACGAACGAGCCGTCGGGCAGGCCGTGGACCTCCACGTAGCCCTTCGACGCGTACACGCCGAGCTCGATCTCGAACAACTGCTTCACCACGATGTCGTCCTGGTGCGGACGGGCGAGCCGTAGCGCGATGTCGGCCTCGCGGCGACCGAGGTCGAGGTCGCGATTCGTGCACACGAGCTCGAGCTCGATGTCGGGGTGGCGCCGATGGAACTTCGACAGGTGCGGCGCGATGAAGCGCGTGGACAACATCTCGGTGGCCGTGAGTCGCACCTGTCCCGAGAGGCGTTGGTCCTCGCCCTCGACGTCGCGCACCGCGGCCATCACCTCGCGCTCGATGCGTTCGGCCCGCGAGAGCAATCTCCGGCCCGCGTTCGTCGCGATCCAGCCCTTCGGCGTCCGATCGAACAAGCGGGTCGCGAGCGCGTCCTCGAGTCGCGAGATCCGTCGACCCACCGTCGTCGCATCGAGGCCGGTGGCGGCGGCGGCCGCGGCGAGCGTGCCGTGGCGATGGATCGCGAGGAAGAAGCGGACGTCGTCCCAGTCCGGCGTCACGCTGCATTCTCGCACGTTCGTCCCGGCACCAAGCCTGGATTCTTGCAGGCCCGGTCTGCGCACCCGGGGGCGGCACGCGCTGCGTGACCTGCCCAGACTGCGAACATGGCTCGACGCGACGAAATCCAGCTCGAAGCGATCGACGGGCGCCCGATCGGCGCACGTCGCTACGAACCCACGCATCGTCCGTTCGCCCAAGTGGTGATCCACGGTGCGACTGCCGTGCCCGCGCGCTTCTACGACGCATGGGCACAGCACCTCGCCGACCGCGGCGTGCGCGTGCTGACCTACGACTATCGCGGCATCGACACGTCACGCACGGTGGACCTGCGCGCCGACGGGGTCACGATGCGCGATTGGTTCGACGACGCCGCCGTCGCACAGCGATGGCTGCACGACCTCGACCCCGATCTGCCGCTCGTCGCGGTGGGTCACAGCTTCGGCGGCCAGATCGCCGCCGCGATCACGCCGCCGGCGGACGCGATCGTCGTGGTCGCCGCACAGGGCGGCTACGTGGGACGGTTCCCGTCGCCGCAACGTTACGAGCTGCGCGCGGTGATGTCGTTCGCGATCCCGAGCATCTCGATGCTGTGGGGCTACCTGCCCGGGTGGATCGGGCTCGGCGAGGATCTGCCGGGCGGCGTGGCGCGGCAGTGGGCGCGTTGGTGCCTGTCCCCCGAGTACTACCTGTCGGAGCTGCCGCACCTGCGCGCGAAGCTGACGCGCTGGGACGGACCGATGCTCGCGCTCTCGTTCACCGACGACCCGTACGCGTCGCTCGAGAACGTGGAGTGGCTGCTGTCGCGCTTCGAGGGCGCCGACCTCGAGCACATGCGGTTCGCGCCGCACGAGCTCGGGCTCACGTCGATCGGGCACTTCGGCTTCTTCCGCACGACGGCCGCCGTGCGCCTGTGGGGCGTGGTGGATCGATTCCTCGCCCGCTTCGGTGGGCCGGTCGTGCAGCCGCCGCCGCGCAACTTCACCGAAGCCGTGCTCGCCGACCTCTCCTACGGCCGCGCCTGATTCAGGTCGCGTCCGCGACCTGATCAAACCGTTCTCACGGCCCTCCGGGCCTGATTCATTTGCGCGGCTTGGGCGGCGAGATCATGAGCATCGTGATCTCGATGCGGCGGTTCTTGTGCTTGCCCTTCTCGGTGCGGTTCGTCGCGGCGGGGCGCTGATCGGCGAACCCGGCCGCGACGAGCTGACGCGCGTCCACTCCGCCCTGCTCGATCAGGAAGCGCACGACGTGGGTCGCACGCGCCGTGGAGAGCTCCCAGTTCGTGGGGAACTTCTCCGCGAGCGCGCCGCCGAGCGGATCGTCGTCGGTGTGACCGGCCACCTGGAACACGCGCTCGGGGTTGGCCTTGATCGTCTCGGCCACTCGCTTCATCACCTTCTCGCCGCGCTTGTTGAGCTGCGCCTCGCCGCGCTCGAACAGCACGCGATCCGACACACCCACCACGAGCTCGCCGCCGTACTTCTTGATCGAGATGTCGCCGCTCTTGATCTCGTCGGCGAGCCCGCTCTCGAGCTTCTTCTGCGCGGTCGCGAGCTCGGCCGCCTTGCTCGCGATCGTCTCGGCCAGCTGATCCCGCTGTTGCTCGAGCGCCGTCGCCTTGGTCGTGAGCTCGTCCTTCGCCTCCAGCAGCGTCACGTTCTCGCCGCGCAGCGTCTCGAGCTCCGTGTTCGCGGCTGCGAGCGCGGTCTGGGCCGCCTCGAGCTCGCCGGCGCGGGCCTCGAGCTGCTCCGCGGCGCCGCGATGCTCGACGGAGGCGGGAACGTGCACCCCGAACCACACGAACGCGAGTGCACCGGCCGCGACGGCGAAGAGCGTCCACGGCAGGAATCCACCGCCGCCGCGCGAGCGGACCTCGACGAGATCGTCGTCCGAGACCAGCGGAGCGGACGAGACGGCCGCGACCGGATGGGGTGCGGCGGCGCTGGTGGGCACGAGAGGGCGCGAGGGGGGCGGAAACGGCTCGGGCTTGGCGTTCTGCACGGGCGAGGATCTCCAGCGTCAGTCTGCCGAGATCGGCTCGCGGGAGGCACGCGATGACGCGGCGATCTTCGTCAGGCGGCTCACCGTGCGATCGGTGCGGCCGACCGCGCCTCCGATCCTATTCGCGATCGAACAGCAGAACGAAGTTGTTCGCGGGCATGGCGATGCGCTCGCGCAGGTGCAGGCCGTTCGCTTGCGCCTGAGCGACGACATCTGCGACGTCGCGCACACCCCACGACGGATCGCGCGCGCGGAGGTCGGCATCGAAGCGCTCGTTGCTCGGCGCCGTGTGCTCGCCGTCGACGCGGAACGGACCGTACAGCACGAGCACGCCGCCGGAGCGCAGGCACCGGCCCACGCCGCGCGCGAGGCCGACGCAGCACTCCCATGGCGCGATGTGGATCATGTTCGCGCAGAAGACCGCATCGACGACATCGACGGGCCACGCCTCGGCGGTGACGTCGATGCGCACGGGTGCGCGCAGGTTCGGCAGCGACTCGTGCTCGCGCCACGCGGCGATGCTCGCGAGCGCGGCATCGTCGGCATCGCTCGGCTGCCACTCGATCGCCGGCAACGCGCGAGCGAAGTGCACGGCGTGCTCACCTGTGCCGCTCGCGATCTCGAGAACCGTGCCCGAGGCCGGCAGCACGCGCCGCAACACCTCGAGGATCGGCTCGCGATTGCGGGCCGTGGCAGCCGCGAAGCGGCGGGGATCGTCGGTCATCGCGGGGCAATGATAGCCTCGCGGCCGTGACGCGCGCGTGGCAGATGGTGCGGTACGGCGAGCCCGACGTCGCCTTCCAGTTCGGCGAGATCGAGGCGCCGCAGGCGGGGCCGGGCGACCTCGTGGTGCGCGTGCACGCGGCGAGCCTCAACCCGCTCGATCTCAAGCTCGCGAAGGGCGACCTGCGCGCCGTGCAACGCCTGCGCTTCCCGGCGCTCGCGGGTCATGACCTCGCCGGCGTCGTCACGCAGGTCGGCAAGAGCGTCGACGGCTTCGCCGTGGGCGACGAGGTGTTCGCGCGCGCCGATCGATTGCGACGCGGTGCCTTCGCCGAGTCGATCGCGATCCAGGCGAGCGCCGTCGCGCACAAGCCGAAATCCATGTCGTTCGTCGAGGCGGCCTCGTTGCCGCTCGTCGGGCTCACCACGGTACAAGCGCTGGTGGATCGCGCCCAGGCGAAACCAGGTCAGCGCGTGCTGATCCACGCGGGGTCGGGCGGTGTGGGCACGTTCGCGATCCAGTACGCCAAGGCGATCGGCCTGCACGTCACGACGACGACGAGCTCGAAGAACGCATCCTGGGTGCGCGATCTGGGGGCCGACGAGGTGATCGCCTACGACCGCGAGTCGGTGCTCGATCGACCTGACCGCTACCACATCGTGTACGACACGCTCGGCGGCGACACGACGGCGCAGTGCTTTCGCGTCGTCGAGACGGGCGGCACCGTCGTGAGCATCGCGGGCCCGCCCGATTCCGCGATGGCCGACCAGCTCGGCGTGAATCCGATCGTGCGGTTGTCGATGTGGGTGATGCGACGACGGACCATGGCGGCGGCGCGCGAAGCCGGAGCGCGCTACTTCCGGTTCCTCACCGAGTCGCGCGGCGATCAGCTCGTCGGCATCGCCGCGCTCGTCGACGCCGGTCGCATCCGCGCGGTGCTCGATGCCACTGTGCCTTTCGAGAGCGCGAGGACGGCGTTCGACCGGCTCGCGAGCGGACGCACGCAAGGCAAGGTCGTGCTCACGTTCGCATGAGTGCAACCTCGCGGACGCGCGCGCGTCTGGTCCCCGATGTCTGCGCTACGCCAGCTCGTCCAGAACACCGTGCGGACCCAGAAGCGGCCGGCCGGCACGATGCAGGGCGAGCTCGAGGTCGGCTTGTACGGCGCGGCCGCCGGTCCGGCCGCCCGCGCGGCGGCGTACGCCGGCACGGGCATCGACGTCGCGACCGGCGAGTGCGTGCTCGCGGGCATCTACACGTACGACGAGAACCGCGGGTTCGAGCATCGGCTCGTGGGTGCGGTCACGAACCGGCGCACGATCTTCGGCGGCTGGTCCACGGTGAAGGGCAGCCTCAACGAGCTGCGCGGTAGCGTCGATCACGACGCGGTACTCGGCATCGAAGCGAAGACGGGGCTCGTGTCCGCGAAGTGCGACGTCCTCACGCCGCACGGCCCGCAGAACTTCGCGGGGCTGTGGGGGCGCTACCCGGACATCGAGAAGTTCTTCCGCGGGCTCGCCCAGATCCCCGCGGGTTACCGCGCCGATCCGCCGCAGGCACTCCCCGGACCCACGCCCGAGGATCCCACCGGAGCGCACGCCGCCCTCGCATCGCTGTGGTTCCCCGACGATCGCACGCACGCGCTGCTCGCCGCGACCATCGAGGCGGTGAGCGCGGGCGCCCTCGATCTCGCGAGCGCCATCGATCTCGTGGCTCGTCTGCAGATCGCGCATCGCTCGATGTGCGGGGGCCCGGCGGCGTCCGGTGGCTCGTTCATGTCGGCGTTGTCGGCCGCCGACCTCGGCCACGTGCTCGTTGGGGCGTTCGGACAGCCGATGGGTTACGGCAACCCGCAGCCCGGCGTGCACTGCATGGACCTGCGCTTCGATCCCACGCGCGACTCGCTGAGCCCCGCGTTGAAGGCCCTCGGCATCGCGTCCTTCTTCGCGCTCGGCGTCGGCTTCTCGCCTGGCCGAATGATCGCCGCCGACATGATGAAGAAGCAGCCGCTGCACGCGATCCGCTTCGTGTACTGGGACGTGCAGGGCGGCTGCGCGTACGAGATGCAGGCGAACGGTCGCCGCCTCGAGGTCGGCGAGGCCGAGCTCGCCCACGGCATCCACCAGCTGATCCTGCACTCCGCGTGGCCGGTGCTCGAACGCCGCTGCCGCATGGGCTGGCAGATGACGTACCCGCAGCTGTTCGCGTCGTGATCGCTCAGTGACGCGCGCGCAGCTGCGCCGCCGCGGCCGACTCGTTGCACAGCTTCTCGTAGACCTCGTCGAGATCGACGCGCGCGCCCGAGCCCGGTGCGAATCCGCAGTCGGGATTGAGACCGATGCGATCCGGCGCGACGTGGGCGAGCGCTCGCTCCACGCGGGCGACGATCGTTGCGACGTCGTCGATGCGACCCGGCGTGACGCCGACGCAGCCGAGCCCGATGTCGAGGTCGTCGCGCAGGCGCGCGAGCACGCCCATGTCGCCGGCGACCTCGTCGGAGAACTCCATCGTGACCTCGTCCACGCGCAGGCGGTTCACCGCGGCGAGGATCGTGTCGTAGCCGCCCGCGTGCGTGGCCTCGCCGCGCACGCGCGCACCGGCGCGGCGACACAGGTGCACGCACAAGCGCGGGCGCTTGGCGGGCGAGAGGCCGACGACGAGCTCGTTCACCGCGTCGACGGCGAAGCCCGCGGCCGCGTCGGGATCCGCGTGGCTCCTGCGCACCTCGGGATCGACGAACAGGCACAGGTGCGGGTCGTCGATCTGCACGATGTCGGCCCCCGCTTCGGCGAGCAGCTCCACCTCGTGGCGCAGGATCGGAATGCACGCGCGCACGAACGCCTCGCGCGTGGGGTACACGCGCGCCGATGCCTGTGGATCCCACATGCGCTCGCCGAGCAACGCGGGCGCGGGCAACGTCGCCTTCACCTGGCGCTCCGTGATTCCGCGGACGAACCGCGCCTCGGTGGCGACGAAGCCGGGCGACCTCGGCGTGACCTCGCCCGACACGACCGTGAACGGCCGCCCGTCCGCCGTCGTGGACAGCGTGAAGCCGTGGGCGAGGTCGGCGATGACGCCGATGTACGAGCGTCGGCGCCACTCGCCGTCGGTGACGACGTCGAGCCCGGCGCGCTCCTGCAGCGCGACCACCGACGCGATCGCGGCATCGAGCCCACGCTTGCGATCGGCCGGATCGATGCCGTCTTCGAACACGAGGTCGCGCACCCACGCGGGCCGCGGCATCGAGCCGACCACCGACGCGGCGAAGCGGGGCGTCACCCCCATCGCTCGCCTCGCGCGTGGGCCTCGCGGACGAGGTCGTAGTCCTGCTGCGTGTCGATCTCGTGGTAGCCGCCGTGCGTGTCCACGTGTCCGATGGTCGCGCCGTCCTCGATCATCTGCTGCAAGAGCTGGATGAGGTATGCGCGATCGACCGACGCCGCCTCGCGGAACGCTCCCTCGCCGCTTCGCGCCTTCGCGGTCGCGTATGCGGCCTTCAATGCCGCCGCCCCGGCGGGCGAGAACTTCGCGACGCCGATGAACTCGCCGTGCGCATCGACGGGCTGGATATCGCGGTGCATCCGCACGACTCGACCGTTCTCGCACACGACCTTCTCGGCATCGGTGGGCGGGTGCTGGCTGCGACCGACGTAGCGGCGCTGCCAGTCGGTGTCCACGACGATCGTGATGTCGTGCGGGGCCGCGACCGCGGCCGCGACCGGGGCGCGCCGGTAGACGATGTCGGCGTAGCTCGACACGAAGCCGTCGTCCATCCGATGCGCCGCGCACATGAGCGAGCCGAGGATGTTGGTGGTGGCCCAGTCGGCGTTCTCGACGAGCTCGAGCTCGGGATACGCCGTGGCGACGTCGCCGATGCGATAGCCGCCGACGAACGTGATGGGGTCCACGCCGCCACCGCGCAGCGCGGAGAGCACGACGTCGAGGATGCGCTCGTCACCGATGCGGGTGAAGCACTTCGGCGCGTCGGCGGTGGTCGGCATCAACCGCTGCCCGCGCCCCGCACCGATGACGATGCCGCGCATGCGCTCAGCCGTACTCGCCGCGCAGGAACGCCAGCAAGTCGGCGATCTGCTGGTCGTCGAGCGCCGCGGCTTGCGACGCCATGGTCTCGTAGCCGTTGAGGACGACGTTCACGATCTCGCGATCGGTCTTGGCCGGGATCTCCTCGGAGAATGGCTTGGCGAGCATCATCGGGTCGCCGGGCGTGTTGCCGTCGGCACCATGGCAGGGCGCCTGGCCGCACGACGCGGGGAAGAGCGTCATGCCGGCCGCCGAGTCGCCGGTGAGCCCGAGCACCGTGTCGGTGCGCGCGTGATCCATGCCGCCGTCGTCTTCTTCTTCCCCGCCGTCGTCACAGGCGGCACCGAGCACGAGGGAGAACGCGAGCAGGTGGAGGAGGCGGGGGTACGTCATCGGCGGGAGTGTATCGAGGTCAGCCCCGTCGATTCCACAACAGTGCGACGGACACCGCCGCGAGAGCTGCGCACGCGGCCCAGAAGTCGACGGCGGCGGCCCAGCCGTGAAGATCGGCGATGCGGCCCGTGAGCAGGTCGCCGGCATACGCGCCCATGTACCCCATGAAGTTGACGAAACCCACTGCCGCCGCCTGCGTGCCGGGGCGCGCGAGGTCGACGGGCGCGGTGCCCACGAGCAGCACCTGCGCACCGAACAGCGCGAAGCCGACCGCCAGCAGCACGAGCACCGTGGGCAAGAGGCCGGCCATGACGGCGCGGTGATAGAGCAGCGTGAGCAACGCGAGTGCGACGAGCAACGCGACGATCACCGGCGCGCGGCGGCCCTGCAAGAAGCGGTCGCTGGCCCACCCGGAGAACAGCGCACCCGCGACCCCTCCGGTCGGCAGGACTGCGTACTCGATGGCGGCCTCGCTGATGCTGCCCTGCTGCACGCTCGTGACGTGCGTGATCCCCCAGTCGATGAAGCCGTACCGGTTCGCATTCAGGCAGCCCAAGGCGATCGCGAGCATCCACAGCGCGGGGTTGCGCAGCGTGAGTGCGACGTTGCGCGCGACGTCGGCGGCGGAGATCCGCGGGGCCCGAACGAGCGGCGCGTCGGTGTGCGCGGGCGGGGCCTCGCGCAGCTCGAGCAGCGTCACGACGGCACACGCGACGAGCAACGCGGCCGGCACCCACACTGCGCCGCGCCATCCGAGCGCGTCGACGGCCGTGCCCGCGACGACGTAGGTGAGGGCCGCGGCCACCTGATAGCCGGTGCCGATGATGCCGATCGCACGGCCGCGCTCGGCGGGGGCGAGCCAGTTCGCCGCGACGCGCATCGTCGGCGTCCAGCCGAGCGCCTGCGCGAAGCCGTTGCAGGCCCACACGAACACGAGGAACGACAGGCCGGTGCCGAAGCCGAACGCGACGTTGAGCGCCGCCGAGCCGAGCATGCCGACCGCGAGCATGCGCTTGGGCGCGACATGCTCGGCCAACTGGCCGTTCACGAACTGACCGATGCCGTACACGAGCTTCGACGTGCTGAGCACGATGCCGACCTCGGTGTAGTCGAGGCCGAGCTCGGCCTTGATGCCGGGCACTGCGGCCGAGACGTTCGCGCGGCAGAAGTAGAACGCGCCGTACGTGAGCGCCAGCACCCACGCCATGCGCATCGGCGTCGCCTCGCGCGTCACGGTCGCACTGTAACGCAGTCTTTCACCGGAGCCGCGATCCCGATAGCATCGATCGCGTGACACGCACGATCCGTTCCGCCTTCGTGGTCGCAATCCTCTCGTTCGCGTGCAAGTCCACCGGCGACACCGCGAACCCCGACGGCGAGGAGCCGGATGCCGTCGCGTCGGCGAGCGCGGGCGACGAGGGCAGCAACGCCGGCGACGTGCCGCCCGCGGTCGCCGAGTTGCCGGCCGTGCCCGGGGCCAAGATGCTCGGCGCGAAGATGTGGCGCCGCTTCGGCAAGGGCGAGTGGACCGGTCACTCGTTCTTCGTGCCGGACGCGAAGGCGAAGAGCGTGACGGTGCTCGTCGACATGGAAGGCGGTGGCGAGGCGACGAGCGATCCGTTCGAGCTCGTCGTCGAGCCCGAGGGGCTCACGCTCGTCGAAGGCGAGCCGAAGATCGATGGACGCGTGCCGCCGGGCATGAAGCGGCGTGCGGAATGGAAGTTCACCGCCGCGCAGGCGGGAATCGCGAAGATTCGCTTCGTCACGGTGAAGGACGGCGAGGAGAAGGGCGGCACCACGGCGTGCCTGAACTTCGGCGAGGACACGATCTACCGCTGCACCGAGGCCGAGGCGGGCGACGCGAAGGCAGAGACCAAGCGTTCGACGTACTGCTGCGCGAAGGGCAAGGGCGACGCCGGCGATGGCTGCGAGCCCATCGCCGATCACGTCGACGCGATGAAGGCGTGCATGAAGCAGAAGAAGTTCGGGCTGACGTGCGAGGGCGCGGCCACCTGCACGGGCAAGAGCTGCAAGTGCGCGACCGCGCAGTGACGCGGGCGTGATCCAGCCCACGCGGTTTCGCGCCGCGGGCGCGCCTGCATCCGATCTCACAATCCGGCGCGACGGCGGCCAATCCCGGGCATGGGACGACGGGCAACGATCGCCGCGGCGACGGTTTGGACACTCGGGGGATGCGGAGAGGATCGCGGTGGCGACGACAGCCCGTTCGGTTCCGCGGGCGTCAGCGCGAGCGCGACCGCGCCGAGCGAGACCGGTGACGACGACGGGGACGACGACGGCACCGGCGACGACGACGGCGGCACCGGCAACGACGGCGCGGACACGATGGCCGGCGGCGAGGACGACGGCATCAAGCTCGACGTGTCCGCGAACGGCGACGTGCCCGGCATGTGCGAGGGCGAGAACTGCGACAGCTGCACCTACGTCGATCTCCTGTTCGTCATCGACAACTCGTCGAGCATGGGCGACTACCAGGGCGCGCTCGCGCTCGCGTTCCCCGACTTCGCACAGACGCTCGTCGACACGCTCCCGCCGGGCACGAACGTGCATGTCGGCGTGACGAGCACCGAGATGGGCTACTCGAGCATGGGCAGCACGACGGTGAACAACGGCGCGTGCACGTTCATCGGCGACGGCAACCAACCGAACTCTTCGTTCTACGTCACGCCCGATGAGGAGGACAGCGGGCGCAACGGCGCGCAGGGACGGCTCTACGCGCCGGCGGGGATGGAGCCCTACTTCGAATTCACGACCGGCGACGGCAACCTGCCCGCACTCGAGAGCTGGTTCTCCGCGGCCGCGACGATCGGCGAGGGCGGCTCGAACATCGAGATGTCGGCCGCGCCGGTCGGATGGATCGACGATCCCGCGAATGCGGCGACGAACGACGGCTTCATCCGCGACAAGGGTGCGGTGCTCGTCGTGTTCTTCCTGCAGGACGAGCCGGATCAGACGCCGGCGACGATCGACGGCCAACCCGGCGGGCAGTTCGTGCTCGATCGCGTCGCCGCTGCGAAGGCGGAGTGCGGCGGGCTCGAGTGCGTGATCGCGGGCGGCTTCCTGGCCGCGAACGCGTGCAGTGCCGACGGCAACCTGCCGCTCGACGACTTCCTCGCGGGCGTCGGAGAGAGCCCGGTCGTCGCGCCGCTGCCCGACGAGAACACCGCGGAGGACAATCCCGCGGCGGCCGCCATGGAGATGAACGACTTCCTCAGCCAGACGCTCACCGAAGTCATCGCGCAGACGTGCGACGAGATCGGGCCCGAGGGCTGATTCACTCGGCAGCCAGGACCGGGACTCAGCCCTCCGGATCGATGTACTCGGTGAGGTCGCCGCCGCCGAGCTCGTAGAACGTCTGGCCCAGCGAGCCGCACCAGAAGTGGTTCAGCGCGCCGAAGCCGAAGCCTTCCACCGGCGCGCCCGCGACCTCGACGTAGCTGAAGAGGTTGTGCTGCACCCAGCCCTCTTCGGGGTCGTGGCGGTACTGACCGATGAAGTTGCTCGTCATGTCGGAGACGTACACGTACGGCGTGCCGGTCGTGACGTCGGTGACGACCTCGAGCCCGTCCATGTGGTCGCCCGCGAGGATCGGGAACTCGAACGCGTAGCCCCAGGTGCCCGACTCCGAGTCGTACTGGAACACGCGCCGCGCGGACTCGTTGCCCGAGTACCACACGTCGTTGATCTCGTCGTAGCCGAGGAACGCGAGCCACTGGTACGTGGTGGATCCGATCCACGTGGGCATCGGAGCGACCTGCGTGACCGTGCCGGTCGCATGGTCGCGCGAGCGCACCTCGATCATCCCCGAGTAGACGAGCTCGGTGTTCGTCGCGTACAGCTCCATCACGTTGGGGAACGCGCCGGGATTGTCGATGGGGAACTGCTCGACGAACGTGAAGACACGGTTCTCGATCGGCCCCTGCTCCTCCGGATAGTCGGGGTGCTGGTTCGGCTCGAGCTGGCCGTCGCCGTCGGTGTCCTCGAGCTCGACGTCGTACACGCCGACGGTGAGCTGGCCACCGTTGTACATGCCGACGAAGTAGATGCGGTTGTCGATGCTGTCGACGTCGGAGATCTGCGAGAAGCCGGCCGACGTGAGATCGTAGACCGCGTACTGGTAGTACTCGCCCGTCGGGACGATGTCGCCGATGGGCGCGAGCGGTACGCACATCCCCACGGACGAGTCGCACACCATCTGCGCCGCCGGATCGCACACTTCGATCTCCGACCACGTCGGATCCGCGCCACCGGTGTCGCACGCCATCACGCGCGGGCCGTGGCACGCGAACTGTCCGTCCAGACACTCGACGCAGCCCTCGCCGGGCACGCACTCGCCGGGCAGACAGTTCGTCGTGTCGGTGGCGCCGCCGTTGCCGTCGCACGTGATCGCGATCGTGCCGTCGCAGTAGACGCCGGCTTCTTTCATCGCGCAGATGTCACCGTTCTGCTCGAGGTCGAACTTCGTGCCGGGACCGTCGTCGACACCGTCGTCGGAGGCGTCGCCGGGCTCCGTGCCGGGTCCGTCGTCGTCGGCCGTGCCGGCCGACAACGTGACCACACCGGTGCCGGCGGACGTGAGGGACACGGTGCTCGTCGGATCGGCGTCGCCGTTCGTGGACGAGCACGCCGTGAGCACCAAGAGAGCCGTCGAGTACCGCTTCATTCGGAGCCCCACCCTTCCAACGCCAGACTCGAAGTCTACTCCCGTCGAGAGCGACTCGGGGTCGATGCCGATCGTGCGCGCCACGGACGGTGGACGGTGGTTTCGACGAAGGGTGTGGCCCGTGGACCCCGAGGCTCGTCGACCTTCGGTATGCTGCGCGCGTGAGAGCCGCCGTGACTCGCGTCGTCCTCTTCGTACTCGCGCTCGTGATGCACGGCGCCTGCGAGCGATCGTCGTCCGACCCGGGCACGACGTCGCCGCCAGCGGACGGCACCGCGAAGGAACCAACGCCCATGGGGAACACCGGTGTGCTCGACGAGGAGTCGTTCAAGCGCTTGCACGAGCTGCGCGACGATCGTTCGCCGCCACCGCGTGGCCTCGAGATCGAGCTGGCGGGCAGCCGTGCATATCTCTCGCTGCCGGAGAATTCGACGCCGCCCCTGCCCGCGGTCGTCGTGATCCACGAGTGGTGGGGACTCAACGATCACATCCGGCACTGGACCGATCGACTCGCCGCCGACGGCTACGCCGCGCTCGCCGTCGATCTCTACGGCGGCAAGACGGCGGACGACGCCGGCAAGGCCAACGAGCTCATGAAGGCGGTCGACCCCGCGCGCGCGCAGGAGATCCTCACGGCCGCGCATCGTTTCCTGGCCGAGGATCCGCGCATCGCGGCCAAGAAGCGCGGCGTGATCGGATGGTGCTTCGGCGGCGGCTGGTCGCTGCAGCACGCGATCGCCACGCCGGATCTCGACGCCGCGGTGATCTACTACGGCAAGCTCGTCACCGATCCGGCCGAGCTCGGCAAGATCCACGCGCAGCTGCTCGGCGTGTTCGGCAACAAGGACAAGGGCATCCCGCCCGAGTCCGTCGCCGAGTTCGCGGCGGCGCTGAAGAGCGCAGGCAAGAGCATCGAGCTCCACCAGTACGACGCCGAGCACGGCTTCGCGAACCCCTCGGGCGCACGCTACGACACGACGTCGGCCGCCGATGCGTGGACCCACGTGCGGACCTTCCTGAGCAAGCAGCTGAAGGCCGGAGCCGCGCCGTGAGCGAGGGCCGCGAGGCGGTCGAAGCCGCGCTCGAAGGCCTCGATCGGCGCACGTCGCAGGCCGATTGACGCGTACGATCGGCCGGATCTCGCTGCCCAGCGGCCCAACTGCGGACGAAGGGGAGCAGACGGGCGCGCGACGGGGTATCCTCGGAGTCTCTCGTGGGCAACGTCGTCAATCTCAATCGCTACCGCAAGCGCAAGCGCGAGAACGAGGCGCGCGCGCGTGCCGACGCATCGGCCGCGGAGCACGGTCGGACCCGCGACGAGCGCGACCGCGTCGCGCGCGAGCGCGACCGACAGGATGCGTTGCTCGACGGTGCGCGCCTCGAGGCGTCGGAGCCTCCGCGCGACGACTCCGAGGCCTGAGCGACCGTCAGCGCGCGCTCATCGTCGCGAGCAGTGAGTCGACGTCGGCGAGGCCGACGGACGCACCCGGCACGTCGACGAGCTCCTTGCGGGCCTGCTCCGCCAATGCACGCGCCCGCGGGCGATCGTCGCCCTTGCCACGCTCCCACAGCGCGCGCGCGAGCTCGACGCGCGCGGCCGCCCGCGTGCCGGGCTCCCCGGGGTGAGCGGCGAGGCTCGCCTCCGCGACGGTCGCCACCGCGATCGCCTCGTCGAGCCGCCCGGCGAACCGGCGCGCGCGCGCGAGCTGGGTCTTCGCCGTCGCGATGTCGGGCGACTCGGGCGGAAGAATGCGCTCGCGCAGCGCGACCGCCTGCTCGAGCTGCTGGGTCGCACGCTCCGGCATGCCCACGTCGAGCAACACGCCGCCGATGTTCACGCGCGCGAGTGCGGCGCGGGGATGGTCGGGCCCGAGCTTGGCTTCCACGATCGCGAGCTGCCGTTCGTAGTACGGCAACGCCTGCTGCCCGCGTCCGAGCAGGACGAGCTCGCTGCCGATGCCGCCGAGCGGGTACGAGAGCTCCTCGTGATCCGGCCCGAGCACGCGCTCGCGGATCGCCAGCGCCTCGCGGTGCAGCTCGAGCGCGTGCTCGTGATCGCCGCGCGACGACACGACGTTCGCGAGGTTCGAGAGCGCAGCTGCGTAGCCGGTGTGCTCGCGCCCGTGCGCGCGCTCGGCGGCAGTCATCGCCCGCTCGAGCGTGGCCTGGGCAGGGGCGAGCTGACCGGTCCTGCGTTGCACGATCGAGAGGTTGACGAGCGCCTGGTAGAGCTCGCTCGGCGCCTCGCGCTGCTCGAGCACCGCAATCGCGCGCTCGAAGTTCGCGCGCGCGCCCTCGAGGTCGCCGCGCTTGAGCTCGATCGCACCGAGGTTGGTGGCGAGCTTCGCCGTGGTCGGATGATCCTCGCCGAGCACCGAGAGCATCGTCTCGCGCGCGCCCTCGAAGTGGGCCTGTGCTTCGTCGAGGCGCCCCTGCTTGAACCGGATGGCGCCCATGTTCTGCAGCGCCGCGCCCGACGACGCATCCGACTCGCCGCGTTGCTGCACGCGCAATCGATAGGCCTGCTCCGACAGCGCGTACGCCTCGTCGAGATGACCGCGCGCCTGCTCCACCAGCGCGCGATTGAGCCACAGCGTGGCCTGCACCGTCGCATCGTCGCCGAGCCGCGCGACCGCGGTCTCGGCCTGCTGCTCCCATGGTTTCGCGTCGTCGTGTCGGCCCGCTCGGAACCCGACGAGGTGCACGAGCTCCACGGCCGCCCACGCCGCCGCGCGATCGTGGCGGGTCTTCGATGCGGTCCAGAACGCGTCCGTGAGCGCGGCCTCGGCCTCCTTCAGATCGCCGACCGCCGCGAGCGCGCGGCCGAGCTCGTAGCCGGCCTCCGCGGCCAGCGGCTGCCACTCGATCGCGTGGGCCTGGTCGAGGGCGGCACGCGCGACGTCGGCGGCTTCGCGCCAGCGGCCCGCGGAGTACAGCACGGCCGCGTCGGCGATGCTCTCGCGCACCGTCGCGATCGCGAGCGCCGACTCGCGCGGCGGCACCACATCGAGCGCGAGCGCGTCGAAGTCCGTGCAGTCCGCCGGATCGGGCAGCGACGCGATCGCGGACGCGGTGCGATCGACGACGTCGACGTCGGCGGACGCGAGCACCACGAGCAGTCGAGCGAGCGCCGTCTTGCGGCCCTCGATGCAGCGCACCTGCGCATCGAACAGGCCGTCGCTGTGCTCGCCGCGTCGATGGCTCTCGCACGCATCGATCGCGATGTCGCGCAGTCGAGCGGCATAGTCGTCGAGCGCCGGCACGGCCCGATCGAAGACGTCCGTGCGCGACGCCTCGGCGAACACGGCGCGCACCTCGGCCGATCGCTCGTCGTTCCACGGATCCGCGACGGCATCGCCCGCGTCGGTACAGCTCGGCTCGCGCCCGATCATCGAGCCCAGCGCCACCGCACCACCGAGTGCCACCGCCACGCCGCCGACCGCGAGCCAGCGCCGCCGCTGCGCCGCGGGATCGCGCGCGAGGACGTCGAGCAGCGGCTCCATCGTCGGCCACCGATCCGCGGGCTCGAGCGAGAGCCCGCGCAGGATCGCCTGCAGCACGCGGCGCGGCACCACGCGCTTCTGGGGCAGCGGGCGGCGGCGGCCCTCCACCACGGCGACGGCGAGCTGTGGGATCGTCTCGCCCTCGAAGGGACGCTCGCCGAAGAGCGCCTCGTACAGCGCGACGCAGAACGCGAACTGGTCGGTCTGCGGGCTCGTCGGCGTGCCGAGGTGCTGCTCGGGTGCCATGTACGCCGGCGTGCCGGCGAGCACGCCGGGCTGCGTCAGATCGATCGCGCTCGGGCCCGTGGTGGCGACCGGCTCGGCCTCGCGCGCGGGATCGCGGGCGGCTCGCGCGAGCCCGAAGTCGGTCACACACACGCGACCCGGCGTCGCGGACTCGGGCGCTTCGCACACGATCACGTTGTCGGGCTTGAAGTCGCGATGAACGATGCCGGCCGCGTGCGCGGCCGCGAGCCCGCGACCGGCCTGCACGAACATCTCGACGATCTGCCGCACGGGGCGCGGCTCCCCGAGCACCCGCGCGAGCGTGCGCCCGGCCAACAGCTCCATCGCGATGAACACCGTGTCCTGGTGCACACCGACGTCGTGCACGGTGACCGCGTTGCGGTGCGAGAGCTTCGCCATCGCCTGTGCTTCGCGGAGCACGCGACGACGTCCGTCGCTCGCACCGCTCCCTCCCATCGACGACGACTGCGCGCGCACGAGCTTGAGCGCGACGTCGCGATCGAGCTCCGGATCGCGCGCGACGTAGACGACCCCCATGCCGCCCGTGCCGAGCAGCGAGCGCACGACGTAGCGCCCCACCAGCGCGCCGGTCGGGAGCAATTCGTGGTCGGTGTGGCCGCCCGACACTCCCGTCGTGGCGCGGCCGCTCTCCAGGGTCGGCTCCGCCGACGGCGGGCCCGACATGCGCGACGTATCCACCATCGCGCCGCCCAGGCTAGCAGGGTTGAAGGCGTCCGCGCGCGCGGGCTAACGTGAGGCCCGATCATGCGGGTTTACATCTCGGTCGACATGGAGGGGGTCGCGGGCGTGGTGCACGGCGATCAGACGCGCCGCGGTCAGGCCGAATTCGCCACCGCGTGCCGGCTGATGACGGCCGAGGCGAACGCGGCGGTGCTGGGGGCGTTCGACGCCGGCGCGAGCGAGGTGCTCGTGAACGACTCGCACGGCGACATGCGCAACCTCGTGCTCGACGATCTCGATCCGCGCGTCGAGGTGATCACGGGCAGCCTCAAGCCGCTGAGCATGGCCGAGGGGTTCGACATCGGGCGCTTCGACGTCGCGTTGTTCGTGGGCTACCACGGCGGCGCGGGCACCACCGCCGCGATCCTCGATCACACGTATCGCGGCGTCGCGGTGTACGAGCTGCGCATGAACGGGCGCGTGGTCAACGAGGCTGCCCTCAACGCGATGGTGCTCGGCACGCGCGGGATCCCGGTCGGGCTCGTCACGGGCGACGAGTCCACGTGTACGCAGTGTCGCGAGCTGCTCGGCGACGTCGAGACGGTGCCCGTGAAGTGGGCGATCGGCCGACTGGCGGCGCGCACGATCCATCCCGAGCGCGCGCGCGCGAGAATCCGCGAGTCGGCCGCGCGCGTGGTCGCGAACCCGTCGCGCTTCCGGCCGTACGTCGTCGCGACCCCGGTGCGCATCGAGATGGACACCGTGACGACCGCCGTCGCGGATGCGGCGGCGATCGTCCCGGGTACGGTGCGCACGGGGCCCCGCACGATCGAGCTCGTGACGAGCGACGCCGAGTCGGCCTTCCGCGGCATGATCGCGCTCGTCCGACTCGGCGGCACCGCGGCCTAACAACCCATCGGGTTGTCCGGATCGCAGCCGCCCCCGTCCTCGGCGGGACCGCTCGTCGCGTCGCAGCTCGGATCGACGTCGGGATCGCACTCGCCTCCGTCCGTCGTACCGCCGCCGCCGCAGTCGGGATCCTCCATCGGATTGCAGCCGTCGTCGGTGCCTCCGTCGTCGGTGCCACCACCTCCGCAATCGGGATCCACCATCGGGTTGCAGTTGCCGTCGTCCGTGCCGCCGCCGCAGCCCGGATCGACGTCGGGATCGCAGTTGCCGTCGTCCGTACCGCCGCCGCAATCCGGATCCATCGGGTTGCAGCCCCCGTCGTCGGTGCCGGCACCGTCGTCCGTGCCGCCGCACGCCGGATCCATGTCCGGATCGCAGTTGCCGTCGTCGTCCTCGCCCTCGCCGGAGCAGTCCGGATCCATCGGATTGCACGAGCCGTCGTCCTCGTCGACGTTGCCGTCGTCGTCGCCGTCCTCGGCATTGCTCGAGTTGCCGTCGTCGTCGCCACCGTCGTCTTCGCCGTCGTCACCCGTGCCGCCGTCGCAGCTCGGATCCTCCATCGGATTGCATGCGTCGTCGTCGTTGTCGCCGCCGAGATCGCCGTTCTGCCAGTCGCAGGCCGTCGCGATCGCGAGGAAGGAGAAGAGGGCGCGCCAAGTCATGGTTCGAGTTCGCATGTCGGGTGTCTCCGTCGTACGCCCTTCTCAATGCGAGCTGCCGGCGGATCCGTCTGCGATCGCGCGCGACTCCTTGCAGATGCGACGCATCCGCGGAAGGAGCGGCGAGTCCGGTCGCCGTGCCTCGAATGCGATCGCGAGTGCACGCGCCTCCTCGCCGCGGCCGAGCTTGCACAGCGCCGTCGCACGCGCGACGTCTCGCTCGGCGCCGAGCGACGAGGCGGGATAGGTCGAAGCGTGATCGACGAGGCGCGCGAGCGCATCGGCGGGCGCACGCGAGAGCTCCGCCTGCGCGCGCCGCAGCGCCGCCACCTCGGCCGCGTCGATCGACGGCTCGATCACGGGCGGAGGCTCGACGACCGGCGGCGCCACGGTCACGGGCTTCGGCTTCGCACGACGCGGCGCGGGCGGATGCACCGCGTCCTCGGCGAGCACCGGCGGCGGCGCGACGATCGTCGGTACAGGCTCGGGCACTCGGCGCACCGGCGGCGGAGGATCGGGCGGTGCGACCTCGACGACATCCTGCGCCGGCGCAGGCACGACGCTCTCGTACGGCGCCGCATGGCTCGGAAGCGGCGCGGTCTCGTCGAGCGCGCGCTCGCTCGCGACGAGCGAGGCACCTGCGGCGAGCGCGGCCATCGACGCCGCCGCGACGACCCATCGCACACGCACCGCTGCGGCGATCCGCGGGCTCGCCGGCTCCGGGTCGAGCACGACGTCGTCGCCCTCGCGCACGCGCTGCATCAGCCCTGCGAGCGCTCCATCGCGCTCCACGGCGGCCGGTCGCGTCTCGCTGCGATAGGCCCGCAGGTGGCGCAGCATCTCGCGATCGAGCTCGCTCATCGATCGCCCCCGTGGTGACGCGAGATCGCGGTGCGGAACTGCAGCCTCGCCGCACGCAGCCGCGAGTACGCGGTGTTCAGCTTGATGCCGATCATCTCCGCGACCTCGGGCATCGCGATGCCCTCGACGTCGGCGAGCACGAACACCATGCGCTTGTCCTCGTCGAGATCGTCGAGGAACGCCGCGACGATCGCGGCCGCTTGGCGCCGTGCCACGGCGTCGTCGGGGTCGTCGTTCGCGAGCTCGGGCACCGAGCCCAATCGCAGCGGTCGCGCGGCGACGCGCCGATGTTGCCGCGCGACGCGGCGCGCGATGCCGAAGAGCAGCGCACGCAGCGAGCCGCGCACGTCGAGCTCGTCGCGCCGTCGATGCAGCACGAGGAACACGTCCTGCACGGCATCCTCGACGCCGGCCGTCGGCACGCCGAGGTTCGTGAGCACGCGCCACACGAACTCGTGATGCTCCGCGTACAGCGCCGCGAGATCCTCTTCCACGAGGGTGCGGCGCTCGGCGGGCTCGGGGCGCGGCCGGGGACGCAGGCTGAGAACGGAGCCCACCGGTTAAGGAATGTCGGCTCGCGGCCGATCCGTCACCGAGAACCACACCTCGATGCCGATCAGCACGCGGCCCCCGATTCCCGCCTTCCACACCGTTCCATAGGGGTGCAGCTCGAACGACGGGCGCCCGAGCGGGAACGCGACGTCGCCGTCGAGCACGACGCCGAGGCGGGGATGCGCGCGGATCACGAGCGCGGGGCCGAGCAGCGCTGCCGCCCACAGCACCTGATCGCGGCGGGGATCGTCCACGCCGACGCCGCGCCCGAACACCGCGCCGACCTCGAGCCCGGCGCACAACGGGATCTCGACCCAGCGCGTGAGGAGTCGACCACAGCCGCGCGCTGCGAAGGTCGCGAGCTGGAGCACCGCCCCTGCATCGCCCGATTGCTCGGTGTAGCGCGGCGTTGCGTAGAGTCCCGACAGCTCGAGCCGGGCGTATCGCCACGCGAGGATCAACGCCACGTTCGCCGCGAAGCCGGCGCGCGGCAGGCCACGGATCTCCGCGCCGAGCGACGGGCGGAGCCCGATCACCGGCACGAACCGCGATCGCGTCGCGACCTCGTTCGCGGGCGCGACCGGTGCCGTCTGCGGCGGTGCTGCGATCGGCGTCGGCGCGGGCGCGGGCTCGGGCGCGCGCGGGGTCGTCTCCTCGATCGCGCTGACCACGAGCACGACGGCGACGTCGGCGAGCGTCTCGCAATCGTCGGCGATCCACGTGCGCTCGGTGGCCCCGGTCGCGGACGACGTGCGCGCCTTCATCGTCGAGCGCCCGTCGGCTCGCGCGACGACCTCGGCATCGACGATCACCGACAGCGGGAGATCGACCGGGATCGGCTCGCTGCGGTCGCGCTCGATGCGTTCGCGCAGCACGGCCGCGCTCGGACACGACGTGGGCGCGCGCCACCGCAGCTCCACCGCACCGAACGTCTCTTGCTCGCCGGTGGGCTCGGCGGCCACCGTACGCGCGCCGAGCAGCGACGCGCATCCGATCACGAACGCGTGGAGTCGTGCACGCATCACAAATCGAGCGCCATGGGCGGCGAGCGTAGCAAGCTCGCGCCCATGGCGCTCGTGGGAGCCGAGCGCTACTTGCCCTTGCTGCCCTTGCCGCCCTTGCCGCCGCCTCCCTTGTTTCCCTTCTTCGCCCCGTGGTCGGCGTCGTGGTGGGCCTTCTTCTTCACGCTCGGCTTCTTCGCGTGATCGTCGTGATCGCGATCGCGGTCGTCGTGCTTCGCACCGCGATGCACGTCGTCATCGTGGAGCGACCTGTGTCCCGTCGCGAACGTGACGTCGTCGCGGCCCTTGTCGTGGCCGGGCGGTCGCTCGCCGGTCGCCTTCCAGAACCCGTGCTTGCAGTGGCCCGGCGGCCAGCAGGGATCCGACGCCGGCGGATCGACGTCGTGCACGACGAAGACCTCGGCGACGTAGACCGGACGCGCCGGTCGGAAGGCCCACGCCACGAACACGTTCGCGTCGGCCTCGACGTGCATGCGGCCCTGCGCGCCCACGACGACGCCGGTGAACGTGTGCTCGACGGGCGCGGGCGCAGCGAGCTTCGCCGCCGCGGCGAACGACGCGGACCAGCTCGCCCGCGCCACCGCAGTGCCGGCATCGGCGTGGGCCTCGAGCTCGATCTGCGCGACGACGGGCGCGACCTCCACGTCCACGTCCACCTTCGAGCTCGGCACCGCGCGGATCTCGAAGACGGTCGCCTTGTCCACGCGGCGCTCGACGATGCGCAGCTCGTCGCGCTTGCCGTCGACGTCGAGGTCGACGTGCGCGACGGCATCGAGCTCCGCCTCGAGCTCGGCCGCGCTGCCGACCTCGCCGGACGAGACGCGCGCGACGACGGCCTCGAGATCCAGCCGGGTGTCGACCGCGAGCGACGCTTCCGCTTGGGCGAGCGCGGGCGCCGGAGTCTCCTCGACGTCCACGGACTCGTCGCATCCACCGATCGCGCACAGCGCGAGCACGGTGTAGGTGATCGTGGCGGTGGGGCGGTACGTCATCGAAGATTCGACCGCCGGACCCGACGGGGCTTCCAAGCCGATCGGCAGCGTCTTGCGTAACCGACCCGACGCGGTGGATCGCGCGCGCGATCGAAGTGGATCCCAGCCCCGGTGGGCCGACGCCTACCCGCCGCGCTGGACCGAGACGAGCTCGTAGGTGATCTCGGTCTTGTCGGCAGCGTCGCCCTCATTGCCCGCATCGACCACCTTCGCGTAGATGCCGGGCTGGTCGACGATCATCCACACCGTCTTCTTGTTGCCGAAGAAGTCGGTGAGCTCGGCCTTCGACGCTTCGAACGTGCCGGCCGGCACCGTGACGCTCTCGCGTCCGAGCACCTTCGTCTCGGTCTTCTCCATCCCGAAGAGCGGGCTGAGGTTCGACCACGACGTGTTCGCGATCTGCGACGACGCCTTGTTCGTGCCGGGATCGGGCTCGATCGTGTACGACGTCGCGGCGCCTTCCGCGGTGGAGCCGCGCACGACGTAGGTGAGCTCGCCGCCCGCCTTCTTGCCCTTCGCGTCCGTGCCGCTGCGCGCGTACACGACCTTCGTGCCCGCCGTGAGCGCGGCCTGCACGAGGTCGGGATTCCACGGCGGTGCGAGCGGGTCGACCTTGGGCGGGGCCGCCTTCGCGTCGCTCTTCGCGGCCTCGACCTTCGGCGGGGGCTTCTGCTCGAGCGCCTTCGCGAAGTCGACGGAGCCGGAGCTCTTGCCGCTGTCGCAGGCCGCCAACGCCGTCGCGAACGACACCAACCCGATCTGCAGCGTTCGATTCATGGCACGGCGACGGTACCACGCGTCAGTTCGCGGGTGGGCGCACCGACGTGTGATCGTGGACGATGCGCCAGCCCTCCGGCGTACGGATCATGCCGAGGCTGAACACGCCGGTGCCGGCCTTCGGCGTCTCGGTGAGCGTCCAGGTGCCGAGGACGATCGCGCCGTCGACCCCCAGGCCGCGGATCTCGAGCACCTCGAACGCGAGGGTGCCCATCTCGCTCGCCCCGCCCGCTCCGCCGTAGCGCGCGACGTAGCGATCGTGGGTCTCCTGCCAGCCGCGGCGGACCTCGCCGCCCGAGGTGAACACGAGCGCATCGGAGTGCTCGTACGCGGCCATGAACGCCTCGAGATCGCCGCGGTTCCACGCGGTGGCCTGGTCCGCGAGGACGGTGGCGATGGCGGCTCGATCGGTGTCGTCGAGCTCGCGCGCGCGACAGGCCGCGAGGACGACGACGAGGAGCAGCACGACGGCGGCGCGCATGATCGGAGCATAACCGCCTCGGCGGCTGGCATCCTCGCGGTGCCCGTGCTCGCTCGCACGATCCTGCTCACGGCGGTGGCGCTCGTCGCCTTCGCCGGGAATTCGCTGCTGTGTCGCCTCGCGCTCGTGGAGCGGCACGTCGACGCCGCGTCGTTCACGGGCGTGCGCATCGCCAGCGGCGCGCTCGTGCTGCTCGCGCTCGCGCTCGCGCGACCGCGGGGGTCGACGACGCCGGGGCGGTGGTCGTCGGCGGCGGCGCTCGTCCTGTACGCGGCGCCGTTCTCGTACGCGTACCTGCGGCTCGGCGCGGGCGTAGGCGCGCTCGTGCTGTTCGCGACGGTGCAGGCCACGATGATCGGATGGGGGATCGCGCGCGGCGAACGACCGCGCGCGCTCGTGTGGGTCGGACTCGCGCTCGCGATCGCAGGATTACTCGTGCTCGCGCTGCCCGGCGCGTCGGCGCCCGACGTCGTCGGCGTGCTCGCGATGATCGTCGCGGGCGTGGGATGGGGCGCGTACTCGCTCGTCGGTCGAGCGACGCCCGGCGATCCGCTCGTCGCTACGGCCGGCAACTTCGCGCGCGCCGTGCCGTTCGCCGCGGTGATCGTCGGCGCCCAAGCGCTGCTCGCCCCGCTGCACGCGGACGCGCGGGGGCTCGCGCTCGCGGCTGCCTCGGGCGCGCTCGCGTCGGGGGTCGGCTACGCGGTGTGGTATGCCGCGTTGCGCGGGCTCACGGCCACGCGCGCGGCGATCGTGCAGCTGCTCGTGCCGGTGCTCGCGGCGGGCGGTGGCGTGGCGCTGCTCGACGAGTCCGTCACGCCCCGCCTCGTGCTCGCCGGCGCGATGATCCTGGTCGGCGTGGCGATCGCGGTGCGGACCGGTGGTGATCGGCGGACACGGTGACGATCGTGCAACCTCGCAACGTGGCGCGCGTCTCCCCCTCGATGCTCCGCCCTGCCCCGGTCGTCGCACTCGCGCTCGCGCTCCTCGGCTGCAGCGACGACGGCACGGCCGGCAGCGGAGACAGTGGGGCCGCAACGGGGGCGGACGACGACCCGAGCGCGGACGACGATCCCAGCGCAGACGACGATCCCAGCGCGGACGCAGATCCCAGCGCGGACGACGACGCCGCGAGCGTCGACGGTTCGAGCGGCCTCGACACCTCGAGCGCGACCGCGGACGACGACGGCGACACGGGCGTCGACGATGGCACGGACACGGCGGGCGGCGCCGGGCCGATCGAGCTCTATCGCGGCGCGGTGATCGGCGGCGAGATCCCCGACTGGAGCCCCGACGATCCGCGCCCGCTCGTGATGCTCGGACGGCAGGGCACCGACTGGATCGCGACGCTCGCACGCATCGGCGACGACGGTGCACTGAGCGACAACGTGGCGGAAGAGATCGTCGTGTGGGGCTGGGACGCGCCGCCGCCGATCCTCTACGACGGGCCCGTAATGGGTGGCGCGATCCCGGACTGGTCCGCGGACGCGCCGATCCCCGTCGTGATGCTCGGTCGACTCGAGCTCGACGCCTCGTGGTTCGCGACGCTCGCTTCGATCGCGCCCGACGGATCGCTCGGCGACAACGTCGCGGATCGCATCGTCGTGTGGGGTTGGCCGGCGGCGACGCCCGGTGCACCCACGCTGCGTTACGGCGGTGCGATCGACGACGGCGCCGTGCTGCGCGGATGGGACCCCGACGTGCCGGTGCCGCTCGTGATGCTGGGACGCGTGGGCGAGACGTGGCAGAGCACGCTCGCGCGCATCGCCGCCGATGGTCGCCTGTCCGACAATCTCGCCGAAGAGCTGCGCGTCTTCGGGTGGTGAGCGTCAGCGCGCGCGCCACTGCGGGGCAAGCAAGCCGTAGAAGAGGCCGTCGCAGATCTCGCCGCCCACGTGCCAGCGCTCGCGCAGGTGGCCCTCGCGCTGGAAGCCGAGACGCTCGAGCGCGGCGATCGAACGCGCGTTGCGGGGATCGACGTCGGCCTCGATGCGATGCAGCGCGAGCTCGTCGAACGCGAACGCGAGCACGCGACGCAGTGCCTCGCCGCACAGGCCCTGCCCCCAGTACGGACGCGCGAGCGCGAAGCCGATCTCCGCACGACGATGGGTGGCCGTGACGTGGGCGAGCGTGGTCGTGCCGATGACGGCGTCGGTCGAGCGCAACGCGATGCCCCACTGGAAGAGATCGCGCCGCGCGAAGCACTCGTGGATCTCGGCGAGCAGCGCTTCGGCGGCCGCGCGCGCGGTCATCGGCGGCGAGCTCCAATAGCGCGCGACCTCGGGATCCGAGAAGACCGCGAACAGGGCGTCGACGTCGCCGGGCTCGAGCCAGCGGAGCCGCACGCGCTCGGCCTCGAGGGTGGGCAGTCGCGAACCGTCGATCATGCGCGCGAGCCTACCTCCGAATGATACGATCGCGTGCAATGAGATCCGTTGCGCCCCTCGTCGCCGCGCTCGTGCTCGTCGCGGTGCCCACGGGCGCGCACGCGACGTGGTCGATCGTCGCGGTCGATCCCGACACGCAGCAGGTCGGCGTCGCCGTTGCGAGCTGCGTGGAGGCACCGTTCGGCACGACGCTGCTTCCCCAGGTCCCCGGTGTGGTACCGGGCGTCGGCGCGCTCGCGGCCCAGGCCTACCTCGATCAAGGACTGCGCGACTACGCGGTCGATCAGCTCGCCGCAGGCCTGTCCGCGAGCGAGGTGATCGACGCCGTCAACGCGATGGATCAGGGCGACGCGGTGCGCCAGTACGGCGTCGTCACGCTCGCCGGCGACACCGCGAGCTTCACCGGCACGAGCTGCGAGGACTGGGCGGGCAGCGTGGAGGACGCCAACGTCAGCGCGCAGGGCAACATCCTCTACGGGCCCGAGGTCGTCGACGACGCGATCGCGGCGTTCCTCGCCGATGCGCCGTCGTGTCCGTTCACGCTCGCCGATCGCCTGATGCTCGCGCTCGAGGCCGGCGCGGCCCAGGGCGGCGACAACCGGTGCAGCATGGAACAGGGCGCGCTCGCGGCCGTGATCATCGTCGCGAATCCCGACGACGACATCGACGCCCCGATGCTCGACCTCCGCATCCCCTCGCAGGACCAGGGCGGCGCCGACCCGGTGGATCTCCTGCGCGCCGAGTACGACGCATGGCGACTCGAGCACCCGCCCGACGATTCGGGCTGCGGCGCGGGCACGACCGGTGGCACCGACGGCACCACGACCGCGAGCGTCGACGACACCACCGGTGCCGACGAGGGCGAAACGACGACGACGACGAGCGACGAGGGCACGTCGTCCGCGAGCACGGAGTCGGCCAGCGCCGACGATGCGTCACCGACGAGCGACGAGTCGTCGAGCGCAGGCGCGAACGATCCGAGCGTCGACGGCTGCAGCTGCACGAGCACGCCCACACGCGCGCCCGCATGGTGGCTCGGGTTGTTCGCGCTGCGCCGCCGTCAGCGGCTGTGCACGACGCTGTAGCCGAGCATGCCGAGGAACACGACGATCGGCAGCAGGTAGGGCACGACCACGAGCCCGCCGACCTCGAAGTTCTGCCATCCGAGCAGGATCTCGCCGGCCGCGATCGATCCACCGACGAGCAGCGCGCCCACGGCCTCGGGCCAGTCGGTCTCGAGCTTGAGCCCGAGCAGGAAGACGATGATCCCCACCACGGCACCGATCGCGGGGAAGGCCCACGGTGGCATCCCCATGAACGCGTCCATGCCTTCGCGCGCGAGCGTCGGGTTCGCGATGGCGAAGTTCGCCACGACGATGCCGATCACCAACACGACGCCCAAGATGAGGTAGGTCCACACCTTGGCCTTGCCCGTGCCCATGTACTCGCGTTCCATGCGGGAAGCATAACGCAGCTCGCGCACGCGAGCGTGAAGACAAACGCAGCTCGCGCACGCGAGCGTGAAGACAAACGCAGCTCGCGCACGCGAGCGTGAAGACAAACGCAGGTGGCGGGCCGCGGTTCCACGCGCGGAAGGCCCGTGCTACCGTCCGCGCCCGATGGGTCTGCTCTCGCGCAAGCCTCTGGCCACGCTCCTCGACGAGGCATCGGCGGAAGGCCACGTCACGCTCAGGCGTTCGCTCACCGCGAGCAACCTCGTGATGCTGGGCATCGGGGCGATCATCGGTGCCGGCATCTTCGTGCTCACGGGCACCGCCGCGGCCCAGCACGCCGGCCCCGCGATCGTGCTCTCGTTCGTGCTCGCGGGCATGGGCTGCCTGTTCGCGGGCCTGTGCTACGCCGAGTTCGCGTCGATGATCCCCATCGCCGGCAGCGCGTACACGTACGGCTACGCGACGCTCGGCGAGCTCTTCGCGTGGATCATCGGATGGGATCTCATCCTCGAGTACCTGTTCGCCGCGTCCACGGTCGCGGTGGGTTGGTCGGGCTATGCCGTGCAGTTCCTGCACCGGCTCGGCATCGATCTACCCGCGTCGCTCACCCAGGCCCCGTTCACGATCCAGGGCACGCACGACATCGTGTCCACCGGCGCGATCCTGAACGTGCCGGCCGTGCTGCTGGTCGCGCTGCTCACCGGCCTCTTGATGATCGGCATCCGCGAGTCGGCGAGCGTGAACAACTTCATCGTGATCGTGAAGATCGCGATCGTGCTGCTCGTGATCGGCTTCGGTGCGGCGTACGTGGACCCGGCGAACTGGCAGCCGTTCATCCCCGAGCAGATCGTCACGAACGGCAAGAGCTTCGGCGGGTGGAACGGCGTCGCGGCGGGCGCGGGTGTCATCTTCTTCGCGTACATCGGCTTCGACGCGGTCTCCACCGCGGCCCAGGAGGCCAAGAACCCTCAGCGCGACCTCCCGGTCGGCATCCTCGGCTCGCTCGCCGTCTGCACGGTGCTCTACATCCTCATGGCGCTCGTGATGACGGGCATCGCCCACTACAGCAAGCTCGACGTCGCGCATCCGGTCGACGTCGCGATCTCCGAGGTCCCGGCGCTGGAGTGGCTCGCGGTGCTCGTCGACGTGGGCGCGATCGCAGGCCTCGCATCGGTGGTGCTCGTGATGCTGATGGGCCAGCCGCGCATCTTCTTCGCGATGGCCCGCGATGGCCTCTTGCCGAAGGTGTTCGGCCACGTTCATCCGAAGTACCAGACGCCCTACGTCGCGACGATCGTCACCGGCATCTTTGCAGCCATCATCGCGGGGCTCTTCCCGATCGGGTTGCTCGGTGAGCTCGTGTCGATCGGCACGCTCTTTGCGTTCGTCGTCGTGTGCGCCGGCGTCTTGCTGCTGCGCAAGCGCGACCCCGACGCGCCACGCTCGTTCAAGACGCCGTGGGTGCCGTACGTGCCGGTCCTCGGCATCCTCACGTGCGGCTACCTCATGTACGGCCTCGGCGTCGCGACCTGGTCACGTCTCGCGATCTGGATGGCGCTCGGCCTCGCGATCTACTTCGGCTACGGCCGCCGCCACTCGCGGCTCGCGGCCGAGCCCTGAGCGACTGGCCTGGTCGCGCCCGCGTATCCGCGCAACCACACGCGCCGCATCTCGGCGAGGGTGCTCATCGCGTCGAGACGTGTTCCCGAGGCGGCGTAACCGTGCACGGCACGCTCGATCGAGGCGATTATCCTCCCATCCGCACTCGCGTGACCGCTCGCGCTCAGGGCCTGGGCGATCGTCCACTCGATCTCGGGCACGAGCTCTGGGTGATCCGCCACCGCAAGCGCTTGCGCCTTGGGCAGGAGCTGACGCAGGCGGTCGAGCGCGGCCGCCGAATCACCCTCCGCGAGCTCGATGCGCGCAGTGATGACTTCGGCGTAGAGCTCTAGCGGACCGTCGGGCTCGGCGAGCGCGTGCACACGTTCGTTCGTCGCACGAGCCTCGGCACAACGGTCCAGCTCGCAGAGGATCCACCCGATGTTCTGGTAGACCTCACCGAGCTGGTGCGCTTGGGCGCCCTCGGTGAACTCGGCCGCGAGCTCCGTGAACTCCTCCAGCGCGCGATTCAGTGCTCGTTCGCGCAAGCTCGTCTCCGCGAGCAGCGCGAGCCCACTCGCGCGCTCCGAATGTCCTCGGGGTAGGCTGCGCCGCTGGATTTGCCAGGCTCGCTCGGCGTGGTCACGGGCCGACGTCAAGTCATCGTTCGACAACGCGATCTCCGCCAGCGATGTGAGCGCTGGCGCCACGCGAATGGAATCCTCACCGAAGCAATCGCTGGTAATCACGAGCACGCGTTCGAAACGACGACGCGCTTCCTCGTAGTCCCCCTCGAGTTTGGCCACGAGCCCCAGGTTCTGCTGCATTCTCGCGAACTCGGGGTGCCGATCACCGACTCGACCGCCGAGCCGCGCTTCGAGGTCGAGATAGATACCCTTCGCCTCGTCCACGCGTCCGAGCAACAACATGGCGTTCGCAGCTCGACGCTCGACCTGAACCACACGCAAGTCGTCCGCCGGCAGCACGGCGCGCATCGACGCTGCAGCCTCGAGATGCAGCACTACTGCTCGCTCTCGATCACTTTCGGACGACGCGACGATCCCCGCGTAGTCCTGGTGCTCGGCCGCAAGCAAGGGCCGGGGCCCGAGCAAGCTGAGGGCGCTTCCCGCCAGTGCATTCCACTCGCGAGCCTGGACCGGGTTCTCGAGATCGATCGCGGCGAGTTGCACGAGTCGATGCCACGCGGAGACTGCGAGCCTGTGATGACGGCTGCTCATTGCGACTGTCGCGGCTTCGAAGAGCACACGGCGGGCCTCGGCGGATTCTCCTCTCGCCGCAAGAGCCAGCCCGTGGGCGTAGTGAGCTTCGGAAAGGATGGGCGCGTATCCCAGCTCGGCCGCGTCTCGTGTCGCGATCTCCGTGAGCGCGCGAGCATCCGTCGTCTCGCCTGCATTCGCGAGCAAGACAGCCTTGTCGATCCTGTCCTGGAGCTGTGCCACCGCGTCGGTCATGCTCGCGGGTGGAGGTTCGGGACCATTCGTGAGCGCCTCGATGTCTCCGCAATCTTCGACAGAAGGAAGCCCGTCGAGCATGACATCAGCCCTGGCAAGTGCGGTGGTGTTCGCACTCGTCAGCGTCTCGACTGTCGCTCGCAGCACGTTGCGTGCACGCTGAAGGCAAGCGACGCTGCGATCGAAGTGCTCCTCGGAGCGTTCTCGCTCGACGTAGGTCGCCTCGCACGCTCGGATACGTTGCGAGACCCATGCAGACGAGTAGTCGTCGAGCCGGGTCAGGAGCGGGGGCACGGTACCCGCCGCGAAAGGTGCATGTGTCTCCATTCGCTTCCGCAGCGCTTCTGCCGTCGACGCGTCCCAGACACCCGCCAGCCCTGTTCTCCCAACATCGCACGTCTGCCGAGTCGCGCGGAGGAGGACCCCCGCCAAGACGACGAGCAAGGCGACCGAGATGCCCCATAGCGTGAGCTGCCGACGTCGCGATCCCCGTCTCAAGGCCTGCGACAGCGCGGCCATGGACGGCCACCGTCGCATCGGAGACGCACTCAGTCCCCGCTCGAGCGCCCGCTTCAACCATCGAGGTCCGTCTCGCCGCATCGCAGGTGGCGAGGTCATCGAAGAATCGGCAGCCATCGCCGCGACTTGCGAGGGTTCCCAGGGTCTGACCCCGAACGACGCTTCCCAGAGCGCCATGCAGAAGCTGAACTGATCGGTCCGCTCGTCGACCACACCACCGAGCATCTGCTCGGGCGCCATGTAGGCCGGTGTTCCACGGATGGCGCTGTCCGTCGGCTCGGCCGGACTACCGCTCGTCGTCTCGGTGCCTCTCGCGGGTCCGTCGGAAGCGGGCAACGTTCGCGCAAGGCCGAAGTCAGCAACCCTGACGCGCCCATTCGAAGCGACGAGGACGTTGCTCGGCTTGAAGTCGCGATGGACAATCCCCGCCTCGTGGGCGGCCTGCAGACCTTCGGCGGCTTGCAGGTATCGATCGAGCGTCTCCGCCAGCGTTCTCACGGACGCCGCTTGCCACTGCTGGAGACCGACGCCGTCGACTCGCTCCATGACGATGAAGACCTCGCCCTGGTGCTCGCCCACTTCGTGGATTGCGACGACGTTGGGATGGGCGAGCCGGGCGAGCGCCCGGGCTTCGCGCACGACTCGGTCTCGCTGGGAGGCGTCCGCACTCCCTCCGTCCTTCAAGAGCTTCAGGGCAACGACGCGGTCCAACAGCGGATCGTCTGCCGCATAGACGAACCCCATCCCACCCGATCCGATCAGCTCCCGGACCTCGAACCGGCCGATCTTGTGGGGCTGCGGCGGACTATCGCCGAACATCCGTTGGGCGATCCGCGCACGCATCCCTTCCGCGAGGGGATCCGTCGGTGGCCGCCCCAACCTGCGTGACGTCGAGCTGTCTTCGTCCGGTACCATGGCTCCCGTGTGGCGGACGCCTCGCGGTGAGGCGCGTCTCCTCGATAGTGTACGAACGTGTTCGTTCCGTCCGCTCGAACTGTGTGCTACCGTCGCGCGCACGATGGTGGGAGACGAGGAGCTCCTCGACCGATGGCGATCGGGAGATCGCAGCGCCGGGAACGAGCTGCTGAACCGCCATTTCAACTCGGTCCACCGCTTTTTTGCCACGAAAGTGGGTCGGGCGACCGAGGACCTCGTGCAGCGCACGTTCGAGCGCTGCGTGGAGGTTCGGGACCACTTCGAAGGTCGGTCGTCGTTCCGTAGCTTCCTGCTGGGCATCGCGAAGAACGTGCTGCGCGAGCATTTCAGAGCCAACGCCCGCGATGGAAGGAACGTGGATTTCGACGAGGCCGTGGCGGTCGACCTCGACGACACACCCGGGCCGGCCACCCTCCTCGTACAGCACCAGGAGGAGCGGCTCTTGCTCGAGGCGCTGCGCGCGATTCCCCTCAATGATCAGATCGTGCTCGAGCTCTACTACTGGGAGCGGCTCACGGCGATCGAAGTGGGCGAGGTCCTCGGCGTCCCCGAGCAAGCCATCCGGAGCCGCGTCCGTCGGGCGAAAGAGCGGCTCGGTGCCGCTCTCGAACGACTCGCGAACTCCCCGACGCTCCTCGAGAGCACCACCGCCAACCTCGACAAGTGGGCGCTTCGCATCCGCGACGCGCTGCGTGGCCGAACGACGCCCGACGACAGCATCGACCCCCTGGAGTGATCAAGCTCACAATCTTCCGCGATCCGAACTCGACATCTGAGTGACTCGTTCTGCCGGGCGGCGTCACCAGGGAAGGCGCGCGACTGCAGACTCAGCGACTGCGAAAGCAATCCATGACGACGATCCCTCAACCTCCCCGAGCCCTTTTTGCTTTGATCCTCGGTTCGCTCGCCGGCGGGTGCGCAAAGCCGTACCAGTCGCTGCAGCTACCCGTCACGAGCCTGGTCACGGAGTCTAACACCGTTCAAAAGGCGGCGGCCGGCAAGTGCAGGCTCAACGGCGGCCCGGCGATGAAAGAACACTTCATCAGCTACGACCACGCCCTCCGGTTGCAGCTGGTCGAGGTGGACGGCCGGCAGATGCTCGCGATCCCCACTGAACCCAACCGCTGCCCCGGTGCCGCGTCTCCCGGGGGGACGACCGTGTGGGCGGACTACGATCCCCCGAGCCGCTGTACGGACGTCTTCTACGTCTACCCGGACCAACCGACGTGCAAGATCACCATCACGGTGAACCCGGCCTGAGTCCGGCACGGAGCGCGATGCGGCTTGCGAAGACCATAATGTTCGCCTGCTTCGCTCTTCCATGGCCAGGATGTGGATGCCCGATGGCAGGCTATGTGCGCTTTGACCTTTCGCCGGCCTGGAAGAGCCCGCCGAGATACCAACCCCTGATCGAATCAGTCGCCGCTATCGTGGTCGACGGCGGCGAGATGAACAGTGGCAAGTACCCGCAATCACCGTTCACCCACGATGGTTCGACTATGGTGTGCGAAGGCACTCCCCTCCGAGGCGAGCCCGCGCTCGACGTATCCCCGTCGGAGGGTACGGTGATGACCGGCACCGTGGTCGGACCGCGGGCGATACTGACCGCGAGGCACGTCTTGTGCGACGACGACGATCTGGGCAGCTGTCGAGACGCGATCACCTCGAAGAAGCGGAAGGCGATTGTCCTGTTCGGCTGGCGGCAACGCGACAATGGCTCCTTTCCCATCGAGGTCAAAGACGCCGACCGGTACGTGATCGAGGACGTCGCTGCCGTGGGAGACCCTCAACACGACTGGGCGGTGGCATGCGTGGACCGGGACTTCGAAGGCCACCCGCCCATCCAGGAACTGCGCCCTCCCGAGAAGACAGAGAGCGCGTTCTCGTTCGCCCATCCGTTCGGCGTGCACTTGCAGTACATCGATTGCGCGACGATTCGCGAGGATGACAGCGGAATATGGTCGACGCTCGACAGTACCCCCGGTTGCTCGGGGGCACCGCTCTTCGGCGCGGACGGTGCATTGATCGGCGTGCAGGCACGCGGCGGCCCACCGGACCAGGCAAAGCTCGTCGCACGCGTGTCCTGCCCCACCGGTGAGTCACAGACGTATCACCTTCCGTGGAACGACGCTTGCTGCCCGGGTCAGCACGGCAAGGAGTTCATCCCGGCGTGCCGCAACGAGGGCGCCCCCGATCCACCAACCTGCGCCGACGGAGCAACGCCTCGCGTCTGTTGTCAGGACTATCGGCCCTTCAAGCCGGAGTCGGCACCACCGAGCAGGTGCAGCCAGGACCGACCCCCGAGGCTGACGGAAGACGAGAAGCAAACGGATTGCATGTCGTTCCTGACCTGCGAGGCAGACGGCTGCTGCGATCCCCAACTGGAGTCCAGAGCAGCCGTGATCGACGACGGGATCGAGGCGGAAATCCGCGCTGCCGCAGAACGATGCAGCGCCGCGGCCGCGCGGTAGGTCGGCGGAAGCAGATCAGCCGAGCAGCCACTCCACGAGGCTCGCGCCGACGAAGCTCTCGAGCGCGATCATCGGGAAGAGCCCGAGCGCGCTCGCGGCGAGATACGAGGCGAAGCGCACGCGCGAGACGCCGAGCATCAGCTGCATCGGGCCGAAGGTGAAGAGCAGCAGGCGCATCACGAGCACGGTGCGGAAGCCGTGGGTCGCGAGCTTGCCGTCCCATCGCTGCAGACGCGCCGGCAGTCGCGACTGCACCCAGTCGCGGCCCATCCAGCGCGCGAACCAGAATGCGACCGAGCTCGCGGCGAGCGCTCCGGTCATCGAGAGCGCCAGGCTCTCGAGCGGCAACCACACGAGCGTCGCGGCCACGATGAACACGTGGGCGGCGACGCCGACGGGCTGCAACAACGCGAACGCGAGGACGAACAGCACGGGCCCCCACACGCCCCACGAGAGCACGCGCGCGCGGATGCCCGCGGGCGACATCGACTCGTACGTGCCCGACAGCACGAGTGCCACGACCGCCGCGAGGATCACGAGTCCCACGACGACCTTCGGCCAGCGGCTGCGACCCATGTGCGGCGGAGCCTAGCACTACTCGGGGCGTGTGCCCGTCAGCCGCCGCGTTCCTGCACGCGCGCGAACGCGACCACGCTGTCGTTGTCGAGCCCGGCGGCGTTGGCCTCGTCGGTGTCGATGTGCAGGTCCAGCACGAAGTCCTCGCGCACGCGCACGAGCACGTCGCCCATCGTCATCTCGCGGTCGCCGTCGACCCTCACCTCGATCACGTCCTTGTCGCCCACCCCGAACGCCTTCGCGTCGTCGGGCGCCATGTGGACGTGGCGCAAGGCCAGGATCACGCCGTGGTCGAGCTCGACTTCGCCCGCCGGGCCGCGCAGCCGCGCGCCGGGGGTGCCGTCGAGCTTGCCGCTCTCGCGGATCGGTGGCTTCAAGCCGAGCGCGTACGCGTCGGTCCTCGCGATCTCCACCTGCGTCTCCGCGCGCAGCGGATTGATGATCGCGACGCCGCGCAGCTCGCCCTTCGGCCCCACGATGTCGACCGTCTCCCGCGTGACGTACTGCCCCTTCTGCGTCACCTCGCGGCGCATCGTGAGCTCGTAGCCCGCGCCGAACAGCGCGTCGCAGTGGGCGCGCGACAGGTGTACGTGGCGCACGCTCACGCCCACGGGGATCGGCCGCGCGCGCACGCTCCGGATCGCACTGGTCGGCCCTCGCAGCGTCCGCACGACCTCGCGCGCGATCATCTTCTCCTCGTCGGTCGCGACGACGAGCACGCGCGTGCGGGCGTGCTCGGACGCGACGTCCACGATGCCTCCGCGCTCGGCCGGAGCCGCGCTCGCGTTCGCGGCCGGATCGATCGCGACGCCCATGTACAACAGGCCGTCGCATACCGCAGCGCGTACGCTCGCACTGTTCTCACCGATGCCGCCGGTGAACACGATGGCATCGACACCACCGAGCACCGCCGCGTACGCGCCGATGTACTTGCGCAGGCGGTGCACGAACACGTCGATGGCCAGCCGGGCCTTCACGTCGCCGTTCGTCGCCGCGGTCTCGATGTCGCGGAAGTCCCCGCTCGCGATGCCGCTCACGCCCGCGAGGCCCGAGCGGCGGTTCAGCATCGCGTCGATCTCGTCGATCGGCACGCCCGAGCGCGCGAGCAGCAACGGAATCGCCGGGTCGAGGTCGCCCGCACGCGTGCCCATGACCAGCCCCTCGAGCGGCGTCATGCCCATGGACGTGTCGACCGAGCGCCCGCGATCGATCGCCGCGACGCTCGCTCCCCCGCCGAGGTGACAGGTGACGAGCTGCACGCGATCGACGTCCTTGCCGAGCTGCTCGGACGCCGCGAGCATCATGAATTGATGACTGGGCCCGTGGAATCCGTACCGCCGCACGCCTCGCTCGAGGTAGAGCTCCTGCGGCAGCGCATAGGTGAACGCGTGCGGCGGCAGCTCGCCGTGGAAGGCCGTGTCGAACACGGCGACGTGGGGCACCGAAGGCAGCACGGCACGCGCCGCTGCGATGCCGGCGAGCGCGGGCGGGTTGTGCAACGGCGCATAGACGGAGCACTCGTCGATCGTGCGCACGACGTCGTCGTCGATCACGACCGGCTTCACGAGCCGCTCGCCGCCGTGCACGACGCGATGCCCGACGGCCGCGATGCCGTCGACACCACCGATCGACTCGACGATGCGCGCGAGTGCGCCCTCGACGTCGTCGCCGACGCGCTCCACCTTGCCGGCGACGAGCCGCCGTTCGCTGTCCATCTCGTACAGCTGGTACTTCACAGAGGTCGAGCCGGTGTTCACCACGAGGACCTTCATCGCGGCCCGAGCATAGCCCGGGTCGCGCTATCCTCGGGCCCATGCCGCGCCGCGTGCTCGTGCCCCTGCCCGATCGCGATTTCGACGTCACCGAGGTCGCGGTGCCGTGGAAGCTGCTCGTGCGCGCGGGCCATCGCGTGACGTTCGCGACGAGCCACGGCGAGCCCGGCGCTGCGGATCCCTTGCTGCTCGACGGGGTGGTGTTCGGCCAGCTGGGGGCGAAGCCGGAGCCGCTCGCGTTCTACCGCGAGCTCGAGCGCGCACCCGAGTTCATCGCACCCGCGCGCTGGTGCGACGTCGGCGTGGACGACTTCGATGCGCTGCACCTGCCCGGCGGCCACGCCAAGGGCATGCGCCCGTACCTCGAGAGCGAGCGGGTGCAGGCGATCGCGGCCGCGTTCATGGCGGCCCGCAAGCCCGTGTCGGCGATCTGTCACGGCGTGCTCGTGCTCGCGCGCGCGAAGGACCCGACCACCGGCGCCTCACCGCTGGCCGGCCGTCGCACGAGCTGCTTGCCGCGCTACATGGAGCGCGTCGCGTTCTACGCGACGGCGTGGCGACGCGGCCGCTACTACCGCACGTACGACGCGTACGTGCAGGACGAAGTGGAGGCCGCCGTCGCGCCGGGCGGCGCGTTCGAGCGCGGGCCGATCACCCTCTTCACGCACGGCACGAACGAGGACGATGGTCCCGCATTCGTCGTCGAGGACGGCGAGTACGTGTCGGCGCGGTGGCCGGGCGACGCCTACCTGCTGGGCAAGCGCCTCATCGACCGCCTCGAGCGACTCGGCGACGCGGAAGCCGCAGCGACCTGAGGGTGCACGGACGGAGGCGCGGCGGACACCCCGAGCGCGTGATCGCCGAGCCGTGGATCGTGCTCGCGATCTGGAGCGGCATCTCGAGCACGGGCGGATTTCTCGGTGCGCTCGTCGGGGTGAGCGCGTGGTCGCGACGGCGGTTCTATGCGTGGCGGCGCGCACCGGTCGGGCAGCTCACGGGCTGGGGTCGCGCTCGCGTACGGGCTCTTGCGCCTGCCGCTCGACGCGTTGCGGGTGGACGACGCGCACCACTTCGGGCTCACCTTCGCGCAGTGGACGTGCCTCGCTTTCATCGCCTGCGGAGGGGCGCTTCTGGTATCAAAGAACGAGGGGATGAACCGCGCGCTCGTCATCGGCGCGATCGCATGCACTGGCGCGGCGTCGGTGTCCGCGGACGCGCGCGCGCACTCGGGCGGCCAGCCGGGTGGCGTCTGCACGGGCTGCCACAGCGCGGGCGACTACGACATCAGCGTGACGTCCAACCCGTCGATGCCGTCGCCCGGCGACGACGTGACCGTGACGATCACGATCGAGTCGCCCACCGGCAACGTCGCCGGCCTCTTCGTCAGCGCCGACGTCGGTGACCTGTCGACGATCTCCGGCCAGGGACTCGGCGAGGTGATGGCCGGCCTCACCCACAGCTCGCCGAAGGGCTTCTCGGGCGACCAGGTGCAGTTCAGCTTCGCGTGGCAGGCCCCGAATTCGCCGGGTGCGGTGCGCTTCGAGATCTGGACGCTCGTCGGCAACGGCAACGGATCCTCGAGCGGCGACCAGGCCGACGACACGGTGTTCGACGTCGTGTTCGGCTGCGAGCCGCAGCAGTACTTCCGCGATGCCGACGGCGACGGCTGGGGGCGTGACAACGAGCCGCTCCTGCACTGCATCGACGCGGTGCCCCTGGGCCACTCGGTTCCGGGCGGCGACTGCAACGACATCGATCCCGACGTCCATCCCGAGGCCGACGAGTACTGCAACGAGCGCGACGACGACTGCGACCTCGAGATCGACGAGGACGCGCTGCCGATCGACCTCTACCCCGACGGCGACGGCGACGGATACTTCGGCCTCACCGAGTACATGAGCGGCGATACCGTGCTCGGGTGCGTCGGCACCGAGGGCTACGCGGGTTTCTCGGGCGACTGCGAGCCGTTCGTGCCCGAGATCAACCCCGGCGCCGAAGAGGTGTGCAACCTCTACGACGACAACTGCGACGGCCGCGTCGACGAGTTCGTCCGCCCGCGCTGCGGCGAGGGTTGGTGCCGGCGCGAAGGCCCCACCTGCGACGTCGCGACCTGCGTGCCCGGCGAGCCCGTCGCCGAGATCTGCAACCTGCTCGACGACGACTGCGACACGCAGCTCGACGAGGACGTCGACTGCGGCGAGGGGCTCGTGTGCGAGCTCGGCACGTGCATCCCCGAGGGCCAGGCCACCTCGGGCGCCGCCGATGCGGGAGACACCGGCGTCGACGCGGGCTCCGTCGCGGACGATGGTGACGGTGGCACCACCGGCGGCTCGGGCCAGAACGAATCCGGCAGCGGTGGTTGTACGGTCGGCTCGACCGGCGTCGCCGGCTGGTGGCTCGTGCTGCTCGCGCTCGTGCGTCGGCGTCAGCGCGCCGGCGGCATGATGCCCATCGCGTAGCGCAGTCGCGTCTCCGCGACGCGCAGATCCACGCGCGCGCTGACGTCCTCGAGCCGCGCGTTCACGCGACCGGCCTCGGCGACGACGAGCTCGGTCGCGGTCGCCTTGCCCACGCGGAAGAGGGCAGTCGTCGCGCGATACGCCGCCTCGCTCGACTCGCGCGCCTTGCGGGCCGCGCCGAGCGCAGAAAAGGCGCGCTCGCGAGCAAGATGCGCTCCGGTGACCTCGAGCTTCAGCCCGCGCCGCAGCGACTCCAGCTGCCCACCGAGGCCCCGACGCTGTGCCTTCAGCTCCTTCACCCGCGCGCGGGCGAAGAACGGCGCGCCGATGTTGTACGAGATCCGAGCGCCCACCGCCCACGTGCCACGCCACTTCTGCTGCGGCGGGAAGATGCGCTGGTTCGGATTGGCGTACGTCGCATCGCCGAAGAGATCGAAGCGCGGGTAGTAGCCGGAGCGCTCGGCCTTGGTCGCGTTGGCGAGCGCTTCGTCGCTCTGGACGAGCGCTTTCACCTCGAGCCGGTTGCGCATCGCTTCGTCGACCATCTCCGCGACTTCACCATAGTCCGTGTGCTTGGGCTCGGCGAGCACGTCCTCGCCGATGCTGAAGCCGGCCTCGTCCGTGCCCATGATCGTGGCGAGCGCGGCCTCGTAGTACTCGAGGTAGGCCGTCGCCTGCAGCACTGCGTTCTCGGCGTTCGCGACCAGCGTCTCGATGCGCAGCAGGTCTGCGCGCGCGAGCACGCCCGCGGAGAACGACGCACGCGCGTCCTTGGCAGTGGCGGTGCTCTGCTCGAGCGCATCCTTGGCGACGGCGAGCGTCGCTGCGGCCCGTACCCAGTCGTAGTACGCGAGCCGAGCATCCGTCTCCACCTTGAGTCGCTCGGCGCGCGCGAGGAGCTCGGCCGCCTTGCGGTTCTGCTTCGCGGCGTCGAGCCCTCGCACGACGCGCAGCGCGTAGTCCGAGATCGGTACGACGAGAGCGGCCTGGGCGTTCCACTGGTTGAGGAACACCGGGATGTTGAACGCGGCCGCGCCCACCGGCGTGCCCTGCGAGTCGACGACGCACTGACCCGTGCCCTCGGGGCACGGGCCCACGCCGAGCGGACCGGGGTTCGCGGCACCGACGAGCGCTCCGCTGCCGAAGCGGATCGTCAGCGGCGACAGCCGCGTGTAGCTGCCGGACACGCCGAGCGACGGCAGCGACGCGGCGACGACCTGATCGAAGCGCGCCTTCGCGATGTCGACGTCCGCGAGCTTGCTCTCGACGGTCGGCGCCGCCTTGCCGGCCCGCGCGGCCGCCTGTTCGGCGGTGAGTCCCCCGGGCACCACGGCGAGCGCCGTCGCGACGGGATCCTCGAACTCGGGGGCGTCGCGCGTCTCGATGACGGGTGGTTCGGTGGTGGTCGGTTCGGGCGCGACCGGGCCTGCCGGCGCAGGTGCCAGCCAGAGCAACGTCCACATGGCGATCATGTTCGACCTCTCGTTGTGTGCGTCATTCGGCCGGCGTGGTGACCGGCGGGGTCGACTCGCTGCCGACGATCTTGCGCCCGATCCAGCGCACGAAGCGTGCGCTCGAGAGCCGCTCGAACAGCAGATAGACGACGGGAACCACGATGAGTGTGAGCAGCGTCGACGTCAGCAAGCCGCCGATCACGGCGACGCCCATGGGCGCTCGCGCCTCGCCACCTTCGCTGATGGCCATCGCGACGGGCAGCATGCCGAAGATCATCGCGGCGGTGGTCATGAGGATGGGGCGCAGACGCACGCGACCGCCCTCGACGAGCGCATCCACGATGTCGGCTCCACGAGCACGGGCGGCGTTCGTGAAATCGACGAGTAGGATCGCGTTCTTCGTGACCAGGCCCATCAGCATGATGAGCCCGATCATCGAGAAGATGTTCATCGTCATGCCGGACAGGAACAGGCCGCCGAAGGCACCGACGAACGAGAGCGGCAGCGACAACATGATCGCGATGGGCTGCAGGAAGCTGTCGAACTGCGCCGCGAGGATCATGTAGACGAGCACGACCGCCAGCGCCAACGCGAGCACCATGTAGCCGAACGACTCGGTCATGATCTCGACCATGCCGATGAAGCGCGTGTCGACCTCGGGCGGCACGTGGTTCTTGGCGATCTCTCCGACCTTCGTCATCGCGTCGCCGAGCGCGACACCTTCGAGGTTGGCGAGCACCGTGATCTGCCGCCGGCTGTCGAGCCGCGCGATCTCGCTGGGGCCCTCGCCGCGCTGCACGGTGACGATGCTGGCGAGATCGACGAGGTTGCCGGAGGTCGAGCGCACCTGGATGTTCGGCAGCGACTCGATGCGATCGCGTTGCTCGTCGGGCATGCGCAGCACCACCTCGGCCGTGCCGCCCGGCTCGCGCAGCTCGCCCACGGGATCGCCGGCGACGAGCGAGCGGATCGCGAGCGCGATGGTGGCCACGGGCACACCGAGATCGGCCGCGCGATCGCGATCGATCTGCACGGCGAGCTCGGGCTTGCCGGCCCGTGCGGTGGTGTCGACGTCGACGTAGCCGGGCAGCTCGCGCAGCTCCGCGGCGAGCCCTTCGGCGGCGGTGGTGAGCGCGTCGATGTCGTCGCCCATGAGGACGAATTGGATCGGGGCCTGCGACTGGCCGACGCCGACTGCCGCGATGATCTCCACCGTGACCTCGACGGGCTGGCCCGCAAAGCGCTCGCGCGTCCACGCCATCAGCTGCTCCTGCGAGTACTCGCGCTGCTTCGACGGGGTGAGCGCGACCTCCACGCGACCGCGATGCACCTCGCTGCCGTTGGCGTCGCCGACGGTCGCGAACGTGGTGACGACGCCCGGCAGGTTCTCGCGCACGTCGGCCGCGATCGCGTCGACGACGTCGCGCGTGACGTCGACCGACGTGCCGACCGGCGCCTCGATCACGATGGCGAACTGGCCCCGGTCGTCGGCCGGCGCGAACTCGACGGGCACGCGGGCGAGCAGAGCGACGGCGCCCACGAACGTGCCGATCGCCATGGCGATGACGAGCAACGGATGACGCAGCGCCCGGCGCAGCAACCCGCCGTAGCCGTTCGCGAGGCCGCCCATCGCCCAGTCCATGAAGCGCGTCCACAGCCCGCGCTTGCTGCCGTGCGAGCTCCGCAGGATGCGCGAGGACAGCAGCGGCGTGAGCGAGAACGACACGAACATCGACAGGAGCACCGCGACGGCGACCGTGATGCCGAACTGGAAGAAGAATCGGCCGATCAGGCCCTTCATGATCGCCACCGGCACGAACACCGCGACGATCGACAGCGTCGTCGCGAGGACCGCCAGCGTGATCTCCTTGGTGGCCTCGGCCGCCGCCGTGCGCTTGTCCTGCCCCTGCTCGAGATGGCGGTGGATGTTCTCGATCACGACGATCGCGTCGTCGACGAGGATGCCGATCGACAGCGACAGCGCCAGCATCGTGAGGTTGTTGAACGTGAACCCCATCAGATCCATCACCGCGAACGTGCCCACCACGCTGGTGGGCAGCGCGAGCGCGCTGATGAGCGTGGCGCGGAAGTCGTTCAGGAACAGGAAGATGATGAGGACCGTGAGGCCCGCACCGAACAAGAGGTCGAACTGCACGTCGTGGATCGAGTGCTCGATGAAGACCGCGGTGTCGTTGGGCACCGAGATCGAGACGCCCTTCTCCGCCAGCTCGGGCTCGAGCTCGGCCACGACCGTGCGTACGGACTGGGCGACGCCCACCGTGTTCGCGCCCGACTGCTTGCGCACGATGAGGCCGACGGCCGACTCGCCATCGAGCATCGTGGCGGAGCGCGCCTCCTCGACGGTGTCGAGCACCTGCGCGACGTCGCGGATGCGCACGGTGGTGCCGGGCGCGCCCGGCAACAGCACGTCGCCGATCTCCGTGGGCGTGCGCACCTCGCCCTTGGTCTTCACGCTGAACTCGCGCCCACCACTCTTCGCGAAGCCGGCGGGCAAATCGAGGCTCTGGGCATTGAGCGCGCCGGCGAGATCGTCGACCGTGAGGCCGTAGGTCGTCAGCTTCGCGGGATCGACGAGGATCTGGATCTCGCGCTCCTGATTGCCGACGAGGTCCACGCCGCCGACGCCGGTGACGCGCTCGATCCGCTCCTTCACGTCGTCGGCGACGTCGGCGAGCTCGCCCGCGGGCAACGCCCCCGACACCGCCAGACCCATGATGGGCGCCGCACCGATGTCGAACTTCTGCACGAGCGGGGGCTCGATGCCGGCCGGCAACTCGTTCTCGAGGGCGGCGACCTTGTCGCGCACGTCCTGCAGCGCTTGGTCGACCGACACCTCCAGCTCGAACTGGATGATGACCTGCGTGAGACCTTCGACGCTGCGCGACGTGAGCATGTCGATGCCCGCGAGGCTGCGCAGCTCCTCCTCGATCGGATCGGCGACCTTGGACTCCATCGTCTCGGGGTCGCCGCCGGGATACACGACGACGACGGTGACGATCGGGAACTCCGCTTCGGGGAACAGGTCCACGCCGATGCGCGGATAGGCCAGCAGGCCGAACACGAACAGCGCGACGATCATCATCGTCGCGAACACCGGGCGCCGGATGCTGACGTCCGCGAGATTCACGGCGAGCTCTCTTCGCGCTTCACGGCCGCGTGGGCGGCCTCGGCCGAGCCACCGAGCACGACGTCGGCGGACATGCCCGGCTTGAGCCGCAGGTCCTTGTTCGTCACGAGGCACACGACCTCGATCGTGCGCGTGCGGGGATCCACCTCGGCACCGAGGCGGTCCACCTTCACGTCGTGCTCGACGTCGAGCGCGGTGAAGTGGGCGCGCATCGACGTGCCCGGCTCCACGCTGCGCATGAGCGCCTCGGGCACGCGCAGCCGCAGCTCGAGCACGGACTGGTCCTGCAGCTCGAGCACGATCGTGGGCGGCATCGAGGTGACGGCCTCGCCCGGATGCTTGAACCGCTCGGTGACCACGCCGTCGATGGGCGAGCGCACCGTGCGATCCGCGAGGCTCGTCGTCGTGTCGGTGACGCCGAGCTCGGCCTGCTCGACCTGGATGAGGGCCGCGTCGTAGCCCGCTTGCGCGTTGTCCAGCGCCGCCGGCGAGATCGCTCCGGCGTCCGACAGCTCCTTCATGCGCGCGAGCTCGCGCTTCGCGGTGGCGAGCGCCGTGCGTGCCGCCTCGAGCCCCGCACGCGAGCGCTTCACGCCGATGCGCGCGGTGTTGGCCTTGAGGCGGAACAACACCTGACCCTTCTTCACCTTGTCGCCCACGTCGACGCTGACCTCGGCGAGCGTGCCGGACCCCTCCGCCGCCACCGACACCTTCTCGTCGGCGTACGTCGTGCCGACGAAGCGGTGGGTCGTCGTGCCCGGCGCCGCGGGCTCCACGGCGGGCGGCAGCGGCGGCAGCTTCGGACCCGCCGGAGCGCCCTCGCCCTTCGCGGGCTGGAGCTCGGCCTTCTCGTCGCGCACGCACGCGCCCGCGGCGAGCAGCAGGACGATCGCCAGGAATCGTCGTTTCATCGGCGCGCCGCTCCCTTCAGGAACACGTCGAAGAGCCGCGCGCCCTCGTGACCGAGCGACCCACGGGGTTCCGCACGCGACACCCAGCGCGCGAGCAGAGCGCCGACCGAGCCGCCGAGGAACGTGGCGAGGTCGGCGACCGAGATGTCGTCGCGCAGCTCCTTGTGCTCGATCGCGTCGACGATCGCCGCCTCGAGTCGGTCGGAGATCGCCGTGCGGCCCGCGACCGCGCCCGGATCCGTCGCGGGCACGCCGGTGTAGGGGAGGCCCGTCGCCTCGACGTACACCGCGAACATCGCCGCTTGCTCCTCGAGCACGACGAACAAGGTCGTGAGCATGTCGGTGAGCCGCGCGAGCCCACGGCGACCGACGACCGCCGCATCGAGGCGGGAGAGCAGCTCGACGCGCCCGCGCTCGACGATCGCCGCGAACACGGCTTCCTTGTTGTCGAAGTAGTTGTAGACGGTGCCGGTCGCGACGCCGGCCGCCTCGGCCACGTCGGCGATCTTCGCGTTCGCGTAGCCGAGTCGTCCGAACACCTCGGCCGCGGACGTCAGGATCGCTTCTCGATAGGCCTCGCGATTGGAGGCCCGCACGCGCAGCCGTGTCCGCGCTCGATCGGTCGCGTCGTTCACGGGGGATTCATTAGGGTGAACCGCGGTTCAAGTCAAGGACGGGGCCTCGCTGGCCGGCCGTAGTGACGAGTCACCGCGGCCTGCAGCGGGCCACATTCACATCCATGAACGCGCGCTCAGAGTCCGCCGTGGAGCGCGCCGCCCTTGGCCGGCTCCGCGCTCTCCAGCAGCTCCCACCGATCGGGCGAACGCCACAACCGCGAGCGCAACAGCTCGCGCTCGTAGATGAACTCCTTGGGCAGCCGATCGAAGAACCGATCGAACAGCTCCTCGTGTTGGTGGGCCTCGATGTTACCGGACTCCTTGCCCACCGACATGAGCGACTGGAACTTGTCCTGATCGAACGACAGGCCGGTCCAGTTGATGTCCTCGTACCGCGGCATCCAGCCGAGGGGACTCTCGATCGCGTAGCCCTTGCCGGTGATGCGGTCGAGCACCCACTTCAGCACGCGCATGTTCTCGCCGAAGCCCGGCCACATGAACTTGCCGTCGTCGTCCTTGCGGAACCAGTTCACCCGGAAGATGCGCGGCGGGTTCGGCACCCGTCGACCGACGTTGAGCCAGTGGCTGAAGTAGTCCGCCATGTTGTAGCCGCAGAACGGGAGCATCGCGAACGGATCGCGTCGCATCGCGGCCTGCCCCACGGCCGCGGCGGTGGCCTCGGAGCCCATCGTCGCGGCCAGGTACACGCCGTGCGTCCAGTTGAACGCCTGGTAGACGAGCGGCTGCTCCTTCGACATGCGCCCGCCGAAGATGAACGCGCCGAGCGGCACGCCTTCGGGGTTCTCCCAGTTCGGATCGATCGACGGGCACTGCGACGCGGGCGCGGTGAAGCGCGCGTTCGGGTGGGCCGCCGGCGTCTTCGACTCCGGCGTCCAGTCGTTGCCCTTCCAGTCGATCAAGTGCGCGGGCTTCTGATCGGTGAGCCCCTCCCACCAGATGTCGCCGTCGTCGGTGAGCGCGACGTTGGTGAAGATGCTGTTGGCCCGACACGACGCGACGGCGTTGGGGTTCGTCTTCGCGCCGGTGCCCGGCGCGACGCCGAAGAAGCCCGCCTCGGGATTGATCGCGTACAGCTTGCGGTCCTTGCCGGGCTTGATCCACGCGATGTCGTCGCCGACGGTCCAGATCTTCCAGCCCTCGAAGCCCGCGGGCGGCACCATCATCGCGAAGTTGGTCTTGCCGCACGCCGACGGGAACGCGGCCGCGACGTACTTCTTCTCGCCCGCGGGGTTCTCCACGCCGACGATGAGCATGTGCTCGGCGAGCCAGCCCTCGTCGTGGCCGATGACGGAGGCGATGCGCAGCGCGAGGCACTTCTTGCCGAGCAGCGCGTTGCCGCCGTAGCCGGAGCCGAACGACCAGATCTCGCGCGTCTCGGGGAAGTGCGAGATGTAGATGTTCTCCGGGTTGCACGGCCAGCGATCGTCCTTGGCGCCGGGCGCGAGCGGATGACCGACCGAGTGCAGGCAGGGCACGAAGTCGCCGTCGGTGCCGAGCACGTCGAGCGCGCCCTGGCCCATGCGCGTCATGATGCGCATGTTGACGACCGCGTAGGGGCTGTCGGTGATCTGCACGCCGAGCTTCGCGATGGGCGAGCCGAGCGGGCCCATCGAGAACGGCACGACGTACATCGTGCGGCCGCGCATGCAGCCGTCGAAGAGCGCCGTCATCTTCTTCTTCATCTGATCAGGATCCATCCAGTTGTTGGTGGGTCCCGCGTCGATGGGATTGTTGCTGCAGATGAACGTGCGGTCCTCGACGCGCGCGACGTCGCGAGGATCGGAGCGAGCGAGGAAGCTGTTGGGGCGCTTCTCCGGATTCAGTCGGATCAGCGTGCCGGTCTCGACCATCTGGTTGCACAGGCGGTCGTACTCCTCCTGGCTTCCGTCGCAGATGTAGACCGCTTCCGGCTTGCAGAGCGCTTTGATGTCTTCGATCCACTTCAGAAGACGGGGATGTTGCGTGCGACCAGCCATGGGTGCCCTTGGTTTGCCCAACTCCGCGCGCCGATTCCATCCCTCTCGCGCGCTGCGATTGCGCCGGTGCCGAAGGCCGTCCTCGCGGTCCGAGGGCTACCTCACAGCCGTTCCCTCGCTGGGGCGCACGATGCGACATGGGCGCGATCGACGGGTGTGCACGCGGCTGCGCGGACGCAGCGGGTGCGCCCGAACGCCCGCCCGAGGCAGCTACACTCCGTCGTCGATGTCCCTCGTCGCCGTCACCGGGCCCTCCGGTCACGTCGGAGCCAACCTCGTGCGCACGCTGCTCGCGCGCGGGCACGGCGTGCGCGTGCTCGTGCGCCGCGAGACGATTCCGGCCCTCGCGGGCCTCGACGTCGAGGTGGTGAAGGGCGACGTGCGCGAGCCCGCGAGCGTCGCGAAGCTCGTCGCCGGTACGACCGCGGTCTTCCACGCCGCCGGCGTCATCTCGATCGCCGGCGATCCGCAGGGCCTGGTCGAGCAGGTCAACGTGCGCGGCACGGCGAACATCGCCGACGCGGCGCTCGAGGCCGGCGTGAAGATGGTCTACTTCTGCTCGACCGGCGCGTTCGAGCAGGCGCCGCTCACCCAGCCGATCGACGAGTCGCGTGCGCGCGTCGTCGCCGGCAGCGCGTACGATCGGTCGAAGGCGAACGCCGAGGCCGAGGTGCGCAAGCGCGTCGCGAAGGGGCTCGACGCGATGATCCTGCATCCGTCCGGGATCCTCGGGCCCTACGACTTCGGCCCGTCGCGGATGGGCCGCGTGTTCCTCGACATGTACCGGCGCCGGCTGCCCGCACTGGTGCCGGGCGGCGCCGACTGGGTCGACGTCCGCGACGTCGTGGACACCGCGATCAACGCGGTGGAGCGCGGTCGCAGCGGCGAGAGCTACATCGTGACGGGGCGATGGGCGTCCATGGGCGAGCTCGCGATGCTCGCCGCGGAGATCACCGGTGTCGCGCCGCCGCGGCTGGAGACGCCGATGTGGCTCGCGCGCGTGGGCGCGCCGTTCATGGAGGCGTGGGCGCGCGTGCGCAAGACCGAGCCGCTCTACACGCGCGAGTCGCTCTCGATCCTGCAGGCCAATCGCGCGTACGTGCGCGACAAGGCCACGCGCGAGCTCGGCCACGCGCCGCGGCCGCTGCACGAGAGCGTGCGCGATGCCCATCGATGGTTCGCCGAGAGCGGCGCGCTGCCGAAGTCGCTGTTGCGTCGGCTCGACGCGTCGTGATCGGTCACTGCCGTCGGCGCCGTGCGATCACTCGGCCGGCTCGTGGGGCACGTCCGCCCACACGCACGCGCCCTGGTTCACGCCCGGATTCGCACAGCAGTCCATCAAGTGGTCGCGCGCGATGTCGAAGAGCGTCTGCCACGACGCATAGTCCGGCACGTCGAGGTCGAGACCGGGCATCCAGTACGCGAGCCGCCAGAACGGGCTGTCGGGTTGGGCGGCGTCGATGATCGCCTGCTCGTACGTCCACGACGCCTTGTCCATGCCCATCGCGTCGCGCGAGAAGTCCGTGCACGTCGCCTGACTGCCGATGCGGTGACACATCGTGCACGCCACGACCGGCGGCGAGACGAGGTGCTTGTTGCCCGTGGGGTAGAGCTGCCCGTTCAGGTCCACGATGGCGTACGGACCCATGCGGTGCGTCTCGCCTTCCCACTCGGTCGACTGCAGGTACGGCGTCTGGATGAAGGGATCGTGATCGTGGCAGCCGACGCAGGTCTCGCCTTCGGTGTGATAGAAGACCTCGAGGAAGCGAGCGCGCTCCTCGTCCGTCGCCGTCATGAGATCGAGCGGCGGCATGTCGTAGTCGTGCGTGACGTTGTCGACGTCGTCCCAGAAGCATGTCGCACCGGTGCGCGTGTTGTGCCCGATGAGGCCCATGTCCGCGTACGTCTTGCCCGACCCGTTGTCGTACGGGTCGCGGCAGATCCACTTGAACATCACGTCGCCGTGGGTGAGCTGGCCGAATCGCGTGCCCTCGCGACACTCGCCGGTGAGCAGCGAGGGGTTGGCACACTCGGGTGGGTTGCCCTCCACCGGCACGAGCTCGGCCTCCGCACCGGAGACGTCGGCGAGATACGTGACGATCTCGGGCGTGTCGCCGCACTGCACCTCTTCGGGGCTCGGCAGCCAGCCGTCGAACGCCGCGAGACAGCGGCACGAGTAGCACGTGCGGATGCCGAGGTCGGATGTCGTGTCCGCGCACGCGTCGGTGCAATCGACCTCGATGATGCCGACCGTCGTCTCGTCGCTGCTGCCGCCGTCCGAGCCGGCGGCCGTCGTGTCCGCGGCTGCGGTGGACGAGTCACCCTCGTCGTCGTCGTCGTCGTCGTCGTCGTCGTCGTCGTCGCCGTCCGACGTCGAATCGTCGCTGGGTCCGTCGTCGTCCGTCGCGGTCGACTCGTCGCGACAGGCGCTCGCGAGGGCGATCGCGACCATCCAACGCGACCAGGTGAGCGAGGGCGGAACGTGCATGCGGTTCCTCGGTGGTTCGGCGGACGGTAACATCGGTTCCCCGAGCCGTGGCAGCGCGCGAGCCCGAGCGTGTGCTCGAATTGCGGAACGACCTGGTCGGGCTGCGCGCCGTCCTCATCGTCGACTCGACGCGCCGCGGACCCGCGTTCGGTGGCATCCGTCGCGTCGCGTATCCCGATCTCTCGGCCGCGACCGCGGATGCACGAAAGCTCGCCCACGCGATGACGCTGAAGTGTGCGCTCGCCGGCCTGCCCGCCGGCGGGGCGAAGACGGCCGTCATCGGCGACGGGACCGCGGATCGTGCGGCGATCTACACCGCGCTCGGGGATGCGATCGAAGCGCTCGGCGGCACGTACGTCGCCGGGCCCGACATCGGCACGGGCGCGAACGAGCTCGCCATCGTCCGCAGCCGTACGCGGCACTGCAATCCGGAGGCGAACGACGCGAGCGCCGCGACGGCGGCCGGCGTGCTCGCGGCCCTGCGCGCGGTGTGGCCGGTGCTCGGTCGCGACCCCGCCGGAGCCACCGCGATCGTGCAAGGGCTCGGCGGTGTGGGATCGATCGTGGCGCGCGAGCTCGTCGCGCTCGGCGTGATCGTGCGTGGCTGCGATCCCGACGCAGGTGCGCGTGCACGTGCAGCGGCGCTCGGTGTGAGCATCGTCGACGACGCGTTCGGGCTCGAAGCCGACGTGCTCGTGCCCTGTGCGATGGGTGGCATCCTCGATCCGGCGCGTGCATCCGCGGTGCGCGTGCGAGCGATCTGCGGCTCGGCGAACAACCAGCTCGTCGGCGACGCGGCGCGCGTGCTGTTCGAGCGCGGGATCGTGCACGTGCCGGACATCGTCGCGTCGGCCGGCGCGGTGATCGAGGGGGTCCGCGTCGTCCTCGGCGGCGACACGCCCGAGACGCGTGACGTCGTGCGGCGCGACATCGCGGCGATCGAGCACACTGCGGCGCGCCTGCTCACGGCCGCGCAGCGCGAGCGCACGTCCGCCGAGGCGCTCGCGATGGCGTGGGCGCGCGCGGCCGTGGCATGATCGCGGCTCGATGGCGAAGCCACCCACCGCGATCCTCGTCGAGCCCGTCGTCGTGCGAGCGGCTCCGCGACCGCCGTCGCGCGCGGCGCTGCAGCTGTTCGAGACGGTGGCCGATGCGCTCGCCGACGATCGTCGCGAGAAGCTCGCGTGCTGTCGCGTAATCGCTCGGCTGCTCGCGGCCGACGGTGCGCTCGACGACACGGAGCGCGCGTTCCTGGACACGACGATGCAGCGCCACGGGCTCGACGCCGCCGATCGCGACCGCGTGCTCGCCGGCGAGGGCGACCTCGACGCGGATCTCGCCGCCGTGGGGCCGGCCGCCCGCGCGGAGCTGCTGCGCTACCTCGAGGCCGCGGCCGCGCTGGACGGCCGTCTGGCCCCCGAAGAGGCCGCGATCCTCGAGCGCGTCCGCGGCTGAAATCGTTCCGCGTCGGCGTGCGTATCCAGGTGGCTCGCGGCGTCCGTACCGCGCAGCGGAGGCCCCCATGCGTCGCCTGCTCGCTCCCCTCTCGTTGGTCGTCGCGATCGTCGGATGTGCTCGGAGCGGTGAGCCGGACGTGCCCACCGAGGCCGCGCCGGTCATCGAGGAGGCGCCGCCCGCCTGGTCCGCCACGGCCGCACGCACGCCGCTGCCCGATCACGAGGGGCCGGTGCGCTACCAGCAGCTCAACATGGACGTCGGCGCGAAGGATCCGACCAAGGTCCTCGCGGCTGCGCGCACGCTCGTGCTCTCGCTCGGCGGCGAGATCGTGCAGGCGAGCGCGAACGAGGGCCAGGCGAGCTCGCTCACCGCGAGCATGCCGCCGCAGGCGCTCGAGCGTCTGCGTCACGGCATGGGCCAGCTGTCCGTCGACATCCGCAGCGAGTCGAGCTCGACCAACGACATGACACAGCACTGCGACATGCTGCGCGACCGACTGTTGCAGCTGGGCATCGCGGAGGCGGAGCTCGAGCGGATCATGCGGACCACCCGTGAGTCCGAGGTGTTCGAGGCGATGCTCGTGCAGCGCGAGCTGGGTGCGCGCGAGCGCGAGAGCATGCGGCAGCAGCTCGCGCAACAGATCCAGCAGGCCAAGAAGGCGCAGTTCTATCTGACGATCCAGCCCACGGGCGAGACGGCGGCCGCCGACCCGCACGTGATCCGCGATCCCGTCCGCGGCTGGCGTCACGAAGAGGGCTGACGGGCCCGCGCATCACAGCCCTCCGTCAGGTTATCTCGGCGCCCAGCACCGCGAGGCTATTGTCGTGCATGCGAGGCGAAAACCTCGGATGGTTGCTGCGCCCATGTCAAAGGCCCTCGCGCTTTCGCTCCTCGGTGTCGCTGCGTGTCGCGCGGAGGCGGCGACGACTCCGCCCGGCCCTCCCGCGACGATCGTCTCCGACACGATCGCGCCGGCGCCCGCGACGGCGGACGACGAGGCGCCCACTGCGACGACTGCCGCGACGGTGAAGCCCGTCGCCGAGCTCGACGAGGTGACGCTCCCCGCTCGCCCGGAGTGGATGGACAAGTACGCGGCGGAGAACAAGGGCGACGTGCGCTTCTTCGACATGGACGCGCTGCAGAAGCGGCACGGCCTCGAGCGTGCGCGGGCGGTGGAGCTGCAGAACCACTATCGCGATCTCACCCGCGCGAAGCCGGACGGCGATCGAGCCGCACAGTTCGCGGAGGCGCTCGCACTCGCCAAGAAAGGTGCGTTCGAGGATCGCCGCGATCTCGACAGGCTGCGCACGGCTCGATTCGTCGTCGTGTTCGATCTCGACGAGACGCTGTACGACCAGTTCTACTCCGCGGATGTGGCGAAGACGTGCTCGGATCTCGACGTCGACTACGGCGGCGGTGCGCGGCGGAAGATCAAGCTGACACCCGGTGCCGCCGTCGCGTTGGATCGCGTCGCGGCGCTCGGCGGTGCGGTCGTGATCTTCTCGGCGGCGCCGGACGAGCCCGTGCTTGCGAATCTGCGCGCGTGGTCGTTCGGTGGGCGTCCGTTGCCGGAGCATCCGGCGATCGCGGGCGTGCTGACGAACAGCCACCTCGTGTTGCAGGGCAAGCACGAGGGGCCGGGCGCCGAGAGCCCGCGCAAGGGTCGACCGGTGGTCGAGCCGTCGAAGGACCTGCGGATCGTGGACGAGTCGCTCGCGCGCGCGATCCTGGTGGACGACAATCCCACGCGTGCGTTCCAGTTCCGCAACGTGCGGCTCGTGAAGAAGTTCGACGCCGACATGTACTGCACCACGAAGGACGCGAAGGTGAAGAAGGCGTTCGATCGGGTGCTGCCGGAGGTGGTGGAGGAGATCGAGGAGTCGCTGCGATGGATGAAGGCGAACTCGAGCGACTTCGCTCGGGCATACCTGCCCTATTCGCAGCTCGGAAGCGTCACGGTCGAAGCGCTGCGCGATGCGGGAATGTCCGAGCGCGCCGCCGTCGAGCACGTGCGCAAGCACCCCGAGCTGGTGGAGGAGGATTTCTGATGCGTCTCCGAGTCTGTCTCGCTCTGCTCGTCGGCTGTGCGCACGGGAACAAGGGCGAGCCGCCGCCGGAGACGGCGGTGCACGATCCGAGTGGATCGATCCGGCTCTTGTTGTATCGACCGATCGACCGCGGTGCCCCCACGGACACGTGCGACGTCGAGCTGTGCACGAGCCTGGAGGGGATGCTGACGAAGGCGCAGACCAGCATCGACTTCGCGATCTACGGCATGCGCAATCAGAGCGACGTCCTGGCCGCACTCACGTCGGCGAAGGCGCGCGGCGTGAGGGTCCGTGGCGTGGTCGACCGCGACCACGAGGGCAAGAACTACTACAGCAGCACCGATGCGTTGGTGGCCGCGCTCGGTCGCGTCGGCAGCGACGAGGACGCCGACAAGAAGCTGGCCCGCAGGGAGGCGCGCGAAGGCTGGGGTGGCGAGCCCGCATGCGCGCGGCCGCCGGGCACGCAGGGGCCGGTGCAGTGCCTCGCGTACGATCTGGGCGAGAGCTGTTTGTTGGCGGCGCACGCGAGCCGCGAGCCGCTGGGCGGTGGCGACGCGATCATGCACGACAAGTTCTTCGTGGTGGACGAGCGCTGGGTGTGGACCGGGTCCACGAACGTGAGCGACTCGTGCAGCGGCGGGTACAACTCGAATCTCGTGGCGGTGATCGATTCCACCGAGCTCGCGCGGCGCTACACCGACGAGCTCGAGCAGATGTACGCGAAGAACCAGTATCACCAGCTCAAGCGCTCGAAGGGGCCGCTGCGCGTGGAGCTGGCAGACGCGGAGGTGGAGCTGCTCTTCTCGCCGCAGGACGCCCCTATCCGCAACGGCGTGCGGCCGCTGCTGAAGAACGCGCGCAAGCGCATCGACATCGCGGTGTTCTTCCTGACGCACAAGCACATCGCGGAGGATCTGATCGCGGCGCACCAGCGCGGCGTGAAGGTGCGCGTGGTGCTCGATGCCACGGCGGCGCGCAACGAGTACACGAAGCACGAGCTCCTTCGTGCGGCGGGGATCCCCGTGAAGGTGGAGAACTGGGGCGGCAAGATGCACATGAAGGCCGCGGCGATCGACGGGCAGGTCGTGATCGCGGGCTCCATGAACTGGACGAGCTCGGGCGAGTACAGCAACGACGAGAACACGCTGCTCGTGCACTCGCCAACGCACGCGGCGCAGTTCCACACGTTCTACGACGAGCTGTGGGCGTCGCTGCCGGACGAGCTGTTGAAGGCGAACCCCGATCCGGAATCACGGGCATCGACGACGTCGTGCACGGACGGCGTGGACAACGACTACGACGACCTGAAGGACGGCGACGATCCGGGCTGCAGCGATACGCCGCCCGAGCTGCCGCCGCTCTTGCCGTACAAGATCGTGCCGAAGGCGGGCCGCATGACGTGCGACGTGGGCATGGACGGCGACGCACCGATCGAGAGCGAGCCTGCGCCGAAGACTCCCCCGCCGAAGGCGGACGCGGAACGCCAAGCCGCGGACTGAGCGGAACTGACCGATCGTCGTACAGCGTTTCGAAGCGAGCGAAGCCCTCGCGCGCCTCGAAACGACGTACGACGATCAGTCACTTCGCGGCCGCGGCCGTGAGCTCTTCGAGCGAGAGCTCGAGGGGCGCCGCGCTCGTCGCCTTCAGGATCTTCGCGGCGATGACCTCGTTCACCGGAGCGAGCACGGAGAAATGATCGACGCCCGGCACGGCGAAGAAACGAATTCGATGGTTCTTCGACGCGGCCTGCATGCGACGCAGCTCGTCGGCGTTGGACTCGCCGTCCGCACCTTCGATCACGAACATCGGGGCCTTCACCGAGTGCAGCCACGATCCCGGAGAGCGGAGCTCGACCTCGCGCGCATCGGCATCCGCGGGCGGGATCCACTCGCTGCCGTAGCGGCGCACGTCGGCCACCGGTCCGAACGCGAACACGGCACGCGGGAGCTCGGTGGACGCTCCCACGAGCATGGCGAGCGTACCCCCGGTGCTGTGCCCACCGAGGTAGACGCGCTCGGGATCGACATGCGGCTGCTTGCGGAGGAATTCCAACGCAGCGATGACGTCGTCGACTTCGCCCAGGAATCCCTCGCTCGCGCCGGGATTGTCGTTGCCACCGCGGAGCGAGGGAAACATCATCACGATCCCTGCCTGCCGGTACGCGCTCGCGGTCTGTTCGTCGTCACGTGGGGACGGCGACCAAACGTCGCCGATCGTGTTGCTGTCACCACCCGTGATCCAGAGGATCGCGGGCCGACGCTTGCCGTCGTTCGAATCGGGGGTGAGATACGCGACGAGCTCGCCGGGCGGTGCGGGATAGCGAACCTTGCGGAAGATCTCGGGCGGAGGCTCCGGCGCGGACGATCGATCGAGCGGTGCTCTTGCAATCCGAGTTTCGAACCCGCGACGAGCGTCGGGTAGCGACGTCTCGATCACGGGGGCCTTCGTGTCCGGCTTCACCTCGGCCGTCGACGACACGTTCGCTCCGCATGCGATCAGCAGCCCCAAGAGCGTCAACCTGGCCTTCGACATTCGTTCCTCCGCTCGCGGAACCCCGAGGGAGCCCCGCGCATCGGCATTCTACGCGGCTGCCTCCCGTCTCGGCATGTCTGCCGGATCAAGTCACGGGCGCGGCACTTCGTAGCGGAGCTCGGCGAAGCCTGGGCCGACTTGGCGGACGGAGACGAGGCGCAGTGGTGGGCTCGTGAGGCGACGGGGGAAGAGCGGCTTGCCCTTGCCGAGCGTCACGGAGCCGACTTGCACGAGTAGCTCGTCGAGCAGGCCGGCGTCGAAGAACTGGCCCGCGAGATCGCCACCGCCGACGATCCAGAGGTTCTTGTCGCCGGCGGCGGCGCGCATCTGTTCGTGCACGGGTCGCACGTCGCCGCGAACGAAGCGGAGATCCACGCCGGGAATCGGCCGGAGCTCTCTCGAAGTGAAGATCCACGTCGGTTGCGTGTAGGGCCACTGGGAACCGGTGGACTCGGAGACGTGGTCCGCGTGGCGCAGCATCCACTCGTAGGTCGTCGAGCCCATCGCGAGCGCACCCACCTCGGCGATGAACGCGGGATAGCTCGTGTCGTTCAAGTCGCCGAGCGGGAACAGCCAGTCGAGCGAATCGTCATCGGTGGCGATGAACCCGTCGAGGCTGGTGGCGGTGTAGTACTGCGTCTTCACGTGGGAGTTCCGCGAGTGTAGCCGATGAGTGACAACGTCGAGGTCACGTCCTACCGTCGGCGTGATGACTCCCGACTGGGCTCGCGCGCTCGCTCGCTACAACCGGTGGATGAACGACAAGCTGTACGCGCTCGCGGCGACGTTGAGCGACGATGCCCGCAAGCGCGACGCGGGCGCGTTCTTCGGGTCGATCCACGGCACGTTCAATCACATCCTGCTCGGCGACCGCGTCTGGCTCGCCCGCGTCCGGGGCGAGACGCCGCAAGAGGGTTTCATGGCGCCGGGGATCCGCTCGCTCGATCAGGAGTTGTTCGCCGACTTCGACGAGCTCCGGCGCGGGCGCGCGCAGACCGACGACGAGCTCTCCGCGTGGGTCGCCGAGCTCGACGCCGAACGGCTCGCCGCCCCGATCACGTTCGTGCGCCGCGGCCAAGACACGCAGACGCCGCTGTGGTGGGTCGTCTCGCACGTCTTCAACCATCAGACCCACCATCGCGGCCAGATCACGACGCTGCTCTCGCAGCAGGGCCACGATCCCGGCGTCACCGACCTGTTCGCGATGCTGCTCGAGGAGCGCGCTAACGGCTGAACTGCAGCTGGTACGCCGAGCAGCTCTGGCCCGTCGTCGTTCGGTAGACGCGCAGGTGGAGCTCGTTCGGCCACGCGACCATCGAGTCCATCGGGGGCGTGCAGCAGCCCGGTTGATCGTCGACGAAGGTCCACGACGTCAGGCCGATCGCCGCGCCGCCCGAGCCGCCCGTCGTGCACGTCGCACCGCTCGCCTCGCACTGGCCCACCACGACGTCGAACACGAACGCGTCGTCCTCGTTGATCGCGAACTCGATCGTCGGGGTGCCCTCGCCCGGACGCGCCGCGGCGGGGAACGACACCTTGTACCAATCGAGCGCGTTCTCCTGCGGCACGTTGCCGACCACGCCCGGCTTCACCTCGCCGACGTTGATCACGCCGATGTCCGTCGGCATGTTGCAGTTGCCACTCACACCGTCGTCGGGGCACTCGCACCCCGCCATCGGATCGCCGTCGCAGTTCTGATCGATGGCGTCGCACAGCTCGGGCGCGCTCGGGTTCACGTCGGGATCGTCGTCGTCGCAGTCCTCGCCCTGCCCGCATCCGTCGCCGTAGCCGTCGCCATCGGCGTCCATGCAGTTCGCCTCGTCGTTGCCGTCGTCGGCCCCGGTGTCGTCGATCGACGCCGACATGCTCGCGTCGTCGTCGTCGTCGGGTCCCGTCTGCGACGCATCGGCGGTGCCACCACCGGTCGGCAGATCGTCGCCGCCGCTGCACGGCGTGAACGAACAGTTGCCTTCGTCGCCGCTCACGCCGGGCGCGGTGCCGCCGGCGCACGCCGTGCCGAGCACGACGAGTGCGAGAGCAGAGACGGCACGGGTCATCGACGACGGCATTGCCGGGGCGCGCGACAGCGCGCCAATCTCGCCAGTATAGCCGGGCTCTGCGGGCCGCGTGTTACGATCGGCACGTGCGAGCCGACGGCCTCGAAGAGCGCCGCGAGGTCACGCTCGACGAGCGAGACCGCCTGCGTCGAGCCGCCGCGCGGGTGCTGGGCAGCCGGCCGGACGTGGTGGCGGCGTACCTGCACGGGTCGGCTGCCCGGGGCGAGCCGGCCCGGGACCTGGACGTGGCCGTCGCGTTCCGAGGTCCCGAGCCCGGCTTCGCGGAGCTCGACGAGATCGCGGCGCAGCTCGGCTCCTACGCCGATGTTCCCGGGCTCGCGATCGATCTGCGCGCGCTCGGGTCCGCCACACCGAGGTTTCGCGCGAACGTGCTGCGCGACGGCGAGGTCCTGTACGAGAGCGATCGCGAGGCGCGGCTGTCGCTCGAGGTCCGATTCATGATCGCATGGGCCGATTTCGAGCCAGTCTGGACGCGGATGCGCGCGCGCATGCTGTCGCGGTGGGCCGATGGGTGAGGCGCAGCTCGACCTGCTCGAGCGCCTTCTCGATCGGCTCGAGCACTACGCCGCGACCGTGACGCGCGCGGAGCTCGAGACGGATCTCGACGCATGGTTGCAGGTCACGCGCGCGCTCGAGCTCGCCGCGCAGTGCTGCATCTACCTCGCGATGGAGCTGGTCGCTCGTCGTGGGCTCGGACTGCCGGAGAGCAATCGCGACGCATTCGTGCGCTTGGCACAAGCGGGTCTGTTGTCGGCGGAGCAAGCGCACGCTCTGGGCGGATGGGCCGGCCTGCGCAACGTGCTGGCACACCTGTACGGGTCGATCGACCTCGATCGCCTGCACTCGGCGCTCCGGGAAGACAAGAGCGTCCTGCGCGAGCTCGGACGCGAAGCTGCACGCGAGCTCGCGGGCTGAGGGATCAGAGCAAGACGCCCAGCTGGTAGCGGCGGACCATCGCCTGCGTGCGGGGGTCCTTCGTCCACGGCAGGCGGCGCGGGTCGGTGAGGCCGTGCGTGGCGGCTTCCGTCACGAGGCCGACGCGGCGCTGGGGATCGAGGGCGGGCACGAGCTCGAGCTCTTCGCGGGTGAGCCCGACCATCAAGAGGAAGAGCACGCTGCCGTGCGGTGTCGCGATCTTGCCGAGCGCGTCCGGGATGCAGACGATGCCTTCCAGCTCGGTGGGTGGATCGCCGCCCGTGATCGCGCTGCCGAGATCGATCACGTCGCCGGTCTCGATCTCGCGATGACCGGACATCGCGTAGTGGGCGACGCCTTGGATCAATCGCAGCGGCCACGTCGGTGGCATCGTCTCGTCGGGCGCGCGGGCGATGCGAAAGCACAGCTCGTAGCCGAGCCCGGAGATCGTGGGCACCGGCGAGCTCTTCTCGAACAGCTCCGACAGGCCGTAGCCGACGTAGTGCCACTGCGTCGGACGCTCGGCCTCCCACACCGAGATGGCAGGAAGCGGCGAGCTGCCGTCGAGGTCGTACGCGCTGTTGCTCGAGAACTGGTGCGGCACGCGATCGCCGTGCATGCCCAGGCATGCCGCATCGATCGCCGCCCACCCGGGCGCTTCGACCGGGTAGTCCGCGTCGTCGGTGCTCATGCCTTGCGCTCGAACTCCCGCATGAACTCGACGAGCGCGTCGACGCCCGCCTCGGGGAACGCGTTGTAGATCGACGCGCGGCAGCCACCGACGGAGCGATGGCCCTTGAGGCCGCTCATGCCCGCGGCTTCCGCCTGGGACAGGAAGCGCTTCGTGAGGCTGTCGCTGTCGGCGTCGTCCTTGCCGGCGAGCGTCCAGTTCACGTTCATGCGCGAGCGACTGCCGGCCTTCGCGTGCGCGCGGTAGAGCGAGCTGCGATCGAGCTCGGCGTAGATCTTGTCGGCCTTGCGTTGGTTGCGTGTGCCGATCGCAGCGACGCCCCCTTCGTCGCGCATCCACTCGAGCACGCAGCGCAGCACGAGGATGCCGAACGTGTTCGGTGTGTTGTAGAGGCTGTTCTCGGCGGCGTGGGTCTTGTAGCGGAGCATCGTGGGGACGATGCCGGGCGGCTCCTGCTCGACGAGATCCTTGCGGATGAAGACGCAGGTGACGCCCGAGGGGCCGAGGTTCTTCTGCGCACCGGCATAGAGGAGCGCGGCGCGCTCGACCTTCATCGGGCGGCTGCCGACGTTGCTGGAGATGTCGACGACGAGCGGCACGTCGCCCTCGAGCTGGGGGATCTCTTCCCACTCGGTGCCGTAGATCGTGTTGTTGCTCGTGATGTGCAGGTAGCTCGCGCCCGCATACGTCGACGCGGCGGGCATCTCGGGGATCCGATCGAACTTCGTGGCGGCGGAGGTGGCGAGCACCTTCGTCTCGCCGAAGAGCTTGCTCTCCGCAACGGCCTTCTTCGCCCACACGCCGGTCTCGATATAGCAGGCGGGCGCGCCGTCCTTGCGCAGGTTCATCGGCACCATCGCGAACTGCTGGCTCGCGCCGCCCTGCACGAAGAGGCAAGCGTGCGTGCGCGGGATGCCGAGCACCTCGTGCGACAGCTCGACGGCGGCGTCGATGATCGAGTCGAACGCCTTGCTGCGGTGCGAGATCTCGAGGATGGACAGCTTCGACTCGAGCGACGCATCACCGGGCAACGCGAGCTCGCGCACCGCGGCCGCGGTGCGCTCGAGCACGACGGGCGGAAGGATCGCGGGACCTGCCGAGAAGTTCCAAGGGCGAGACATGGCCGCCGGAGGTTAGCAGGTCGCCCGGCGCCGCCTGCGAAAGCGGCGCCGGACACCCTCTGCGCTCGGTCTCGGCCGCTCAGCGCCTTCGTCGACGGGCTACGTCTTCTCTCGGACGTCGTACATCGCGACGTTCGCGTCGACGGCCAAGGTGTCGCACCAGACGGTCAGGGGTCCGTTGCCAAGCCCGGTCGCCGCGTTGGAACTGGCGACGACGCTCGACTGTCCTGGCGCAGCGTCTTGCGAACCATGGCCAGCGATAGGGGTGATGGTCCCATCTTCGTTCATCGGAAGAACCCAGCACTCGACGAGCTTGTCGGCGTCGCTGTCCGTCAGTCGCAGGCGAACGCGACTGAACTTCTTCGTGGACTCATCTCGCACGATCGGCAGGATCCACTCGTCGTTCGCTGCCATCGCCGTCGGGATGGCAAGCCCGAAGTTCTGGTACGTGATGAACGGAGGGAAGACGGTCGCCGGCGTTGCGATCTCCGCGTATGCCGCGGTGTAGGCCTTCTGATCGGTGTCCGAGTCGCCACCATCTGGCTCGCTGATCCTGTACGCGAAGAGCTTCGATCTTGCTCCGCCGCCATGTGGCGGAAGCGTGCACGTCATCGTCGAGTACCCGTCGACCCACTGGCTGGTGGGCGACATCACGAGAGTGGCGGCCCCGGTGCTGACGGCGCCCGTCTGCGCGGGCTTGCTGTCCACGACAACGTTCCCGAACGTCCGCATGCTGCTGGTCGTACACGACACCGCACCGTTCATGCCGTTTGCGGAATTGTCGATGACCCGCACGGTCATCGTCCAGCCTGCCGTCGTCTGGGTGTTGTCGCGCACGACGGGACAAACCACGGTCAGCGTGTCGAACTGCGACTCGTTCTCGATGCCGCCGTCGAGACGCACACCGAGTTGTCCGGCGTTGCCGTCCTGCCGCCGACACGACGTAGCAGGGAACGACTTGTCGTCTGTTGCCGCCTGGGCGAGGTCGGGCAACAGGGCCGAAATCACCGCAAGAAGAACCGTCGCAGCAAGTTCCGTCAGAGAGAGCCTGCGCTTTCCGCGAGTGGTCATGGTTCCTCCACGCGATAGTACGCGATGCCGGAGATCTCGCAGACAGCGCCGAGGCAAACCTTGGGGGGAACGACGCAGTGGAGATAGTGGAACCCGTTCACGGCGGAGACCGCCAACGGATCGTTGAAGATCATGCCGGCCTTTGCCCAGCTGGCACCCGCCGTGTTCGACGAGAAGCCGGGCTGGTTCCAGATCACCACGCCATCGAACTGGGCGCTCTTCGCAGTGCATGTGATCGCATCTGGACTCTTGTCGAAGTATCCAACCTCGACGGAGTCCCACCCACCGATGTTGGCCGTGTTGTCACGAACGATCGGACAGACGAAGTTGAGGGTCTCGGTCGTGCTGTTGTTGGCGATCGAGCCATTCGTACTGTAGTCGGCATCACCGGAGAAGCTGGGTTCTCCGGGATCCGAGCCTGCCCGGCAGAAGGCGCCGTTGAAGTACTTCGTGTCCGCGGCAGTGGCGTGCAGTGGAACCACGGCCAGGAACAGCGTCGCGGCCGAAGTAGCGAGAACTGGGCGACCAGCGGGTGGTTTTCGAACTGACGATCGATTCATCGCATCGACTCCTTTCGATTTCGGGGTGAGACGCTCCACATTGGAGCGGGCAGGGAAGAGGTCACGGGGTCACGGGCAATAGGTCGTCGGTCCTCCGTCTTCGCAGCACTGTGGCTGAAGCAAGGGCCACCAGCACACCCTGAAGTCGTCTTCCCAACGCGGAAGGCACAGCATGTCTGGTGGGCAGTCGACGTCTTGTTCGCAGACCAAGTAGCAGGCGCTGACTTCCCCACCGGGGCTCAGCGCACAGCGGGGCTGCGCCACCGCCCCCGGATCGATGCAGTCATGATCCTCCTGACATGCCTCCGCGCAAAGACACATGCCGCACGCGAACGAACTCCAGAGTTCGGCGTTTGGCTGTCCGAACGGTCCACTCACGCAGTCGGAAGGCTTCTGCTGGAGCGCGGGTCGACAGTCGGGATACGCGACCGCGGATGCGTCGTCGCTCGCCTCAGAGCCCGTCACCGACGCGTCGTTCACCGCGCTCTCCGCCTCACTCGAATCCGAGTTTGCAGCCGAAGTCCCTGACGTCGTGGTGGTCGTGTCGCTGCGCGTGGTGCCGCTCTCGGCGTCGTCCAGGTCAGGAGCAACCCGTTCGCTGCAGCTGACGAGCACCATTGCAAGCGAGACGTAGTGGGTCACCCGCATGCCGCCTCCACGCCATCGACCTCAGCGGTGCATGGGTTGTCCTGTCCCGCTTGCAGTGCGCCATACTGCGCGCAGTCCAGGGTCGCCTGACACTCCGCGAGCTGGAGCCTCGCGCCGTCACAGGGTGGCCGAGGGGGCGTCTGCCACTCGATGAGATCGTAGCAATCGGACAGACATTGGCTGAAGTCGCGCCCGACGCACTCCATCTCGACCACGCAGGAGTAGTTGCAAGCCAGGTCGACTTCGAGCTCGAACTCCGACACGCCGGTGCTGGAGTCCGCGGGGGACGACTCCGTCTCGGTTGTGGTGGCTGGGGCAGACGACGTCTCATCGGATGAGCTGCCGCCGCAGTGCACAACGGCGAGGGGCACGAGCAGAAGAGCCGGCCGTGTGAACCCCTGGCGGCAGCGGCCGCGGCGAACTCTCCCGCTCACGGTTGTCCTCCACCGGGCGGCAGCGGGAGAACCGTATCCTCGCGCGCGAGGAACAACACCGAATGTTCCGCGTCCGGGTCGGGAAACCTCGCGCCTGCAGTTGTGAACGGTGGCTCGATGCCGACCGCACCGAGGAACCGCGAGAGGGCGTCGGGATCGTTGTGGGCCAAGCGAACTCTGCACATCGACGATCTGCAGTCCACCGAGAGGAGGCGTGTGCCCTCTGCTCGTCGCGCAGTCGAGAAGAACTCGCGGACGTCCGCCTCTTTTTCGTCCGCCCACGGATTCGTGCGAACCTCGCCGCGAAACACGGCCTCGAGGTGGCTGACGATCCGTGCGTTCGCGGGATCGATCGCCCATGGCGTCGTCTCGGTAATCGGTACGACTTGCGCTTCGATCGTTTGCTCGTGCCGACCGATCGATGGCGCGACAGTTATG
>CAYXVR010000004.1:168060-283820 GCA_964468635.1 uncultured Nannocystaceae bacterium
ACGGTCGAGGTCCGCCCGAGACACGCCTGTCGGCGACGGCGACTTGCGAGTCACATCGCTCGCCAGAGTTGGCGCTGGTCTCTCCGACCTGGACACCGCGACCACAGCCGCTGCAATGGCGCACCCGCCGAGACCGAGCCCCAACCACCTCCGCGACGCCGCGCTCTGCGTTCGATTCGCCATCCGGGCGCCACAACGTCATCGCTCTTCTCGATGAACGTCTACCCCCCCCCGCAAACGATGTTCGACGTCGCCTGATGAGACCCATGCCGACGGTTCGATCGAACGGCCACGCGGGTGCGCCCCGCACGACGCACGTCGTGCTCGATCGTCCACCGACTTGAGCTCGCGCTCCGCCGGCTGCGACGACCGCTACCGATACAGCGCGATCTTGCGGTGGAGCAGCGGTTCCTTGCCGCAGCTCCTGCGGTACTCCGCGGCCGGCGTCGCGTTCGGGGCGATGATCGCCGTCTCGGCGTGGCCCGAGCCGAGGGTCGGGCCGTCCTCGGCGACCGATTGCGCGCACGCGTCCGTGCCGTCGGTCGAGGTCATGAACACGCTCGGCGCTCCGCCGTCGAGTCCGCCCCAGTGGGTCTTCGTCGCGATCACGGTGCGGCCCTGCAGGTAGCTGCGATGCGGCCACGGCTCGTCGGGCGGAATGTCGAGCAGCGCGACGTCCTCTTCCAGCGCGTTGTCGGACGTCCACACGCGCACGCGCAGTCGCGAGGCGCCGACGCAGTCGTCGAACACGTCGGGCCCCACGTCGTCGCGCTCGGTGTTCACGAAGCCGGCGCACTGTTGCCAGCCGTCCGGCGGCGACGGATCCACGAACGCGTACTCGCCCGGCGTCGACGCCACGATCGTCGTCGGCTGCTCGGGCTCCTCGCGCGCGGCCGTCGACTCGACTGGCACCAGCGCGGGACCGGGCGCAGGCGTGCACGCGTGCACCAACGCGGAGCAGAGCACCCACTCGATCGTCCGGACTCGCATCGACACCATCGGCGCATGAAGCTTACGCCTACGCGCCTCCTTCGGGTCTTTCTGGGCACAATCGCGGCTCCACTCCTCGTCGCGTGTCCCGACGAGGATCTCGCGCCCTGCACGACGTGCGACTTCGACGGCGACGGCGTCCGCAGACCGACGGACTGCAACGACTCGGACCCCGATATCGCCCCCGGCAACGAGGACATCGTCGGCAACGGCATCGACGAGGACTGCAGCGGGAGCGATGCCGCGAAGGAGTTGTGTGGCAACGGCACCGACGACGACGGAGACGGTGCGCTCGACTGCCACGACGACGATTGCAGCGAAGAGCTCACGTACTGCAGTGGCTGCGCCGGCGCCGTGCCGATCACCAATTACATGTCCGGTATCACCGGAGGCGGCGTCGATCTCGTCGACGGCTGCGGCGTCGGACCGGACCACGTCTACTCCTACGTGCCCTCGGCCGCCACGATCACGGCGCCGCTTGGCCTCGTCACGATCACCATGAGCGGCGCGATGCCCCATGTCGCGTCCGTGCGCACGACCTGCAGCGATCCGGACAGCGAGCTCGAGTGCGTCGAGTTCACCGACATCGTCGAGCTCGTCGTCGCCGACGACGAGGCGCTCACGATCGTCGTCGAGCCGGTCGACATCCCCGGCGCGTACACGCTGACCGTCGCGTACGAGCCGCTCGTGTGCGGCGACGACCGCGAGGTCGGCCCCGAGGAGTGCGACGACGGCAACGTCGAGAGCGGCGACGGCTGCGACGCCGAGTGCCGCGCGGAGGCGTGAGCGGCCCGCCGATGCCCGCGCGCGCGTCCACGGCGCGCCCACCGATCCGCGCGCGCCCGGCCCCCCGTACGAGTGGATGCGCGGTGCGTAACCGAAGTGGCCCGCATCGCATACTCTGTGATGCGGACGTCCGGATCCGCGAGGCGATCGAGCCATGCACGACCAAGATCCGCCGAACACGTTGAAGGCCATCGCGCGGCGCGAGTTCATCCTGCGCGCCGCCACCGGCACCGCCGTCGTCGGGCTCGGCGGCGGCATCTGGTTCCTGTCGGATTCGCTCACCCGCAAGGCCCAGGCGGAGACCCGCCCCGACGGGCGCCCGCGCCTGCCGCCCGGGCAGCGCGTGATCGAGTCGCTCAAGCCCATGGGTGGCGAGCCCGGCGATGCGAGCCCGAGCGCGTTCCGCTTGAAGGTGCACGGCGAGGTCGAGTCTCCGTTCGAGGTCGACTTCGCCGAGCTCGCCGCGATGAAGACGATCACGACGTACTCCGACGTGCACTGCGTCACGGGCTGGAGCGTGCTCGGTGCGAAGTGGAAGGGCGTGCGGATCAAGGACCTGGCCGACAAGGCCGGTGTGAAGGAAGGCGTGCGCCACGTGATCTTCGAGGCCGCGCACGGCTACACGGCCAACGTGCGGCTCGCCGAGGCCACGCTGCCCAACGCGATGGTCGCGTGGGAGCTCGAGGACAAGGCGCTGCGTCGCGCCCACGGAGCGCCCGTGCGTGCGGTGGTGCCCGACCTCTACTTCTGGAAGAGCGCGAAGTGGATCGAGGGCATTCGCTTCGTGAAGCGCGACGAGCCCGGCTACTGGGAGACGCGCGGCTATCACAACCATGCCGATCCGTGGAAGGAAGAGCGCTATGGCTGACGGCCCCGACGCCGCGCCCGCTCGCCGGCGTTTCAAGCTGCGGCCGTGGCTGCGCGCGCTCCACCGCGATCTGGGCTACCTCGCGGTCGGCCTCACCGTGATGTACGCGCTGTCCGGTCTCGCGGTGAACCACATCGCGGACTGGGATCCCAGCTTCGTGCAGATCGAGCGCGAGTTCACCGTCGCGATCGACACGCCCGACGACGACGAGGCGACGGCGAAGACCGTCGCCGCGGCCGCCGGCATCACCGAGGAGCCGCTCGACGTGTACCGCGTGAGCGAGACGCAGCTCGATCTCGAGTTCTCCGCCCGCACGCTGCACGTCGATCCCACCACCGGTCGCGTCTTCGAAGAGGGCCAGGAGCCGCGCGTGTTCTTGCGCGTCGCGAACTGGCTGCACCTCAACCGCGGCAAGAAGGCGTGGACGAACTTCGCCGACGGCTACGCGATCGCGCTGCTCGTGCTCGCGTCCACCGGGTTGTTCATGATCCCCGGGCGCAAGGGCCTGATCGGTCGCGGTGCGATCCTGCTCTTGGTGGGCGCCGGCATCCCGTTCGCGTACCTGTGGTGGGCCGGCGGTCCCTAGCACTTCGCCGTGCTAGAACCCGAGCGTGCCGACCGAGCACGACGGCCGCGGCCGACCGATCTGGCGCATCGACGAGCACGGCAACACCGCGTGGTCGATGACGTGGGACGACGACCGCCTCGAGGTCGCCCGCCTTCGCCTACCCGACGCGCGCACCATCGAGCTGCACGCGAACGCGGGCGAGCACGTGCTCTTCGGTCGCTGCGACACGATCTCGCTCGCCGGCGAGCCTGCGATCGCGCGCGTGCGTGCGACCGACTGGCTCGCGCCCACTGCGATCCCACCGCTCGACGTGCCCGGTGCGCTGCCGGCCGGCACCGGCAGCGCGGTGCTCAATCTGCTCGCGACGATGGCGGCCCGCGCCGAGATCGAGCGGCTGCGCTACGTGGGCCCCTACCCCACCGGCGCCTTGTTCGAGACGCTGCTCGGCAGCTTCACGGTGGGCGACGACGTCGAAGCGCGTCGCACCATGTTCGTGGCGGACGCGCTCGCGCGCTCGATGTCGGGCCAGCTCGCCGAAGCGCCCGTCGACTTCGTGCCCGCACCGCACCGATGGTCGTGGCCCGCGCCACGGATCTGCGTGCAGACGCGCGATGGCGTGGAGCGCGTGTACCTCGACGGGCGCGCGTACCGGTCCGATGCGATCGGGCCGCGACGGCTGCACGTCCACGGCGATCGCATCGTGCTCGCGTTCGAGGTCGCGGGCCATCGTCACTGCGAGGTCGCGGTGCTCGAGCCCGACGGCACGCCGCGTGGCGAGCAGCTCGACGTGATCCCGGTACCCGAGGGCTTCCGCGACGCGCCGATTCCCGCCGGCATCGCGGAGGTGCTCGCGGTCGTGCTCATCCGGGGCGCTCCGGAGCCGCTGCGCCCCCTCGTTGCCAAGGTGTTCGCCGAGCGTGCGCTCGTGTGGGGCGACGCGGGCTTCGAGCTCGCGATCGCGACCTCCGATCGACTGATCGTGCACGCTGCGATGGCAGAGCCGATGCTCGCGCTCGACGCCGGTCACATCCTCGCGCGCTTCGTCGAGGCGCTCGAGCCGGTCGTCATGCGCGTCGCCCAGAACGAGCTCGCGCAGGCGTTCGCCACGATGATTTCGGCGTCGCACGAGGACGGCTAACCGGCCTCGGCGTGGATGCCCGCCTCGCCGTCACCGTCGATGCCGCCGCCGTGCTCGCTCGCCGCGCCCGCGCTCGCCCAGCCCCAGGCGCCGCCATCGGTCGGCGGCACGAAGCCCGACGCGAACGGCGGTGCTTCGTAGGTGTCGGTGCCGCCCGCGTCGATCATGATCCCGATGCTCGTCGCATCGGGGCGCGCGCCGATGCACTCGGGCGAGATGTTGCCGAGGCCGGCGGAGAGATCGGACAGGATCTCGTACGCGTCGTCGCCGGCGTGATCGACGATCACGCCGATGCCGTTGCAGTTCGACGCGCCCGCCGACAGGGAGGTGATGACGTACTCGTCGTCGCCGCCTTCGTCGAGCAACGCACCCAGGCTGAAGTCATGGCCGCCGCCCTGCGTCACGTTCACGTTGGGTCGCTCGGTGCCGTAGCGATCGGCCCCGTCGCCCTCGTCGGCCAGCAGTCCGACCGCGTAGTGGGCCGCGCCGCCGCGCACGTACCAGAACGCATCGTAGCGATCGACGCCGTCGCCGTCGGCGAGCATGCCGACGCCCTCCCAGTAGCCGGTGCCCTGCGCGAACACGGATGCGTCGTACGTGTCGTCGCCCGCGACGTCGCGCACCACACCGAGCCCGCCGGACAGCGACGAGAAGACGCTGTTGTCGCTGCGCGCACCGAAGCCCGCCCCCTGACAGAAGCTCGTGTTGCCGCTGTCGGGCAGCTGCGGGCTGTAGTAGAGCGGCAAGCCGCCGTGGGTCGGATCGCCGACGTCGCAGTCGAACGCATCGTCGCCGCTCGCATCCACCAGCACGCCGGCGCCCGCGACGTAACCGAAGCCCTGCGACTGCGTGAACGCGCGGTACTCGTCGTCGCCACCCGCGTCGACGAGCAGGCCGATGCCGAACTGCGCCGCGCCCTGAGCGTTCGCCTCGGCGGCGTACGTGTCGCGCCCGCCGTCGTCGAACAGCACACCGACGCCGTGGTGCGCGTAGCCCTGACTGCCGCGCAGGCTGCGATAGCGATCGTCGGCGCCACCGAGGTCGAACAGCATCGCGATGCCGTTGCGCGCGGCGCCCTGGCGAAAGCGCTTGCTCGCGCTGAACGGCCCGTTGAAGCCGTCGCCGTCGTCGCGCCCGTCCGCGTCGGCGGGTAAGAGCTGCGGAGCATCGAACGCGGTGGGCACCTCGACGTAGCCGTAGTCGTCGGCGCCGGCGAGATCGATCGCGACGCTCACGGGGTTCGCCGCGGATCGATTGCTCGCGACCTCGTCGGTGTGCACGTCGTCGCCGCCGAGGTCGACCAAGAGCAGCGTCTCGGGCGTGTCCTCGCCGTAGTCGTGCGCGCCAGCGTCACGTACTGCAATGATCCCGGCCGGCGTGACGAGCGTGTACTCGACGTCGGCACGCCCGGCGAACGACGCCCACGGCCCGTCCTCGATCGCGAACGCGATCTGCGACGCCGCGCGATAGAGCCGCGCGCGTCCCACCTCGCCGAGCAGGTACGCGCGCACGTCGGGCTCGGACAACGACGGCACGGGGCCACCGGCGAGCAGCGTCATGTTGCCGCCGTGCTCGAACCAGAAGAACGGATCACCCCCTGGCTCGGCATCCATCGCCAGCCGCGCGAGCACCCCCTCGTGGATCGCCGCGACCACCGGCGCGAGCGCGACCGCGAGATCGTCGGGCACCTCGCCGACGGCCGCTTCACATCCGCCGAGCGTCGAGCAGAGCGCGTCGACAGCCACGTCGAAGTCGTCGGCGACCACCGGTGGCTCTGCATCCGGCGCCCGATCGACGAGTCCGGCGAGATGCCGCACGATGCCCGCGACCGGATGCGCCTGCGCGAGGCGATGATCGATCCCACCCGCGACGCGCCCCTCGAAGCACCCGATGCGCGCAGCATCGGCCCGCACGTCCCATAACCAAGAAAACGCGAAGTCGCCCCCGAGCACGCCCGCCTGGTACTGCGACGACTCCGCGAAGTCGCGCGCGGAGAAGCGAAACGTCTCGCGCGACAGCCCGGCGTGCGCGAGCACCTCGTCGAGCACTGCCGCCTCGTCGTCGACCCGACAGTGCGGCTCGACACCCTCGGGTTCCCACACGGGCGGCTCCCCACCACCGGAGGACCCACCACCAGAAGTATCGACGCCGCCAGTCGTCGTCGCAGTCGTAGTCGTCGTCGTAGTCGTCGTCGTCGTCGTCGTCGTCGTGGAGTCGAACGCCCCAGCCCCCGAGCCCCCGGAACCACACCCCGACACGAGTGCGCCAACGCACGCCATGAGCAGCTGGTCCCCCGCCCTCACGCGTTCTCTTTCACCCCACCCGCGAAAAGGTTCCTCGATTGGCGCGTGAGTCGAAGCTGAGAGATGCTGCTCGCATGCCGACTTGGTCTCGTACGACGTGGATGGTGCTCGCGACCCTCGTGCTCGCCTGCGGTGGCGACGACAGCGACGACGGCGCGACGACGAACCCGACGAGCTCGCCGACGATCGGCGACGACGACGACGACGACGACGACGACGGCTCGTCGAGCGCGGAGGACCCCGGCTCGAGCAGCGACGGCGGCTCCACGGGCCCGCAGCCCGAGAGCTCGTCGGGCCCCGATCCCGCGTCGAGCTCCGGCGCCGACGAGTCGTCGAGCACCGGTCCCTTCAACTTCTGCGACCCGATCGTGCCCGGCGAGTGGGTGTCGTGCCACGACGAGAACGGCGCCATCGACAACACGCTGTGCATGTGGATGGGCACCGGCGAGTCGGTCGGCATGGTCAGCTGCCTCGGCGCCTCCGAGCTGAAGGGCGCGAACACGTGCTTCATCCGCGGGTGCGTCGACACCTGCGACTGCTTCGCGCCGCCGGACACCGGCACCGCCGAGGTGATCTGCGGCCCGATCATCGAGGGCGGCGAGAACGGCTGCGGCCTCGACTGCAGCAACGATCGAATCTGCCCCGATGGCATGATGTGCCTCGGCGGCCTGTGCTTCTGGCCCCCCGCATGACGAAAGCGAGCACGACGAATGGCTGACGACATCACGCGCAAGGAATTCCTGCAGGCCGGCGTCGCGACGATCGTGGCCGCCACGATCGGAGCGTGCGCCTCGGATGACGGCGAAGGCGAAGGCGACGACGGGGGCGACTGCACCGGCGGCGCGAGTGCGAACATCGCCAACAACCACGGTCACACGATGAGCGTCTCCGCCGGCGACATCAACGAGGCCGCCGGCCAAGACTACGACATCCAGGGCACCTCGGACCACAGCCACACGGTGTCGCTGTCGGCCGACGACATGATGATGCTCGCCTCGGGCGAGAACATCTCGGTGACGAGCTCGATGGCCGGCGGCGCGCCGCACACCCACGCGGTCACCGTCAGTTGCTGATCGTCAGCTCTCGCAGCGCGCCTGGTTGTCCGGGCACTCGATGCGCACGTGGATGTGCACGAGATGCCCCTCGGCGTGACGGACCTTGCCGTTGTTCGTCTTGCGCGCGCGCGGGTACTGGATCGCCTTCTCGAGCTCGTCGCTCTTCACGCCCAGCTTGCGTGCCGCGTCGTACAACCGCTTCTGCCGGCTGTAGTCGAGGAAGATGTACTCGACCTCGCCCGTGTCGATGAACGCGTCGATCATCTTCCACGACGCTTCCCAGTCGATGTCGTTGGGGTCGTCGCTCTTGAGGTCCGCGCCGCGCTTCTTGGGCAGGCGGATGTCGATGTCGCGCCCGCTCTGGTGCGAGCGATGGGGGCGGAAGCGGCCGCCGTTCTGCTTGCTGAGCGACGCGACGATGATCTTGCCGTCGTAACCGGAGTCGCGGCGGAACGTGGCCAGCGCGATCTGCAGCTGCTCGATCGTGTGCGAGCTGCCCCAGGCCTCCTCCGGCCGGCGCACGTCGTAGTAGTCGGTCTCGGGCAGCTGCACGCCCTGGTAGAGCCGACCGCGCGTGGGTCGGCCGATCGACACGCCGCCCTTGGGCACGTCGATCACCGGCAGCGGCGCGAGCCCGACCTGCGGACCCGCCGCGTCGGCGGAGCCCGCCGGATAGTTCGGGTTCGTCACCACCTGGCTGATCTTGCGCGGGCGCGGGTTCGTGTAGACGGTGATGAGCTGCCCCGCCTTGAACTGCTTGGGGACGCTCTTGTTCCACGCGCGCAGGTCGTCGAGCCCGACGTTGAACTTCGTCGCGAGCTCGCCCCACGTGTCGCCGAACACGACCTTGTACTTGATCTTCTCGCGCGGCGGCGCATCGATGCGGGCGTTGATCCGCAGCGGCTTGCCGGCCTTCAGCATCGCGCCCTTGCCGAGCGTGCTCTTGTTCCACGCGACGACCTCGCTCGGCTTCACGCCGTAGCGGCTCGCGATCTCGTCGAGGGTCTCGCGCGGCACGATCGTGTGCGTGACCCACTTGCGCCACGGCTTCGTGGCGTCCTCGGGGTCCGGGGTGTTCGCGTCGGCCTTCGCGGCCGCGACCGCAGCCGCGCGATCCATCGCGAAGGCCGACGGAACGGTGGGCGCGCCCAACATCGCGATCGCCACGACGGCGCTCCACGCTGCCGCACGTCGCGGGAGCGATCGGACTCGCAGCGTGATCGGACGCTCGAGCATGGCGACGTCCTCTCGCGAGGACGTGGCACCCTAAACCATGGTTTCGTGGGGCCGCAACGGGGCGCGGCTCGCATCGGCACCGCGATCGCAACACTTCACGTGCTGGGCCAAATCGCGCGCAGCGCCGTCAATCTGCAGTGAGCGCGGGTGCTTTCGCGTCCGCGTCGGCGATGCCCAACACGCGCAGCACCTCGGGGTACACGCGATCGGCGAAGTACTCGCTGCCCGACATCGTGAAATGGATGCGATCCTCGGCACGGATCTGCTGCGGCTTCCGATGTTTCCCCACCCGCGCCTCGGCGAGCAGATTGCCCTCGTCGTCGGTGACGAAGGGGATCGTGTCGACGTAGCTCGCGCGCGCACCGATCGCATCGACGGCGTCCTTCTGGATCGCGCGGATGATCTCGAGCTTCACCTCCAGCGATCGCAGGCCCATCTTCGGCAAGCCGAGCCACAGCACCTTGCGATCGTGGGCGGCGACGTCGGCGAGGAACGCATCCATGCGCGCGCGGTAGTCGACCTTCCACGCGTCGGGATCGCCCCACGACACGCGCTTGCCCGTCTTGTCCTTCGGTCGCTTCGTCAGATCCTGTCCGTCGTTGCCGCCCATGATGACGACCACGAGATCCGGATCGCGTGCGTCGATCTGCTTCTTCGCTTCGCCGGGCCAGTCGAAGAAATCGGGCCGTGCGAGGCCCGAGGCGCTCTTGCCCTTGCGAAAGCACTCGATGTCTTCGTGCGCGTCGAGCTTCTTTTCCAACAAGGCGCCGAAGCCGGTGGCCGCGAGGCTGTCGCCGAGGATCAACACCTTGCGCGGCTTCGCGGGCTCCGCCTCCGGCACGGGCGTGCGTGCATCGTCGTCGCCCGCGAGGGCAGGCTCGGCCGCGGGGCTCGTGGTGGCGAGCGCCGTCGGTGCCTCCGCAGGCTTCGCCGCGGTCGTCGGCGCAGCGGCCGGCGCAGGCTCGGCGGCCGGCGCGGCTGCGGGCGCGGTCTCGTTCGCGGGCGGCTCCGCACCCTCGGCGGGTGACGGCGTGGCGTCGGCCCGACAGGCGAGGAGAAGAACGGCTGCCAGGCTCCAGCGAGAGACGAAGTGACGGGACATGGGGTGGTTCTGCCGGGGGACAGTTAACGCGTCCGTGCGCGCCTGGCGAAATAACCGAGAAATCCGCGCGCCAACAAGTCCCCGATGGGGACATCTCCATGCTCGGGACGAGTTCGGTGGGACAAAGGGAGCGGGGGTCGCCGCGCGTCTCGCGTCGCACGCTGGCCGCTGGCCAGCCCCGCGCTTTGGTGGGAGACTGGGGCGTCCATGCGTGAAACGACGACCACTTCACTCGCTCGCTGGCGCACCGCACGACGCTCCGTTCTCGGCGCGATCGTTCTCGCCGGCGCCGTTGCGACTTCGGCCGCGGTGTTCGAGACGATGCGCGTGCCCGCGTGTCCGCACCACAAGGTGGATCGCGCGTACACGTACAGCGGCGTGGGCGTGGTGATCGAGCGCGAGGGTGCCGACGTCGTCGTCAAGCGCGTGCTGCCCGGAGCGCCGGCCGATGGTCTGCTGTTCGAGGGCGCTCGGCTCGTGCGCGTCGACGGCATGACCCCGCCGACCCTCGAGGACTGGGCGTCGGCGATCCGCGGCGCGCCCGGATCGATCGTCGAGCTCGAGGTCGCGTACCCGTGCGGCGGGCACAAGACCCTCGCGATCGAGCGCGGCATCGTTCACATGGAATACTGATCCCGCGATCGGTATCGTTCGGACCGGTGCGCCGGTCTGTCCAGCTCGCTTCACGCCCCTCCGGGCCTGCCTCGTCGTTGCGCATGCTCGCCCTCGCCGGACTCCTCGGCGGGGGCGTTTGCTTGGTTGCACGCGACGCGGACGCGCGACCGGGCGGCGGTCATTCCTTCGGTGGTGGTGGGGGCGGCGGCCACTCGAGTGGTGGCGGCGGTGGTCACTCGAGCGGCGGCGGTGGGTTCAGCTCCGGGGGCGGCTCGTCGTCCGGCGGTGGCGGCGTCAGCCTCGTCGGCATCCTCGTCGCGTTCGTCGTCGGCATTCCGATCGTGCTGGTTCGGCACGCGCTCGAGAAGGAAGAGTCGTCGTCGAGCTGGGAGACCACGGCGACCGCCGACTCCGCGACGAACGCGGCGGCGGATCTCTTCGCGCCGGTGCGCCGTCCACCGCCTCGACTCGAGCGACTGCGCAAGTACGACCCGAACTTCTCCGCGATCGCGCTGGAGGACTACCTGCACGAGCTCTACGCGCGGGCCCTGCGGGCGCGCACGAGCGACGACGAGCTCGCGCTGCTCGCCCCCTATCTCAGCGAGCACGCGCGTGATCAGCTGCGCCATCGACTGCGCCGGCACCCGGACGCCGTGGGCGGGATCGTCGTGGGCAGCTGTACGATCGACTCGTTGCACGTCGGCAAGGATCCGGTCGCGACGATCGTGGTCGACTTCGAGACGAACTACGAGGAGACGAAGGACGGGCAGAAGGTCGGGTACTGGGCGCGCGAGAAGTGGACGATGCGGCGCAGCATCGCCGCGACGAGTCGGGCGCCCAACGAGGTGCGCGCGTTCGGTTGTCCGAGCTGCGGCGCCCCGGTGGAGCACGATCAGCGCGAAGCGTGTGCACACTGCGGCACGCGCTGGGACGCCGGCGACTTCGAGTGGCAGTGCTCGAACATCGAGATCCTCGACGAGAACCCGCGGCCACCGCAGCTCGGCGGTTACGCGGAGGAGGTGGGCACGTACGATCGCACGGTGGTCGATCCCGAGTGCCGCACGGCCCTCGACGCGCTCGCCCTCGCCGACCCCTCCGCGAAGCGCGACGTGGTGGAGGCGCGCGTGCGCGAGATCTACCGCGTGCTCAACGAAGCATGGTCGTCGCTGCAGTGGGAGCAGGCCAAGTCGATCACCACGGATCGCTTCTGGTTGTCGATGACGTACTGGATCGAGGCGTATCAGAAGAACGGGCTGCGCAACCGGATGGACAATGCGCGCGTGCACACGATCGACTTCGCGAAGGTGCGCACCGATCCGTTCTACTGGGCGATCACGGTGCGCGTCCGCGCGGATGCGATCGACACGACGGTCACGGAGCCCGGTGGGCAGCTCGTCGGCGGGGATCCGGACACGCCGCGCGAGTACAGCGAGTACTGGACGATCGTGCGCCCCGTGGCGGACGGGTCGATGCCGAAGAGCTGCCCGAGCTGCGGGGCCGAGCTGCACACGAATGCCGCGGGCAACTGCGAGCACTGCGGCGTGAAGGTGGTCGGTGGCGCGTCGGATTGGGTGCTGTCCAAGGTCGAGCAGGACGAGGCGTATCGCGGATGATGTTCGGGCCCCATCCGCTCTCCACCGAGGCCGCACGCACGCGCCTGCGCGCCGCGGTTGCGCGCGTCGAGGGGTGCTCGGCGGCGGAGATCGTCGTCGCGGTGCGGCCTCGGTCGGATCGATACACGGACGTGGATCTGATCGTCGCGTGCATCGCCGCGTGGAAGACCCTCGTGTTCACACTCTTCGCCGACACGGTCTTCGACCTGGATGCGATCGCGCTGCTCGTGCCGCTCGTCGGCGGTCTCGGCTTCTTCGTGTCTCGACTCGTCGCGCCGCTGCGGCGCTTGCTCGCGCGGGCGAGTCGCATGGAGGCGGCGGTCGACCGCGCCGCGAAGGCGTGCTTCGTCGACAAGCGCGTGACGTTCACGCGCGGCCGCACCGGCGTGCTCGTGTACGTATCGCTGTTCGAGCGGCGCATCGCGCTCGTCGCGGACGCCGGTGTGGATCGGGCGGTGGCGGCGGAGCACCGCCGCGCGTGGGAGGCCGCGACCAGCGAGCTCTTCTCCGTCGCGCGCGCGACCCGGCTGCGCGACCCCGATGCGCTCGCGCGCGCGATCGAAGGGCTTTCGGCGCCGCTCGAGCTCGCATTGCCGCGCGCCACGGACGACATCGACGAGCTGCCCGACTTTGCCGACCCGTAACTTCGCATCATGTCCGACCGTCCGCCCGCCGTGCCCGAGAGCGATCCCGTGTCCGCCCGCCGCGCGCTCGGTCGCCTGCGCATCGTCGGGCTCGTCGAGGGCACGTCGTTCCTCGCGCTGCTCGGCATCGCGATGCCGCTGAAGTACTTCGCCGACATGCCGCTCGCGGTCCGCTACACCGGCTGGGCGCACGGCGTGCTGTTCCTGTGGTTGCTCGTCGAGCTGTTCACGGCCGCGCGCGAGCGCAAGTGGCCGCTCGCTCGCGTGGCGCTGGTGTTCGGCGCGGCGATGGTCCCGTTGGGCACGTACCTGATCGAGCCGAGCCTGCGCCGCGAGCAGCGCTCGATCGGGTCTGCGTAATCCCGCGGCGGTTCGGGTCACTCACCGGACGGTGATCCGGCCGGGCTCGCAGCTCTTGCTCGCATTCGCACTCCTGCCGTCGTGCGGCGGGCCCGCGGGGAGCGGGAGCGACGACGGCGAGGACGACACCGCAGAGACCGGTGGGGGCGACGGGGGGAGCGACGGCGAGGTCGACGACGGAGTCCCCGCGTGCGACGAGACGCCGGGGCGCACACCGTTGCGGCGTCTGACCCACCGGGAGTACGACGCGACGGTCCGCGATCTCGTCGGTGACGACAGTGTGCCGTCGAGTGGATTCCCCACCGAGGTGTCGCCCACCGGATTCGACAACGAGGCCAGCGCTCTCGACGTGGACGCGGTGCTCGCGGAGCAGTACCTCGCCGCGGCGGAGGCGATCGTAGAGCGCGTCGACCTCGATTCGGTCGTTTCCTGCGACGCCGCGGTGGAGGGCGAGGATGCCTGTGGGCAGCGGCTGGTCGACGAGCTCGGCGCTCGCGCATTTCGTCGCCCGCTCTCGCCCGAGCTGCGCGCTCGCTACCTGGAGCTCTTCGCCGACACGCGCGACGCCGCAGGATACGAACGCGCGCGCGAGGTGGTCGTCACGACGCTGCTGCAGTCGCCGCACTTCCTCTACCGAGTCGAGCTCGGGCGAGTCGAGCTCGGGCTCCCCGACGACCAAGACGGTGCAATGGTGCGGCTCGACGCGTGGGAGCTCGCCTCGCGCCTCTCGTATCTGTTGTGGGGCTCGATGCCGGACGATGCGCTGTTCGCAGCAGCGGCCGCCGGCGAGCTCGAGACGCCCGCGCAGGTCCGCACGCAGGCGGAAAGGATGCTCGACGATCCGCGGGCGCGCGCGATGGTTGCCGAATTCCACGCGCAGTGGGTTCGCTTGCCGGCGCTCGCCACCATGAGCAAGGACGAGGCCGTGTATCCCGGCTTCGATGCGCTGCGTCCGTGGCTCGACGCGGAGACGCGTGCATTCGTCGAGCACGCGGTCTTCGACGACGACGGCGACTTGCGCACGCTCTTGAGCGCCTCGTACACCTTTGCGAACGATGCACTGGCCGGCCACTACGGGATCGCGGCGCCGGGAACGGACGCGCTCGTTCGCGTCGATCTCCCCGACGGGCAACGCGCGGGTCTGCTCACCCAGGGCAGCGTGCTGGCCGTGCACGCGAAGCCCGATCGCTCGTCGCCCGTGCTGCGCGGCAGGTTCGTGCGTGAGCGGCTGATGTGCGAGCCGATGCCCGAGCCGCCGCCGGACGTCGACACGACGCCGCCCGACGTCGATCCGGACGCGTCGACCCGCGAGCGCTTCGAGCAGCACACTACGGACCCCACGTGCGCGGGCTGTCACGCACTGCTCGACCCGGTCGGCTTCGGCCTCGAGCACTACGACGGCATCGGCCGGTGGCGCGACGTCGACGGCTCGAGCCCCGTGGATGCGAACGGCACGGTTCTGACGGCCGATGGCGTCGTGGCGTTCGAAGGAGCACCCGAGCTGGCGGGCTGGCTCGCGGACAGCCCCCAGGTGCGCAGCTGCGTCGTCACGCAGTGGTTCACGTGGGCGCACGGGCGTGCACCCGAGGGCGCGGACACGTGCACGACGGACACGCTCGCTGAGGCGTTCGAGGCGTCCGATGGCGATGTTCGCGAGCTCCTCGTCGCGCTCACGCAGACCGAAGCGTTCTATCACCGGGTGGGAAACGACTGATGGCCACGCCGATGCAGCGACGCACCTTCTTGCGCGGGGCGGCCGGCGTCTGCGTGGGGCTGCCGTTCTTGTCGGCGATGGAAGGTCGTGCCGGTGGCGTGGCCGATCCCAAGCGGATCGTCGTGCTGTTCACGAACAACGGCACGGTCCCGTCGGCGTGGACACCGACGGGAACCGAGAACGACTTCACGCTCGGACCGATCCTCGCCCCACTCGCACCTTTTCAGGATCGAATGCTCGTGCTCGCCGGCATCGACATGGAGTCGTCGTATCACGGGCCGGGTAGCGGCGATCCGCACATGCCCGGCATGGCGCACATGCTCACCGGCACGGAGATGGTCGACACGGGGCCGGACACCTACGACAAGATGGGTGGCGGGATCTCGGTGGATCAGTTCGTGGCGCAGCAGATCGCGGCGCCCACGAAGTTCGCGTCGCTGCACTTCGGCGTCCAGGCGCGCCAATACGGGGCGAGCCCGTGGAACACGATGTCGTATCTGGGGCCCGACCAGCCGGTGGATCCCGAGGACGATCCGGCGCAGGCGTTCGATCGGATCTTCGCGGAGCTCGGGGGCACGGCCGCGGAGATCGCAGCACTACGAGCGCAGCGACACTCGGTGCTCGACGTCGTGAAAGCGGACATCTCCGCTCTGCAGGGCAAGCTCGGCGCCGAGGATCGGATGCGACTCGAGCGGCATCTCGACGGGATCCGCGGCGTGGAGCAGGTGATCGATGCGGACGGCCCACTCGGGGCGAACTGCACGGTCCCGCCGATGCCGGGTGCGTTGCCCGGGTCGCTCTACGACAACGACAGCTGTCCCGCGCTGTTCCGCGTGCAGAGCGAGCTGCTCGTCATGGCGCTGGCGTGCGACGCGACGCGGGTCGCGACGCTCCAGTGGCAGGAAGCGCTGGGCAACGACTCGACGTTCACGTGGCTGGGGCACACCGAGACGCACCACGACATCTCGCACAAGGGCGACGGCGACGCGACCGGCCAGCAGCAGATGATCGAGATCAACACGTGGTTCTCCGAGCAGCTGGCCTACATGTTGGGGCTCATGGACGCGATCCCCGAGGGCGCCGGGACCATGCTCGACAACACGGTGGTGCTCTGGTGCAACGAGCTCGCGAAGGGCAACGCCCACAATCGCATCGACATGCCATACGTGCTCGTGGGCGGATGCGGCGGGTACTTCCGCACCGGCCGGTTCCTGCAGTACGCGAACACGCACCACAACGACCTGCTCGTGTCGCTGTGCAACGCGATGGACGTGCCGGTCACGACGTTCGGCAACCCTGCCTATTGCTCGGGAGCGCTGCCCAACCTCACGTGACCCGGATGAGGCGCTTCTCGATGCCATCGAGCAGCAGGTCGAGGCCGAACTCGAGGTGGTGCAGGCCGTCGTGGCGGCCTTCGATCACCTCCATCGACATCCCGTGCAGACCGGGAAACTGGGCGGCCGGGATCATGTGGATGAAGCCCTTCGCCCTGGTCGCGTACTCGTCGGGCTCGAACGGGAAATTCAGCTTGGCCAGCGTGAAGCCGTAGACGTAGCTGTCGATCGCGTTCCAGGCGTGGTCGGCCATCGCCCACGAGAAGCCCGCGCCGCGCAGGCACGAGATCGTCGCGTCGACGTAGCGCAGCATCGCGGGGCCGACGTTCGCGCGCGAGACGATCATCATCGTCGCCCACGGGTGGCGCATCAGCACCTCGTGCGCCGACATCGAGCGGCGCCGCATCGCGGCCTTCCAGTCGCCGCCGGGCGTCGGCAGCTCGATCTCGGCGGCGACGAGGTCGACGATGCCGTCGATCAGATCGTCTTTGTGCGCGACGTGCTTGTAGAGCGACATCGCCTCGACGCCGAGCTCCTCGCCGAGCCGGCGCATCGACAGCGCGGCCAGGCCGATGTCGTCGGCCAGGGCCAGGGCGGTGTGGAGGACGCGGTCGCGGCTCAGCGGTTGGCGCTTGGCGGGGCGTGAGCGGGTCGTCTTGGGCACTTCGGGGTCCTCGAGAAGAAAGGGCTTGCGCGAGTGTAGCTGACGCTGTAAGCTTACTGTGTAAGCCGAGACGAGGACGCCGATGTACGCCCAAGCCCAGCCCCTCCCCACCACCCTCGCGGCCGCGACGATGCGCGCCGTGGCCCACGACACCTACGGATCGCCCGAGCAGCTCGAGGTCCGAGAGATCGCGATGCCGACCGTCGGCGATCGCGACGTGCTCGTCCGCGTCCACGCCGCCGCGCTGCACATCGGCGACGTGTTCGGCGTGCGCGGCACGCCGTTCGCGATGCGAGCGGTGAGCGGGTGGTTGAAGCCGAAGCGCGGCGTGCCGGGCTTCGATCTCGCCGGTCGGGTCGAGGCCGTGGGCAAGGACGTCACGCACGTGCGGCCGGGCGACGAGGTGTTCGGTGCGTGCTTCAACGGGACGTGTGCGGAGTACGTGTGCGCGACGCAGGACGAGCTCGCGCCGAAGCCGAGCGGTCTCTCGTTCGAGCAGGCCGCCGCGATTCCCACGTCGGCCATCGCGGCGCTGGCGGGGCTGCGCGACGCGGCGAAGCTGCAGCCGGGGCAGTCGGTGCTGATCAACGGGGCCGCGGGCGGCATCGGCACGTTCGCGGTGCAGATCGCGAAGGCGCTCGGGGCCGAGGTGACCGGCGTGTGCAGCACGAACAACGTCGAGCTCGTGCGCTCGCTGGGGGCCGATCACGTGATCGACTACACGCGCGAGGACTTCACACGCGGCGACGCGCGATACGACGTGGTGCTCGACAACGTGGAGAACCGCTCGCTCGCGGAGGTGCGGCGCGCGGTTGCGCCGCGGGGCACGCTGCTGCTCAACAGTGGGCGCGGGACCAACGGGCTCGGCACGATGGTGCGCCTCTTGAAGCCGCTCGTGCTGTCGCCGTTCGTGCGCCAGAACCTGCGCCGCTACCTGTCGCGGACGAACCGCGCGGACCTGCTCGTGCTGAAGCAGTGGATCGACGCGGGGCAGCTCGCACCCGTGATCGATCGCGTGGTGTCGCTCTCCGAGACCGGCGCGGCCCTGCGGCACATCGAAGAGGGGCACGCGCGCGGCAAGGTGGTCGTCGCCGTGGGATGAGGCCGGGGGTTGCGCGGCGCACGGATCGCGGGCGACGCTCGTGCGTTCTGGAGTCCACCGTGCGCATCGCCTTCGTGCTCGCCCCCCTGCTCGCCTGTGCCTCGTCCGATCCGCCGCCGCCCGCGAAGACGGCGGAGACGCCCACGGAGGCAGCGCCGACGAATTCGACACCCGTGCAACCGGCGGCGTCGCCCGACGTCGGCGAGATCCGACTGTCGTGCGTGTCGGGTCCGATCCCCGGCGATCCCGACGGTCGCTTCGTGCTCGAGCGCATCGTGGAGGTGCGTCACGACTTCGCGATGGTGCGCACGCGCATGAACAAGCCGCCGCATCGCGCGGTGGTGCAGACGCTGTCGGCGGACGAGCAGACGAAGCTGCGCGGTCTCGCGGCGGGTGCGTTCGCCGGCCCGCGCCCGAAGGCCTCGGCGCCGGTGCCCGACGGCACGGCCTGCAAGCTGTCGCTGACGGTCGGCGGCGAGACGATCGAAGCGGCGGTCGATCCGTCACCGCCTCCGGGCGTGACGGGCGATCTGGTGAACGACCTGCGCCGCCGCATGACGGCCCCCGACCCGACGTGGCCGAGCGCGAAGGACCCCGAGATCGATCAGTGCCGCAAGGCCTCACAGGACCCGAACGTCGCCCGCTTCACGGTCGACGAAATCGTGCTCGAACAAGACGGCACCCACCGCTGGATGTTCCTCGACGACAAAGAACCGAGCACGGCAAACCACTTCGGCTGCCGCATCGAGAACGGCAAGGCGCTCATCCTCCCGGAAGGATGAGCGTCAGAGGATGCAGTTTCCGAGGCACAGCAGCGAGCCGCAACATTCGGAGGTCGCGGTGCACATTTCGCCGTTCGGGACACATGGCGTGCAAGATGTCGTGTTGAACATGCATTCGCTGCAGGTGGGCTGCCCATCGATGAAGTTGGGGGAGAGCTCCGCGCACGTCATCTCGATCGGAACCCCGTCCTCACACTGCTCGTTGCCCTCGATCACCTCGTTGTGGCACATCTCCGTGTTGGCGCAGTTGGTCAGATCGTACTTGCATTCGTTCACGGAACCTTCCGGATAGCATCCGATCGCGTTTCCGTTCTTCCCTCCCACCAAGCCCACTTCCTCGCAGGTCGTCAGGGGCTGATCGGTGCCGTCGCAGTTCTCGTCCTCCGTGTCCTTCACCCCGTTACCGCAGCGGGGTAGCTCGCCCCCGTCACTGCTGCTCGAGCCATCGTCGATGGAATCATCGCTCGGTTCGGTGGTACTCGTCCCAGGGGTCGACGTCGCGGAGTCGTCCGCGATGCTGTCGCTCATCGACATCGACATCGACGTCGGATCTGCGCTCGTGTCGTCGTCGGCGACCGTCGCGACGTTGTTCGGCCGGCACTCGGACGGGATCGACGAGAGGACGGCGTCGACGCATCCGTCGACGTTCGCGTTGCACGAGCTGCAATAGGGCAGCTCGTGTCTCGCCATGCAGTACGCGTCGCCGTCCTCACTCTGGTTCGCGCAGTGGTTCGGGTCGTCGCGGATGCAACCCGTCAGCGACAGCGCGAACAGCAAGGTCAGGCGAGGATGCACAGGTTCACGCAGTATCGCAGAGCATGCGGTTCGTTCAAGTTGCGCGGGCCGCTGCGGGTGCGCTCGCCGCGGCTGTCGAGGTCGCGTAGGTCGGCAGGCGGATGTGCACCTCCGTGCCGCGGTCGGGCACGCTGCGCACCAACACCGTGCCCCCGTGAGCGCGCACGATCTTGTCCACGATCGCCAGCCCCAGGCCCGTGCCCTCGCTGCGGGTCGTGAAGAACGGCTCGAGCACCCTGGGCAGATCCGCAGGGTCGATGCCCCGCCCATCGTCCTTCACCACGATCTCGATCTCGCCGTCGCCCGCCCACGCCCGCACACGCACCGCGCTGCGCGGACCGGCCTGCAACGCGTTCTGGATCACGTTGGTGAGCGCACGCAGCAGTCGCACGCGATCGCCCGGCAACGCGCCGACATCCGGCGCCACGTCGAGCTGCACCCCCACCTCGGTACCGGCGCCACTCGCGGTCACCTGCCGCACGCACTCGAACAACAGCGCATGCACCTCGACGATCCCCGGCGCCAACGCGATCGGCCGGCTGAAATCGAGCATGTTGCCCACGAGCTCGCCGAGTCGGTCGACCTCCGTGATCACGATCGCCACGCTCTCCGCGTCCGCACCCAGCTGCACCGCCCGCTTCTGCAGCAGCTGCGCGTTCATGCGGATCGCCGTGAGCGGCGTGCGGATGTCGTGCGCCAGCGCGGACACCAACGTGCCGAGCGCCGCCAGCCGACGTTGCTGCTCGAGCTCCGCATATAGACGATGCGTCTCCAGCTTCAGCGCGAGCATGTCCGCCAGCCGCCGCGCCCCCACCACCGCCGTCGCGTCGATGTCGTCGCGCGCCACGTGCAACAGCCCGAAGATCGACGCCCCTGCGCGCACCGGCACCAGCAGCCCGCCACCGAGCTCCACGAACTCGCGTGCAACTGCAGGCTCGAGCTCGTCCACCTGGTGCGACATCAAGTGCCCACGCTTCACCGCCGCATCCACGAGCGCCAGCCCGATCTCGCGCGCGTTCGCGAGCGCCGTCGGAGGGGTCGCGCGGCAGCGCAACAGCTCGAGCCGGGCATCCGGCACGAGTCCGCGCACCGCATCGACCACGCGCCGCTGCACCGCCAACGGATCGGTGAGGCGGTCGACCGCCACCATCGTCTCGCGCGTCGCCCCGTCGACGCCCGCGACGAGCGGTGCTGCCACCGCCATGGTCTGCCGTCGCCGCACGAACGCGGTACCCCCGAGCGCGACGAGCGACAACGCCACCGCGAGCCCCAGCTCCACCGGCGTCGGCACCCAAGAGTCGGGCACCGGCGGCACGCGTCGCACGAACACCACGGCCGCGAGCGCCACGACGCCGACCCCGAGCCCCGTGCCCACCGTGCGCAACCAGACGCGGGTCGAGACGACCGCGTACACGAGCAACGCGAGATCGATCGCGAACGCGGCGAACAATCCCGCCACCACGGGCGCGACTTCGCCTCCACGCACCGCGGCGAGCGCCCACGCACACGCCACCGCCGTGGTGACGACGAGCGTCAACGCGCGCGCCCGCGGATGCGACAGCGTGCGCAGCCGCAGCGCCGCGAGCAGGATCGTGCCGATCGCCGCCACCGTCGCGACGTGGCGTGTCACGTCGCCGATCATCGCGTCGGGCACCAGCACCACGCCGATCGCCGCGACGATGCCGGTGGTCTCGATCGCACTCGCCGCCCGCGACGGCAGCGACGCCGACGGGAACGCGAGGAAGAAGCGCCAGACCGCGGTCGTCACGAGCACGCCGAGCACCGCGTCGAGCCACGGAATCCACGCGGCGAACACGAGCGGCAGCGCGCGGATGCACGCGAGCACGCTCGATCGCACGGCGGCCCCGCGCTCGGTCCGCCCGTCGACCCTCGAGAGCGCGGCGCTGGTCGCCGCGGTGACGAGCACCGCGGTGGCCAGCAGCGCCGGTGTCATGCCGGGGTCCCGCGCTCGAGCCCGTACACGCGGATCTTGCGGTCGAGCGTGGGCCGCGAGATCCCCAAGAGCTCCGCTGCTCGCTTCTTCTTCCAGCCGGTCTGCTTGAGCACGCCGGCGATGTGCACGCGCTCGACCTCGGCCAACGTCTGCGACGCCGCGGGCGCGGGCGCCTTGCCCGGCTCGAGCCCGGCCGCCGCGATGACGTCCTTCGTCACCACTTCGCTGCGCGCGAACACGACAGCGCGCTGCAACAGGTTGTAGAGCTCGCGCACGTTGCCGGGCCACGCGTGACGACGCAGCACGTCGAGCCCGGCCGGATCGCACGCACGCACAGGCTTGTCGAGCTCGCGTCCGATCCGCGCGAGCAGTCGATCCACCAGCGCGGGCAGATCGTCCATGCGCTCGCGCAGCGCCGGCAACCGGATCTCGAACACGCGCAGACGCTCGAGCAGATCCTCGCGGAAGCGCCCCGCCGCGACCTCGGCCGCGAGGTCACGACGCGTCACCGCGACCACGCGCGCGGCCAGCTGCCGCGGCGTCGCGTCGCCCACTCGCTCGAACGCGTGCGTGTCGAGCATGCGCGCCACCTTCGCCTGCATCTCCGGCGCGAGATCGCCGACCTCGTCGAGCAGGATCGTGCCGCGACCCGCGAGCTCGATGCGACCGGGCTGGATGGAGTGTCCGAACAGCTCGGCCTCGACGCCCGCACGCGACAGCGACGAGCAGCTGACCGCGACGAACGGAGCGGTCGGATCCGATCCGCCGGCGTGGATGGCCCGCGCGACGAGCTCCTTGCCCGTGCCGGCCTCACCCGACACCAGCACGGTGGAGCGATTCGTCGCGACCCGCCCTATGGCCTTGAACACCTCGCGCATCACCGGTGTGCGCCCGACGAGCAGCTCGTCGCTGGCCTCGCGCGGTGGCGCATCGGCAGCCACCGCTTCGCCACCGAGCCGTCGCCGGATCTCGTGCTCCTCGAGCGCACGACCCACCACCGCGACGAGCTCGTGTAGATCGATCGGCTTCACGAGCACGTCGTACGCACCGCGAGCGAATGCCGTGACCGTGCTGTCCATGTCGTCGCGCGCCGTCACGACGACGACGGGCGGTCGAGGCTCTCGCAGGCTCGCCATGCCCGCGAGCACTTCCAGGCCGTCCTTGCCGGGCAGACCCAGATCGAGCAGCACGATGTCGGGCGGATCCGACGCCAGCCGGGCAGCGGCTCGCGCACCATCGCCCTCGCTCTCCACGTCGTGTCCCTCGGATTCGAGGACGCGTTCGAGCGTACGCCGTACGGATTTGTCGTCTTCGACGACGAGCACTCGCGCCATTGCACTCGAAGGTATCACGAGACGCCGGACACCCCGGCGAGCTCTTTACCGGTGCCCGCTCCGCTGTAACGTTTCATGACGTGACCCGTCGAGCTCGAAGCCGCACGCATGTCTGCGGCGCCCCTTCGTCGTAGCAAGTGTCGTGGCCCGCACAAGCCGCCGACGATCGGCGTGATACGCTGCGATCGGAGGGACGAACGGGGTGCCGTCGACGCGGACGACCACGAAGCTCGATTCTGCGTTCGAGGACGATGACGCACTGGCGGCCGGAACCGTCGTGGCAGGCCGTTATCGGGTCATCCAGACCCTCGGGTCGGGCGCGATGGGCACCGTGTACCTCGCGGAGCATCTCGCGATCGGACGCCGCGTCGCGGTGAAGGTGCTCGCCGCCAACTGGTCGCAGACCGCCGACGTCACCCGCCGATTCCGCGCAGAGGCACGCGCTGCGAGTGCGATCGGTCATCCGAACATCGTCGAGGTGCTCGACGCGGACGAGCTGCCCGATGGGCGCCCGTTCATCGTGATGGAGCACCTGAAGGGTTGCGACCTGCTCGCGCTGTTGCGCAGCCTCGGCACCGTGCCGTGGCAGCGCGTGTGCAGGATCGCGAGCCGCATCGCGCACGCGCTGCAGGTCGCCCACGACATCGGCATCGTCCATCGCGACCTCAAGGCCGAGAACGTGATGCTCGTCGAGGGCCCGCACGGCGAGGTCGTGAAGGTGCTCGACTTCGGCATCGCGGTGAACATCACCGAAGGCGCCGAGCGGGCGACGCGACCCGGCATCGCAGTCGGCACGCCGGAGTACATGGCACCCGAGCAGGCGCGCGGCGACAAGCCGACGCCGTCGTTCGACGTGTACGCGCTCGGCGTGTTGATGTTCGAGCTGCTCACGGGCGAGCCGCCGTTCACGGCCGCGAATCCGCTCGAGATCCTCGGTCGCAAGGCCGTGTCACCTGCGCCGAAGATCTCCACGCGCAAGGGCGACATCCCGGTGGAGCTCGCGGAGCTCGTCGATGCGTGTCTCGAGATGGAGCCCGCCGATCGGCCTGCATCGGCGCGCGAGGTGGGCGAGCGACTCGATGCGATCGAGCAGGGCGGCAGCGAGGTCGCGCGGATCGTGCCCGCCGCGATCGAGGCCCCGAAGCGCGGCGTCGAGCCGTGGGCCGTCGCGCTCGTGTCGGCGCTCGTGCTCGGCACCGCCGTCGTCATCGCGTGGCCGAGCGACGATCGCAGCGACGTCGTCGCGGAGGCGAGCGTCGAGCCCGTGCGCGCAGCGACCGCGCCCGCGATCGCACCCGTGCCGGTGCCGCCTGCACCGATCCTCACGCCCCCGCCCGAGCCCCCGATGGAAACGCCCGCGGAGACCCCCGCCGTGATCGCGGATCCACCCGCGGCGGAGCGCGGCAGCGGCAAGCGCAAGGGCAAGCCGAAGGGCGGCTCGCTGCCGAGCGTCGGTGTGCCCGACGAGCCGCCGCCGGCCGACGACGAAGCGTGTGTCCGCACGCGTCGCGAGGCCGAGAACATGCGGCAGGCCCACGAGTGGCACGGCGTGCTGCGCCTCACCGACAAGGCCGAGTGCTGGCCGTCGAAGGCGACGCGCCTGAAGCTGCGCGTGAAGGCGAACATGGAGCTCAATCGGTTCGAAGAGTGCGTGCGGCTCGGCAAGGACAGCGGGGACTCGGAGGTCGTCGGATGGGTGCGGGTGTGCAGCAAGCGACTCGACAGCAAGGGCGAGTGAGCGCGGTCCTCGTCGCGCTCGCGCTCGTCACGACGAGCACCCCCGTGCTCGCGCGCGCGCCGAGCCCTTCGAGCGCGGCCGTGCCGGAGCCCGAGTCCACGCCGACCGAATCGCGCGGCTGGGCCCACGTCGCCGTGGACACGAGCGCGACCGGCGAGGCCGGCCCTGCGATCCGACGCCGCGTGCAGGAGCGGGCCGACGTCGTGCTGCGGCGGGCGGGCGTGATGCCGGGTCGCGGCCCGCAGGACCCGACGATCAACGTCGTGATTCGCGAGAAACGAGGAGAAGATCCGGGGTGGGAGTATACGATCACGGTCTCGCGCCCCGACGAGCCCACGCCCGTCGGTGAGACGACGGAATGTGATCTGTGCACCGAGACCGAGCTCGTCGATGCGATCGAGGGTCGACTCGCCACGGTCGCGGCGGAGCTCGAGGCCGAGCAGTCGGCGACCACCGGCGACGTGAACGCCGACGGGGTGGACGACGACCTCGCGCCGGCGCGCCCGGTGGATCCAGGGCCCACGCGCGATCCGAAGAAGCTCGCGGCCAAGGGCAAGGCCGGAGCCGCGCTCGTCGCCGTCGGCGGCAGCGGGCTGATCGCGGGCATCGTGCTCGCGGTGCTGCCCCCGCGCGATGCGGAGGGCAAACCCACGAAGGACGTGTTCACCGACACGCCGGGATATGTGCTGATCGGTACGGGCGCAGCGGTGTTGATCGTCGGTGCGGTCCTGCTCGGTCTCGACCGGCGCGAAGCCAAGCGGCAGTCGAAGCTCCGCGCGCGGATCCAGATCACACCGGCGCGCGGCGGGCTGGGCTTGCGCTTCTAGATCGCGGAGGATCGATCGTATGACGAGGCGGGCAGCAGCAGCGTTGGTGCTCGGGCTCGGCGCGTGCGGAGATCCCATCGACGACGCGGAGGACGACGTCGTCGAGCGCATCGATCTCGCGGCGCCCCTCGCCTTCGAGCTCGCGCCCGAGGCTCGGCTCGTGCTCGAGGACGCGAGCGTCGTCGGCGTGGGTCACGGCACCGTCGTCGTCGACGCGCTCGCGGTGGATGCGAGCGCAGGCGCGATCTTCGAGCTGCCGCTCGCCGAGGGCACCACGGCGCTGCGACTCGCGGGCCCGAGCGGATCGCGGCGAGCGGCCGCATCGCCGCGCAGCGACGGGCACGTCGTCGCCGCGCGCATCGAGGGCCTCGAGCTCGGCGGATTCGACGACGCGTGGCTCGTCGACGAGAAGGGGGATCGCATCGCGCTCGATGAGCCGATCGTCGTCGATGCAAATGCCCTCGCGTGGACGATCGGTGAGCTCGTCGTGATCGAGCTGCCCGACGACGAGGCCGCACCCGGCGGCGGCGGTGGCGGGAGCTCGAACGTGCCGTATCGCCGGGGAGGCGCGAGCGCGGAGGACCTCGCGCGCCTGCTCGATGACGATGACGGCGGCCCCGCGCTCGACGAGCTCGTCGGCGAAAATGATCCACGGCTGCTCGAGCCGGGCGACGCGTGCTCCGCGACGTCGCAGTGCCCCATCGAGACGCGCTGCGTCGCCGACCCGATGATGTCCGACGGCCAGTTCCGCTGCCTCGCGCTGTGCACCGAGCCCGAGCTCGTCGGCGGCCCGATGCCACCGATGCCGTCGCCGTCGGCGACGTGCGTGGACGACAGCGGATGCTGCGATCCGTCGCTCGTGTGCAGCAACGGCGCGTGCGAGGTGGGCGATCCCGACGACGACGGCGGGGGCGACGACGATGTCGGCAGCGGCTGCGATCGCGACGGCGACGGCTGGGTGAACGGCTGCGATCGCAAGCCCGACGAGAGCTGCACCGCCGACGCCGACGGCGACGGCTGCAACGACAGCTTCGACGACAACGACATGGACAACTGCGAGTGCACCACGCCGATCCGCCTGCCGCGGCCGAACAGCACCGGCATGGCGCTGCTCGTGCTGCTATGGCTGCGCGGACGAAAACGGCGCTGAGCGCCGAGATGCCTCATCGCCGCCAGACGTCGTCGATGACGATCGCGCCGTCGCCCGCCGCATCGCTCGCGACGATGCGGATCGTCGCAGCTGCCGGCGCTTGCCACGTCGCCGTCTGCATCACCGCGGGCGTCTCGGGCAGCGGGAGCTCCGCGATGTCGCCGCCCTGTTCGTCGGTGATGGCGAGTGCGAGGCCGTCGCGCCGACCGAGCCAGCCCACGAGCAGCTCGATCGTCGCGCCCGCGGGCAGCGTGATTGCAGCGGAGCGCGCTTGCCCGCGCTCGTCGAGCTTGCCGCGTGCGCCCGCCGACGACAGCCAGAACTCGCCGCCGTGACCCGCGGGCTGCGGCAGCTCGCCGGTGAATCCGTGCACGGGCCGCCCTGCGAAGCCGGCCCGGGCGACGAAGCCCTGCGTCGTGCCGTCCTCGAAGTCCGCGATCACCTCGGCGCCCTGCGGTACCTCGCGCTCCGCAATCGGTACCATCCGCACCTGATCCGCGGTGTACGGCGTGACGACGCCCGCCTCCGACATCCAGCCCGACATGGGTCGCACGCGCGCCGCTCCCTGCAGTCGCTCGATCACAGCGTAGCCGCGCAAGGCCGGACGCAACCACGCCGGTGGCTCGCCTTCGAACCACAGCTCGTCGTACTCGCCCGCCTGGATCGCGGTCGTGATCTCCCGCTCGATCTCGCGGCGCTCCGGCGGGTGCACGTCGGACAGCCCCATGCTGCCGACGTGACCGGGCCCGCCCGCGACGATCGACCAGTACGGGCGATGGAGCGCGAACACGTTGCGCAGGTCGGTCTCGAGTCGTGCACGAAGCACTCGAGCGCGCTCGCGCGTCTCCGCACTCGGCACCGTGCGCCCGAGATCTTGCCACGCGTAGCTCTGGTGCAGCCCACCGAGCCCGCGCGTCTGGATCGGCTGGTACATCGGCTCCACCGCCATCGCGAACACCAGCTGCGCAGCGACGAGTCCGAGAGCGACCGTCTCGCGACGCTCGCCCACCGGCAACGCGATCGCGATCCACAGCGCCGCGAACGCGACCCCTGGCATGAACGCGTTGGGCTCGGCCCACTGCGTGGCGTACCCGAGCGCGCTCGCGAGCAATCCGGCGAGCGCCACGATGCCCCAGTACGCGAGCCCGCGCCACGAGTGCAGTCGCGCGCGCAGCACCTCGTCGCTGCGGACGTCGAATCGACGCTTGCGCGCGAGCCACGGCCACGAGCGATCGATCACCGTCCACGCGGTGAGCACGACGAGGAACGGGGCCGCGTGCGCGAACATCCCCCACGTCTTGCGCGCGAATCGTTCCGCGTTGAAGGCGTGTGCTTGGTGCAGCTCGTACACGTACGTCCACAACCAGCCGTCGGTGAGCGCATTGCCGATCAGCATGCCGCCGCCGTCGACGACGGCGACGACCGCCACGTAGATCCACAGCTGCCGCGGCGCCACCAGCAAGCCGGCGACGCCGCTCGCGAGGATCAGGATCGCGGCCGTCTGCTTGGTCCAGAACGCGAGCGCCATCAAGAGGCCCGCGAGCGCGGCTTTCTTGGCGTCGCCCCACGACTCGCGCAAGAGCACGAGCCCCCACACCGCGAGCGCGAGAAAGAGCGTGTCGGGCCGGCACAGGTCGACCCAGCGGAATGCGAACACGTAGCCGGCGCACCACAGTCCCACTGCCGCGAGCGCGTGCGTTCGCGGCTTCGCCTCGCGCAGCACGCCGCGTCGCAGCCCGAGCCCGATCGCGACCCACGCGGCGATGCTCACCACGCGGCCGAGCGGCAACCCGAGCGGCAGCACGAAGCCGAGCACCGCGAGCACGATCGGATAGAGCGGCGTGTACAGAAACGGCACGAAGTCCGCCGACGGTGGCGGGTAGATCGGCAACCCCTGCTGCAGGCGATGGGCCTGGTGGACGATGCCGCCCTCCATCCACTCGAGCTCGAGCGGGAACCCGACGCGCATCGCGAACACGACGACCAGCCCGACGACCCACACGGCCACGAGCCCCTCGACGAGGCGTCGCGCGATCGCGACGCTGCGCGCCGGAGCAGCGCCTCGAGCTTCACCGCTGTCGTTCGCCCGCTGCGGCATCAACGTCCGAAAGGACCGACCACGCGATCACGCGGCCGTCGACAGCAGTATACGCCGGGGTCGAGCACGCCGCCTTCGGCCCACGGATCCGGGAACGGCTCGGGCTCGGCGCACGCCCACACGTATCCGTTCCTGAACGGCGACCTGGCGTCGCGCTCGGCGGGCGGCTGCGCGCCGCGATGACCCGCATGGCACAGGAGATCGGGATCGCGGCTGCGGATGTAGTCGGGCGGCGCGACGAGCTGGTGACCGGGCCGAGCGCGTCGATCGTCGACGAGCACCGGATCGGGCTGACGCGCGATGACGGGATCGACGAGCCCGAACGCGTCGATCGTCGGCAAGCCCGAGGCGTACGGCACCGCGCCCGCGGCCCCCACCGTGACGAGCGTGTCGGCCGGCAGCTCGGCGCGCATCCATGCACCGGCGGCGAGACCGACCTTCGCGAAGCGATCCATCGCGGTGACGCCCTCCCATCGTCCGTCGAGCCAGCCCTCCGGCTTCGCGCGATCCGTCGCGCGGCGAGCGTTCGCCCGCACGGCGGTCGCGAGCACGGCCGCGGCCGCGAGCACGATCACGACGGGAGGTCCGAGCCGTCGCAGCCGCGCGTCGGCATGGCGCTCGAGCAGCGCGACGACGTCGGCGACGAGCACGGCGGTGAGCACGGCGAGCAGCGCGGTGGCGACGGCGAGAAAGCGCGAGTACGCCATGAAGTCGCCGCCCACCCACCACGAGTACGCGAGCGTCGCCGCGATCGCCAGCACCGCGGGTGCGTGGCGGCGGCGCAGCGCGAGCGCGAGCGGAGCGAGCACGACGACGCCGGTGCCTTTCGCCCACGCCTGCACGTACGCGACGCCCCACGTTTCGCGCAGTCGCGCGCCGTGGCTCTTCACTGCCCACGTGTTGGGCAACCACTCGCCGTAGTAGGCGTGGCGCCACAACAGGTGCACCGCGAGCGGCACGACGAGCACGACGAGCGCGGTCGCGTAGCGGCGCCACTGCTCGAGCGCGCGTCGACGCGCATCGACGTCCAGCGCGAGCCCCCAGCCGAGCACCCACGCGCCGAGCGGCACGGCGCCGTCGGGTCGAGAGAGCACGGCACAAACCGCGAAGACGGCCGCGAGCACGAGGCGATCGAGCGTGAAGGCCAGGATCGCCGCGAGCACCCACGCGGCTGCGAACGCGGTCTCGAGCCCGCCGCTGCCCCACACGATCCACTCCGGGCTCGCGCACAACAGCGCCCCCGCGACGAGCGGCGCGACGAGCTTCGCGCCGGAACGCTCGCGCATGCGGTCGGCCAGCGCCATCGCGAGCACGAGACCGACGGCCATCGCGAGGCGCCCGAGCACGAGCGCGGCGGACTCCGGCGCGACCCCGATGCGCGCCCCGATCGCGAGCACTACGACCCACAGGAAGTTCGTGTAGCCCTCGACCCGCTCGAGCGGATCGACGTTGAAGGCGAGCTCACCGTGCTCGGCCAGGTTGCGCGCGTACCGAAACGAGATGAACGCGTCGTCGCACACGAACGACCACGCTGCAGCGTGCACGAGCGCCACCACGGCAACCGCGACGACCACCGCGACGACGCGTCCCGACCGCCAGCCGCGCATGGGCCGATGGTACTCCGCCTCGCTCGCGCACGGCTCCGGCCCCCGTGGTACAAAGGAAGAGGGCGTGAAGCTGCTCATCCAGATCCCGTGCCTCAACGAGCGCGAGCACCTGGCGGCCACCTTCGCCGATCTGCCCCGGGCGATCCCCGGCATCGACAGCATCGAGGTGCTGGTCGTCGACGACGGCAGCACCGACGGCACGTCCGAGCGCGCCCGTGAGCTCGGCGCCCACCACATCGTCCGCTTCCCCCGCAATCGCGGGCTGTCGGCCGCGCACATGGCCGGCCTCGACGCGTGCGTGCGACTCGGCGCCGACGTCATCGTGAACACGGACGCGGACAACCAGTACCGCGGCAGCGACATCCCGCGGCTCGTCGAGCCGATCCTCGCCGGACGCGCCGACCTCGTCGTCGGCGATCGCCGCACCGACGCGATCGCCCACTTCTCGTTCGCGAAGCGCGTGCTGCAGCGCTGGGGCTCGCGCGTGGTCCGGCGCGCGTCGGGCACCGAGGTCGCCGACTCCACCAGCGGCTTCCGGGCGCTCAACCGCCGCGCCGCGAACGCGCTGTTCGTGCACAACCGGTTCAGCTACACGCTCGAGACGATCATCCAAGCCGGACATCTCGGGCTCGTGCTGGAGAACGTCGCCATCACGACGAACCAGAAGACCCGCGAGTCGCGGCTGTTCCGTTCGATCCCCGAGTACGTGCGCCGCAACGGCTCGGTCATCCTGCGGGCCTACAACCTCTACTGGCCGGTGCAGACGTTCGGTGCGCTCGCGATCGCGCTGTTCCTGCTCGGCATCGGGCTCGGCGCGCGCTTCCTGTGGTTCTTCGTGCAGGATCCCGACTACAGCGGCCACGTGCAGTCGCTGCTCGTCGGTGTCGGCGCGGTCGTGCTGTCGCTCATCGTCGCGCTCATGGCGTTGCTCGGCGATCTCCTCGCCACGCATCGCCGTCTCACCGAAGAGGTGCTGCAGCGCGTGCGTCGGCTGGACGCGAAGCTGTCCGCGCAGTCGGGCGTCGTGGAAGGCGTGGAGTCCACCGGTGCGGCGGCGTGGACCTCGGCCGCGCCACCGGCGAAGGAGCTCGCCGTCGTCGAGTCGAGCGACAAGCGCACGGGTGTGGCGCCGTGACCCTCGAGGTCGAGAACGCCTCCGACAACATCGTCGGCAACGTCTACGACAAGTACGGCACGCGCAACCCGGTCGCGCGCCTGTTGATGCGTCGCTTCCTCGACGCCGTCACCGAGCTCTACGGCAAGAGCGCGCCGCTGAGCGTGTTGGAGGTCGGCTGCGGCGAGGGCCGGCTGGCGCAGCACCTGTGGACCCACGGTCCACGGCCCGATCGCTTCGTCGCCTGCGACCTCGATCTCGGCCACCTCGCGCCCGATCTCGATCCGGCCATCGAGGTGTGCGAGGCCTCGATCTACGGCCTGCCGTGGCCCGCCCGCAGCTTCGATCTCGTGATCTGCTGCGAGGTCCTCGAGCATCTCGACGATCCGCGCGCCGGTCTCGCGGAGTTGGCGAGGGTCACCGCGCGTTCCGTGCTGCTCAGCACGCCCTGGGATCCCGTGTGGCGTGCGCTCAACATGCTGCGCGGCCGCTACCTCGCGCGACTGGGCAATACGCCGGGGCACGTGCAGCACTTCACGCGGCGCGGGCTCGAGCGGCTCGCGAGCACGCAGCTCCGCATCGTCGAGCGCCGCACTCCCCTTCCCTGGACGATTCTCCTCGGTGAGCGCCTCGGCTGATCGACGGCGGCGCATCGCCGCCCACCTGCCGTGGATCGCAGTGACGGTGCTCGGCCTCGTGCTCTTGTGGCCGGTGCCGCTCGGGCACATGCCGCTGTCCGCCGATCACACCGTGCACGTCACGCGCATCTGGATGTACGCCGACGCGCTGTCGCACGGGGAGCTGCGCGCATGGAGCCCGGTCTGGTTCTTCGGCGCGCCGGTCGGCGATCTGTACCCGGTGCTCGGCGATCTGCTCGTCATCGCCGTGCGCGTGCTGTCGTTCGGCGCGCTCGAGTGGGCGCAGGCGTACGCGATCGGTTTCACGGTCGTGTTCGTCTCGCAGGGATGGGCGATGCTGCGGCTCGCGAAGGCGGCGGGCGGTGGGCCGGCCACGGGGCTCGTCGGCGCCGCGCTCGTGCTGTGCGACGTCGGGGCGTATCGCGAGGGCGGCTGGATCTACACGGTGGAGTACGGCGTGTGGCCGCAGGCGCTCGCCACGACGTTCACGTGGCTGGCACTCGCCGAGCTCGTGCTCGCGCTCGACGCGAAGGACGCGAGCGCACGCGCGCGTGCCGTCGTGCGCGGTGCGGTCTGCATCGCCGCCGCCATGCTCGCGCACCCGGTGACGCTGCCGGTCGTCGCGATCGCAGCCGTCGTCGCGCTCGCGGTGTACGGCGCGGGTGGTCGCCGCGCGCTCGCGGACGTCGTCGTCATCGGCATCGTCATGGTCGGGCTCGGGCTGGGCCTGTGCGCGTGGTGGGTGCTGCCGATGACGGGCGAGCGCGGGTGGATGGTGAGCTACGGCTGGTTGTGGCTGCCGCTCGAGCGGATGATCAAGGCGGCGCTCGCCGGTCATCTCGCGCAGAACGTGCCCGTCGCGATCACGTGCGTCGTCGCGTTCGGCACGCTCGTCGTCGCCGCCGTGGGCTCGCGGGGCGCTCGTCTGTTCGTCGCCGCCGGCGTGGTGCTGTGGGTGTGGACGAGCGCGGACACGCTGTGGACGCTGCGACTCGATCTCGTCGCGCCCGGCTCCACGCAGGTGCAGTGGCAACGGTTTCTCGTCGCGGCGAAGCCCGGGTTGTTCTTCGCGGCCGCCTACGGCGTCGTCGCGCTCGCGCTCGCCGCTCGCAAGCTCTTCGTCGCGCATCGGCGCGCCGTCGCGATCCCCCTCGGGCTCGCTGCCGCCGCGCTCGCAGGCTGGGTGACGCGCGATCAGGTCCAGGCGATGCGCGCGGGCGACGTCGGCACGCCGCAGGTCGAGCGCGACCCGGCCGATACGGAGCTCGACGCCGACTACGCCGCGTTGCGCGATCACCTGCGCGCGCTGTGGGCCGCCGGCGATCGCGACTGGCGGATGACCGTCACCGCGCCGCGCAACAGCCACTGGTTCATGGACTTGCCCGTGACCACGGGCGTGCCGCTCTACAAGCAGGGCTTCACGCCCGGCGACAACTTCGTGCACAAGCCCGAGGCAGGTACGCCCGAGCTGCTCGATCTGCTCGGCGTGCGCTACGTCGTCACGCGCAAGCGCGGTGGTCCGCGCGGAGCCACGCTCGTCGGCACGTTCGGATCGCTGAAGCTGTGGGAGCGCAACAGCTGGACGAGCGTGCCGCCCGCGATCGTGCGGGGCAGCGCGAGCGTCGAAGTGCTCGAGCAGTCGAGCGACGGCGCGCGCGTGCGCGTGAGCGGCAGCCAGCCGAGCGACGTGCTCGTGTTCACGGTGGCCGGGTACCCGCGGTGGGAGCTGCGCAAGAACGACATCTCCATCGACTGGTTCGAGGTGCCCGCGGTCGGCGACGGGCCGGATGCGCTGCAGTCCGAGCGAAGGCTGGGCGAGCTGCGCGGCGGCAAGGCGAACGGCGACGACGGCACCGAGCCCACGCTGCTCGCGGTCGGAGCCACCGACGGCACGTGGGAGCTGAGCTATCGGCGGTGGCGCACGCGCGACGTGGTGGGCATGCTCGCGTCGATCCTCGCCGCGATCCTGTGCGTCGTGCTCGTGCGACCACGAGGACAGGTCGCGCTCGAGCGCGTGCGCGAGCGCGCGGCCGTGCTCGTGCGACCGTGGCTGCTGCTCGCGCTCGCCGCCCTCGCCGGTGCGCTGGCGATCCAGCGGGTGCGCATCGCGGGCGCGAGCGAGGCCGCGCGGGCGATCGGCTGGGTGGACGACGGACGCGCGCACGCGAAGAACGCGGCTGCGGGCCCGCTCAAGACCGACATGCTCGTGCGCCCCGCGGTGCTGCTCGAGCGGCGCACGAAACCGGCCGAGGTCGTGTTCCCCGACGTCGAGCTCGGCGAGCGCTTGACCGGGTGGTTCGCGCTCGACGACGATGCAGCGAAGCTGCAGCGGGAAGGAAGCCACCGCGTGACGATCGAGGTGAACGACGGCGGCGAGTGGACTCGACTGAAGTCGTTCCCGCTCGCGCACGAGCCCGGGCGGCAGGCGCTCGACGTGCCCACGGGCGCGCTCGCGGGCACGCGCGTGGATCTCCGCGTGCGGATCGACGGCGAGGGCTCGTCGCCTCCGCCCATGGGCTTCGACCTCGACCTCGGATCCGCCCACCCATGACGACCGCCGACGAGCGTGCGACGAGCTGGGCCCGCCGGGCGCTCGTCGCCGTGCTCGCGATCGCGACGCTCGAGTGGGGCATGTCCGCGTGGGCCTATCGCGACCCGCTCGACGACGACGCATGGAGCACGCTCGCGGACGCCCTCGCGACGCTGCCCGAGGGCGAGCCCGTCGTGCTCGCGAGCGAGTGGCTGGGCTCGAGCGCGCGGATGCACGTGCCCGCGCTCGCGCGCGTGGACGCGGTCGCGCGACCGGATCTGCGCGGCTGGTCGCGATTCCACACCGTCGGCTTCGGCGCCCATTGGTCGCGCGAGCTCGCCACCGACCTCGAGGACCTGCCCGCGCCCACGCGCGTCGACTCGCGTGACGTCGGCCCGTTCACGATCACGACGTACGAGCAGACCTCGGCCGGCACGCTCGTGGACGATCTGCTCGGCGACGTCGATGCGCTCGCGGTCGAGGACGCGGCCGGCCGCTGCCGCGGTCGCGGCGAGCTGAAGTGCGGCTCCGGCACGCTCGCGATCCACACCGCGGAAGTCGACTATCGACCGCGCCGGTGCCTCGCGCTCGACGTGCGCGACGGCGCGTCGCTGCGCCTCGCTCGCACCCAGACCGCGACGGGCGACGTGATCCGCGGCCACGTGGGATTCGCGGACTTCAACGCGCGACTGCGCAACGACTCGCCCATCGCACTGCGCGTGGAGATCGACCGCGAGCTCGTCGCGCAGTGGACCGTCACCGACATGCAGGGCTGGTGGCCGTTCGCGATCGCCGTGGAGCCCGGCACGCACGACGTCGCGTTCGTGGTCGACGTGGGCGTCGGCGGGCGGTGGACGGCCAAGGGCTACGATGCCTCGGCCACGCGCAGCGTGTGCCTCGAGGCACGCTCGCTGCTGGAGGGCGCATGAGCCCGCGCCTCGTCGCGCTGCTGCTCGGGCTCGTCACCGTGCTCGGGCTCGCGCTGGGGCACCGCGACGTGGGGTACGTGCGCGACGAGGGCATCTACTTCGCGGCGAGCCGCAGCTACGCCGCTTGGCTCGGCGACGTCGCACGCGAGCCCGGCCGCGCGCTCGCGAAGAACGGTCGCGACCGGCGCTTCCGGGTGAACCACGAGCACCCGGCCTTGCTCAAGCTCGCGGCCGGCGCGAGCGCGAAGCTGTTCGCGCACGCGCCGGTGGCCGGCACCGAAGAGGAGGACGTGCGCGACGGCGGCGGCGTGATGCCGGTGATGCCCGAAGGCGCGGCGATGCGATTGCCCGCGCAGGTGCTCGCGGGGCTCGGCGTCGCGCTCTTGTATCTCGCCGCGTTCGCGATGGGCGGCGTGTGGGCCGGCGTCCTCGCGGGCGGCGCGTTCATGCTGCTGCCGCACGTGTGGTTCCACGCGGGGCTGCACGCATTCGACGTGCCCGTCGCGATCGCGATGCTCGCCGTCGTGCTCCTGTGGCGGCGTGCGCTCGCGAATCGGCGCGCGGGTGTGCTCGTGGGCGTGGCACTCGGCGTCGCGATCGCGGTGAAGCACAACGCGCTCTTCCTGGGCCCGTTGCTCGCGCTGCACTACTGGGCGTGCCTCGCGATCGGCCGGTTCCGCGACGGTCGAGCCGTGTCGCGGGCGCAGCTCGTGCCGTTGCCGCTCGTCAGCATGGCCGTGCTCGCGCCGCTCGTCGCCTTCGCGCTGTGGCCGTGGTTGTGGTCGGACCCGTCGGCGCGCGTGCTCGAGTACTTCGAGTTCCACCGTCAGCACGCCTACTACAACATGGAGTTCCTGGGCCGGAACTACAACCAGCCGCCCATGCCCGTGTCGTATCCCGCGGTGATGACGTGGGCGACCGTGCCGACGTGCTTGCTCGTGCTCGCGGCGATCGGCGGCGCGCTCGGGCTGCGCGACGACCTCGCGCGCACTCCCACGAGTGGATCCGCCGGCACGTTCTCGCGGCCGCTGCCGGATCCGTGGCGACGGTGCGACGGCCTGCTGTTCGTCGGCCTCGCGCTCTTCCCCATCGTGCTCATCTCGCTGCCGAGCACGCCGATCTTCGGCGGCACCAAGCACTGGATCAGCGCGTATCCGTTCTTCGCGCTCTTGGCCGCGCGCGCGTGGACGTGGATCTGGTCGCATGCCGGTGCGAAGGACCGCCGGCGACTCGAGCCCGCCGCGCTCGCGCTCTGCCTGGGTCCCGCTCTGTTCGCGACGATCGACGGGCACCCCTACGGGATCTCGCAGTACGCCCCCATGGCCGGAGGTCCGCGCGGTGCGGCCGAGCTCGGGCTCAACCGCGGGTTCTGGGGCACCGCGATCGCTCCCGTGCTCCCGCAGCTCGACGCGACGCTCGCCGGCGCACGCCGACTCTACGTGCACGACGTGCACGACCTCGCCGTGCAGCAGTACCGTCGCGAGGGCCGGTGGCCGGCGGACATCTCGGTCGTGCCGGTCAGCCGCGCGCAAGCGGGCCTGCTGTTCCACGAGCTCCACATGGCGAGCGACGAGATCGAGCTGTGGAACCGCTTCGGCACCACCGCACCCGTCCACGTGATCACGCTCGACGGCGTGCCGCTCACCAGCATCTACGTGCAGTGAGTCACAGCCGGATCGACTGCCAGTGGAAGACCTTCGTGCAGTCCCACTTCACGTGCGACGCGACGTTCGTGAAACGCACGAGATGGCCGTCGACCTGGGCCTCCGCCGACTCGCCTTCGGCGAGATCGTAGGTCTCGCCGTCGATCTCCTTGCTCAGCCGGTAGGTCCCGGCCGGCAGGTCGCAGCACTCGTTGCCGCACTCGCACGCCTCGTCGAGGTTCGCGTCCCATGCGACGAGGTCGGGCTCGGTGGCGAGCAGCGCCGGGGCCCCGAGCGCGAGGAACGTCTCGCGCGACTCGTCGGACGCCTGCAGTCGCGCGAGGCTGAAGCGACACTCGGAATCGGTCGAGAACTGCAACTGCATCACGCGCCCGGGATCGACCACGAGCTCTTCGGGTAGTCCGTACGCGATCGTGAGCACCCCGACCGCCCCCGGGATGCAGTCGGAGTCGATGTTCTCCTGGCAGTGGATCTGCACCTGCGTCTCCGTCACCGCTTCGACGAACCCGGCGATCGCATAGAAGTCGCCGCAGATCGGCTCGCCGTCCACCGTGAGCTCGACCTTGCGACCCGAGTCGAAGCGGCAATCGGCGGGGTCGCCCGTCGACGACTCGCCCTCGCCCGACTCGACCTCGCCCTCCTCTTCCGGCGAGTCGTCCGCGCCTCCGCCGGAGTTGCCGTCGACGAGATCGAACGCCGGATTCGCCGTGGTGCACGCCGACGCGAGCACCGGGATCACGAGCCACCGCATGCTCGACGATCTTTTTCCAGAGCTCGACGCTCTGCAAGCACGACCGACTGCCTACTCGGTTGGCACCCACAGCTCGGACGTATGTTGGCCCAACGTGGGTGCAGGCCCGGGCGCGTGCGTGACGAGTGCGGCCGGTGCACCTACACGCCCGGAGCCGCCCGCCCGGGCCACGATCTGGGGATCCGCGAGGGCCTCGGCGACCGTGAGCACGGGCGCGATCGGGATGCGATGGCGATCGAGCACCCGCAACCAGTGCGCGAGATCGTGGCGCATGATCGCGCGCGCGATCATCCGGCGCAGCGGGGTCGCGGCGACGAAGCGCGCCACGAGCGGCACGGCGCGCAGCGCCGGCAGGTGCAAGCCGTCGCACAACGCGGCCCAGAACTTGTCCTCGTCGACGATGCCGATGCTGAGCCAGCGGTCGTCGCGCGTGCGGTAGATGCCGTAGTGCGGCAGCGCGTGCAGGCGCAAGCGCGTGAGTCGACTCCATCGACGCGTGCCCTTCACGTGCTCGCCCACGCGGTCGGCGATCTCGCGCACGCGCTCGTCGCCCAGTCGCTCGCGCAGCGTCGCGACGAACGGGCGCAGCCGCTCGGGCACGGCATCGCCCCGGCGATCGATCCACTCGCGCGCCGCACCGAGCGAGCTCGACAGCCGGCCGTCGCTCGGCGTGAGCCCTTCGGCCCACACGTAGCTCCACGACATCACGGTGTCGACGAGCGCGACGTCGACGATGCGGCCACGCCCGTCGCGGCCGCGCGCGACGAGAGCCGCGAGGATCGCGTTCGTCGCGGTGAGTGCCGACGACAGGTCGGCGATCGGCAGCGCCGATCCGAGCGGGCGATCCTCCTCGTCGCGCGAAAGGTGACACACGCCGGTGAGCGCCTGGAAGTTGAGGTCGTGCCCGGGGTGATCACGGTATGGGCCGCTCTGGCCGTAGCCGGACATCGAGCAGTACACGAGCCGGGGATTCAGCGCCTGCGCGCGCTCCGGATCGAGACCGAAGCGCGCCATCACGCCGGGGCGAAATCCTTCGACGAGCACGTCGGCCTCGCGCACGAGCGCGTGCAGCCCGGCGTGTGTCGACTCGTCCTTGAGATCGACGACGACACTCTTCTTGCCCGCGTTGACGATCTCGAACAGACGCGGCGTGAGTCGGGCCGTGTCGCCGCCCGGTGGCTCGATCTTCACGACCTCCGCGCCGAGCGAGGCGAGCACGAGGGTCGCGTACGGGCCCGGGAGGTTCTGCGTGAAGTCGAGCACGCGGATGCCCGCGAGTGGAGCGGCGGCGTCGTCGGTCACGCCCGGATGGTACCCCGCCCGGGTCAACGGCCGAGCGGCGGCAGGCCGAACCGTCGGTGGTCCGCGAGCATGCAGCGATCCTGGACGACCTCGATGCCGCCGCGCTCGAGCGCATCGGCGACGGCGTCGTTGCGGATGCCGAGCTGGAACCACACGACGCGCGGCAGCGGCTTCATCGCGAGGATGTCGTCCGTGTGACCCGGCAGGAGCTCGGCGCGACGGAACACGTCGACCACGTCGACGGCGACGTCGAGCTCGGCGAGCGTGCCCTTCACGAGCTCGCCGAACAGCTCGCGGCCCACCGCGACCGGATTCACCGAGATGATGCGCGAGCCCTGCGAACGCATGTACTCCGGCACGTAGTACGCCGGCCTCTGCGGCTCCCAGTGGGCGCCGAGCACCGCGATGGTGCGCGCCGTCGTCAGGATCTCCCGCACCCGCGTATCACTGGGCTGAGTCGGCATCGCGGCCAGCCTAGCCGGTTTCTTGGTCCCGCCCTCGGCCGCCCGCTAGAACCGCGGCATGTCCGACGAGGATTTCGAGCCGACCACGGGTGCATCCTTGGCGCTGCGTGCATGGCCCGCGGCCGCCGCCGTCGTCGGCGTCGCCGGCCTGCTGTTCGCGGACAACTTCACGACGTTCGTGCTCGCCGCCATGCTCGTGCTCGGCGGTCTCGCGCTCGAGCTCGCGGGCTGGGCCGACGGCGTGCGCATCCACGCCCGTCGACTGCGCCGCGCCGCGCTGGTCGGCGTGCTCGCCGGCGCCGCGATCGTCGGCGTGCTCGAGCTGCGCCAACCGCCCGCCGCGTCCGCCGACGAAGGCCGCGTCGCACTGCGCTAGTCCCCTGACAACCGCAATCGATCGCGGCCTGGTCTCGCAGGATCAGCGCACCAGGAGGCGCGTCAGCGCCGGAAGGGTGGGGATTCCTTGCGCGGCTCTGCCGCGCAAGGGGAGGGAAGCGGAGCTTCCCTCCGAGAGACTCGACGTTCAGCCCGCCGTCGCCACCTCCACGCCGCGCCCGAGATCCGCGGCCTCCTCCACCGCGACGACGCGCAGGTCGCCGCCGCATCGCGGACATCGCAGGTCGTCACGTCCGGCGGGGCGTCGCCGCGTGCGAGCGTCACGGGGCTGGATCCGCGGCCCCGGATCCGCGCCGGTCAACCACAGCTGGACCGGATGCTGGCGCCACTTCGCCGCCGCGCCCGGTGCGAGCACGCCGTGGTACGCGACGCGGTGCACGACGCCGCCCGGCATCGCGGCCGCGAGCCGTTCCGCGAGCTCGCGGGGCGCGAACTCCACGTGCGTGGTGCCGTCGTGCCACGGCACCGCGAGCCGATAGCGCACGTGACCGTCCGGTTGCAGGCTGAATCGCTCCCGATCGATCGGCGGACGCACGAGATAGCGGCCGAGCCGCAACACGGCATCGCGCTCGTCCGCACCGATGCGTGGCATCGCGTGCACCCGCGTACCGTCGCGCTGGGCCCCGACGCCCGGGTCCGCGGGCACCGCGGGCGGCGCGGGCTCGAGCACGCGGATCCTCCGGATGGAGCGCCCGACCTCGGGGCCGGTCGCCACCCGGTGGTGGACCGACGCGCGCACGAGCCGATCGCGCCCGGGATCGCCCGGTGGCCCGCGCGGTACCAACCGCCGCAGTCGCTCCTGCACGCGATGCACGAGCGCATCGATCTCGGCGGCCGTGGGCTCGTGCAACAGCGGATGGAACGTGGGCTCGCCGTCGCGCGCGCGCGTGTACGCACCATCGAGCACGAGCGCATGCATGTGCACGTTCGAATTCAACGCCGAGCCCATCCCGTGCACGAGGCTCGCAGCGCCGCCCTGCACCGGCACCCCGGCCGGCACCCCGATGCGCGACCTCAACCATCGCAAGAGCTCGCGCACGAACGCGCGCGAGACCTCGGCCGGGAGCTGTGCGGACTGGGCCAGGCGAGCGCGCACGCGCGGTGGCAACGTCAGCGTCCAGTGGCGCACCGGCACGCGCGGGATCAAGCGGACCAGCGAGTGGGCCGCACGCTCGCCGTGCTCGCAGCGCTCCGCACACCGGCCGACGCAGCGGAACGCGAGCGCGCGCGCGGTGCCGCAGTCGTCGCAGCGCAGGCGCAGCATGCCCGCACACGGCAACCGCTCGAGCGCGGCCCCCTCGTCCCATCCCTGCTCGAGGGCGAGCAGTCGATGACCCTGGCGGACCACGTCCGCCAGGTCGAGTTGCTCGGCAGTGGACGTCGATGGCGTCGTCGGCATGCCGAGGAGGTGTGCGAGTCACGTACCACCGACGATCCCAATGACGACGCGATCGAGGTGGCCAGGGTGGCCCGCCCACGGGCCACTTCCGGCCCGTGGACGGGCCACCCCTGGCCACCCGGGCCGGCGCGATCGCGAGGTCGACACGTCGCGCATGGCCGATCGCCGCGCGGCACCGTACGATCCGGGCATGGTGGCTGGACGGTGGCTCGGCGTGGCGATGCTCGTCGTCGCGTCCGGTTGCCCCGTCGACGACACCGACGCGGACGGCGGCGGCCACACGGACAGCGTCTTCGACGACAGCGGGCCGCCGGATCCGGACCCGTCGAGCACGTCCGACACGACGATGGGCCTGTCGGACGTCGGCGACGAAGCGAACGACGACGGCCCTCTCGACGTGTGCCCGCCGACCCACGAGTGCACCGCGCCCGCGCCGGCCGGCTGGCTCGGACCCGTCGCGCTCGTGGCCGACGGCAGCGACGCGTGCCCCGACGCGTACGCGCAGCTCGAGATCGACGCGTTCACGGACATCGTCGTCACGCCCGCCGAGTGCTCGTGTGCGTGCGACACGTCGCCGCTCTGCGGCGCGCTCGTCGGCAGCGATCTCGAGTCCGCGTGCACGTTCCCCACCCCGATCCTCGACACGACGCCATTCACCGAGCCCGACGTGTGCACCGCGATCCCGCCGATCGAAGGCGCGGGCCTGCATCTCGCGTTCGAGCCCGATCCGGCCGCGTCGTGCCTGCCGATCGGCACGGTCGGGCTGCCCGCGCCGACGCCCGCCGATCGCGTGATGGTGTGCAACGCACCGCTCGCAGTACCCGGCTGCGACGGCGACGACCGCTGCGTGCCCACGTTCGCGGAGGACTCGCTGCGCGCACCTTGCATCGTCCGCGTCGGCGCGCACGAGTGCCCCCCGGAGTACCCCGTCCTGCAGACCGCTTTCACGAGCGTCGCCGACGATCGCGCGTGCTCGCCGTGCGAGTGCACCTCGCCGGACGGTGCGGCGAGCTGCGACACGACCGTGCGCCTGTCGAGCACGGACGATTGCAGTGACGAGGTGGTCCCCGACACGAACGTCGGTGCGTTCACGTGCGTCGAGACGGCCGACCTCGTGCTCGGCTACCTGCAGTTCTCCGCGATCGACACGTACGTCGGCGGCTGCGAGCCGTCGGGCGGGCGCCCCACGGGCGCGGCCGAGCCCGCCGAGCCCGTCACGATCTGTTGCGTCGGCTGAACCGCTATGCTCGGCCCGGTTGGCGCACGCCATCGAGCTCGAGCCGCTGATCGTCGTGCGCACCCGCGCCAGCGGATCGGTGTACGCGTATCCACTCGCCGATCGATCGCTCGTGTGTCGCACGGCGACGGTCGAAGAAGCGCTCGCGCTGCAGGCCACGTTCCTCGCCGAGCACCTCGCACGCGTGCCGGCGGATCGCATCGCGGCGTTCGTGTGCCCGCCGGAGACGACGCTGCACGACGTCGCCGTGCTCGTGCCGCGCGACGATCTGCAGCGGCGCTTCGGCGTGACGCGACCGATCGCGATGCCGTGCGTCTCGGTGCCCGACGAGGACGCGCACTGGGTGCACATCCTGCCGATCGGTCACGTCGCGTACGTGCGGGCCGGCGAGGATCTCGAGCGTCGGGTCGTGGACGAGACGCTGCGGTGGGTCGGCGCGCGCGAGCCGAGCCCGCGCGACTGGCTCGCGCTCTTGCCCGCCGATCGCCACGCGATCGCGCGCGTCCGCGTCAAAGTGGAGCGCAGCACCCACGCGGATCTCGGCAGCCGCGCGGCCGCACGCCGCGAGCGCGAGCAGGAGCGCACGCGCAAGGACGCACGCGAGCTGCTCGCGTCGATCGGCACCGACGTGCTCGCCGAGGCCGCGCGCAAGAAGAGGCCCGACGTCGTCGGTCGCGATCGTGAGATCCGACAGCTCGCGGCGCTCTTGTCCGGTCGCGAGCGCATGGCGGTGACGCTCGTCGGGCCGCCGTCGTGCGGCAAATCGGCCGTGTTCGAGGGCCTGCTCTCCCAGCGGATCGTCCCGTTCCGCGCGCATCCCGTGTTCGCCACTGCGGGCACTCGGCTCGTCGCCGGGCAGTCGGGCTTCGGGCAGCTGCAGGAGCGCATCGAGCAGGTGATGCGCGCCGCCGAGGCGATCGACGCGATCCTCTATTTCGACAATTTCGGCGACCTGTTCGCCGGCAAGAGCGGCGGCATCGAGGATCTCGCCGCGCTCCTGCGTCCGTGGGTCGTGCAGGGCCGCGTGCGCGTCGTCGGCGAGCTCACCCCCGACGCGCTCGAGCACCACGAGAAGCGCCACTTCGGGCTGCTCTCGGCCATGCATCGCGTGCGCGTGGAGCCGCTCGACGCCGACACCACCCGCAAGCTGTTGCGCTCGCGCATCGAGCATTCCAAGAAGCGCGACCCGGATCGCCCCACCATGGCGCTCGATGCGGTCGAGCCGCTCGTCGAGCTGGCCGAGCGCTACTTCGTCGATCAGGCGTTCCCCGGCAAGGCCGTGCGGATGTTCGACGAGCTGCGGGCGATCCACGAGCACGACGTCGGCCCCGACGGATCCGCCTACACCATCGGCGTCCATGACGTGCATCGCGCGTTCTCGCTGCGCACGGGCATCCCGATGTTCCTGCTCCGCGAGGATCAGCGGGTGCGTCGACTCGCGCTCGAGGAGGAGTTCCGCCGGCGCGTGATCGGCCAGCACGAGGCGATCCGCCGCGTCATCGAGACGCTGTGCACGATCAAGGCGCGGCTGCAGCCGCCCGGCAAGCCGCTCGCCGTCTTCCTCTTCATCGGTCCCACGGGCGTCGGCAAGACCGAGGTGGGCAAGACGCTGGCGCGCGTGCTCTTCGGCGCGACCGATCGGCTCGTGCGCTTCGACATGAGCGAGTACGCCGACCCGTTCGCGGCCGAGCGGCTCATCCGCGGCAACGAGCGCGGCGACGGCGAGCTCACCCGCAAGGTGCGACAGCAACCGTTCTGCGTCGTGCTGCTCGACGAGATCGAGAAGGCGCACCCGGCCGTGTTCGATCTGCTGCTGCAGGTCTGCGGCGAGGGCCGACTGACGGACGCGCGCGGGCAGACCACGTCGTTCCACAACGCCATCGTCATCATGACGAGCAACCTCGGCGCGGCCCATCGCCCGCGCACCGGTGGCAGTACCGGGTTCGAGAAGCCGCGCGACGCCGCGAGCGATCGCGACACCGAGCGCCGCTACTACCTCGATCAGGTCGATCGGCACTTCCGCCCCGAGTTCGTGAACCGGCTCGATCGCGTGATCCCGTTCACCGCGCTCGATCGCGACGAGATCGCTCGCGTCGCCGAGGTGTCGCTCGCCCGCATCCGCGAGCGCGCGGGTTTCGTGCAGCGCGGGCTCGAGCTGCGGGTCACCGATGCCGCGCGGGCGCAGCTCGCCCAGGCCGGCTACTCGCCGATCTATGGCGCCCGCGCGCTGCGTCGCCATCTCGAGGATCGGCTGGTCGCACCGGTCGCGCGCTTCGTGTCGTCGCTGGGTACAGAGGCCGACTCCGCGCTCGTCGTCGCGGCCTGGGGCGAGGCCGACCTCGCGCAGGCGTTCGCGCCCGCGTCCGCGCCCGACACCGTCGTCACGGAAGCGGGGCTGAGCATCGCGCTGCAGTCTCGACCGGAGCGGCGCGGCGCCGTGACGTCGCGCTCGCTCGGCGGGATCTCGTACCGACGGCGCTGCGCCGCGAGCTGCCTGCAGCTCTCGCCGATCGAGGACATGCGGCAGCGCCTCGCCTACCTCACCGCGGATCTCGCGGTCGGCGACTCGCGCACGGCGGCGGCCGGTGTGCGCGAGCACCAGCGCATCACGACCGCACTCGGGGCCGTCGACTCGGCCGTGCGCGCGCTCGAGATCGTCGAAGAGCTCGCCATGGTGGCGGCGCAGGCCGGCGAGTCGGTGGACGACTGCTTCGAGGATGCGGACCGCGCGTACGCGGACTTCGAGGTCGCGTTCGTGCGCGCGTTGACGTCGGCGGAGTCGCAGGATCGCATCACGTTGCTCGCGCGGCCGATCGACTCGCCGCTCGCGATGCTGGGCTGGCTGCGCGTCCTCGTGGCGCTCGCCGACGATCGCGGGTGGACGCTCGCGATCCACCGCGCGAACGACAACGAGAGCACCCCCGACTGGCCGCGCGAGTGCCCGTGGGGATCGCCGCGCACGAACGCGTGGCTCGCCGCTCGACTGGACGAAGCCGCACGCCAGGAGACACCGAAGGCGTGGCCGCCGCTGCTCGTGTGCGTCACGGGCGATCGCGCCGGCACGCTGCTCGGGCTCGACGCGGGCCTGCATCGGCTGTGGCCGCCCGACAGCGCGACGCCGCTGCACTTCGATCTGCAGCTCGTCGCACTGCGCACCGGCTTCGGACCGGACGCGCTGTCGGGCAAGGAGTTCGGCCTGCCGAGCCGGCCGCCGCCCGATCAGATCGCGAAGCTCCCCGCGGTGCGCGAGACGTTCGACGACGGCACGATTCGCCTGCCCGTCCACCACTTCACGAGCGTGCCCGGCGTCGAGCTCGGCGCCCCCGGCATGCTCGAGCGCATCTGGTTCGGCCCGCTCGTCGCGAACGCGCGACAAGGCAAGGACCTGTTCGAGCACGAGGCCCCCACGTGATCGACTGGCGTCTGACGATCTTCGAGCGCCGCCGCGCCGGCCGGCTCGAGTGGACGACCATCGGGCTGGGCCCGCTCGATCGCCAGCAACAGGGCGCGAGCGTGAACAAGGTGCAGCAGCGCATGATCGATGCGCTCCGCAACGAGTTCGCGAAGCTGTGGCCCGCCCAGCTCGAGCCGCTGGAGTTCGTGCCGGGCCGCAAGCTCGAGCGCGTGACCATGGAGATCTCGATCGAGCACGGACGTCGCCGCGTGCGGCTGGAGATCCCGCTCGTGCTCGAGCCGCGCGGGCGCGGGCCCGCCGACGACGACGTCGACGTGCCGCTCGTGATCGCATTCCATCCGCTGCGCCCCGACGAGTGGTTCGTGCACGATCCGGAGCGCGTGCTCGCCGAGGAGGCCGCCGCGTGGTTCCGCGATCGCTGGGAGTCGCTGAGCGACGAGGACCTGGAGCCCTTGCGCGTGCAGAACAAGGACGCGCTGCGGCTGGTCGCGTTCGCCGTGCGCCCCAAGGGGCTGATCGACAAGCTCGACACCAAGCACGAGGCGGGCGGCATGGCATCGCTCGGCGGTGGCGAGCGCGCGCGCGACACGGGATTGCTGGCCGAGCTCGGCACCGATCAGACCGAGCGCGCCGCCGACGGTCGCATCGAGCCCGGATCGCCGCGCAGTCCGTGGCGCGAGCAGCTCCAGCAGCTGATCTGCGGCCCGCGCAAGCGCTCCGTGATGCTGGTGGGCCCGTCGGGCTCGGGCAAGAGCACGCTCGTCCGCCGGCTCGTCCACGATCTGCTCGACGCGGACGGCTACGCGAGCCATCGCAACCTCGACAAGGTGCACTCGGTCTGGCAGATCCGCGGCAGCCGGATCATCGCCGGCATGTCGTATCTCGGGCAGTGGGAGCAGCGCTGCGTCGACCTGCTCCACGTCTGCCGCGAGAAGCGCGTCGTGCTCTGGGTCGACGATCTGCACGCGTGGGGTCGCATCGGCGAGAGCCGCGAGGCCGATCGCAGCCTCGCCACGTTCTTCCGCGGTCCGGTCGCGCGCGGCGATCTGGTGATCGTCGCGGAATGTTCCGCCGAGCAGTACCAGATGCTGCAGGACGACGATCCCGCGTTCGCGGCCGCGTTCACGACGTTGTGGGTCGAGCCCACCGACACGGCGGAGACGCTGCAGATCGTGCTGCACGAGGCGCGCACGCTCGAGCTCTTGCACGACGTGAACTTCGACGCGCGCACGTTCCGATCCATCTCGGACCTCGGCCGTGCGCTCACCACGGGCACCACGGATCCGGGCAAGTCCATCGAGCTCCTGCGCGCGCTCGCCACCGACGACAGCTACGCGCTCGGCGACATGCGCTCGGTCGTCGCGGAGATCGCCCGCGGACAGAAGATCGGCGCGATCAAGCGCTACCGCGAGATCACGGGCGCCGGTCTGCTCGAGTCCAAGCTCGCGGTCGAAGGCTTCATGGCGAAGGGCACGTGGCCCGATCGTCCCGGGCGGGTCGATCGCTCGATGGTCGCGGTGCGCAGCCTGCTCGATCACGAGTTCGGCACCGACATCGCCGCGCCCGGCATCGGTCCGCAGTCCGTCGTGCGACTGCTCGCACGCCGCACCGGCGTGCCCGAGGCGCTGCTCGTGCCCGAGCGCCCGCTGTCGCAGGAGCAGATCGGTGCCGCGTTCACGTCGCAGATCGCCGGGCAGGTCGGCGGCATCGCAGCGGTCACCGATCTCGTCGCGCGCCTGCGCACGCACCTCGTCGACAGCGGGCGCCCGTACGGCGTGCTCTTGCTCTCCGGGCCCACCGGCACGGGCAAGACCGAGCTCGCGAAGTGCCTCGCCGAGTACCTCTACGGCGACGCGCGTCGGCTCGTGCGGCTCGACATGAGCGAGTACGCCGGCCCCGACGCACCGGCGAGGCTCATCGGCGATCGCTGGCGACCCGAAGGCGTGCTCACCACCAACGTGCGCACGCAGCCGTTCTGCGTCGTCTTGCTCGACGAGATCGACAAGGCCGATCCCGCCGTGCTCGCGCTGATGCTGCAGCTGTTCGACGACGGGCGCCTCACGGACGCGGGTGGACACGTCGTCGACTTCACGCACACGGTCGTGCTGCTCACGTCCAACCTCGGGGCCGCGCGTGGGCCCTCGATCGGGTTCGGCGACACTCCGCTCGCCGACACGCGGGCCGTCGACGCGGCGGTGCGCGAGTTCTTCCCGCCCGAGCTGTTCAACCGCATCGATCGCGTCGTCGGATTCGCTCCGCTCGCGCTCGATGCGGCCCGTCGCATCGCCGAGCGCGAGCTCGCCCGTCTGCTCGAGCGTAGCGGCCTGCTCGAGCGCAGCGTGTTCGTGCGCTTCACGCCGTCGGTGATCGATCACGTCGTGCGGCACGGCTTCGCCCAGCGCGACGGCGCGCGCTCGCTGAAGCGCTGGCTCGAGGATCGCGTGGGGGCGTGGTTGGCCGACGAGATCGCCGGCTCCACCGCGGCCGACGTGCGCGTGTACTGGTTGTTCACTCGCGATGGCGAGCTGCGCTTGCACGGCGAGCACCTGCGCGAGGCGGCGATCGCGGGCGAGCTGCCGGCCGAAGCCAGCACGCTCGCGCAGCTCCTGCACGACGGCGGTCGACGGCTGCGCACGCGGATCCCCCACGCGCTCGCGCGGGTGGACGCGATGCTCGAAGGCGAAGGGCTCGCGCGGCTCGCCACGACGCTGCGCGAGAGCGTGGCACCGTCGGTGGCCGGCGACGGAACGGCTGGCGAGCTCGCGTACAACCTCGAGGCGCTGCGCGGCGAGCTGTTCGAGCTGCGCGACGCGTTGCGAGTGCAGCGCGACTACGACCCGGCGCTCGCCGATGCCGACGAGGACGCGCGGCTCGACCTCGAGGCCGAGCTCACCGAGGCGGCCGACTTCGGCCACGACACGATCACGCTCGCGCAGCGCGGTGGTCACGGATCCGAGCCGCGCTACCGCGCGCTGCGGCGCGACGCGATCGTGCCCGATCTCCCGCTCCGCTCGCGCGCGGAGATCCTCGCCCGGCTCACGGACGTGTTCGTGCTCTCGCACGCGCTCGCCCACGCGGACGATCCCGAGCAGCACGCCATCCTGCTCGAGCTGTCACGCGTCAGTCGGGGCCGCACGCGCGCCCGCTTCGATCGACTCGGCCCCGGCCTGCTCGAGTGGCTGGCCGAGTCGTATGCGCGCGTGCGCGGCACGTGCGATGGGTTCGTCACCGTCGAAGAGGACGGCTCGGTGGTCCCCCGCGATCAGGACGCGCTCACGATCGATCACGCCGTGCAGACCGTGGTGATGCGCATCGTCGGACCCGGCGTGCGATCCTTCTTCATCGGCGAGGCCGGCTGCCACGTCCGTCACGCGCTGTCGGGCGCGAGCGAGGTCGTGCGCGTGCGCATCGGCGACGGGCGACGCATCACGCCGATGGAGTGGATCGCGGCCGAACGCGCACGGCGCACCGCATTCGTCGAGGCGCTCGAGCGCGGCCCGATCGATGTCGAGCCGCCGCCGAACCCCGACGCGATCCCGCCAATCATCCGCGCGTACCACTACGATCCGGTCCGGGTCGGCCTCGCGGCGCCCGTGGATATCGAGGATTTCCCGCTCGCCCACGTCGTGCGCGGCCGTGCGAAGCACCTCGGCGACATGCTGCCGGGTCTGTTCATGCTGCGCCTCGGCGCCTCGCTCGGGGGTGACTCGTGACGCGACCGAGCTTCCGCGTGCACCTGGCGACCCACCACGACGGGCGCATCACCGGTCGGCTCGTCGCGGCGTTCGATCCCGGCCAGGTCGTGGCGCCCACCGCCTACGGCACGGACGACGAGCAGGTGCTCGCGCAGCTCGCCCTCGCGCTCGAGGAATCGGTGCCCGACCCGCGCCCGTTCCAGTGGACCGAGTCGCTGCAGGTGCGCACGATCGAGGTGCTCGTGCATCCGCAGTCGATCGTGCACAAGCGCATCGTCATCGGCCGCGACCACCTCCCGGTGAGCATCGGCTACGCGTGGGCTGCCCTGCCCCGCGGCGGCTTCAAGGTCGTGATCCCGACGCTCGGCTGGATGTTCGTGCTCGAGGACATGGCGATCGCGCCGGAGGTGATCGGCCAGTCGCTCGCCAGCGCGCTGCTCGGCGAGAAGGCGGCCGAGGTGTACTCGCTGCGCGACGTCGTGAGCGAGCGCGTCGTCGACTGGTCGCCCACGCTCGCCCGCGGGAACGCGGCGCGGCGCTTCGCCGGCGGATCGAGCCGCACGCCGACGCTCGATGCGGTCGCGGAGGACTGGATCGAGCGCGAGCGGCGACGGCGGGGTCGCCGGCTCGTGGGCGCGTTCGATCTGCAGCGCGAGCTGCCGCTCGTCACGCGTGAGCCGCCGCGCTCGTTGTTGCTGGTCGGGCCGAGCGGCGCGGGCAAGACGACGTGGGTGCGGGCGCTCGCCCGCGCGCTCGGCAAGCGCACGGACGACGGTCCCACGCCGCGGATCTGGGCGACGTCGGCGGATCGCATCGTCGCGGGCATGTCGTATCTCGGCATGTGGGAGAAGCGCTGCCTCGACCTGGTGGAAGAGCTGTCGGGTGAGGGCGACATCCTCTACTTCGAGCGGCTCGCTCCCCTGCTGGGCGCGCAGACGGGGCGCTCGTCGATCGCCGACCTGCTCATGCCCTCGGTCGCGTCGGGCGAGATCACGCTGCTCGGCGAGTGCACGCCCGAGGAGCTCGAGCAGCTCGGCCGACGCGCGCCGGCGCTGCTCGCCGCATTCCATCTCGTGCGCATCGAGCCCACGCCGGCGGCCTCGATGCCGCCACTGCTCGCGGCCTACCAAGCCCGCGAGAACCCCAAGCTGCGCATCGAGGGCGCCGGGCTGCGTCGTCTCGTGCAGCACCTCGAGCTGTTCCAGCGCGACATCGCGTTCCCGGGCAAGGGCTTCCGCTTCCTCGACGCGCTCAACAAGCTGCACGCGCCCGAGTCGGTCGCGATCGAGCCGACGACCGACGACGACGACGCGCCGCCGGTCGCCGACGACGCGGTCGTGCTCGATGCCGAGGCGGTGTCCCGCGAGTTCGCGCGCACCACCGGATTGCCGATCGAGCTCGTGTCCGACGCACGTCGAGCGAGCCGCGAGCACGTCGCCGCCCAGCTGCAGCGCGGCGTGATCGGCCAGGACGAGGCGTGCTCCGCCGCGGCGCGCGTGCTCACCCGCCTCAAGGCGGGCTTGAACGATCCCGAGCGCCCGATCGGCAGCCTGTTCTTCGTGGGCCCCACCGGCGTCGGCAAGACGGAGCTCGCGAAGCAGCTCGCGCGCTACATGTTCGGCGACGCCGACCGCATGATCCGCGTGGACATGAGCGAGTACATGCTGCCCGGCGCGGCGCAGCGTTTGCTCGCGAGCGGGCGCGGGCTGCGGAGCCTGGTCGATCAGGTGCGCGAGCGCCCACTCGGGCTCGTGCTGTTCGACGAGATCGAGAAGGCGCATCCGGAGGTATTCGACCTGCTGCTCGGGTTGCTCGGCGAGGGCCGTCTCACCGACGTCGACGGCCGGCTCGTGGACTTCCGCATGACGCTGCTCGTGATGACGAGCAACCTCGGCGTCGCGCGCGGGGGCGGCTCGGGATTCGGCGCGGGCGATCAGGCGAACGCGGAGCTGCTCGGGGCCGTGCGTGCGCACTTCCGCCCGGAGTTCTGGAATCGCATCGACCACGTGATCCCGTTCCGGCCGCTCTCGCCGGCCGACATCCGCCGGGTGGTGGAGCTCGAGCTCGCGAAGCTCGTGCAGCGCGTGGGCTTCGTGCGCCGCCGCTTGCGACTGCGTGTCTCCTCCGGGGCCCGTGATCTGCTCGCCCGGCTCGGCTGGCACCCCACCCGGGGGGCCCGCCCCCTCAAGCGCGTGCTCGAGGAGCGCGTCGTCGCGCCCATCGCCGTGCTGCTCGCGGAGGATCCGGGCCTCGTGGATCGCGAGATCGACGTGGTGGTGGCGCCCGACGATCCCGGCCAGAGCGCGGCGTGGGCCAGCGTTCGCGACGGCGGCTCGCTCGTGCTCGAGCTCCGCGACGACGAGTGACGCTACACTCGGGATCGTGGCTCGTCGCGTGATCATGGCGCTCGCATTCGTCGCGTGTACCGCCGACGGCGACGGGCGCGGCGACTCGCTCACGTTCGGGTCGGGCAGTGTCGGCACGATGACCGCCACCACGGCGGAGACCGGGTCGACCGACGAGGGCTCGAGCACCGGAGCGATCACCACGAGCACCGGCGATGCGGACACGAGCTCGACCGGCGCGCCGCCGCTCGACACGGGCGGCGCGATCGAGTCGAGCACTGGCAGCGACGACGGCGGCGCCGCGTGCCCGCCCGTGGATCCGCTCGACTGCTCGCCCGGCCCCGGCAACGGCAAGACGTGCGATCTCGACGGCGTGTCGTGCTTCCTGCCCACGGTGCAGGCGAACGTGCAAGGCGTGGTGAACGGCTACCCGCAGTGGTTCGACATGAGCGCGGGCACCCCGTTCGTGCTCGAGCCGGAGCTCTACATGGACCAGGTGGTCGCCGACGTGTCCGCGACGGGTTTGTGTGCGATCCGCGATCCGAACGCCGGCGACGAGATCGCGGTGAAGCACGACAACGCGTACGCCGAGAGCTTCGACATCCTGTCGGCCGAGGGCAACGCCCGCTGGGGCGAGGGGATCTACACCGCCACCTGCGCGCCTTCGTGGTTCTGACGCCGCGCTTGACAGCGCGCGCGTGCACCACCAGCCTCGTTCCTGCCGTGACCGCCGCCGTGCGTCGACCATTCCTCTTGCTCGTGCTCGTCGCCCTGCTCGGCGCGGCCGATGGGCTCTACCTGAGCCTCGTGCACGTCGACATGGAGGTCGGCTTCGAGTCGATGTCGCAGGTGTGCCATCGCTTCTCGTCCACGGGCTGCCGCGTCACGGGTGGCCGCTTCGGTGCGGTGTTCGACATCCCCGTCGCGACGTTCGGCTTCGCCGGCTCGCTCGCGATCGCCGTGCTCGGCGTCGCCGCGTGGCGCCGGCGGTCGAAGTGGGAAGACCCGTATCGCTCGACGATCGTGGTGCTCGCGTCGATCGCCGTGCTCGCGTCCATCACGATGGCCGCGTTCTCGTTCGTCGAGGGGGCGTTCTGTCCGTTCTGTGTGCTCTGGTACGGCATCAACGCCGTGCTCGGATGGCTCGCGTGGCGCTGTCGCGATCGCGAGCTCGGCGTGCGCGACACCCTCGACGACTCGATCGGCACACCCGCCGTCATCGCGGCGCTCGTGTTCGGCGCGACGATCTACGGCACGACCGTGCTCATGCATCGCCAGCGCGCCGTGGTCGAGGCGAAGCGAGATGCGATCGCGATCCCGGCAGTGGCGTCCGAGCTGCTCGAGCAGACGCCGATCGCGTTCGAGGTGCCCGACGCGCCGAGCAAGGGCCCGGACGACGCCGAGGTGACGTTCGTCGAGTTCGGCGACTTCGAGTGCCCGTTCTGCCGCAAGCTGTTCCTCGGGCTCGAGCACTACGCGCAGACGAGTGGACGCACCACTCGCATCGTGTTCGCCCACTACCCGCTCGACTCCGCGTGCAATCCCAACGTCGAGCGTCGTCACCCGCAGGCGTGCATCGCCGCGTACGCGGGCGAGTGCGCCCACCAGCAGGGCAAGTTCTGGGAGTACGCCGCGAAGCTGTTCGACAACCAGAGCGCGCTGCAGCGCGACGACCTGCTCGGCTACGCGACGGAGCTCGGCCTGGATGTCGCGACGTTCACGTCGTGCATCGACGCACCCGCCACGCGTGACAGGATCCGCGCCGACATCGAGCTCGGCAACGAGCTCGGCATCACCGGCACGCCCACGTTCTTCACGAACGGCTACAAGCGCACCGGCGCGCTGCCGCCGTCGATCCTCGCGGGCGTCGTCGAGGTGCTGCTCGCTCAGGGCACGGCACAATAGTCCAGGGAGCGCAGCCCGTCGCTCTGCGGCTCGGCGTAGCCGGAGGGCGGCACCTCCACGAAGCACGGCTCGAGCGCGTCGCCGAACACGAGCCGCGTGTACCCGTAGCGCGGCGTGCCGAGCCCTTGATACGCGCCGGCGGTGCCGGTGACGATCTCGCGCAGTCGAGCGCCGCCGATGTCGAGGTTCGGATAGTCGTGCAGCGCGTGCGTGTGGCCGGCGAGCACGAGGTCGGCATCGGCCGCGGCGAGCTCGGAGAGCAGGTGCTGCGCCATGTCCTCGCGTGACCAGCCCGATCCGGTGAGCTCCGCGTACGGCGGATGGTGCATCACCGCGAGCAGGAAGTCGGCGCCCTCGCGCACGAGCATCTCGGGCAAGCGCGCCTCGACCGAGCGCGCGATGGCTCCGCTGCCGCTGTCGAGCATCACGACCTTCGCCCCGCACACGCGGAAGTCGTGGTTGCCCGGCCCGAAGCTGCGCGTGAACTCGGGCCGCAGCGGCCGGTAGATGTCGTGGTTGCCCACCGTCACGGCCACCGGAACCGGCAGCCGCGCGAGGATCGTGTGCAGCGCGTCGTACTCGTCCTGGCGCGACGACTCGGCGAGATCGCCCGCGATCAGCAGCCCGAGCAGCGGCTCGCCGGCGTCCTCCGCATCGCGCTTCTCCTGCCCGAGGCGCTCGACGATTCTGGCGAACTGGTTCGGGTTGGTCTGGATGTCGGCCGTCACGGCAATGCGGAAGCGCTCGGGGCAGTCGCGACGTCCGCGGATCCACACCGTCTGTCCGCGCGCGAGATCGACGGGCAAGCGCCGCACCGTGTCGCCGTCGTCGTCCGCCGGGAACTCGACCTCTTCGCCCTCCGCACCCACGGTCACGGTCGCGCCGGGGTCGACGTTGGAGACGACGACGACGAGATCGTCGGCACTCCCGTCCATCGGCGGACGCACGGAGATCGCGAAGTCGCCGAGCCCTGCCACGCGCGCGTGCACCTCGCCGGGCTCGCGCTCCGCCAGCAATCCGGCCGCGATCCACGTGGTGTCCTCCGTGCTGTCGGGGTGCTGGAACCGCACCTCGATGCCGCTCGAGGTCGCGAGCCTCGCCATCGCATTCTCCGCGACGACGCGACACTCGGCCTCGTCGTACTGCGGCGTGCTGCACTCCGCCTGCATGCAACCGTGCAGCCCCCTCGTCGCGAGCAACACCGCGAATCCAGCCCATCGTTCTGCTCTCATCGTCGCCTCCGGATGTCGGGCAGCACGACGCCGACCCTGCCCGTGAACGTCACACCGTTGCCGATCACCGTGCCCAGGCCCGCCTGCATCGCCGCCTTCGCACCGCGCGGGCGCACGCGGATCGAGTACTCGGCGACGAGCGGCCCGAGGAATCCGATCACCGGGCCGAAGTTGAAGCCGCGCCCGTCGAAGCGCGAGTGGATGTAGCCCACCGTCAGCTGCGAGTTCACCGTCACCTTGCGCATCTGCCGATCGCGACGCGGTCGCGACGTGAGCGGGATGTCGATGTCGTACCAGGCCTCGGCGTAGAGCGGCCCGATCTCCGGCTTGCCGCGCGCGAGCGAGCGCCCGCCCGGATCCGAGTAGGACACGATGTCGAAGCGCGGGCCCATGTAGAACGTGAAGCGCTGACGCGGACCGAGATGCCAGCGCACGCCGACGTTGAGCGGCAAGAGCATCGTGCGCTCGACGATGTGGGTCTCCGCGTCGCCGTAGCGCAGCCAGTCGCGCCGGTACTGGAACTCCGGACGGAACCGCAGCTCGGCGGCACCGAGGTGCGCGGAGCCGCGACGCAACACCGGGTACGGCAGCGCGACGATGAAATCGATGCCGGCGTTGAGCGCGAGTCGGTTCTCGCTGCGCACCACCGGACGCGTGCCGCCCGAGCCCATCGCGCCCTCGTCGAACTGCGGGCGCGGATCGGTGTCCTTCGCGGTGCCGGTCCAACCTCCGAGCTCGCCGAACAAGCGCGCCACGCCGCCGCCGTTCTTGAACGCGTAGGTCGGGCCGAAGCGCAGCGCGAGCGTGCCGGGGCGCCGCTCGTCCAGCACGTTCGTGCCTGCGCTGCGGTACTCGAGGCCGAGCGTCTCGCGACGCACGCGATCGGGCAGGCCCGGCCCGTCGCCGAACACGGCGCCGCCGATCATGCCGAGGATCGCACCGGCACCCGCGAGCGCACCCGCGCCGAGCATGATCGTGCCCGGGTCGCTCTGGCTCAGTCGATCGCCGAGCGCGAACAGGATGCCGGCCGACGCGGCCCCGGCGAGCACGCCGAGCGACAACAAGACGGCCCGCGCAGGCCCCGGTCGTACGCACGGCTGCGTGCCCGGCATGCAGCACGTCGCGCGCAGCCGCGGACATCCGGCATGACGCACCTCGGACGGCGGCGCGGGTTTCTTCGGCGTCTCCGCGAGCGGCTGCGCACACGGCTGCTCCTTCGCGGCGGCGTGCGCCGGCCGTGCGATGCCGGCCGCGCCGACCGTCACCGTCGACGCGAGCACCACGGCGAGCGACGACCTCGCGCTCATGCGCACGCCATCGCGGATATCACGTCGTGCGCACGCGGCCCGAGAAACCGGCTCGGATCAGCCGTACTCGCCTTGTCACATGCGCGAGGAACTGGCAAATTCTCGGCATGCGCCTGGGCTGGGTTGGGATCGCGTGTGTCGTGTGGAGCGGGCTCGCTGGTTGCGAAGCCGTGTCGACGTCTCCGGAGGACGAGGAGCAGCAGGCCCAGGACGCCGCGATGGCGGAGCTGGGTGCCACGATCTGCGCCGCGCAGGCCGAGTGCACCTGCGCCGGCGCGGACGAGTGCGCGGCAGTCGAAGCCGATACATGGCGAGCGCGCGCGATCGCAGCGCGCGAGGACGAGCTCGTCTACGACGGCGAGTGCGTCGACGCGATCGCGGAGGCCGTCGAGACCGCGGCATGCGACGAGGTCACCACCGGCGTCGCCCATCCGTGTCACGAGTACTGCGCGGTCTTCCACGGCGAGCGCGAAATCGGCGAGTCGTGCGACCGCTTCGACGAGCTCGTCAGCGATTGCGAGCAGGGCCTGGTGTGCGATGCCGGGCGCTGCGTCGAGGCGTGCTCCGTGCTGTCCGGCCTCCGACCAGGACAACCATGTCGCGATCCCGACACGTTCCAGGAGCTCGGCACCTGCGCCGACGGGTTGTTCTGTGACGACGCCGGTCGCTGCGCCATCCCGCCCGCACTGGGCACGCCGTGCGTGGAGTACGACGAATGCGGCCCCGACGCGTGGTGCCACTGGGACACGAACACCTGCACCGCGCTGCCCACCGAGGGCGAGTCGTGCGACGAATCACCCCAGTGCGCCGAAGGGCTGGCGTGTCGCTACTCCGACGACTATGGATCATCGAGGTGCGTGACCCCGGGCGAAGCGGGCGACGACTGTCGGGATCGCCCGTGTGGCGAAGACCTGTGGTGCGACGGCACCGACGTGTGTCGTCCACCCGGCGAAGTCGGCGACTCGTGCGACTACGTCAACTGTCGCGAGGGCCTCGTGTGCGACTCCGATCTCGGATGGCACTGTGCCGAGCCGCCGAGCATCGGTCAGTCGTGCGACCAGGGCGTCTGCGCGGACGGAGCGTGGTGCGACTTCATGACGGACCCCGCCGCGCCGACCTGCGTCGCGGCCGCGGCGAACGGCGAGGCGTGCACCGGTCACTCGCGCTGCACGAGCGGCTACTGCCCCGCGGGCTTCTGCCTCGCGCGCCCCGCCGAGGGCGAGGACTGCTCGGAGCTGTTCATCTGCGCCGCCGGGCTCGCTTGCGATGGATCCGTCTGTCGAGCGAGCATCACCGCCGGACCCGCCGTCTGCGTGTACGACGGCTGGTGACGCCGTACGTCTTGGATTTGCACTACCCTGCATGAAAATCGAACCCCTACTCCTGCAGTCGAAGAGGTCGTCATGAAATTCACCGAGTCCTTGTTCCCGTTGTCCGTCGTCGTCTGCGCCACGCTCGGCGGCGGCTGCATCCTCACCACCAACGGCGACGACGACGGCAACCAGGACGGCGAGACCGGCGACGACGGCGACGACGACGTCGATCCTTCCCTGGACGACGGCAGCGACGAGAGCCCGACCGCGCCGGACGGCACCGACGGCAGCGACGACGATCCCAGCGACGATGGGACCACCGGTCCCTCGGGCGACTGCACCGAGAACCTCGTGATGGACTCCGGCTTCGAGGCGGGTACGCCGAGCAGTGCGTGGGACGAGACGTCGACGACCTTCGGCACGCCGATCTGCGACGCCGACTGCACCGACGACGCGAACGCGGGCCCGTTCGAGGGGGAATTCTGGGCGTGGTTCGGCGGCCTGGAAGAGCCCGAGGCGGCCTCGCTCACGCAGAGCATCACGATCCCGCCCGGCGAGAGCGCGGTGCTCTCGTTCCGCTTCGCGATCAACGCCACCACCGGCACCGGCGACGACGAGTTCGTCGTCACCGTCGACGGCACCACGGTGTTCATGGTGACCGACGCGGAGATGGACGACTACCCGGACTACACCCACGTCGACGTGGACGTCACGCAGTTCGCCGACGGCGCTGCGCACACGGTGCGCTTCGAGAGCGACCACCCCGGTCACCCGGACACCGGCCTCATCACGAACTTCTTCCTCGACAAGGTCTCGCTCTCGAGCTGCAACGGCACGGGCACCGACACCGGCGACAGCGGCAGCTCGGACAGCACGACCGCCGCGGACACGTCGACGGGCGGCAGCGACTCCGGCTCCACGGACGCCGGAAGCTCGGATTCGGGCGAGTCGTCGAGCTCCAGCTCGGGCGGATAGCACCCACCGCGACATCCGTGTCGCGATCCAGGGGCCGGCGCGGGAGTTTGTAGCCGCGACCGGCCCCGTAGCATAATGGGTGATCGCGTGCCGCTGTTGCGAGCCCCGTTTCACCCCTGGCTGATCGTCGCCGCACTGGCGTCCTGCACGGTCGACAGCGAGGACGGCCAGACGGGCTTCGGCCCGACGACGACGCCGACGTCGTTCACGACGACGTCGATGACGATGACGGCGACGACGGTCGATCCGACGGCGAGCACGACGGACGCGGTGTCGACGAGCGCCGACGACGACGGCGGCACGACGATGGCCGACAGCGGCGACGACGGCAGCGGCACATCGGCGGCGACCGACGCCGGCACGACCGGCGGCGTCGACGAGCAACCGGACAGCGGCATGTACTCGCACTGCACGAGCGTCGCGCAGTGCGTCGGCCTCAACATCTGCGTCGTGGTCGCGGCGGACGACGGCTACTGCTCGACGACCCCGTGCACGGACCCGACGACCTCCTGCGTCGCGAGCCCCGGCGGCACCGCAATCCCGGCGTGCGTCGACGTGATGGTCGGCATGGCGATGTCGACCGCCTGCGCCCTCGACTGCTCGGCCGGCAAGACCTGCCCCGGCGGCATGATCTGCGCAGCGCTGGGCGCGGCGATGGTCTGCACGTAGCTCAATCGTCCTGCGCGCCGGCAGCGATCCATTCGCGGACCTTCGCGACGAGGGCGGGATCGGACAGCGTCGGGGCGTTGCGGGGCATGTGCGCGACGACGTTGCCCGCGTCGTCCGTGGGCTCGCAGTGCGAGAGCAGGTGGACGAGCCAGCTGTTGTCGGGGTTGCCGGGGTCCACCAGCGGCATCGACGTGCTCGCCGTCGGCGTGTGGTCGAGCAGCGATGCGTGCAGATCCTCCGCGCGCAGATCGAGCCCCGACGGCGTGCCGGGGCCGCCGTGGCACGAGCTGTACGTGCAGCTCGAGGCGAAGAGCGTGTCGCGGATGCTCGACAGCGTCGACGGGGCGAGCGCTGCGGCTTCCGGATCGTGATCGACGCACGTCGGCACCGGTGGCAGGTCGGTGTCGCCCGGGGAGCTCGGCGGCACGTACAACGGCGCCGCGATCTCCTCGGCGGTCGGCATCGTCTGCGACTCGTTCTTCGGCAGGCCGAGCGAGTTGCACGTGCCCTCGTTCATCAGGATCTCGCCGTCCATGCCCACGAGGTCGCCGCTCTGTACGCCCGCGTCCATCAGGACCGCGGAGTCGGCGAGCCCGAGCATCACGCACATCTCCTGGTCGCCGACGCCCCAGCCGATCGTGCGGTCGCGCCAGTTGTCGTAGCCGCACGTGAAGCTGAAGCCGTTCGCGCCCGTGAGATCGATCGGTGGATCGAAGGCCTTGCCGTTGCTGTCGCCGTCGAACCCCTCCATGCGGAAGATGTTCTCGCCGTCGCGCGGGCCGCCGAGGATCGTCAGATCGAAGAAGTTGCCGAGGTAGTGGAAGTGCGGCGTGACGTAGTAGAGCTTCAGGTCGAGCGGCTTGCCGGCCTGATCCTCGTACAGCGGCGCGAGGTCGCAGTCACCGCTGAAGCGCGCCTCCGAGAACGCCGGGATGTCGAGGTCCTGGTAGCTCAAGCGAAACGGCGCCGTGATCACTTGGACATCGCGCGGGTGGATGATGTCGAGGCTCACGCGCATCTCGGTGACGACGTCCGAGTCCGACAGGTTGAGGAAGTGCCCGCCCGCGAGCAGCTTGTGGTGCGGCGGGATCTTGATGACCACACCCTCGGGCAGCCGCTGCTCGTCGAGCCGCGACTGCGTGGACTGGGCGAACAGCACCGTGCCCGCCACGGCGGCCGAGAGCTCGTCGAAGCCCCGCGTGTTGCACTCGAAGAAGCCGTCCGGCCCCTCGAACTGATCCTCGGGCACCACGAACCAGTTCGAGTGGTGCGACGCGCCGTCGTTCACGAGCCGCACCGTCTGCGCGTAGATCGGCAGCTCGTTGCCGATCGTCCACTGCAGGCACGGCTGGGACTCTTCCAGGGGCCCGAGCTCGAGCACGCCGAAGCTGTGCACGACCGTCGCACGATCGTCGGGCACGCCGTCCGTGTCGGTGTCCATCGTGGTCGCGCCGCTGTCGGACTCCGCTGCACTCGGACCGTCGTCGGCCGAGCCGCATGCCGAAGCCGCGAGCCACACCGTCCATCGCCATCCCCTGCTCAGCATCGGACCCTCGTTGCGCGACGAGCTTACCAGCCCCCCCGCGTTTGCCCAGCAACGGCGGGACGGGCATGCTCGACCGCGATGTCGCATCTGCGCGAGCTCGTCGCGGTCGCGCTCCTCCTCACGGTCGCGTGTGAGGAAGACGGCGCCACCGACGGCGAGGGCGACGAGACGGCCGCATCGGCGGACTCCACGTCCACCGGCGGCGGCCCGCGGCGGTGGGTCGTCACGGCCGACTTCCTGGCCGGCACGCTGTCGCTGCTCGACTACGACGCGCTCGTCGCCGGCGTGCGCGACCGCGACGCGCTGCTCGTCGACACCATCGATCTCTCGGCCTACGCACCGGGCCCCATCGAGGTCGAGATCGCGCCCGATGGTCACACCGCGCTCGTGAGCATCTCGCCCGGCTTCTTCGACACCTTCGTCGGCCAGGCGATCGGCATCACCGACATCGAGCTCACCGGCACCGCGCTCGTCGTGGACCTCGACACCCGCGAGATCGTCACCGAGCTCCAGACGCCCCACGTGCCGCTCGGCTTCGCGTTCACGCCCGACGGCACGCGCGCGCTGTCGGCCAACTTCGGTTTTTCGGGCGCCACCGGATCCACGGTGAGCATCATCGATCTCGCCACGCTCGAGATCGTCGAGAACCTCGAGGTCGGTGGCGGCCCCGAGCAACTGTCGGTGGACGAGACCGGCGAGCTCGTCATCGTCAACGTCGACGAGCTCGACGCCATCCGCGTGTTCGCGCTGTCGGACCCCTCGGGTACATTGAGCGATCCCATCGTCACGGCCGACGATCCCTCCGGCGTCGCGTTCGTGCCCGGCACCTCGCTCGCGATGGTCGCGAACTCGCTTGGCGACAACGGCTGGTCGATCATCGACGTGTCCGATCCGAGCGCGCCCGTCGTCGTCGACACGACGATCAGCGTGCCCGGCTTCCCGTACGGCGCCACGTGGGTGCCCGGCTCCACCGACGTGCTGATGACGCTCGCGAGCGATCCGAACACGACGATCGTGCGGCTCGACCCCACCACCACGCCCGCCACCATCGTGTGGATGCAGGACGCACCGCTGCGCTCCTTCCCACTCGGCATCGCGGTCGACGTGGACGCGGGCATCGGCGTGTTCGGGGCCGTCGGCGGCGACGCGCTGGGCATCGTGCCGCTGGACGGCGGTGCGATCGAGTCGATCACCTGGCCCACCCCGGGCCCGAGCTACGTCGCGATCGGCCCGCCGCGGGAGTGAGCCCCGGCCGCCTCGATGTCGCGCAGGCTCGCGTCGATCGTGTCGCCGATCGCGTCGAGCGGCAGATCGTTCGGGTCGTAGCCGAACGGGTCTTCGATCTCCACGCCGATCTCGTCGATGCCGAAGAGCGCGAACGCGAGGACCGCCACCGCGACCCACGTGTACGACTGCAGCGAGTCCGACAGCGCGAACGGTACGGTGTAGCAGAACAAGATCACGAAGATCTTGATGTGCTGCGCGTAGGCGAACGGCACGGGCGTGCGACGGATGCGCTGACAGCCCCCCAGCGACTGGACCAGCGCAGTGAGGTTCGCATCGATCGCGCGCAGCTTGTTGCCGTCGATCGCCTCCCGGTCCGCGAGCGCGGCGACCTCCGCGGAGATCCACGTGGCGACGACGGGCGCGCGCTGGGCGAGCGGCTCGAGCGTGGCGCGCTCGGCCTCCGTGAAGCGCTCGCCCAGCCGACCGAGGTCGGTCTCCTCGCGCACGCTCTGGGCGGAGAGCCGATAGAACGCCGAGATCCAGCGCATCACGTCGCGCCGTCGACTCGCCCAACCGGCATGATCCGGGACCAGCGTGACGAACTGACGCGCGAGATCGCGGCTCGCGTCGAGCATGCGGCCCAACAGCGCGCGCGCCTCGATGTAGCGCCCGTACGACGCGTTCGTGCGGAACACCAATAGCAGGCCGAGCGCGAGGCCGATGAGCGTGTGGGCCAGCGGCGGGATGAAGAAGCCCTCTTCCTGGTCCGCCCACTGCGCGACCCAGCCGAGCCCGGCTGCGATCGCGACGCGCGGCACCAGTCGCGGTGCGACGGACCCACGCATCGACAGACAGATGCGCAGCCAGTTCTTCGGCTCGTACTCGATCATCGGCCCGCGAACTCCGGCTTCTTGCCCTGCATCCACGCCATCACGCCGGCGAGCATGTCCTGCGATCTCAAGAGCTCGACCTGGCCGGCCTTCTCGCGCGCGAGCGCGGCATCGAGCCCGTCCTGCCAACCCTGCCTCACCGCGCGCTTGATCGCGGCGAGCGCCAGCGGCGGACCGTCGGCCAGGGCCTGCGCGAGCCCGGCGGCCGCGGCTGCGAGTGCGTCGGGCTCCACCACCCTGTTCGCGAGCCCGAGCTCGAGCGCGCGCGAGGCCGCGATCTTCTCACCGAGCAGCAAGAGCTCGAGCGCGCGGCCGGTGCCGACGAGCCGCGGCAACGAGTACGTGCCGCCGCCGTCGGGCATGAGGCCGATGTGCACGAACTTCGCTTGCAGGTACGCGCGCGAGCTCAGCACGCGGAGGTCGCAGACGAGCGCGAGATCGGATCCGAAGCCCACCGCGCCGCCGTCGACGGCCGCGACGATCGGCGGACGCGCGTTCGCGATGGCGCGCGTCACCGCGTGGAACTCGTCGATGCGCGCGCCCATGTCCTGACCGAGCCCCTCGGCCATCCCCTTCTTGAGGTCCGCGCCCGCACAGAAGGATCCGCCCGAGCCCGTCAGCACGACCGCGCGCACCTCCGGATCGGCCTCGACGTCCGCGAGCGCGCGCCCGAGCGCGAGCAGTAGATCGCGATCGAGGGCGTTGCGCGCCTTGCCGCGGTTCATCGTCAGCGTCACGACCCGACCCGCGCGGTCGACCAGGAGCGGTGCCTCGTCCATGGGCCCACCCTCGCCTCGCGCCCGCGCGCCGTCAACCGCCGTGGTCCGCGATCAAGGCGGCGAGGCGATCGCACGCGCGCTCGAGCACGTCGGCCGAGGGGCCGAACGAGAACCGCGCGTAGCGCTGGAATCGCGAGCCGCGGCTGCGGCGACGGCCGGGGTTCACGTCGAAGAACACGCCCGGCACCGTGATCACCTTGCGCGCGAGCGCGTGCTCGAACAGGCCCATGCCCTGATCCAACCCCGGCGGCAGCGCGGACAGGTCGCCCCACACGTAGAACGTGCCCTCCGGCTCGCAGTCGAGCCGGACGCCGAGCGCCCGTAGGCGTTCGATCATGCGCGCACGCTTCGGGCGGAACGCGGCCGCGATCGCGTTCGTCTCGGCGACGACGTGATCGTGCTCGAGCAGCGGGATCGCAGCCTGCTGCAGGGGCCGGCTGCCACCGCCGTCGAGGAACGAGCCGGCACTCGTGAGCGCGTCGACGACCGACCGCGGCGCCACGGTCCACGCGACGCGCCAGCCGGGGTAGCGCCAGTTCTTCGTGAGCCCGTCGAGCAGGATCACGGGATCGCGATCGACGTCTTCCACGTAGCGGGCCGCGCTCTCCACCGGCAGCTCGCCGCCGTCGTCGCGCCACACGTAGTGCGAGTAGAACTCGTCGATGACGAGCGCGCACTCGAGCTCGCGCGCGAGCGCGACGAAGCGGCCGAGATCCTCGCCGCCGACGAGCTTGCCGGTGGGGTTGCACGGGTTCGACAACAACAGCGCCGACAGCCCGCGGCCCGCGATCTCGCGGCGCAACGACGCGACGTCGAGCGAGTAGCCCTGATCGGGCTCGAGCAGGATCGGGATCGGCGTGAACGCGCGGAAGACGTCGAGCAGCTCCTCGTACGCGGTGTAGTCGGGCAGGAAGTGCCCGAGGTTCACCTGCCCGAGGCTCGCGGCGACGCGCGTGAGCGCGCTGCGACCACCGCCGGAGATCGCGACGTTCTCCGCGGTGTACTGCGACTTCATCCCGCGCCGGTACAGCCGGTTGTAGAGCGACGCGACCGCCTCGCGCAGCTCCCACACGCCTGCGACCGGGGCATAGTCCCGCTCGGACGGATCGAGCTCGATGCCGAGCACGCGCGGCGGTGCACCCGGCAAGTCACCGGTCTCGGGCTGGCCCTGCCCGAGGTTGCACCAATCGCGATCGCGCCCGTCGTAGCCGCGGCGCGTCGCCTCGGTGGTGACGAAGATGACGCCGGTGCGCGGCACCGGCCGGAAGCCCGTGATCGGATCGCTCATGTCGACTCCTGCGGCGCGACGACGCGGAACTGCAGCTGCGCGCCGGCACGCAGCGGCACGAGCTCGTCGGCGCCGAGCGGGTAGCGCTCGGGCACCGTCCACGGCTCGCGCACGATCGTCACGCGCTCCGTGTTCGCGGGCAGCCCGTAGAACGCGGGGCCGGAGCGGCTCGCGAAGCCCTCGAGCCGCGGCAGCGCGTCGGCAGCCGCGAACGCCTCGGCGTACAGCTCGAGCGCCGCGTGGGCCGTGAACACGCCCGCGCATCCGCACGGCGCTTCCTTGCGCGTACGCCCATGCGGCGCGCTGTCGGTGCCGAGGAAGAACTTGGGATCGCCCGACGTCGCCGCGCGCACGAGCGCGGCGCGGTGCTCCGCCCGCTTGAGCACCGGCAAGCAGTACATGTGGGGACGCACGCCGCCCTCGAACATCGCGTTGCGATCGTACAGGAGATGGTGCGCGGTGATCGTGGCGGCGACGTTGGCGGGCGCCGACGCGACGAAGGCGACGCCTTCCGCCGTGCTCACGTGCTCGAGCACGACGCGCAGCGTGGGATGTCGATCGAGCAACGGCGCCAACGACTCGCGCACGAACACGGCCTCGCGATCGAACACGTCGACGCGCGGATCGATGCTCTCGCCGTGCACCAGGAGCGGCAGGCCGTGGTGGGCCATCGCGCGGAACACCTCGTCGCAGCCCTCGAGGCTCGTGACGCCGGCGTCCGAGTTCGTGGTGGCACCGGCGGGATAGAGCTTGATCGCCGTGATCCCGCCCTGCACGGCGGCGTCGACGTCCGCCGCGCGCATCGCGGGAACGAGGTACAGGGTCATGAGCGGCGTGAACGAGCACCCGGCCGGCACCGCACGGAGGATCCGATCGCGATACGCGACGGCGTGTGCAACCGAGGTGATCGGCGGCACCAAGTTCGGCATCACGATGGCGCGTGCGAACACCCGGGCTGTGTGGGGCACGAGCTCGCGCAAGACGTCGCCGTCGCGCAGGTGCACGTGCCAGTCGTCGGGACGCAGGAGCTCGATCGCTTCGTCCATCGGCGAGAGCGGGTGTACCACGTGTGCTGCACGTCCGTGACGCGCGAAGCCTCCGAGCTATCTTGGCGCTCAGCGCCGCGAGGCTATCATCCCGAGGCCCCTCGCATGCTCGTGCTCGCATCGCTCGCTCTCGCTGCCGTCGCGCACGCGCCACCGCCGGATCCGACGAGCGCGCCCTCGGCGACGGCGCCGACCGACGAGGCGCCGACCCTCGTGTGGGACGCCGATCCACCGTGCCCGGACGCCGCGGTCGTGCGCGCGAGAGTGGAAGCGCTCATCGGTCGTCCGCTGTCGGACAGCGGCGAGCCCGTGCACGCGGTGGCGATCGTCGACACGCGCGACGGCACGCCGCGATTGCAGCTGCGCGTGCGCAGCGAGACCGGTGTCAGCGATCGCAGCATCACCGCGAGCACGTGCACCGAGCTCGCCGAGGTCACCGCGGTGATGATCGCGGTCGCGATCGATCCGTCGCTGCCGCAGCCCGAGCCCCCGCCACCCGAGCCGCCGCCGGAAGAGGCGCCGCCGCCCGCACCCGTGAAGCCGCCGACGCCACCGCGACCACCCACGGAGGATCGGCGCATCCAGGGCTTTCTGCGCGCGAGCGCGGGCGTGGGTTGGGTCGCGCTGCCCGGCATCGCGCCGACGTTGTCGGGAGCGACCGGCGTCCGCTGGCCGCACGCCCGCCTCGAGATCGGCGTGGAGCATTGGTTCATGCAAGAGGCCCGCTTCACCGATGCACGAGCCACCGGCGTCGACGTGCGACTCACGAGCGGTCACGTGCACGGCTGCTGGGTGCCGACGGTGCGACCGAAGGCGAGCGCGCGATCGCTCGTCGAGTTCCCGCTGTGCGCCGGCGCGGCGGTCGGCAGCCTGCGGGGCGACGGCGTGGGCGTGCCGCGCACGACGCGGCAGCGACTGGTCTGGTCGGCCGGCCACGTCGGCGCGGCGGTCCTGTTCGCGCCGATCCGCGCGCTCGCCTTCGGCCTCGATGCCCGCCTCGTCGTGCCGTTCTCGAGCAATCGCTTCACGCTCGATGACTACGGCGTGATCCACCGCACCGGACCGGCCGGTTTCGTCGTCGCGGGCGTCGTCGAGGGCCGATTCCCTTGACGGGTTTTGCCGGGGCCGCGCCAATACCAGCTGACGTGGTGCGACCGCCGCAGTTGGGCCTCCTGCCCGCCCCGCTCCCGCCGCCGGTGCCGACGCTGGACGCCGTGTTCCGCGATCACCACGGGTTCGTGTGGCGCTCGCTCTTCCACCTCGGCTTGCCGCGCGCGCAGGTCGACGACGCGGTGCAGGACGTGTTCCTGGTCGTGTATCGCCGGCTCGCCGACTACGACGGTCGCACGTCGCTGCGCAACTGGCTGTACGGCATCGCGCGTCGCGTCGCGAGTCAGTACCGGCGCGGCGCCGAGCGATCGGAGCGACGGCTCCGCGTGGTGCGTCCACCCGCCGAGCCGCAGCCGCGCGACGCCGGTGAAGCCGCGCGCTTCGAGGCGGCGGAGCTCGTGCGGGTATTCCTCGCCGAGCTCGACGAGGACAAGCGCGAGGTGTTCCTGCTCGCCGAGCTCGAGGGCATGAGCGCCACCGAGGTCGCCGAGGCGCTCGAGCTCAACGTCAACACCGTGTATGCGCGGCTGCGAGCGGCGCGGCTGCGGTTCGAGAAGGCGGTCGCGCGTCACCAGGCGCGTCATCGCCGGGAGGTCGGCGCATGACCGAGCTCGGACCCTCGGCGAAGAGCGTGCTCGCCGACTACGCGGCCGTGGTCGGCCCGCAGTATCCGGAGGCGGCGCAGAACTGGAACGAGCTCGTGCGTCGCATCGAGCGCGGCGAGCCCGAGATGCAGCTGCCGCTGGTCGCGACCAAGAGCACGCCGTCGCGCGGGCGCGTGGGCGCGATCGTGGCGCTGTCGATCGCGACCGCGGCCGCGATCGCGGCGCTGTGGCTCGGTGGTCGAGCGACCGTCGCCGCGCTCGCCACCGACGATCGCCCGAACGCCGCGAGCTGGCAGGGCGGATCGCTCGTCGGCGAGCACGAGCCCGCGGCCGTCGTCGATCAAGTCGTGGTGGTGGACGACGACGAGCGCCGCGCGGCTCGTCCGCGCGCGGTGGAGACGGCGCCCGTCGTCGTGCCGTTCGTGCCTCCGCCCCCGCCCGCGCCCGTCGTCGCGCAGAAGTCGAAGCCGCGCACGGCACCGCGCGTGGACCCGGCGCCCCCCTCGACGGATGCCGCGTCGACGCTCGAGCAGGTCGGCGCGATCCGCAAGGCGTACGCGGCACTGAAGGCCGGCGATCCGAGTCAGGCGCTGCGGGTGCTCGATGGCCACGCGAAGCGCTGGCCCACGAGCGAGTTCGCCGGCGAGCGCGACCTGTTGCGCGTGAAGGCGCTGTGCGCCGCGGGCCGCACGAGCGAGGCGGAGAGCGCCGCGGCGACGTTCAAGAAGCGCCACCCCGGCTCGCCGCTCGGCGCCGCGCTCAAGCAGTGCGCGAGCGGGCCGAACCCGTGAGGCGCGCGCTCGCGATCCCGATCGTCGTGGCGTCGTGCGTGCAGACCGGATCGGTCGGCAGCGACACCGGCCAACCCACCGCGCAGGACGTCGGCGGAGACGACCACGGCGACACCGCGGCGAGCACCGACGACGACGACACCGCGTCGAGCGAGAGCGGGCTCGAAGATCCCTACGCCGTCTGCGAGGACATCGACACGACCGGCGAGCCGTTCCCCGACAGCTGCGCGCCGTCGCCGAACGACTCTCCCTGCCTGCAGTGCATCAAGCTCGTGTGCTGCAGCGAGCTGCTGTCGTGTCCGTCGTTCGAGGCCTGCGCGTGCCAGATCGATTGCGCCGCCGCCGGCGCGCCGCCGGACGTGTGCACGAGCTCGTGCGGCTCGACCGGCGAGGGCTGCGATCTGTCGGGCTGCGGCGAAGTCGAGTGTGACCAGGTCTGCGACGCTTGATCGCGGTGACGGCCGAAGGATCGTGCAACGCACGGTTGCTTCGACGCGCGAAAACCTGTCACGTCCCGTTGCAAGGCGACGCGAGCAGATCGGAGTTCTTGCACGTTGTGTCGCTGCGACCGTCCTTTCGATCGCACGCGCCGCGCACGGCGCCCAAGGAGGTCGAGCGCGTGCCGTGTGTGGGGTTGAGTCCGTGCGGCCGCGGATGGGACGATGGGCTGGGATGGTGGACGCACGACACGACTCGGGCTTCGATGTCCGCGACGACGACTCCGGTCGCATCGAGACCGGCTACCAGGTGATGCGATCCGACACGCGGCGCGGCGCGCCGGAGTCGCCGAAGCCCGACACCGACGAGCGTCGTCGGTTCGCGCGTCGACGGCTCGCGCTCGTCGTGCACATGCGCTTCCCGTCGCTCGACGCGGCGATCGAGAGCGAGACCGTCGACATCAGCCGGTCCGGCGTCTTCCTCCAGACCCAGGCGCTGCGACCGATGGGCACCCCCGTGCGGCTCACGTTCGTGGTCGAGGGTCGTCAGCTCGTGGTGCACGGCGTCGTCGTGCGGACGGTCGATCGCCCCGGCACACCGACCGGCATGGGCATCGCGTTCGACCGCCCGGTCGCGGACGACACCGGCCTGTTCGAGCAGCTCGTCGACCAGAAGCGCGCCCGCGCCGAGGCCGAACGCCGGCTCCGGTTCCCCCGGGATCGCTGACGAATTCCCGCGCGCAGACGCGCGAGCTGGCGGCGCGGAACCTTTGCCCGCATCGTCACGAGTCAGGGGATCGTGCGGGGAATCGCTCGCGAGACCGGGGTCCGGCTGGTGCCGACGTTCGATCCGGACGTGCTCGCGGCCGCGCAGCGCGGTGATGCGTGGGCCTGTCGCGCGTTCGTGCGCGAGCACCAGCAGGCCGTGTTCGCACTCGCGTGGCGCATGCTCGGCAGCGCGGGTCGGCGCGGCCAGGCCGAGGACGTGGCGCAAGAGGCCCTCACCCGCGCGCTGCGATCGCTGCCGCGCTTCGATCCCTCCGGTGCCGCGAAGCTGTCGACCTGGGTGCTCACGATCGCGACGCGCACCGTGATCGACGAGCTCCGCCGCCGGCGATCCGATCACGAGCCGCTCGACGACGTGGCATCCGAGCTCGTGGATCCGGCGCAGCCCGACCTCGACTTCGAGCAGCGCCGACTCGGGCGTGCGATCGCGGAGGCGGTCGACGCCCTCGGCCCCGAGGTGCGCGCGGCGTTCGTGCTGCGTGCGTACCACGACCTCTCCTATCCCGAGATCGCGGCGGCGCTCGGCGTGGACATCGGCACCGTGAAGAGCCGGTTGTTCCGCGCGCGTCAGGCCTTGCAAGCGCGACTGCACGGAGGTGGATGGTGAACGAGCCCTTCGATCCCGACGACGACGGCTGGCCCGATCCGCACGTGCTGGCGGCGTGGCGCGTGCCGACCCTGCCCGACGAGTTCGCCGACCGCGTCATCGCGCAGGCCCGCTTCGCCCAACCGCTCGACGGGTCGCCGCGCGTGCGGTCGCGCTCGCGCGCGTCGCTGGTCGCCGCGATCTCGGCGGTGGTCGCGATGGCGGCGGTACTCGTGCTCGTGTTCGCGGTGCGACGCGAGCAGCTCGTGCCGCCGACGGTCGCTCCGATGCCGGAGCCGACCGTCGTCGAGCCGGCCGTCGCGGGCGGCGTCGAGATCCCCACGGTGACGACCTCCGCACTGGTGCTCGACGTGACGCCCGCAGATGCGGTCGTGATCGTGGACGGTCGCACGCTCGGCGGCACGGCCCCGTTCGTCGCGCACGAGCTGACGATGGGCCCGCACGTCGTCGACGTCCGACGCGTGGGATTCGTTCCACGGGTGGAGATCATCCACGTCGAAGGCGTGCCGCGCCGGTTGGCATTCGAGCTCGCTCCGCTCGACGTCGCTGCACCCGTGCCGGCCGAGCGCGAGCCCGCCGCGAGAGTTCCGCGCCCCGACCCGCGCAAGCTGGATTTCCGCGGCGATCTGAAGAATCCGTTCGAGGGCCGCGGCGACGAGGACGACGACGGCGCCGCCAGCTCCCGCGACCTGAAAGACCCGTTCGACTCGAGCCCGGCGCCAGCTGCGAAGCGCACGTCGAGGCTGCGCATCGGCGTGAACCCGGGCCTGCCTCCCGCGAAGGTCACCGTCGACGGTGCAGCGGTGGGTACGACTCCCATCGCGAACCTCCGCGTCGCCCCCGGCGTGCATCGCATTCGCTGGGATTGGAACGACGGACGCGTGTTCGAGCAGCGGATCGAGATCGACGACGGCGAGACGATGTTGGTCAGGGGCGGCTGAGCCGAGCGTCGACACCCCTGATCGTCCGTTCGGCCACTGCAGGGCCGTTCCTTGCCGCACCCGGAGCGCACGCCTATCATGCGCGGAAGGCCGTGCGAAAGCGCGCGGCGCCCGGATGAACCGCCTCAAGAACCCGTTCGGAGAGGTTTCCTGCGAGCAGGAGAAGGAACAGCTCCAGGGGGACTACGAGCGCTACTACTTCGAGCACACCCCGTTCAACGCGGCGTGCCTCGATCGCGAGTGCTACCTCGTCGTGGGCCGCCGCGGCTGCGGCAAGACCTCGCTGTCGCGCTACTTCTCGTTCCAGAGCCGGTTGCGCGCGAGTCGCTGCGTCGACGTGGACGAGCCCACGATCTACGAGGACGTGTTCGCCCGGCTCGTCGCCGGCCGTGCGGTGGGCGACGAGCACGCGCTCGCGTTCTTCGAGCGCGCGTGGGAGCTCGTCGTCTGGACGCTGATCTTCCAGGAGCTGCGCGACGAGTCCGACGCCATCGCGCGCGCCTGTCCGTTTCCCGACTGGCGGCCGCCGTCGGAGCTCATCGTCGACACGCTCGGTGCCCTCGTCACGGAGCTTGCCGACGTCGAGGACCTTCGATTGCTCGAATCGATCCGCCAGCGACTGCGTGATCACACCCACCTCGAGGCGCGCCACGCCGTCGCCGCCATCACGCGGCGCAAGCCGATCATCGTCGCGATCGACTCGCTCGAGCACTACGACGTGTACGACGACTCGATCATGTTCATGATCGCCGGCCTCATCCAGTGCGCGGCCGGGTTCCAGACCCACCACGTGCGCGACGGCATCCACGTGAAGGCGTTCGTCACGGCCGAGGTGTTCCCCCACCTGCAGGAGAAGGTGCTCGCGAACCCGCTGAAGTTCTCGCACGATCCGGTGTACCTGAGCTGGCGCCCGAAGGATCTCTTGCGGCTCGTGTCGTGGCGCTTCCACCAGCACCTGCAAGCGACGGCACCCGACGACCTATCGGATCGTGCGATCGACTGGGATCGATTCCAGTCGGTCTACGAGAACGTGTGGGCGCCGTTCTTCGGCACGAAGCTCGTGAACCTCGTCGGCCTCGAGGAGGACACGTTCGCGTACATCCTGCGGCACACCCAGATGCGACCGCGTCAGCTCGTCGTCATCTGCAACGCGATCGCCCGCCGGGCCCGTGACGAGCGCAGCTTCCCGCGGTTCCACGCCGCGCAGATCGTCGAGGCGGTCCACCAGGCCGAGCTCGAGCTCGCCACCGAAGTGCTGAACTCGTACAGCCGCATCCACAAGAGCGCGAGCGAGATCGTCGGCGCACTCGTGCGCGCGCCCGTGCGATTCCCCGGCCGCTTCCTCGACAAGGTCGCGAAGCGCACGGCCGGTGCATGGCCGAGTGGAACGTATCGCATCGATGCGTTCCGCCGCTTGGTGGCGGAGCTCGGCATCGTCGGTCGCGTGCGGGGCGAGAACGCGGAGCGGCGGGTGGTGAGCGCCGACTTCGAGTACGCCGGTCGCACGCGCCTCGAGCTGCAGCCCGACGACGAGTGCGTGATCCATCCGATGTTCTTCCACCGACTGCACGTGAGCCACGACGAGCCGTGGACGGTGTATCCATTCCCCGATCACGTCTCGCTCGCGGACCTCGAGAGCGGCGGATGAGCATGGCGGACCAGGGCAGCACCGAGGCGCGCGAGGCCACCTTCGGCCGTCACCTCGGCCGGTGGGGCCGCGCGCGGCTCACCGCGCTCGTGTCCGCGAAGCCGTGGGAGGCCGGCGGCGACGCGGTGGTGCTCCCGGTGGGAGCGAATCCCGCGGAGCCGCGCGGGCGCTGGCTCGAGGCGCTCGGCAGCGCGCTGGGGCTCGAAGAGCTCGTCGCGCGCATCGTCACCGTGTTCCGCAGCGAGGACGAGGTGGTGCCGCGCGTGCGCGTGCTCGACGTGACGCTGCCGTCCGCGCCCGACGTGCCGGGGCGGCGCATCCGCGTGCTCGCCACGCGCATCGACACGACATCCGCCGAGCCGCCCGAGGTGGAAGAGGCGATGCGCCAGGCGGTGATGCGCGCGCAGGACCTCGGCGTGCGCACGCTGATCGTGCCCGTCTTCGCCGACCGCGACGACGCACGGACGCGCCGCGTGATCCAGGCGATGCTCACGATCGAGAACCTGCCGCCCCCGGTGGAGCTCGAGACCGTGGTGCTCGCGGCCGGCAGCATCTCCGCGTTCGCCGACGTGGGCGGGCCACCGGTGCGGCCGCAGGCGTTCGCGAACGATGCCGCCGCGGGCAACGACCTGCTCGACGCGAGCATCGAGGCGGGTGCGCTCGCGGAGATGTTGATGCTGCGCGACCTCGAGCCGCCCATCGTGCTCGGCGTGCTCGGCGGGTGGGGCTCGGGCAAGTCGTTCGCGCTCCACCTCGTGGCCGAGCGCATGAAGGAGATCCGCTGCCTGCCGGTCGACGCCAACATGGCGTGGACCAGCGATCGCAACGCGGCGTTCGCCTACGTGGGCCACGTCTACACGGTGCGGTTCGACGCGTGGACCTACGCGAAGGCCGACCTGTGGGCGTCGCTCATGCAGACGATCTTCTCGGAGCTCGAGCGTCAGCTGACACTCGAGCAGCGCCTCGCCGAGGCGATCAGCCCGTCCGATCCCACCGGCAAGGACGAGGCGGTGCGCGCCGAGATGCGGCGCGAGAAGGTGCGGCAGGGCGGACAGCTGTGGGGCGTGCTCGCCGAGATCGACCCCGCCGAGCAGAAGCGCCAGCTCGCGATGCTCACCGGCCCGGAGTACGCGGAGTTCGAGCGGCTCGCGCGTGAAGGCGGCGCGGGCCGGCTGTGGGCGGAGATCCAGCGCCGCACCGAGGAGCAGCGCAAGCAGCTGGCCGAGCAGAGCCTGCAGCTCGATCGCCTGCGACTCGACGCGCAACGCCGTCGCGCCGAGCTCGAGCAACAGGCGGACGAAGAGGCCGTGTGGCTGTCGTACGGCGCGCTGCTGCGGGCGCGCGCCGGCAGCCTGTTCGATCGATTGCGCAAGGTGATCGAGGGCAAGGACGAGGACTCGCTCGCCGGCACGCCGCTCGATCGCCTGAAGGCGATTCCCCACCTCGTGCTGCAGCGCCCGCTCGAGTTCGCGATCGTCGTGGGCGTCGTGCTCGCGATCGGCGGGCTCGCCTTCTGGCTCGTCTACGACGACGCGCGCTGGCGAGCAATCGTCGCGTTCGTCACCGGGATCGTCTCGCTCGTGGGCGTGTGGGTGCACGCGGGCAAGGCCATGTTCGGCGAGTTGATGAAGCACTACGGCGAGTTCCAGGGCTTCGTCGAGAAGGTCTCCGCGGTGCACACCGAGGCGCGCGCGATCCGGCGCAAGGAAGTCGTCGACGGCGACGGCACGCTGAAGGAGCTCGAGGTCGAGGTGGTGCGCGTCGAGGCCACCGTCACCGCGGCGAGCAACGAGCTCTTCGGAGGCGACTTCGCGTCGCTGCGCGAGTTCGTACGCGCGCGCTGCGAAGGCGATGCGTACGACAGTCGGCTCGGCCCGCTGCAGGGCATCCAGGCCGATCTGCGCGAGCTCTCGCGCACGCTCGCGCCCCAGTCCGACACGGACCTCGGACCCCTGCGCGAGCTCTTCCCGCGCGGGCCGGCCCGCGTCGCGCTCTTCATCGACGACCTCGATCGCTGCCCGCCCCAGCGCGTGGTGGAGGTACTCGAGGCGACCCAGCTGCTCGTGAAGACGCGGCTGTTCGTCATCGTGATCGCGCTCGACGTGCGATTCGTGTCGCGCGCGCTCGAGGCCGTCTACGGCGGCGTGCTCTCGCGCCACGGCGCGCCGTCGGGCCTCGATTTCATCGAGAAGATCATCCAGATCCCCTACCGCGTGCGCGCGGTGGATGCCGCGGGGTTCGGGCAGTACCTGCGCGGTCAGGTGGCGATCGGCGACGACGACGACTCGGCGGTCCCACGCGCGGTGGACCCGGTGCGCGAGCCGTCGAAGCCGCCGGTGTCGTCCGTCGCGCGGGGTCGCCGCGACGCTGCCCGCCGACCGCCGACCGATCCCGATCAGCGCCTCCACTGGCAACAGCTGCCCACCACGGTGCTGCGCTTCTCGCCGGCCGAGATCGCGCTGCTCGAGCGCTGCGGTGGCGAGCTCGGCTTGTCACCGCGCGCGGGCAAGCGGCTCATCAACGTCTACAAGCTCCTCAAGATCCTGTGGCATCGCGAGCCCGATCGCCGTCCCGCCGATCGGGAGAACGAGCAGGCGATCGTCGCACTCGTCGCGATGTCGTGCGCGTATCCCACGGTGATGCGCGAGGTGTTCACGTTCATCGACACGCCCGAGTTCCACCGACCCGGACTGCTCGTCGTCGAGGTCGCGCACCTGCTCGCGCCGGCGTGCGCACGTACGCCGTATCAGGAGCAGATCTGGGCGCGAGCCGCCGCCGCCGCGGGCCGCATCCTGCCGCCGACGCTCAGGCTCGACGAGCTCGATCGCCGCGCTTTCTCGCTGGCGCAGGCGTTCTCGTTCGTCGGCGACGCCGGCTTCGATCCCGAGGACGCGGCCTACGCGGGCTTCTTCGATCCCGACGATGTGAAAGGCGCGGCGCCGCCGGGGCCACCGAAGCCCGCGCGACGCTTCGTCGAGTGGTGACTCAACCAGCGCGCGCGGCCATGCGCGAGGCGGGTCGTCGGTTCGCCGACCACCAGAGCTGGCCGGGCTCGCCGGCGACGGGACGGTCCACGACCCTCACCGTCTCCAGGCTCCTCTGCGCCTGCTCGACGAGCTCGATGCCCATCATGTCGAACGCGTCGCCATCCAGCGCCGGAAGCCCGACATCCCCGGGCGCGTGCAGGGTCGCGATGCCGACGGACACACCGATCGCCATCGACGGATCGTCGACGCCGTCGACACCCGCGAGGATGCGATCCGCGACGACTCGCGCCCCCTCGTCGTCGGTGCCCGTGAGGATCACGATGAACTCGTCGCCGCCATGGCGACCGACCACGTCGATGGGTCGAGTCGATCGACGCAGCAACATCGCCACCTCTGCGAGTGCAGTGTCTCCGACGACGGGTCCACCGCCGACGTCGACGATGAGGACCGACAGCGGCATCTGGAAGCGGTGAGCCGCGCGGACCTCCCGCATGAGCGCCTGATCGGCGAAGCGGCGCGTGCATGCGCCCGTGAGCTTGTCGATGGCAGCCATCTCGTGCAGATGGGCGTTGTAGATCGCGACCGAGGCCTGGTTCGCCAGGATCTGGAACAGCTCGAGGTCGGGCATGCGTGTCGGTGCCTCGAGGTAGATCGCACCGATCGTCGTGCACCCCACCGCGAGTGGAAGCACGATGCCGCCGTCGATCACGGTGGCGCAGCGGCCCTCGAACGCGTGGGCGATCGTCGCACCGAGCTCCGGACCGACGAGCTTCCGTTCCGCGCAGGCGTCGACGAAGCGACCGGTACCGAGGTGCATGACGAGCTCGTCGTCCTCGCGGATCACGGCGACGAACGCGTCGTGCTCGCGTGGCGCATCGGTCGAGCCGGGCACGGCGACGAACGAGTCCACCGCATCGAGCAGCCCGACGCTCTGGCGCAGGACGGCCGCGAGCAGGTGATCGACCGGCTGGGGACGGTGGAGCTCGGGCGTGGCCGAGAGCACGTGCCGCATGCCGCGGCGACTCGCCTCGAGCATGCGCATCGTGCCCGCGGACTTGAGCCCGACGTCGGTCCAGAACAGCAGCTTCTCCGGCCCCTCGCTCTTGTCGTAGTAGCCCTGGATGTCCATGCGACGGAGTAGCTCGCGCGGGGGCAGCTCGCGGGCGTAGCCGGTCTGCAACACGACCTGCACGAGCGGGTTCCACTTGCGCAGCTCGACGACGAACTCCTCGCCGTTCATGCCCGGCATGTGATAGTCGACGAGCACGAGCTCGACCGGCTCCGTCTGCGCGAGCTGCAGTCCGACACCGGGATCGGACGTGGCGAGCACGGAGTGACCCACGCGCCGCAGGAGATCCTGCGTGGAGCGCAGGTACTCCTCGTTGTCGTCGATGATGAGGACGAGTCTACCGTTCTCGGATTTGCGGCTGTGCTTGCGTGCCACGGTCGGGCCCCTGGGTCGCGGGAATTCGTACGGTGAAGACGGCGCCGGTGGGCTCGCTGCGGACGTCGATCTCTCCGGCGAGCTCGCCGTGCACGATGTCGTGCACGATCGTGAGTCCGAGCCCGGTGCCCTTGCCGATCGGCTTGGTGGTGAACAGCGGATCGAAGATCCGCTCACGCGCGTCGGCGGCGATGCCCGGACCGCAGTCGGAGACGACGAGCTCGATGGCGCCGCCGGATGCTCGCAGCGCGACGACCACGACGCCCTTGCGTCCGCTCGACGCATCGATCGCGTTCTGCACGAGGTTCGTGACGACCTGCTCGAAGCGGCCGGGCCGGCCGTTCAAGAGCAGCTCGCCCGTGGGGACGTCGACGCGCACGGCCACGCCCGCGGCGACCACGGCGTGCTGCAAGAGCCGCATGGCATCGCGGGTCGCGAGCACGGTGTCGAACACGATCGCGTCGGCACCTTCGTCGCGCGTCTGCACCTTCATGGAGCGGACGAAGCCGGCCGCGCGCTCGGCTGCCGCATCGGCCAGCTCGGTGAGGCCGCGGATCTCCTCCGCGATCGCGCGATGATCGTCGTCGGTCACTTCGGCGTCGCCGATGGAGTCGGAATACTCGTGCACGAGTCCCCGTGTGCTGGCCAGCGCGGCTCTCACGGCGGCGATCGGCGAGTTCATCTCGTGGGCGATGCCCGCGGTGAGGCGGCCGAGCGAGGCCATCTTCTCGGTGAGCACGAGGCTGTGCTGGTTGCGGCGCAACGACTCGTTCGCCGCTTCGAGCTCGGCGGTGCGCTCGACCACCTTCTCTTCCAGGGTGGCGCGCAGGGCCTCGAGCTCGGCATTGCGCGCGCGCAGATCCGCGGCACGGTCGGCCTCGACGCGATCGCGATGGCGCGAGAAGAGGGCGAGGGTCGCACCGATGAAGCCGCAGAAGAGCGAGGCGTAGCCGAGCGATACCGCGGCGGCGGGCGGCGCGTAGGGTCGCATCGCCAGGTTCACGCCCACAGCGACGAGGACCGTCGCCACCGTCCATCGAGAGGACAAGAGCACGCTCGCGGCGGCGATCGTGAGCGTCCACCAGACGCCCGGCAGGGTCTCGGACTGCATGTCGTGCACCGTCCCCACCTGCACGCCCACCGAGGTGAAGAGGCTGACGAGCACGAGCAGCACGGCGCCGGCATGCAGCCGGCCCGAGCGCGTCACACCGAACGCGACGACGGACAGCATCGCGCCGGTGCCCAGCACCGGCGGTCCGACGAGCGCGAGCGTCTCGGACGAGCCGAAGCCGGTGGCAAACATGCCGGCCACGCTGTTCACCGCGTTCGCGAGCGACAAGCCGGCGATCAAACGCGCCTGACGGAGCTGATCGGGCGCGAACACGCCGGCGCGCGGCTCGAGGGCGCGGCGGATCGATCCCCACGCCGATGCGCCGTCGGATGCGCGCTCGCTCTCCACGACGTCCGGCGACCACGGGCGGAGACCTGCGTGCGAGAGCGCCATCCGACAAACCGTCCGAGAGGAGGTTTCGACCCCGGCCGAGTCACACTTGAGGCCGGGTTTGTTGCATGATGGGCCGGATGATCGCGGAGCGATCGCGGTTGCAGCGCTGGGTGGGGGTCGTGCTCGTCGCGGGTGCGTGCGGCGATTCCTCGGAAACGCCCGTCGACGAGAGCACCGGCGCCGCGAGCACGGGCAGCGCGACGACGTCGGGCTCGAGCTCGGGTTCCACTTCCGCACCGGAGGGCGACGAGAGCGCGGCCGACATCTTCGTCGAGCCCGACATGGGCCCGACGGTCACCTGCGACATCTATGCGGACGACTGCCCGGAGGGGCAGAAGTGCATGCCGTACGCGAGCGACGGGAGCGTGCGTCCCGACGCGACCAAGTGCGTCGACCTCGTCGAGTTCCCCGCGCCCGCCGGCGCGCCCTGTCACGTGCAGGAGTGGACGGCGAGCGGGCTCGACGACTGCGATCGCGGGCAGTACTGCGTCGTGTACGACGCGATCGAGCTCGAAGGCACGTGCACGCCGTTCTGCTCGCTCGACGAGGACGGCGAGCTCGTGTGCGAGGCGCCGGCCACCTGCATCGGCAATCCCGACATCATCCCGCGGCTGTGTTCCGAGGACTGCGACCCGCTCGCGGCGGAGTCGGGCTGCCCGCCGCTGCGCGGCTGCTATCGCGTGAACGATCACTTCGTGTGCCTGTCCGACACGTCGGGACCGGGCGGTGGGTACGGCGACGCGTGCTTCTTCACGAACGAGTGCGATCCGTCGTCGTTCTGCGCGGACCCGCCCGAGTTCTTCGAGTGTCCCCATCCGATGGGCTGCTGCACGTCGTTCTGCGACACGACGGATCCCGAGGCGTCGGCGAACTGCCCGGGCGCGCCCGAGCACACGTGCGTGAGCCTGTTCGAGGACGGTGAGGGGCCGCCCGGGCTCAACCACATCGGTGCGTGCATCACCGGGAAGTCGTGAGCAGCGTGACGGGCGGACTCGTATTGTGTGCGGTCGTGTCCACCACGACGCTCGCTTCGCTCGCGCCGACGAAGCCTGCGGCGAAGGGACCGACGTTGCCCGACGGCACCGCGGTCGCGCCGTGCGAAGAGGCGCCGGCGAACATGGCGTGCATCGCCGGCGGCGACTTCGTGCGCGGCACGGACGACGGGCCCGAGAACGCGCGGCCGCGCGCGACGATCGCGGTGCAGACGTTCTACATGGACATGTTCGAGGTCACGATCGCCGAGTACAAGGCGTGCGTGAAGGCGGGCAACTGTCCGAAGGGCGGGCCGTTCTATCCGGACTTCAGTCGGCCGCATCAACCGATCGTGGGCATGACGTGGTTCGGCGCGCGGAAGTTCTGCGAGGTCCACGGCAAGCACCTCCCCACCGAGGCGCAGTGGGAGAAGGCGGCGCGCGGGCCCGAGGGCCACGCGTATCCGTGGGGCGACGAGAAGGCGACGTGCAGGCTCGCGGTGATCAAGGACAAGCAGGGGCGCAGCTGCGGCACGCCGATGATGCGCAGCTCGGAACCGTACAAGGGGCGCACGTTCGTGGTCGGCTCGCGCGCCGCGGGTGCCTATGGGCTGTTCGACATGGCCGGCAACGCGTGGGAGTACGTCGCGGACTGGTACACGCCGTCGTGGTCCGCATGCGGCAAGGACTGCGAGGGCGTCGATCCGAAGGGGCCGTGTGGGGGCGCCGACGAGTGTCCGGGCTTCACGGAGAAGCTCGTGAAGGGCGGCTCGTGGTACTGGGGGCCGGATCTCGCGGCGGGGTGGATCCGTCGCGCGCAGCCGCCGACGAATCGGCCGTTCCATCACTATGGATTCCGCTGTGCGGCGTCGATCGACGAGGCCGCGAAGCTGCGCGGCAAGCCGCGCGATCCGCTGGCGCCGGTGCCGGGCGAGCCCAACGGCGACGCGAAGCGAGGGCTGTGATGCGCAGGTGGATCGCATTCGTGATGCTGGTCGGCTGCGGTCCGCAGGTCGCGACCGACGGTGGCGGCGACGACGACGAGGAGGACGGCGACGAGTCCGACGACCCCGGCGATCGTCCCGGCCCCGGCTCGATGTACGCGGCCTGCAGCGCGGTGGACGAGTGCGCGCCGCTCGAGTTCTGCGTGTTCCCCACGCGCGAAGGCGGCTACTGCTCGGCCGCCTGCGGCCCGGGCGACGACACGACCCCGTGCGCCCCCTCGCCGGGCGCCGCCGAAGTGTCGTGCCTCGACATCGGCACCCCCGACGGCCGCACGGCGTGCGCCCTCGACTGCAGCGACGCGCCGTGCCCGGAGGGCATGAGCTGCGAAGCGATCGCAACGCCGGACGGCTCCCGCCGCGACGTCTGCTTCTGAGCGCTCACGATGCCCTGAACTCGCGCGGGTCGATCCGGATCGTCTGCAGGGACTCGTGGCGGCGCCCCGGCTCCCGAGCCTCCGCGGGATAACACGCGCAATGGAGCGCTCTTTCCTGGCCGGATTTCGACGCGATCTCGCGGCGACCGCAAATACCCGTGTGAGCCATCACAGCGTTATCCATACCCGCGTAGCGCGATCAGGTCGACGAACGCAGACCTGTGGAATTAGAGTTTGCTGATCCCGAGTACCTGTCAGCACAGCAGGCCTGAGGTCTTGTGGGTGCTGGCCAACCGAGCCTTCGCCCGCGTTGCAGGGGATGGGTTCACAGAGCTACGCTCGGTGTTCGGCCCGTCGAACGCCGCCGCGTTCCGCAGGCAAGTGCCACGCTTCGCCGAGCACGCCCGTGAGTCTCCCGAACTCCGACAACGCAGTCATCGACGACCTGAAGGTTCGCGACTACCTCCTCTCTCCGGAGCACCCGGTTGGGCGCTTCAAGGCTGTCTTCTTCACGGCGCTCGGGTATTCGCGCGACGACTGGGAGGTGCTTCGCGCGCACCTTCTCGTGCTCGCGCGGTCCTGCCCAGCAATCCCGCAGCCACCGGGTACCTACGGGCAGAAATTCGAGCTCTCTGGTACGATCACTGGGCCCGCAGGTCGAACGGCGTCGATCACGACCGTCTGGATCATCAGGGCAGCGGAGGACTTTCCCCGCTTCGTCACCGCCTTCCCCGCGTGATCGTCATGCCCTTCAAGCTCCTCGACACAGTCGTCCTCGACCGCGATCTTCCGGAGACCGGCTTGCGTCGTGGCGATCTCGGTGCGGTCGTCGAGGTCTACGACGACGGGGGTCTAGAGGTGGAGTTCGTGGCCGCCTCGGGTCGGACGCAGGCCATGGTCACGCTCCGGGCGACCGACGTTCGCGCCATCGATGATCGCGACCTTCTGGCAGTGCGCCCAATCGAGCGGGCAGCTGGCTAACCAGCCGTTGCAACGGACGGGCTCATCGAGCTGCGCTCGATGCTCCCGCCGCTGAACGCCTATTCGTTGGGCAGCGCGGCGCTACGATAGTAGTGCGCGATGGCCGAGTCAGACGAATACGACGCAGGGTCGAACTCGACCGCCGACAGACGTCTGTCCGATCTCGAAGCCGACGCAGAATCGAACTCGACCGCCGACGGACGTCTGTTCGACCTCGAATCCGACGCAGCGTCGAACTCGACCGCCGACAGACGTCTGTTCGACCTCGAAGCCGACGCAGAGTCGGATTCGACCGCCGACAGACGTCTGTTCGACCTCGAAGCCGGCGCAGAGTCGGATTCGACCGCCGACAAACGTCTGTTCGACCTCGAAGCCGACGCAGGGTCGAACTCGACTGCCGACAGACGTCTGTCCGACCTCGAATCCGACGCAGGGTCGAACTCGACCGCCGACAGACGTCTGTTCGACCTCGAATCCTGATGCGGGCTCGTCTGCACCCGACCGGGACTACGGCGTCAGTCGACGAGCACGAAGTTCACGACGTTGCGGTCGGCCTTCGGCTTCTTGCCGACGATGTCCACCACGCTGCGCGTGCCCGGATCGGCCAGGCGATCGACGAACTTCGCGAGCGACTGCGCGTAGTAGACGTAGTCCTTGTTCACGTCCCACACGAGCACGGTGCGCAGCAAGAGCGAGCGCTCGTCGAACGGCAGCTCGGCCACGTTCTCGCGGAACTGGTCGGCGTACGAGTCCCAGTACGTCTCCGCGTTGGACAAATACACCACGCGGATCGGCACGCCGAGCTCGCGCGCGGTCTCGGCGATGCCGTGCACGCCCTCGTCGTCGAGCAGGTTCACGCGCATCGGACGGACGCGATCCTCCACCAGCATCTGGCGCACGTACGCGTAGATCTCGTCGTCGTCGAGCCAGCACGGCACGCCGCGCTTCTCGAGCTTGCGCGCCACCGTGACGAGCCGCCAACGGAACATGTCGCGGTTGTTGCGGTACAGCCGGCGCAAGTGCCGGTCCTCGTCGTCGTGCTTCGCGATCGCAGCCTGCGCCCGCGCGACGCCCTCGGGCTCGAACATCGCGAGGAACTCCGCGGGCGTCTCGGCCTCGAGCACCAGCGCGCGATACATCGCGTGCACGCGCAGCACCTTCGGATCGTAGTCGACCAGCCACGCGAGCTCCGGCCGCTGCCAACCGATCAAGAGGTAGGCCTGATCGGGCCCGACCCCGACGTAGCCGCCCCCGAGCCCCGAGATCGCCGGCGCGAACGCGTCGAGCGACCACTCGTTGCCGACGATGTACGAGACGTCCTCGAGCGCGCGCGTGATCCCACCGCGCACCACCGGCACCGGATCCTGCGGACTGCCGTGGAATCGAGCGCGCGATTCGGCGGACAACGGGCGCACGCCGTGGATCGCCGCGGGCTCCTCGGGTGTCGCCTCGATCGGCGCATCGATCGTCGGCGTGACGGGGGCCGGCGCGGGCGCGCTCGCGACGACGCGCGGCGCGGGCTCGGCCTGCACCGGCGCAGCGCCTGCCCGAACGGGTGGGTCGACGATCGCCGTCGGCGTCCGACCCGCGCAAGCGGTGAGAGCGAGCGCGGCTGCCCACGCGAAACGCATCTCGACCCGTGTACCCCAGCGTCGGACGGCGCGCCAGTTCCGGTATCCTGCTCGTCCATGTCCGACGACGATCCGCTCATTCCCCCGATCGGCGCCGTGCCCCAGAACGTGCGGATGTTCCGCGTGAACTGGGTCGCTGCGGTCGTCCGCTCGCCGAGCGGCATCCCGCTGTTGCCCGCCGAGTTCGTCGCGCGCCAGGGACGCGCAGTGCGGATCATCGACGTGCGCGAGCGCGAAGAGCTCGTCGGTCCCCTCGGCCACATTCCCGGCAGCGACTGGGTGCCGCGCGATCAGGCGCTGGGCTTGGCGGAGAGACTCCACCGCGACGCGCCCGTGATCCTCGTGTCGCGCGGCGGCGAGCGATCGGGCGAGCTCGCGAAGGCGCTCGAGCAGCGCGGCATGCGATTCGTCGGCTCGCTCGAGGGCGGCATGGTCGCGTGGAAAGGCCTCGGCTTCGGCACGTCGCGCAATCATCAGATCCTCGAGCACCCCGGCCAGCTGCGCAGCGAGCCGCCGGTGTCGAGCGAGGAGCTCACGATCGCCCGCATCGAGCGACACATCGGAGATCCCGGCGCCGTCCGCTTCCTCAAGATCGCCGCGCTCTTGCTGCACGGGCGCATGTCGTGCGTCGACGGACGCGACGACAGCGGTGTGCTCGGCACGCCTGGAGGCGACGGCGGCGAGTTCCTGGTCTTGCTCGGTGCGATCGAGCGCCTGTCCGGAAAACGCTTCACCGCCGTCGAGATCCGGGCACTGCTCGCCCGGCGGCTCGACGTGTTCGGCCGCTTCTACATGCACACCGACGTCGCGGCCTCCAACGCACTCATCGCGTCGATGCGCAGCGACGAGCGCCTCGACGCGGCGCTGGCCCACGTGTACGAGCCGCTCGAGTGGCGCGACTTCTTCCTCGGCCCGCCGCCCGAGGTGCGCGACCTCGTGCTCGAGCACATGCTCGTGCCGGGTCACATCGGCTGCGGCCACATCCGCATGATGTGGCAGGACTGCGAGACGTACGGCGTGCGCCCCGAGCTGCCCGAGCTCGTGCTGCGCGCGTTCATGCAGCTGCGCTGGAACGGCGCGGTAGAGGCGGAGCTCGTGCCGCTCGCGGGCGGCCACGAGGAGCGCGGCGTGTTGCGTGTGTTCTTGTCCGATCCGATCGAGCCGTTCACCCAGGTGCCGCTCGTCTCACCGTCGTGCGAGGGCACGCAGATGTTCGTCTGCCACCCGCAGGTGACGAGCTACTTGCGGACGCAGCTCGTGCGGTTCGCCCAGCTGCAATCCGCCCTCGTCCCGAAGCTCTCCGAAGAGGATCTGCGCAGCGTGGTGGAAGACATGGCTGCCTCGCAGATGACCGCCACGCTGCAGCGGCTCGCGATGGGCCTGCCCGTCTTCGACGTCACCTTCGGCGCCGGTGGCCTGGTCGACGTCGAGCAGAAGGGTGTGATCTCGTAGCTCACTCCTGCAGCGCGAGCCACGTCCTCGCGATGCGCAACCGTGGCTCCCACGACGGCGGCGCCGAGTTCCACTGCTCCACCGCGCCTTCGGCCAGCGTGCGTGCGCGCGCCGCATCACCACCGCTCGCGACGAGGGCACGCGCGAGCAGGAAGCGCGCGAGCGCGGCTTCCTCGGGCAGCCACGCGCCGCGATCGAACATCTCCACGGCCCGCTCGAGCTGCACCGTCGCGTTGCCCGGACGGCCGAGCACGAGCTCCACCTCGCCGAGCACCGTGAGCGCGTACGCATGCTCGGGCACGCCGGGCGCGTGCTCTTCGAACGTCGCCGCGGCGTTGCGCGCCGGTATCAACGCATCGTCGGGATGCCCGCTCTCGCGCAGGAGATCCGCGAGGTTCATCTCGCACCGCGCGGAGTCCTTCCACAGCTGTTGATGGCGGTGGATGTCGAGCGCGCGGCGCATGAGCACCAGCGCCTCGTCGAAGCGTCCCATGCTCTGCAACACGCCGGCCTCGTGCTCGATCGCCACCGCGGCTTGCGACGACTCCGCGCCGAACGCCGCGGTGAAGATGCGGCCCGCGGCGCGCTGATCCTCGAGCGCTTCGTCCCACCGCGCGAGCCCGTGGAGGATCACCCCGCGATTGTGGAGCGCGAGCCCGTAGTCCGGGTGTTCCTCGCCCACCGCCGCCGCGGTGACGCGCAGCTGGGCGTCGACCGACTCGAGCGCCTCGTCGAGCTCGCCCTGCTGCATGAGCGCCGCCGCGACGTTCGCGTACGACGTCGCGAGAATCGGGTGATCGGGACCGTACTGCGCGATGCGGCGCTGCATCAGCTCGCGATGGATCGTGAGCGCCTCGTCGGATCGGCCGAGGTCGTCGAGCACGAGCCCGATGCCCTCGAGCGTCTGGTCGACGAGCTCGGGCGCATGGGTCTCGGCGAGCGGCCGCACCGCCTGCAGCTCGTCGAGCGCCTCGAGGGTGTGGCCGGACCGCCATGCGAGCACGGCGCTCTGGTAGCGCAGGTGGGTGGTGAGCACCTCGGCCTCGGGCGACGCACCGACGCGCTCGATCGCCGCGCGAGCCTGCGCGGCGGCCTCGCGCCCGCGCTCGAAGTCGAGGAGATCCTGGCCGTCCACCTCGACGAGCCAGATCCACGCGTTCGCGGCGAGCACGTCGTGTCCGCCCGCGCTCGCGGCGTTCGCCGCCTCCACCATCGTCGTGCGCGCGGCTCGGTGATCGCCGAGCTGGTCCTGCACGATCGCGCGCGTGAACGACACCTCCGCTTCGATCGGCCGGAAAGTTGTCGCGCGGGCGCGCTCGAGCAACGCGTCGACCCGGCCGCCGAGCTCCCGCGCCTGCCCGGCCTCGAGCAGGCCTTCGATCTCGGCGAGCTCGGTGCGGATGTCCTCCACCTCGCCGGCGATGGAGGGATCGTCGGGCACCGGGACGCTGGTCGCGAGATCGCGCTCGCCGCTGCACTCGCGCGTGCGCGGGATGCCGGCGATCGCAGCGTCGAGGTCGATCGTGCCGGCATCGAGCCCGGCCATCACCGCCGTGAACGCGCGGCGCTGGCCCAAGAGGCACGCGCGGCGCAGCTCGGTGTCGACGTCGGGGTGCTCGATGCCACACACGCTCGACCACTCGCCGTTCCACTCGGCCGCGAAGCGATCGATGCGCGTCTCTGCGCGCGCCCACGGCTGGGCGGCATCGGCGTGCGCGGCCGCGATCCGGCGGCGGCGCTCGTCGTCCCACGGGTCCTCGCCGAGCGCGCACGGATCGATCGAGCGCGTGCGTGCGTACGCGAATGCGCCGGCTGCTGCCACGGCGACGACACCGAGCGTGGTCGCGACGAGCCATCGTCGTCGTCGCGGACGCGGCTGCAATCGCTGCAGCAGCACGCCCATGCTCGCCGGACGCGCGCGCGGATCGACTTGAAGCCCGGCCACGATCGCGTCGCGAACGAAGCGCGGCACGCCGGCCTCGTCGAGCGGCTTGGTCGCGGGCCCGCGCCACTGCGCCTCGAGGATCGCGCGCGGCGTGTCGCCGACGAACGGCCGACGGCCCACGAGCCCCTCGTACAGCGCGACGCAGAATCCGAACACGTCGGCGCGCGCATCGACGGCCTGCCCACGGAACTGCTCCGGAGCCATGTACGCCGGCGTGCCCACGGCGGCGCCCGTCTGCGTGAGCGATCCGCTCGCGTCGAACTCGATCACGCCGTTCCACTCGATCGTGCCCGCCTCCGGCGACTCGGCCGAGGCCGGGCTGCGTCCGCTCCACGCCATCGTGTCGTCGACGAGCCGCGCCAGGCCGAAGTCGGTGACCTGCGGTCGATCGTGCTCGTCCACCAGTACGTTGTCGGGCTTGAAGTCACGATGCACGATGCCCACCGCGTGCGCGGCCGCGAGACCGTGCCCCGCGCCCGCGAACATCGCCACGACGTCCGCCCACTCGCGTCGCCGTCGCACGAGCCACGAGCGCAGCGTCTGGCCGTCGACGAGCTCCATCACGACGAACGCGTGACCCTCCCACGAGCCCGCATCGTGCACCGCGACCACGTTGGGATGGCGGAGGCGCGCCATCGCCTTGGATTCGCGCACGAGTCGAGCGATGCGTCGCTCGATGTCCTCGCGATCGTGCCCGCGCGGCAACAACACCTTCACCGCGACGCGGCGCTCGAGGTTGAGATCCCACGCCTCGTGCACCTCGCCCATGCCTCCGCGGCCGAGCAGACGCGACACGCGATATCGCCCCGCCACCTCCACGCCCACGGGCAGCGCCGGGCGGGTGTCCGACGACGGGGCGACGAGCCGCGTCACCGCGACGCGGCACGCCTCGCACTCGTCGAGATGCGTGCGCAGCGACTCTGCCGATCGCGGCGGCAGCCGACCGTGCGCGAGCTCGGCGAGCTCGTGCGCGTCGGGGCACGGCGTGAGGCTGACGGGCGATTCCACGGCGTCCGGGCGACAGTGTACCGCTGCCACCCGCACGGCCGAATGCTATGCTCGACCGCGTTTTGACCGAGCAGGACGCCACCTTGCGGGACCATTGGGCGCGCGCGCACGCGCGCTGGCCCGACATCACCCTCGACGAAGCCACGTATCTCGCGCACGCGCGCGTCCACATCGGTGAGCGGCCCGATGGCGCTGCGAAGCTGCACCTGGAGGACTTGTTCCTCGCGTGCGCGTGTGGGCGCCGAGACGAGCACGCGTTGCGCGTGTTCGAGGAGTCCGTGCTGCCTGCCGCCGATGCAGCGGTCCGCTCGCTCGACGGCGCCGACGGGTTCGTCGACGAAGTGCGTCAGCGCGTGCGCACGAAGCTGCTCGTCGGTGATGGCGACCAATCGCCGAAGATCGTGGAGTACGCCGGGCGCGGTGCACTCGTCGCATGGGTCACCGTGGCGTCCGTGCGCACGGGCCTCTCGCTGTTGCGCGAGCAGAAGCGGGCCGAGAAGTACGCCGGCGATGCTTGGGCGGAGATCCTCGCGCTGCCCGACACCGGTGACATGGAAGTCGAGTATCTCAAGGGCCGTTACCGCCAAGACTTCGCCGCCGGCTTCACCGACGCGTGCGCGAAGCTGCCGGCTCGTGATCGCACCATCTTGCGCATGCACTTCGTCGACGGACTCAACATCGATCAGATCGGCCAAATCTACGGCGTTCACCGCGCCACCGTGGCGAGATGGATCGCGAAGTCGCGGCTCGCGTTGTTGGAAGGGACGCGCACGTATCTCGTGCAACATCTCGCGCTGCAGCCGGCGGAATTCTCGAGCTTCGATCGACTCGTGCGGAGTCAGCTCGATGTCAGTCTCGGCGGCCTCTTCGGCCCCGACGACGAGCTCGAGTAGCTCGCGACGCGGAACTCGATTGCTAGAACGAAGATGTGCCCCGCAGGGGGAACTTCAGAGTAGGCACATCCGGCTGGGTCTACGACGATTGGCCTGGACGTTTCTATCCGACGGATCTGCCGCGTGACGAATGGCTCGGGCATTACGCCAGCGAGTTCGACACCGTGGAGGTCAACGCGTCGTTCTATCGACTCCCGCAGGCGCGCACGTTCGCCGCGTGGGCCGATCGCGCGCCCGCCGGCTTCACGTTCGCCGTGAAGTTCAGCCGCTTCGGCAGCCATCTCAAGCGGCTGCGCGACGCGGAGAGCACGATCGGGCTCTTCCTCGCACGTGCGGAGCAGCTCGGCGCGCGTCTGGGCCCGATCCTCGTGCAGCTCCCGCCGCGGTGGAACGTCAACGTCGAGCGGCTCGACGAGTTCCTCGGTGTCGCGCCGAAGCGGCACCGGTGGGCGGTGGAGCTGCGTGACGAGAGCTGGCTGTGCGACGACGTCTATCGCGTGCTCGAGCGCCACGGTGCGGCACTCGTGATCCACGACATGTTGCCCAAGCACCCGCGCATACTCACCACCGACTGGACGTACCTGCGATTCCACGGGATCGACTACGGCGGCCACTACACGCGCCAGGCCTTGCGCGCGCACGCGAATCGCATCGACGCATGGCTCGCCGGCGGCATCGACGTGTTCGCCTACTTCAACAACGACAAGCAAGCCGCCGGTGTGAAGGACGCAGCCGTGTTGCGCCGCTTCGTGCTCGGTCAACCGAGCGACACGGCGTAGTCGACGTCGTCCGGCACCTCGAGGCGCGGCTCGGTCTGCAGCAGCTGGTCGTAGACGCGCTGCATCCGCGCGCCGAGCTCCAGTCGCGTGTCGCGGTCGAGCTCCTCGATCATCGCAAACAGCTCGTCCTCTTCCTCGTCCACGTGACGCTCCACCAGCTGCTCGAGCGCTGCGATCTCCGCATCGAAGCGCGGGTCGGCGGGGTCGAGGCCCAACAGGTCGGAGAGCCCTTGCTTCACGGCGAGGTGCTCGGCCTCCTGCAGCTCGAGCTCGGCCTCGATGCCGAGGATCGCGGGGTAGAAGATCGTCTCCTCCACCTTCGCGTGTGCCGCGATGGCGTCGGCGATGCGGGCGAACATCACGGCCTTGCCGATGAAGTCGTCCTCCAGCCCGTGGAGGCGGCGGAACATCGCCTCGATCTCGCGATGCTGGCGCTCGAGCAGCGTGATCGCGCCGATGCGACATCGTGTTCGACGCGCGCGCCGACCGTTCGAGCACAGCTCTTCGCGCACGACCACCCGGCAGCGTCGCTCGTCGATCATGAAGCCGAGCTCGTTGGCCTCGACCGCGGCGAAGAACTCGTCCCAGGTGAGCGCCATGAGGTTCGTGCGCACCGCCGCGGTGGGCAACGCGATGCGCAGGATGCCGGGGCCGCCGTCGCTCGCGCTGCCACGGATCGTGGCGGGCACACCGCCGCGCCGCTCCGCCCATCGGCGTATCTCGTCGTGATCGATCGTGAACTTCACGGTGGACATTCGTCTCGCTCTCGTCGTCGACCCCCGGTCCAGTCTCGGTGTAGTCGGAGTTCGTCGCGTTGCCAGAGCGATCCCGTTTGCGCGGGTACGCGATGCACAATCGCGTCGGTGCCTGCGCGTCGTGTCGACGCGCCACACTGTGACGACCGTGCGAGCGCGCTCGCGACGTGCGGTCGCGCTGCGCACGGAGGATCGTGGGTGACTCGTCCGTTGCAGCCCGCACGGCCGCGATCGAGCGGCGACGTGCGCGCGGTGACCGTCTCGTCGGTGTTCGGCATCGCCCACGCCCACTCGCGCGGGTGCTCGCCGCGCTCCACGACGGATCGCGCGTGCGCCTGCCCGCCGACGAGATCGTCGCGCCCACCTTCGATCGACGCGGCGCTCGCGACGTACGTCGCATCGATGGACCCGCCGCTCGCGAGCCCGCGACCACGCGCGACCACGGCCGCTCGAGCCCCTCGCGCCCTTGCGCGACGGCGCGTGGCGTTGTCCACTCCGTGGAGACGAAGCGATGAGGGCCGGCCACGCGTGCTTCGCGATTCTGCTCGGTTGCTCCTCCGGATCGCCCGGTGATGCGCCGCCGCCGATCCCCGAGGAGCCCGTCGTGGTCGTCGCTGCACCCGACGTCGGCAGCGCGGCGATCGAGCCCGCGCCCGCGCCCGCGCCCCCCGAGGTCGTCGAGCCCGAGGTGCCACCCGTCGACGACGGGTGGCTGCGCGGCGAAGTGGGCGACGGCGACAGCTTGAGCCGCATCCTCGCGCGCGCGAGCGTGCCCGCCAACGTGGCGCTGAAGGTGATCGATGCGCTCGCGACCCAGTCGATCGATCCGGCCACGATCCGCGTCGGCGCACGCTGGGCCGTGCAGCTCGCCCCCGACGGCACGCTCGCGGCCTTCGAGTACGCGCCGTCCGAGCTGCGCACCGTCACCGTCACTCGGACCGGCGACACGTGGACCGCGAGCGACCACACGATCGAGACGGACCTGCGTACCGTGGAGCTGCACGCGACGATCGACAGCTCGCTGTGGAACGCGGTGACCGGCGCCGGTGGTCAGCCCGCGCTCGTGTCGATGCTCGTGGAGGTGTTCGCGTCGGACGTGGACTTCTACACGGACACGCGGGCCGGCGACGCGTTCGCCGTGGTGGTCGAGCAACACGAGCTCGATGGCGAGTTCGTCCGCTACGGTCGCGTGCTCGCGGCCGAGTATCGCGGAGAGGAAGTGGGCAAGGTGCGCGGGCTGTGGTGGACGCCGCCCGGCCGCGAAGGGGCCCACTTCACGCCCGAGGGGCAGGCGCTCGATCGCGTGATGCTCAAGAGCCCGCTCAAGTTCGTGCGCGTGTCGTCGGGGTTCAACGCGAAGCGCATGCATCCCGTGCTGCACCGCGTGAAGGGCCACTTCGGGGTCGACTACGCGGCGCCCGAGGGCACGCCGGTGTGGGCGGCCGCCGACGGCAAGATCGTCCATCGCGCCGATGCGGGCGGCGCGGGCAATCTCGTCGTCCTCCAGCACGAAGGCGGCATGCAGACGCTGTACATGCACCTCAGCCGCTTCGCGAAGGGCCAGTCCGTCGGCGATCAGGTGCGCCAGAAGACGGTGATCGGCTACGTCGGCTCGACCGGTCTGTCCACCGGCGCGCACCTGCACTTCGGGGTGAAGCGCGGCGGTCGATTCGTCGATCCCGCGACGGTGAAGACGATCTCGCGCCCCGGCATCCCCGCGAAGCACCGCGCGAAGTTCCGCGACGACACGAAAGACGCCCTCGCGAAGCTCGACGGGATCACCGGCGAGTAGCTCAAAACATTTCCTGCATCCACGGTGCGCCGTCGCCGAAGCACACGGCCAACGCGGCCATCGCCGCGTCGTCGCCCTGCACGCGGCCCAGCTCGCGCAGCGCCCACGGGGTCGCGAAGCCGCTGTACAGCGAGGCGAGCCCGCGCACGTCGATGTCGATCTCGCCGGTGCCGGTCGCTTCCACGGTGCAGCGGCCGTCGGCGATGTCGAGCGCGAACACGCGATCGTTGCCCGCCACGACGTCGTCGTGCACACGCAGCGCGAGCTGGCGACGGGGCGCGAGCGGCCATCCTCGCGCCTCGAGCGCGCGCGGCACGTCGGCGATGCGCAGCATCCAGTTCTCCTGATGCTCGATCGCGAGGCGCGGATCCGGGTGCGCGAGCAGGATCGGATCGCTCGGCGCGGTGGGGAACACGACCTGCTCGACCATCGTGCCGATGTCGGCGATCGTGGTCCACAGCTGCCGGTGCGCGCGCGGTGTCGAGGCGATCCAGTCGGTGATCTCGAGCGACTGGAACAGCTCGGTGCGCGACTGTCGATGGAACAGCACGCCCTCCATGCCGTCGGGACCGACGAGCCCGAGGCCGTGGGCCTGCACGCCGAAGCGCACCCCGTGCACGCGATTCCAGATGTAGCGGCCGCGATCGAGGTGGCCGTTGCGACGCACGGCGACGCGTGAATAGAGCTCGCGCGCGGCGGTCTCGCGTGTCGCGTCGATCTCGACGATCTCGAGCTCGCGCAGGCGCTCGTGGATCTCGCGCGGGCTCACGCGGCCGCGGAAGCGCGCGCCGGCGGCCTCGTAGCCGGCGCGGCGATAGAGCGGAGCGTTGCTCGCATACAGCGTCGACAGTGCGCCGCGCTCTCCGATCTCCGCGATCGTGCGACGCATGAGGAACGTCGCGATCCCGGCCCGGCGCGCGTCGGCCCGCACACCGACGCCCGCGATGCCCACCATCGGCACCCACGCGCCCCCGAACGCCTGCCCCATCGGCACGGTGAGCAGTCCACCTTCGATGCGCCGACGGCTGCGGACCACGCGGATGTGCTCGCGTCCGGCGAGATCGAACCACTGGCCCGCGTCGGCGGGAGGGAACGCGAACGTGCGGCCCAGCACGCCGGCGAGCTCCTCCTCCTCGCTCGGGCGCATCGCGTCGTAGAAGAGCTCGATCGTCACGAGCCCGACGATACGCGGACGAACAGGGCGAGCGCGAGCACCGAGACCACGAGCACCGCGACCCAGCCCCAGCGGTCGAGCCGCGCGTCGGCGCTCGGCGTCGGCGCGGTCCCTTCGGTCCATCGCCAGACGCCGACCCACGCGCCGATCCACGCGAGCGCGAGCAGCTCGCCGTACACGCGCGGCTCGTACACGTTCGCGACCACGAGCAGGCCAGCGATGCCGGCGATCGCGATCCACTCGAGCCGCACGAGCTCCCGGGGGATGCGCGAGCGCACCGCGACCCACAGCACGGGGAGGAATGCGAGGCTGCCCAGCCACTGCAGCGCGCGTTCGGGCGCGGCGAGCCACTCGAGGTTGTGGAGCACGCGCAGCTCGCCCTCGACGTGGAGCTGCACCACGGCACCTCGCGTCGATGGCACGAGCGCTGCGACGATCGAGCGCGCGGCGAACCACGCGAGCAGCATGATGCCCGCCCACCCGAGCGCCTTCGTGCGGCGCGCGGGATCGTCGAGGTGCATCAGCACCGCCACGGCCGGCAGGAGGATCACGGTCTCGCGGTTGAGTGCGCCGACGAAGACGATCACGACCGCGAGCGGCAGACGCTCCGTCGCGATCGCGAGCACGCCGAGCACCGTCGCCGCGATGGCCCACGCGTCCCACGGATAGAAGATCGGCCACCGGTGGGCGAGCAGCAGCGGGAATGCGAGCACGCCGAGGAAGCCGAGCGCGCCGAGCATCGCCGCGCGCTCGTTCACCCAGCGCGCGAACACGGCCCGGAGCGCGACGAGGACGACGACCGTCGCGACCAGCTCGGACACCGCGAACGCGGTGCCCACCGGCACGCCCGCATCCACGAACGGCCGCACGAGCCACGGCACGAGCACACGGTGGCCGAACGGCAGCGGCGCGCGCAGCTCGACGAGTGCCTGCCACGACGCCGGCTGGAACTGGCGCGTCATCGCGAAGCGCAATGCCGTCCACCCTGCAGCGACGATGAGGAGCGCGACGGCGCCCGGCAATCGAGATGCGCGCTCGGCCACGGTCGGCGGCGAGCATGCCGTGGGCTCACGCGATCGGCAACGTCAGCACGAAGTCGGCACCGCGATCGCTGGGAACCAGTTGCAACCGTCCGCCCATCTCGCGAGCGAGCCGCTGCGAGAGCGCGAGCCCGAGCCCGACGCCGGGCTTCGTGCCGGCCGCGTGCGCGCGGCCCTTGGCGAACGGCGCGAAGATGCCGCGACGTTCGTCCGCGGGGATGCCGGGCCCGTGGTCGCGCACGTGGATCGCGAGCTCGCCGCCCGTGCGCTCGATGGCCACGCGCACGCGCGGATCGGCCTCCGTCGCGCCGTACTTCGTCGCGTTGTCGACGAGGTTGAAGAGGATCTGCTCGATCGCCGGAGGATCCACCGACACGGTGGCCGCAGCGGCGTCGTCGGCCACGTCCAGCTCGAGCTCTACGCCGCCTGCCCGCGTGCGCTCGACGAGCCGATCCGCCAGGCGATCGACGAGGTCCGCGACCCCGATGCGCTCGCGCGACCGCACGACGCGATCCGACTCGATGCGCGCGTATGACAGCACGTTCTCCACGAGGTGACCGAGCCGCTCGGCCTCGCGCCGCAGCGTGGCGACGTATCGCTCGCGTTTGTCCTCGACCATGCCTTCGCCGAGCATCTCGGTGTACATGCGGAACGTCGTGAGCGGCGTCCGCAGCTCGTGCGTCACGGCGGACACGAAGGCCGCGCGCCGCTCGGACAGCGCGAGCGATGCCCGCAGGAGCACGACCACCGCCGAGGTCGCGAGCAGGACGAACACCCAACCCACCGCGAGCGAGAGCCGCAGGGGACTGGCCTCGCTCGGCAGCGCGACGGCATCGAGCGCGACGTCGAGCCGCACGGGCAGCGTGGCGAGTCGGCGATCGGCATCGTCGAGCGACTCGGCGTTCGCGGCGACGAGTGTCGCGCTGGGCCACAGATCCTCGATCTCTCGCAACAACAGCGAGCGCAGCACGGGCCAGTCGATCCAGCTGCCTTCGAGCCGCACGCGGCCGTCTTGGACGACGCGTCGCACGAGCACGAGCTCGTCGCCCCACCACATCGGCCGCATCATCTCGCGCTCGGCCGGCGAACCTCCGACCGTGCGATCGACGTACGTTCCTTCCACGGGGTTCGCGTGCTGCCCTTCGATCCCGAGGCTGCTGCTGCCCTTGCTGCGCCACGTGGACGTGTACGCGTTGACGTTGTCCTGCACGCTGGCGACGCGCTTGTAGTACTCCGCCTGATTGCGCAGCCCCTGATCCGCGTACTGCTGCGCCGGAGGGTTCGCGGCCTGCTGCGCGAGCTGGTCCACCTTGGCCGTCGCGATGACGTTGCCGTCCACCTCGGCATCCTCGATCGGCATGCGCTCGAGCCCGTCGGCGTGGCTCGCGACGAGCCCACGCAACCGATCGGTGGCGCTGTCGTCCGCGGAGGCGAGGATCCGTGTGTCGTCGGCGTCGACCACGAAGCGCGCGCGCACGCCACTCGGCAGCGCGGCGGTGGGCGCCTCGCCGGCCTCGGCGATCTCGCGCGACAACAAGAGGGTCGTCGCACTGTCCATGCGCCACAGCGACAGCCGCACGAGCTCCTCGACGACCGCCTGCCGCTCGCTCTCGATCCGACGCTCGTCGAGGTCGAGCACGGCACCGGTGACGGCCGCCATCACGCCGAGCACGACCGCGACGGCCACCGCGAACAGAGCCCACGTCGTGCGCGTGCGCATCAGCCGGGCCCGTCACCCGTGCGAATGCCGAACATGTAGCCCTTGCCGCGCACGGTGAGGATCACCTTCGGCTCGTCGTCGGCGTCGCGAAGCTTCTCTCGGAGTCGCGCGACGTGCATGTCGATGGTGCGCGTCTGGAACCGCGACGGGTTGAGCCGCCACACGTGCTGCAGGATCTCGTCGCGCGACACGGCGCGATCGCAGTTGCGCACGAGATAGGCGAGCAGCGCCGTCTCGCGCTCCGACAGCTCCGCCCGGCCACCGTCGGCGAACCGCAGCTCACGACGGGCGAGGTCGATCGTGCCACCGGGGATCGCGAGCTCGCTCGGTCCGTGCGACGCCGGTTGGGCGGTCCGCGCCCGCCGGAGCACGGCGTCGACGCGCGCGAGCAACTCGCGCACGCTGAACGGCTTCACGACGTAGTCGTCGGCGCCGAGCCGCAAACCCTGCACCCGATCGCTCTCGCGACCGCGCGCGGTGAGCACGATGACGGGCAGCTCGGGCCGCACGCGGCGGAGCTCCTTGAGCACCTCGAACCCGTCACCGCCGGGGAGCATGAGGTCGAGCAGCACGATCGCGCAGCTGCTCGACAACGCGGTCGACAACCCGCTCGGCGCGGTGGCGGCCTGCAGCACGTGATAGCCCTCGAACTCGAGCGCGTCGACCAACCCCTGGCGGATCGCCTCGTCGTCCTCGACGACGAGCACCCCGATCGGATCGCGTCCACGACCGGGGGGCTGGATCGGCGCGCGCTCGTTCATCCGTCTTCGAGAGTAAACCCGCTCGTGCGGGCGTGCTCGTGCAGCGCGGTGATCATCGCGCGATCGAGGCTCTGGGCCGACGGGGTGCCCGCGCCCTGGGTCTCCGCGAGGAATGCCTCGCGCTCGGTCCGCAGCTCCGCGAGCTTCGCCTGGATCGCGGCGCGCTCGGCCTTGCGGGCGGCGACGTGGGCGGCGAGCTCGTCCTTGTCGAGCCCGCGCAGCGCCTCGGGCAGCGCGCCCTGGTCGAGCTTCTCGATGTCGACGGTCTGGCCCTCGAGCGCATCCACCAGGTCCCAGCTCGGATTCTTGTAGTAGGACGAGCCCTTCGTGAGCGTGCGATCGACGAGGCTGCTCATGCCGACGTGCATGTTGTTGTCGTCCTGCTCGCGCTGGTTCTCGAGCCCCGCCACGCCGTCGGTACCGTACGGGATGTACGTGCCGTTGATCGCGGCGCCGAGCTCGGCGATCGCCGGGTCCTGCGGCGCGGGCACGTAGGCGGCGACGTGGTCCTTGTCGATGGCGAAGAAGCGACCGCCCGCGACGGTGGCGGCATCGCGCCACGCAGTGGCCTCGTGGTCCTCGTCGCCGCCGCAGTAGATCGCGTTCACGACGATGCCCTTGCTCTTCGCCTCGGCCATCACCTGGCGCCACTGCGCGGGGCCCTGTTCGAACGACTCGTTGCCCGCGACGTACACGACGCGCATCACGCCTTCGCCCGACTTCCACTCGAGCTCGTCCAGCGCGCGATCGATCGCGAGCGGTGCGTACTCCGAGCCGCCGTTGGTCTGCAGCGCGAAGAGGGCCTTCGACACGGTGTCGAGCTCGGGCGTGAAGCCCACGATGCGGCGCAAGTGGCCGTGCTCGCGCGCGAGGCCGTCGTTGCCGTACTCGTAGAGCGCGACCTCGAAGCGCGGCGCGGCGCCGTGGAACGTCGCGCTGTCGAGCGAGTTCACGACCGACCACAGCCGACTGCGCGCCTGATCGATGAGGCCGTCCATGCTGCTGCTCGTGTCGAGCAGGATCGCGATCTGGATCGTCGGTCCCTCGGCGGGTGACGGCATCTGGATCGGCGCGATGGCCGGGTCGGAGTTGTGAGAGGTCGTGTCGTTCGGCGTCCGGCCGACGGCGATCGGCCACGCGACTGCCGCCAGCAGGCACGCGGTGCTGGCGAGCAGCACGGTCTCGATCGCGCGCATCGGCGGGGGGCGTCTTCGGCCGCCGGGAAGGATGGGTTCGTCCATGGTGGAAACCTACGCGCGAGCCCCGGCCGCGGCTGTAACGGGCGGGTAACCCGCGCGCAGGGACGCCGGTGCGCTTCACATTTCTTCATGCGGCCGCGTCCTGACCCTTCACGGACCTGGGCTCAACTTGGGGAGCGGAGGTCGATCGAAAACATGTTCGGTTTCATCATCGGCGCGGCCTGTCTGGCCGGCCTCGTCCACGTCCTTCGCGGGCGTCGTTGCTACCACCGCGGCGGCTGGGGACATCATCATCATGGTCACGAAGGCGGGCGCTGGGGCGGCGGTTGGCGCGACCGCGGCGAGGGCTTCTGGCTGCGCGGCTTGTACTCCCGGCTCGACGCGACGCCTGGGCAGGAGAAAGTGATCCGTTCGATCGTCGACGAGATGCGCTCGAGCGCCGACGACGTGCGCGCGGAGATGCGGCGCAGCCGGCACGACCTGGCGTGCACGCTGCGGTCGGACAACGTCGACGAAACGGTGCTCGGCGAGGCGTTCGCGCGCCGCGAGGGCGCACTGGAGAAGCTGCGCAAGAACATGGTCGGCGCGATCGCGAAGCTGCACGACGCGCTCGACGAGCGGCAGCGCAAACTGCTCGCAGAATGGCTCGACTCGCCGCGCTCGTTCTGGGGCGGCCCGTACCGTGGAGGTGCGATGTGAGACGGCTGTGGTACCGCATCCGCCGTCCGCTGCTCATCGGATCGCTCGCGACCGGCACGGTGCTCGGGTTCGGGTCGGGGTTCGCCCGCATGCACCACCGTTGGCACGACGGCGCGCACCACGATCGCGGACCCTGTCATGGTCGCGGCCGGGGTGAACGACCCGACGCGCCGAGGCCTCGCGATGGTGACGTCGAGCGCCAGTGAGCGCAGGGCGAGCAACCTGATAGGATCGGAGCTCCGGATGGGGCTCCGCGTCCTTCTCATCGACGACGACGCGCGCCTGTACGAGCTCCTCGAGCGGTACATGGCGGACAACGACGTCGCGCTCTCGCACGCCGTCGACGGCGTGCGGGGGCTGCAAGCGCTCGACGGTGGCGGCTTCGACGTCGTGTTGCTCGACGTGATGATGCCGAAGCTCGACGGGCTCGCGGTGCTGCGTCGCATCCGCGAGCGCGATGCGATCCCCGTCGTGATGCTCACCGCGAAGGGCGACGAGACCGATCGCGTCGTGGGGCTCGAGCTCGGCGCCGACGACTACGTGGCGAAGCCGTTCGGGCCGCGCGAGCTGCTCGCACGGATCCGGGCGGTCGCGCGGCGCGGTCAGCCGGGGCTGTTGTCGGAGCGGCTGTCGGCGGGCGGGCTCGTCGTCGACGTGTCGGCGCGCCGGTGCGAGAAGGACGGGCGCCGCGTCGATCTCACCGCGATCGAGTTCGACATCCTCGTCGCGCTCATGCGTCGCTCCGGGCGCGTCGTGCCGCGCAGTGCGCTGTTGGCCGAGGCCGGGCGCGGCGACGTGACGGTCGGCGAGCGCACGATCGACGTGCACATCTCGCGGCTGCGCCGGCAGCTCGGCGACGGGCCCGACGCGGTGCCACGGATAGAAACGGTGCGGGGCGTGGGCTACATGCTCACGCGCGAAGGGAGTGCGTGATGGGGCGGCGTCGTCGCAGCGGGCGGATGCGAAAGGCGCTGCTCGTGTGGTTCGGCGCGACAATCCTCTGCACCGGTATCGCGGTCGGCATCACGCATCGCCTGCTCGCGCCCGAGTCGCGATCCTGGTCGTACAACGTCAGTCGGATCGAGCGCTTCGTGTCGGGAGAGTTCGCGCGGGTGTGGGACGATCCCGTCGCGCGGGAGGAGCTCGCGGAGCGGGCCGCTCGCGATCTCGACGTGCGCATCGAGCTGTACGATCCCCACGGTGGATCGCTCGGCGCCCATGGGCCGGCCTGCGCGGGCGCGCACTGGATCGGCACCGACATCGTCGACGACGGCGGTGCTCGGGTCGGGCGCGTACGGGCGTGCTGGGCCCATCGACCGCCGTCGGTGTTCCCGATGATCGCCACGCTGGTCGTCGCGCTCGCGACGCTGTGGTGGGCCGCGGGCATCCTCGCGCGCAAGCTCACCGATCCGCTCGAGCGGCTCGCCCAGTTCGCGCATCGACTCGCCGGTGGCGATCTCGACGCGCGCGTGGGCGAGGGCAAGTGGCGGCGCGGCGAGATCGCGACGCTCGCGGCGGCGCTCGACGACATGGCGGCCACGGTGTCGCGGCAGATCGGCGAGGGCCGCGAGCTGCTCGCGGCGGTGTCGCACGAGATCCGCACGCCGCTCGGACACCTGCGTGTGCTGATCGAGCTGTTGCGCGATCGCGGGGCGGATCCGGCGACGATCGCGGAGCTCGAGCGCGAGCTGTTCGACATCGACGCGCTGGTGGGCAAGCTGCTCGCGGATGCGCGGCTGGAGTTCTCGGCGGAGTCGTTCACGGATCTCGACGCCGGCGAGCTGGCGGCGCGCGCGGTGACGCAGGTCGGCTTGTCGCGCGAGGTGCTGGACATCGACGACGTGCACGGCCTGTCGCTCGTGGGCGATCCGACGCTCTTGTCGCGCGCGCTCGCGAACCTGCTGGAGAACGCGAGCGCCCACGGCGGCGGTGCGGCGAAGCTGCGCGTGCGCGCGAGCGAGGACGAGATCCTCTTCGTGGTGGACGACGACGGCGCGGGCTTCGACGAGCTGGAGATCGACGTCGCGTTCGAACCCTTCGTCCGCGGCAAGGGCGGCTCGCGCCCGGGCCAAGCTGCGCTGGGCCTCGGCCTCGCGCTCGTGCAACGCATCGCGCGAGCACACGGCGGCGACGCATGGGCGGAGAACCGCGCAAGCGGTGGCGCGTCGGTGGGCTTCACCGTGTCACGAACGCGCCGCGATCCCGCGGCGGCAGACTCGGACTCGACGCCTCGAAGGTGGCGGAGATCGTGAGCGTCACCCGGCGCGGCACGGAATCGGCAGCCAGTCTTCCGTGACGGGGAAGATGCCCTCGCGGGTCGCGTAGCGATCGCCGGAGATCACCCAGTGCGGGGCGATGTCCTCGAGGCGTTGGCCGCTCGTGTCCTGGATCGTCGGCGACTCGGCGGCGGCGAAGTGCACGAAGATGCCGCCGCGCTCGCCGACGTACTCGCTCTCGCGGCACACGAAGTCGGCGAGCGGGGGGTGGATCTCGAGGTGCAAGCGCGTGGAGTCGCCGGGATAGAGCTCGAGCGCGTGCACGGTCGTCGGCTGCGGGCACGACTCGAGGCTCGCCACGCAGCCCGCCGGATCGTCGATGCCGTCCGACAGATCGTAGTAGTACGTGAACTGGTAGCAGACGCGGCGACCGCTCTCGAGGTAGCTGTCCGTCTCGCCCTTCGCGGTGCTCAGCCGGAACTTGCGCGGGTCGACCTCGTCGACCGGACCGAGCGCCTCGGTGAAGACGAGCTCGACGGTGTCCTCGTCGACGAATCGTCCCTCGCGGATCCGCGGCGGCTCGCTCTCGTCGACCTCGCGCGCGAGCGGCTCGGGCCACCGCTCCTCGCAGTCGCCACAGCCCGGTGCGCCACCGAACACCCCGAGCGCCAATCCGAGCGCACGCCGATTCACCACCTGTCAGTGTGCCGCGAAGCGCGGACGATCACGAGCGCGATGGGACGAATGCTCGAAAGCGGGGCTCGTTTCGCGCGAAGATGCGACCGCATGCGGATCCGCGACATGCACCCGGAGCGCGATCGAGCCGGGGTCGAGGCGATCGACACGGCGTTCGAGACGCCGGCGGTGTTCGAGCTCGTCGTCGGACCGCGCAGCCTCGAGCTCGTCGAGCGGGCGCTCGCGGAGCCGCTCGTGAAGCGCTATCCGATCGCGGATGCGTTCGCGTTCTGGGCGAGCTGGGATCGCGGATGGGTCGCGGAGGACGGCGGGGGCATCGTGGGGTTCGCGGGCGTCGAGTACGAGGCGTGGCATCGCCGGCTCGTGCTGTGGCACCTGTACGTCACGCGCGCGCGGCGGGGCGAAGGCATCGCGCGCGCGTTGCTCGAGCGCGTCGAGTCGTACGGTCGCGAGCTGGGAGCGCGGCGCGTGTGGCTCGAAACGAGTACGGTGAACGTGCCCGGCGTCGCCGCGTACGCGCGGCTCGGCTACGCGCTGTGCGGCGCGGACGAGACGCTGTACGAGGCGACGCCGATGGAGAGCGAGCGGGCGATCTACTTGTCGAAGCCGCTGTGAAGGAGGGCCTCGAGCACGGCGTCGGGCGCTTCCTCCTGCGGGAAGTGGCCGGCGCCGTCGAGCGTCGTGACGCGCGCGTGGGGGAACGCCTCGCGCCAGCGGGCGAGGTACGGCGCGCCGAAGGCCGGATCGGCCATGCCCCACACGATCGACAGCGGCAGCTCCGCGAGCCGCGAGCACGCCGACCACACGCGTGCATAGAAAGGATCGGAGCCCGCGAGCTCGCAGCCGAGCACCCACGGGCCCATGCGCGTCGACGCGTCGGGGAACGGCGCGAGGTACTGCGCGTGGATCGACGTCGTCAGCTTGCGGCGATCGGCGAAGCTCGCGGGCACGAGCCATCGCGGTGACGCGTTGAGACGCGTGTACATCCAGCGCCCGAGCCACGAGCGGACGAAGCCCGACAGCCGACGGATCCGCGGCTCGTCGCCGTGCGGCCACGCCCAGGTGTTCACGATCAGCACGCGCGCGATGCGAACCGGCTCGAGGTCGAGCAACGCGAGCCCGATCGGCCCGCCGAAGTCGTGCACGACGAGCGTGATGTCGCGCAGATCGAGGTGGCGCACGAGCTCGGCGAGCCGCCGCGCGTGATCCTCGGGTTTGAGCGGCGCATGCAACGGCTTGTCGGACAGCCCGAAGCCGAGGTGATCGGGCGCGATCCGTCGGCATCGCCCCGCGAGCCCCGCGATCGCGTGCCGCCACTCGAAGGACCACGACGGCGTGCCGTGCACGAACAACACCGGCGCACCGGTGCCCTCGTCGACGTAGCGCATCGCGCCGGCGGCGGTGCGAAACGTCGCGGTGCGAAACGGGTACATCGTGCGATCGACCCACGCCGGCAACGCCGGCGCGAGCGCAACGGGAGACATGTCCATGGCGATCACCTCGACGCCCACGATGCGCCGGGCCCCGTCGGGCGCCCATGGTAGGTTCCTACCAGCCGTGGCCGAGGAGACCGTCGACGACGTCGCCCGCCGGATCTGCGAGCTCGCGACGAAGGGCGGCTGGATCGCCGAGTTCCGCCGCGCCACGCTGGCGATCGTGCACGAGCGGGTGCCGCACGACGCCGCACTCTTCCACGAGCTGTCGCCGCGCGTGCCGCTGTCGCGCGCGGCGCTCGTCGGCATCGATCCCGGCGCGCTCGATCGCAGCCGCGCCGGCTGGGACGAGCTCGCGGTCGCGCTGGGCAGCCTCCGCGAAGCGGCGATCCGCAACGGCGGCGTCGCGACGGTCGCGGGTACGCTCCCCCCGAAGAGCGCAGCACGCCGCGCTTGGAACGAGCGCCTCGAGCCGATCCTCCACGCGCGCGACGCGATGATCACCCACCTCGTCGTCGAGGGCCGCATCGTCTCGGCGATCGTGCAGTGCCGCCGCACCACCGATTTCACGGAGCGCGAGCAATCGTTCATGCGATCGCTCGCCCCCACCCTCTCCGTCTGCGACGCCCTGCGCCAGCTCGCGAGCGATCAATCGCTCCGCGGCATGGCCGCCGAGCTGCAGTGCGTCGACCAACGCCTCACGGCGCGCCAACGCGAGCTCGTCCTGCTCGTCGCCCTCGGCAACACGGACGCCGACATCGCCCTCGCCCTCTCGATCTCCGCAAACACGGTCCGCAACCACCTCGTCGAGATCCGCGACCGCCTCGGCGCCTCCAACCGCGCCGAAATCGTCCGCCTCGCCGTCCTCCGCTGAGTGTGCATTCGAGCTTCGTCAGCGGCTGACGGCGGCCCAACGCCCCAAAGCGGTGCGTTCGCGTTCCGTCAGCGCGCTGACGACCGTCGAGCGCAACGGATCGGTGCGTTCGAGCCTCGTCAGCGCTCGACGGCGGCCGAACGCACCGACGCGCTTCACTTGCGCGTCAGCTTGAAGCTCGTGAAGACCTCGATGATGCCGCCGTCGAACGGCCGGCGCAGCACGATGCTCGCGTGCGTCGGCCGGTTCTCGTCGACGCAGGCCTTCATCACGTCGTTGTCGCCGCGCCCCGGCAGCTCGTACTCCGCACAGCCCGTCGGAGGCAGCACCGCACCGCCCTCGGAGAACGGATCGCGCAGGCTCGCGACGATCGGCCCGCCCTTGCCGTCCTTCGAGCACGTCACCGCCACCTGCAAGACGTTCGGCTCCTTGATCAGCGAGCCGAACGGGATCGACGTCGGCGGCTCGCTCACCGCCGCGTCGGTGGGCACCGCCACGCCGCTCTCGCCCGCGCTCGCGAGCGCCGCGGGGCACTTCGGCGCCATCTCCGTCGCGATCGCACGCATGTGCGGCCCGTGACGATCGACGAACACCCGGATGCGCGCCACCGGAGCGGACACATCGTCGCGGCACGCCGACGACAACACGCACGCGAGCACGGCTCGTTTCACCATCGTCATCGCTTCGTCTCCCCTGCGAGCGCGATCGCGACCGCGTCGCTCACCGCCTCGTCGTCCACCGGATCCACCGTGCGCAGATCCAACAAGAGCGCGTCGTCCTCGATGCGTCCCACCACCGGCGGCACGCCCGTGCGCAGCCGCTTCGCGAGCGCTGTCGCGTTCGGCGTCGTCACGCGCACCGCCACGCTCGTCATCCGATCGCCCGGGAGACTCCCCCCACCGATCGTCGCATCGCACTCGACGACCGCCTGCCCCAACCGCGCCGCGATCGCATCCGCGCGCACGCGCAGCTCGTCCACCGACGCCGCCACCATGCGATGCAGCGGCAGCCCCGGCACGCCCTCGCGCGCGTGCTCCACGAGCGTCGCGTGCAACGCCGCGATGCCGAGCTTGTCGGGTCGCAACGCCCGCGCCATGGGATGGCTGCGCAACCGCTGCACGAGATCGCCGCGCCCCGCGATGATCCCCGCCTGCGGCCCCCCGAGCAGCTTGTCGCCGCTCGCGAGCACGAGATCCGCACCGTCCGCGAGGTACTGCTGCACCGTCGGCTCGCGCGCAGGCAGGTTCGCCCCGAGCGATCCACTGCCGAGATCCGCCACGAGCGGCACGCCGCGCGCTCGCGCGATCCGTGCGAGCTCGGTGAGCGGCACGTCCGTAACGAAGCCGGACTGGACGAAGTTGCTGAGGTGCACCCACAGGATCGCCGACACGGGCCGCTCACCCGCGAGCGCCTGCTCGTAGTCGGCGACGTGCGTGCGATTCGTGCTGCCCACCGCGACGATCCGACACCCGCCCGCCGCCGCCATCGTCGCGACGCGGAACCCGTCGCCGATCTCGACCATCTGTCCATGCGACAGCGCGACGCCGCCGGGCTCGCCGAGCACCGTGCACGCGAGCAACAGCGCCGCCGCGTTGTTGTTCACGACGTGCGCGTCCTCGGCCCCGAGCACCGTGCGCAACAAGGGCCGGATCGCCGCGAACCGCGAGCCGCGACGCCCGCTGTCGAGCTCGAGCTCGAGATCGCAGTACCCAGCGGCCGCCAGCGCTGCCGCACGCGCCGTGTCGCCGAGCGGCGCGCGCCCGAGGTTCGTGTGCAAGAGCACCCCGGTCGCGTTGATGACCCGCTTCGGGTGCACCGCGAGCAGGCTCTCCAGCCGCGCGCGCACGCGCTCGGCGAGCGCCTCGACCGTCGGCACCTCCGGATCCCCGGCCCGCACGCGCGTTCGCAGCTCGTCGAGCTCGCGCGTGGCCGCGTCGCGCACGAGATCGCGACGCCACGGCACGTCCGCCAGCGCCGGCGCCGCGAGCACGCGATCCATCTTGGGCACGCGGTGGAGCGGCGGCGTGTCGGCCATGGCCCTCCCGATCTACAGCAAGAGCATCGCTGCGACCAGGCCACCGAACAGCAGGACGCCACCGATCGGCAGGAGCAGCCCCATCCCCGGCGCCGCACGCTCGTCGGTCGCCCGCGTCGTGGTGACCGTGGTCTCGCCCGCCCGCGCGAGCGCATCGCTCACCTGCGCAGCGGGGTGGTTCAGCCGCAGCGTGAGCTCGCCGAACGTGATCGTCTCGCCGTGCCCGAGCACCTGCGCGTCGACCAAGCGCTTGCCGGCGACGAGCAGTCCATTCTTGCTGCCGAGGTCACGCACGATCACCGCGTTCGCTCCGACGTAGAGCTGCGCGTGCCGCCGCGACACGTCGGGATGATCGAGCTGCAGCGTCGCCTCCGTGCCACGGCCGATCACGTTCTCGCCGTGGACGAGCGCGTGCACGCGCCCCGCATGGGGGCCGGTCGTCTCGACGAGCAGCGGCACGACCTCGCGCGTCATGGCTCATCGTACCCCACGGGCCCGCGCCAGGCCCCGTCGACGAAGCACCACGCGCGATGGCTCCGCACCGCGGCCAGCACCGGCGGCCGATGCCGGCGCACGCACGCCACCATCGCCGCGCGCACCGCACCCGCCGCAGGGAAGCGACACGCCGCACCGCCGCGCCACGCATCGTCGAGCTCGAGTCTGTGCACCACGTCGTCCACGTGCGGTCCGCCCGGCTCGACCGCACCGACCGCTGTGAAGCCGAGCCCGCGCACGAGCGCGCTCCACTGCGTCGCGGGTCCCACCGGATCGCGCACGCACGCAACGGACGGCACGGCAGGCTCGGCGATCACGACCGCGTGATGACGCTTGCCACCGTACGCGTACCAGTCGAAGCCCGGCCCTACCTGCTCGTCGCGCGTCGACACGGCCCACGCGGCGATCACACCGACCGATGCGAGCACCGACGGCAACCAGCGCATCCATACCTCGCGTCGTCGCACGGCGGGTGCGCAACGCAAGGCGATCGCGACCACGCCCACGAGCGCTGCCCAGCCGATCGACACGCGCGGCAACGCGGCAGCGACCGCCGCGACGTCGAGCACGAGCTCCGCCCCCCAGCGTGCGGGCTCGTGCAACCCGGTGAGCGCGCCGACGATCCCCAGCGGCACGATCCACACGGTGAACACCGGCACCGCGATCAGGTTCGTGACGATCGCCCACGCGCCGGTCTGCCCGAATTGCACGCACACCACCGGCGCGACCGCCCACGCGACGCGCCAGCTCTGCAGCACGAGCCCCGCGTCGGCCGGCGCGCTCACGAGCGCCGCCATCGCGACGACCGACAGCAGGAAGCCGGCATCGGTCGCCCACGCGGGCCGTACGAAGAGCATCACGACCGCCGTCCACGCGAGCGTGCACAACCCGTGCGTCGGTCGCCCCACGGCGCTCGCGATCCCCACCGCGGCCACCATGATCGCGGAGCGCACCGCCGGCGCCTCCGCACCGCACAACACGACGTACGCGACCACCGGCACCGCGGCCACGCCCGACGACCACGCCGGCGACATGCCGAGTCCCGCGAGCACGCGCGCCAGCACGCGCACGATCGCGAACGCGACGAGGCTGACCTGCATCCCGCTCACCGCGACGAGGTGACCGAGCCCGGCAGCCGCGAGTCGATCGCGCTGCTCGGGCGACATCGCGACGCGCAGTCCGAACAAGCTCGACGCCACGAACGCGCCGGCCTCGTCGCCGCGCGTGCGCGTCCACTCGGACTGCCGCAGCGCGGCGATCCACGCGAAGAAGTCGGAGCTCGGCGGCGTGCTCGTCCACAACACGTCGACCTCGACGGCCACGTCGGCGCCGCGGCCCCACGCGGCCCCACGCGCGTCGTCGTCCGCGGGCCAGCGCGGTCCTGCCCGCACGTGCAGCGCGCGCAGGGGCACGGAGATCTCGCTGCCATGTGCGAGTGGACACGCTTCCGGCGGCGCGGAGAGCCACACGCGCGTGGCCCCCTCGCCCTGCTCGCGCGCGAGCACGTGGCATCGGGTGCCGGGCCAGCTCGCACCCACCACCTCGAACCGCCGCATTCCTTCCAAACCACCTCCGTTCGCTCGGCTCGCCGCGATCTCGACGTCACGCAAGCGCAGCGCTTCGCCGCCGCCACGCGCAGCCGCGAGCGCGAGCGCGGCGACGAACAGGGCTCGGAACGCGCGTCCACGCGCCCGTACGTCCGCGCGGGGCCGCTCGCGCACGAGTGCCCATGCGGCGGAGACGGCAGCGATGCCCACGAGCACCGCGATCGCGACCGCGATCGTGGGCGCCCCGACCGAGGATCCACGGGTCCAGGCGAACGCGCCGCCGAGGGCCACGAGGGTCCCGAGCCAGAACGAGGTCGAGTGCACGTCATGCCCTGTCGACCACGGACCCCCGACCGTTGCACGATCCCGCACGGCGAATTGCTCCGCGCGGTCCCACGGGCCTACACTCTCGATCGACCGTGTTGCTCACGCGCATCTGGGGCGTCCTCTTGGCCGCCTTGGCCACCTTCTGCCTCGCCGGGATGTTCCTGCTCGCGCGCGGCAGCAGCGAGGACTTCACCGAGGAGAACCGCACGGCCCTGCGCGCGGTGACCGAGGCCGGCATCGCGGCGCTCGAGGCCCAGATCGAAGCTTCCCCCGTGCGCCAGGTCGCCGCGGTGCGCGTCCACAAGGAGCTCCAGGAAGCGCTCGCTCGCACGCCCGAGCAGGAGGCGAAGCTGTCGGCGGAGAAGCTGCCGCTCGCCCAGGTGTTCACCGAGGCGGCGGAGGACATGCGCGTCCGCAACCGCTCCGACATGACGGTCGCGCTCATCGACACGAGCGGAGCCATCATCGCGGTGAGCGGCATCGGCGAGCCGCTGTTGTCGGAGCTGGTGGGCAGCTCGACGTACCAGGAGCTGCCGACCGATCAGTCCGGGCTGTTCTCGCTCGCGCTCGGTGGGCAGCTGCAGATCGTCGGCATCGAGCCGGTCGACGAGCGCGGACGTCGGCTCGTCGCATTCGAGCCGCTGCAGATCGGCGCCGGCTCGCTGCTTCGTCGTGTGCTCGGCACCGACAACCCGGCGGGCATGGTGCGCAACGGCAAGCTGCTCGGCGAGATCATCGGCGACCAGCCGGTGTCCGCCGAGATCGAGAAGTTCGCGAACGATCATCGCGACGACGCTCCGGACGACGGCGCGAGCAAGGTGTTCACCGTCGGCGAGGGTCTCGACGCGCGCATCGGCTCGCTCGGCCGCGTGCCGGGCCCCGCGGGTCGGGGCAAGAGCGCGGCGATGCTCGTCGTGCTGTCGCGCCAGACGGCGGCGGCGGGTCAGCGCGATCTGTCGGAGTCGCTGTCCGACGCGATGCGCAAGAACACCGGCAGCGTCAACTGGGTGCTCATCATCGGATTGCTCGCGGTGTGTGCCGCGCTGTCGATCTACCTCCCGCAGGTCGAGGCACTCGGCCCGATGCGGCGGCTCGCCGAAGAGTTCGTCGGGGTCGCACGCGGAGCGCAGCACCAGATCTTCCACGATCGCTACGGCGGTCCGACCGGCGAGGTCGCCCGCGCCGCGAACGCGTCGCACGAGGCGCTTCGCCAGGCGTACCTCGCCGAGCTCGAGATCGACGAAGAGATGAGCGAGGACAGCGAGACCGCCGGCCAGCGGCGTCCGAAGACGGTGCGCGGTCGCAGGCTCACGCGATCGCATCGCAAGCTCGAGGAGTCGGGCCACGACGCGGACAACGTGCGCAGTGGCGGCACCGCACCGTCGCGTGCCGCCAACGATGCCGCTGACGCCGAGCAAGCGTCGACCGGACGCCGCTCGCCCGCCCGCGATCGCGTGTCGATGCCGCCGCGCGGTCAGACGCCGGCCCCGGGCCCGCTGCCCGCACCTCCGCCGACGCCCGAGGTCGCACGTCCTGCGGCGCCGCCGTTCGGCGCACCCGCGGTGCCCCCGGCGGCGCGTCCAGCCGGACCGGCCCACACGCCGATCCGCACGCCGGCCGTGCCGCCCCCGGCCGCGAGGCCGCCGACGTTCGCACCACCCGCCCCACTCCCCGATCTCGGGCAGCCCAGCGCACGCCCACGCACGCCGATCGCGATGCAACCGCCGGCTGCGCCGCCGTCGTCGTCACCCGCGCCGCCGAGCACGGACGGCGACGAACCGAAGGCGGCCTACTATCGCGAGATCTTCGAGGAGTTCCTGCAGGTGAAGATCGCGTGCGGCGAGCCGACGGCCGGCTTCACGTTCGACAAATTCGTGAAGAAGCTGCAGAAGAACACGCAGGACATCCTCGACAAGCACTCGGACGTGCGCGACGTGCAGTTCACCGTCTACGTGAAGGACGGCAAGGCCGCACTCAAGGCGAAGATCGTCCGCCAGGCCTGACATGACGATCTTGAAAATCGCCCAGATCGGTACGCCGGTGCTGCGCGAGCGCGCCCGCGAGGTGAGCCGCGAAGAGGTCGGCTCGCCGGAGTTCCAACAGTTCGTCGACGACCTCGTCGAGACGATGCGCGACGCCCAGGGTGCCGGCCTCGCCGCGATCCAGGTCTACCGACCGATCCGCGTCGTCGCGATCGAGGTCGGCGACAACCCGCGCTATCCGTACAAGCCCAAGGTGCCGCTCACGATCCTCGTGAACCCGGTGCTCACGCCGCTGTCGGAGGAGCGCTTCGACAACTACGAGGGCTGCTTGTCGGTACCGGATCTGCGCGGCGTCGTGTCGCGTTTCGCCGAGCTGCGCGTGCAGGCGTGGGATCGCCACGGCAACGCGATCGACGAGGAGGTCCGCGGCATCACGGCCGGCACCTTCCAGCACGAGGTCGACCACCTCGACGGCAAGCTCTTCGTCGACCGCGTCACCGACCCGACGACGTTCGCCACCTGGAAGGAATTCGGGCGCCATCACGAGGCCGCCTTCCGTGCCAAAGTGGCGAAGATCGTGGAACGCTGGGGCTCCTGAGGGTGCTTCGACGCGCGCGGACGGAATGCTAGGCTGTTCGCGAACGTGAAGCCCGGCGCGCGCATCGGGTTGGCCCTGTCCGGATCGCTGGCGCTCCACGGCGCCTTGCTGTTCTGGGGCGTGCTCGTGTACGCGCCCGAGCTCGACATCGACATCGAGATCGAGTTCACCGACGTCGAGCTGCTCGACCCCGACCAGATCCAGGCCCAGGCGCCGCCGCCCCCCGAGGTGCAGCCGGTCGTCCCGCCTCCGCCCACGCCGAACGCCGAGCCGCCGAAGGAACCGGCCGAGGATCCGGCGAAGAAGGCCGAGGAAGAGAAGAAGAAGAAGGAAGAGGAAGAGAAGAAGAAGGCCGAGGCAGAGGCCAACAAGCGCGACCTGGGCAAGCGCACGACGAAGGTGGACCAGCTGGGCCCGACGAACAGCACGTTCTACATGCTGCTCGTCCCCAAGAAGATCCGGGAGCTGAGCTACGGCGACAAGGCGCTCGCCGTGATGTCGCCGCTGCCGGACTATCAGTACCTCATCGCAGGCGGCGGGCTCGATGCGCTGAAGGACTTCGATCACCTCGTCATCGCCAGCTCCGACATCCGCGACTGGACGCAGACGTTCCTCGCCGTCGACTACACGATGTCGCGCGAGAAGATGAAGGCCGCGATCGAGCGCGCGGTCGACAACGCCGGCGAGACCATCGAGTGGACGGAGGAGAAAGGCATCCTCCGCGGCAACCCGACGCCGAAGGACGGCCTGGAGGACGTCGACCCGCGCTGGTTCGTGCTCATGGAGGACAAGGTCGCCGTGTACGTGCGCGAGGAGTTCCTCCCCCACGTGCTCGGCGAGAAGGAGAGCGACGAGGCCGACGCCGAACCCACGTCGGCCACGACCTCGGGGAGTTACGTGGCGAACCTGGCGAAGCTGCGCAGGTTCGCGTCGCGCCAGCCCACGTCCGGCATGCAGGTCGTCATGAAGGACCTGCGCGCGGCGACCAAGCGCGCGAAGGGGCTGCCGTTCCAGCTGCCCGATCGCATCGAGCTCTCCGTCGAGGCCACCGAGGAGCCCGAGCTGCTCATCCGCATGGACTGGCCCGAGCTCGTCGAGACCAAGGTCGCCGAGGGGTGGTACAAGGAGAAGCTGCCGCAGATCCTGGACGGCAACTTCAAGCTGAAGCCCATCAAGTGGATGGTCTACGACGCCATCGAGGTGCGTCGGAAGCAGAACGCGCTCGAGTTCTGGGCGCGCTTCGAGACCGACCGCGCGTCGATGCTGCTCGGCATGATCGGCGACCAGGTCTCGAAGATGATGAAGCGGACGCCGCAGGAGCTCGCCCAGCAGCAGCGCGAGCGGCTGGAGGCGAAGCGCAAGCGCGACGCGAAGCGGCAGGAATCGCAGGCCCCAGCGGAGGGCGGCGCGGCGGGCGAGGAGGCACCGCAGCGCCCGTCACCGCCGCCGGCCGACGTCCCGAAGCCGGACCCCGGCGCGAGCGCACCGCAGGGCGGCGACTAAAGGTTGGCCGCCGCACGTGCGCTCGAGCACGTGTTTCGGTGTGGTCCTCCCCGAACCCGAGGGACGGAGCGACGTGGGACAAGGAACGAAGGGCTCGCCCCTTTCAGCCATGCATGCCCTCGGGGGAGATCGGGACGCGTTTCGCGTCAAACCAAACTCGGGTCGCGGAGCGACCGTGGGGCAGGTAGGTCAAGCTCACGCCCAGGGCGCACCGGCCGGCGGCACTGCCGGAGGATCCGCGCTAACATGGGCCGCTGCGATGGGCGCGGAGTTGCTGGGGCTCCACGCTACGGTTTCGACGAACCCCACACCGCGAAGGATGACTTCCGATGGGAACGGTTGCGAACAAGGACGATGACGGCACGGGTCGGGGCTCTTCCGAGAGCTCGGGTCTGGACGACATCCTCGAGATCGCCGCATCGCTCGGGATCGACGACGAGAAGGGCGCCGAAGCCCGCTCCGACGACGAGGACGACGACGACGACTTGCACAACATCGCTGCGGGCTATGGTGGGAGCGCAGCCGCAGCTCTGGTCGATGATGCGAGCGTGGAGCCACCACCGCCGGTGAAGGCCGCGAACGCGCCGAAGAGCGATCCGAAGATCCCGGTCGCGGCGAAGGAGACGTCCAAGCCGCCGCCACCGCCGCCCCCGAAGGCGTCGGCTTCGGCCGCCGCCATCCCGGTGAGCGCCGCCGCGTCGTCGGTCGCGCCGAAGGCCGCGACGTCGTCGCCCGCCATGCGCGTGCCGCCGTCCGCGTCGACGAGCGCTGCGCGCGTGCCGGTCGTTCCGGTCGCCTCGTCCGCGCCGCCGAAGAAGGAGGAGCGCGGCAAGGGTGGCTGGATGATCGCCGTGATCGCGCTGCTCGCGATCGGAGGTGTCGGCGCGTGGCTCGTGGTCGAGCAGAACCAGCGCGCGCAGGACAAGGTCGTCACGGCCGAGGTCCGTCAGGCCACGCCGGCCCCCGAGCCCGCGCCCGAGCCGCCGAAGCCCGAGCCCGTCGCGGTCGCACCGGTCGCTCCGCCGCCGGTCGTCGAGGAGCCGCCGCCGCCCGAGCCCGTCGCCGAGCCCACGCCCGCACCGGCCGAGGAGGTCGAGGCCACCGTCACGAAGCGCAAGGGCAAGAAGGGCGGCGCCGACGACAAGGGCTCGAAGGCCGACGCGAAGGGCGCGACCGAAGAAGAGGAAGAGGACGACGGCAAGTTCTCCGCGGAGTGCTTGCTCGACCCGAGCAAGCCGGGCTGCGAGGAGATCCTCCGCAAGCGTCGCGGCGGCAAGGGCACGAACCTCGATGCCACGCTCGCCGACAAGCTGACGCAGTCGCAGATCAAGGCGGGCGTCGCGAAGGTGAAGGGCAAGGCCAAGGCGTGCGGCGCCGAAGCGGGCACGACCGTGCGCGTGAAGCTGTCGATCTCCGGCGACGGCGAGGTGCTGTCGGCGGAGCCGCTCTCGCCCCACGACGGCGGCGACCCGATCGGCAACTGCGTCGCCGATGCACTGAAGAGCGCGCAGTTCGATCGCTTCTCGTCCGCCCAGCAGGGCACGACCTACGCGATCGTGTTCTAGCTCTCTGGAGGAGCGTCGCCGCTGCGTCGCCGCTCCTCCCCCCAGCCGGCGGAGCCGTCTGTGGCCCCCCTCCTTCACGGCGCTAGCGCGCTGGTTGCCGACGTCCTGTCGGCAACTGGTTGCGCGTGAACGAACGCCGTGTCACGCCGGCGGGCACTCGAACACTTCGTTCACGCACTCACCGGTCGTGAACGGCGGGGTCCACAGGACCGGAATCGGATTCTCGGCATCGATCTCCGTGAAGCCGAGGATGCACTGCGCGAGCGATTCGGGGGTCGGCGATTCGAGACAGTCGTCGAAGTACGACGCGGGCTGCAGCCCGAGTCCGAACGAGCGCACCAACGTGCCGCCGTTCGATTCCACAGAAGGTAGCTCTCGAAGGTCGACCTGCATCGTCGCAGCGCCGTCGCTGCCGACGAGCACCTCGACGTACGGCCACGTGTCGTCGGTGACCTCTTCGCCCCACTCGATGACGTACACACCCGCGACGCCGTCGCGCAGGGATTCCAGCACGCACACGGGCGCGTCCTCGTCCTCGAAGGCCGTGATCGCGCCGGCACCGAGCGGCCGAACGGCGGCGCATGGGCTCGGGAGCTCCGGGCATTCGAGCCACGGATACTCGCACTCCGTCGAGAACTCGTAGCAGATCTCCGTCGAGACGTCGCCGATGCACTGCTTGCAGTTCCAGCCGTAGTGGTAGACGCAGTCCGTGCCTTCCCACGTGCACGCGGGCAAGTCGTCGTCCAGGCACTCGACGATGTCGACCGAGCCCGCGGTCTCGGAACCGTCCTCCTCCCACGGGTCCTCGTCGTCACCGCCGTCGTCGGCCCCGGTCTCGTCACCGTCCTCCGCGCCCGTCGCCGACGGATCCGTCATCGAGCCGGTCGCGGTTCCGCCCGTCCCGGTCTCGGTGTCGCCGACGTGTCCCACCATCTCCGTCGAGGGCGAGCACGCCGTCGCGAGCGCAGCCACGCATCCCATCCAGCCGACCTTGGCCACCCATTCCATCGTTTCACCC
>CAYXVR010000005.1:0-117135 GCA_964468635.1 uncultured Nannocystaceae bacterium
CCGGCAAGTGCGGCGTGTTCGCCGAGACGGACATCAACTCGCTGCAGAAGATGGGCGTGCCGGCCGACGAGCTGATGGCGTCGCTCTTCGAGTCCATCATCCAGCAGAACCTCGCCGTGCTCACGCGCGGTCACACGCTCATGCCGCACGTGATGCTGCTGGGCGGGCCCAACACGTACATCAAGGGCATGGTCGAGGCCTGGCGCGCGAACATTCCCCCGATCTGGGCCGAGCGCAACGTCGAGCTGCCCGAGGGCTACGGCCCCGGTGGCAAGGATCCGGCCGAGCTCATCATCGTGCCGAACAACGCGCAGTACTACGCGGCGATCGGCGCTGCGGAGTTCGGCAAGGACGAGGACGATCACGTCGGGCGCTACAAGGGCACCGAGGGGCTCGTCTGGTACATCGAGGTCGGGCGCACCGAAGAGAAGAAGAAAGCCGGTGGGCGCGGTCTGTCGAACAGCGACGACGAGCTGAACGGATTCCTCGCGCGCTACAAGCCCGAGAAGTTCGTGCCGGCGACGTTCCAGCCGGGCACCACGGTGCGCGCGTACATGGGCATCGACGGCGGCTCCACGTCGAGCAAGGCCGTGCTGCTCGACGCCGAGGGCACGGTGCTCGCGAAGGTGTACCAGCTGTCCAAGGGCAACCCCATCGAGGACACGAAGGATCTCTTCGCGGATCTGCAGGGCCAGGTCGAGGGCGCGGGTGCGAAGCTCGAGATCCTCGGCATCGGCACCACCGGCTACGCGAAGGACATCCTGCGCGACGTGCTGCGGGCGGATGCGGCGATCGTCGAGACGGTCGCGCACTGCGAGAGCGCGCTTCACTTCTACGACGACGTCGACGTGGTGTGCGACGTCGGCGGCCAGGACATCAAGATCATCATCTTGAAGAACGGCAAGGTGAAGGACTTCAAGCTGAACACGCAGTGCTCGGCCGGCAACGGCTACTTCCTGCAGGGCACGGCTGTGGGGTTCGGCTACGACGTGAAGCAGTACGCCGACGTCGCGTTCAAGGCCGAGTCGATGCCGATGTTCGGCTACGGCTGCGCCGTGTTCATGCAGTCCGACATCGTCGACTTCCAGCGCCAGGGCTGGGCGCCCGAGGAGATCATGGCGGGCCTCGCGAACGTGCTGCCGAAGAACATCTGGCTGTACGTGTCGCAGATCCCCAACCTCGCGAAGCTCGGCAAGCGCTTCGTGCTGCAGGGCGGCACGCAGCACAACATGGCGGCCGTGAAGTCGCAGGTGGACTTCATCGAGGAGAAGTTCAAGCAGAAGGGCGCGTCGGCCGACGTCATCGTGCACAAGCACTGCGGCGAGTCGGGTGCGATCGGTGCGGCCAAGGAAGCGCGCCGGCTCCACCAGGAGCTGCAGAAGACGACGGAGTGGATCGGGCTCGACAAGGTGCCCACCATCGCGTACCGGCAGAAGCGCGACGAGAGCACGCGCTGCTACTTCTGCAAGAACAAGTGCCTGCGCACGTTCATCGACGTGGATCTCGAGCTCGGCAACAAGGAAGCCGAGCAGCGCATGGCGATGGGTCAGCTGGTGCAGCTCAAGAAGCACACCGAAGACACGCAGATCGCCACCAAGCGCCTCATCATCGCCACCTGTGAGAAGGGCGAGGTCGAGGACGTCGAGAAGATGCGCAAGATCAAGAGCGGGCTCGATCAGGCGAAGAAGGACTATCCGAACCTCGCCGCGGTGGCCGCGAAGGACATCTGGAAGGCCCAGAAGCCGCCGATCGTCGCCGACGATCCCGACGAGGTGGAGAAGGGCCTCGGGCTGCCCACGCACCTCGATCTGCCGCCGGCGCTCGCGGGCGTGCAGGAGCGCGTCGACGGGCTGTTGTCCAAGCTGAACTTCAGCGCGAAGGTGGCCGAGCTCGTCGAGAAGACCCAGGACAAGCTGGCGATCTCGAAGTCGGTGGCCGAGCGGCGCGCCGCGATCCTCGAGCGGGCGGAGAAGATCCGCAACCGCAAGAAGCTGCGCATCGGCATTCCGCGCGTGCTGAACCAGTACTCGCAGAATCCGTTCTTCTCGGCGTACTTCGAGGCGCTGGGGATCCCGGCGAACAACATCGTCTACTCCGACTTCACCTCCGAGGAGCTCTACAAGGAGGGCGCGAAGCGCGGCGCGATCGATCCGTGCTTCCCGTCCAAGGTGTGCATCGCCCACATGCACAACCTGCTCGAGGTGAAGCACAAGAAGAAGAAGCTCGACCTCATCGTGTTCCCGCAGGTGGACTCGATGGACACGTGGCTCACCGGCAACGTCGGCGCGCGCGCGTGTCCCACGGTGGTCGGCTCGGCGGACACGACGAAGGCGGCCTTCATCAAGGAGAAGGACATCTTCGTGGAGAAGGGCATCACGCACATCGTGCCGTTCATGCACATGCGCGAGCCCAAGCTGTGCAAGCGCGAGATGTTGCGCTACTTCGGCGACGTGCTCGGGCTGTCCGAGGAGGAGAACTCGCGGGCGGTCGACATCGGGTATGCGGCGCTCGAGCGCTTCAACGCGGATCTACGCCGCCAGGGTCGCGAGGTGCTGGAGCAGCTGCAGCGAGACGACAAGATCGGCATCGTGCTGCTGGCGCGGCCGTATCACAACGATCCGGGCATGAACCACGAGATCCCCGACGAGCTGCAGAAGCTCGGGTACCCGATCTTCACGATCCACTCGCTGCCGATCGACGACGACATCGTGCGGCCGCTGTTCCAGGCGGACATCGATGCCGGCTTCATCGAGACGCCGTTCGACATCTACGACGTGTGGAAGAACAGCTATTCGGAGAACACGAACCAGAAGATCTGGGCGGCGAAGTACACCGCGCGGCATCCGAACCTGGTCGCGCTGGAGCTGTCGAGCTTCAAGTGTGGCCACGATGCGCCGATCTACTCGGTGATCGAGGAGATCGTGGAGACTTCCGGCACGCCGTACTTCTCGTTCAAGGACATCGACGAGAACAAGCCGACGGGCTCGATCAAGATCCGCGTGGAGACGATCGGCTACTTCTTGAAGCGCTACCAGGAGGACCTGAAGCGCGACAAGGGCAAGAAGCTCAAGGTGGCCGAGCGCGTGAAGGAGTACCAGGCGGAGCTGATGGCGAAGATCGAGGCGGCGCAGAAGCGCCTCGACGCCGAGGCGGCCAGCAAGCCCGACGTGGTGCTCCGCGAGGCGGGCCTGATGCGCGAAGTGGACGAGCGCTACAAGAAGATCGACCACGGCAAGAACGTGAACCGTGCCCAGGCGAGCGTGCTGGCGAAGACCGCTGGAGCGCACCGCGGCGCGGATGCGCAGGCGAAGCCGGCCCCCTCCGCCCCCCCAGCCTCCGCCCCGGCGGCAGCGCTGGAAGACGAAGAAGCGTAGGGCCCGGGGACCCTCCGCCCGCCCAGAACCGACTGATCGTCGTACATCGTTTCGAGTCCCGTGAACCCTTCACGCGACCCGAAACGACGTACGACGATCATTCAGTCGGGAGCGCAGATCCTCCCCTCTCCGCAATCCGCGTCGCACTCGCAGACGCACCAGCCATAGTCGTTCGAGGCACTGTGGGAGTGGTTCGACCCGTGACGTGCAGCTGACCGGTGTGAACCGTGCCGAATTCCTCGGGTCGGACGGTTCGAGCCGGGTTTTTCGGTAGGAAGCGCGTCGCCCGTCGCGGGCGTCGGCGGATCGTGCGTGCTAGCGTCATGTGCATGCGAGCTTGGATTGTCGGAGTGATGGCGTTCGGCGCGGCGGGGTGTGACCCCGAGCCGAGCTCGTTCGGGGAGCGGGAGTTCCAGTCCGAGTCGGTCGAGGGGCACGAGCTCGTGCCCGGTACGCTCGTGCGGATGCGTTTTCGTGCGACGCCGGAGTTCACCGCGAACGCGGGGTGCAACTCGATCGACGGCAGGTACGAGCTGGTCGACGGACGGTTCGTCGCCGGCGAGCTCGCCATGACCGCGATCGGGTGCGAGGACGGGCTCCACGAGCAGGACGCATGGTTGCTCGCGCTGCTCGAAGCGGAGCCGACCTACGAGCTCGACGAGCCACGGCTCACGTTGAGCGATGGCGTCTCGACGATCGTCTTGCTCGACGAGGAAGTCGCGGTGCCCGACCTCCCGCTCGTCGGCACGACGTGGGAGGTGACCGGCCTCGTCGACGGCGACTCGGTCGGGGCCGCGGGCATCGACATGGGCACCCTCGAGCTCGCCGCGGACGGGACGCTCGCGTTCGTCACACCGTGCTCCGAAGGCACCGGCACCTACGTGCACGAAGGATCGTCGCTCACGATCGACGGCGTGACGACGACCGACCCCGCGTGTCCGCCCGACGAGAGCGCCACCATGGTCGACGAGCACATCCGCGAAGTGCTCGCCGACGGCGTCGTCGAGGTCGAGATCGACGCGCGCCAGCTGTCGATCAGCCGCGGAGACCTGGGGCTGGCGCTGACGGCTCGGGACTGAATGCGCACGTGATCGTTTCCGCCCCGGCGGACACTGACGGGGTCCCATGCATGCGCGTCGTTTCCTCTTCCCCCTCGCCGGCCTGTGCGTCGGCTTCGTGCTCGCCTGCGCCGACGACGGCCCGGACTGCGATTCCGCCACCGAGATGGAGGTCACGTTCCACTCGGACATCGCCGGCGAAGGGCCCGACGTCTGGTGCGAGGCGTTGCCGGCGTCGTGCGATGACGAGCCCAGCTGCGACTGCCTCGAGGGGCAGTCCGTCGACGCGTTCAACCTGGAGTTCTGCCTCGAAGAAGGCGGCTGCACCGACGACGACGGCCTCCTGCGCGTGAGCTGCCCCGGCGGCTGAGGTAGAGTCGCGGTCGAGCATGCGGCTGCTCGACGAGTGTGCGGATCGACGCGAGGCCCAGCGCCTCGCGGATGCGTTGCTCGTGCAGCGCATCGAGACCGACGTGCGCGAGGGCGGTCGCTGGGAGGTGTGGGTCCGCGACGACGACGACATGGAGCGCGCGCGTGCTCTCTTGCAATCGTTCCGCGCCGGCACGATCGACGAGGCCGCGAGCGCACGCGCACGCGACATCCGCGAGGAGCAGAAGGCCGACGACGCCGGATGGGCGCAGCGGTTCGTGCACGGGCGCAACCTGTGGCGCACCGCCGACGCGATCGGGCTGCAGCCGCTCACCACCGCGATGATCCTCTTCATGCTCGTCGCCGCCTGGGCGACGCGGCTCGGCGATCCCACCACCAACGCGCTGCAGACCCTCTCGATCGAGCCGTGGATGTCCGGCGAGTTCCTCGGTCGCGTGCGCGCCGGCGAGTACTGGCGGCTCGTCACGCCGATGTTCATCCACTTCGGCATGGTGCACCTCGTGTTCAACCTCCTGTGGCTCGATCGATTCGGGCGGCAGATCGAGCACCGCCACGGCATCGTCGTGATGGCGATCGTCGTCGTCGTGAGCGAGCTCGTCGGGAGCTTGGGGCAGTACTGGTTCAGCGGCCCCACCTTCGGCGGCATGTCGGGCGTGAACTACGGCTTGTTCGGCTTCATCTGGATGTACGCGCGCTTCGACAAGCGGCGCGGCTACGCGATCGATGCGTTCACCGTCGGTCTCATGATGGTGTGGTTCGTCGCGTGCGCGACCGGTCTGCTCGGCCCGATCGCGAACGTCGGGCATGCCGGAGGTCTCGTCGCCGGCCTCGCGCTCGGGCTGCCGCCGTACCTCTCGCACCTCCGCGGACGACGCAGCGAGTCGCAGGCTGCTCCGGGCAGCTGGGCCGACGTGAACCTCACCGGGTGGCGACGGTTTCGACGCCGAGTGCTCGCGCCGTACATGCCGCTCTGGTTCCTCGCCCTCGCGGCGGTCGTCGTGCTGCTCGACCTCTTCTGATCAGCCGCCGTAGCACTCGCGCAGGAATGCGAGCAGCGCGGGCTCCGATCGCTCACGCCGGGTACATCGTGCGGAAGCCGTTCAGCAGCATGAACACGCGCAGGTGGTCGAACGGGGCGCGATAGATCGCCGTCGCGCCGAGCAGGTCGGCCGCGAGCTGGGTGACCTCGAAGCCGTCGATCTCCTCCGCGGGCCAGTGGCCGGTGCGGAACTGTTCGATGCCGCGGACCTCGCCGAACACGCGCAACGGATCCACCGCGGCGCGCTCCGCCTCCGACGCGTTGCCGTTGTCCCACGCCCACAGCCACGTGTTCGTCGTGGTCGAGAACGAGCCCACGAGCGTGACGTCGGCCACGATGCACGCGTCGCCGGGATCGTCGGAGAAGCGGATCGTCTGCGAATCGGCATCGTAGTCCCACCGCTTGCTCGCGCCGAACTTCGGCCACGCCTTCTTCGCCGCTTCCTGACGCACGCGGCATCGATCGCACGCCTGCCGGACGAGCTCGCGGTAGTCGCTCGGCGTCACCTCCAGCTGCCCCGCGACGAGCGGCGCAGGGATGTAGCTGTTGCGCGCGCGCACCGTCTCGTAGCAGCCGGTGCACAAGAGCTGGATCTTCGGCTCGTTCGCGTCGTTCCATTCGCCGTCGCGCCGGAACGCGGCGTCGCAGAGGTCGCACCACGCGTCAGGCCATGGATCGGCGGGCTCCTCGGTCGCCGCGTGGAAACCACACGCGACGCCGCCGACCAGATGCACGCAGACGAAGGTCGCCGCGGTCTCGCCGTGCCGCTCGCACTGGACTCGCTTGTCCACCTCGCTCATGGCGCGACCCCCAGTATGCCGCTCGTTCGCGTGCGCGATGGTCTCGTTGCGCGAACGTCATCCCCGGCACGGCTGCGTCCACGCGATGCGCTGTGCGCTGTCGTAGATCCGTGCGCGCACATAACCCGCCTCGTCGCGCGGACACGTGATCCGGCCGCGCAGCGGCGCCGTGGGACGGCCGTCGGCCACGCAGATGATGCGGGCGGCCGGGTCGCTCGGCACGACGCGGAGCCCGGCGTCGCTGCACTGCACGTCGTCGAGCAGAGCGCCGCTCGTCGCATAGAAGTCACCGCGCTCGAGCGCCGCACGGATGGATCCGCGGTCGCGGGAGGCGCGGACCATCACCCAGCCACGATCGCCCTCGAACGCCATCTCGCCCCGCGCGCGGGTGGACTCTGCGTCGTCGTAGTGGTGTGCGTCGTCGGTCGCGGTGCCCCACACGTCGACGCCGGTGCGCAGCGCCTCGTCCCAGATCGCCTCCGTCGACGGATGGGTCGCGTCACCCTCGTTGTTCGAGTCGATCGCGTTGTTCGCCACCTCGAGCAGCAGCGTCCGATCGCGCGCGAGCGTAGCGACGAGCGCTGCGTCGGCGGCGTAGTGGAAATTGGGGTGGTTGAGCTGCGCGACCCCTCCGAGCGCATCCGAGATCGCGAGGCCGTGACGATACAGCGTCTCGCGTCGGAGGTCCGGCGGCGGCGGGAGCTCGGGCTCGCCGCGCGCGACGTCGACGAGCAGCGCGTTCACGTGCAACGGGCACAGCGGCCCCTCCGGCGCCGGCACGCAGTCCTCGACGTTGATCGTGATCTCCATGCCGGGCAGCACCAGCATCTCGCCGACGTCGGGTCCATCCGTCACGCGATTGTGATCGGTGAACACGATGAAGTCGTAGCCGTGCTCGGCGTACCAGCGCGCGACATCGTCGGGCGGCGTTCGACTGTCCCCCGACGCGTTCGAATGAAGGTGCAGCTGCCCCTTCAAGAAGCGCGGCGCCGAAGCACCCGCCTTCGATCGCGGCGGAGGCGGCTCCGCCGGCGCGTGCGGCGACGCGCATCCCATCGCGACGACGAGCACGAGCACGACCCGCATCCCACCAACATAGCGGAGCCATCGCGACGAGCACGGCCGAACCGTCCCCGAGTGACGAGCCTGTGACGATTCACCGCCACACGTAGAGCACGCTCTCTTCGGCCGGTACGCCCAGGCGGATCGGATAGCCGTAGTGGCCGTTCGCGCGGTGCACGTACAGGCGATCGCGGCCGCGCGCCCACAGCCCGTGATCGGGGATCGATGTCGTCGCGCTCAGGAACGTCCACGACAGGCCGAGGCTCACGAGCCCGACCTGCCCGCCGTGCGTATGACCCGACAGCACGAGATCGCCCTCGCCCGCCGGCAGGTGCTTGAACGCGCCGGGATCGTGCAGCATCCACAGGCGCAGCGCGCCGTCTCGTCGCGGGAAGCGTTCCGCCAGGCGGCGCAGGTGGTCGGCACGTTCGCGCCAGACGAAGTCGGCACCGACGATCTGCACGGGCCCCGCCTGCGTGTGCACGAGCTCGGCCTCGTCGACGAGCAAGCGGACCCCGAGCCGCGCGTACGCCCGGGAAACCACCAGACGCGCCTCGTGATCGTGATTGCCATGGCACGCGAACACGCGCCCCGGCAGCGCCTGCAACGGCGCGAGTGCGGCCGCCACGACGTCCTCGTCGTGCGATTCCATCGTCATGAGATCGCCGGTGACGAGGATCAGATCCGGATCCTCCGCGACCGCGCGCACGCAGATCTCGCGCAGCCGCGCGACCGACATGAACGGGCCGAGGTGAGGGTCCGTGATCTGCACGATCTTGACCGGCCGTCCCTCTCGCGCGAGCTCGCGGTTGCGATGCATCGCCACCGAGTGACGCACGAGCTCGGGCGCATGATGATCGTCGAGCACGACGTCGACGCGCTCGCGTCGCGTGAAGAGCGACTGCCACACGCCGAAGAGACAGAGCACGTAGGGGATCCACGCGCCCCACGGCTCGAAGCCGAACGCCGCGACGATCGCCCACGGGAACGCGAGCAAGCTACCCGCGACGAACCCGAGCGCGCGGAACACCGGCCCGCGCAGGGCCGGTCGCACCAGCATCATGCCGAAGTGCAACGCCGCGGCGAGCTGCGCCCACAACACGAGCGGACCGAGCGGACCGAACGAGTCGCGCAACGCGTTGCCCACCAGCGTCGGGAACATGAGCACGACCGTCGCGAACACGCCGAACAACCGACTGCGCGAGAAAGCACCGAGAACGACGGCGACATAGGCGAGGAGCGCGACGACCGACAGCGGATTCATGCTCGTGAACAGTGTGTCGCTCCCGCCGCGCGCGTTGTTTCACCGCGCTCGGATCGGGCGCTGAGGGGCTCCAGCGCATCAGTGCAGCGTCGCCAGCCACTCGATCGCGAGGTCGCGGGTGAGCTCGGCGGCGGGCACGTCGCGGCACCCGCTCGCGTTCTGACCGGCCCACAACGGAGAGAAGTCGCCGCGGCCGCGCCGCTCGGCCTCCGCGCGCAAGCCCGCGAGCGCGGCTGCAGCGTGCGGGAACGAGGGCACGTCGGCGCGCAGCGGCCCCAGCTCGCGCATCAGTCGGTTCACGATCCCGCGCGCGGGTCGGCCGCTCATGAGATTCGTGAGCGCGGTGACTCGGCTGGCATCGCTGCGCAACGCCGCGCGATGCACTGCACTCGTGGTCGCTTCGTGGCACAGCAAGTACGCCGTGCCGACCTGCACCGCGCTCGCGCCGAGCGCCATCGCAGCGGCGACACCTCGTGCGTCCGCGATGCCGCCCGCGGCGATCACCGGCACGCGAACGGCGTCGACGATCTGCGGCACGAGGGCGAACGTGCCGATCTGCTCGCCCGGCTCTCCGGGCAGGAACGTGCCTCGATGGCCGCCCGCCTCGATGCCCTGCGCGACGATGGCATCGACGCCGCGCGCCGCGAGCCAGCGCGCCTCCTCGACCGTCGTCGCGCTCGCCAGCACCTTCGCGCCCCAGGACCGCACGCGCGCGAGCAGGTCGTCCGCCGGCAAGCCGAAGTGGAAGCTCACGATCGCAGGCTCGAATTCGGCGAGCACGTCGGCCGCCTGCGCGCTGAAGGGCACACGGGCGGGCGCGGTCGAGGGCGCGTCGGGGTCGAGGCCGTACTCCGCGTAGTACGGGGCCAACAGGCCGCGGTAGCGGCGGTCCGCGTCGGCGTCGCGCTCCTGCTGTTCGTGGCAGAAGAAGTTGACGTTGATGGGCTTCTTCGTCGCCGCGGCAATGGTCGCGAGCTCCGCTCGCATCGAGTCGGCGCTCAGCATCGCACACGGCAACGACCCCAGACCTCCGGCTTCGGCCACCGCGATCGCGAGCGCGCTGCCCTGCACTCCTGCCATCGGCGCTTGCACGATCGGCAGCTCGATTCCGAGGCTCTCCTGGAATGCCGTCATGTCGTCTCGTTCGCTACCACGGCACCTCGCCCCGATCCAGTCGGTTCCGGGTAGCATCCAGGTTGGAGTGCGGACCTTCGTCTCGATCTCGGCGCTCGTCGCGGGACTCGCGTGCGGCCTCGGTGGCGCGTTCGCGTGCGAGGACGACGTCGAGTGCAACGACGGCGGTGCGCTCGGCATGTGTCAGGGGAACGGGTGGTGCAGCTTCCCGGACGGCGAGTGTCCCTCGGGCCAGCGCTACGGCGAGCATGCGGAGGCGGATCTCGCCGGCGAGTGCGTGCCGATCGGCGACGACACCGGCGAGTCCACCGGTGACGCGTCGCAATCCGCCACGAACGCCGACGACGATCCCACGCTCGACGGCTCGTCGATCGATGGGAGCACCAGCGCCGCCGAGCGCGACACGAGCAGCGGTCCGTTCGGCGTCGAGGACACGGGCGATGGTGGCACCGACTCCACCGGCGAGATCGAGCTCGATCCCGATCTCGTGCTGTGGTTGACGTTCGACGACCCCGCCGATCCGCTCGCGGACTCGTCGCTCTACGCGCGCGAGGTCACGTGCGACGTCGGCACGGACATCTGCCCCATGACGATCACCGCCGGCGGGATGGACCAGGCCGCGCAGTTCGACGGCTTGGACGACCTGCTGCAGATCCCCCACGACGCCGCACTCGAGACGGACGAAGGCCTCACCGTCGCGGTCCGGGTGCGCAACGATGCGCTCTCCGAGCTCTTGATCCACACGGTGATCGCACGCCCGTACGACGTCGTCACGGACAACTCGTGGGAGGTGTTCTTCCGCGACGAGGACGCCGACGGCATGAACGACGTGGTGTTCGAGATCGCCGATCCGATGCTCGGGCAGATCCAGCTCGTCGCGCCGCCGTCGGCCGCGAAGGGCGAGTGGACGCGGATCGTCGCGCTGTGGACCGTCGACTCCGTCGCGCTCTACGTGGACGGCGCGCTGCAGACCAGCGCTGCGTCCACCGGCATGCTCTTCGACGAGAGCGCGGTGTACGTCGGCGGCGATCTCGACAACCTCCTGCCGAGGAACTACTTCCTCGGCCTCGTCGACGACGTGCGCATCTACCGACGCGCGCTGAGCGAAGCCGAGATCGCCGCGTTGCCGTGACGCTCAGCGCGGACCCAGCCGCGCGCGCATCGTCTCGAGTCGCTTCGCCGCCGCCGGATCGTCGATGACCGCGCCGTCGAGCGTGGCGATCACCGCGCGTGCACCGGCGAGATCGCCGAGATCCTCCTTGCACGTCGCGAGCGCGAGCGCAGTGCCCACCCTGCCCTCGCCGCCCGGCGGCGCATCGCGGAGATCGTCGAGCAGCGCCTGCAACACCGCCTCGGCCTCTCGCACCTGCCCGCCTTCGCGCAACGCCGCGCCGAGGTTGTGACGCGCGCGCATCACCGCGTCGTGCGTGGGCCCGACCATCGGCTCGAGCATCGCGGCGGCTTCCTTCAGATCGCGCACACCGCCCTCTCGATCGCCGAGCTGCGCCCGCAGGCCCCCCAGGCTCGCCAGGATCACGCCGTACTCGAACGACTTCGGCGCGGCGCGGGCCGTGATCTCGTGCGCCTGCACGAGGGTCGCGAGCGCCTCGTTCGCCCGACCGGCCGCGTGATACGCGTTCGCGAGGTCGTTGAGGTGCGGCACGAGCCGCATCTCGTCCTCGGTGTCGGCCGGATCCATCGCCGCCATCGCGGCTTCGTACGCCGCGATCATCGCCGCGACGTCCCCTCGACGTGACGCGAGGTGACCACGCAGCGCGAACGCGATTGGGCGGAGCGCATCGTAGGGGCCGAGCCACCTCTCCATCAGCGGCTCGGCGACCGCGAGCTCGGCCTCCGCCTCGTCGAGCCGCCCCAACATCCGCAGCAGCGACACGAGCTCCACACGCGCACGAATCGTCGCGGGCGACTCCGCCCCGTAGGTCGACACGAGCAGCTCCAGCCCCTCGCGCGCCGGCCCCTCGGCTTCCGCGATCCGATCGAGGCGCTCGAGCGCCTCCGCGAGGTTCAGCGACAGGCGGGCACGTCCCGAGCACGTCGCGGCTGGGCACACGTCGAGCGCACCGCGGAAGTCCTCCACCGCGGCCTCGAAGTCGCTGTTGCCCACCGCGATCGCGCCGTGCGTCGTCGCCAGCGCGATCGCGGTCTCGGTCGAGCTCGGCAGGTGCGCCGCCTCCGTCTCGGCGTGCCGCATCCATCTGCGCGCATCGTCGAGCATGAAGCGTTGCGCGTAGCCGTGGGCGAGCGAACGCGCCGACCCGAACGCTACGTCGTGATCGCCGTTCTCGACCGCTTCGAAGTACGCGTCGGTGAACGCCGTCTGGCTGCGCTCGTTCACCCCCAGGCCGTCGAGGGCCTTCGCGCGCAGATACATCGCACGTGTGTGCAGCGGCCGCCCGTCGACGCGTCCGTCGTCGATCGCAGCGAGCACCGAATCCGCGAGCTCGAGCGCTTCGTGGAACCGGTCGCCGCGGATGAGCGCCTGGCCACGCCCGAGATCGTCGAGCCGCTCCTGCACCGCCGGATCCACGCGCTCGAGCTGCACCGACGCCGGAGACGCGACGAGGCATTGCGCGACGTCGGGCAAGCCGCCCAGCAGCGTCGCGATGTCCACGTCGGCACGCGCACTCCGGCCCACGAGGTCGACCGTCGTCTCGACCTGCACGGCCGCGCCGCGCAAGCACTGCAGCGCGCCGGCGCGCTCTGGCGGAGCACGCTCGCACACGTCGAGCCGCGCGCGGTGGATTGTCGCGAGGTACTCGTCGGCGATCGCCGCGGCGCGCTCGTGGGGCTGCAGGAGCTCGCGCTGCTCCGCAGTCAACGCCGATGGATGGATCTCCGGGCACGGCGCGGAGGGTCGTTCGAGCACGAACAGCGCGGCGGCCGTGCCGGCGATGGCGAGCGCACCGATCGCCGCCAGCACGCGCGGACGGCCGCGACCCCGCGCCCGCCGCAGTGCGTCGACCAACGCCGCCATGTCCGTCCACCGTCGACGTGGATCGGATGCGAGGCCACGACGAAGGACGGACTCGATCGCGCGAGGCACGGCACGGCCGGAGCTCGGCCGCGCAGGCGGGCCCGCTTGCTTCGCGGCGAAGAGTGCAGCAGCGTCGCTGGCGAACGGTCGCACGCCGAACGAGGCCTCCCACAGCGCCACGCAGAACGCGTACTGATCGCTGCGCGCATCGATCGCACCGCGCACGTGCTGCTCGGGCGCCATGTAGAGCGGCGTGCCGGCCATCGCCCCCGTGCGCGTGAGCGTGCCGAGCACGGTCTCGTCGATGGGACGCGGGCGCGAGTCGTCGAGCGCGACCGCGTCGACCGACTCGGAGGATTCGGCACTGCGCGCGAGGCCGAAGTCACCCACGCGCACGCGGCCGTCGTCACCGACGAGTACGTTGCTCGGCTTGAAGTCGCGGTGTACGAGCCCGGCCGCGTGGGCCGCGGCGAGGCCGCGCCCGGCCGCGTCGAAGGCGTCGAGGATCTGCGCGGGCTCGGGGGTGCGCACCGCGATCCACTGATCGAGCGACAGCCCGCGCACGAGCTCCATCACCACGAACACGCCGTGCACGATCGCTTCGTGCGAGTACGTGCCCACGTCGTACACCTGCACGACGTGCGGGTCCGACACGCGCGCGAGCGCTCGCGCCTCGCGGGCGAGCCGCTCGAACTGCACACCGGCCGCCGCGGCATCGCGCGCGCGCACGAGCTTGATCGCGACGTCGCGATCGAGCTCGTCGTCGTGCGCCGCCCAGACCTCGCCCATGCCACCGACGCCGATGCGCCGGCGCAGCACGTAGCGTCCGAGGGCGACGCCCGCGTGCGGCCAGTGCGACGATCCGGGCTCGCCGCCCTGCGCCGTCGTCCCCGCGGTCGCCTGCGACGCGCGCGAGATCGACGGAGACGTGGGCCCGCGGTTCACCACCTCGAACCGGAGTGTACCGCCGCTCGCGCGCACCGCAGGAATCGTCAAGACGCGGCCCAGGGCACGCGCTAGTACAATCCGGCGATGCCGACCGGACGCGAGATCCTGCGAGTCGCGTCGGCGATGCAGCGCGACCTCGCCGGTGACTTGTCGCTCACGGCCGTCGCGGAGCGGGCCGGCTGGTCGCCCGCGCATCTGCACCGCGACTTCCGCCGGTTCGCGCGCGAGACCCCCAAGCAGTTCGCGCTGCGCTTGCGACTGGAGCACGCGGCGTCGCTGCTCGCCACCACCGATGCGACCGTCCTCGACATCGCGCTGGTCGTCGGCTTCTCGAGCCACGAGGTGTTCACGCGCGCGTTCGTCCGCGCGTTCGGCCGCTCGCCTCGATCACATCGCCTGCTCGCCCGTGGTCCCGACGCCGCGGCCCGAGCCGAGCTGGTCTCCCACGTCGGTCCCTGCATCCATCTGTACCGCTTCACCACCACCGAGCCGCGAGAGCGTCCCATGTCCACGCCCACGATCACCCGCGAGCAACGCGACCCCCAGCCGTTCCTGTTCGTCCGCAAGCAGTGTAGCCACGCCGAGATCGCAGGGGCGATCGGCGAGTGCCTGCCGCACGTGTACGCCCACTGCCAACAACAGTCGCTCGCGATGGCCGGCCCGCCGATCGTGCGCTATGCGAAGGTCGGCCCCGGTCTGCTCACGATCGAAGGCGGCTTCCCACTCGCGACGGCGAGCGAGGGTGCCGGCGAGATCGAGGCCGGCGAGCTGCAAGGTGGACCGGTCGCGACCGCGGTGCACGTGGGTCCGTACGACGCGCTGCCGCAGACGCACGCCGCGATCGAGCGCTGGATCGCCGAGCACGGTCATCGCGCCAAGGGAGCGCCGTGGGAGCAGTACATCACCGATCCCGGCGAGGAGCCCGATCCGGCGAAGTGGCGCACGCAGGTCGTGTGGCCGCTCGAGCCGTAGCGCTCACTTGCAGTAGACGTCTGCGACGCCGTGCGACTTGCCCGGCACGCAGTCGATGTCGTGCAAGGACACGACGACGTCGCCGGCGGGCACGCCCTCGATCTCCGCGTAGTATCGCTTCGTCGATCCCTTCTGGCCGAACAGCACGAGGGTACCGACCGACACACCGGCGACGGCGAGATCGAACTGCTCTTTCTGCAGCTCCGCCGAGATCGGCAGCGACTCCCAACCCTTCGCGGCCATGTGCGCGGTGAAGTGCGTGACCGCCTGCTCTTCGGTGCCTTCGACATACGCGACCCGCGGGTCGGGCAAGCTCTCGCTCATGCACGCGACCGTCCCCTCGGGATAGCCGATGTCCGCGAACACGCCCTGGGCCTCGTCGACCTTGGTGAGGCCCTGCCCGCATTGCCCTTTGCATCCGGTGGCGGCGAGAGCGAACGGAATCGTCACGATCGCGAGCAATGTCTTCATGGAAGCTCCGCGGAGGAGGACGGACTCGGCGGGTCGCAGTTGCAGCGGGCCCATGGTAGCTTGCTCGGCTGCATGGACGAGCGCACCACGCAATTCACGGTCATCGCGACGTCGATCCTCGTCGCGAACGCGGACGGTCATGTCTCCGCGCAGGAGCTCGGCGCGATCGCGCACGACGTCGCGGCCTCGCTGGGGCTCGAGCGCGACGACGCGGTGCGGCTCGTGAAGGACGTGCGCTCCGCGTTCTTCCAGGTCTCCGACTTCGATCCGGACGATCTGCTCGCTGCGATGGCGCCCAAGATGACCGCGCCCGTGCGCGAGGATGCCTATCGCGCCGCCGTGGTCGCCGCGCTCGCGGACAACGTCACGACCGACACCGAAGCGGCGATGCTCGACAAGATCGCCGCGGCGTTCGGCATCGGCGGTGCTCGTCGCACGCAGCTCGACGGCGACGCCCGACGAGCGCGCGAGGCGTGGGTGCGACAGCACGACGATGCGCACGACGCGATGCACGCGAGCTCTGCGGTCGATTGGGGGAGCACGACGCACGCGTACGGTCCGGCGCGCGACGTGCCCGCCCAGCTCGCGGCGCTCGAGTTCGGCACGCCGCGCGAGAAGAAGGCCGCCTTGTGGGCGCTCTACGGCAACATCGTGCACCAGGGCTCGCGCTATCCCGCCACCGTGCCGGCAGTGGCCGATCTCGTGCGCATCGCTGCCGGTGCGGCCGAGCTGTGGAAGGCGCAGATCTACGGGCTCGTCGCGACGTGCGTGACGGGGTGGATGTCGATCACCGCGGGTCCATTCACCGTCGCCGGCCCGCCGTGGTCACCCGCGAACGCAGGCCAGGAGTCCGGCTTGCTCGCCGACATCGAGCGCGCCGCCGCGCCGGTGATCCACGACGCGATCGCCAGCCTCGACGGTGGACCGCTGTTGAGGCGGCAGAGCGCGTACCTGCTCGCTGCATTCCGCGAGCGGGCCGCTGCGACCGGCATCGGCCCGGCCCTGCTCGCGCGCTGGCAGCACGAGCGCGATCCCGTGGTGCGCGCGACGCTGGCGTTCGCGATCGGTCACACCGCTGCACAGGGCGAAGACGGTGCACTGCTCGCCGCACTCGAGGGCGACGAGCCCAAGCTCGTGAAGGTGGTCGCCTCGATGTTGTTGGCGCGCCGGCGCGGCAGTGGAACGCCGACGCGCGCCGTCGCGCTGCTCGGCGAGGCGCTCGCGGCCGACGCGATGCTCGAGCACCAGTACGCGCGCGTGCCGTGGCAGACCGAAGGCCTCGCCGGCGACGTGGCCGACGTGCTGCAGGATCTCGGTCGCGAAGCGACGCTCGTCGCGTTGCCGGCGATCGAGCGGCGGCTCGCGACGGTGGGCGACTTCTCCGCGGTGGGCCTGGTGCGGGGGGCCCTGTTCGCGGCGTTCGGCGACGCCGAGGCACCGACGGATGCTGCAGCGCTCGACGACACGCAGCGTCGCCTGCTCACGACGTTGGTGGACAACGACGAGGGCCTGTGGAGCGTCGGCAATGCGCTCAACGTGCTCGGCGAGCGCGGATTGCCTTCGATGCGCGAAAGCATGGCGAAGTGGCTGGGCGTGGGCTTCCAGCAGAACGAGGTCGCCGCCGCGATCCGCAACGCTCGCCTGTTGCGCGAGACGTTCGGTGACGTCGCAGGTGCTCGCGAGACGCTCGAGCGCGCCCGTGTGTCGGCGCCTCGGCATCCGCGGCTGCTGCTCGAGCTCGCGCAGTGTGCTTCTCAGTCGGACGACATCGACGACGCGCTCGCGCTCGTGGACGAAGCGTTGCGCGTCGACGCATCCCTCGGCGAGGCCCACTTCCTGCGCGCCGAGCTGCAGATGCAGCTCGGCGACATCCCGGCGGCGATCGATGCCTTCCGGAGGGCCGCCGATCACCTACCGCCCGAACAGCGCGTGACGGCGCGCGACAACGCGTCCACGCTGCTGGCCCAGAGCGGGCGCCGCGACGAGTCGCTCGCGATCCTGCGCGCCACGGTGGCCGAGTGTCCCGAGGTGGCGGGTGCGTGGTACGGGCTGGGCCTGTCGGCGGTGAAGGCCGGCGGCTACGACGAGAGCATCGACGCGATCGAGCGGCTGCTGGCACTCGAGCCCGAGCATGCAAACGGCCACTACACGATCGCCTGCGCGTACGCGCTGCGCGGCGGCACCACCGATCGCGACGCCGCGCTGCTGCACGTCGAAGCGGCGCTGTCCGCCGACCCCGAGCTGTCGGAATCCATCGCGCAGGACGAGGACTTCGTGTCCCTGCGCGACGACGCCCGCTTCCGCCGCCTCGTGTCGCGCCGGGGCTGATCCGCGGCACGGCATGACAGCCTAGGCATCGACGCGCACGCTACTCCACCGGCATGGGGCGACCGAACCGGTCGTAACGCACGAGCTCGAGGCCGTGCTCGTCGCGTAGAGCGTCGCACCGCTCGCACAGCGCCCGTGCGTCCACCGGATGCCGCACGAGCGAAATCAACGGATCGGGACGATCGAGCCGCTCGCCGATGGTCGCGATCGTGATGCCGCCAGGTGCGACGTCGTCGAGCTCGTCCCATGAGATCGGCACCGCGACGGGGGCTCGTGCACGCGCCCGCAGCGAGTACGGCGCGACCACGGTGGCGCCCCACGTGTTGCGCAGCCAATCCACGTAGACTCGACCCTGGCGGTTCTTCTTCAGCGTCTCGATGGTGAGCGCGTCGCGATGACGATGCGCGAGCAGGTTCGCGAGGATCAACGCGGCGCGAGATACCGTGTGGCTGTCGGCGGTGGGCATCAGCGCGACGTACACGTGATAGCCCTTGCCGCCCGACGCCACCGGCGAGCACGGCACCTCGAGCTCGTCGAACAGCGCCCGCACGAGTCGCGCGGCCGCGCGCACCGGGGCAGGATCGTCCGTGAGCGGATCGAGATCCAGCACGAGCCGATCCGGATGATCGAGGCTTGCCGACGTCACGAGCGAGACGTGCAGCTCCACAGCGCCTTGGTTCGCGAGATACTGCAGCCCCTCCGTGCTCGTCACCGACGGATGCTGCGTCACGCCTTCCATCTTCGGTACGGCGATGCGAGGGATGAGCGCCGGGAAGTAGTCGGGCGCGTTCTTCTGGAAGAAGCCCTTGTCGTCGATGTTCGTCCGATGGCGCACGAGCGTGAGCGGCCGATCGACGACGTGCGGCAGCATCGCCGCACCCACACGTCCGTAGTGGGCGACGACGTCGGCCTTCGTCCACCCGTCGGCGGGATACACGACGCGATCGCCGTGGGTGATCTGCACCATCGGCGCCGAGAGTAACGCGGTGTTCGCGAGAAGCGACGAGCCGTGGTAGACGAAGGGCATGCGCATCGCCATCGTCCTCGCTGCCGCACTGGTCGCCGCCGCCTGCTCCAAGAAGAACCCCGACGCCGAGCCCACGACGACGCCGGAGCCCACCGGAGACGCCACGACGGACGGTCCGCCGGCCGACGACGGCAACCACGAGGAGCGCCCCGGGCTCACGGCCGCCGCGTGCGAGGCCCAGGGCGGCAAGGTGATCGGCGACATCGGCGACGGCGCGATCCACAAGCCCGACTACCGCTGCCCCGACAGCGGCGAGCCGCCGCTCGGCAACGTCACCGCCGAGCCCGGCGGCCCGGTCGCGATCGAAGGCAGCGTCTGTTGCAAGTGATCCCGCGATCGGGGTCCCGCGGTTCCCGTCGCAACATCGATGCATCGCGCCCGTCTCGATGGGAGCGATGCATCGATCGTTCTTCGTTCCTGTCGCAATCCTCGTCCTCGCGTGCGCGCCCGCGCAGGACGATCCCGAGCCCGCGTCGACCGAAGGCGACGACGACGACGACGGCGACGACGACGACGACGCGGATGAAGACGACGGCGACGACGACGACGGCAGCACCGGGGCCGACGACGCGGATGACGACGGCGACGACGGCGACACGACCGCGAGCACGCTCGACACGGACGCCGACACCGGCGCAGCGGACACGACCGGCGACGCGCCCACGGGCGACGTCTGGGTCGACGCCGAGGGGACGGTGCTGGGCCTCTATCGCGTCGTGGTGGACGACGACGGCGACGCCGTCGAAGGCCTCGTCATCGACGACGTGACGTGGGCGGTCTCGACCGATCACACGGTCGTCTTCTCGATCGACGATTTCGGCCAAGCCTTCTTCGAGTCCACCGACTGCAGCGGGCCCGTGCTCCTCGCCGAGGTGCCGAGCTTCGGCAGCTTCCGCACCGGCATCGTCGCGAGCGCGCCCGGCGACACGCCACCGGACTACGCGCCGTACGTCTTCGTCGTGCCCGAGGGCACCGAGCGCGTCGACGTCGAGTTCGCATCGTGGATCGACTGGACCTACGGCTGCCTCGACTTCGAAGTGGGCATCTACGACAATGCGCCCGCCACGTTCTACGCGGAAGAGGACCTCGTCTTCGTCGTGCCGCCGACCTTCGTCCCGCCGCTCTCGATCGAGCACCACTAGACCGGCACGGAGTCGAAGAAGAACTCGACGAACTGCGGGAAGCCCTCGGCGATCGTGACGTCGCGGGTCGCCCAGCGCTCGAACTCGTTGTCGCGCGTCACGATCGAGTAGTCGCCCGGCGGCAGCACGATCTCGAAGCGCCCCTCGTCGTCGGACTCCACCACGTCGACCACGTGCTCGTCGCACTCGGACTCGGTGGTCGGGTCGTGGAGACCACCGAACTCGTCGCTCTCACCACAGCGTTCGTCGAGCACGACCACGCGCTGCGACACGAGCTCCTCGGTGATGTCGTCGCAGTGCGCCGTGCACCCGCGCTCCTTCACGTAGCCGTACACGCCGCTCTCGCCGGGGAACTCCTCGCGCACGCTCGCGGGCGGCTCGCAGTGGCCGGTGTCGCTGCCCGCCCAGCCGTCGGGGCACAGCGTCTCGTCGGACTCGCAAGCGGCGGCGAGCAGCGCGGCCAGGGCAATCCAAGCGATGCGGTTCATCGCAGACGGCAGTGCCCCGGCGATCGCGGACGATCACCCTCGCACCCCGAATACGTAGAACGACGGTTCAGCCGCCGGTCGTGGTGCCGCCCTCGGGCTCGAGGGGCACCGCGATGCCGAGGAACGACAGGCACATCTCGTCGAGCGTCTGCTCGCCGAGGCCCACGTCGATGGGCTCGTTGAGGCCGAACTCGTTCATCATCGCGACCACCGCCGGGTTGTCGACGGAGTTGTCGTACGCGCAGTCGAGCGTGAGGATGTCGCCCTCCGCGAGCGTCGGCGCCTCGTCGAGCGGCACGTCGTACATGTACAGCTGCTGCCACGCGAAGTCCCAGACCGGCGACTCGATGAGGCACTCCTCGTCGGGCTGGTCGCCCGGGTTCGCGCGCTCGATGCCGATGCGCTGCGACGTGCCGAGGAAGTGCATGTGCGTCGCCGCGAGCCACAGCCGGCTGTTGTTGAACTCCGGGCCCAGCGGCACGCGCATCGACTCGGTGTGATCCTTGACGCCAGCGGGCACGCCGAAGATCGGACCCATGCCGAGGTCGTTGGGGCCGGGGAGCAGGCCGTTGCCGCCGTCGAGCGGCGTCGTCACGTTGCCCTCGATCTGCAGCTCGGCGCGCCACGAGGGCTCGCCCTCGAAGAACTTCAGATCGACCATCGTGGAGTCGTCGGTCTCCGGGCCGAGCGGGCTCGGATGGTAGTGGACCGACATCACGAGCCGCGAGCCCGCGGGCAGGCGCACCGCGGCGCCTTCGGGTGTGCGGAACGGAACGGCGCCCGGCGTCCACGCGCCGACGAGCGTGGGCGCGGTGGTGAGGCCCGTCCCGCCGAAGCAGTCGTACTGGCCGTCGCCGCCCGCGAGCGTGTCCGACTCGGCGTTGACGTCGAGGTACACGAGCGCGTGGTGGACGATGAGCTCGTTGCCGGGCACGACCTGCAGCTCGGACATCCACACGTCCTCGGTGAGCTCGGGGTCGTAGGTGAGGCAGATGAAGCTGTCGAACATGCCCTCGACCGTGACGTCGGACGACATCACGACGCTGCGATCGGGATCGACGATGTTCGTGGGCGGCAGCTCGGGCGGAGGCTGGGCGAGCGAGGGATCGCCCTCGGGCGCGCCACCGTCGGCCCAGTCGACGATCATGTCGATCTCGTCCTGGGTGAGGCGCGGATCGTCGAGCCACGGGAAGCGCACGTCGCAGCGATCGGTGTCGTCCGCGTAGAACGGAGGCATCGTCTTCGCCTGCACCTGCGCCGCGATCGGCAAGCGCCAGCCCTCGATGTCCTCGTAGGTGAGGATCGAGAACGGCGCGGGGCCTTCACCGTTGTGGCAGCCGCTGCAGTGCAGCTGGAGGATCGGCGAGATGTCGCGGTGCCACTCGTAGTCGGTCTCTCCATCGCCGCCGAGACCGGTGCTGCTCTCGTCGGCGGAGCCGGAGTCGGCCGAGTCGTCGTCGTCGTCACCGTCGTCGGCGGTGCCGTCGTCGGCCGCGTCGTCGTCGTTGCCGTCGTCCTTGCAGGCGACCGCGAGGACCAGGAGGGCGAGCGCGCCAGCGCGCATCGGGCAATGCATTCGGGCAGCGTAGGAAAGGAGGCCGCGTTCGTCCATGACTCCTTTGGGTGACGGACGCCGTGGCCTCGGTTTGCAGCCCTCGGAGGTGCCTTGCATCACGACTCGGCCGCCGACCGGTGTTCCCTGCGGCCTGCCCGCCGCTCCTGCGTCCCGGAACCGGCCCGCGGCGCGTCTGACGTAGGATCGTGGGGAAGGAGCAGCCAGGATGGCGGACGACAGACCGGGACCGTTCTCACGCAAGCTCGAGGCCGAGAAGCGTCCTCTGCTGGATCGACCGCTGTCGCCGGAGGATCGTGCCTTCGACAGCGCGAAAGAGGGATTGCTGAAGCGCACCGATCCGTTGCGCATTCGCTACCTCCAACTCACGCAGCACCAGCAGGCGGTGTTGCTCGCGGTGAGTGGCGCCGTGCTGGTTGCGGCGATGTGGACGATCCTCGCGGTCTGGCCCGTCGTACTGCACACGCTGCTGAAGCACCCGCGCTCGGGAATGCTCGTCTGGGGCGGCTGCGTGGTCGGCCCGTGGATCATGTTCTACGGCGCGCTCCGTCTCGTGATCCCGGAGGTCGAAGCACCGCCGCCGGGCGCTCGCTTCGGCGGCGTGCTCACCGAGGCGCGCGACGCCGGCCGCTGGAAGATGCAGCTCACCGCGATCGCGCTCGCGATCGTCCACACGCTCCTCTACACGAACGCGTACTGATCGCTCACGCCATTCATCCGCACAGCGGTGGGTCGGCCTTCGTGAACGGGATCATCGCGCGGTCTCTCACGCTGTCGAGGAAGCCGCCAACGCGAGTGCGTCGGCGAGCACGTCGGGCTCGAGGACGACGCCGGGATCGTGGGGCGTCGGGGTGACGACGGCGACGATGCCGTCCTCCTGCATGCCGGTGAGCCACTCTTCGCGCAGCTTCGTCAGGTCGATCGCGCGGGGTGTGAACGTGCGCCACGAGCCGGCGATGCAGCGCGCCGCGAGCTCGCGGTCGGGCCACAGCGGAAGCGCCTCGCGGCCGCTCGCGGCGTTCGAGCGCGCCCACGTCTTGTCGTAGAGGCCCCACGCGGAGCTGGTCTCGACGACGCGACGGACGAAGTGCTCGACGCGCGCGACGTCGTCGAGTGCGTCGATCGCCGCGAACGGATCGGCGCGCGCGGACGACCAGACGACCTCGCCGACCTCGGTGGACTCGCTCGCGCCGATCTCGGCGATCCATGGGGCGACGACGTCGTGGTGGATCCGGTCGATCGTCTCGCGATCGTTCGCGCTCTCGATCAGCATGGCGCATCGATCGTCGATGCGAACGACACGGAGATCGGCGTCGACGCGGCCGCTCGCGCGCGCGAGCGACTCGCAGGCCTCCTCCCAGCTGCGACCCGGCGCGAGGCGCAGTCGAGTGATGCGCTCGTGCGGCATGCGCCCAGCTTAGTCGATTCGTCGTGCGAGCGATCGATCGACGGATCGTGCTCGCAAGACGAATTGCCGCTGCGCCGAGTTCTGCCCAAGTTGACCGAGCACGCACGTGCAGGAGACATCGATGCAATCCAAGCTCCGCGCTCTCACCACCGCCACGGCGATCGCCGCCGGTGCGTTCCTCACCACCTCCACGCTGCTCGTCGCCGGCGACGCCGACGCCAAGTACCGGCGCGTCACGGCGGCCACGTCGTGCCACGAGGACACGCTGATGCAGGTCGTCATGGAAATCGACGACACCGGCGTGCTGTACGACAACGACGTCGTCGTCGGCGACATCAACTTCACCCTCGATCGCGACGGCTCGGGGATCACCGTGGTGAACGACGCCTCCTCCGCGGGCGAGGGCGTACGCTGCGAGGTGCCGACGGACAGCTATCTGCCCCATCAGGCGATGACCGAGGCGCACGTCTCTGGCTACAAGTCGAACGGCAACGGCTACGACAGCATCGCGAAGGCCTGTTACACGTGGTGGACCAACGGCTCGTACTATTGCGCGCCGAACGTCGACCTGCCGGCCGGCAACTTCAACGTCGTCATCGACCTCGGCGCGCAGTGGGCCAACTCCGCCGCATTCCCCATGATCACGGTGGTGCTGGGCGAAGGTGACAGCGTCTACGGGGTCTACTACACGGACGCCTGATCGAGGAAAGCCACGACGATGACACCGACGACGACGCGCGGGTGGACGAGATGGACCGGTCCAGCGGCACTCGGAGTGGTCGCCGCAGTCGCGGCCACGCTGATCATGCAACCGGAGGACAGGACGCCCGACGCGTCGTCGCCGGCCTCGACGAAGCGAGCGGCGCGTGCCAGCGAAACGGCGCCTGGTGCAGCACCCGAACGCCGCGTGCGGCGCGGCACATCTGGCTGGACCCCGCGGCGCGGCGACGCGGATCCGGAGAGCGTCGAGCCGGCGGAGGACGTCGAGCCGACCGCGTTGGATCCCGAGGCGATCCACGCGGAGCTGCTCGAGGGCCGCGCCCACTACGAGGCGCGCGCGAGGGCGGAATCGGTGGACGTCTCGTGGGCACCGCGCACGGAGAGCGCGTTCACGGAGCAGCTCGCGCGCGTCTCCGAGGCGCTCGTCGCCGACGAGGCCGACGCGTTCACGGTTCACGGGGTCGAGTGCAAGACCACGATCTGCACCGCGCGGCTCGACTGGCCCTCGGCGCGGGCGGCGAGACGCGGGAGCGAAAGCATCGCGATGGCCCGCTACGGCGAGAACTGTGCGGTGTTCGTGCTGGGGGCCGAGCCCACGGCGCTCGAACAGGACGCTGCGTTCCGTCAGCACGTCTACTTCGACTGCGAAGCGGGTCGGGGTTGATCGACGGCTCGCGTGTGCTGCACGAGCAGCGCCGCGAGCCCCGCTCGATTGCGGACGGCGAACATGCGGACGAGCTTGCGCACGCGGTACTTCACCTGATGGCACTCCACGCGCAGCTCGTCCGCGATCTCCTGGTCCTGGAGACCGTCGGCGACCAGCGCACACACGCGCCGCTCGAGCGGCGCGCAGCGGTCGATCAGCGCGACATCGCGACTCGGCACGCTCGCGACGGGGCGTCGTTCGATCGCGTCGAGCGCTCGTAGCGAGTGCTCGACGCGACACCAGACGTCGCTCCACTCGCACGCGCGGGCGACCGCGCCCACGAGCGCTCGATGATCCGCGGGCCACCAGACGAGGTCGGCCGCTCCGCACACGCGCGCGCTCGCGAGCACGTGGGGGGCATGGATCGTCGCGATCACCACCGCCCCCACGCCGCGGCCGACGAGCTCGGCGACGACGTGGGAACCCGGCCCGTCGGGCAGGAGGAAGTCGACCACGGCGGCATCGAACGGTGCCGTCGTGGACGCGGCGACCGAGGAGCGGACGTCGGTTGCGATCGCGACCTCGGCTCCGTGGGCGATCAACGCGTCTTCCAGCTCGGCGAGCGTGTCCGGCTCTGCGTCGACGACGAGGATTCGTTTGCCTTGCAGTCTCAAGGTCGCTGGGCACCCGTGGTCGTACCCCCGTACCCACGCGCGTTACCGACGCTCGATACGCGAGCGCAAACGCACCCGCACGGCCTCGCCGAATCGTGGACGATGGGGAACCCTGGCGGTTCTCGCGAGAACCGTGGATGCACATGCGGAGCTCGATCACCTTCCTCGCCCTGCTGCTCGTCGCGTGTGGCGAATCCACGCGCGAAGACCCGACGGGGAATCCATCCGTGTCGGCGTCGGCCGACGACGACGACGACGGCGAGCCGGAGACGACGCTGGCGGGCGGCAACGAGACGGCCGAGCGCTTCGATGTCGGCGTGGGGGAGAGCGGTGCGGGCGACGAAGGCGGCTCGTGTGCGCCGAAGCCGACGAACGCGACGCTCACCGGGCGCGTGTTCGCACCGAACATGGAGATCCCGATCAGCGGCGCGCTCGTGTACACGACGAGTGGGCCGGTAGATCCGGTGCCCGACGGCGTGTACTGCTCCGAGTGCGTCGAGCTCACGTGCGACACGCCGTTCGTGCTCACCGAGCCCGACGGTACGTTCGAGCTGCCCGCGATCGCGGGCCCGGGGCAGCAGCTCGTCGTGCAGAAGGGCGAGTTCCTGCGCGTCGTCGACATCGACATCGCCGAGGGCGACGCGGTCGTGCCGCACGACCAGAGCAACCTGCCGGGCGAGTGGAATCCCGGCGCGGGCATGTGGACCCCGAAGATCGCCGTCTATCGCACGGATCCCGATCGCGTCTACAACGTGCTCGCCAAGTTCGGGCTCGGCGAGACCACGGCCGCGGGCGAGCTCGTGCCGGGCACCGAGCAGTTCGTGCTGATCTCCGACACGGATCAGGGCGCGTTCATGGACGACTTCATCGGCATGAAGGAGTTCCACATCATCTTCGTGCCGTGCGCGGCCACCAAGGCGTGGCTCGGCGCACCCACGGTGAAGCCGTTGCGCGCGCAGAACATCCGCGACTACGTGGCGGCCGGCGGCAAGTGGTACGCGACCGATCACTCGAACGAGTACATCGAGGCGCCGTTCGGCGACTATCAGGAGTTCCACTCGCCGTTCATGCCGGACATCCAGCCGGCCTACGACGTGGAAGGCACCGTCGTGGACGAGGACCTCTTGGCGTGGCTCGAGGCGCTGCCGCCCGAGCTGAAGGACATCGGCGGCGGCAACCCGACGCTCGCCAACCTCCCCGGCGTGGAGCTGATGCTGAACTACTCCGGCATCGACACGATCTCACCGGTGATCGTGCAGGACGAGGACGGCAACGACGTCGACGTCGGCCATCACACGTGGGTGGAAGGCCCGTGCACGAGCTGCAGCTCTCCGCAGACGATCCGCCCGATGGCCGTGAGCGGCCAATGGGGATGCGGCCGCATGATGTACAGCACGTTCGAGAACTCGAGCGTGCCGCACCCGGGCCTCAACCCGCAGGAGCTCATCCTGCTCTACATGATCCTCGAGATCAGCGTGTGCCACGAGGAGACCCCGCCGCCACCACCTCCGGCCGGCTGATTCGCGCTACGTAATCGCTACGATGCAGTCGCACGGCGAGCGCGGTAGGGTGGGAGCATGGGCATGCGTCGATGGTCGATGACGGTGGCGGTCGCGCTCGTCGGTTGCGGTGACGATGCCGACCAGCGCGGCGACGATGCATGGGAGCCCAGCAGCGACGAGGCGCCCGACGACGACGGCACCGAGGCGCCGGCCGACGACGACGACACCGGTGCCGACGACGATAGCGGCGGTGTCGACGATCCGACGACGCCGGGCGAGAGCGACGACGGCGTCGACGATTCCACGACGGGGCCCGACTTCGATTGCTCGCCGTGGCAGACGGTGTGGATCGGCGCGCCGTGTGCGAGCGATGCCGAGTGCGCCTACGACGGCGGCGTCTGCTTGCGCGAGGACCAGGGCTTTCCGTGCGGCACGTGCTCGCAGCCCTGCGACCAGCTCTGCCCGGACCTCGACGGCGCGCCCGAGACGTTCTGCGTCGATGCGGCCGACGTGGGCCTGCCGTCGGCGGGCAACTGTCTGTCGAAGTGCGACGTCGGGCTGCTCGGTGGCGACGGCTGTCGCGACGGCTACGGCTGCGGCACCCTGCCGCGCTTCGACGAGCCGCAAACCGAGGCGGCCGTGTGCGTGCCCGACCCGTTCGTGCCCCCGCCCACGGATTGCGCATCGCAGCTCGATGCGTTGGGTGCCACGTGGGAGCCCACCACCCACGACGACGAGAGCCCCGACGGCTATCCCGATCTGATCTGCTCGATCGCGGAGCCGGTGCACCTCTACGAGCCGGCGCCCGGCCTGACGCTGCGCTACGTCGAGGAGGACTCGCCCGGCCACGTGCTGCTCGGCTGCGAGGCGGCCCTCGCCGTGGCGCGCAGCGCCGCGGTGGCCGTCGAGCTCGGCGCTGTCGAATGGGTGCACTACGGTACCTACAACTGCCGCCCGATCTCCGGCACGAGCACGCTCTCGGAGCACGCATTCGCGAACGCGATCGACATCTACGGCTTCGAGCTCGACGACGGCAGCTTCTGGACGATCATCGACCACTGGGAGGATTTCGTCGAAGCGCCGTCCACCCCGGGCGGCAGCTGGCTGCGCGACTGGACCGACGCGATCTGGGAGATGGGCTTCTGGAACATCGTGCTCACCCCCGAGTACAACGATGCGCACGACAATCACGTGCACGCCGATCTCACGCCCGGCGGGAACTACTACTACTGGGAGTGACGCTCGCGCTGCAGCGCGTCGAGCCGCCGCAGCGTCTCCACCGCGGACGAGCCGGCCCACACGAGGGCGGCAGTGGTCACGAGGGCGAAGAACGGCTGCGAGTACGCGATCGCGTTGCCGGCCTTGCCCATGATCGCCAGTCCGATGCACCCGATCACCCACCCGGCCCACCACGCGTCGAAGCTCGGCGGGGGGGGCGTGGGCGGGCGTCCCGGCGGTGTGCTGGCCAGCCAGACCTCGCGCACCTTCTCGAACGGAACGAACAGCTGACCGATCGGGACGAAGAACCAGGCGACCAGGGCGAAGACCGAATGGAACAGGGGTAGGCCCTTGATCTCGCGGGCATTGCGGTGCGCCCGCACGAGCACCACGAACAGACCGACGGCGAACGCGGCGAACGCGAGCACGTGCACGACGCCGAGCATCCCGACCCAGAGCAGGCGCGGATCGTCGTCGCTCCATTCGTCGATCGGCATCAGACGCATTCCATCGACGACGTCCACCGCCGCGACCATGATCTTCGACACCATCCAGACCCGGAACGCGATCGTCAGCACGCGCAGCCGCGACCGCTGATCGACGACGCGGTCCGCGGGAGCCACCCCGTCGGCCACCGGGGATTCGTAGGGATTGTGCATCGGTCGAGTCGATCCGAAGAGTGTCGAGTCACGGCCGATCGATCCCTGCACGGACATGCGACCCCGGGCCCATCGCACCGAAGCCTACAGCATGTTCGGAGATCTCCGACGCACATGCGGCACGTCGTCGCGTGCGCTCGCACCAACGGGTGTCCGAACGCCGATCCGTGGCGGCCGATCGTTCCATCGCGGTGCTGGACGGCGCGATGGCGCAGAGGGAGACTCGCCGCGGTTTCGGCCGAGGAGTGCCCCCCGATGTTTGCGAAGCTCTCGAGCTCCGTCCGCGTCATGCCGTTCGCGATCGCGTTGCTCACGGGTTGCGACGAGTGGCCCGAGGACTTGCCCGACCTCACGCTCACCGGTGTCGATGGCGGCGGCGACGATGCAGCGTCGGCAACGGCCGAGGACTCGGGTGCCGGTAGCGAATCCGGTGACGGCGACGACGTTGCCGACGACGGAGCCGGCGACGATGCGGCCACGAACGTGGACGAGGGCACGGAGGGCGGCGACGACACGACGCCACCACCGGTGTGCGGCAACGGCATCGTCGAAGCGGACGAGCAGTGCGACGACGGGGCCGAGAACGGAGACGAGCACGCGTGCAAGCTCGACTGCACGTCGGCGTACTGCGGCGACGGTCTCGTCGGCCCCGGCGAGCAGTGCGACGACGGCAACGACGACGACGGCGACGAGTGTCTCGCCACTTGCGAGGCGGCGCGCTGCGGCGACGGCATCCTGCACATCGGCGTCGAGGCGTGCGACGACGGCAATCTGCTCGACATCGACCTCTGCCTGACCACGTGCGTGCTCTCCACGTGCGGTGACGGCTTCGTATTCCCGCTGCTCGAGGAGTGCGACGACGGCAACGCCGACGACACCGACGACTGCCTCGGCACCTGCCGCACCGCCACCTGCGGCGACGGCTTCCTCCACGCCGGCGCCGAGGAGTGCGACGACGCCAACGCCGACGACACCGACGACTGCCTCGCCACCTGCCGCACCGCCACCTGCGGCGACGGCTTCCTCCACGCCGGCGTCGAGGCCTGCGACGACGCCAACGCGTCGAACACCGACGCGTGCCTCGTCACGTGCGCGCCCGCGAGCTGCGGCGACGGCTTCGTCCACGACGGCGTCGAGGAGTGCGACGACGCGAACGGCGTCGACACCGACGACTGCCTCGCCACCTGCCGCGCTGCCAGCTGCGGCGACGGCTTCGTCCACGCCGGCGTCGAGCAGTGCGACGACGCCGACGACGACGACACCGACGAGTGCCCCCACACCTGCGCCTCGGCGTTCTGTGGCGACGGCTTCGTGCGTGCCGGACAGGAAGAGTGCGACGACGCGAACGCGATCGACACCGACGCCTGCATCACCACCTGCGTCGACGCCGTGTGCGGCGACGGCTTCGTCGAGGCCGGCGTCGACGAGTGCGACGACGCCGACGCCGTCGCAGCCGACGGATGCGAGCCGAGCTGCACGATCACCACGTACGCGTGCGGCGACTCCGGTGTCGTTCGATTCGTGGACGATACGGCGGTGGGTGCGAACGACGGCAGCTCGTGGGCCGATGCGTTCACCTCGGTGACCGACGCGATCCAGGCCGCGGGCGCCGGCGACGAGCTGTGGATCGCCCAGGGCGAGTACCGCGGCCCCGCCGCGGGCGCGCCCGTCGCGACGCTGAAGTCGTGCGTGCACCTGTACGGCGGCTTCCTCGGCACCGAGTCCGCGCGCGACGAGCGACCCGAGCCACTCGCGGTCACCGCGTTCGACGGCGACTTCGCGAACGACGACGGCGCCCAGGTGTTCGTCGACAACGCCGCGCACGTGATCGTCGCGTCCGGCGTGAACCACGTCTTCGTCGACGGCATCGTCGTCACCGGCGGCCGGGCCACCGGTGCGGGCGGACGCGCGGCCGGCATGCAGGTCGTCGACTCGGGCCCGTTGCTCGTCACCCGCTCCACCTTCGTCGGCAACGCTGCCGTGGAGGGCGGTGCCGTGCACGTGCAGAGCTCGACGATGGTCGTCGACGACACGCACTTCGACGTGAACACCGCCGGCTCCGGCGGCGGCGGTGCCGTGAGCCTCACGACCGGCGCCGTCGTGACGTTCGACGAGTGCGGCTTCACGGCCAACGTCGCGTCGGCGGCGGGTGGAGCGATCCGCACCGTCAACAACGCGCAGCTGCACCTGAGCGCGACGGAGCTGTCGGCCAACACGGCGCAGAGCTCGGGCGGTGCGATCGACTGCACTGGCTCCTCGTGCGTCCTGTCCGACGTGCTGTTGCACGACAACCAGTCGAACGCCTTCGGCGGCGCGATGCGGCTGTTCGGCGCCGGCACGGCGACGATCACCGACAGCACGTTCGCCTCCAACCACGGGGCCAGCGGCGGCGCGTACACGGTCAACGGCGCGGGCACGATGACGAACGTCGTGTTCGAGGGCAACACGGCCGGCAACGGCGGCGCGATCTTCACGTCGGCGACCGCATCGCACACGCTCACGAACGTCTCGTTCGTGGACAACACGGCCGGTGGCGCCGCCAGCCGCCAGGGCGGTGCGATCGCCGTCAACGGTCTGGATCAGTCCACGTGGACGATCACGGCGGCGTCGTTCGAGGGCAACACGGCCACGGGACGCGGCGGTGCGATCTACGTCAACGACGCGGGCTTGGTGCTGCACGACGCCACGTTCGTCGAGAACATCGCGGGCACGTCGGGTGGTGCGATCGCGATCGACCCCACGATGTCGCCGGCGCTGCGCCAGGTCCGGATCACCGACAGCCGGTTCGTCGGCAACGAGGCCGACAACGGCAACGGCGGCGCGATCGAGACGGTCCTGAGCACGCACCTGTCCCACCGCGTCGATCTCGACTCGTGCACGTTCGAGCAGAACAGTGCGAGTGCATCCGGCGGCGCCGCGCGTCTCGCCGGTCGCGCCCACGTGCGCAACTCGAGCTTCTGGGCGAACACCGCGGGCACCACCGGTGGTGGCGTCAGCGCGGTGTCGCTGACCGACAGCCCGCAGGTGGGTAGCTCGTCGTTCTACGCGAACGTCGCGGCATCGGGCGGCGGCATCGCGATCTCGGGCGCCGCGAGCACGGGCTCCGTGCACGACAGCGTGTTGTGGGGCAACGGCGACGACATGGACGGCGAGGACCTCGTCGCGATCGCGAACAACTGCAGCGAGGACGCGATCTCGGCCGACGCATCGAACGTCATCGCCGCGTCCGACCCGATCGAGCTCGGCGAGGACGGCGAGCTGTTCCTCGTGCAGGACTCGGTCTGCATCGACGCCGGCAACGACGACCTGGCCCAGGCCGACTACGCCGCGCTCGGGCTCGATTGGACGACGCTGACGACCTCTGCCGACGGCACGCTCGATGCGACGCCCGTCGACGCGGGCGTCCACTACGCGCCCTGATCGCGCTCACTGGGCACGCGCGCGAGCAGCTCGCCAACGCGCGTGGACCTGCCGGGCTTCCTCGGCGGCGCGTTGCGCCGCACGAACGCGCTCACCGAACGCTCGCGACTCCGACACGCGCACGCCCTTGCCGAGCAGGCGCACCGCCATGATCGCCGCGCCGAGGATCGGCAGCGCGATGGCGGCGGCGAGCGACGTGCTCGGCACGCCCGCGAGCACGGGATGATCGTGCAGCACGATCGTGGCGACCAACGTACCCGCGGCGACGGCCAACAACACCGCCGCCGCGATCGCCGGGCGGCGCAGCACCGCATCCACGGCGGCACAGCCGAGCACGAGCAACGCGAGCGCGAGGACGACGAGGCCGACACCGATGCGCTCGGCCAGCGCGATCTCGTGGGGCTGCAGCGTGTCGAGCCCGAGCGGAACGAGCGCGCCCACGATCACCTCGAGCGCGAGCAGGACGACGATGACGAGCGCCGAGAGGCGGAACGACCACCGTGCCCACCGGATCGAGCGCCGTGCGGTGCCGAGCGCACCGAATGCGACGGCGAGACCGAGCAGCGCGAGCGGGCCCGTCAGCGCGACGCGCAGCCACACGAGGCTCGCATCGGTGGTCGCGAGCGCGGCGATCGACGCGAGCGCGAGCACGACCATCGAGCCCAATCCCACGCGGACGAGCTCGATCGAGCGGCCGAACACGCGCCACACCGACGCGGCCGGCACCGGCACCCCCCATGCCGCCATCACGATGCCGGTGCCCACGAGCAGGCCCGGCACGGTGCCGAGCCACCACGCACCTGCGAGCGACGCATCGGCGCGGGCGAGCGCGAGCGCGACCGGATCGAACACGAGCATCGGTCCGGTCACGACGAGCGCGACCGCGGCACCGAACATCGGCACACCTCGGCGCTCGCGCCACGAGACGCGCGCGAGCGCAACGACGAGAGCGAGCTGCGCGGACACCCAGCACACGCGCGCCGCAGGCCCGAGCGTGTCGTCCGCGCCCGCGTTCGTCGCGACGTCGGGGTCGACGAGCGGCGCCAACGCGACGAGCCCGTCCAACACCACCGCCGCCAGCGCCACGGTGGCCGCGAGCGCGAACAGCCCACCGCCGAGCCCGTCGTCGCCGCGCGCGGCTCGAATCGCGCCCCAGATCCACAGCACGCCGATGGTGATGGCCGTGAGCGCGATCGAAATGCGAACGAGCTCGAGGCCGGTGGTGTCGATGTCGGCGCTCGCCCGCGCGACGGCGAGCATCACCGCGAAACGCAGCACACCCACCACGAGGCCGAGCACGGTGGCCACTGCCACCGCGCGCAAACCCGATGCACGCATGAGCGGATCACCCGCGATGCCCGAGGTTAACCGAGGCGATGCGCGCCCGGCATTGAATGATCGGCATGCGTCCCTACGTGACACGCACCACCGAGAGGAAATCCGTCCGCGCGCGGTTACGCAGTTTGCCGCTCGTCAGCCCGGGACCGGCATGCCGTGCTCTTTCATCACGGCGACGTTGCGCGCGTCGGCGCGCTGCGAGGCCGGGCGCGCGGACAGCCGTTCGGCGTACGCCGTGAACGCGGGCCGCTTTTCCAGCAATCCGAAGCGCAGCATGTAGCGCACGGTGCCCCCGAAGATCGTGTCGGCCATCGAGAAGCGATCACCGAGCAGGAACTGGCGATCGCCGATGGCCGCGTCGATCGCGGCGAGCATCGCGTCGTGCGTGCCCCACCCCGCCTGGCCCGGCTTGTACTCCCACCCCGCCATCTTCGCCATCGAGCCCGGCTCGATCACCGACGGAGCGAACAGCGACCAGCGCAGGTACGTCGCGCGCGCGGGATCGTCCGGCTTGGGCGCGAGGTTGCCGAGCGAGTAGCGATCGCCGAGATAGAGGCCGATCGCGGCGACCTCGGTGACGACGGCTTCCCCGTCGACGAGCACGGGCAGCTTGCCCATCGGATTGAGGGCGACGACCTCGGGCGACTTGTGATCGCCCTTCTGCATGTCGACCCAGCGGAGCTCGTAGTCGACGCCGACCTCCTCGAGCATCCACAGGATACCGGCCGCGCGCGAGTGGGGGTGGTGATAGAGCGTGATGGCCATGTCCGCGGTGTATCGCGAAATCGCGGCCCAGTGTTACTGAGTCGCGAAGCGACCGGAAGGAGGTGAGCGCGACGGTTCAGCCGGCGCGCGAGGAGGAAGCGGAGCTTCCTCCTCGAAGACTCACGTCTCGTAGCGAATGCGTCGCAGCGCTGCGCCGTCGTGCGTGACGAGCTTGCACAGCCGTGCGGAGGTGTAGACGGTCTCGGTCTTCACCCAGCGCGGTCCGCTCTGTCCGGGCTCGGTGACCTCGCACCAACCGGCGACGAGCACGCACACCTGCGAGTAGTCGAAGTGGCGATCGTCGTGCGTGGTGCCCACGGACTGGAAGCACTTGAGACCGGGGATCACCGACTGCAGGTTCGCGCGCGGGCCGTGCCATCCGTAGTTGATCGCGGACGGCTGCCCGTTGTGCGCGCGGCTGACGTACATCTGGTTCGTGATCGCCCAGATCTTGCCGGGATCGCCGATGCTCGGCACCGAATAGCTGTCGTTGCGCGCGCGCATGAATGCGCGCATCTGCTGGTTGAGATACTGGTTGTGCTTCGCGGCCTCGGGGACGATCGGCTTGCCCGTATCGCGTCCGTGCGGATCGATCTTGCACGACACCTGCTGGTAGCGCTTGGAGTACAGGTAGGGCGTGAGCAACAGGCACGGCTCCGGCGCCATGTCGCTGCGGACGGGCGCGGTGCGATTGATGAGGCCGTCCTCCGCTCCCGGCGTCTTCGGGTCCGGGTGGAGCTTCAGGACGTTCGCGAACGCCTGGTTCTGGCGAGCGGTGCACGGCAGGCGACACAGCATGTCGCCGTCCTGATCGATCGGATCGCCTTCCTTGTAGCGATTCCACGCGGCCAACAAGTCGCGCTCGGTCGCAGGGATCTTCCACTTCACCGCGTCCGAGGTGACCCAGAAGCGGCCCGTGAACGTGCCGCTCGGATCGGTGAACGTCGTCGTGATCGGCTTGAAGAAGAAGACGATCCGGAGCTTCTCGGCGTCCCACGCCTGCTTCAGCGTGGGAAACGCGAGCGCCGCTTCGCCGACGTCGTCCTCGGTCGCGCGCGCGCGCGGCCTCGTGCCGCCCATCAGCGCGTCGTAGAAGAGCTCTGCATTGTGGCGTTCGCGAGCCGACACCGGTCCGAACGCGTCATCGAGCATCGATCCTGATCCTCGTCGTCGCATGACACGACGGTAGCAGTGTTTTTGCCGAGCGGGCGGCTCGACACGTCGTGGCCGAACGATCACTCCCTTCGAACGGCGTGGAACAGGTCCGCGTCACCGTTCGGCTCGGCGGCGAACCAGAGCGTGTCGAGCTCCGGCGACAGCCATGGGTCGTACTGATCGCCGGGGCCGTTCACGTCGTCGACGGGTCGCGGCTGCGCGAACTCCTCGTCGTCCCCGCGCCGCTCCGCGGCCCAGATGTCGAAGCCGCCGCGTCCCCCGAGGCTGTCGCTGCGGAACAGCAACCATCGACCGCTCGCATCGAGGAACGGCGCGCACTCGTAGCCGCCCGTGTTCAGCTCGAGCACCGACGACGCCATGTTCCACGGCTCGTCCTGGCTGTTCCGCGTCGAGCGGAAGATGTCCTCGTTCCCCGCCGACTCCGAGCACAGGAACAGCTCGAGCAGATCGCCCGACATCACGGCGCCGACGTCGGTCTCGGGGGTGCTCAGCTCCTCCACCCGCACGGCGACGTCCCACGGCTCGTCGACGGTGGCGCGCACTGCGACCCAGATGTCGAGCGAGCCCAGCCCGCCGAAGTTGCTCGCGTAGGTGAGCACCAATCCATCGTGGCTGAGCTCCGGCGACGTCTGCTCCCCCGACCCGGTCGACACCTCGATGGGCGGCGACCATTCGTCGTCGATGCTCTCGCGAACAGACGTCCAGAGCGCGTAGCTCCCCGACCGATCGCTCGCGAAGAAGATCTCGAGTTGGTCGCCACGCAGCGTGGGATCGAACTCGTGCGAGAGGGTATTGAGCTCGAACACCGGCACGCCCGGCGTGAAAGGGCCGAGCCCGCTGGGATCATCACCCGTATCCGTCGTGGCGCTCGTGTCGGTCGACGGCTCGCTCTCGCCCGCGCTGCTGTCCGGCGTCGACGACGTCTCGTGTCGCATCCCCGTGCTCGCGTCCGGCCCGTCGTCCGTGCTCGTGTCACCGGTGCCGACCGTGTCGATGCCGGGACCGGACCCGATGCCGCTGGTGTCGAACAGGTTGCACGCGGCGAGCGCGATCGAGCCCAACGCGACGACGAATCGCACCGACCCACGATACCACGATGCGCGGACGCGGTAGCTCACCCGCAGGTGAGGAATTCGAAGCGGTGGCAGGCGTCGATGCAGTGGTCGGCGCCGCACATCACGACGTCGTCGATGAGGGGCTCGACGTCGGCGTAGCAGCAGTCTTCGAAGCACAAGCCCGTGAGCAGGCAGCTGCGGTTGCACGCGACGCCCGCGGCGCAGCCGTCTGCCGCTTCGCAGGCCGTCACCTCGGGGTCGCACGGGCCGCTCGGGCGCGCGACGCAGTCCAGGCACGACGCGCAGTCGAGTGCGTTGCAGTCCTCCGGTTCCTCGTCGGCGCCCGACGACGACGAGGAACCGTCGTCGCTCGACGAATCGTCGCCGTCGACCTCGCCCGCTTCGCCGCCGTCGCCCTCGTCGCTCGACCCGTCGTCGCCGGAGGACTCGTCGATCGGGTCCTCGCTCGCGCCCTCGTCGCTCTCGTCGGCGTCGCCCGGGGCCGTCGCGGAATCGAGCCCCGCGGAGCTCGACGAAGATTCACCGCCGCCCGTGAAAAAGTTCGGATCGGCGTCGGGCTCCGGTGTGCAGACGCCGGCGAGGTCGTCGGGCGCGTGCTCGCCGTAGCGTCGCCCCGATCCGCAATCGTCGTCCGAGAAGCTGCAATAGCCGTCGATCTCGCAGAATCCCGCACGACGACCGTCGCTGCAGTCGTCCTTCGTCTCGCAAGCGAACGCACCCTCGAACTGGCAGCCGATCGAGGCGGCGCCGAATCCGAGCAGCAGTGCGAAGCGAGTCACACCGATCTGACGTCCCGCACCCCCAGCTCCATCAACGGCGCCGCGATTTCGTCGCGACCATGGCGAAGGCCTCCTGCGCGAGGCGAGCGACCGCCTTCCAGTCCGGCTTCGTATCGAGGATCACCGCGACCCAGCCCTTGTGCCCGACGTAGGGCGGCACCCAGTAGCGGTCGGGATCCTCGGTGACGAGCATGTCCTGCACGTCCGGCGTCGCGGCGAAGTACGCCGAGATGTGCGCGGCGCCGTGATGGTGATCGTCGAACATCGCGAACACCTTGCCCTTCGGCCCCGTGAACCACGTCGGCTCGCCGTGCGAGAGCTTCTCGAACGCACCCGGGATCGCCATGCAGATCTTCCGCAGTCGCTCGAGCTCGGAGCTGCCGCGCGCGGCCATCACTCGCCTCCGCCGAAGCGCGCCTGTTGCAGCTGGTTCACGAGCACCTGCTCGGTCGCCGGATCCGCGCCCCCCGGCCGATCGTGCAGCACCGCGAGTCGAGCGAGCGCCGCGTGCACGCGATCGAACCACCCGCGCTGCGCGGACGTCAGGCGCTTGCGCGCCGTCAGCATCCTCGTGAAGTCGCCGAACAGCGCGACCTCGGGCGCCGTGAGCCCGTAGCGTTCGGCGAGCCAAGGCACGAGCTGCGTGAAGCGGCGCTCCTCCTTGCGGCGCACGCGATACAGCACGGCCGCGAACGTGAAGAACAACGCGACGAACGCGATGACGCTGCGCAGCAACACCTCGACGCCGAAGTCACCGAGGTGCTGCGCCGCCGCGGCCGAGCCGTTCCACACCGCGTGGCTCAACACCGCGAGCAGGTAGCCCCACAGCATCGCCGGGAACGGCGGACGCCCCTTCGAGACCGCACGACCGATCGCGAGACCGGTCCACGCGGTGAACAACGGATGGGCGAACGGCGACAGCAATCCCCGCAGCACGAACACCGCGCCGAGCTGCCCCTCGCCCGCGGCGCGCACGAAGTACTCGACGTCCTCCACCACCGCGAATCCGACCGCCGCCCAGCCGGCATACACGACGCCGTCCATCACACCGTCGACCTGCCGGCGCCGCACCGCGATGAGGATCGCGATCGCCTTCATCGCCTCTTCGACGAGTGGTGCGGAGAACGTCGCGGCGATCACCTCGCCACCGATCGCGCCGACGATCGAGTTCACGATGGACGCGACGAACACCGCGACCGTCGCGCCCCACAGGAACGCGTGCACGAGCGCGGAATGGGGCTCGGGCTCGACGCGATCGAGCCACAGCATCACCGGCAACACGATGACCATCGGCGCCATCGCGAGCACGAACGCGAGCGTGTGGTTGAACAGCGCGCCGAGCAGCCACGGCACGACGAACAGCGCCGCGATCAGCACCGGGATGCTGAGCCAGCCGGGCAGCATCGGCTTCTTGGGGCGCGCATGGACGTGGGCCGTCCACGTCCAGCCGTCCCACCACCGCCACTGCTCTCGATTCCACGGATCCGGATGCCACCCAGGCTTGCTCGGGTTGCCCGGTGGGGTCGGCGGCTGCATGACCTGCATCATCGCTCACGTTTCGCGATCACGCTCTCGGGCGTCGCCGTAAGGGTCGAGGGGCGCCGCGCGAACCGACGGCATGCGGAATCACCCGGCGTCGTCGCGCATGCGTGGAGCGCGGGTTCTTTCGAGCTGCGTCGCGCTCGCGAGCTGCGTCGACGTCGCGGATCCCGGCCGCGATCCATCGGGGGGGCTCGCGTCGGGGGTCTCGGTCGGTGACGAGGCCGCGGACGATCCGGGCGAGTCGTCGTTCGACGACGACGAGGGCGACGACGACCCGACCCGCCTCGATCTCGGGGCCACGGCCGACGTCCCGGCGACGTGCGGCCAGGACGTCGACATCGTGTTCGTCATGGACGTCACCGGCTCGATGGGCGAGTTCATCGAGACGCTCGTCGCCGACCTGCACACCGTCGACGCCGCCGTGCAGGCGCTCGAGCTGCCGACCGAGCCGCGCTACGGGCTCGTCGTGTTCGCGGACGACTTCGCGGTGCTCAACGACGGCCAACCGTACGCCGACCTCGCGAGCCTCGAGGCCGAGTTCGCGACGTGGATCGCGTTCACCCAGCAGGACGGCCAGATCGGCGGCGGGGGCGAGCTCAACGAGAGCTTCCCCGAGAACAGCCTCGACGCGCTCGTCGCAGCGACCACGTTCGCGTGGCGACCGGCCGAGACCACGACGCGCGTCGTGATCCACACGACCGACGACACGTTCTGGAACGGACCTGGCGTGTTCAACGGCGAGATGGTGGAGCACGGCTACGCCGACACGGTGGCTGCGCTGCAGGCCGAGAGCATCCGCGTGTTCGCGTTCGCGGCCGAGGAAGGCGGCGAGTGCGAGTGCGAGGACACGTCGCCGGGGTGGTTCGCGCCGTTCGAAGGTCAGGCGTCGATCCCCGACGGCACCGACGGCGGCGTGTTCGACATCGTCGAGGTGTTGGAGGGAGCGCTGTCGCTCGGCGCGGCGATCCCCGAGGCGGTCGCCGGATCGGTGTGCGAGCCGTACGAGCCCGCGGGCTGATCACTTGCGGAGATCGGCGAGCGCCTTCTCGACCTCTTCGCGCGTGAGCGGCTTGCACGGCTCGCCCGGCGCGTGATCGTGGGCGAGCGCGATCGCGGTGGGACCGGTCGCGCTCGGCGGCGGCGCAGCGGGAGCGGCCGCGGCGGCGGCCGACGGCGCTTCGGCGGCCGGAGGTGCGGGCGCGGGCGGAGCCTTGCCGTCGCCGCCTTTCGGCGGGGGCTCGGGCGGGGTGTACGGCATCGCGACGCCGGCGAGCGGCACCGGGATGTCCTCGGGCGTCTCCACGACGATCGGGATCTTCGGCGTGTCGGGCTCCTTCTTCGCCTCGACCTGCTTCGTCTCCTTCGTCTCCTTCGCGTCGGTCGTCGTCTTCGCCGGCGTGTCGGCCTTCGCCTTCGTGTCGCTCTCGGTCGTGGTGCATCCGGCGACCGGAAGGCTGGCGACGGCGACGTGGACGATCTTGGCGCGGAATCTCATGACGGACCTCGCTCGACGATGTGGATGAGCTCGTACTCGGAACCGAGCAGCGCGGCCACGCGTCGGGTGACGCGATCGACCGCAGCATCATGCCGGAGTTGGACGGGGCCGGCCACGTGCGGATCGCCGGTCTCCTCCGCACACGCGCAGCTGCACGCATCGCCGAGCGCGACCGACGGAGTGACGCCCCGGTCGAGGTGGCCGATCGCGCCACGCCCCGTGTCCTCCCCGACGGCGCGACAGCAGCCGTAGATCCGGCCCGACGGTGCGACGGCGAGTCGACGCGTGCCCGCGCTGCAGCTCGCGGACGGCACGCGTCCGAGATCGGCGAGGGCACGCAGTGCCGACTCGAGCGGCTGGATCCGCACCCACCGTCCGCGTCGCAGCCACGCGACGAGCACCGCCGCCACGACGTCGAGCTCGCGCTCGAACACTGCGAGCTCGGGCTCGCCCCACGCACCGCCCCAGTTCATGTTGAGCGAGATCGCGTCGACGCCGAGATCGACGAGCTCGCGCACGCCGTCGCCGAGCGCGTGGACCGTGCTCGGATCCACGACCGACACGACGTCGAACGGCCACCGCTCGCGCCGAGCGAGCAGACGGTGCAGCGCCTGTATCGTCGCCTCCCAGCTCGATCCGCCGCCCACGCGCGGACGCGCGGTCTCCTGCTGCGCGCGCGTGCCGTCCAGGCTGAGCGCAATGTGGACACCGAGCTCGCCGAGGCGGTCGACGAGCTCGTCGCGCAGCAGCGTGCCGTTCGTGGTGACCTGCATGACGAGCGATCGATCGAGCACCGCGGTGCGCTCGCGCGCGCGCTCGGCCACCGCGACGAGCAACTCGTCCTCGAGCAGCGGCTCGCCGCCGAAGAAGCTGAGCTGCAGGCGGCCGCCGGGCTGCACCTGCGCGAACGCGAAATCGACGGCGCGCATCGCCACATCCTCGGGCATCCGCACGCGCTTCTTCTCGCCCGTGTAGCAGTACGTGCACGCCAGATTGCACGCGTGCGTGAGCACGAGGCCCACGTCCAGCGCAGCCGTCGGCTCCGGACCGACGCGCGCGCGCAGCTGCGTGAGCCCCTGCACTGGACGACGAGTCTGCCCGAACGCTGGAGGCTCGTCGATCGAGGCCGCGGCTGGCGCCGGAACCCGCGCGTGGAATAGGTGGACCCAGGGCCCGGTTGCCGCGCGAATGCACCGCAGGCACTCCGTCATGGGCGCGGACGATCCCGGGCGAACGCTCGATCGCATCATCTACGAGATGAACGTGCAGCTCATCGAGGCGAAGAAGCAGGTGTGCGTCGCCATCGCCGACGAGCACCGCCTGCGCAGGACGGCCGAACGGCATCGCGCCGAGGCCACGAGCTGGGAAGAGCGCGCGATGCTGGCGGTGCGTGCCGGTGACGATGTGCTCGCCCGCGCGGCACTCGTGCGCAAGGGCGAGGCCGACGAGCTCGCCACGACGTACGAGGGGCAGTGGCTCGATCAGAAGCGCGCCGTCGACACGCTGCGCGAGGGCCTGCATGCACTCGATCGCCGCATCCACGATGCGACCCGTCAACGCGCGCAGCTCATCGCGCGGATCAATCGCGCGTACGCACAGCGCACCATCGCGGCCACGCTCGCACAGATGAACGGCTACGCACCGTGGGCTCCGCTCGAGCGCATGGAGGATCGCGTCTCGCAGCTCGAGGCCGAAGTCGATGCGGTCGCGGAGCTGGGGGGCGGCGTGGATCTCTCGCTCGAGGCGCAGTTCGCCGCGCTCGAGGCCCGCAACCGCGTCGACGAGGAGCTCGAGGCGCTCAAGCGCAGGCTCGCGAGCTCGCGGCCCCGACGGGCGCTCCCACCCGGGTCGGCCTGACGGTACGATCGTGGGCTGGGTCGCCATGCCCACGCCCCCCGACGACATCGACATCACGCGGGCCCTCGGGCGCATCGGTCGTGACGCTTCGGCCTCGCTCGAGATGGATGCCGCGCTCGCGGCGGTGCAATCGCGCATCTTCAAGCGCAACGACGCCGCCCCGGTGCTCGGCGGATATCGCATCGAGCACGAGATCGGACGCGGCGGCATGGGGATCGTCTATGCCGCGCGCGACCTCGCGGCCGACCGCCGCGTCGCCGTGAAGGTGATGCGCGTGCCGGAGAGCGGCGCCGTTCGATTCCGCCGCGAGTTCCAGACGCTCGCCCGCCTCGAGCATCCGCGTGTCGTCGCCGTGTACGACTTCGGGCAGACCGATCGCCACCTCTACTACGCGATGGAGCTGCTGGAGGGCGCCGATCTACCCCACGGATCGCGGGCCGAGGACGCCGTCGCGCGCTCGTGCGCGATCGTCCGAGACATCGCGTCGGCGCTCGCGATGCTGCATGCACGGCGGCTCCTGCACGGCGATCTCTCGCCCCGCAACATCCGCTGCACTCCGTCGGGCGCTGCGAAGCTGATCGATTTCGGCCTCTTGTCCACGATGGGCCCGAGCCACGAGATCGCCGGCACGCCGCCATGCCTCGCGCCCGAATGCCTGATGGGGCTGCCGCTCGATCAGCGCGCCGATCTCTTCGGGCTCGGCGCGGTCTTCTACTGGCTGCTCGCCGGCCGGCACGCCTTCCCGGCGCGCACGCTGGAGGATCGGATCGCGGCCCTGCGCTCCGGAACCACGCCGCCCCCCTTGCGCGAGGTGGCTCCGCACGTGCCCGCCGGAATCGATGCGCTCGTGATGTCCATGCTCGCGACCGATCGACAGGCCCGTCCGCACACGGCCGCCGACGTGATCGATCGCGTGTGCGCGCTGGTCGAGCTGCCGCCCGCCCCCGAGCTCGACATCGCCCGCGGGTACGTGCGCAGCGCGGCGCTCATCGGACGCGGACCCGAGATGCAGCGACTGCGCGAGCTCGCGGAGCTCGCCGCGAACGGACGCGGATCCACGGTGCTGCTGCGCGGTCGCACCGGCGCCGGCAAATCTCGACTGCTGCGCGAGCTCGGGCTCGACGCGAAGCTGCAGGGCACGGTCGTGGTGCACGTGCCGATGGACACCCGCGGCCGCGGCCCGTTCGAGGCGCTGCGCCGCGTCGTGGCCGAGCTCGATCGCGCGCTTCCGGAGCTCGTCGAGCGCACGGCGCGTCCCCGGATCGGTTTGCTCGCCGCCGCGATCCCCGAGCTGCGCCGGTTCGCGCCGGACAGCCCGCCGCGCGTGCCGTTGTCGGACCCGCGCGAGCAACGGCTCTTGCTGCAGCGCGAAGTGACCGACTGGCTCGCCGAGCTCTCGTCGCATCACACATTCGCGCTGCTGCTCGACGACGTCCAGCGCTGCGACGAGTCGTCGGCCGCGGTGTTGCTCGCGCTCGCGCGGCGGATCGAGCGGTGCCGGATCCTCGTGGCCGCGTCCGTGCGGGAGGACGAGCCGCCGCTCGCGGACGCGGCCATCGCTGCGCTCGGTCGCGTCGCGGAGTCGATCGCGATCAAGGGCCTCGATGCCGGCGACCTCGAGACACTCGTACGCGCGAGCTTCGGCGACGTACCCGGCGTCGCGCGACTCGCCGAGTTCCTGCGCGCGAAGACGGGGGGCAGTCCGCTGCTCGCCACCGACCTGCTCGGTGCGCTCGTGGACGACGGCCGTATCGTCTATGGAGCAGGCCTGTGGATCATCGCCGACGACGTCGACGCAGCCGCGCTGCCCGAGTCGCTGCAGGCGTCGTGCGACGCGCAAGTGAGCGAGTTGGGAACGCGTGCGCGCGAAGTGGCCGAGCTGCTCGCCGTGCACGGAGGACCGGCGTCGCTCGAGACGTGCGTCGCGCTCGTCGGCGACGAGACCGAGGCGTTCGCGGCGATCGACGAGCTGCTCGAGCACGAGATCCTCGTGGTCAGCCGATTCGCCCACGAGTTCCGCCACGACGGCGTGAAGGAGGCGATCCTGCGTCGCATCGACCACGATCGCCGCCGATCGCTACATGCCCGCGTGGGTCGAGTGCTCGACGAGCGCGCCCTGCCCGGCCACGATCGCGACGCCGAGGTGGGGTGGCACCTCGTCGCAGGCGGTGACGAGCACGCCGGCGCGCGCCGGCTCGAGACGGCGGGCCGGCGCCTGTTCGAGAGCACGGCGTTCGGCGACGCGATCCGCCCGCTGTCCACGACGCTCGACGTGTACGAGCGCAGCGGTCTGCATGCCGATCGCCAGCCCGAGCTCTACTACATGCTCGCGCTGTCGGGATTCTTCGCCGATCACGACGTCGCCGGGCGCAGCTCGCCCCGCGCACTGCAGTTGCTCGCCCAACACAGCGGCATCGGTCGGATCCGGCGGCTGCAGCGGGTGCTCGGCGCACCCGTGGGGTTCGTCGGCGGGATCGTGGAGGCGGCGATCCGACGGCGCACGTCGGCTCCCGATCGACGGGGCCCGTCACCGAAGCACGCGCTCTCGATGTTCGCCCACACGGCGATCATGAGCGGTGGCCTGTCGCTCGCGAAGACCGAGCGCGAGAAGCTGGTGGAGCTGCGCGAGCTCGTGGCTCCGCTCGCGAAGATCCGCATCGGCAACCTCGACCGCATCTTCCGCTTCATCACGATGATGGAGGCGGTGACCTTCGGCCGCTTCGGCGAGGTGCGACGCACGGCAGGCGAGCTGCTGGCGGAGGCAGCCGAACGGCGCACCGGATCGTGGGCTTCGGAGTTCGAAGTGCGTGTGTTCCACGGCGCCGTTCGCTTCATCTACGGGCTCGCGCTCGCGCACAGCGATCGCGACCGCGCGCTCGAGAACATCGAGGCACTCGAGCGGCTCGACGTGAAGGTGTGGGAGCTGGGCGCGCAGCAGCTGCGCCAGGGCTGGCATCTGCGACGCGGCGAGACCCGAGCCGCGCAGGAGATCCTCGCGCGACTCGAGCTCGGCTACGTCGAGCTCGGTTCCGTGTGGCAGATCGAGCTGGGCCTCGCGCCCGGCACCGCGCTCGCGCGCGCACTCGTCGGTGACGTGCTCGGGCTGCGACGCAGCATCGATCAGCTGCGTCGGCTCGTCGATCGCGGCCTCGGTTACAACGGCGCGCTCGACCTGGCGCGTGCGGACTACCACCGCGAGCGTGGCGAGCTCGACGTCGCGCTCGCGGCCGTGGATCGGGCGCTCGTCGGCTTCGCGAACGGCGGGTGGGGACGCGGCTGGGGCCTCACGTGCCGCGCACACGTACTGCTCGACGCGGGCCGACTCGACGAGGCCGCGCGCGCGGTGGCCGATGCGATGAAGTACGTCGCCGATCCGGTCCACCGCGACGACGGCGTGTACTTCCGATGCGCACGCGTGGAGGCGTTGATCCACGCCGAGCGCGGCGATGTCACCCGCGCCGTGCGATTGCTGGACAGACTCGTGGTCGAGGCCGCGCCCTCCGAGAACCCCGCGTACCTCGGGCTGATCCACGAGGCCGCCGCGATCGTGGCGACCAAGAGCGGCGACGCGGTGGCGTTCGATCGCCACCGTCGCATGGCGGACGCTTGGTTCCGCTGCACCGACAATCCCGTGCTCATCGGACGGCTCGAGCGCATCGACGGCGGCGCATCGACGTCGGCGACCGCCAGCGCCCGCGTCGCCGTGCAGACCGACAGCGCCGAGACGGTCGTCACCACGCGCGAGCGCGAGCCCTCCACCGACGAGGCCCCCGTTCGCACGAGCCCGCTCGACGCGACGCTCGAGCGCCTCGTCGAGTGGAGCGACGCGGTCGACGGGTTCCTGTTCCTCGTCGAAGACGGGCGGATCGTGCTCGCCGCACCGCAGAGCGGCGACCCACCCCCGCCGGGCCTCGAGCAGATGCTCGAGCGCGCCTTGGAACGCGGGCTCGGCTGGCAGGAGGTCCACCGCGGCGAGGACGGCACCTATCGCGCGCTCGTGCTGCGGCTCGGCCAGGACCTGGACGAGCGGCCCGTCGCGGTCGCGGCCCTGCGCGCGGGCGCGGTGCCGCTGCATCCCCCTGATCTCGCTCGACTGAGGGACCTCGCCGACATGCTCGCACCTCCTGCGCGATCGTAGGCCGCGAGCTCGGGAGGGAACCTTTGGCCGGTTCCCCCTACTCGCCCGATGAGATGGTGCCGACGAGGATCGATCGCTCGGTGCTCGCGCTCGCCCTCGTCGCGGGTTGTGCCATCGATCCGCCGTCGCTGCCCGGCGGTGCGTCGGTCGGCGAGTCGAGCGGCAACGCAGGCACGGTGCCGGCGGATCCCGGTCCAGGCGACGACGACGACGCCGGCCTGGACGATGCGACGTCCGGTGGCGCGCTCGATCCCGACGCCACCGACGGCAGCTCGGGCGCTGCCGCGACGGCGCCGGCCGACACGGACGACGCAGCGTCCAGCGACACGGGTGTACCGGCCGGCGAGTCGAGCGGCGTGGGCGTCGAGGCGTCGACCGGTGCAGAGCCGCCGTGGTTCGCGGGCCACTACGAGGGCTCGTGGGACGGCGACTGCTCGGGACAGATACCGATCTCCGGCAACGGCACGTGGTGGGTCGACGTCGATGCCGCAGGCGACGTCGTCGGCGAGTACCACGGCGACTTCGACGGCGACATCGTCGGGTGGGTCGACGAGCAGGGCAACACCGTGGCGACGGCCACCGGCAACGAGCTCGGCGAGTGCGACTGGGACGGGATCGTCGAAGCCAACGGCGAAGCGCACGGCAATCTCGATTGTCCGCTCGACTGCTCGGGCGACTGGTCCGGTGAGAAGTCGTGACACTCCCGGCCCACGAGCTGCCCACCGTGACGGAAGCGCCGCTCTCGACGCTGCGCGAGCTGACCGGGTCGATCATCGACGGACGCTACGAGGTCGGCGATCTGCTCGCGTGCGGCGGCATGGGTGCGGTGTACGAGGCGGTGCACCTGCAGCTCGATCGCCGCGTGGCGATCAAGATCCTGAACCCGGTCTTCATGCACAAGGAAGACTACGTCGCGCGCTTCATGCTCGAAGCGAAGGCCGCGTCGCGCATCCGTCACGAGAACGTCGTGCAGATGCTCGACTTCGGCAAGCTGCCCGGTGGCAGCTCGGTGTACTCGGTGATGGAGTTCCTCGAGGGTCGCGATCTGTCGCAGCTCCTACGGCAGGAGACCAAGCTCGCGTGGCCGCGCGCGCGCGCGCTGCTCCTGCAGATCATCCGCGGGCTCGAGGCCGCGCACGCGCAGGGCGTCATCCATCGCGACGTGAAGCCAGCGAACCTCTTCCTCGCGCGCGAGGACGGGCGCGAGATCCTCAAGGTGCTCGACTTCGGCGTCGCGCGCTTGCAAGGCGGCGCGGGCGAGACCGGCGATCTCACCGGCACCGCCGATCTGCTCGGCACGCCCGCCTACATGGCGCCCGAGCTCGCGCGAGGGCGACGCGCGTGCCCGCGCACCGAGGTGTACTCGGTGGGCGTCGTCGCGTATCGCATGATGACGGGCCAGCTGCCGTTCCGCGGCGACAGTGCGTTCGATGCGTTGTTCCGTGCGGCGACGGAACCGACACCGCCAGTGCGATCGCACGACCCGACGGTGTCGCCCGCAATCGAGGCGCTCGTCATGCGCATGCTCGCGAAGGATCCGATGGAGCGTTGCGCCGACATGGCCGAGCTGCATCGCGAGGTCGCGGCGATCGACGAGCACGGCCGTGGGCCCGGTGACTCGATCGTCGCGACCGGGCCGCTCGATCGGCTCGCGGCCCTGCCCGCGCTGCTCGTCACGCCGCGGGCGCGGCGGTTGTTCGTGCAGGCGTGTGGCGCGGCCGGGATCGCCGGTCTCGTCGCCGGCACCACCGCACTCGTCGGCCGTCAGCGCGCGCCATCGACCGAGATGCGCACGACGATGGCGGCCTCCGTCGTGCCGCCGCACCACGAAGCGAGCGCGGCGGTGCAGTCGATCGCCGAGGTCGTCGCCGAGCCGAAGGTCGCGATCGTCGAGGCGACGCCGCCGGTCGCCGAGCCCCCTCCGCCTGCGCCTGCGCCTGCGCCGAAGCGCGTGCGCGCGCCGACACGCACTCCGAAAGTCGCGACACCGCCCGACGATCCGCCCACCGACGCCGAGGTGCTGCGTCGCCTCGAACGACGCGCGCGCGTGCGCTGCGGCGATCTGCTCGGCGACGAGGCGCTGCGCGTGACGTTCGGCATCGGCCAGCGCGGCGAGGTGATCGCGGCGCGTGGCAGTCGCAAGGGACCCGCCACGGATTGCGTCGTTGCGCTCTTGGGCGAGAGCCGGTTCGCGGCCGGCAGCATGAGGAAGGAGCAGCTGAGCCTGTGACGCGTGCGATCGCGATCGTCGTCGCGCTGCTCGTCGCTGTGCCGTCGCGCCCGGTGGCCGCACGCGCGCGCACGGGCGACGCGACCGCGATCGCGTTGCAGGCAGACGCGGCCCACGAGGCCGGTCGATTCGGCGAGGCCGGCGAGCTGTACGCGCGCGCGTATCGAGCGATGAACGCCGAGGAGAAGATGGCCCTCGGCGAGGTGATGGTCGCCGCCGCGCTCGACGACCTGCGCTCGAGCCATCGCGCCGCGCCCGATCCGGATCGCACACGGCTCGCCGGCGAGCTGCTCGCCGAGTACGAGCGCGAGGTGGGAACTCTGCCGGACGCGATCGCGGAGCACCGCGCATGGTTGCCGACGGAGGAAACACCTGCGCTCGTCGAGGACGAGGTGCTCCACGACCCTGCGCCGACACGGCGCCAGACGTACGACGACGACGAGCCCGCGCCGCGCACCATCGAGCGCCGCGCTGCTCCGCGCGATGTCGCCGCTCCCCTGTCGATCGGCTTCGGCGTCGCGGCCACGATCGGAGGCGCCGCGCTGCTGGCCTTCGGGGCGCCGCTCGGCAAGCGAGCCGAGGACGCGCGCGACGACGCGCTCGCGGATCCGCGGTACCTCGCGCTTCACGACAACGACCCGGAGACGATCGCGTACGAACAGGGCTACGACGATTACGTGGAGCACGAGAAGCGCCGCGCCACCGCGTTCGCGGTGACGGGCTCGCTGCTCCTCGCCGCGGGCATCGGGCTCGCGGTCTACGGCGCGATCCGGCTGGCCCGCCATCGCCGTGCGCCGAGCGAGATGGCGCGCGTCCGAGCGATTCCCGGCGGCCTCGTGTTCTAGCGCCTTCGCGCCCCTCGCGCTCGACGCTCGCGCGATGCTTCGATCGTGACCGGCGACGGCGACAGCGACCGCGCACTGCTGCTCGCGTGGCGCAGCGGCGACGAGGAGGCCGGCAACGCGCTCGTGCAGCGCCACTTCCCCGTCGTGTTCCGCTTCTTCCGCTCGAAGGTCGAGGACGGCGTCGAGGACCTCGCGCAGCGCACGTTCCTCGGCTGCGTCGAGTCGGCGGACGCCTATCGCGGCGAGGCTTCGTTCCGCGCGTACGTGCTGGGCATCGCACGGCGCCAGCTGCTCGTGCACCTGCGCGCGAAGTACCGCACCGAGGCGGTGTTCGATCCCGCCACCCAGTCGGTGCAGGACTTCGCGTCGCCGTCGGGACGCTCGCCGAGCGCCGTGATCGCGGCGCGCGACGAGGAGCGTCTGCTCGTCGCCGCGCTGCGCCGCCTGCCGGTCGACTTCCAGATCGCCGTCGAGCTCTTCTACTGGGAGGAGCTGCCGCTCGAAGAGATCGCCCACGTGCTCGAGGTCGCGCTCGGCACCGTGAAGAGCCGCCTCGGCCGCGCACGCGACATGTTGCGGAGGCACGTCGCAGAGCTGGCCGCACAGGAACCCCCGGGCGACACGCCCGACGACCTCGATCGCTGGGCCCGCTCGCTGCGACGCCGCATCGATCGCGACGACGACGGATAGCGCGAACCGCTCGCCCTCGGCGCAGTATAAAGGATCCGCCGATGACACCCGCTTGTCCGCGCTGCACCACGGCGTCGCTCCATCGCTCCCATGCGCACGGAGTGTGGGTGCTGGCATGTACCACCTGCCATGGCTTGTGGATCGACCGCGACGCTTGCGGGTCGCTCTTGGGCAAGATCGCCGCGGAGGCCCACGCAGAAGCCCACCTGTTCGACGCGGCGTGCCCGATCTGCCGACACCCGATGGAGCGAATCACGGTTCGCGAGATCGCGCTCGAGCGCTGTGTCGCGCACGGGCTGTGGTTCGACCACCAAGAGCTCGACCACATCGTGCACGCACGCACGACGAGCACCGCCCCCTCACCGAGCTCTCGGCGGCGCAGCGACGCGGTCGACACCACCGTCGACGTGGTGGTCGTCACCACGGAGGTGGTGTCGAACACCGACACGATCGCGGACATGGTCGGTGCCGTGTTCGACTGGCTCTCCTGAGACGAGGCGCCCGATGGCGAAGAAGACGGCGCCGCAGACCCTGGACCACGACTTCGCGTTCGCGAACGATCGCGAGCTGGACGAGAAGATCGCCGCGTTCCGCACCGAGCACGAGCAGGCCGCGGGCGAGCGGCTCGCGATGCATGCGCGGCGTTCGCTCGGCGCGGGCAAGGTGCGCATCACGTTTCGCATCGTCGAGCGCGCGCGCAGGTGATCGGGTAAGGTGGGTGGAATGAGCGGCTCGCCGCCCACGCGCGGGGACATGACGCACTGCCCACCGGACGCGTTGGTGCCGCTGTTCGGCGCGCTCACGCGTTCACCGACGGGGTATCCGCTGTCCGTGCTCGAGCGCGCGCTCGGCGAGATCGAGGTGACGCCCGACGCGCTGGGCGAGTCGATCGCGATCGACACCACTGCGTACGTGCGCACGCTCGTGTTCAAGACCATCGACGTCGAGGTGTTCGTGATGGCGTGGCTGCCCGGCCAGCGCAGCCCCATCCACGATCATCGCGGCTCGGCCTGCGCCGTGAAGGTGGTGTCCGGCACCGCGGTCGAGCAGCTGTACGAGCTCACGCCCGCGGGCACCGTCGTGTGCTGCGCGTCGCCGAAGCTCGTGAAGCCGGGCGACGTCGTCGGCTCGTTCGATGCCGACATCCACTCGCTCGGCAACGCCGCGAAGAACCCCGCGCCGCTGCGCGACATCCTCGTCACGATCCACGCCTACTCGCCGCCGCTCGCTCCGACGCTGAAGTACGTCGAAGCGACGGCGCTGGGCCCTAGTCGCTGAAGGCGCCGATCCAGTAGTCTTCGCTGGTGCCGAGCCGGGTGACCCACCCGACCGCGTAGACGGCGTTTCCCGGATCGATCGCGAGCGCGAGCACGCCGTCCTCGACCCCGAGGTCGCCGATGATCTGGTGGCCCCACTGGAGCTCGCCCGCGGTGTCGAAGCCGGCGACGAAGCCGTCCTCGATGTCGATCGTGGTGCCACCCACGACGATGCCGTTCGCACCGACGACGACGGAGCTCGGTCGCGCTGCCGCGCCGCCGATCTCGAGCGGACCATCGGTCTCGAGCTGACCGTCCGCGGTCCACCACCAGATCCAGCCGCCGTCCTCGTCGGGGCCCGGCCCTTCGAGGCCGCGCGTGCCGACGCCGACGATGCGCCCGTCGGCCGCCGTCGCGAGTCCACGCAGGCGCACCTCGACGCCCGGCTGCGCCTCCTCGCCCCACACCCACGACGTGCTGCCATCGGAGGTGATCGCAGAGAGCCACACGGCGGAACCCTCTCCGCCGAACGTACCGCCGCCGAGGATCGTGCCGCCGAGCGGATCGGGTGTCGCTACGCCGACGAAGATGCCGGGCTCTTGCGGCACGTCCGCGATCATCACGCCGGCGGAATCGAAGCGGCGCACGTTCGCGACGAAGTCGCCGAAGCCGCCGCCGTTCGTGACGACGACGAAGCCCTCGGCCGTCGGGCTGGCGACCGCGCCGAACGGGATGATGTCGGTGGGCCCGCCGGGGATCTCGGCGAGGGCGCTGTCGTAACGCAGCAGCACGGCGCTGTCGCTGTCGGGACGCAGGCCCACCACGAATGCGAGGTCGCCGACGACCGCGATCGACGTGCCGTACTCGTCCTGATCGGACGGCGCGAACGAGTCGGAGGTGGATCCGACGTCGAAGTTCTCGGCGTGCACCCACAGCTGGTCCAGGCCGTTCGTCCCGCTCGAGCCGGCGACGAGCAAGGTGCCGTCCTGTGCGAGCGCGACGGCCCGCGCCACGTCGTCGCTGTCCGCGTTCCCGATGATCTCGTGCAGCAGCGTGCCGGGGGGCGTGCCGGTGCAATCGGGCTCGCACCCGTCGTTCGGCACGTCGTTGGCGTCGTCGCACTCCTCGTCGGCATCGACGATGCCATCGCCGCACATGACGGTGGATCCGATGTCGAACTCGTTGCCGCCGATCTCGCCGCCGACCTCGCCATCGTCCTCGTCGCTCGGCCGATCGTCGTCGCCCTCGTCGTCGCCCTCGTCGTCGTCGTCGCCGTCGTCGTCGTCGTCGTCGTCGTCGGTGTCGCCGTCGTCCGAGCCGCCGTCGCCAGCGAACGGCACGATCGGACCACACGCGCTGGCGAGCACGACGGTGAGCACGGACGAGCGATACCGCGACATCGGAGGTCGATCCCTACCACGATCGCCGGGGCCGCCACCATGCGCGTGGGCGCGCTCGCTCACGCGCCCGTGCGCAGCACGATGAAGTCGTACCAGCCCGGCCCGCCGCCGTCGCAGGGGGCACCCACGGGGGTCAGCGCGCGGCCCACCAGGATGTCGTAGGACCCGGTCGCGACCGCGTGATGATCGAACACCTCGATCGACGCGCCGGTGAGGCCTTCGAACGCGAGCCGATTGCGCGCAGACGTCGAGCACTCGTCGGGCTCCGCCGCGCACCGCTGATCGGGTGGCGCCGTGACGATCATCGGCGCCCACAGGCCCTGCGGATCGCCGCCGACGGCGGACGCGATCACGTGTCCACTCGATGCCGCGAACACCAGCTCGCCCTCGGCGTGCAGTGCGATCGAATCGAGCTGTTGATCCACCGCCGAGTGCACGAGCGTCAGGTCCACCGCGGATCCCGGCGCGAGCGCGAGCGGCAGCGCGCCGCCCGTCCACGTGACCTTCGCCTGCGCCGCCCAGTCCGCGGATGGACCGCCGTCGCCGGTGCACGCGAGGTCGAGCACCGCGACCGTCGGTTGCGACACGTCGACCTCCGACACCATGCACGCGCCCGAGTACTGCACGCCGAGATCGTCGGCGGGCGTGAACGGCGGCAGGATCGTGAGCTCCAGCCCGACGTCGTCGAGCAGCGGATCGTCGCACTCGAGGAACTCCTGCCCGGTCGTGCTCGACTCGGTCGAGTCGGCGGCCGGCTCGGTCGTGCTCGTGCCACCGTCATCGCTGGACGAGTCGCCTCCGCAAGCAGCGACGAGCACGAAGAACACGGCAGCGCGGGAGACGAGCGGCATTCCGCCCAGACTAAGGGGCGACCGCGAACGCGACAAGCTCTGGCGGTTTCGCGGCGGTCCGCTCCGTAACCGACGTCGTCTCGCCTACTCGCCCACGCCGGCGCTGGTCATTCGCGAGCGTAGGGCGTGTGGCAGCTGCCGTCCGCGCTCTGCATGATGCGGATCGCGTTCGTGCTGTCGGGATCGATCGCGAAGTCGCCGTTCTGCGCGTTCGTGATGCACGCGCCGTCCGTGTACACGTTCTGCAGGGACACGTTGCGCACCTTGTGCTCGCCGTCGATCCCCCGGATCACGTTCGGACGCTGGTGGCTCTCGTTGTACGAGTGGATGTTGCGGAACACGACCTGCTCGATCTCGCCGTAGCCGAGCTCGGGCTCGAACCACTTGTTGTTCTCGAGCACGAGGTAGAAGAGCCGGAAGTTGGCGTTCTCGACCCGGATGTCCTCGAACAAGAAGCGCGACAGCGTGCCGCTGCCGGCGTGGCGCGAGCGGAACACCGCCTCGGCCTCGTAGAGGTAGTGCTCCGCGTGGATGACGTCGTTGTCGTACACGTGGAACGTCTGCACGTCGTCGTGGATGTTCCAGCTGAGGTTGAACGTGCCGCCGTTCTCCAGCTGCCAGAGCACGTTGCGGCGCGCGATGGTGTCGCCCCAGTGCAGCTTGATCGAGTCGTCGTTGACCTTGATGAAGCTGTTCTCGATGAGCGAATGATTGCCGCCCACCGCACCGTCCGTGCTGAACCACCACGACATCACCTCGACGCCGTGGATGGTGGTGTACTGCGCGAGCGCGCGGATGTTGAAGCGCGGGCCGTCGACGAGCGTGATGCCCTCGATCACCACGTTCTCGGACGCACCGTAGGGGATGTCGATGAGGCCCGGCTGATCCTTGTTGAGGTCTTGGTTGCCGGTGTCGAGGAAGAGCCCGGAGAGCACGCCGCGCCCGCGGATGACGACGTCCTGCACGGGACCGCTCGCGATGAACGCTCCCTCCACCCACGCACCGCCGGCGAGATAGATCGTCTGGCCCGACTCGATCGGTTGATCGGCGCCGGGCTGGTGCACGCCCGGACCGAACCACCGCACGTTCGGATCCTCCGGATCGGGCACGTCCACCTCGGGCGAATCGGCGAACACCAGCATCGGATGGAGCACCGGATTGTGGATGTTCGGCTCGAACTCCACCGACACCTGACCCGGACGCTCGAGCGTGAACGTGCACGCACCGTCGGCGAACACGGTCGTCACGCCCGCGGCGTAGGGGCGCACGATGCAGCCGGTCGCGTCGCCCTGCAGCTTCTCCACCCGCACGGTCACCGCGCCGGCGAACGAGAACGAGGTGAACGACGTGTCGAGCTCGCGATTCGTGTCGGGCTTGCGCGCGATGATGCGGTGCACGAACGAGCTCTCGCTGTGCTCGCCCTGCGTCACCGTGACGGCGTACTGATCCGACGCGGCGTGGCCGGGCGGGCCGGGATACACGGTGAGCTGCGGGTCCGCGCACGGATCGGGATCGACGCGCCCGTACGGCAGCGTCGCGCGGCGTGTTGCGATCTCCTCGACGGTCTGCGCCGCCGACTCGGCGATGCTCTGCGCGATCGCGTCGACCTCTGCGACCTCGCCGTCGATCGGCGCGACGACGCCGCCGAAGTCGTACTGCGTGCCGGTGTACGCGATCGACGGGCCCGGCACGGGTCCGGGCTCGTCCGTGCTCGCTTCGGGATCGCAGCCGCCGGTGTCGTTCGGGGCGCCGGTCGTGTCCGTGCCGCTCGTCTCGCCGCCATCGTCGTCGACGGGCCCGTCGTCACCATCGTCGTCGTGGCCTTGGTCGTCGGGCACCGGTGCGTCGGCGGTCGAGTCGCTGCTCGCCGCCGACGACGACGGCATCGCCTCTTCGGCACTTCCACACGCGAGCGCGACGACGGCGAGCGCGACGACGATGGGACCTCCCCGCACGATCGAGTGGACGAAGCCGGCGGTCGGACGGCGCGCCGCGACCCCGAGAAACGGTGAGGAGCCGCGCGTACCCCCACGCTGCGCGCCGACGACGATCGAGCGCACACGCCGCGGACGCGCGATCCTACCGTGCTCGCATGATCGCGTTCCTCGGCACCGGCCTCCTCGGATCCGGCTTCGTGCGCGCCGCGTGTCGCCGCGGCGAGACCGTGCACGCATGGAATCGAACGCCCGAGAAGGCGCGCATGCTCGCTGACGACGGCGCGCGAGCGTTCGACGATCCGGCGGCAGCGATCGACGGAGCCACGCGCGTGCACGTGGTGCTGTCGGACGACGCGGCCGTCGATGCGGTGCTCGAGGCTGCACGCCCCCGCGAAGGCACGCGGATATTCGATCACACGACGACGTCGACCGCGGGCGCGCGCCGCCGCACCGAGGCATGGCGCGATCGCGGCGTCGTGTACCTGCATGCCCCCGTGTTCATGGGCCCCGCGAACGCGCTCGCGGCGACCGGCCTGATGCTCGTCTCCGGCGATCGATCCGTCCTCGAGGCCGCGAAGCCCGTGCTCACGCCGATGACGGGCCAGCTCGTCGACCTCGGCCCACGGACCGACGCCGCCGCGGCCTTCAAGCTGCTCGGCAACCTCCTGTTGATGGCGATCACCGCCGGCTTCACCGACATGCTCGGCCTCGCGAAAGCGATGGACGTGGCACCCGACGAGGCAGCCACACTCTTGAAGCACTTCAACCCCGGCGCGTCGCTGCCCGCCCGCTTCCAACGCATGCTCGACATGCCCTACGACGATCCATCGTGGGAGCTCGCGATGGCGCGCAAGGACGCGCGCCTCGTCCAGGACGAAGTCGATCGCGCCGGCATCGCGCTCTCGATCCTCCCGTCGATCGCCGCGCGCATGGACGCATTGATCGCCGAGGGCCACGGCCACGCCGACTGGACCGTGCTCGCGCGCGAGTTCCTGACTCAGCGATAGGGTCGCGAGATCACGCAGGCGTTCACGCCGCCCACGCCCATCGACAGCTTGCCCACCGCGCCCGGCTCGATGGCGCACGCGGCCGTCGCGACGAAGCGTGCGTGGTGCTCGCGGATCGCAGGGTGCACGTCGCCGTCGGCGATCGTCGTGGGGTACCACGCACCGCTCGCGTGCCCGAGGTACTGCGCCGTCAGCTCCCAGCCCCCGCCCGCGCCCATGCCGTGGCCGAACGTGCCCTTGCGCGCCGAGAAACGACACGAAGCCGGCAACACCGCGCGCAGCACCTCGATCTCGTTGAGGTCGCCCGGCGTGCCGGTGGCGTGCATGTCGAAGTGCGCGACGTCCTTCGGATCCACGCCCGCATCCGCGAGCGCGCGACGGATCGCCGCCACGGCGCCCTCCTTCGACGGCGTGATGATGTGATCCGCATCGGCCGTGATGCCGACCGCCACCGGCTCGAGCCCGAGCGGCGTCCAGCCCTTCGCCACGTAGTGCTCGAGATCGCCGATGATCCAGATCGTCGACCCACCGGCGACGTGCGTGCCACGCATCCCCGTGAGCGGCCGCGACACCTCGCCGTCGTGCGACAGCACGCGCGCGTCGTAGAACGCCGCGACGCTGATCGGATTCGGGGCCGGATCGGTCGCACCGAGTACGACGAGCTTCGCCTCGCCGCGGCGGATCGCCTCCATGCCGAGCTTGAGCGTGAAGCCGAACGTCGAGCACGCCGCGAACGGCGAGAAGCACATGCCGGTGATGTGACCGAGCATCGAGATCTGCGACGACGGCGTCGACGCGATGTTCCACAGCGCGGTCGCGGTGGTGAGATCCCATGGAGCCTCCGGCGCGCCCCACTTCGTTCGCAGCTCGCGGATGCCCCGCTGCTTGTGCTTGATGACCGCCGCCTTGCTGCTCGCGACGTCCTCACCGACGTCGATGCCCTCGATCTCGCGCCGCGCCGCGAGGTACTGCGCGAGCCCGTCGGAGCGCGCCGCCCAGTACGTCCACCACGCCTCCTCGGCGTCGTCGCGCGCGAGCTCGTCGACGCTCGCCGGATCCGCGGGCGCACCCGCATCGCGCGTGCCCTCGAGGTGCACGCGCAGCGCCGCGTTGCGCGTCGGCTCGGCCCAGAAGCGATTCCACCGCCGCTGCGCACGCTCGAGCTCACGTCCGATCCGATCGTACGTCTCGATGTCGGTGAGCCCACCGCCGACGATCACCTGCGCTGCGTCGCCGATCTCGCGCAGCTCCGCCTCGATGCCGGGATTCTGCGCGAGCGCCTGCACGAACCCGCCGATCGCGTACTGCGTGGGCCCGCCGAACTTGCGCTCGAGCAACGGATACCGGCTCGGGGGGAAGCGCGCGTCGATCCACGGCTTGTAGGCCGCGAAGTCGAAGTCGGGCTGCCCGACGAGGAAATTGCTGGGCCCGAACCCGGCGAACGGCGACAGCCGCGAGTCGGAGCTCGTCATCCGCTCGCGGAACACGTCGATGTCGCGCGCGCCGGGAGCGACGACGCCCCAGCCGAACACCCCGATGCGTCGTGCGGGCATGCGAGCACGGTTGTAGCAGATCCGCCGGCGCTCGCGATCACGCGAGCAGGTCGGAGCGGATCGCCGCGAGGTCGGGACACCCGCACAGCGCCATCGCGACGTCGAGCTCGTGCGCGAGCCGGTCGAGCACGGCGACGACGCCGGCCGAGCCGCCGAGCGCGAGGCCCCAGAGGATCGACCGACCCACGAGCACCGCCTGCGCACCGCGGGCGATCGCCTTGATCACGTCGGTGCCCCTTCGCACGCCGCCGTCGACCAACAACGGCACGCGTCCGTCGACGGCGCGGGCGATCTCCGGCAACGCGTCGATCGGTGCGATCGCACCATCGAGCTGACGCCCACCGTGGTTCGACACCACGATGCCCGCGACGCCGGCCTCCACCGCGCGCGCCGCATCGTCGCCACGCACGATGCCCTTGAGCCACAGCGGCAACCGAGTGCAGCCGCGCAACCATGCCAGATCGTCCCAGTCGAGCGACGGATCGATCATCTGCGCGAAGTACCGGTGCAGGTCGGAAGCCTCGACCGCCACGTCCGCCCGTAGGTTCGGCGCACGGAAGCCCTCGGGCAGCGGCACCCCGGCGGTGTCGCGCTCGCGCAATCCGATCACCGGCGCATCCACGGTGAGCACGAGCGCGGTGCAACCGGCCGCTTCCACGCGTGCGACGAGCTCGGCCGCGAGCCCGCGATCGCGCTGCACGTACAGCTGGAACCAGACCGACCCCGGCGCCGCCGCGACCACCGCTTCCACCGGCGTGCTCGACAACGTCGACAGGATCATCGCGGTGCCGAAGCTCGCCGCGGCGCGGGCCGTGCCGAGCTCGCCGTCGGCGTGCACTAGTGCGTGCATGGCCGTGGGCGCCACGATGATCGGCGCGCGTAACCGCTGCCCCTGCACGACCGCGTCCATGCGCCGTTCGGAGACGTCGACCAGCACGCGGGGGCGCAACGCGATGCGATCGAACGCCGTGCGAGCCCCCGCGATCGAAAGCTCGTCGCACGCGCCCCCACAGATGTAGTCGAACACCGCGCGCGGTAGCACGGCGCGGGCGCGCGCCTCGAGCTCTCGGAGGTTCGCGACCGGATCCATGCGCTGCCCAGAGTGCCGGCGCTGCGCGTTGCCGGCAATGCGTAGCGAGCCCGCGGGCAGCCGTTCGCGCACTGCCGGTGCGCTCGCATGAACCGAGCGGCCCTGGCCTCCATCTTCTTCTTCGGCGGGCAGACGTCGGCCACCGAGCGTGCGGATGTGCACGTCGAGATCGTCGATCCGAGCACGCCGCTAGGCCCCACCTCACTCGCGCCGACCTGCGGAGAATGACCGGGCACTCGTGCGGTCTGGTATCGTGCGAGACGATGCCATGAGAGTCGCCAAACCCTGCATTTCAACGCTCGTGCTCGGACTGCTCGCGATCGGTTGCGCCGACGCGCGCTCCGATTCCGCATCGGACAGCGCCGCCTCGCTCGACCCGACCGCGCCCACCGGCTCGATCGACGACGACGGCGACGACGATGCGCCCGACGACAGCGACGACGGCATCGCGGACGACGACGACGACGACGACACGGGCGGAGAGAAATTCGACGTCGGTGGCGCGACCTCGATGACCGCCGGAGACGACGAGGGCGGCGGCGGCGTCGGCACGTGCGAGGACGCGGCGATGGCCGAGTCGAACCAGGGCTGCGAGTTCTGGGCCGTCGACCTGCCGAACGCGTGGGCCGGCATCAACGGCAGCCCGGCGCCGGAGGATCAGCAGTTCGCCGTGGTGGTCGCGAACTCGGTGGCCGACGCGCCGGCGAACGTCGAGATCTTCCTCGGCGCCGGCGCGGCGCCGGTGGACTCCGCCGTGGTCGGCGTCGGCGAGATCCACGAATTCAAGCTCGCCGCGCAGAACCAGGCCCCGCGCGCGAACACGTACGACGGCGTCGCGTACCGCATCGAGAGCGACATCCCGATCACGGCGTATCAGTTCCAGCCGCTCGACAACACCGTGCAGGTGTTCTCGAACGACGCGTCGCTGCTCTTTCCCACGCACGTGCTCGGCACCGACTACACGGCGATCACCGGCGACGCGATCCTGCTCGGCACGGATCTCGAGCCCCAGGGCGACAACAGCGGGGCGTACGTCACGATCGTCGCGACCGAGGACGACACGATCGTCGATCTCTACGCGACGTGGGGCCTGTACCCGGGAGCGGACAAGGACATCGCGCTCGATCGCGGGCAGGTGTTCACCGCCGTCTCGCTCGGGCCCATGACGTACCCGGGCCTGTCGGGCGACGGCAACCTGTCGGGCTCGCGCGTTGCAGCGGACAAGCCGGTCGCGGTGTTCTCGGGCAACGTCGCGACGATCGAGCCGAACCCCGGGCAGTGCTGTGCCGACCACCTCGAGCACCAGATGCTGCCGCTCGTCGCGTGGGGCAGCGACTACGTCGCCGCGCCGCCGCCGGTGCCGAACGCGGCCGCGAGCGACAACCCGGCGGTCTACCGGATCACGGGCGCGTTCGACGGCACGAGCCTGTCGTACTCGCCCTCCGCCCCGCCCGGCGCGCCGACGACGATCGACGCGTACGAGACCGTGCGCTTCCAGACGGCCGAGCCCTTCACCGTGACGAGCAGCGACGAGACCAAGCCGTTCGCGGTCACGCAATTCCTCCTGTCGAACCAGGCGATTTCCCCGTTCGGACAACCGGGGGATCCCGCGATGATCGCCCTGCCCGCCGCGGCCCAGTACGAGACCAGCTACATCTTCCTCGTGCCGGCCGGCTACACGGTCAACTACGTCACCGTCGCACGGCAGGCAGGCACCGACGTCGCGCTCGATGGCGTGTCGGTCGCCGCCGGTTTCTGGCGGCCGATCGGCAACGTCGATGGCGTGGATTGGGAGTTCATCCACATGGAGGTCGACACGGGCTCGCACACGATCACCTCCGACGAGCCGTCGGGGATCGTGTCGGTCGGCTACTCGACGGACGTCAGCTACGGCTATCCCGGTGGCAGCGGCGTGAAGTCGATCTCCGAGCCACCGCCCCCGCCCGCGGGTTGACGCCCAGGGCGAACCCGCGCGAGCGAGCCGGCGACGCGCACGCGCGTGGGGACGGCCGAACGGGCGCTTGCCCGGTGTTCGCGGGTTCGAGCGCGGCCCCGCGCGGAGTGCTTGCGGCCGCGCCGCGCGCGATCCAAAATGGCAGCTTCTTCGGGGGGAGTCGAAGGATGAGAGGCGCTCCGGCCATTCATCGCCGGGCCTTGGCCTCTGTGGGGACTCCCGGGGTGCGATGGGCCTTACGCCCGCGAGAAGGATGCAACGAGCCATGATGACGTACCGTGGGGCCCTGGGTTGGATGATCGCAATGCCGCTCGTCGCGTGCGGCACGACGGCGCCATCCGGTGACGGCGAGACCTCGAACGCGAGTGCCGACGACGACGACGACGACGACGAAGGGTCGACGGCGCCCGATCCGACGACGCCGACGACGGGCGGACCGGAGGACACCGGCGGCACGACGACGGGCGACGACGACGACGACGACGGCTGGGCCGACGGTCCGAAGTTCGACGTGCACGGCGCCAACGTCCACGAGTTCTGCGACACCGCCGGGGCCGACGTCTACTGCAAGGACGGCAGCGCGATCGTGTGCGACGGCATGGGCGGCCAGGTCTCGCAGACGCTGTGCACGCCCGAGATCTGCTTGCAGGGCACGGGCTGCGTCGAGTGTCTCGCGGGGCAGTACCACTGCCAGGGCCCGCGCGTGATGCAGTGCAACACGTCGGGTGCCAACCCGTACTGGGACGAGATCGAGGTGTGCAATCCGCAGGCGGGCGAGGGCTGCGATCAGGAGAACGGCACCTGCACGACGCTCGCGCCGCTCGGTGGCAACGTGCCGACCGGCACGTACTACAAGTACGCGGACTTCTCCGTCGGCAGCGGCTTCATGGGCGGCTACGACGTCGACTGCTTCGAGGACAAGCTCTACGTCAGCGGGTTCAACTTCGGCAGCTCGGTCGACGTGTACCAGGTGTCGATCGAGGACGGCGACGGCGGCGGCATCAAGCCGAACCAGCACCCGGACAACCCGGACGAGACCGGCCCGATCGAGCCGCGCTCGATCGTGCTCCTCGAGTCGATTCCCGGCGTGACGGTGTCGTCGAGCTCGTCGGAGATCTACGCGCTCGAGGATCGCATCTACGTCGGCGGCAACGGCCTCACCGAGTACGTGTTCGGCGAGGGCTCGAGCGTCGTGTCGAGCCCGCCGGCATGGGCCGGCTACTTCGCGCAGATCGGCTACGACGACATCAACGGGGTCTGGTACGCGTCCAACGAGGGCCAGCGGCGCGTGTTCCAGTACGACGCCGAGACGGACGCGTGGGGCATCGCGTTCCTGTACCCGAACCTCGCGGGCGACCACATGGACGGCATGGAGGTCGTGACCGAGCCCGACACCGGCACGCCGTACGTGTACGTGTCCGACATGACGAGCGACTTCATCGGGCAGTACCGGCTCGACCCGGATCTCGGCTGGGTGCAGGAGAACCTGTTCCAGTACACCGAGCTCACCGGCGCGCTCGTCGAGGGCTTCGGCTTCGGCTGCTTCAACCACTTCTGGGCGACGGGCGGCAACTCGGTCTACGAGCTCGGCGGCGGTGACATCACCGACTACGTCGAGCCCGAGCCGGTCGGCTGATCACTCTGCAGCCGTGGTGCTGGTCGAACCGGCGCCGGTCTCCGTACCGGTGCCGGTTTCGCTGTCTTCACCCGTGCCCGTGCCCGTGCCCGATTCGCTCGAGCCACCGCTGCTCGTCGTGCCGGGATCGAAGCAGAGCTCGGTGATCTCGGCACAGGCATCCCGATCGGTGTCGCCGCAGTCGTCGTAGAGCTCGTCGCACTTCGCGTCGATGCAGCCCTCGACGTCGGCCATCGAGAATTCGGCGCACCCTTCGATGCATACCGGATCCTCGTCGCACTCCTCGACGCAGCCGAAGTACACCGCACAGGCGACCGGATCCAGCCCCGTGGTGCTGCTCGATTCGCCCTCGGTCGTCGTGGTCTCGTCGTCGTCGTCGTCGTCGTCGTCGTCGTCGTCGTTGGTCGTCGGCGGATTCGTATCCTCTTCGTCCTCGGCGTCGTCGTCGGGCGACGTGTTGCTCTCCTCCACGGGCATCGTCGTCGTCATCGTGCCGGTGGTCGTCGGATCCTCGGTGGTCGTCCCGTCGTCGATCGGCGGGGGCTCGACCTCGTCCACCGCGCCACAGCCCAGACCCAAACCCACGACCAGCCAACCCGGCACTAACTTCAGATGCATGGTCCGCCGATCATCGACGGATTCGAATCGAATGTCGACGGTTCCGTGGTCGTTCGACGCGGACCGAAGGTGGCCACATTCGTCCCGCGGCCCCGTCTGATACAGTCGCCCCCGCCATGAATCACCTCCATCTCCTGTTCGCGGGCGCCTTGGTGCTCGCGTCGTGCAAGAGCCAGATCGACGACAAGCCCAAGGCATCCGTGAAGGACGCCAAGCCGGCCGACGGCAAGGACGGAGGTGTCGCCAAAGCCGGGGTCACGCCCGACACGAAGGGCGGCGAGAAGCCGGCTGCCGGCAAAGGGCTCGCGGTCGACGCCGCGGCGAGCACGATCGGCTTCGTCGGCGCGAAGGTCACCGACGATCACGAGGGCAAGTTCACCGACTTCACCGGCAACGCCGAGGTCGCGGCGGCCGCGGGTGGCGACACGGTGTCGGCGCTCTCCTTCTCCGTGAAGACCACCTCGATCGAGGTGGAACCGCAGAAGCTCGAGGACCACCTGCGCTCGCCGGACTTCTTCGACGTCGAGAAGTTCCCCACCGCGTCGTTCGAGTCCACGTCGATCACGGCGAAGGCCGAGGGCGACAACACGCACCAGGTCGAGGGCACGCTCGACCTGCACGGCGTGAAGAAGACGATCGCGTTCCCGGCCAAGATCACGATCGACGCGGGGGCCGTGACCGGCAAGGCCGAGTTCACGATCAACCGCAAGGACTTCGGCATCGTGTACGCGGGGATGCCCGACGATCTCATCAAAGACGACGTCCTGCTGAAGATCGACGTCCGCTTCCCGCGGAGCTGAATCGCGGTGGACCCGATCTGCAGTGCTCGCTCGACACCGAGTACTGCCAGGAGACGATCGGCGGCGCGCTCGACAGCGGCGCCCAGTACACGTGCGCACCGCTGCCGAAAGGCTGCGCCCCCGTGCCGAGCTGCGGTTGCCTCAACGGGGTCGGCTGCGGCGAGATGTGCGTCCAGGGCGAAGACGGCGGCCTGATGGTCACCTGTTTCGCGCCGTGATCGCGCGGCTGCGGCCGACGCGAGCCCGCGCGAGATCGCGGGCGATCGTCGCGGGGTTCGGTCGCTCGTCCGGCGCGAGCGCGAGCACGACCGCGAGCTCGAGCGTCTCGGGCGGCATCGCCGTGCTCGCGAGCGCGCGCTCGTACGCGACGACTGCCGCTCGATGCTCGCCCGCGTCGTGCTCGAGGATCGCGAGCTCGAGCGCCAGCGCACCGACCGAGCCGGGCTCGCCGTTCGAGTGGAAGAGCTCGATGGCCGCCCCCAACGACGCACGCGCGGCCTCGTCTCGACCGAGCGCGTGCTCGATCCGTCCGCGCCGGTGCAAGGCGAGCGCGAGCAGCCGCCACTCGTCGTGCTTTGCGGCGAGGGTCTCCGCTCGCGTCGCGTGCACCAGGGCGTCGCGTCGATCGCCGGCAGCCTGCCGCGCCGCGGCGAGCGGAAGCAGCGACTTCACCACGTCGACGTGATCCGATCCGAGCGACGCCTCGCGCACTTCGAGGCCGCGCTCGTGCAGCGCGATCGCGTCCTCGATTCGACCGAGCCGAGCGAGGGCCAGCCCGCGCTTGTGCAACATCCACGCGAGATCCGCCGGCAGGTCGAGCGCTTCGAACTGATCCGCGGCGTCGCGATAGCGCTCGGCGGCGCCCTCCCAGTCGCGTTGCGCATACGCCACGTCGGCACGTGCCCACGTCGCCGCGGCGAGCCGCTGATGACGCGCGCCGAGCACCTCGCGGAAGATCTCGACGGCGCGATCCCCCGCGTCCGCGGCCGCGTCGAGCTCACCCGTGTCGCGCAGCGCGACGGCGAGCGATTGCCATGCCGGTGCGGTCTCCAACGCATGCGGTCCCAGCGTCGCCTCTCGGATCGCGATGGCGCGCCGCAACAGCGGCACCGCATCGGCGGGCCGATGCAGGCTGACGAGCGCACTCGCGAGGTTCGCCACCGCCGTCGCCGTCTGCGGATGACTAGGACCGAGCGCGTCCTCGTGCACCGCCACCGAGCGCCGGAACAGCGCCTCGGCCTCGGTGGCGCGATCGCGACGCAGCGCCGCCTCGGCCGCGTACCCGGTCGCCGTCGCGAGCCACAACGCCGCGCCTTCGACGGTCTCGAGCCGCGCGATGGCGTCTTCGGCGTGCAGCGCGGCGCGATCCCAGTCGCCCACCACGGCGGCGAGCTTGCTCTCGAGCGCCGCATGCCATCCCACGAACAGCGCGTAGCGCCGCGTGCCGCGGATCCGCTCCACGTCGGCGCCCGCCTGCCGCATCCACCGCTGCGCGGCCTCCGGATCGTCGCGCAGCGCGGCGTGCAGATGGGCGAGCTCCAGTGCGGCCTCGATCGCGATCTCGTCGTGATGCGACGCGACCGCGGTCGTGTGCGCGCGCGTGAGCAACGGCTCTGCCACCGCGCGATCGTTCGGCGTCAGACGTGCGCGCGCGAGGTCGACCTCGGCGAAGAGTGGCTCGAAGCGGACGCGCTCCGCAATCGCAGCGGCCGCATCGACGCCAGCGAGGGCACCGCTGACATCGCTCGCGCGTCGATGGGCGCGGCTGTTCGCGAGCTGCTCGCGTGCCTCCGCGACGGCGGCGGCGTCCTCCTCCGGCGGGTCGGGTCGGTGGACCGCGTCGCCGCAGTCGGCCGGTCGCCCGAGCTCCGCGAGCGAGCGCAGCACGCCGCTCCTCGCCGATGCGTCGCCGTGCGTGTGGATCTCGATCGCGTCGTGCAAGCGCCCGCGCAGGGCGACCAGGCACTCGAGCTCGGCGGCGGCCTGGGGATCCTCCGGGATGCTCGCGACCACGCGTTGCGCCGCATCGCACGTGCGCCGCGACCACTCCGGACCCATCTCCGCCATGTACGCATCCACGCGCTGCGCGAGCTCCGACACGAACGCGTCCGCGGCGACCGGCTGGGCTCGCGCCCATTCGGCCTCCGCATCCGCGCACGGATCGTCCGATGGCGTGGGCGTCCACGACGTGGGCAACGCGAGCACGCCAGCGACGAGTGTGCCGGCGATGGGCGCCGCACGGTGACGCGGCGGCCGCATCGCACGCTCGAGCTCGGCGAGCAGCGCCGGCGTCGAGTCCAGACGATCCGCGGGATCCGCCGAGAGCCCGCGCCGCAGCACCCGGACCAACGCCATCGGCACGCCGGTGCGTCGTGGCGCGATCGGTCGCCCGCGTTCCTTCGCGCGCACGAGCTCGCGCAAGCTGTCGCCTTCGAACGGACGCCGTCCGAAGAGCGCCTCCCAGGCGAGCACGCAGAGCGCGTAGCGATCGGTCGACTCGTTGCCCGGCGCGCCGCGGTGCTGCTCGGGCGCGAGGTAGGCGGGCGTGCCGATCCACGCCGTGGCCTCCGTCGCAACTTGGTCGGCCACGGTGCGATCGAGCGCGTCTCTGCTCGGCTCGCGCGACCACGGCCGCGCGAGCCCGAAGTCACCGAGCAGCGCGCGTCCGTCGCTCGCGACGAACACGTTCGTGGGCTTCACGTCGCGATGCAGCAGACCGAGCGCGTGCACGGCCGCGAGCCCGCGGGCGGCATCGAGGATCACGGAGGCGCGCGCGAGCCACCCACGCGGCGTCGCGTCGAGCCAGCGGCGCATGTCGAGCCCGCGCACGAGCTCGGTGACCATGAACACGTGGCCGTCGTGGACACCGACGTCGAGCACGGCGAGCACGTTCGGATGGGAGATCCGCGCGAGTGCCCGCGCCTCCCGGAGCAGTCGCGCCTGTGCTCGCTCGGCATCGCGACCGGAGACGTGGATCAACTTGATCGCGACGTCGCGATCGAGCTCGGGATCCCGGGCGACCCACACCGTGCCCTGACCCCCGGTGCCGAGGCGATGCGCGACGCGATAGCGCCCGAGCAGCAGTCGCGCGCGGGCGCCGAACAAGAGGCGCTGCACCTCGGCGAACGCGGCCGCCGGATCGCCGCAGACCTCGCGGCGCGCGCCCGCGATGGCGTCGGCGAGGTCGTCGTCGGTCGAGCCGAGCGTCGTCATGGAGCCCCATCCGAAGATTGCCCGGGCCCGGCGTGTGGTTCACCCGGCGCGGACAATTCCTGGGGATCCGCCGGCTTCCAGGAGCATTCGCGCGCGTCAGCCCGCGGCGTCGAGGATGACGATCGTGAGCCAGGCCATGGCCGCGCTCATCGGGATCGTGAAGACCCACGCCGTCACGATGTTGCCGGCCACGCCCCACCGCACCGCGGATACGCGCTTGCACGCGCCGACGCCCATGATGCACGCGTTGATCACGTGGGTCGTCGACACCGGCACGCCCGCGCTGCTGGCCGCGAGGATCGTCACCGCACCGCTCGTCTCGGCCGCGAAGCCCTCGAGTGGCGTGATGCGGATGATCTTCGTGCCCATCGTCTTGATGATCCGCTTGCCGCCCGCCATCGTGCCGAAGCCGATCGCAGCCGCGCACGCGAAGATCACCCACGTCGGCACGTGATCACCCTCCACGGGTAGCGCCCACGCCGGCAGGCCCGTGTGACCCGCAGCGACGAACGCGACGAGCGCCAGCGTGATGATGCCCATCGCCTTCTGCGCATCGTTGGACCCGTGCGAGAACGCCATGGAACACGCGGACACGAGCTGCAGGCGGCGAGACACACGAGACACCGTAGCGGCCCGGCGACGGCGGACGATCCACAGGAGCCCGAGCATCACGAGGAACGCGGCGACGAAGCCGAGCAGCGGGGACAACACGAGCGGCACGAGCACCTTCCCGACGAGTGCGTTCCACTTGAACGCCGAGATGCCGGCATGACCCACCACCGCGCCGCACAGCCCACCGATGAGCGCGTGCGACGAGCTCGACGGGATGCCCCACCACCACGTGAGCAGGTTCCAGATGATCGCGCCGACCAGCGCCGCGAGCACCACACCCTGGGTGACGTCGCTCGCGTCCGCGAACCCCGAGGCGATGGTCTTGGCGACCGCGGTGCCCATGATGGCGCCGACGAAGTTGAAGATGCCGGCGATGATCACCGCCGTGCGCACCGGCAGCACACCGGTGGAGACCACGGTGGCGATCGCGTTCGCCGCGTCGTGGAAGCCATTGATGAAGTCGAACACCAACGCCGTGATGATCACGGCGATGACGAGGCTAACCATGCTTCACCGCGAGGTTGGCGAGGGTGTCGGCGACGCGCTCGCACCGGTCGATCGCGTTCTCCAGGTCGTCGAGGATCTCGCGCTCCCGCAGCAGCACCTTCGCGTCGACCTCGCCGGCGTGGAACAGCCGGCTGACCTCGTCACGATAGATGCGGTCGCACTCCTTCTCGAGGTCGCGGATGCGGCGCTTGGACTCGAACAGCTGCCCGTAGGTGTGGTGGCGCAGGTTCGGCAGCGCGTTCGCCAGCTCGTGGGTGGCGCGCACGAGGATGCCCATCATGTCGCTCATCGACTTCGTCGGCCGATCGACACCGAGCAGCAGGAACGCCCGCGCTGTCGTGTTCGTGAGATCGAGGACGTCGTCGAGCTCGGAGCTGAGGAAGTGGATGTCCTCGCGATCGATCGGCGTCACGAACGTGCTCGCGAGCGCCTCCTCGATCTGGTGCACGAGCTGATCGCCCTCGTGCTCGAGGGCCTGCACGGCCTTCGCGACGCTGTCGGCCTTGCGCTGGGTCTCGCTGAACGACGCGAGCGTCTCTGCGGCCCCGAGCGCGGTCTTGGCCTGCTTCTCGAGCAGGTCGAAGAACCCGTCATCACGCGGCATCACCTTGCGGATCAGCTCTTGGATTCCCACGGAGGCTCCGTCACCTGGCTGTGACATTCGCGGACGGCGAGCGACCGCGAGGCTTCGTAACACGTCCCGTGTTCGTCAGTCGAGGGTGCCACGGACCACGACCGGGCAGTGATCGGACACGTGATGGAAGTCGTCGTCCATCCGCGCGGCGGGCGTGGATCGGCACGCCAGTCGCGCACAGTAGCCTTGGACCTCTGGCTGCGACCATTTGCCGCCGGCGGCGACGACGTGGTCCAGGATGGAGGGCACGTACTCCGGGCCGCCGTCGGGCCGCCAGTACTCCGAGCACGGCAGCGCCGACGTCACGAGCTCGAAGCCCGCGTCGGCCACGACGTCGTGCACGAACTCGCGCTCCTCGCTCGGTTGGCCGGCGAAACCGGTGGAGTTCATGTCGCCCATCAGAATCGTCGGCGCGTCGAATTCTTCCTCGACCGCGCGTGCGATTTCGAGGGCGCGGACCCATTGATCCCGGCGCATCGGGAAGTTCCTGCTGTGCGCCCGCAGGTGGACGGACAGGACGGCGAGCTCGTTCCCGTCGTCGTCCTCGAACACGCCGAGCACGGCGGACTGCTCCGCGCGACTGCACGCAGCATCGCCGCGCGGGTCGAGCGCGGGGTACTCGCGCGTCACCACCGGGTGCCAGCGCGCCGCGTCGTAGACGAGCGCGGTCGCGAACCAGCCCGTGTCACCGCAGGCCGAGCGAACGACGACGAGGTCGCGTCCGGTCTGCGTCGACGCGCGCGCGAGCGCGATTTGCAGCAAGAGTGGATGGGAGATTTCTTGCAGCGCCATCACGTCCGCGTCGGCGGCGACGATGGTGTCGACCACGCGATCGAGGTGCGTGTGCTCGCTCGGGAACAGCTCGATGTTGAACGTCGCGATGCGGACCTCGACGTCGTCGTCCGACGCGAGCACCAGCGCGGCGCTCGCCGTCGCGACGAGGGCAGCAGCGGCGGCACGTCGCACGCCGACTATCGTACCGGCGAGGCCACCACGACGCTCGTCTCCGCGGAGTGTCCACGGATCTCGGGCAGATACATCGCGTGCGCCACCGCCGGCGGGATGGCGTAACGACCCGGCGTCGTCGCGCGCAGGAACACGGTGGTGTGGTGGGTGCCGGGCCCCAGCGCGTCGGCGAACACGACCGCGCGATCGCGCCGCAGCTCCTGGTGGCTGACCCAGTGACCGCGCCCGCCGGTGAGCACGCGCGCGCGACCACCCGCGCCGATCGTGTCGTCGACCGCTTCGAGCCCCGGCGGCAGCGGCAGATCGACAGCGACATATCTCGTCGCCGCATCCAGACGGATGGTGACGTCGAGCGCGACGAGCTCGCCCGCACGGATCGACGACTCGCCGACCGCGCCCGCGCGCGTTCGCAGCGTGCGCTCGACCGCGATGCCGTGCGCGCTCGGACGCTTGCCCGCGTGCTTCGGCGTCCACTGCATGCCGACGCGCCAGTACAGGCGGCCCTTGCCCTCGCGCCGCAGCGTTACGCGCCCCACCTCGCCCGTGGCGGGTGCGACCACCCGGGCCGTGCGCTCGACGGCCGGCGCCGTGCGACCGCGCAGCTCGACGTCGGTGACAGGACGCGCGCCGATCCACACGTCGGCGGCGAGATCGGCCGCGTCGGGCTCGCGCGTGCGCGCGTACTCGGCGAGTGCGAGCAACGAGTACGCCCGCTCCTGCGTGTTGGCGATCCGCCCCGATGCGCGCAGCTGCCCGAGATTGCGCGTGAGCTTCTCGACGCGCGGATCGTCGGGCGCTGCGCGCAACAGGGCGAGCAGCACCATCGCCTCCGTGCGCGTCTGGGTGTCGAACAGCTCGTCGTAGTACGTGTCGCCGGGCCGCACCGACGCGACACCCTGGCGCTCGTCGAGCTGGGCGAGCAGCTCGTCGCGCAGCTCCGACGTGCTCTTCGTCTCGGGCGAGCTCTCGTGCTCCGCGAGCAGCAGGAGCGCCCGAGCGAACACCGGCAGCTCGCTCCGCCGCTCGTGCAGCGCGGTGATCGCCGCGGTCGGACGCTCTCCCGCGGCCACGAGCGCCTGCACGGCCATCACCGCGGTGAGATCGTCGAAGCGCTCGACCTCCTCCGGTTCTGCATCGTCCTCGTCGTCGGCGGCGCTCGTACGGCGCAATCCGACGCGGGTCGCGAGCCAGTCGCGCATGCCGGCGCGCAGCGACTCCGGCACGGCGTGGCCGTTCGCGCGCAGCTGCTCGAGCACGTACAGCGCCCAGGCGGTGCCCCACGCGTGGGGATGCGAGCCGCCCGGCCAGTACGCGAGCCCGCCGCCGTCCACCTGCATTGCACGCAGACGCGCGATGCCGGAGGCGACGTGGGCGTCGACGTTCGTCGAGAGATACCCCGCGCGCGACAGCCCCGCGAGGGCCGCGAGGGGCAGGAGGCCGCTCGACGTCTGCTCCACGCAGCCGTAGGGATACTGCGCGAGCCCCTCTGCCATGTCGTCGAGCCCGGCGAGCATCGATCCGCTGAGCTCCACGTCGACGCGCACGTTGCGATTGCCGAGGTCGTCGGGCCGCGCGAGCGCGACCGCGAACGTGCCGTCCTCGTCCGACGATCCGTACACCGCGGCGTGGCGCACGAGATCGGCCGCTCGCTCGATCGGCAACGGCAACCGAATCGCGTCGGTGAGATCGCGATCCAGCCCACGCGCACGCAGCGTGGCCCTGGTCTCGACGTGCGCCACGCCGGTGCCGAGCGCACGCACGCGAAACGGGACCCGCACCTGGCCGCCCGCCGCCACGTGCACCGGCTTGCGCGGGGCCTCGACGAGCTCCAGCCGGCCCTTCGCGTCGTCCAAATCGATCGCGACCTCCACCTTGCCCGCCGGTCCGCCGAGGTTGTCGACGATCGCGGCGGCCTCGGCCTCGTCGCCCGGCCGCAGGATCCGCGGCAGTGCGGCGCGCACGACGAGCGGCGCCGTCACGCGCACGCGCGCATCCGCATGACCGAAGCGGCCCACCACCGCCGAACTCTCGACGTTCGCCGACGCGATCGCGGTGACGCGGAACGTGGTGAGGTTGTCGGGCAGCCGTCCACGCACGCGCGCGATGCCGTCCTTGCCGACCACCGCATCGCCGATGAAGATGGGCGTGCCCTCGAAACGCGCGCGCGTCGGCGACGAACCGGCGCCGAGCAGGCCCATGCCGCCCATGCCGGTGCCGCTGCCGGTCCCGCCGCCGCCCCCACCGAAGCCGGTGAGGCCGAGGACGAACGGATCCTCCACGGGCTCGTACGGCTCGAGCACCGACGAGTACGTCTCGACGAAGCGCGTCTGCATCCATCGACGCGCTGCGAACGTGCTCACGAAGTCCGGAATCGTCGGCGGCACGAGCGAGTGCAGCGCCTCGTCGACGGCCCACACCGCGACGTGCCCGGCCACCGGCTTGCCGTCGCGGCTCGCGACGCGCACCGTGATCGGCAGCTCGCTGCGGATGCGCGCGACCTCCGGAGCGTCGACGACCACCTGCAGCCGCCGCGAATCGACTCCCACCTCGATCTCCTGCGAGTCCTGGAACGTGCGCGGCGCGTCCTTGGGGCTCTTGCCCGCGACGACCAGGAATCCGTCGAGTGACACGTTCGGAATCCACGCATCGGTGACCGGCAGCTCGATCGTCGCCTGCCCCTTGCGCAGCTGGAATGGCACGATCCTGCGCAGGCCCATGTGCGACACCGCGAGCACGCCGTGATTCGTGCCGACCGGCCCGGCGAGCTGCACGCGCAACGTCGTGCCCGGCTCCGGGTTCTCCGCGTCCACCGCGATCGTCAGCGAGTCCACCGGCGCGTGCGGACGGATCTTGCGGGGCTCCGACGCCCACCAGTGATCGCTCCACGACAACGCGGCGCCATCGACCTCGCTCGTGAGCACGGCGCGATAGTGGCCGGGCTTCAGTGCGGGTGTGCGGCATTCCGAGTCCCCGCTCGCACGCGTCTCGATGCGGCATCGATCCACCTCGACGAGCTTTTCCTCGACCGTGCCGTCCTTCTTCTCCACACGCTCCACCCGTGAGGTCGTCACGACCACGGCCGGCCCTGCGCGGCGCTTGCCGTCGCGATCCACCGCGCGCACCGTGAACATCTGCTTGTCCGCTGCGACGCGCTTCGACTTCACGAGCAGGTAGCGTGACGGGTGTACGAACCAAGCCGTGCTGGCGCCCACCTCGGAGAACGACGCGTCCTGCACCGCGAGGTCGGTCTGGCAGGTGTGGCCCACGCCGGCCAGCAGCTCCTTCGTCGCGAGCTCGACGCGCAGCTCGCCGTCCGCAGTGACGCGAGGCTTGCCCGCGAGCTCGCGGTTACCGCGGTGCCACTGCGCTTCGTCGGCAAGGCCCACGATGCGCCAGCCCGGCTCGAGGCCCGGCGGCAGATCCCAACGCGCGCGGCACTGCGTCGTCGCACGCGACTCGACGATGGGCACCACGCCGCCGAAGTAGTAGTTCGCGTGCGCGACGATCTCGGCAGTGTGCCCTCGGGCGAGCTGAGCATCGACGGCGGTGGCCTCGACCGCGAACTCCGGCACGCGGACGTCGCGGACCTCGAAGCCGGCGGTGAACTCCTCCTTGCCGATCTTCGCGACCGCCGTGTAGCGGCCGAGCGCGACGTCGTCGCGCAACGGCAACCGCGCCCAGTACTTGCCCTGCTTGCCGAGCCCGACCTTGCGGCGCGCGACCACTTCGTGATTGCGGTCCAGCAGCTGCAGCTCGACGGCGGTGCCGGGCTTCACCGGCGCGAGCCCGTTGCTCGTGCGCGGCGTGCTGATCGCCGCCCAGCCCACGATGCTCACGAGCTCGCCGGGCCGGTAGATCCCACGCTCCGTGACGACCTCGCTGATCGTCCGGTCCTTTCCGTCGTCGCCCCACGACTCGTCGATCTCGCCGTCCCCATCGTGATCCGCCGGCGCTTCCTCACCGACGCGCACGAGCAGTCGATCCTTCTCGGTCTTCGCAAGCAGCAGCGAGTCGGTCGGTAACGCCCGATCGCGCGGCAGTCCTGCGATCCCCCCTGCATCGGTGCGCGTCGCGTGCACGACCCGACCCGACGGATCGAGCACCTCGATCGACGCGCCCTTCACCGGCTCGAAGCTGTCGAGCGCGCGCAGCTGCACGCGCGCCTCGCCGTGCGACAACCATGCCGCCGCGCCGAGCCCCGACAGCTGGTAGAGCGCACGTGTCGTCGTGGGACGCGGCCGCTTGCGTCCCGCGGGCGTCACCTCGAGCGGGGTCACCTCGACGATCACCGGCCGACGCTTGCCCTTCGTCAGCTCGGCGAGATCCAGCGCGATCGACGACCACGCGTAGCGCCCCTTCGGTGCGAGATCCATCTCGCGCTCGACGAGCGCCTCGACGTCGGTGGGGAATGCCACCTCTTCGAGCTCGCGGCCCTCGAGCGCCGCGAATGCGCGCTCGGTCGGCACGGCGGCACGCAGGAGGGCCCGCCGCACGTACCTCGCTTCGAGTCCCACGGTGGGCGGCAGCTCGGGCCGCACGACCCCGGCGTCCGCGATGAGCTCCACCTTGGGAGGCGGCGGCACGAACGTCACGGGCACGCGGCGCGGACCCGCGAGCGGCTGCCCGTAGCGATCGCGCATGCCGGTGCCGAAGTGCACGCGATAGCGACGGTGGGGCTGGAACTCGCCGGCGACGTACGCCGTGCCGTACGTCACCTCGACCTTCAGCCCCTTCGGACGGGGCTCGACGGTGATGTGCTTCGCCATCGCGTCGTCGATGGGCCCGTCGAACTGCACTTGCAATCCATAGGGATCGCAGCCGTCGCCGTGATCCTCGTAGCATTGCACCTTCGCATGTACGCCGTCCGCGACGACGAACTCCGCGACGACCGCCTTGCCGATCGGACCTGCGCCCGGCGGCGCGAATGCACCGTCCACCTCGACAGCGACGTTCATGCCGGCCGGCCAGCGCGTGCCGGGATAGACGCGGATCGTGCCGCGTCGATCGCCGAGGCCGTCGGGCAGCGGATCGAGGTCATCGGGCCCGAGCACACGCACCGCGATCTCCTTCGCGCGCTTGCGATCGCCCCCCTTCTTCCACGCGCGGGCGCGCACGTGGCCGCGAAGGTCCCCGGCGGCGATCTGGATCTCGCTCGTCACGAGCACCGGCGTGAGCCAGTGGAGCGGAGGCGCGCTCTCTTCGTCGCCCCACCACTGCCGATCCACGTCGAGGCCCACCGCGGCGGGTCGCGTCTCGAACGACCACGCTTCCGACAACGCGAGTGCCTCTCCGGTCGCCGTTTCCGGTCGCCCACTCACGCGTACGCGGTAGCGCTGCCCGAGCTTCAACGGCTCGCTCGGCATGAACCACGCGCGATACGGGTCGATCCATACGGCGTCTCCACTCACGGGGGGGTCGAGCTCGAACGTCGGTGCCGATCCGTCGGTCCGCATCGGCTGAGCGAAGTGCACGTACGGCTGCGCCGACTCGGAGACCTTCGCGGATCCCTTCGCGGCGTCCTCACGCGGACCGACGCTCGCGAGCCCTGGCGAGCGCCGCCGCACGTCGCCGTCGATCGCGGGCACGGGGAACCCGTGCGGGTCGAGTCGCGCCACCACCTCGGCCGGCGGCGGGGGCTCGACGGGCGCGCTTGGCCCCAGGCGCGAGTGGCAAGCGACTGCGGCCAGCGCCAGGACGTACGGCAAGCGCATGCGGCGGGGACAGCTCCGATGCTGCCAGGTTCCCGCGTTCAGCGTCCTTCGACGACCGCGAGCACGATCTCCAGCACGAACAGCCCCACGATCGCCCATTCGATGAGCCGCGCGCGGCGGCTCTGCCAGAGGTCGATGATGATCTCCAGCGTCGACTGCACGCTCGTCAGCTTGTGCATCAGCGCCTCGTGGCGGTCGCGCAGCTCGAAATGGAGGAACAACAGGTCGTAGACGCGCGCCGCGTACGGGCTCTCCCAGGTCGATTCGGGCCGATCGAGCAGGAAGAACCACCGCGCGAGCTCCAGCCGCTCGGCCGCGAGGTTCGCGATCCGCCGGATGGGCAGTCCGCTCTTCCATGCCGGTCGCCCGCTCTGGCCGAGATCCCGCGCCAGCGCGAGCGACTCGTCCATGATCGCCTCGATGCCGCGCTCGTATCGCTCGAGCGCGACGGACTGCGCGAGCAGGAGCGCGACGGCGTGCAGCACCGTCTCGTCCGCGCTCGTGAGCACGACGTGATCCCAGTCCACGATCGGCGCATCGGACCGATCGGGCTCGATGCGCACTGCGTAGCTCTCGCGCGTGGACGCGATCGCGCGTCGACCGGCGGCGTCCTCGATCGTCGACAGGTCGTCACCGACGAGGTCGTTGCGCTCGGCGACGACGGCTCCGACAGCGAAGATGTGCACGAGCGCCCCGTCGGGCAGCTGGCACGTGATCGCGTGGGACGACTGCCGCACCACGTTCCACGGCAGCCGAGCGACGGCCGTGCGCAGCACGACGCGACCGTCGAGCGCGACGGCGCACGTCGGGAGCACGCGTCGCGCCCCCAAGGCAATGGCCGTCCCTGCATCGCCCATCGGTGCGTTCACGATCATCAGGATCGCCGATCGCCGCGCGCGGGGCCGGCGCGTCGCACGGTTCGCCGTCCGCCCCCACGGGCCGCCGCGCCCGTGGGGGCGCGTGCGGTGCGAGGGCGCGGGTCGCGTCAGCGCGACCCGTCACGCGAGGGTCACGCGAGCAGCTCGTCGAACACGCCGCCGGGCATGCTGCCGTCGCCGAACTGATCGAGCAGATCACCGCTCGCGTTGCGCAGGCCTGCGGCGGAGCCGACGGTGCACAGCATCTGCGAGACGTTCGGGCCGCCGTCGCCACCGTTCACGCGGATGTACTGCCCCTGCTTGAGGAAGCCGTTCGCGCCACCCGCGAGCACCCACGGGGTGTTGTTCGCGGCGTGGCCCGGGCCGTTGCCGTTGTCGTTGTACCAGCAGGACACGCCGGCATCGATCAGACGATCCCCCGTGGGCAGGATGTACTCGTACAGGCGATCGAGCAGGAACTTGAACGTGCGCGCGAAGTGGACATCGACGTAGTGATGAAGCAGGTCGGAGTCCGCGATGATGGATCCACTGCTGTCGTGCGACGCGCGTCGATGCGACAGGTAGTGGTAGTTCTCCATGAGCTCGCCGTTGTCGATGCGGCTGTAGCGGGTGCTGCCGTCGTTGCCGCTGCCCACCTGGATCGCGACCGAGCGCGTGTACCCGCATGCGACCGCGAGCGCCGCGACGTGCATGTGCGCCCTGGCGGCGTTGAGCACCTCGTCGCCGTTCTCGCTCTCGTAGCCGGGCGCGAGGCCCTCCATCTCCGCGAGCTGATCCTCGGTGAGGTTGCACGACAGCGAGTTCTCGAGGTCGCGGATGCTGTCGAAGTGCAGCTCGAGGCGCTGACGATCGGCACCGCTCAGCTCGGGGCGAGCCAGCAGCGACGTCATCTGTCCGCGCACGAGGTCGTTGATGCTCTTCTGACGCGCGGCGATCTGCTCGAACTGCGCGCCGTCGAGCCCCATCATGCCCATGTACGCGGTGGCCGGGTTGCCGATGGCGGCGCGCCGGTTGTTGGCGTCGCGGTACGAGATGCACGGGCCGCCGAGCCAGCCGTAGTTGGCACCCGCATAGAGGAACAGCGAGTCGCGCCCGTCGGGGTTGAGCTCGCGGCCGATGCGGTTGTCGATGGACTCGCCGTTGGCCTCGGAGTCGCCGCCGACGTTCGGTACGACGGGGCCCTGGGCGGTGAGGCCCTGCAGCGCGCCGTTGGCGTGACCGTCGGCGTACTCGAAGTACGCGTTGTTCACGTTGCCGACGACGAGCAGTCGATCGATGTGATCGACGAGCTCACCGATGGCTCGATCCGCGACCGTCGTGGCCGTGAGCGCGCCCTCGGTGGTGGGCCAGAACCGCTCGGGCTCGGAGCCGAGCTCGGTGTCCTGGGCGCAGGCGACTCCGTTCGCCTGGCGGAAGAAGATCGCATAGGGGGGCACGGCTTCACCACCGGCGTGCGCGCGTCGGGGCATGAAGCCCTCGAGCACGGGCAGGCCGAGGACGATTCCGCCGGCTCCCTTGAGCACGAGGCGTCGACCGATCGTCTTCATGGCAGCTCCTCCGTCGCGCGATTGCGGAACGCTTTCGAGGTCACGAGCCCGACGAGCAGCTCCTTCACGGGCTGGTCGTCGGTGATCGACTCGTCGGCGAGGCGAGTCGACAGCGGCAGGTCGGCCTCGTTGAGCGGCCGACCGTTCGCGAACTCGATCCAGTGGTTCATGTAGCAGGTGTGCACGGTCGGCGACGCCGCGAGCGCATCGGAGAGCTCGAGGGCGTTCGCGACCGGGATGAGATCGCCGTCGAGCGAGACGCTCGAGCTGGCGTCCACTTGGAACTCGCCGTCCATCGTGCGCCAGGCGCCGATGGCGTCGTAGTTCTCGTACGGGAAGCCGAACGGGTTGATGATCGAGGCGTGGCATCCGACGCAGTCGGTGCCCTGCTGCTGCGTGTGCTCCTCGACGGTCTGCCGGTTCGAGCGGCCTTCCGGTGGTGGTAGCGGTGGTACGCCGTCGGGTGGCGCCGCGATCACCATGCACGCCATGCGCTTCGCGATGAAGACGCCGCGGTGGATCGGGTCGGGGTTCACCGAGGTGGCGTTGCCCGCGAGGAACGCGGTGAGCGTGAGCAGGCCGCGACGCTGCGCGGGGTCGAGCGTGGCCGGCACGAACTCGTCGGCGTACTCGCCCTGCAGCCCGTAGATCGTCGCGAGCTCGGAGTTCACGAACGTCTCGGTGGAGGTGAGCAGGTCGACGATCGAGCCCTCGCGCGAGAGGATCTGATCGGCGACGTACAGCCGGGTCTCCTCGGCCGCATGCTCGCCGAACTGATCCGTCACGTTCGGATAGAACATCGCGTTCGGCTGGGCGGCCGCGGCCTTCTCCAGCTCGAACAGCTGGTCGTGGAAGTGGTGCATCACGCCCACGGCCCGCGGGTCGCCCAGCATGCGGCGCGCCTGCTCCTCGATCGTGGCGCGCTCGACGAGGGACTCGTCGGCGGCCGCGGCGAACAGATCGTCGTCGGGCATCGAGTTCCACAGGAGGTACGACATGCGCGATGCGATCTCGTAGCCGCCGAGCGGGATGACGTCGCCGTCGGCCGTGGTGCTCGACTCCACGCGATACAGGAAGTGGGGGGACTGCAGCATCGTCTCGATCGCGAGCCGCACGCCGGCGAGGAACGGATCCACGCCGTCGTAGAGCTCGGGCGCCGCGTCCCACAGCGCGACGAGCTCGGCGACCTCGGCCTCCTCGAGCGGACGCCGATACGCGCGCGCTCCGAGCTCGCGCACGAACTGGTCGGCGCGCGCGGTCGGGTCACCCGCGTCGGGCGGCAGCACGGCATCGAGGATCGTCGTGTCGGCGACCACGAGCTCCGCGACGTCGGCCGCCGCGCGCTGGTAGCCCTGCCACAGCGCTTGATCGACCTCGAGCGTGAGCGCGTTGTTGTCGAACATGAAGCCGCCGACCGCAGGATCGGAGCGGAACTCTTCCGAGAGCCCGAGCGGCTCTGCGAGATAGAAGAGATCGCGCACCGTGTTGTCCCACTGCGCGTGCGTGAGTCGGAAGACGCGCGTCGTCGGTGACGGCAGCTCGTCCGCGGGGACGCCGTCGTCGCCGTCGCCGTCCTCTCCGACGTCGTCGTCGCCTTCGCCGGCATCTTCGCCCGCATCAGCGCTGCCGTCGCCCGACGCGTTCGGTCCGCCTACGCCTGAGTAGCATCCCGCGAAGAGCAGCGAGCCGAATGCTGCCGCGATCCGCGGGCGACTGGGGGTTCGTCGCTCGTCGATCATGTGTCCACCCGAGCATCATCCTGTTACGTCGTCGGCTCGCGGCGCAAATGCTGTTTTCGTGCCGCGAAGCACACGTGCGACCTGGTTCGGACTCGCTCGTCGATCCCGTGCGATCGACTACGTCACGATCCGCATCGACGCGCGGCGCCGCGCGCTCCGAGTGGGGGCCAGGAGCCGCGCCGGACGATTTCTGTGAATTCGTTTCACCCGGTCGCGAGCTGCTGGACGATCCGCAGCGCTTCCTCGACGTGCTTCGTCGCCTGGAGCTGCGCCTGGAACACATGGCGCACGACCCCGCCCCGATCGATCACGAACGTCACGCGGTTGCGCAGGATGCCGAGCCAGTTCGGGACGCCGAACGCCTTGCGGAGCTCGCCCGACTCGTCGGCGAGCAGCGGGAACGGCAGCCGGCGGTGCTCGGCGAAGCTGCGATGGCTCTCGAGGCTGTCGTCGCTGACGCCGACGACGATGGCGCCGGCGTCCGTGAAGGACTCGAACGCATCGCGGAATGCACACGCCTGCATCGTGCAGCCGCCGGTCTCGTCCTTCGGATAGAAGTACAGCACGAGCACGTGCGGCAGCGGTGCGCGCGTCGACACGGTGGTGCCCTCGTGGGCGACGCGCTCGAACACGGGTGCGGACTGGCCGACGTCGATCATGGTGGGAGCTCCTTATCACGGGCGAGCAGATGTTCGGCGATCGTCCGCCCCGGCTGGCCGACCGGGCCGAGCCCGCACTCGTCGTGCAGGCGGATCCAGTCGCGCGCCCACTCGGCCTGCGGCTCGAGGATTGCCCCCGCGTCGATGTCGACGACGCCGATGAAGTTCTTCGGGCACGTGCGCACTTCGTGGGGTCGATCGGGATGCCACAGCGGGATGCCGTACTTGCGACAGATCCGCGGACGGTGCTCGTACAGCCGGCACTCCCCGGCCTCGGAGAGCACCGGGCACGGCATACGCGCGTCGGGTCGCCACGCGCGAGCACGCGCGAGGATGTCGGCGCGGTCGCCCTCGCCGAGCGACGCGAGCCCTTCCGCGAGGTAGTCGCCCTCGAGGTCCGCGACGCGGAAGCTCTGGTGGCAGCAGTCGCTGCAGCCCGCGCGGCACTGCACGTGCGCGCGATGGCGGGCGACGACCGGCGCGACCCCGTCGTCGACGAGCTGCAGGTGGCGACGCAACCGCGTGCGGCGGGCGTCGTCCATCGCGCTCACACGCGCACGGCCGGGTCGAGCATCCAGCGCGCCTCGTACTCGCCGGCCTCGACGTCGCGCACGATCGTCTCGGCGATCGACGGCATGTCGTCCACGGACTTCTCGCCGCCCGCGTGGAAGAAGCGCTCGCGTCCGTCCTTGTCGACCTCGAACCAGCTGTCGAGGTCGTCGACGCACAGGATGTGCCCGAGCCGCCAGCGTGCGAGCACGTTCTCCACGCTGATCTCGTCGCTATAGCTCTCGCGGATCTTACCAAGGCGGCGCGCCTCGGGCCCGAGCTCGTCGAGCCGATTCGTCACGACCTTCGCGAGCTCGCCCGAGCCCGCGAGCGTCTCGATCTCGTAGCGCGCGCCCCAGAACTTGCCGTTGATGTAGACGTACGGCGGCACCATCACCTGGGTGAGCGTGGCGAGCTGGCGCCGGGTCTGGGGTGGCTCCTTGTCGAGGTCCATCTCGCGCAGCTGCGTCTCGATGCCGTCGAAGCAGCGGCGGATCGCCGCGACGTCCTCCGCCTCCGCCGTGGTCGCGTACACGACGACGAGGCTGTCCTCGGGCTTGAGCCCGTGCTCGGCCTTCGTCTTCACGCGCAAGAGCACGTCGTCGGGCGACTCGCGACCCGGCACCGTGGGCGCCGGCGCGCGCGCGGGCTCGCTCGGCGCCGCGGGCGGGCCCAGCAATCGGCCCTTCGCCTCCGCGGCGAGTCGATCGACGATTCGCTTCAGGATCGGCATCGGCCGGGGAGCATAGCAGGACTCGCGCGCGGGCCTTGCCGGCGCGCCGGGCGGTTGGCATCGTCCGCCTCGCCATGGCCGTCGACGACCGGACGATGTTCGAGATCTATCGCGAGACGGACTACAACCGGGCGTTCCGCTCGATCTTCTATACGGAGCTCGACGAGCACGCGCGCGACGACGAGATCGCGCGCGCCGCCAACGGCGTGACGCTGTTCACCGGCTACCTCGACGACCGCCACAAGGCGCGCGCGCGCGAGCTGGTGGACGCGATCGTCGACGAGCTCAACGAGATGGACGAGGACGAGGCCGGCATGCCGACCGCGGAGATCGAGCGTCGCCTCGCCGGCGTGCTGGTGGCCCCGCCCTGACCTACTCGATCGCGGCCGGCGACGGCGACATGCCACGCAGGAAGAACGCCATCAGCTCGTCGGCGACCGCTTCGGGGTTGTGGAACGCGCGCTCGCGCGCGCGCACGGCCGGGTCGTCACCGTGCGCCATCAGCATGTGCTGCAGCGCTTCGAGCAAGCCGCCGAGCGCGGTGACGCCGACGAGGTGCACGTTGCACGGCCGCACGAGCCGCAGCCCCTGCCCCACGCGCAGCGCGTCCGTGATCATCGCGCGCACTTGATCGAAGAACACGTTCACGCGCGCGCGGCTGTCCTCGTCGAAGCTCGTGGGGTCGCGCAAGATGATCGTCGACAGATCTTCGTGCGTGATGACCGTGTTCACCACGCGCCGGAAGTTCGCACGCAGCTGGTCGAGCGGGGCATCCGCGCCGGGCTCGAGCGAGATCCGGCGCACCTGACCACGGATGAGCTGCAGGAACTCGTCGATGAGGTGGCCGAACACCTCCTGCTTGCTCGCGAAGTACAGATAGAACGTGCCGCGCGCGATGCGAGCCTCGTCGATGATGTCGTGCACCGACGCCTGGTGGTAGCCCTTGTCGCGAAAGACCCGCTTCGCGGCGACGACGATCGCCTCGCGTCGCTCGATGCGGCGCCGCTCGGCCCTGACCGCGCGCCCGTCCTGCGCCTCCTCGGCGTCCTCGGGCTCGGTCGGCGCGTCCGGGTCGGCGCGCGCGATCGGATCGGTCTCGTCCGGAGCGGCCATTTTCGACCGCGAGTCTAGCAGCGAGGCCCGGCGGTCACCGCGTTCGTTCGGGTCCGCCGCAAACCATCCCAAAGCCCGGAATAGTCGGCCCGAACTCGGGCACTCCCGGCGGAGCGGGCATGGCGAACGGACGGACCGAGCTCTACGCGGCGCTCGTGCGCGCGCACGCGGCCGATCTGTATCGCTACGCCGTGCGCCTCACCGGGTGCCCGGACTTCGCCGAGGACGTCGTGCAGGAGACCTTCCAAGAGGCGTGGCGTGGGATCGCGGGACTGCGATCGCCCGAGGCCGGTCGCGCGTGGCTGTTCCAGATCCTGCGCAACCGTCACGCGCACGGCGTGCGTGCTGCGAGCCGTCGACCCGCACCGACGTCCGGCGTCGACGAGCTGCCGCAGGGCAGCGGCGAGGGGCCGGATCGCTCCGCGCTGCAGCGCGCCCTCGACGAGCTCGACGAGCGCTTCAAGACGCCCTTCCTCATGATCTTCCTCGAAGGGCTCACCTGTCAGGAGGCGGCCGACGCACTCGGCATCCCGCTCGGCACCGTGCTGTCGCGGGTCCATCGCGCACGGGCGGCGTTACGCGTCGCGCTCGAGGCCGACACCGACGACGACGCACGCGTCGTCCCCTTCGACGAGCGCCCGATCTCCGGGAGGCGGGGATGACTCGCACGCGACCCGAGCACCCGATCGAGCTGGCCGCGCTGCCGGCCGACGATCCACTGCGCCGTGCGCTCGCGGACGAAACGCTCGCGCCCGAGCTGCTCGAGGCGATGGCGCTCGCCGACGCGCAAGAGGCCGCCCTGCGGGCCGCGCTCGCCGACGTGCCCATCCCTGCGCTCGAGGATCGCCTGCTCGCAATCCCGCAGCGGCCGCGACTGCGGCCCGCGATCGGCGTCGTGGCCGTCGCCGCCGCGATCGTGCTCGCGTTCGCGATCGGTCATCGCGTGGGTCGCAGCGAGGCGGCACCGATGACGCTGACGCCCGGGCCGCTCGCCGCTCCGGCGCTCGAGCCCGCTCGATCGACGCCGGACGTCGTCGCGATCAAGGTGTGGCACCCGGCGTGCCCGCTCTGCAAGTCGCTCGATCCGCGCTACGCGAGGGTCGTCGACGACTTCGACGACGGCTCGGTGCTGTTCATGACGTTCGATCTCAGCACGGAGGCCAGCCGTCGCCAGGCGGAGATGCTCGTCGCGGCGCTCGGCGTGCAGGAGCTCTTCGACGACCCGCTCGCATACCTCGGGTCCGTGGTGCTGATCGATGCCGAGACGAAGACGCCGATCGGCCGCGTCACGGCGAAGCAGGGCGAAGACGAGATGAAGGGCTCGATCCGCGACGCGATCGCGCGCTCGCGCAGCTAGCCGCCCGCGGAGGGCCCGAGCAGAACGAAGGGAAGACGACATGACACGCACGTGGATGATGGGGCTGCTCGCCGCGACGGCGTGCGGTGGTGGGGGAGGTACGTCCGACGACGCAGCCTCGACGGACGGCAGCACGCAGCCGGCATCGACCGACGACGACGACGGCGACGACGACGACGGACCTGCGGACGACGACGACACCAGCGATCCGAGCGCAACCGAGGGCGATGACGGTCCGAGCACCGAGAGCACGGGCCCCGCAGGCTCGAGCTCGAGCGACGGTGCGGCCGACGAGACGACCGCCGGCACGGCCGAGTGCGCGCCGCCGGTGACGCCCAGCGCATGCGGCAACCCCAACTCCGTCGTGCGCGGCATGGCGACGCTCTCGGTGCAAGACGGCCCCACGGCCGGCAACCTGCTCGTGCTGCTCAACCACGAGCACCTCGGCGGCGGGGCCGACGGCGGTGTGCCGCACACGGGCGTCTTCTGGACGGACGTCGAGCTCGGCAACGGGCCCGTGCCGTTCGAGGTCGACATGTGCAGCAACGGCGAGATGTGGAGCGAGGAGAACTGCGCGTTCGTCCTGCACGTCACGCTCGACCTCGACGCGGACAACACCATCGATCCCGGCGAGCCCACCGGCACCGCCACCGGGCTGTGGCTGAGCTGCACCGCCGAGGGCCCGTGCATCGACATCACGATGGACTGCACCGACGGCGTCGCCTGCACCGCGTTCGACGACCCGCCGATCTGCGGATGCGTCGACACCGGCGAGAGCTGCAACAGCCCGATCGTGACGTGTTGATGCTCAGCCGGTGGGCGGCTGCAGCATGAAGTCTTCGCGCACCTGGCGGGGTCGCAGCGTCTCGTGCGTGAAGACCACGGCGGTGGTCGCCACCATGATCACCATCGCGACCTGCACGTAGCCCACGAACGAGAGCACCATCCACGCGAACACGTAGTAGTCGCGGCGCGACATGAACTCGATGCGGTGGTACACGCGCGACGCGAACGTGTCCTTCGGCTTGGTCTCCCACGCGAGCGCGTAGTGCGAGCCCGAGCCGGTCTTGATCAGCTTGCGGTAGAGGTTCAGCGCGACGCTGAGCTGCAGCACGACGCCGAGCACGGCCAGCTGCAACCAGATCGACTGGCCGGTGACCGCGGCGAGGCCGATGCCCGAGCCGGTGAAGAACACGAACTTGCCGATGTCGTCGGTGAGGGTGTCGAACCACTCACCGAGGCGGCTGCCCTGGAACTTGAGGCGCGCGAGCTCGCCGTCGATGCCGTCGAGCATGGAGGCGAGCTGCCACAGCACCGCGCCGACGACGAGCCAGCCCGGCTCGAGCACGGTGGCCATCGCGGCGGTGACCGCCGCGAGGATGCTGATGAACAGCGAGAACGCCGTGACGTGGTTCGGGCGCACCGGCGTGTTCATGAGCAGGCGCGTGGCTGCGAGGCTGAAGCGCCGGTTCACGTGACGCGCGATGACGCCGTCGACCGACTTGCGGAGCGAGCGGACGAGCACGCGCTCGGCCTGCTTGCGCTCGGCGAGATCGCGGACGGGATGCCACCACGCGTCGTCGACGTCGGCGGCGCGCAGCTGACCGCGCGCGGCGAGGCGCGCGAAGGCACCTTCGAGATCGACGGGCGTGCCGTCGGCCCTACGCTCGTCGAGCGCATCGAAGAGCGCGCGACCGGCCGAGAACACGCCGAGCGACAGCGCGTCGGCGCCGACCGGCACGAGCGCGCCGACGCGGTCACGACCCTCGAGCGCGAGGCCGACGCCGGCCGATGCGAGCACGCCGGCCGCGACGGGCCCTGTGCTCTGCGCCACACCGGTGCGCGAGACCGCGAGCGTCGCTCCGTCGAGCGGCTCGGCGAGCAGGCGATCCAAGACCGACGGCGCGAAGACGCGATCGACGGGGACGACGAAGAACTCGCCGCGCACGTGGGGGCGCGCGCGCCACAAGCCGTGCACGGGATCGTGCGGGCGCTCGACGTTGCGGACCCAGACGATCTCCAGCCCACGCAGCTGCGCGTCGTGCACCACCGACCAGCGCACGGCGGCATCCGCGATGACGATCACGAATCGGCGGACACCCTTGCGTGACAGCGACAGCAGTGCGCGCTTGAGCAGTGTGATGCCGCCACAGCGCACGAGCGCGAGCGGGAGCTCGGCCCCACCGCGTGACCGGGCCGACGAACGACGGCTGGCGCGGGGATCGGGCGTGGAGGCGGTCGCGAGGAGGACGGCCTGCTGGATCGGGCTTCGGACCATGGAACAGGGGGCAGTGCGGCGGCGCAGGTCAGACGGAGCGGTCGCGGAGACTGTGACGTGAGGGCGACGAAATCCGAAAATTGAAGCGAGGGGTGGTGTGATCGGGAGCGCTCGGACGCGCGGCCGGAGGGGGTCTCGACCGCGGTGGTAGTCGCACGATCCAGCGACATGGACGCAACCGATCCGTGACTTTTTCCGTTGGGTTCCTCACAGGTCGAGGCGCCAACCGCCCCGTCGCTGGAGGGATCGCGGCGTCATCGCGGTCGTGCCGCGCGGCGCCGAAACGATTGCGCGGACCGTTGAACCCCGCAGCCGCGAGATTGTGCTACCAGCCGCGATCTCATGCCGCTCTCCGTCGGGATCGTCGGGCTGCCGAACGTCGGCAAGTCGACCCTGTTCAACGCGCTGTCCGATGCCGGGGCCGAGGCGGCGAACTATCCGTTCTGCACGATCGACCCGAACGTCGGCGTGGTGCCGGTGCCCGATCCGCGGCAGGACGCGCTCGTGAAGATCTTCGAGCCCGACTCGGTGGTGCCCACCGCGATGGAGTTCGTCGACATCGCCGGGCTCGTGAAGGGCGCGAGCCAGGGTGAAGGGCTCGGCAACCAGTTCCTCAGCCACATCCGCGGCGTCGATGCGATCTGCCACGTCGTGCGCTGCTTCGTCGACGACAACGTGGTGCACGTCGACGGGCGCATCGACCCCGCCGCCGACATCGAGATCATCGACACCGAGCTGATGCTGCGCGACATGCAGTCGCTCGAGGCCCGCCGCGATCGCGCGCGCAAGCAGTCGAAGGGCGGCGACGCCGAGGAGAAGCTCGCGCTCGCGGTCACGGAGCGCGTGCTCGCGGGGCTCGAGGACGGCGTGCCCGTGCGCGCACAGACGCTGTCCGACGACGACCGCAGCGTGCTCGAGCAGCTGTTCCTGCTCACGTCGAAGCCGGTGCTGTACGTCGCGAACGTGGCCGAGTCGGCGCTCGCGAACGACCTCGACGATCCGTCGGTGGCTCCGGTGGTGGCGCGCGCGAAGAAGGAAGGCGCCGAGGTCGTCGCGATCTCGGCGGCGATCGAGGCGGAGATCGCCGCGCTACCCAAGGAGGATCAGGCCGAGTTCCTCGTGGGCGCCGGGCTGGAGGAGCCCGGGCTGCATCGGTTGATCCGCAAGGCCTACGCGCTGCTCGACCTGGTCACGTTCTTCACGGCGGGCAAGCAGGAAGTGCGCGCGTGGACGATCAAGCGGCACACGCGTGCACCGCAGGCGGCCGGCAAGATCCACTCGGACTTCGAGCGCGGCTTCATCCGCGCGGAGGTGATGCGCTGGAGCGACCTCGTCGAGCTCGGCACCGAGCCCGCCGTCCGCGCGAAGGGCCTGCTCCGCTCCGAAGGCAAGGAGTACGTCGTCCAAGACGGCGACGTCATCCATTTCAGATTCAACGTTTGATCTGTCTGGAGGGAAGCTCCGCTTCCCTCCCTCCGCCCGGGCAAAGCCCGGTCGGAGCCTCCCACCCTTCCGGCGCTTCGCGCCTCGCCGCCAACGAACGGCTCAAACGAGGTCGTCGAGCGCCGCCGTGATGTTGGCGAGCGCTTGCTCGAGCTGATCGGTGGGGCCGCCGAAGCTCAGGCGTGCGTGGCCCGGGGCTTCGAACATCGCGCCGGGCACGAGCTGAGTCTCGTAACGCTGGCGCAGATGCTCGCAGAAGACCTGGTCCTGCATGAAGGCGGGCAGCTTGATGACCCCCGTGATGCCCGCGGTCGGGGGTACCCAGGAAACGCGGTTCTCGGCGGCCAACCAGCGTTCCACGACCCTTCGACCCGCCGCCGAGATCGCGTGGGCGCGCTGGGCCAGCGCGTCGGCATGGGCGAGCACGCGGGTCGCGAGGCGAGCCGTCGCGACCGGCGGATACACGTGCAGGTAGTCGGTCGCGGAGCGGATCGCCTTCGCGGCGTCGGGATCCGGCGTGACGATCCAGCCGGCCCGCAGCGCGGAGAAGCCCATGCACTTCGTCGTGCTGCTCCAGCTCACCGCGTTCTTCGCGACGCGACACGCGGGTAGCTGCGCCGCCGTTGGATCGATCGAGAAGCAATAGTCGAGGTAGACCTCGTCGACCAACACCATCGCGCCGACGCGCGACGCGAGCTCGCAGATCGCGTGCATCGTCTTCGCATCGATCGCGACGCCACTCGGGTTGTGGAGGTTCGACAGGATCACCGCACGCGTGCGCGACGTGAGGAGTTGCGCGAGACGATCGGGCACGACCGCCCAGTCCTCCTCGAACTTGCGCTCGAGTCTCGATACGCGAGCGCCGAGGATCTCGGGCGTGCGACGCAACGCCTCGTACGTCGGACGCTCGACGACCACGTGATCGCCCGCGCGCACGAGCGCCATCAGCACATGCGTGATCGCGGTGCTCGCCGCGAGTGTGGGCGTGACGTGGGCGGGGTCGACGTCGTAGCGCCCTGCGATCGCGGCGATGAACGCCTCGGCGGCCGCGTCCGCACTGTCGCGCCGGCAGAGCTCGGCGACGTCGAGATCGTCGGCCCAGGTCTCGTCCGCGATGCCATTGCCATCGTGCGCGAGCGTGTCCGCAACGCCACTCGCCGTGAGGTCGTAGCGGGCCCCACGTGGCACCGTCTTCGCCCAGGCCATGTATTCGAACGGTCGGAGCGGGGCCTTCACTCGCGCGGCATCGTTTCAGATCCGTCGAGCCACTGCAAGGCGACCAGCTCAGGATGCAGCGCCGAAGTCGTCGAGCGGGCTGTGCGTGCGCCGCTCGACCTCGCGAGCGGTCTGCCACTCATCGAATGGGTCGGGCTGCGCGTCAGCCTCCGGAGCCGGAGCGAGGTCGACATCCAGCGAGCGCGCGCCGTCGGCTTCGCGCTCCCGCGCACGCGCACGCGCACGCCGTCGCGACGCGAGACGGAACAACAACCATCCTCCGCCTGCGGACAGCAGCACCAGCACCACGACGCCTGCGACGATGCGGGGGAAGTTGCGCTTGCGTGCGAGCTCGATGCGCATGCCCGACACGTCGACGAGCTCGGCCACGTGCTCGCTCGCGCGCTCGATCGCCTGCTCCGCGCGCGCGTAATCGCCGGCTCCCATCGCGTGCTGGAATCCACGGCGCACGATCCTCGCGTAGAGGTCGCGCACCCGCGGATGCTCCAGCGTCGAGTCCTGCGTCTCGAGCTCGGCGATCGCAGCCTCCGTATCACCGCGTTCGAGCGCGATCTCGGCCCGCGTGAGCGCGGCCGCGAGCTCGGCATCGCCGACGCGATCGCCGAGCGGCAGCTCGACCAATTGACGCAAGACGGCGCGCAGCTCACCGGGTCGTTCTTCGTCGAACTCGAGCGCCGCTCGCGTGTGCAGGTCGATCAACGCATCGGCGAGCGCGGGAATCCGCTCGGGCGCGATCTCTGCGAGCTGAGCGGCGGCGCGGATGCGGATGCGGAGCGACGCACGATCCGCCGCCTCTTCTTGCACGCGCGAGACGAGCTCGTCGGCCCTGGACGCACGCATGTTCTCTTCGTTGCGCCGAATCGCAGCCAGGACGTCGGCAACCGACGGCGCGACGCCGTCCGCATCGGCGGGCACGTCCACGCCGAGCGAGTGGGCCGCCTGGGCCAACGGGCCCGCCAATCGCTCGGGAAGGGCGTCCAGCAGCCGCCACAGCAGTTCGCGCTCGGACTGGGACGCATCCACCTCGCCGTGTCGACGCAGGAGCACGGGCAGGATCGCCTCGCCAGGACGTCGAGGCTCGCGACGCCGACGTCGTCGACGCGCGCGGGATGGGCGATGAGCCAGTCCACGAGCGGCTCCGCGACCGCCTCGTGGTGGACCTCGACGTAGTAACGCAGGATCGCGGCCTCGGTGGCCTCGTCGGCCGCCGTCGAAAGTACGCGCTCCACTTGCGTGGCGACGAGGGGCGCGAGCAAGTCGTCGGCGAGCGATTGCAACGGCGAGCGTCTCGCGGTGGCCGGTGCGTTCCTGAAGTCGATCGGATCGTAGGCGAGCCGCAACAGGCGATCGAGCGCGGTGATGCGCAGCCGCTTGAGTGCCAGCTCCCACGAGATCGCAGCTTGTGAGCGCGACTGATGGACGGAGAACCCGTGGATCGCGACGCCGACCGCATGCTCCTCGTTCGCGGCCGCGTCCCACGAGACGATACCGCTCGCGAGCAGGATCCCCATCGGGCGCTGCAATGCGAGCATGCGCTCGAGGTCCTCGGGGCGCGCGCATGCCTGGGCCACCGCCGTGAGCGCTGCGAGTCGGGCGAAGTCGCCCCATGCCGGCGGCGATCGCAACGCTCGCGCGACCTTCTCGACGGAATCCATGATGCGACCGCGCGCGTCGTCGTCGAACGGCAGCGTCTCCTCCGAGCCGGCCTGCGTCGCCCAGGTGGCGAGTGCGGAGAGATCGATCGGTCCGCCGTGCTCGAGGATTCGCACCACGTCGTCGACGCTCGGCGATTCGAGCTCGTAGCCGCCGATCGCGACGAGGTACGACAGCGGCTGCGCGCGCGACAGCGGCAGGCTCTCCAGCTCCTCGCGCACCTCGATCTCGCCGGCCTCACCGCGCCGGACGCGACCGTCCAGCCCGCCCGTCACCGCGGCCAAGGGCGACGGCAGCGGCTCGTCGTTCGCGGAGGGCAGCACGCGCAGCGCGGGTGCGTGCAAGCGATCCCACACGACGTCGAGGTTGCGGCGCGACAGCACCGCCACGCCGAGCTGCAGATCGATCACCGTGGCGTCGAGGTCGTGCTCGATCTCGGCGACCACCTCGATCACGGCGGAGCCGTTCGTGGTCTCGTCGCCGACGGGCGGATCGTCGGGCTCGATCCGCACGGACAGCGGATCGATCTCGACGAGCGATGGCACCATGTGCCCACCGAGCACGATGCGCTCGGCGGCGCGCTCTTCGGACTCGTCCGCCGACCACGCCTCGACCGCCGGCGCGGGCACGGACGGATCGGACAGCATCGCCGCGAGGACGAACGAGAGCACGAGCGCGTCATCGACCGCGCGCGAGCCCAGCTGAAACGCTCACGATGCGGGGCCGCGCCACCGCGACAGCCGCGGCTTCGGGTCCTTGTGCAGGACTCGCGCGAGCTTCAGCGTCTCGTCCCGGACCCATCCGTCGGCGAGCTCGGGCTCCAGAACGGGCCGGTCGGCGTCGTCCCACCGCAACGTCGTGGTGATGGTCGGTCCGCCGGCGACGAGCGCTTCGACCCGGTAGACCACCCCGGCGGTTTCGGTGTCACGCGTGAACGTGAACCGGCCACCGTGCGTCGGCGTGGCGCGAAGGCGTGCAGGAGTGCTATCCGCGACGTTCGGGTACTCGGCCGACCACGCGTCGAAGCCCGTGCGATTGCACGGCACGCAGCCGGCTGGCGGCGTGTCGTAGTACATCTTGGGCAACGTCGTGAACGACGACGCCTCGTGATCGGGGATCGTCACGCCGCACACGTCGCAGCGAAACGGCGAGCGCGGTTTCTCGACGAGGTGCCAAGCGCGACCGCGGCCGGGGAGGTTGCCCACCGCCGGAGGATGCCAGCGAACGCCCGTGGTGGTACACCCGGCCGCGATGCGAGCACTCGTGCGGTCCGGAGTCGCGTGCGTCTTCCTGCTCTCGACGGTCGGCTGTCGGACCCCGCGCGGCGGCGCCCATCCCGATGCGGCGGCGCAGGACGACGGCGCCCTCGCGTTCCGCCCGGCGCCCGCGCCCGACACGGCGAAGGACGCGAAGGACGAGAAGCCGAAGTGGGACGTCGAGCATCCGCCGGGGCCGACGAAGGACGTCGCGATCGACACCGACGAGGGCACGTGGATGAGCCTCGACGTGAGCCCCGACGGCAAGACGATCGTGTTCGATCTGCTCGGCGATCTCTACACGCTGCCGATCGGCGGCGGCGAGGCGAAGGCGCTGACCTCCGGTATCTCGTGGGACATGCAGCCGCGCTGGTCGCCCGACGGCAAGCTCGTCGCGTTCACGAGCGATCGCGACGGCGCGGACAACGTGTGGATCGTGCCCGCCGGCGGCGGCACGGCGACGCAGGTCACGAAGGAGGACTTCCGCCTCGTGAACAGCCCGACGTGGAGTCCCGACGGCCAGTTCATCGCGGTGCGCAAGCACTTCACCGCGGAGCGCAGCCTCGGATCCGGCGAGATCTGGCTGTACCACGCGTCGGGCGGCAAGGGCGTGCAGCTCACCGACAAGCCCAACGACCAGAAGGACGTCGGCGAGCCCGCGTTCTCTCCGGACGGGCGCTTCATCTACTTCAGTCAGGACGTCACGCCGGGCGCGACGTTCGACTACAACAAGGATCCACACGCGGGCATCTACGCGATCCTCCGGCTCGATCGCGAGGAGGGCCGCGTCGACACGCTGATCGACGGCCCCGGCGGCGCGGTGCGGCCCACCCCGTCGCCCGACGGCAAGCGCCTCGCATTCGTGCGGCGCGTCGGCCTGCGCACCGCGTTGTTCGTGCGCGATCTGAAGAGCGGCGACGAGCGACTGCTCGTGAGCGACCTCGATCGCGACATGCAGGAGACGTGGGCGATCCACGGCGTGTACCCGGCGATGGCGTGGACGCCGGACGGCAAGGCGATCGTGCACTGGGCGCAAGGCAAGCTGCGCAAGGTCACTCTGTCGGATGCCAAGGTCGCCGAGATCCCGTTCCACGTCGCGGACAAGCGCACGGTGGTGGAAGCGCTGCGCACGCCCATCGAGGTACATCCGAAGACGTTCCACACCAAGATGCTGCGCTGGACGAACGTCGCGCCCGACGGCAAGGCGGTCGTGTACCAGGCGCTCGGCCACCTGTGGATCCGCGAGCTGCCCACCGGCAAGCCGCGCCGACTCACGCGCGACGACGACGTGTACGAGTTCTATCCGTCGTTCTCGCGGGACGGACGATCGATCGTGTACGTCGCGTGGGACGACGAGAAGCTCGGCAGCGTGCGCGTCGTGCCGCGCTCCGGTGGACGTGGGCGCGTCGTCACGCGCGAGCCCGGCCACTACGTCGAGCCCGCGTTCTCGCCCGACGGGCGCACGATCGCGTTCCGCAAGGTCGGCGGCGGCGGCATCCTGTCGCCGCGCTGGTCGAACGAGCCCGGCATCTATGCCGTGCCGAGCCGTGGCGGTGAGGCGCGGTTGGTCTCGCGCGACGGCACCGATCCACACTTCGGCGCGAGCTCGGAGCGCGTGTTCTTCACCGACGCAGAGAAAGAGAAGGAGTCGACGAAGGTCGTGCTGAAGAGCATCGCGCTCACGCGGGCCGAGCCGCGCGCGCACGCGAAGAGCGAGAACGCGACCGAGTTCCGCGTGTCGCCCGACGGCAAGTGGCTCGCGTTCCGTGAGGGCTTCCAGGCCCACCTCGCACCGTTTCCCGCGGCCGGGCGTGCGATCGAGGTGGGTCCGAAGATGGAAGGGCTGCCCGTCGCTCGCGTCACGCGCGACGCCGGCGAGTACCTGCACTTCTCGGGCGATTCACGGCGGCTGCACTGGTCGCTCGGCCCCGAGCTGTTCACGCGCGAGCTCACCGACTCGTTCGCGTTCCTCGCGGGTGCGCCGGCGAAGCTGCCCGAGCCGGCCGAGCACGGCATCGACATCGGCTTCGACGCGACCTCGGACGTGCCGAAGGGCAAGCTCGCGTTCGTCGGCGCGAAGATCGTGACGATGAAGGGCGACGAGGTGATCCCCGACGGCGTGATCGTCGTCGACGGCAACCGCATCGCCGCCGTCGGTCCACGCGCGAGCACGCCGGTGCCGAAGGGCGCGAAGACCTTCGACGTGAAGGGCGCCACGATCATCCCGGGCCTCGTCGACGTGCACGCCCACGGGCCGCAGGGCCAGCGCGGCATCACGCCGCAGGACAACTGGCTGCACTACGCGACGCTCGCGTTCGGCGTCACCACCGTGCACGACCCGTCGAACGACACCGGCGAGATCTTCGCGGCGGCCGAGCTCGCCCGCACCGGCGCGATCACGGCGCCGCGCATCTTCTCGACGGGCACGATCCTCTATGGTGCGAAGTCGCCGTTCAAGGCGATCATCGAGGACATCGACGAGGCGCGCACGCATCTGCGCCGCATGAAGGCGGTGGGCGCCTTCAGCGTGAAGAGCTACAACCAGCCGCGCCGCAATCAGCGACAGCAGGTGCTCACAGCAGCGCGCGAGCTCGGCATGATGGTGGTGCCGGAGGGCGGCTCGCTCTTCCAGCACAACATGACGATGGTCGTCGACGGCCACACCGGCGTGGAGCATGCGATCCCGATCGCGCGCGGCTATCGCGACATGAAGCAGCTGTGGGCCGGGACCGAGGTCGGCTACACGCCGACGATCGTCGTCGGCTACGGCGGGCTCTGGGGCGAGAACTACTGGTATGCGCACCACAAGGTGTTCGCCCACGAACGGCTCCGCACGTTCGTGCCCCCGCGCGAGCTCGATGCGCGCGCCCGGCGGCGCACGCTCGCGTCGGCCGGCGACTGGAACCACTTCGCGATCGCGAAGCTGTGCAAGGAGCTGCTCGCCGCCGGCGTGGAGATCCAGCTCGGCGCGCACGGACAGCGCGAGGGGCTGGCCGCGCACTGGGAGCTGTGGATGTTCGTGCAGGGCGGCATGACGCCGCACGAGGCGCTGCGCGCGGGCACCCTCGCGGGCGCGCACTACCTGGGGCTCGATCGCGACATCGGATCGCTCGAAGTGGGCAAGCTCGCGGATCTCGCCGTGATCGAGGGCGACGTGCTCGCCGACATCCGCAAGAGCGAGACCGTGCGCTATACGCTCGTGAACGGGCGCTTGTACGACGCGAAGACGATGGACGAGATCGCCCCGCGCTCGCGCGAGCGTCCGCGCTTCCACTGGCAGCGAGGCTCACGCGGATCGACTGGCCACGCGCCCTGAAAGCGCGCCATACTCCGGGGCGGAGCGAGCAAGGATGCAGTGGGTCTCCAAGGTCTCGACCGCGCCCAGCTTCGTCGACGCGTTCGCCGAAGCGGTCGCCGGCATCGAGGCACGCCTGGACGGCTCCGCGCCGGATCTGGTGTTCCTGTTCGCGTCGCCCCACCACCGCGAGCACTTCGGCGGCGTGCCGGGGGCGCTCGCCGACGCGTTTCCCGGCGCGCTCGCGTTCGGCTGCGCGGGCGCCGGCATCGTCGGTGAAGGTCGCGAGCTCGAGCGCACGGCGGCGCTCTCGATCACGGCGGCCGTGCTCCCGGCCGTCGAGCTCTCGACGTTCCACGTGGATGCCGAGGATCTGGTGGGGGCCGACGACGCCGAGTCGTGGCACGGACGGCTCGACCTCGGTGGCGACGCGACCGGTGCGCTCGTCCTGATCGCCGACCCGTTCACGTGCGACGCGGGCCCGCTGTTGGAGTCGCTCGATCGCGCGTTCCCGGGGCTCGTGAAGGTCGGCGGGCTCGCGAGCGGCGGCAGCCAGCCCGGACAGACCGCGATGTTCGCAGGCTCGTCCACCTACGGCACCGGTGCGATCGGGCTCGCGCTCACCGGCAACCTCGTCGTCGACGCGATGGTGGCCCAGGGTTGTCGACCCATCGGCACGCCGATGTTCGTCACGCGATCGGAGCGCAACGTCATCAACGAGCTCGACGGTCGTCCGGTCGCACGCGTTCTACAAGAGGTCTACGAGCAGGCGGCGCCACGCGATCGCGAGCTCATGCGCAGCTCGTTGTTCCTCGGGCTCGTCACGCGGCCCGATCAACAGGTGTACCGCCAGGGCGACTTCCTGGTGCGCAACATACTCGGGCTCGACGCGCGCACGGGTGCGCTCGCCGTGGCTGCCGAGGCCCCGAAGAACGGCGTGGTGCAGTTCCACCTGCGCGACGCCGACACGTCGAGCGAGGACCTCGACGCCGTGCTGCGCGGCTACACGGAGTTGGGCCATCGGCCCGCCGGCGTGTTGATGTTCTCGTGCGTCGGGCGTGGACAGGGGCTCTATGGTCGACCGAACCACGACGTCGACGCGCTCGTGCAGCACGTCGGCGACGTCCCCGTGGGTGGCTTCTTCGGCAACGGCGAGATCGGGCCGGTCGGCGGCCGCACGCATCTACACGGCTATACGACCTCGTTCGCGCTCTTCCGACGCGCGCACGCGGACTGATCGGCTGCTAGACTGGTCCCCGAGGTGTCGGACGCCGACTCCAGCGGGCCTTCCACGGACGAGCTCGCCGCGGCGTTCGTCGATGCAGCGGATCTGCAGGCGATCCCCGCGGGCCTGGGCGACGCGCTGGCGCAAGCGATCGCGACCGCACGCGCGGCTCGACCGACGATCGCGGCGCCGCCCATCGACTTCGCGACCGCGCTCGGCAACGCGGTCGGCGATGCCGACGATCCGGTCGCCGCGATCGCGAGCGTGCATACCGGCGATCTATGGCTCGCGACCGCGTGCGCAGCAGAAGATCGCGCAGCGATCGGCGAGCTCGACCGCACGCTCGCGACGCTGCGTCCAACGCTCGCGAAGATGGGAGCGAGCCGCGAGACCGTCGACGAGCTGTTGCAGGAGATCTGCACGCGCCTGCTGGTCGCCGCGCCCGATCGACCACCACGGATCCGCGGCTATCGGGGCCGCAGCGATCTGCGCAGCTGGTTGAAGGTCGCCGCGGTGCGCGACGCGGTCCGCATGCTGCGACGCGAACGCGTGCCGAACGACCCGGACGAGCTCGACGTGCTCATGGACTCGGGCAGCGACCCGGAGCTGCAGGTGCTCGCCGACGGCTATCGCCAGGCTTTCCGCGCCGCGTTCGCCCACGCGCTGTCGGGACTGCCGCCGCGCGATCGCAACCTCTTGCGTTACCACTTGCTCGACGAGCTGACGATCGACGACATCGGCGCGATCCATCGCGTGCACCGTGCGACTGCTGCTCGCTGGCTCGTGAAGATCCGCGAGAATCTCTACGAGGCGACCCGCAGCGAGATCATGCGCAGTCTCGCGCTGTCGCCCAACGAGATCGACAGCATGCTGCGCCTGATCCGCAGCCGCCTCGACGCGAGCGTGGCGCGCGGCCTCCAGGCCGGTTAGCGCGGTTTTTTCGCTCCGCCGTGCGACTCGCGGCTCGGCGCGCCTCTGCTCCGGCGAGACCATGCAGCGCCTTGCCTTCGCCTCACCTCACCTCCTCTTTGCACTCGCCGCGCTCGCCGCCTGTGGCGGCGGCGGATCGGACTCGGACTCGGGCTCCGGCACCGACGACGGTGCCGGCGTCAGCGAGCTCGAGTTCGCGGGCGAGCAACCATTCCTGCCCGGGCTCGACATCGACACCGGCTGGTTGCCCGAGGCATCGCCCGTCGCCGTGAAGGCCACGGCGAGCGCGACCGGCCAGGTCGCCGTCGTCGCGAAGGCGACGACCGACGGAGAGACGTTGACGCCCGTCGCCGGCAGCGGCTCGCTCTCGCTCGAGGGTGCGATCGCGTTCGAGGTGAGCGCGCGCATCGACACCAACGGGATCATGTACGAAGGCGTCGTCGACTCGTTCGAGTACGGCATCGAGCCGGCGAATCAGAGCTTCGATCCGTTCGCGCTCGACGCTCCGATCACGGTGATGTCGGCGCTGCCCGCCCAGGAGCTCGGCAAGGTGCCGATTCCGTCGGTGCCCGGTGCGTCGCTCGTGATGTCCGTGACGGGCGGCGATCTCGAGACGTCGTTCCAGGGCACGTGCGCCGAGGCGCAGGACGGCTTCGGGCAGTACACCGGCACGATCACGATGGCGGGCACCGTCGCATGCGCGGCCTCGGTGGAGATCGAGATCCCCATCGTCGGCACGATGACGTTCGGGCCCTTCCCGTTCGATGTGCCGATCCCCGCGATCGAGTCGCCCACCGATCTCGGCACGCTCTCGCTGACCACGGGTGAGCCCGGCATGCCGATGGGCATCTGCGACGGCGGAGGCACGGCGACCGCGGCGGACGACGCCGCGGACACCGACGCCGGCGACACCGCGAACGACGACGTCGCCGAGGACACGAGCGACGACGACACCGGCGTGGACACGGTGGCGGACACGGGTGACGACACCGGCATCGACGACGACACCGGCACGAACCCCGGCGACCCTTCGTATCCCGCCCCGGACGAGAACGGCTGCCCCGACGGCTACATCGGCGTGGGCATCGATACCGATCCGCCGAACGCCTTCTGCGCGCCGGCTTGCGAGGGCTCGGCCTGCCCCGCGCCGGCCACGGGTGCCGCTGCTCCGGTCTGCGCGTTCAACCCCGACTCCACGTACGCCGAGTGCGCGTCGGACATCGACTGCGTGATGCCGGAGTTCTGCGACTCCGGGGTCTGCGCATTGCAGCCGACACATTGCGCCCTCGTCTGCGACGACGTCGGCATGGTGTGTCCCGACGAGATGACGTGCCTGGCCGGGGCGTGCACGTACCTGCAGTGACCGGCCCTGTCAGCGGGCTGCGCGGGCGTTCGAGGCTCGACGCTTGCGGACGAGCACGAGGCGCACGATGCCACCGACGAGCAGCGCTCCGCCGACGCTCATCAACGCCACGCCGCTCCAGTACTCGGCCTTCGATCGATTCACGCGGCGCTCGAAATCGTCGACCATGCCCTCGTCCTCCGCGCGCCGACGCTCGACGAACGAACCGCCGAACAACCCGGCGCCGATCACCGCGAGCGTCGAGCCGGCGACCGTGAGCCCGATTCCCAACGCGTCGGGCCGCGGCTTCTCGGTCGGCGGTGGCGCATCGGCGATCGGCGGCGTCGTGTCGACCGGCGGCTTGGGCTCGGGGGGCGGCGCGGTGACCTCCGGCTCCGCCGGCGTGCACCGCTCCATGTTCACGCGCGTCTCCTTCGCGGACTTCTCCGACGGATTCGTCTCGAGGTACGCGGTGAAGCGCTCACGCGCGCGAACGCAGTCGCCGCGCAATCGCGCGAGCTGGCCGAGCGCGTACAAGAGCTGCGGCTCGGGCTCGATCGCGTACGCAGCCTCGAGCTCGCGCGTCGCGGTGGCGAGGTCCTTCTCGCCCCACGCATCCATGCCGGTCGAGAAGTGCGCGCGCGCCCGCTCGTCGTCCAGCTGGATCGGCAGCGGCTTCGCGGCCGGCGCGGGCGAGCCGATTGCGGCGCTCAGGATCACGGCGAGGAGTCTCGTCATCGCGCGCGCGCCCGATCACTCGCTGGGGAGCAGGCCGTCGATCCCGCGCAGCGAGCTGTCCGCGGCGGGCTTGCTCGCGGCGGTGCTCGTCTTCTTCGGGCGCTTCTTCACCGTCTTGCGCGCGCGCGAGGGCTTTCGCTCCTCCGCAGGCGCTTCCTCCACGCGAGCGCTCGACGGCGCCGGCTCGACCACGGGCGGAGCGGGTGTCGCGACGACCGGCGGCGGCGTCGGTGCCACTGCGGCGATCCCTGCCGCGACCTCGGGCTCGCTCGGCGCGACGCTCGGTGGCGGCGACGCGGGAGCGGTCGCTCCACCCGACGGCGCGCCCGAGCTCGACGCAACGACGGCGAGCGCACCCGCGAGCGCACCACCGGCGATCGCGAGCACGAGCGTGAAGCGACGCGGACGAACGCGCGGCTGCGTGGCCGGCACGACGACCGTGGCCGGCCCACCGCCCTGCAGGAACTCCTCGCTCGGCTCGACCGACGGATACTCGCGTCGACCACAGGTGTCCTCGAGATAGCGCCCGAGCGCGGGATTCGACGGCAGGATGCCGTGGCGCGACGCGAACGACTCGATCGCGTCGTGCATCTCCATCGCGGTCTGGAAGCGTGCCTCGCGATCGCGCCGCAGCGCACGCGCGAGGATCTCGGACAGCTCCTCCGGCAGCTCGGGCACCACCGACGTCGCGGTGCGGGCGTCGGCGGTGGCGACCTGGTTCATGATCGCGAACTCGTTGTCGCCGCGGAACAACCGCTGCCCGGTGCACAGTTCCCACGCGACGACGCCGAGCGCGAAGATGTCGCTGCGGCGATCGACGTCCTTGCCGACGCACTGCTCGGGCGACATGTACGCGACCTTGCCCTTGCGCGCGGGGCCCAGCGTGATCGACGTGCGGCTCGTCGCCTTCGCGATGCCGAAGTCGAGCAGCTTCACGCCGCCTTCGTACGTGATGAACACGTTGCCGGGCGAGAGATCGCGATGCACGATGTCGAGCGGGCGGCCGTCCACGCCGCGACGCTCGTGCGCGCAGTGCAACCCCGCTGCGACACCGAGCACGATGGTGACGACGTGACCGAGCGGCACGCGCGTGCCGGCGCTCGCCACGGTGTTGAGCAGGCGGCCGAGCGGCTCGCCGTGCAGGTACTCCATCACCATGAGGAACGTGCCGGCGTCCTCGACGAGGTCGTACGTGCGCACGACGTTGGCGTGATCGATCGTCGCCGCCAGGCGGGCTTCGTTGAGGAACATCGACACGAACGTGGGATCGCTCGCGTACTCGGAGCGCACGCGCTTGATCGCGACCAGCTTCTGCACCCCGCCGGCGGCGGCCGAGCGCGCGAGCAACAGCTCCCCCATGCCCCCCACGGCAATGCGCCGCAGGAGCAGGTAGCGCCGCGCCGAGGTCGGCGTCGCCGTGGTGTCGGCGAAGGAGCTGCCCCACTCCATCGTTCGCAACGATATCAGATAGGATCCGACGGATGGCGCACGCACGACCGGCGCGTGGGCTACCCCTCACGATCGGCGTGTCGCTCGCTTTTGCCCTGGCCGGCACCGCGTGCCTGCCCGACGTGGTCTTCCACTGCGCGTCGCAGGATCAGTGCGCGCCGCTCGGCGACACGGCACGGTGCGAGCGGCCGGGCTGGTGCAGCGAGGCGGACGAGGCGTGCCCGTCGCGTCGCCGCTATCACGAGTTCGCCGGCGACGGCCTCGCCGGCGTGTGCACCGAGCCCGGCGGGCAGGAGCTATGGCTGAAGAACCACTCGAGCCCCGGGTTCGTGCCGGATCGCGCGTACTCGATCGCGAGCGACAGCGTCGGCGACATGGTGGTGATCGGCCACATCAGCGTCGAGGGCCAGGGCCAGGACGTGTGGGTCCGCAAGTACAGCGCCGAGGGCGACGACCTGTGGACGTGGGTGCTCGACGGTGACGCGCACACCGACGAAGAGGGCTGGTCGGTGCTCGTCGACGAGAACGACGAGGCGCTCGTCACCGGCTACGTCACCACGCTCGCGGGCGGCCACGATGCATGGGTCGGCAAGCTCGGCGCCGACGGCATCCTCCTGTGGGATCGCACGTGGGACGGCGGCAGCGGTGTGACCATCGGCGGCAGCGATCAGATCCGCGACGGCGTGATCACCGACGACGGCGACATCGTGGTGGTCGGTCCGTCGACGATCGACGGCAACCTCGAGCAAGAGCTGTGGATGGAGCGTCGAAGTCCGCGCGCCGAGACCGTGCGATGGACGAAGACGTGGATGGGCTGGGAGAACAACGCCCAGGATCGCGCGCACGGTCTCGCGATGAGCGGCACCGATTTCATCGCCGTCGGCATGCGCCAGACCGCCGAGGAAGGTCAGTTCGCATGGATCGCGCGCGTGGACGCGGACGGCAACGAGCTGTGGTCGGATCAGCAACCCGCGACCGGACCCAGCTCGGTGTGGACCGCGGTCGCGATCGAAGCCGACGGCGACATCCTGCTCGCCGGTTTCCACCAGGCGCCCGCCGGCGACGTGGACATGTGGCTGCAGCGACGCTCGCCCGAAGGCGTCGTGCAGTGGGACGAAATCGTCGCGAGTCCCGGTGGCGACGACGACAAGGCCAACGCGCTCGTCGTGGATCCGCTCGGCGGATTCCTGGTGGGCGGGGAGATGGGCGCGGGCGCCGGCAGCACGGACGCGTGGATCCGCCGCTACGACGCGAAGGACACCGAGGTGTGGACGGTCACGTACAGTGGACCGGCGGGGGCGCGCGACACCGCATGGGGGCTCGCGCTCGATCCCGACGGCAACGTGCTCGCGTGCGGCTACCAGTCGAATCCCAGCACCGAATGGGACATCTGGATCCGCAAGCTGACGCCGTGACGACGCTTGCGAGCGGACCGCCGTACGGTCGAGACTCTGGGCGGATGCAGTCCGACGCGGAGCTGCTCGACCTGTGGGCGGCCGGCGATCGGCAGGCCGCCCAGACGCTCGTCGATCGCTACTACCGCTCGGTATTCCGCTTCTTCGATCTGCGCGTGGGTTGGCTCGCCGAGGATCTCACGCAGCGCACGTTCCTCGCGTGCGTCGAGAGCCGCGCGCGCCTGCGCCAGACGGCGAGCTTTCGTCCGTTCCTCTTCGCGATCGCGCGTGGCCTCTTGCTCAACCACCTGCGCACCCGCACGGTCGAGTCGAACGTCTTCGAGACGGGCGACATCTCGACCGCGGCGGACCCTGGTCCCACCGCGAGCCGCATCGTCGCGCGCTACGAGGAGCAGACGCTGCTGTTGCGCGCGATCCAGACGCTCGACCCCGACGCGCAGATGCTGCTCGTGCTGTTCTACTGGGAGGGGCTGACGTCCACGGAGATCTCCGAGGTGCTCGGCGTGGTCGTCAGCACGATCACGACGCGCCTCTCGCGGATCCGCAAGTCGCTGCACGACACGATCGTGGCGATGCCGGCGGTCGAGACCCACCGCGCATCGCTCCTCCACGACCTCGACGCCTGGCTCGGCTCCGTGTCCACGCTCGACGTGAGCGCGGGACGCTAGAACCCGAGCTCTTTTTTTCTGTCTTCGGCGCCGGGCAGCGAGGTGCCCTTCTCGTTCACGACGGGCAGGCCCTTCGCCCTGTCGGCGTTCGTGGCCTTCCACTCCTGCATGTTGTCGGGCAGCTCGGTCTCGTCGTAGATGGCCTCGACCGGGCACTCGGGCACGCACGCACCGCAGTCGATGCACTCGTCGGGATCGATGTAGAGCATCTTGTCGTCGCCGTGGAAGCACTCGACGGGACAGACCGCGACGCAGTCCGTGAATCGGCAGCCGTTGCAGTTCGAGGTGACGACGAAGGTCATGGACGCTCCTGGCTACGCGCATGGTAGCGGCCGCGACCCGGGATGGAACGAATGTGGACGACCGATCGCAGGGGGCTCGACCGAGCGTGCTGCGGGTGATGCGCCGACCTTTGCCTACATGCGGCCACGTGGCCGAATTCGCGGAATTCGGCGCCGGGGCGAGTTCTCCACCGACCGTGGACAACCTGTGGATGGACCTGTCGATCGCCGCCCTGGCCCATCGAGATCTCCCCGCGGCCGATTGGGGGGCGCCGGTCGCGGCCCCCCTGCGGAGGCGCGCATTGGCGCCGCGGCGGGGTCCCGCCATGATGCGGGCGTACCCGATGGCCCGGCGTCCCTACCGATCGGTCTCCGCGCCGATCATCTATGGCTCGGCGGCCGTGCTCCTCACGACCGCGCTGCTCGTCGGGTGGATCCTCGTCATCGTCCGCACGCAGGACTTCGCCGAGCACGCGGTCGATCACGTCTGGTTGCTCGTCACCGGCATCGTCTCGTTCGTCGCGATCATCGCGGTGCTCTCGCTGTTCTCGATCTTCCTCGCGCGCGAGATCCTCGAGGTCCGACGGCGCACCACGTTCGTCGACTCGGTCACCCACGAGCTGCGCAGCCCACTGGCGTCGCTGCGCCTGTGCCTCGAGACGCTCGATCGCGAGGGGCTCGCCGAGCCCCAGCGCAAGAGCCTGCACGAGATGATGCGCGAGGACGTCGAGCGTTTGTCGGCATTCATCGACGACATCCTCGAGGCCACGCGGCTCGAGCACGCGGAGAAGCAGGGGCACACGGTGTCGCGCGTGTCGTTGTCGGCGCTCGTCGATCGCTGCCTCTCCGTCGTCTATCGCCGCCACCGCGTCGCGCCGGAGAGCATCAAGGTCGAGATCGATCCCGAGCTCGTCGTCTCCACCGACCCCGGCGCACTCGAGATCGCGGTGAAGAACCTGCTCGACAACGCCATCAAGTACTCCGATCCCCCGGTGAGCGTGACGATCTCCGCCCGCGTCGAGGACATGCAGGTGTTCATCGACGTCACCGATCGCGGCATCGGCATCCCCCGGCGATCGCTGTCGCGCGTGTTCGATCGCTTCTATCGCGTCGACGACGAGGCCGTGCGCGCGCGTCGAGGCACCGGCCTCGGCCTGTACGTCGTGCAAGCGCTCGTGCGCGGCCTCGGCGGGCGCCTCTCGGTGCAGTCCGAGGGCTCCGGCAAGGGCACGCGCATGCGAATCACCCTACCCCATCGCGTCGCCCCGCCGACGGTGCCCGACATGGTCACGGATCACGCGCGCGCATGACCGATCCGAGCTCCAGCGCCCCCGACACGCCCGCGCGCGCGCACGTGCTCGTCGTGGAGGACGAGGATCACCTCGCCGCCGGACTCAAGCTGAACTTCGAGCTCGAGGGCTTCGTCGTCGACGTCGCGAAGAGCGGACGCGACGCGGGACGTCTGCTCGTGCACGACGACTACGACGTGATCCTGCTCGACGTGATGCTGCCCGACGTCGACGGCTTCTCGCTGTGCCAGAAGCTGCGCGAGGCCGGCAACACGACGCCGGTGCTCATGCTCACCGCGCGCAGCGAGCTCGACGATCGCGTCGAGGGCCTGAACGTGGGGGCCGACGACTACCTCACGAAGCCGTTCGAGCTGTCCGAGCTGCTCGCGCGTGTGCGCTCGCTGTTGCGCCGCCGCGTGTGGACGCGCCGCGCCGGGCCCCCCGCGCAGGTGAACGTGCTGCGCTTGGGCGACGCGGTCGTCGACTTCGACACCCATGCCGCCGAGTCGCGCGGCGAAGCGATCCATCTGACCAAGCTCGAGCTCGATCTGCTGCGCTACTTCGCCGACAACCCCGGCCGCGTGCTCAGTCGCGAGGAGCTGCAGCAGAACGTGTGGAAGCTGCGCGACTACCCGAACCATCGAATGGTCGACAACTTCATCATGCGCCTGCGCCGGCACTTCGAGCCCGACCCGCGCGAGCCCAAGTACTTCCTGTCGGTGCGCGGCGCCGGCTACAAGTTCGTTCCGCCCGCATAGCTACAGGATCCCGCAGGTCCGCTCCGCGAGGCTGTCGATCGGATAGGCCGTCGCGAAGTTGAAGCACATCTCGTCCGCGGTGCCTTCGCCGAAGAGGACCCAGTTCGGGCTCTCGTTGTCGAAGGTGCACGTCGTCGTCAGCGTGTCGCCCGGTTGGATCGTCACGACCGGGTCGTGCGGGTAGTCCTTCTGATCGGCGAACGAGAAGTGCTCGACGTCCACGAGCATCTCGTGGGCTCCGGTCGCGCGCTGGATCTCCGTGCGGAAGGCCGCGCCCGTCTCGTGCATGTGCGGCGAGCTGGCCATGATGTGCAGCGGCTCGCTCCAGTCGTCCGTATGGCAGGTGCCGCTCACCTCGTAGCCGGTCGTCTGCGGCGGCACGCCGATGAGAACGCTGCCGAGCCACAGGATGCCGGCCGTCTGCGGGCGCGGCTCGTCGATCGCACAGATCTGCACGCCACTGCGATCGATCGCGTCCGTGTAGCCCGCCGTGTTGTTGTAGTGCACCTGCAGGATCAGCCACTCGTCGGGGCCGGCGAGCTCGAGGCCGACGTCGTCGGGCATCACGAAGTTCTCGCCGCCGGGGGCCCAACCCGTCACGAACGTCGCGTCGAACGGCATGTTGCACGGGCCGAAGCCGCCGTCTGCTTGCGGCTCGCCCGTGCGATAGAGGATCCAGTGGTGCAGCACACGTTCGTCGTCGACGATCGGACCGCCCGCGATCGCCTGCGTGCCCGCGGCCCAGGGCGACGCGAACGTGAAGCACATGTAGACGTCGTCGACGAGCGGCACCTCGAAGCCGCCGTCCGGGCCGTCGCCGTGCGCGAGGAACACGTCGGTCGGCTCGCACGGCAGCGCATCGGGAGCCCCGTCGTCGCCGCCCTCGTCCGATCCGCCGCAGTGGTCCTCGGAGGCCGGCGCACCGGCTGCGAGCCAGTCGTCGAGCACCGCGAGCACGTCGGGCTCGAGCATGCCGGTGGGCGGCATCGGAGTCGCCTCGTCGTGAACGCGCGCGGCGACGAGATCGGCCACGCTCGCCGCCGGATCGCTCGTGGCGGGCACCATGAAGTCGTCGCGCCGCACGAGCGGCATCGGGGCGCCGAACTTCGCCGGATCGGAGTGACAGCTGCGACAGTGGGTCGCGAGCAGCTCGTCGACCGCGCAGGGCACCATGTTGGCGGACCCGTCGTCGTCGCCCCCCTCGTCGTCGGCCTGCTCGCCGCCGTCGTCGTCGGCCGACGTCGACCCGTCGTCGTCCCCGTCGTCGTCCGCGTCATCCACCTCACTCGCCGATCCGCCGAAGGGCGTGCCCGCCCCGCCGTACGACGTGCACGACGACGCCACGAGCATCGTCCAACCCGCAAACCCGAAGGTGCAGCACTTCGTCCCCACGATTCACCTCCCGCAAACGAGCGATTTGCCATTTCGCTTCGCGAACTGCTCAGAGGTGATTGAGCGATTCGCTCAATCGTGAACAGTAATGCGCGCTGCGAGTGCTCTCGCGGCGCGCATTCTATCTCTCGATCGACGCACTCGCCAGCGCGATCAACCACCGAAGTGGAACGCGCGCGTCGACAGAGCGCGCTCGCTCGCGTTCTCTTGGAGCGCGACCTTCAACGTGCGGCGCGACTTCTTGCGGACGACGACGATCTCCACCTTGTCGCCCTTGTTGCGATCGGAGAGCGCATCGGCGACCTCGCCGATCTCCTCGATGGTGTCGCCGTCCACGGAGATCACGACGTCGCCGACCCTCAGGCCGCCGAGCGCCGAGGGGCTGCCGGACTCGACGCGCTGCACGAGAATGCCCACCTCCGGCTTTGCGCCGAAGAACATGCGCAGCTCCGGCGTCATGCTGCTCACCTGCAGGCCGAGTCGGCCGCGACCGTCCGACGATGACGACGACACCGCGAAGACGAACGGCTCGGGCGGCACGGGCGGCTGCGGGGGCATCGGCGCGACCGCGGGCTCGGGCGCATCGGGAGGCGACGGCGGGGCCGGAGGTGCGGGCGCTCGCTTCGACTTCGACTTGCCGGGCTTCGCGGCGACGTCGGGCGTGGGGATCGCGAACGGCAACGCGCTGCACGTCGCGACGAGGACGAGACGACGGATCGAAAGGCGCATGACGAGACCTCGAGTGGCTCAGGCGGAGGGCGGGAGCGCGACGGTGGTGATGTCGGGGCGAGCGCGCGGCGTCGCCTTCGGAGCCGCTCGCGGTGCTCGGCGACGCGACGACGGTGGTGCGGGCGGAGCCGGCGGTGCGGGAGCGAGCGGCACCAGCTCCGGCACGGGCAACGCCGGCGGCGCCTCGAACGGAACGACGGGCACCGCGAACGCCTCGGGCGGCGGGGGCATCGGCGCAGGCATCGGCGGTGGCGAGATCGGCACGATGTCGCCGCGCGGCGGCGGGGGCGGGGGCTGCGGTGCGCGAGGCGGCCGCGGCCCACGTCCGCGGAGCTCGCGTTGACGCATGATCTCGCGGATCCGATCGCGCTCCGACAGCAAGCGCGCACGCTCGCGCTCGATCTGCTCGCGCGCGCCATGCATCTCGCGCATCGCTCGCTCGACGTCTCGCTTCGCGTCGCGCTGGATCCGCTCGATCTCTTCCTTCGGGATCCGGATCTCGACGTGGTTGCCGTTGTCGTCGAGCACCTCGAGCTCGAACGCGCTCGGACCGGCGTGGCCGTGCGCGTGCCCCTTGGCCTTGCCCTTGCCCTTGCCGTGGCCGTGCGCGCGTCCGCTCTTCACGATCACCTTGCCGTCCTTGCGCACGACGAACCCGTGCTCGTCACCTTCGATCACGACGTGCTCGCCGCCTCCACGCACCACTACGCGCGACGGACCTTCGTCCGCGTCCGCCTCGGCGCGCGCACGCGCGACGATCGCCGCGATGCGATGGGGATCCGGCAGCTCGTCGCGCTTCTTGGCGCGCCTGAACGCCTCCTTGATGTCGCGCTCCGCATCGCGCCGCGCGGCGGCTTTCTGCTTCGCAGCGGCACGATCGGTCTTGCGTGACTGTCGACGGCCCTTGCGGGTGCCGTCGGATCGAGCAGCGGCCGCGCGCGAGGGCTCGCGGTGTTGGAGGGCATCCATCTCGCCCTGCGCGCGGCCGCCTTCGATCACCACCATGCGGAAGTCGTCGTCGTCGATCTCGGCGAGCACGGCGAGCTCGTCCTCGTCGAGCACATCGCCGTTCGCGATGACCACGGGCACGTCGTGCGCCCAGCTCGCGCCCGGAGCGACCCACGCGAGTACCGGCACGGCGATGCACGCGAGCGCGAGCGCGAGACCGGGGGGACGCGGGGGCACCGGAGGCGGTTCCACCAGCCGCAACACGCGACGGCCGAGGATCGACGCGGGCTCGGCCATGCCCGACGCGAGCGCGAGCGGCTCGGGCGTCGGCGGGCCGCTGCGCATCCACGCGGCGATCTCGGTGAGGCAGCGCGCGAGCGCGAGTGGCTCGGCGGTGTGCCGTGCAGCCCACGCGTCGGCGAGATACTCCGCGTGTTGCGTGATGCGGCGCATCGCGACGCCGATGAGCGGCTGGAAGAAGAGCACGCGCTGCACGAACGCGAGCCCCAGCCGCCACGCCGGATCGCGGCGCACCACGTGGCCGAGCTCGTGCGCGAGCATGCTCTCCTGCGCGGCAGGAGCGAGCTCGGCCACGGCGCGGCGGGGCACCACGATCTCGGGCCGCACGACGCCGGTCGCGAGCGGCACGCGGATCGCCGCCGACATCGACAGCGCAACCGAGCGCGGTCCGCCGGCGCGCGCGTGCAACCGGCCGAACGCGTCGGCCAACGCGCCGCCGTGCAACGCGACGCGGGTGCGCAACAGTCGACGCAGCGCGAGCCACGAGCGCACGAGTCCGACGACGGCGGCGAGCCCACCGATGATCCAGAGCGCGAAGAGACCGAGCGCGACGCGGGCCGCGTTCGTCGATTCCGTGGCGATCGCCGGACGCTCGACGATCGCAGCCTCGGCGACCTGCGCGGTGGCGAGCGCCGGCTGCCACAGATCGGGCGGCGACACCGGCTCGTATGCGAGGGCGACGGAGGCGTCGACCGCCACATCGGCGATCACCGGCGCGACCGCGAGCTCGGCGACCGCGAGGCTCGCCGCGTCGGCGAAGCGCTGCGGCGTCGCTGCACTGCGCTCCTGCGCATCGACCGACAATCGACCGAGGGCAGGGTCCACCGCGAACGCCATCTGCAGCGTCGCCGACAAGGCCCCGCCGAGCACGGCCGCCTTCCAGATCGGCGACATCAGCTCGGGCTTGTCGGCGTAGCGGCGCTCGAGCAACCACGCGCCGCACAACAGGATCGTGCTGTGCACGGCGTAGGTGAAGGCCCAGGCCACGGCCACGAGCGCGACGGAGGACGGATCGAACGGCAGGCTCACTTGCGCACCTTCTTTCCGGAGTTTCCGGCTCGCGTCGCGTTCTCGTGGGCATCGATGCGTCGGCGCAGCTCGTCGAGCTCGCTCGCATCGACTTCGTGCGCCTCGAGCAGATGGCTCACCAGCGCCGCCGCGCGCCCGTCGAAGAGCTTGTCGGCGAGGTCGGCGACCATCGATCGCGTCACGGCGTCCTCGGTGACGGTCGGGTGGTAGATGAAGCGGCGGCCCTCGGTGCGGTGATCCACCACGCCCTTGGCCTCCATCTTCTTGAGCATCGTCGCGATCGTGGTGAACGCGAGCCCGTGCGACGATTCCAGCGCGCGATGGACGTCGGCGGCGGTCGCCTCGCCCATCGTCCAGAGCACGCGCATGATCGTCAGCTGCAGCTTCCCGAGGGTCTCCGAGGGCGTCATGGTATCGACTACCGGGATAGTACTACCCGGGTAGTCGAAAGCCGTCAAGCGCCGGGCGACGATTTTCGGATCATCGGCAGACGGCCCCGGGGCCGTCCGCGATCGTCACGCACTTCATCGGCTTCGGACACGAGCCGTCCTTGCCGCACTTCACCTCGCAGCTCGAGAACTTCGGGCCCTTCGGGCCGGCGATGCCGTAGTACTCGATGCACTCCTGCCCGGGCTTGCACGTCTGCGTGCCGCAGGTCGCCGTCTTGCCGCCGGGCGCATCGCCGCTGTTCGGCACGGGCTTGTCCGTCGAGGTGCCGCTGGGCTCCGGCGTCGCATCGCCGCCGGCGAGCGGCGCTCCGCTCGGGCTCCACCACACGCACTGCGACTCGACGCATCCGCACGATGCGTCGGGCGGCAGCTTCACGTTCAACACCTCGCACGTCGTGATCACGCCTTCTTCGGCGGTGCACACCTCGCTGCTGCACCCACCGGTCTTGCACGACGCATCGGTCTCGCAGTCGTTCGCGAAGCCCGTGCCCTCGAAGCGCCCGTACTGCTCGTGATCCTTGGGCACGACGATCTTGCGCTCGACCGGCGGCGGCTCGGTCTTGCCGTCGTCGCCCTTCGCCTCGTCGCCACCGGCCCCTTCGCCGCCCGCGCCCGCACCCGTCGGCGAGTCGGGATCCGACGACGGCTTGTCGCACGCGAGCGCGACGAGCGACACGAGCAGCAACAGCTTGGCGTTCGGCATGGCGCCCGCAGTCTAGCAGCCGCGCGCATGCGCGCTCACAGCGGATCGCAGAAGCGCGCCATGATCGTCTTCGTCACGCCGCCGAAGCGAAGGTGGAACTTCAGGTTCTTGCCCACGCCTTGCCAGCCCAGTAGCTCGCCCACGCCGAACTCCTTGTGGCGCACCGCCATGCCGACGAACAGCGTGATGCCCTCGCCCACCTCGCCGTCGAGCTCGTCCTTCTCGAGCGCGATGTCGGGTGACGCGTCGTACACCACGTCCTCGTTCCAGCTCTTCTCGCGCGGTGGCGCGACGATTGGAGCAGGCCGCGGCGCCGCGCCGGGGCGGCGCAGGCCCTGCACCGACGCGGGCGGCAGGTCGTGCACGAAGCGCGACGGCAAGCCGACCTGCAGCTGACCATAGATGCGACGGCGCGTGGCGAGCGACAGCGTGAGGTGCCGGCGCGCGCGCGTGATCGCGACGTACGCGAGCCGGCGCTCCTCCTCCAGCTGCGTGGGATCGTCGACGACGCGAGCATGGGGGAACACGCGCTCCTCCATGCCGGTGAGATACACCGTGTCGAACTCGAGCCCCTTGGCCGAGTGCACCGTCATCAGCGTGATCGCCCCGTTGCGATCGCCCTCGGCTCGCTCGCCCGCGACGAGGCTCGTGCGCTCGAGATAGTCGGCGATCGTCGCTCCCGGGTGCTCGCCGACGAACTCGCCCACGTTGCCCACGAGCTCCTGCACGTTCTCGAGCCGCGCCATCGCCTCGTCGTCGCCGTCGGCGAGCAACGCCTCGCGATAGCCGGTGGCCTCGACGATTTCCGCGAGCAACACGTCGATCGTGACCTCGGGCTCGCGCTTGCGCAGCTTCTCCATCAGCTCCACGAACGTGCGCAGCCGCTTCGCCGCCGCCGCGCCCACGCCGGCGGCGCTCGGGCTCTGCAGCGCCTGCCACAGCGGGATGCCCTGCTCCGTCGCGTGCGCGAGCAGCCGCTGCACCGTGGTGTTGCCGATGCCGCGCGCGGGCCGGTTCAGGATCCGTGCGAGATGGGCGTCCGACGCAGGGTTGTGGATCGCCACGAGATACGACAGCAGATCCTTCACCTCGGCGCGCTCGTAGAACGCGACACCGCCGACGATGCGCACGCCGAGCCCGAGCCCGCGCAGCTCGTCCTCCAACACGCGCGACTGCGCATGGGTGCGATAGAAGACCGCGAACTCCTCGGGCGATGCGCCCTCCTCGATCGCGAATCTGATCTCGCGCGCCACCAACCGCGCCTCGTCGCGCTCCGACTCGAGCACCACCACGCGCACGAGCTCGCCGTCGCCCTCGTCGGTCCACAGCGTCTTGCCCAGCCGGCTCGAGTTGCGGCGGATCACCGCGTCGGCGCAGTGCAGGATGTGCCCCGTGCTGCGGTAGTTCTGCTCGAGCCGCACGATCTCGGTGCCGGTGTGCGTGTCGCCGAACGACAGGATCTGATCGACGTCCGCGCCGCGCCACCCGTAGATCGCCTGGTCGTCGTCGCCGACGACGCACAGCTCGCCGTGGGCCGCGAGCAGATCGACGAGCTCGCCCTGGATCGGGTTCGTGTCCTGGAACTCGTCCACCACCACGTGCTGGAAGCGATGGAGCAGCACGCGGGCCGGATCGGTGTCGCCGAGCTGCCCGCGCACGGGGCCCGCCGCGGCGCGCAGGAGCGCCACGGTGTGCAGCAGCAGATCGCCGAAGTCCACCGCATCCGCGGTGATGAGCCGCTGCTGGTAGCGCTCGTACGCCTTGCGCACGACGCTGCGCACCGGCTCGACGATGCCCAGCTTGTCGAGCTCGTCGGGGCCGTAGCCGCGGTTCTTCGCGCGATCGATCCACGTGAGCACGCCGCGCGGCGTGTAGAGCTTGTCGGAGACGTCGAGGTCCTCGAGGATCCGACTCATGAGCGAGCTGCTGTCGCCCGTGTCGTAGATCGTGAAGCGCGGCGACAGCCCGAGCGGCTGGCCCCACCGCCGCAGGATCCGCGCGCAAATCGAGTGGAACGTGCCCACCCAGATCTCGCGCGTCTCGTGCCGTCCTTCGCACAGGCGATCGATGCGCGTGCGCATCTCCTCGGCCGCCTTGTTCGTGAAGGTGACCGCGAGCACGCGCCAGGGCGGCACGCCTTCGTCGAGCAGCGCCGCGACGCGATGGGTGATCACGCGAGTCTTGCCCGTGCCGGCCCCCGCGAGGACCAACAGCGGGCTGCCGCGATGCACCACGGCGGCGTGCTGCGCCGGATTGAGCGCCACGCCCGGTGATAGCACGCTGCACCGACGGACAGTGGTACGCTCTGCCCGCTTTGCACGACGGGCCTCCGCCTCCCACCGAATCGGTCGAGGACGGCCAGGGAGCGTTGTCGTTGCGTCGGCTGGCGCGCCGCCACTCCATCGTCGTCATCGTCGCCTGGATCGCGTGCGCCGCCGCGATCGTCGCGTGGATCTCCGCACGCGGCGAAGCGATCTCGGGCGACGTCGAGGCGCTGTTGCCCGCGCGCGATCGATCGCTCGCCGACGAGCCGCTCGTGCTCCTCACCCTGCGCGCCGATGCGCCGACGGAGACGGCGAGCTCCGACACGCTGCTCGCCTCGGCCGCGGCGGTCGCGGCCCGGCTCGGTCCCGAGCGCGTGCCGCTCGCACCGCCCGCCGGAGAGGCCGCCGGTTGGTTCGACGCGCACGCGCTCTTCCTGGTGCCCGACGAAGCGCTCGCCGATCTGCAGGCACGCCTGTCGGACGACGCGATGTCGGCCGCGATCGAGGATCTGCGCGCGCGACTGTCGTCGCCGCTGTTCGGTGTGTCGCAGGACGAGCCGCGTCGCGATCCGCTGGGGTTGCGCGACGCGACCGCGGGCGCGGCCGGGCGCTTCGGCCTCGCGGAGGCGCTCGGCAAGGCCCGCGCGACGGCGAGCGGCGATCTGCTGGACAGGCACGGCACGGCGGTGCTCGTGCAGCTGAAGAGCGAGCGTTCGGCAGAGCTGCTGCTCGCCGACGTCGTCGCCGCCATCGGCGACGCTCCAGTCGATGCCGCGCTCGTCGGTCCCGCCGGCATCGAGGTGTCCGCGCACGACATCGTCGCATCCCATCACCTCCGCGTGTTCGCGATCGCGGCGGCCGGTCTCGCGCTCGTGCTCGCGGCCGCCCTGCGGCGGGTTCGTGCGACCGCGGCGATCCTCGCGTGTCTCGCCACCGCGCTCGCGGCGACCCTCGTGTGGCAGCCGGTGCTCGACGCGTGGTCCGTGCCGATGCTCGTGCTGCTCGCGGGGTTCGCGTGCGAAGGCGCGCTGCACTTGCAGCGCATCAGCGCGCGGGGATGGCCCGCCGCGGCCGTGCTCGCGACCGCCCTCGCGCCGCTCGCCATCAGCTCGTATCCCGCGTGGCAGCGGTGGGCGTGGAGCTGGGCGCTCGCGATCGCCGTGGCCACGCTCTTGTTGCGCGTCGTGTTGCCGGCCGTGCACGCGCGCATCGGTGGTGCGACGAGCTGGGAGGGCCGCGGCTTCCGCTGGCGGCCCATGCCGGTGACCGCGGTGCTGCTCTCGGGTGCGGTGCTCGGCGCGGGTGCGTGGGCGAGCGCGCAGGTGCGCTACCGCGGGGCGGATCGCGTCTCGATCGCGCCACCCACCGCCGCGCAGACGCGGATGCTCGACGAGTTCTACGACCCCGCCCTCGTCGTGCGCACGCAGTCGACCGGCAGCGACGCCGCGGCCGCGCTGGAGCGTGCAGCGATCGACACCCGCGAGCTCGCCACGCTCGTGCCGACCACTGCCACGCGGGTCGATTCGCCCGGCAGCCTGGTGATGCGCGCCGACGACATCGAGCGCCGACGTGCGACGCTGGCGGAGCTCGAGCTGCCCAAGCGCATGTCCAAGCTGCGCGAGATCCTCGAGTCGCGCGGCTTCCGGGCCGACGCGTTCGGCGAGTTCCTCCGTACGGCCCGCGTGGACGAGGCCGGTCCCACGCCAGCGGCGATGCTCGACGGCCCGCTCGGCCCGTGGCTGCGCCGCTATCAAGTCGATGCGTCGTCGTTCCGCGCATTCGTGCACCTCGGCCCCGACGTCGAGGCCGACGTGCCGAAGCTCGTGGACGCCGACGGCAAGCGCATCGTGTTGTCGGGGCCGGCCGCGGCCGCGCGCCGCGATCGCGGCGAATTCCAGAACTGGTTCGGGATCTGGGCGCTGTCGCAGATGTGGATCGGTGCGTTCCTCGTGTGGCTCGGCACGCGCAGCTTCGCGATCGCGATGAGTGCAGCGTTCGCCACGCTCGTGACGCAGTGCGCGACCTTGGTCGCCATGACGATGCTGCGGCTGCCGCTCGGACCGCAGGTGCTGCCCGCGATCCTGCTCGTCGGTGCGGCAGCGACGATCGCGGCGAGTCGAGCCTGCCGTGCCATCGATCTGCGGCGTCCGCTGTTCGCGACCGGTCTGCTCGTCACGAGCCTCTGTCAGGCAGCCGCCGCGATCGCCCTCATCGCGAGCGACGTGCCCGCGTGGCGTCACCTCGGGCTCGTCGTCGCGATCGGAGCCGCGACGGCCTCGGGCGTGGGGCTGTTCGTCGCACCGGGGTTGTGCCGCGCGCTGCGGCGATTCGGGCGCGGCGAGCCCGAGCCCGCCGACGACGAAGGAGACGGCGCATGAGCTGGTCGCGACGATCGTGGTGTGCCGCAGCCTCGACACTCGCGCTCGCCCGCACGGCGTCCGCGGAGGAGGCCGAGGACAAGAGGCTGCAGAACCGGCTCGAGCTGTGGGCGAACTACGCCCAGCGCACGAAGAACCTGCTCGCTCGGCTCACGAGCACGCGCGAGACGTCACTCTTGCAAGCGCCGCTCGTGGTGACGGGCCAGCTCCTGTTCCGCGCGCCGAGTCAGCTCGTCTTCCGCGACGACGGTCTGTCCGGATCGACCACGGTGTTCGACGCCGGCACGATGACGATCCTCCCGAATCAGTCCCACGGTCGTGCCGTTTCCGCGTTGCCGCGCGATCGGTTGCCCGCGGCCGCGTGGCTGTCCGATCGCCTCATCGCTCTGTTCGCGCCCGGCGACGGTGCGGCGATCGTCGCGGACAGCCGCGTCGAGGTGCCGCGCGGTGGTGCGCGCTCGGGTGGATATCGCCTGGAGGTGCTGCCGCCGCGCAACTCGCAGATCCGCAAGGTGCTGCGCAGCCTCAGCGTGCACCTCGATGCGGTCGCGGGCGCGGTGACCGAGCTCCTGATCGCCGAAGCGCAGGGCGATCGCTTGCGCCTGCAGCTCGCCGATCACCGGCAGAACGTGCCCGACGAGGACGTCGATCGCATCCTCGCCGAGGTCGACGCGCTGCGAACCGCCAAGTAGGTCACTTCCCGAGCGAGCGGGAGTACTTGCTGACGGCGAGGATCTCGTCCTCGGTCAGCTTGTCCTTGAAGGCCTTCATCTTCGTGCCGGACTTGCCGTTCTTCACGATGTCGATGACCTTGGCCTCCGGCCACTTCGTCTTCCACCCGGCGACGGTCCAGTCGGGGATGTCGTTCTCCTCGCCGATCTTCGTCTTCGCGTCGCCGGTGGCGCCGTGGCACGTCTTGCACTTCTTGTCGAAGATCTCCTTGGCGTTCACCTTCGCCGAGGCGTCTTCGGCCTTCTTCTCGTCCGGCTTCTTCGGGTCGGCCTTCTTCTCGTCCGGCTTCTTCGGGTCGGCCTTCGCCTCGTCGGCCTTCGCCTCGTCGGCCTTCGCCTCGTCGGCCTTCGCTTCGTCGGCCTTCGCTTCGTCGGCCTTCGCTTCGTCGGCCT
>CAYXVR010000005.1:117235-174397 GCA_964468635.1 uncultured Nannocystaceae bacterium
CGGCCTTCGCTTCGTCGGCCTTCGCTTCGTCGGCCTTCGCTTCGTCGGCCTTCGCCTCGTCGGCTTTCTTCTCCTCGACCTTCGCTTCGTCCGCCTTCTTCTCCTCGGCCTTCTTCTCCTCGACGGGGGTCGCGTGGGCCTTCGCCTTCGCGTCGGTGTCGGCCTTCTTGTCGTCACACGCGCCGGAGAACAGGGCGAGGGAGAGGGCGAGGCATGCGGTGGAAATCGCGCGAAGGTGCACCGGTCGAGTCTCCTGTCAGGCGGGCCGAACGCTACCCGAAACTGGAACGCGGCAGAAGCGGCCCCGGTCTTCTGCTAGGGTCGGGCCGCCGTGTCCACGTCGCTCGTCCCCACCGCGACCCAGCTCGAGCAGGTGCTGCCGGACGAGCTCGAGCTGCGCCCGGTGGAAGGCATGGCGCGCTGGCTCGGCCGCTTCCTGCAGCCCCTCGCGTTTCGCATGATCAGCATGGTCGAGCAGCGGACCCCGACGATGTCGGGCCCGATCACGCCGACCGAGGGCTACTTCCGCCGCGATCGCCATCGCCACCCCAAGGTCGATGCCACGACGTATCGCCTGAAGGTCACCGGCGTCGCGCAGCCGCGCGAGTTCACGCTCGACGAGCTGCGCGCGTTGCCCGTCGAAGAGCGCGTCTGCGTGATGGAATGCGCCGGCAATGGCAACCACCTCATGGGCTCCGCCGGCCTGCTCGGCCAGGCGCGCTGGGCCGGACCCTCGCTCGCCACCGTGCTCGAGGCATGCGGCGGCGCGGGCGAGGCCACGCACTTCGCGTTCCACGGGCTCGATCCGATCGCCCTCGTCCGCAAGGGCTACCACTACGGGCTCTCGCTCGACGAGCTCGTGCGTGCCCGCGCACTGTTGGCGATCACGATGAACGGCGAGCCATTGCCGCGTCCGCGCGGGTTCCCCGTGCGACTCGTCGTGCCCGGCATCTACTCCATGTCGCACGTGAAGTGGCTCGGCAGGATCGAGGGCAAGACCTCGCCGCACATGGGCATCCACAACACCTGGGTCTTCACCAACAAGGAGAGGATCGATGGCAAGTGGCAGCGCGTGCAGGCTCGATGGATCGGCCTCAAGTCGATGGTCACGCGTTGCATGCGGATCACGAGCGGCGGCGGATGGACGCTCACCGGTTGGGCGTGGGGCGGCGACGCGAAGATCACCGCCGTCGAGGTGACGACCGACGGCGGCAAGACGTGGATGCCCGCCGAGCTCCGCACGCCGGACACCTACTTCCCCGACGCCCCGCTGCCGCCCGAGGCCATCGAGCGCGCGTGGAGCGTGTGGACGTATCGCTGGATCGATCCCGCGCCGGGCGAGTACATGGTCGCGAGCCGAGCGCGCGACGAGCACGGCAACTGGCAGGACCTCGAACAGGACCCGAACGTCGACGGCCACTTCGACCAGACGCGCGTGAAGTGGCGCCGCGTCAGCGTGCCTTAGGCGATCGTCTCGACCTGCGGTGGGACTTCGCGCTCGTCGCTGCGTGCATAGGCGCGGGCGACCGGCTCTTCGTGGCGCTCGGGCTTGCGCGTCGCTCGCTCGTCGTCCGACTCGTCGCTCGCGGGTGTCTCGTCGATCGGCACGCGCTCGCGCGCGACGACGTCCGCGGTGGGCGCGGCTTCGGCCTTCCCCTCGTCGGGCTCGGGCTCCTCGCTCTCCTCCACGCGCGTCGCCTGCGGCGGCTCGATCGGCGTGATGCCCTGCTCGATCGCGTACGGCAGTCCGTCCGGTCCGAGCGCGAACTCGTAGCTCGGCAGCAGATCGAGGCTGCCATCGGGCTCCTGCAGCGCGTGCTCGGTCCGCACCTCCATGTCGCGCGTCCGCAGCTCGTGCGAGTCGCCGCGCGAGCGTCCGCGCTCGTGTGCGACGCCGCCCTCGGCGCTGCTCGTCGCGTGCACCCGCGTGGGCGCGGCCGCGGCGATGACCGGTCGCGCCAGCCGCTCGACGGTCGCCGCGTGCTCGTCCGCGCGCACGTGCGGCTCTGCGGTCGCGCGCACCGGCGTGACCTGCATGAGCCGAACGGAGGATCGGATCGCGTCCACCGAGGGCCCGCATCGACCCGAAGCGGATGGATTGAAGGCGACAGGGATCGCAGTCGGCCGCACCGCCTCGCGATGTGGCCCGATTCGAGGCCACACGCGCGGAGCGAGCGCTACTCCGCGGGGGAATCGGCCACGAGCGCTGCGGCTTGCGTCTCGAACTCTCGCTGGTCGATCTCGCCCGCGTCGAGCCGACGACGCAGCTCGTCGAGCGCAGCCTTCGTCTTCGCGCCGTCCTTGGCGATCGCGTCGGCATCGTCCGCGTACGCGCGCTTGCCCTCGTCCTTGGCGTCCTTGTACGCGCGCTTGAGCGCGGCAGGATCGAGCCCGCGTCCGCTCTCGAAGTACGTGTTCATCACGCGCCCGACTGCCCAGCTCGACGCGTACGCGGTGGCCGCTCCGAACGCGCTGCCCCACCCGGGGAACACCTTGAGCAGGTTCGTCACCGCGATGCGCGCTCCGGTGCCGACACCGAAGCCCGCGAGGATGCCCTTCGCCGTCTGCTGATCGATGTCCTGGCCCCACAGCTTGCCGATGTCGCGCGCGAGCCCGACCTGCAGCGCCGCGGTCGCGAGATCGGTGGCGACCGCAATGCCGGGGATCGGGAACGCACCGAGCAACGCCGACACGATCGCGCACTTTCGGGTCTCCGAGCGCACGTTGGCGTCGCGTTCGGCCGCAGTCGCCGCCGCCTTGGCCGCGAGGTCGGGGCGCTGGTGCTTCGGGGTGAAGAGCAGCGCGAGGTGCTCGTCCTGCATCGGATCGATGCCGAGGCCCTCGCGGATGCGCTCGAGCAGCGCGCGCTCTTCGTCGGAGCAATCACCGTCCGTGCACGCGAGCGCGTACACGGCGGCGTACGACGCGTCCTTCGCCTCCGGGCTCGTGATCTGACCGAGCACAGTCGCGAGCGCGACGGGCTCGTCGAGCAACCACTGCAGGTCGAGACCCGGCGGCAGCTCGAGGTCTTCGAACGTCGCCTCGAGAACGGCGCGCTCCTTGTCGTGCAACACGCCATCGGCCTTCGCCATGCACACGAGCAAGCGCAGACCAGCGATCGATTCCTCGCGCGAGATGGGCATCGGCTCGGCTCCTTGGCACCAGAACGGTTTCGAGGTCGCAGTCTATCAGCCCATCGCGGGGAGGTGTTCCCATAGGGTCAACCACCCGCCTCGTCGTTGACAGTCCAACCGTCACCGACTAGCGTCGAGCCGAGAGTCAACCGTGCCCGAATTCGACCTTGCCAACGCCGTGAACGTGGGCCTGCTCGTCACCCTGATGGCGGTGTTCGTCGCCGGCCTCGCGGCGGTGCTGGGCATCTGGATGGAGCGCGACAAGACGAAGCCGCCTCGCTACGCGTGGGCCCTGTCGGCGCTCATCGTGCTCGCCACGTTCGTCAGCCTCATGCAGTCGTACCTCGATCAGCGCGAGCAGGACCAGCTGAAGGAAGACATGGCCCGGCTCCTCGCGACGATGGACAAGCTCGCGCAAGACAGCGACGACCCGGCGCTGAAGGAGCTCGTGAAATCCGAGCTCACCGCGCAGAGCCGCCAGAACCCCGAGGTCATCGACAAGGTCGCGCAGCGCGTCAGCGACGAAGGCCGCGACGTGGGCGAAGTGCTGGGACGCAACCTCGACGCCGCCGAGGCCGAGAAGGTCGCGCGCAAGTCCTCCGTGAAGCCGAAGGCCACCGAGAAGGTGGAGAAGGCCGAAGAGAAGCCGAAGAAGGAGGAGGCGAAGGTGGAGGAGGCGAAGCAGGGCACGGCCGCGCCCGGTCGTCACGTGCCCGTCATCCCCTCCGCGGCGCCTCCGGGCGCGCGCGCGCCCGGCCAGATCGATGCGGCGACCGCCGCTCGCATGAACATGGCCGCGGGCGCGCAGCCCGACGCCGCTGCGGGCGCTCCGGGCACACAAGCCGCGCCCGCGCCCGTGCCCGCGCCGATCGATGCGAAGGCGCCGACCGCCCCCCGCGAGGCGAAGGCCGCCGCGATCAAGGGCCGCAAGGCGCCGGGCGGCAAGGGTGGCAAGCGCACCGCGCCGACCACCGCGCCGCGCGGGCGCTGATCGTCACCGCAGCGGATACACGAGGTTTTTCGTCCGCGCGGCAGCGACGATGCCGTCGACGAGCGCGCGGGCGCCGTCGGTCACGACGAACTTCCGATCCTTGTAGACGCGGAACGGATGACGCTCGCGCAGGATGGAGTACCGCGCGCGCTCGCCCTCGAGGATCTGCGTGGAGAGCAGCGGCGCGAGCGGATCGTTGCTCGCTTCCAGCGGCACGTCGTGGGCCGCGGTGTCGCTCGCGAACGAGACGACGAGCTGCGGAGTCGTGATCGCGGTGCTCGACAGCCACGCATGCCACGCGTCGACGAGCGGATCGGCGATGGGCTGCAGCACGCGATGCAGCTGGCCCGCCTCGGGGATCGCCCACAGCACCGGACCCACGATGCCCCGCTGCACGCGCTCGACGTGCACGCCCTCGAGCTCGTGCAGCCGCACGAAGAGCGTCTCCGCGTCGAAGTTCGCCAAGCGATACACGGTGCCGCGCAGCGCCTCGGTGCCGTGGGCGACTTCGCCGCTCGCGTCGACCACGGCGAGCTTGTGCGCCCATATGCTCGCTTCCTGCACGAGCTCGATCACGACGCGCACGTAGCATCCGTTCGCGACGACCTTGGTGAGCTCGACCCGGAAGCTCGCGCGTGATTGCTGGGGCTCGTGCCGACGTAGGAGCACGCGATGGCTGTCGACCGGCGCGAGATCGAGACCGGCGAGCAGCTCGTAGTACCGGCGCTTGCGCGCGATGCGTTCGAACACTTCGCCCTCGGCGGCGCGCGCCGCCAGCGTGGCGTGGTCGTCCATCTGCGTCAGCGACTCGCGGCCGACGTCACGATCCGACAGCACGCGGGTGAGGCTCGCGAGGTTGGGCAGGCCGGAACGCGAGTCGACGAACAGCGCGTCGTACAGGCCCAGGTGCGAGTCGCTGCGGAGCGCCCGCAGCGTGCCCTCGAGCGCGCGGCGATCCGGGAACGTCTTGTTGATGCGGGCCGCTCCGAGGGCGCGCGCGAGGGCGTCGAGGTAGCGCGTCGCCACCGGCTCGCGCAGCGCTTGGGTGTGCAGCGCGACGAGCTCGCCCATGCGTCTAACCGGCCGCGGCGCCCTGCGGATGCTCGGCCTTGTGCTGTTGCGCCTTCGCGATGGCGGCAGCGATGCGCTCGTCCTCGATCTTGCGCGACTCCGCGAGGTTCGCGTCGAGAACCTTGGTGGTGGTCTCGTCGAACGTCTCGAGCTCCTTGATGAGCCCGTCGAGGTTGCGGCGGAAGAACACCTGCGTGTCGCTGACGAACTGCGTGGTGGCGTTCATCGACTCGGTCATGACGTCGAGGCTCTTCTTGAGCTCGAGCATGACGACGGACGCGTCGGCGGCGGTACCGATGGCCTGGATCTGGGCGGACGCCATGTCGAGCTTGATCGACGCGGCGGTGGTGTACTGCGAGATGTCCTGCCCGAGGTTGCGGATCGTCTCGACGAGCTTGCGCGTGTTGTCCTTGAGGCTCGCGTAGCGATCCTCGGCGGCGCCGTAGAGCTGCAGGTTCGTGGAGTGCTCGGCCAGGAGCGCACGCGCCTTGTCCTGCTTCGCCTCGATGTCGCGGAACGCGACGCTGTTGGCCTCGACGGTCTGCTTCTCGGACTCGAGATCGTCGACGAGCTTCTTGAGCTCGAGCACGAAGTCGACGGCAGTCGCCTCGTTCGTGGCCATCTCGATGATCTTGCCGTTGATGCGCTCGATCTCCTTGTAGAGATCGAGCTCGGACTTCTTGAGCGTGTCGACGTACTCGGCGGCTTCCTTCACGCGGCGCGCGCTGATCTGGTACTGCTGCTTGAGCAGTTCCTCGATCGACCGACTCGAGATGGCGATGTTGCGGAAGCCCGGGATGTAGCTGACGATCTCCTTGAAGCCGGCCCAGAAGCCGCCCTTCGTGGCGGTGCCGTCGACGTAGTCGCTGAACTTGCGCAGCTTCATCACCTCGTCGGCCAGCGCCTGCTGGATCTGCACGTTGCGCTCGCGCAGCACCTTGAGCTCTTCGACCTTGGTGTTCTGCGTGCCGCGCTCGGCTTGGATGTCGTCTTCGAGCGACTTGACCGAGATCCCCTCGCCGGAGTAGGCGACTTGCTTGCTCAGCACGTCGAGGTTGGCCTTGGGTCCGCTGGCAGTCATGAGGCGCGGTGAGGGTGCCACGGCCGGTCCGGTGATGCCGCAGGGGCGCAGCAGCGGCCCGCTAGGCCCCGGTTCTCGCGATCCGCCGGCGTGCGCGGCGCGGGCGCAGCCGGCGAGCCGCGACATGCTATGAGGCGGTGCGATGGCAGCGATCCTGACGATCTCCGGGCTGACGAAGACGTACTCGTCGGGCTTGGTCGCGTTGCAACCGGTGGATCTCGAGATCGACAAGGGCGAGATCTTCGCGCTGCTCGGGCCGAACGGTGCGGGCAAGACGACGCTCATCAACATCGTGTGCGGCATCGTCACGGCGACGAAGGGCAGCGTGAGCGTGGCCGGTCACGACATCGTTCGCGATCCGAAGCCGGCGCGCACGCTCATCGGGCTCGTGCCGCAGGAGCTCGCGACCGACGCGTTCGAGACGGTGTGGGCGACCGTGCGGTTCAGCCGGGGGCTCTTCGGGCGGCCGGCGAATCCGGCGTATCTCGAGCAGGTGCTGCGCGACTTGTCGCTGTGGGAGAAGCGCAACGACAAGATCATGAGCCTGTCGGGCGGCATGAAGCGGCGCGTGATGATCGCGAAGGCGCTGTCGCACGAGCCCGAGGTGTTGTTCCTCGACGAGCCCACCGCGGGCGTCGACGTGGAGCTGCGGCGCGACATGTGGGCGCTCGTGAGGGGGCTGCGCGAGAACGGCGTGACGATCATCCTGACGACGCACTACATCGAAGAGGCGGAGGAGATGGCCGATCGCATCGGCATCATCTCGAAGGGCAAGCTCTTGCTCGCCGAGGACAAGGCGAAGCTGATGACGAAGCTCGGCAAGCGCCAGCTGACGCTCGATCTGCAGGACGCGATGACCGAGGTGCCCGAGGGGCTCGCGAAGTGGCCGCTCGCGTTGGCGGCGAACGGCTGGCAGCTCGTGCTCGAGTTCGACGCGCATGACGGCAGCAGCGACATCCCTTCGCTGTTGCGGCGGCTGGGCGAGCTGGGCATCGGCTTCAAGGATCTGAACACGCGGCAGAGCTCGCTCGAGGACATCTTCGTGAGCCTGGTGCACGAGAAGGGAGCGCAGGCATGAGCGGCGTCGGCTTCAACCATCGCGGCGTGTGGGCGATCTACCGGTTCGAGATGGCTCGATTCATGCGCACGGCGCTGCAGAGCATCGTGACGCCGGTGCTCACGACGTCGCTGTACTTCGTGGTGTTCGGGGGCGCGATCGGCTCGCGCATGACGGAGGTGGACGGCGTCGCCTACGGCGCGTTCATCGTGCCGGGCCTGATGATGCTGTCGCTCTTCACGGAGAGCCTGTCGAACGCGTCGTTCGGCATCTACTTCCCGAAGTTCACGGGCACGATCTACGAGCTGTTGTCCGCGCCGATCTCGTACTTCGAGATGGTGCTCGGCTATGTGGGCGCGGCGTCGACGAAGTCGATCTTGCTGGGGATGATCATCCTGAGCACGGCGTTCTTCTTCGTGCCGGTGAGGATCGAGCACCCGTTCGTGATGATCTCCTTCTTGTTGCTGACGGCCGTGACCTTCAGCCTCTTCGGCTTCGTGATCGGCATCTGGGCCAAGGGCTTCGAGCAGCTCCAGTTCATCCCGATGCTGATCATCACGCCGCTGACCTTCCTGGGCGGCGCCTTCTACTCGATCGACATGCTCCCAGGCGCCTGGCGCACGGTCGCGCTGTTCAACCCTGTCGTGTACCTGATCAGCGGCTTCCGCTGGAGCTTCTACGGCAGCGCCGACGTCCACATCGGCGTGAGCCTGGGCGTCACGCTCGGCTTCCTGTTCGTACTCCTGATGATCGTCCGCTGGATGTTCGCGACGGGCTATCGCCTCAAGGAGTGATCACTTCGACGCGGCGTGCAGCGCGTCGAGGACCGCACGCGTGAACACGGGGATGTCGGCGGGCATCCGGCTCGTGACGAGGCGTCCGTCCGTCACGGCCGGCTCGTCCATCACCGTGGCGCCGGCGTTGCGGAGATCAGTGCGGATGGAACGCCAACAGGTCACGCGTCGCCCGCGGACGACGTCGGCCTCGACGAGCAGCCACGGGCCGTGACAGATCGCGCCGACGACTTTGTCGGCCGCGACGAATGACTGGACGATGCCGACGACGGCCTCGTTCATCCGTAGCGAGTCGGGACTGCGCACGCCGCCCGGGAGCACGAGCGCATCGAACGACGCGAGGTCGAGCTCGGCGGGGACGACGTCCGGAGTGAACACCGTCTCGCTCATCTTCGCCGACGCCTCGTCGTAGACGACCCCGGCGATCGGCCCCCGCTCCGGCGACGCGACGACCACCTCTGCGCCCGCGGCGAGCAGCAACTCCCTCGTCTCGACGAGCTCGGCGAATCCGTTCGCGGCGAGCATGAGCACGCGCGGCCTCGACTGTTCCATGACGCGGACGTCCTTCCGCGCGAATCGTAACGGATCACGGCCGCGAGACGAACCGCGCACCCGCGCCCGCCCGAGAGGACGCCGAACTCGACCCCCGACAGCACCTGTTCGACGTCGACGTCCGAATTCGCCGGACGTCGACCCTTCACAGGCGCCTGTTCGACCTCGACGTCCGGCATTTCCGAACTTCGACCCCTCACAGTGACTGTTCGAGCCCGAAGTCGCGCGCACACACTTCGTCCCGCGGGGACCAGCGTCACGTACAGCTTCGTCACGTCCTCGGCCCGAAGCGCGCGATCGATCGCTCGCGGGCCTTCACTGCTTCGACCTCGCGATCGCGTGGCGCCGCCGTCGTCTGCAGCGACGCGATCAGCAGGTGCGCCGCCGCGGTCACCTGATCCACCGCGTGCTCGAACACCGCCTGGTTCGTCTTCGAGGGGCTGTTCATGCCGCTCAGCTTGCGCGCACGAACTGGATCGACGCCGCGCGGATCTCGTCGTCCGTCGCGGGCGGATCGAAGTTGAACAGCGTCTTGATGTTCCTGCACATCGCACCCCCACGATGCCGCAGGTCGGGCGAGCGCGTCACGAAGGATCGCGCTCGCCCGAGATCACCGTCACTTCGCGGGCGGCGTCGCGGCCGGCGCGGCGCCAGCGTCGGCGGCGGGGGCGGGCTCGGCGGGGTGGATCACGATCGATGCGGCGTTCTCCGCCGTGAGCGGCTCCTTGAGCTCGACGCCGTTGGCGCTGAGATCGAAGCCGAGGATCGCGTAGTACTCCTCCGGCTGCAGCGAGCCACCCTTCTTCGGCGGCATGTTCTTCACCACGAAGTCCGCGATGTCCGCGGCCGTGCTGAACTTGATGCCCTTGCGCATCTTCGCCTTCTTCGGCGGATCGAGCGGCAGCGCGCCCTCGCCCACGACGGCCGGACCCTTGCCCTTCTTGCCCTCGCCGTTCTCGCCGTGGCACGACGCACAGTTCGCGCCGTACAACTCCTTGCCCTTCGCGATCTGAGCGTCGGCAGCCGCCTTCTTGTCGGCGGCTTCCTTCGCCGCGGCTTCCTCGGCCGCCTTGCGCTCCGCTTCCGGATCGGGCGCGGGCTCGGCCGGCTCGGTGGGCTCGGTGGGCGTCGTCTCGGGCGTGGTGCCGTCGGTCGGCGGCGTCGTCTCGCCCTCGGGCTTGTTGCAGCCGAACATCACGGCCAGCAGGATGGGGAACGTGGTGCGTCGCATGGTGCGCGTGCTTTACCACACCTCCTCGCGGAGCCGCACCGGCGCCATTGCAATGGTTTGTCCATACGGCCCTCCGGGCCTGATTGGGTCTTTCGGCCGGCCCCGGGGCGTACTCAAGCGCACACGCGCTGGAAGGCCGCGAGCGCTCCATCGACCGTGGCATCGTCGACGGCCAACGACATGCGTAGATGCCCGGGCACGCCGAACGCGGTCCCCGGCACCACGATCGTGCGCTCCACGACGAGCCGCTCCGTCAGTGCGACGTCGTCGGGAAATCGATCCGGTAGCGACGGAAACAGGAAAAACCCCGCGCGCGGCTCGGGCAGGCCGAAGCCCAACGCCCGCAGCCCCGCCGCCATGCGTCGGCAGTTGCGGGCGTAGATCTCGACGTCGACGCGCCCCCGCGGATCCGCCAGCACGAGCGGGAGCACGCGTTGCATGAGCGCCGGCGCGTTCACGAACCCCAGCACGCGCGTGCAGTAGGCCGCCGCGCGCACGAGCCCCTCGCGCCCGAACGCCGTCGGCGAGACGAGCAGGTAGCCGATGCGCTCGCCGGCGAGCCCGAGGTCCTTCGAGTGGCTCGTGACGAGCACCGTGTGCGGCCATCGACCGAGCATCGACGGCACTGCGCGCGCGTCGTACACGAGATCGCGATACGGCGCGTCCTCGACCACGAGCACGGGTCGCGCACGACGACGCGCATCGTCCGACAGCAGCCGCGCGAGTGCATCGAGCTCGTCGTCGCCGTACACCGCACCCGTGGGGTTGTTGGGCGAGTTGAGCAGCACCCACCGCGTGCGCGGGCTCAGTGCGCGCTCGAGCGCCGCGAGGTCGAGCCCGAAGTCGGCTCGCGACGCGACCGGCACGAGTCGCGCTCCGACGTTCGCGCAGTAGTGCTCGTACTCGGAGAAGAACGGCAACGGGACGATCACCTCGTCGCCCGGATCGAGCGTCGCGCGAGCGAGCACGTTGAGACCACCCGCTGCACCGACGGTCATCGTGACGTCGGTGGGCGCGAACGGCAGCCCGTAGCGCGCCGACTCGCGCTGCGCGACGAACTCGCGAACCTCGGGGAAGCCCGCGTTGGTCATGTAACGGTGCATACCCGCGGCCTCGTCCTGCAGCAGCGAGACCACGGCCTCGCGCCACACCGTCGGCGGCTCGAGGCTCGGGTTGCCGAGCGACAGATCGAACACGGGAGCTCCGTCGGTGCTGCGCAGCTGCACCGCGAGCTCGAACATGCGTCGAGTCCACGACTCGCGCGACGCGACGAGCGTGTGCGCGACCCTCTCGGACAGCTGACCACGCGCGTCCGGCTCCACGCGCCCCTTGGCCGCATCTTCCGCCATCTTCGGGCGCAACAGTAGCAGGGCTCCGCCGGCTCGGAAGCCCCTCGCCATCGCGGCCGCGTGCGTTATGCTCGTGCCCCCGCTCCGTGATGGATACCGATCGCCTGCTCTCCAGCCACAACGTCGCGTTCTTGGACGCCGTCTACGAAGCGTTCGAGCGCGATCCATCGAGCGTCTCGCCCGAGTGGCGCGCGTTCATCGAGCGCGAACGCGAACGCTCGCGTACGAGCAACGGCAACGGCCGCGCCGCCACCGGCGCGCTCGATGCGGTCGGCCTCGGACAGGCCGCCTTCGCGCTCGGCGATCGCGCCGAACAGATCGCGCTGCAGGCCCACGTCGATCGCCTCATCGAGCACTACCGCCTCATCGGTCACCTGCGGGCACAGATCGATCCTCTCGGCCGCCCACGCTCCGTCCACACCGAGGCGCTCGACCTCGAGTACTTCGGGCTCGGCGAGCAGCACCTCGATCGCAGCTTCGATCCGAGCGAGCTCTTTCCCGGGCGACGCGCGGTGCCTCTGCGCGACATCCTCGGCCGATTGCAGCGCACGTACACGGGCGGCATCGGCGTCGAGTACTGGCAGATCAACGACATCGAGCAGCGCAACTGGCTGTGCGATCGCATGGAGGTCTGCGAGAACCAGGTCATCCCGTCGCAGAAGGATCAAGTACGCCTCCTGCGCTCGCTCACCCGCGCCGATGCGGTCGACAAGTTCCTGCACTCGAAGTTCATCGGCGCGAAGCGATTCTCGATCGCGGGTGCGGAGAGCATCATCGCGCTGCTCGAGACGCTCGTGGAGGAGTCGAGCGAGCTCGGCGTCGACGAAGTGATCTTCGGCATGGCGCATCGCGGCCGGCTGTCCGTGCTGCTCACCTTGCTCGGTGCCACCGCGGCGCAGGTGTTCTCTCGCTTCGCCGGTGGCGATCCGCGCGAGGCGTTGGGCTCGGGCGACGTGAAATACCACCTGGGCTCCTGGCGACAGTACGAGACGCGTGCGGGTCGGCCGATGTACCTCGCGCTCGCGTTCAACCCGAGCCACCTCGAGGCGATCACACCGGTGATCAACGGGCGCGTGCGCGCGAGTCAGGATCGGCGCCCGCCCGACAAGCGCGACGCGTCGCTGCCCGTCACGCTGCACGGCGACGCTGCCTTCATGGGCCAGGGCGTCGTCGCCGAGACGCTGAATCTGTCGCTCTTGCCCGACTACGGCAACCAGGGCTCGGTGCGCATCGTCATCAACAACCAGATCGGCTTCACCACCGAGCCGAAGGACGCGCGCTCCACGATCTATCCCACCGCGGTCGCCGACATGCTCAACGTGCCGGTGTTCCACGTGAACGGCGACGACCCCGAGGCCGCGTACTACGTGGCGAAGCTCGCGGCGGCGTACCGGCAGCGATACCACCGCGACGTCGTCATCGATCTCGTCTGCTACCGCAAGTTCGGCCACAACGAGGGCGACGAGCCCACGTTCACGCAGCCGCGCATGTACGACCTCATCACGAAGCGCAGGTCCGTGCGCGATCGCTACGAGGACACGTTGGTCGAGCGCGGCACCGTCACGCGCGAGGATTGCGAGAAGCTGCACGTCGAGTTCCGCGAGGAGTTCGAGTCGGCGCTCGCCGACATCAAGGAGAAGGGGCCCCAGCCGCTGCGCTCGCCGATGCACGGCATCTGGGAGAACTACGTCGGCGGGCCCGATGCGCCCGAGCACGACGTGCCCACCGCGATCGACACCGCAACGGTGCAGACGATCGGACGCGCCCTCACCACGATCCCCGAGGGATTCTCGCTGCATCCCAAGCTGCAGCGATTCGTGGCCGAGCTCGGCGAGATGGCGGCCGGCGAATCGCCGGTGTCGTGGGCGATGGCCGAGCACCTCGCATACGGCTCGCTGCTCCTGCAAGGCCAGCACGTGCGCTTGTCGGGGCAGGACAGCATCCGCGGCACGTTCACGCATCGTCACTCGGGCTACTTCGACACGAACACCGGCGAGCGCTACTTCCCGCTGTGCCACCTCGCAAAGGATCAGGGGCGCTTCGCCGCGTGCAACAGCCCGTTGTCCGAGTTCGCCGTGATGGGCTTCGAATTCGGCTACAGCCTGGCGGCTCCCGATACGCTCGTGATCTGGGAGGCGCAGTTCGGCGATTTCAACAACGGGGCGCAGATCGTCATCGATCAATTCGTGACGAGCTCCGAGGACAAGTGGAATCGGATCAGCGGGCTCGTGCTCATGCTGCCGCACGGCTTCGAGGGCCAGGGGCCCGAGCACTCCAGCGCGCGGCTCGAGCGATTCCTGCAGCTCGCGAGCGAGGACAACATCCAGGTGTGCAACCTGTCCACGCCGGCGAACCTGTTCCATGCGTTCCGCCGGCAGGCGCTCCGCAAGTGGCGCAAGCCGCTGATCGTCATGGCGCCGAAGAGCCTCCTGCGCACCAAGGCCTCGTTCTCGTCGCTCCAGGAGATCACGGGCGGCGAGTTCCGCCGCATCATCGACGACCCCGCGGCGGATCCCGCGAAGGTGCGGCGCTTGATGTTGTGCACCGGCAAGGTCTACTACGACCTCGCCGCGCGCCGAGCCGAGCAGAAACGCGAGGACGTCGCGATCGTCCGCATCGAGCAGCTCTACCCGCTGCGCCGCCGCGAGCTCGATGCCGTGCTCGCGCGCTACGGTGCCGCGGACGAGCTCATGTGGGTGCAGGAAGAGCCGATGAACATGGGCGCGTGGCCGTACATGCGTGACATCCTCGCGACCGCGAACGGCGGGCGACTGCGGCCGACCTACGCCGGGCGGGTCGAGAGCGCGAGCCCGGCCACGGGCTCGCCCGACAGCCACGAGCTCGAGCAACGCATGATCCTCGACGACGCATTCGCGCAGAAGAAGACGAGCCGATGACAGTCCAGATCCGCATCCCCCAGATGGGCGAGTCGATCACCGAAGGCGTGATCGCGCGCTGGTTGAAGGCCGAGGGCGAGGCGGTCGCCGCCGACGAGCCCGTCGTCGAGGTCGAGACCGACAAGATCACCGTCGAGGTGCCGGCGCCGAGCGCCGGTGTGCTCGCGAAGCAGGCGGTCGCCGAGGGCAGCACCGTCGGCGTCGGGCAGACGATCGGCGAGATCGACGAGACCGCGACGGCGAAGGGCAACGGCAAGCCGGCCACCCCCGCGAAGGAGAACGCCGCGCCTGCGATCGCCGCGAAGGAGACGGGTGGTGGACCCACGCCGCACGAAGGCGAGGTGCGTGGCGAGCCCGTCGCGGCGGGTCCGAGCGCGCGGCTCGAGGCGGCGCGTAGCGGGGTCGATCTCGCGAACGTGTCCGGCTCCGGTCGGGGCGGACGGATCCAGAAGGAAGACGTCGTGAAGGCGCAGACGCCCGCGCCCGTCGCTGCGAAGGCGCCTGCACCCGCGCCGAAGCGCGAGCCGGGGGAACGCGAGGAACGCAAGACGATGTCGCCGCTGCGCAAGCGCGTGGCGCAGCGCTTGGTGGAATCGCAGAACACGGCGGCGATCCTCACGACCTTCAACGAGGTCGACATGAGCGCGGTGATCGAGCTGCGCTCGCGCTACAAGGAGTCGTTCGAGAAGCGCCACGGCGTGAAGCTCGGCTTCATGTCGTTCTTCGTGAAGGCGGCGATCGAGGCGCTGCGCGAGTTCCCGCCGGTGAACGCGGAGATCGACGGCGACGACATCGTGTACCACTACCACTACGACATCGGCGTGGCGGTGGGCGGCGGCAAGGGCCTGGTCGTGCCGGTCATCAAGGACGCCGACCGGCTCGGCTTCGCGGAGATCGAGCAGGCGATCGCGGCGTACGCCGACAAGGCGAAGAACAACAAGCTGTCCATGGACGATCTGAGCGGCGGCACGTTCACGATCAGCAACGGCGGCATCTACGGCTCGATGATGTCCACGCCGATCATCAACCCGCCGCAGACGGGCATCCTCGGCCTGCACAACATCGTCGAGCGCCCCGTCGCGATCGACGGCAAGGTCGAGATCCGCCCGATCATGTACGTCGCGCTGTCCTACGACCACCGCCTGATCGACGGCCGCGAGGCGGTCCAGTTCCTCGTGCGCATCAAACAGTGCATCGAACGCCCCGAGCGCCTGCTGCTCGAGGTCTGATCCGATCAGCTGCCGAAGTGCTCGAGCGAGCGGCGGATCAGCACCGACTTGCAGATCGGAGTGCCGGCGCGATCGGGCATCGCCTTCTCGATCGCGTCGGTGGCCTTCGCGGCCTGTTCGCGCGAGGCGAGGTCGGAGGGGAGTGCGATGCCGATCGCAGGCTTGCCGCCGAGCGTCGCCTCGACGAGCACCATCTCGATGCCCTCGGGCAGCGTCACCTTGCGCAGGATGTCGCGCACGTCGTCGTGCGCGCCGACGACGTCGGTCGTCGTAATCGGGACGAACACGTCGCACGCCTTGTCCCTGCGGAACGGCGCTGCAGGGCGAGCGTCGAGCATCTCGCGGCGCAGCGTCTCCGGATCGGACAGCTCGAGCACGGTGCCGCGATCCTTCGTGTGCAACAGCGCCCAGCGGTGGCCCTCGTAGTTCGCGAGCGAGGGGCCGCGCGCGACGATCCACAGCTCGCCTCGATGCGCGCGCACGTCCATCGCGACGAGCGGTTGCTTCGCGCCGACCTGCGTCGCGTCGGCGGGCTCGAGGTCGTGCGTGCCGTAGTAGTCGAAACGCGGCCGCGCGTCGCTCGGGAACTCGATCTGCGGCAGCGCCACCTCGCGCCACTCGCCTTCGCCTTCGCGCACGTACAGATCGTTCTCGTCCGCGCTGTATTCGTAGCGGTCGCCGTGCACGAGCCACGTGCGTCCGTCGGCGGTCGTCGCGATGCCGTTGACGTTCGTGCCGCGCGGCGTGTCGACCTGCGTCCACGCCTTGCCGTCGAAGCGCCGCAGACCGCCGCTGTCGGCCATCCACACGTCGTCGGCCGCGTTCATCTGCAGCTCCGGCCCGCTCGGCACTGCGCCGTCGATCGCGTGCGTCTTCGGCGTCGCGGCACCCGGCGCCCAGTGCAGGCTCTCGGCGCCGGCGATCGCGACGACATCGCCGGTCGGCAGCGAAGCGAAGGCCGAGACGGCGAGCGCACCGAACTGCGGGCCCTTGCCCCGTCCGCCGATCACCTCGAAGCCGCGCGGGGCCGCTCGCTGCAGCTTGCGCTCGAATGCGGCCGCGTCCGCCTCGTCCCACTCGCCCTCGTCCTCGCCCTCCCGATCCGCCGACACCCAGCCGCGCAGCGCCAGCGTCGCGCCGTCGGTCCACGGCGCGAAGCCGGTGTACATCCACGCGAGCCCATCCTTCATGTTCGCGATCCGACGCCACGCGTTGCCGTCGAATCGATACACGCCCGGTCGCGCGGACCAGCGCTCGCCGTCCGACTCCACGGTCATGTGCAGCCCGTCGGGCCAGCGCCCGCCGAGCGCCGTCGTGCGCCAGTCGAGCATGCCCATTTGGCCGGGGTCGTCGATGCCGGCGACGAGTCGCGGCTCGCGGACGAGCGGCCCTTCGTCGGGGATCCGGATCGGCTCTGCGTTCGCGGTGACGAACAGCGAGTCTGCGCTCGTCGCGAACAGCTGCAGCTTCGTCTCGCCGCGCACGACCGGGAACAGCTGCGGTGTGGTGACCGTCGGTGTCGCGACCGGCGGTGCCGGCGTGGGCGTCGGCGTGACGGCGACGGTGGCCTCCGTCTTCGACGGTGCGGGCTCGACCGGCGCCTCGCGAGGCGTCGGCGCGGGCTCGACCGGCGTGCACGAGCAGAGGATCGAGGCGAGGACGATGGATGGTTTCATGGTGCGGCTCTCTCGAGGTGCTGCGCGGCAGCGGCGGGCGGGGCGGGCAGGATCCCGCCCGCGATCGCGATGCGTCCCTCGACGAAGGCCGCTCGCTCGTCACGCCCGCGCGGGTGCCCCACGCGCTCGTAGACGACCCACCAGGCGATCGGCTCTGCGGCGGGCACCGCGAGCTCGATCACCCGTGCGCCCTCGCCGACGCCGACGCGATCGTCGGTGACGGCCTTGCGCACGAAGATGCCCGGCACGTCCTGCACCCTGTCGAAGTGACGCGCGAGGTAGCGGACCTGCGGACGCGTCGCGCGAGCGCCGAGCGGCTGCACCACCACGGCGACGCGGCGCAGCAGATCGCCGGTGGGAAACGCGTGCCCGACGATGCCCGGCGCGAGTGCGACCTGCACGGTCGTCGGCGACGTGCGCGTACCGGCCACGACGACCGCCGCCCGCACCATCGACGGGTCGCGCGAAGCATCGAATCGATGCGAGCGATGGGGCGCATCCGCATCACCTGTCCACGGCATGTGACACGTCGAGCACGCGACGTCGGCGAAGCGCGACGACGCGTGCTCGGCGAGCGTGAGCTGCATCGGCTCGGGCGCCGTGCGCAGCGCGGTATCGGGGAAGTCGAACGCGTGGCACCGCGCGCACGCATCCGGGCTCGCGAATGCAGCCGAGCGCACGAGCGCGTGTGGCCCATCGCCGTCGCCCGGGCTCGCGTGCAGCGCTCCGTCGATCACGTGGCAGCTCGTGCAGCCGACGCCCGTGTCGACCGCGATCGCATCGGGCATCGCCTTCGCGCTCGCCGTGGGCGCATGGCATCCGCGACAGAATCCGAGCGGCTCGATCGCGTACGCGCGCTGGAACGCCTCGTCGCTGAACGAGGCGCGGTGCTGCGAGCCGGCCCACTCCGCGGCGATCGATGCGTGGCAGCCCAGGCAGTCCCCGGTCTGCGCGTGGGTCGACGACGCTGCGCCACGCGCCGTCGCATCCCCGCCATACGCGGGGGCGACGCTGCCGAGCACCGCGGCGGCGCTCAGGACCGCGACGACGGCCGCGCGCGCGAGCTTCGTCCGCTCCATCCTCGCATGATGCCCGCCGGCGACACGCGGCGGTGTCGTCCCGCGTTGTTCGGTATGCTCCAGCCCGCCCATGCCGATCTCGCAGCGATGCCTGTGCTCGTGGGTGCTCGCGCTCGCGCCGTTGGCCTGCGGCCGAGACGCGACGGAGCCCGCCACCATTCCCACCCGCGACAACGGTGGCGAAGCGGGCGCACGGACGCCCGTACCGCTGCCGACGACCGACGACCTGCGCCAGTGGACACGGACGCTGTCCACCGACGAGATGGAGGGTCGCCGTCCCGGCACGCCGGGCGCGGCGAAGGCGGTCGCGTACATCCGCGCGGAGATGGAGCGCATCGGCCTCCAACCGGTCGACGGCGAGCATTGGACGCAGGCCGTCGCGATGCGCTCGGTCGCCACCGATCCGTCGCGCTCCCGCCTCGCGATCGCACCTCCGCGCGGGCGCGCCCGCGATCTCGTGCTCGGCACCGAGCTCGTCGCCACGACCTACCGCGCCGCGGGCACGCACCGCGTCGATGCGCCGCTCGTGTTCGTCGGCTACGGCGTCACCGCGCCCGAGTACCAGTGGGACGACTACGAGGGCCTCGACGTCTCGGACAAGATCGTCGTCGTGCTCGTCGGCGATCCTCCGGTGGGCGACGACCGCTTCGGCGGCGAGACGCTCACCTACTACGGGCGCTGGTCGTACAAGTTCGAGCGCGCGCTCGAGGCCGGCGCGCTCGGCTGTCTCGTCGTTCACGAGGACGGGCCCGCCTCGTACGGGTGGAACGTCGTGGAGAACAGCTGGTCGCGCGAGCGCTTCCACGCCGTGGATCCGGACGCCGACCTGCCCGACGCGATGGCGATCCAGGGCTGGATCGACAAGGCCACCGCCGAGCGGCTCGCGAAGCAGACGGGCAGCTCGCTCGACGCGTGGCACACCGAGGCCACGAAGCCCGACTTCGAGCCCCGCGATCTCGGCGCGCGCTTCGTCGGCAGCTTCGTCACGACCGAGCGCCGCGTCTCCGACGTGAACGTGATCGGCCGGCTGCCGGGCACGCGCTGGGCCGACCAGGCCGTGGTCGTGACGGCACACTGGGATCACCTGGGCACCAAGTCCGATCCGAAGCCCGGCGAAGACGCGGTGTTCAACGGCGCCATCGACAACGCGAGCGGCATCGCGGGCATGCTCGCGGTCGCGACGTCGTTGCAGTCGCGCGTCGCCGCGGGTCGGCCCCTCGGCCGCTCCGTCCTGTTCGTCGCCACCACCGGCGAAGAAGAGGGCCTGCTCGGCAGCGACTACTTCGCGTCGCACTCGCCGGTGCCGTTGTCGGCGATCGCGGCCGTCGTGAACCTCGACAGCATGAACGTGCACGGTCGCACCAAGACGATCCAGGTGATCGGCCCCGGCCAGACGTCGATCGAGGACGTGCTCGCCGAGGTCGCAGAAGCGGAGGGCCGCACGGTCGTCGGCGACGAGCATCCGGGCAGCGGCGGCTACTACCGCTCGGATCACTTCAGCTTCGCGCGCCGCGGCGTGCCGGCGATCTACCTGCGCGGCGGCAGCGAGATGGAGGACGGCGGCACGCAGCGCGGCCGCGAGCTCGGCGAGGTGAAGGCCAAGCACTACCACACGGTCGACGACGAGCTCGACGACGGCTGGTCGTTCGAAGGTACGCTGCAGGACGTCGGGACGATCGCGGAGCTGGTCTCGCGAGTGGCGAACGCCGAAGAGCCGCCCACGTGGCGTCCGACCAGCGAGTTCGCCAGCGTGAAGCGCTGACGTGTTACCGTCAGCGAAGCGATGGTCAAGCGGGCAGTCGTCGGCGCCGGGCGCCGTACCATCGCGGGGCGTCCCGGCGGCGAGACCGTCGCACTCGACGACCGTCCGCTCGCGCTGCAGCTCACGCGCGACGGCAAGCGCCTGATCGTCGTCTTGCCCTACGAGGTCTGGATCGTCCTCGCCGACACGCTCGCGATCGAGAAGACGATCGAGCTCGCCAGCGTCGAGCCGTCCGTGTGCGAGGGCGACGAGGACGGATCGCTCTGGTTCGGCGGCCAGCACCTGCATCGCGGCAGCGTGTGGACCACCACCGCCACGAAGTTCGGCAGCAAGCTCGGCGGCTTCGTCGATCGCGTCGCGATGCTGCGCCCTCGCACGCTCTGCGCCGTCGGAACCCACGGCGAGATCCTGCTCGACGTCGAGAAGGAAGACGTCGTGCATCGGCGCAAAGTAGCGGAGCACGAGGTGCTGGGCCTGGTCGCCACCGCCGACGGTCGGGCGGTGTGGATCGCCGGCAACAGCCACGCGTGGGTGATCGATCCCGAGCACCTGTCGGGCTACATGAAGCTCAAGCTGCGCAGCACGAGCGTCGACGACGTGCCCCACGAGGCCATCGTCGCGCTCGCCACGACGTCGACCGGTGCGGTCGTGCTCGCTGCCCGCGACGGTGCGGTCGGCTGGACGAATCGCGCCCTGCGTCCGGCAGCCGAACGGTTCCCGAAGATCGAGCTGCGCGTCTCCACGCCGCTCGCGATCGCGGGCGACGATCGATACATCTACGTACTCCGACCGAACGCGACGCTGCATCGCTTCCTCGTCGAGCAGCCGCCGCCGGATCCCGATCTGAAAGGCGAGCCACCGCCGTTGCCCGAGGCCGAGGTCGCGAAGCTCGACAAGCAGGCCACGTGCATCGCGTGTGCGAGCGACGGCGCGCTCGTGCTCGCCGGCCCGCAGTCCGACGATCAGCTCGGTCGGCTGTGGCGCGTGGCGCCCGACGAGCTGTCGTGGTCGCCGCTCGGGCTGGGCAAGCGCACGCTCGTCGAGCCCGCGGCCCCCGAGCCCACCGCGGAGGGCGCGACGCCGAACGCCCGTCCGAACTTCGTCGCCACGCGCAGCAAGTTGTCGGGACCACCGCTCGCGCAGCTGAAGGTCGACGACGTGATCTCGGGCGCCCATCCGTTCTGGGTCACGCGTGCGAGCGGCACGCTGGCCGAACGGCCGGTGGAGGAGCGCAAGCCCGAGGACGTGCTCGCAGCGGACGCGTTGCTGTTGCCCGCGATGATCCGCTTCCACGGCGGCGTCGCGCGCCCCGCCCTGCTCCTGTGGGCCGGCGTGGCCGACGAGCTGCGCGAGATCCCGCCGCTCGAGTGGCTCGCGTGGGGCGATCGTCCCCGCGGATGGATCTCCTTGCGGACGCCGGAGATCCGCGCGCAAGGCTGGTCACGTCGCGAGGTGTTCCCATTGCAGACCGCGCTCGCGATGCCGCCTCCGAACGTGGCGGGTCGACGCGCTCCCGTGCCCGCGCGCTGGGCCGACGCCGAGCTGTTCGCCGCGCTCGTGAAAGAGTGCAAGCGACTGCTCGAGGTGCTCTGGTAACCGCGATCACCTCGCGGTGCGACGGTCGCCCGAAATCTTCGGCGCGCCTGAACCACCGCCACGGCGCCGGCACAGATAGGATCGGTGCAGTCGTTCGGACCCGCGTGCGACCTGCGCGCTCGCGCGACCGAGTCGCCCGACGACACGTGGCCGTGGTCGGGGCCCGGCTTCGCCACGCGCGATTCGGCGCCGCGGGCACCTCGTCCGCTGCCGGCGCGCATCGGACGTTATCGACCGGTGCGTCAGCTCGCGGGCGGCGGCATGGCGGAGCTCTACGTCGCGCTGTGTGATCGGGAGGACGGCACCTCGCAGGTCTCCGCGGTGAAGCGGATCCGTCCGCACCTCGAGCAGTTCGCGGAAGCGCGTGCGCTGTTCGCCCACGAAGCGGAGCTCCTCACTCGCTTCCGCCACGCCAGCATCGTGCGCGTGCTCGACGTCGAGCCGGCTGCCACCGAGGGCCACTTCGCGATGGAGCTCGTGCACGGGCGCGGCCTCGTCGAGGTCGTGCGCCACGCCCAGCGCATGGGCGTCCGCATGCCGTTGCGCCACTCGCTGGCCATCGTCGCCGCGGCCGCCGAAGCGCTGCAGTACGCCCACGATCTCGTCGACGACGATGGCACGCCGCTCGAGGTCGTGCACTCGGACGTCACGCCGGCGAACGTGATGATCGCGTTCGACGGCTCGCTCAAGATCGTCGACTTCGGCGTCGCCCAGAGCCGGAGGCGACGCGCTCGCACGTTGCCGCACGCGGGCACGCTCTCCTATATGTCCCCCGAGCAGAGCCGGGGCGAGCCGCTCGATCGTCGCAGCGACGTGTACTCGCTCGGCATCATGTTGTGGGAGCTCGTCACGTGGTCCCGGCTCTATCGCGGGCTCGCGCCCGAGCAGATCCTCGCGCGCATCGCCATCGGTGCGGTGCCCCTGCCCTCGCTCCTGCGCGCCGACCTGCCGCCCGGCCTGGAGTCCGCGATCATGACGGCGCTCCAGCCCGCGCGCGATCGTCGATTCCAGTCGACCGCCGACTTCGCGGCCGAGCTGCGCGCGATCGTGGGCCCGCCGGACCACGCGATGCTCGACGCGTGGATCCGCCGAATTTTTCACTAGCGGCTTCGCGGTAGACTGCCGCGATGCTGCTGCGCACGCTCGTGCTCGTCGCGATCGGAGTGTCGTTGGCCCCGGCCGAGGCGCCGCGCACCAGTCGAGCGACACGCGGGGTGAGAGTCGGTGTGCCCGTTCGCAAATCGAGTGGGGTGAAGCGGCGCGTGAAGCCTCCGACGAAGCGGCAGGTGCCGAAGGCGGTCGCGAAGCCGAAGCGCGCGAAGCAGTTGCGCGGGCCGAAGACCGCGTTCGTGCCGTGCTCGGCCTCGCTGCCGCCGCAGGCCCCGGGTGCCTTCGCGAAGCCGAAGCCCAAGCCGAAGAAGGCATCGAAGGGCGGCCCGCAGGGGCTCGTCGCGAACAAGCTGTACCTGTGGCCGGTGGGCGCGACGCTGAACGTGTCGTTCGTCGACGGATCGATCGAAGCGCGTAAGGCGGTCGCGGAGATCGCCGCGGATTGGTCGAAGCACGCGAACGTGAAGCTCGCGTTCTTCGTCGACTCGGAGCCGGCGGTCAGTCACGTGCGTGTGCTGTTCGACGATCCGAACTGCAACTCCGCGCTCGGCACGAGCTCGCAGTACATGATCGACGGCGGCGATGCGTCGATGCGGCTGTGCAACATCGACCATCAGGTCGGCACCGACTGGTTCCAGCGCGTCGTGCTGCACGAGTTCGGCCATGCGCTGGGCATCGAGCACGAGCACCAGAGCCCCAAGGCGAAGTTCGAGTGGAACAAGCCGTTCGTCTACGAGTACTACGAGAAGACCGCGGGTTGGGGCGCGGGGATGGTCGATCAGTGGATCTTCCGCACGATCGATCCCGCGTACTCGGACTCCTCCGAGTACGACCCCGACTCGGTGATGCAGTACTCGTTCCCGGCCGAGTTCACGACGAGCGGCGTCGCGATCCTCGGCGGCTCCGAGCTGTCGGCGATCGACAAGGCCCACATCGCGAAGATGTATCCCGGTGCGAAGACCAAGCCGGATCCGAAGCCCAAGCCGACCACGAAGCCGACGAAGTTCTACGAGCGGCTGATCGCGGTACGCAACGACACGAACGTCGAGCTCGATGTGCGGCTCGTGCACGAGTCGAAGAGCGCCGGCAAGTGGACGTGGTCCCCGGCGAGCGCACCGGACACCGCGAGCCCGATCCGCCTGGCCGCGGGCGAGGAGCGCACGTTGCCCGGTCCGCTGAGCGGGCGGCGCGTGAAGGTGGTGGCGGCGAGCACCGACGGCGCGCAGACGTGGTCGGCGCACGCGACCAAGCCGATCGTCATCGCGTCGTCGTCCGGCTATCGCGACCGCGAGCCGCAGACGTGGGTCGTCGCGATCGACGGGCCGCCGGACACGAAGGCGCTCGGGCGCGACGCGCTGTACGACGCGGCGACCGCGGCGCTCGCGAAGGGTGAACACGAGGCCGCGCGCTCGCGGTTCACCGAGTTCGTCACGCGCTTCCCGACGGACGAGCTCGTGCCGTGGGCCGAGCTCAACATCGTGATCGCCTGGACGGGCGACCGCGCGTGGTTCGACGCGCTGTCGGCCGCCTACGACCTGGTCCAGGGCCGCCCCGAGTCCGATGCGAGCAACTACGCGCTGTACTACGGGGGGCTCGCCGCCATGCAGCTCGGGCGCTGCGACGATGCGGCGGCCTGGTTCGCCTGGGTGGTCGATCCTGCCACAGGGCTCGCGAGCGAGTGGCAGGCCGCGGCGAAGGACAACGTCGCGGAGATGAAGACGAATGCGAAGACTTGGTGTGACTGAACGTCACCGGATCGCGTAGCAACGGGGCCGATCGTCAGATCCGCCGGGGTCGTGGTCGACACTTCCCCCCGGAGATGGAACCCGATTCCCGATTGGTGTGTGTGCTGCACGGCGGGCCGCCCTGGATGGAACTTTCTCCGGGGGAACCGTGTCACCGTGGGCGGGGCTGAGATGGCGGAGGACCGCACCATCATCGAGCTCGTGGACGTGCGCCGGCATTACGCGATGGGCGGCGACACGATCGCGGCGGTCGACGGTGTGAGCTTCGCGATCCGGGCCGGCGAGTACGTGGCGATCGTCGGACGCTCGGGCTCCGGCAAGACCACGCTGATGAACGTGATCGGCTGCATGGAGCGGCCCTCGGCCGGCACGTATCGGCTCGACGGAGAGGACGTGCAGGCGCTCGGCGACGACGCGTTGTCGCGGATCCGCAATCGCCACGTCGGCTTCGTCTTCCAGAGCTTCCAGCTCTTGCCCCGCGCCACCGCGCTGCAGAACGTCGAGCTGCCGCTCGTGTATCGCGGCATCGCTCGTCGTCGGCGCCGCGCCCAGGCCCTCGAGGCGCTCGCGAGCGTCGGCCTCGCGGATCGCCAGCGGCACAAGCCGCATCAGCTGTCCGGCGGACAACGCCAGCGCGTCGCGATCGCACGTGCGCTCGTGGGAACGCCGACGTTGCTGCTCGCCGACGAGCCGAGCGGCAACCTCGACTCGGCGACCGAGCGCGAGATCATGGGCCTGTTCGCGGCACTGCACGAGGCCGGCCACACGATCGTGCTCGTCACGCACGAGCCGTCGATCGCCGCGCTCTGTCCCCGCGCGATCCGGCTCGCCGACGGGCGCGTCGTCGCCGATGGTCCCGGACCCGAGATCGCCGCGATGCTCACGTCGGAGGCGGCCGCCCATGCGAGCTGAGCTCTTGGCGCTCGTGCTCGTCGGCTGCGCGAGCGCCGACGCGACGCCGCCGTTCGCAGCCGTCGACGCCGCGCCGCTCGTCGTCGAGCGTCGCGCGATCGAACAGCACCTCCTGCTCACCGGCGAGGTCGATGCAGCGGTCGCGGTGCAGCTGCAGGCGCCGCGCACGGAGGACTGGCAGCTCACCATCCGCTGGCTCGCCGAGGACGGCACCCACGTGAAGGCCGGTGATCGACTCGTCGAGTTCGACAACGTCGCCGTCGTCGATCGGATCCGCGAGCTCGACCTCAAGGTCGCCGAGGCGGCGCTCGCGATCGATGAACAGGAAGCGAAGGCCGACCTCGCGATTGCGGACAAGGCCTTCGAAGTGCGCAAGCAGCAGGCCGCGGTGGGCAAGGCCGAGCTGGATGCACGCGTGCCCCCCGAGCTCGTCTCGCGCCGCGAGTCGCAGAACTTCATCGTCGCGCTCTCGCGAGCCGAGGTCGCGCTGTCCACCGCGATCGGCGAGCTGCGAGCCGCCGAGAAGGGCGGCAAGCTCGAGACCGAAGTGAAGCGGATCGTGTTCGACAAGGCCGAGCGTGCGCTCGCAGGCACGAGCGCGCAGCTCGACGGCCTGTCGGTCGAAGCGCCGCGCGACGGTCTCGTCGTGATCGGCGACCACCCGTGGGAGGGCCGCAAGCTGCAGGTCGGCGACATGGCCTGGCCGGGCATGACGGTCGCGAAGCTGCCCGACTTCTCCGAGATGGTCGTGCGCGCGAAGCTCAGCGACGTCGACGACGGACGGATCCAGCCCGGGATGAGTGCGTCGTGTCTCGTCGACGCCGCGCCCGACGCTCCGCTCGCGGGCTTCGTCGCCTCGGTGAATCCGGTCGCGCAGGAGTCCGCCCAGCAGACGACGCGGCGGTTCTTCTCCGTCGTCATCGAGCTCGACGGCGCCTCGTCGCAGCTGCTGCGGCCGGGGCTCTCGGTGCAGGTCGACGTGACGGCGCGTCGCGAGGACGACGCCCTCGTCGCGCCGCGGGCCGGCCTCGACCTCGCGAGCGATCCGCCGCGCGCTCGGCTGGCCGACGGCCGCGAGGTCGACGTCGTGGTCGATTTCTGTGATGCGCATGGGTGCTCGATCACGAGCGGTCTCTCCGAGGGTGACGTGCTGCGCGGAGCGGAGGACGCGTCGTGAGGCGGCGGCTCGCGCTCGCGCTCGCACTCGCCGCGTGCCAGCCGGCGATCGACGACGCGGTGACCGTGTCCGTCGAGCGCGGTCCACTCGTCGTGGGCGTCGACGTCGCGGGCACGATTCGCGCGGTCGACTCGGATCGACTCGGCCCTCCGGGTGTGCCCGGCGTGTGGAACTACAAGATCGCGATGATGGCCGAGGAGGGCAAGGAGGTGCAGAAGGGCGAGCCGGTGCTCGTCTTCGACACGAGCGATCTGCAGCGCCTCCTGCAAGAGAAGATCGCCGAGCGCGATTCGGCGGCCAAGCAAGTCGAGGTGAAGACCGCGGCCGCCAAGGTCGCTCGCGAGGACGAACGGCTCGCCGTCGCCGAGGCCGAGTCGGAGCTGCGCAAGGCCAAGGTGAAGGCGGATGCGCCGCCCGAGCTCACCGCCAAGCACGACATCGCGAAGGCGGTGGTCGACCTCGATCTCGCGCGCGACAAGATCGCCTACCTGCAGGCCAAGTCGAAGGCGACGCGGGCCCGCGACGAGGCCGAGATCTCGCGGTGGCGCAGCAAACGGGACCGCGCCGAGGGCCGTGTCACGGAGATGCAGGCAGCGATCGAGCAGATGACCGTGCTGTCCCCGCGCGCAGGCACCGTCATCCATCACACCGACTGGGAGGGCAAGAAGAAGAAGGCGGGCGACAACGCGTGGCGCGCGGAGACCGTGCTGCTGGTCGCGTCGCTCGCCACGATGGAAGGCGACGGCGAGATCGACGAGGTCGACATCAGCAAGGTCGGTGTGGACCAGTCCGTGTCGTTGCGCCTCGACGCACAGTCGGACGTCGAGCTGCGCGGACGCGTGCGCCGGATCTCGCACACGGTGCAGCGCGTCTCGCCCGAGAACCCACTGCGCGTCGCCCACCTGGACATCACGCTCGCCCAGGGCGACGACCTGCGGTTGCGCCCCGGCATGCGATTCCGCGGCACGATCGAGACCGAGCGCCTGGAGGACGTGCTGCTCGTCCCACTCGACGCCGCGACGCCCACGCCCGACGGGCCGGTCGTGCATCGCCGACGCGGCACGACGATCGAGGCCGTGCCGGTCGTGCTCGGGGCCCGCAACGCGAGCTCCATCGTGGTGACCGAGGGGCTCGCGGAAGGCGACGAGATCCTGCGGCCCGAAGGAGACGAGCGATGAGGACGCTCGCACTCGCGGCGTTGCTCGTGCTCGGCTGCACGCGCGCCACCACGGCCGACGACGAGGTGCCGACGCTGACGATCGCGTCGACCGAGACGTTCGTGCGCACCGTCCGGGCCGACGGCCTGCTGCGCGCCGTCGAGGCCACGCCGATCTCCGCGCCGCAGGACGCCGACGGCCCGCTCAAGATCGCATGGCTCGCGCCCGACGGCACGCGCGTCGTCGAGGGTGACGTCGTCGTGCGCTTCGATCCGTCGGAGATGGAGCGCAAGCTGGCCGACAGCAAGGACGACGTGTCGAGCAGCGAGCGGCAGATCGGCAAGGTGGCGATCGACGGCGTCGCGTCGCGCAACAAGCGGGACAAGACCGCGGACCTCGCGGATCTCGAGACGAAGGTGGCGAAGCAGTTCGAGACCACCGACGAGAAGATCCTCTCGCGGGTGGAGATCATCGAGGGCGCGATCGATCTCGAGTTCGCGCAGGCGCGGGCCGAGCATGCACGCACCGTGAAGCAGGTCGAACGCTCGGTCTCGTCCAACCAGCTCGAGCTCCACGAGATCGAGAAGTCGCACCACGCGAAGTCGGTCGATCACGCGGAGAAAGGGCTCGAGAACCTGCAGGTCACGGCGCCGCACCCGGGCGTGCTCGTGCTCGCGCGCGACTGGCACGGCGAGCCGCTGCGCGTCGGCGACACGGTGTGGAGCGGCCAAGCGCTCGCGGAGCTGCCCCACGTGGACGCGCTGAAAGCGGAGGTCTTCGTGCTCGAGGCCGACGCGGGCAGCCTCGCCGTCGGGCTCGCGGCCGAGGTCGTGGTGGAAGCGCAGCCCGGACATACGTGGAACGCGACCGTGCAGCGCATCGACACGCTCGCGCAGCCGCGCCATCCGGAGGTGCCGGTCCACTACTTCGGCGTCACGCTGCAGCTCGAGCGCACCGACACCGAGCGCATGCGCGTGGGTCAGCGAGTGCGCGCCACGGTCCGTGTCGAGCGTCCGGCCGCGATCGTCGTACCGCGGCAGGCGGTGTTCGATCACGAGGGACGCACGGTCGTGTACCGGCGCAGCGGCGGCGCGTTCGAGCCGGTCGACGTCGTGCTCGGACCGGCGAGCGCGGGCCGGGTGGTGGTCGAGAGCGGGATCGCCGAGGGTGACGAGATCGCGCTGCGCGACCCGCAGAAGGCCGCGAGCGAGCTGTTGGCCGACACCGACGGCGCGGCGAAGGAACCGCGCGCACCCGGAGGCCCGCGGAAATGATGCGCGCGAGCGATGCGATCGTCGCCGCGTTCGAGAACCTCGGCGAGCACAAGCTGCGGTCCGCCCTCACCATGCTCGGCATGATGTTCGGCGTGGGCGCGGTGATCGCGATGCTGTCGATCGGCGCCGGCGCGGAGGAGCGCGCGTTGGACCTCATCGACCGCATGGGCGTGCGCAACGTCCTCGCGCGCGCAAAGGACTTCGAAGAGGACGACCTGAAGGAGATCCGCAAGAAGTCGATCGGCGTGTCGATGCGCGACGTGGACGCGATCGAGGAAGCCGTCGGCGGCGTCGACCTCGTCGTGCCCACGGTGAAGATCGAGCCGTACAAGATCATCTCCGCCACCGGCAAGACCGAGTCCACCGTGTTCGGCGTGTCGGATCGCTATGCGAGCCTCGTGGATCTCGACCTCGCCGAGGGCCGATTCGTGGATGCCGACGACGAGCGCTCGCACGCGCAGGTGTGCGTGCTCGGAGCGGCCGCGCGCCGCGACTTGTTCGGCGCCGGCGTGGCGCTCGGCGGGCGCGTGAAGGTGAACGACGTGTGGCTCGAGGTCGTCGGCGTGCTCGCGGCCGAATCGACCGAGGACGGACGCATCGAGGGCGTCGCGGTGGCGTCGCGCGCCCGCGAGATCTACGTGCCGCTCGCCACCGCGCAGCGGAAGTTCGAGCACGATCCGCTCGACTCGCCGCTGGCCGAGATCACGATCCGCACGGAAGCAGGCGAACAACCCGGCGAGGTCGCGGCGATCGTCGACGGCCTGCTCGAGCGCCTGCACGGCGGCGCCAACGACTACGAGATCATCGTGCCCGAGGCGCTGCTCGAGCAGAGCCGCGAGACGCAACGACTGTTCGACATGGTGATGGGCTGCATCGCCGGCATCTCGCTGCTCGTCGGCGGCATCGGCATCATGAACATCATGCTGGCCTCGGTGGTGGAACAGACGCGCGCGATCGGCATCCGGCGCGCCGTCGGTGCGCGCCGCCGCGACATCCGCTTCCAGTTCCTCGTCACCGCGTTCGCGCTGTCGCTGCTCGGCGGCGCGGCGGGCATCGCGTTGGGCGTCGGCATCGCCGACGTCGTCGCCGCCTGGGCCGACTGGCCGACGGTCGTCACGCTCGGGTCGATCCTCCTGTCGACCGGCGTCTCGCTGACCGTGGGGCTGATCTCCGGGCTGTACCCCGCGATTCGCGCGGCGCGCCTCGACCCCATCGAGGCCCTCCGCCACGAGTGAGACTGTTCTCGCAGGGGCTGCCGCCCCTACGACGAGGGCTTTCGTCGGGCCTCATTTTTTTCCTGGCCGTGTCGATCCGCCGGATCCTCGCTCGACGCCAGGGCTGAAGGAGAACGAACCCATGCGTTTCATGATGATCGTCAAGGCGAACGAGAAGACCGAGGCCGGCGTGATGCCCACCGAGCAGGAGCTCGCGGCGATGGGCAAGTACAACGAGGAGCTCGTGAAGGCGGGCGTGATGCTCGCCGGCGACGGCCTGCATCCGACGTCGCAGGGCGCGCGGATCTACTACTCGGGCAGCAAGCGCACCGTCACCGACGGACCGTTCACCGAGGCGAAGGAGCTCATCGCGGGCTACTGGATCATCCAGGTGAAGTCCAAGGAAGAGGCCGTCGAGTGGGCGAAGCGCGTGCCCTTCGAAGAGGGCCACGTCGAGCTGCGTCGAGTGTTCGAGCTCGAGGACTTCGCGCCGGGCGAGGCGATCAAGACCCACCAGCGCCTACGCGACGAGATCGCCAAGAAGTGAAGACCGTGGTCTGATCCGGGGCCGTGACGTCGGCCCCGGGTCCCGTGCGACGCGCCATCGATGCCGTGTGGCGGATCGAAGCGCCGCGGCTCGTCGCCGGCCTCACGCGGCTCGTCGCCGATCTCGGTGTGGCCGAGGAGCTCGCGCAGAACGCCCTCGTGAGCGCGCTCGAGCAGTGGCCGAAGGACGGCGTGCCGAACAATCCGGGTGCGTGGCTGATGGCGACGGCGAAGCACCGCGCGATCGATCACCTGCGCCGCCGCGAGCTGATCCAGCGCAAGCACGCGCAGCTCGGCGAGGCGGTCGACCTCGCGCCCGCGATGCCCGATCTCGACGCGGCGCTCGACGACGACGTCGGCGACGACCTGCTCCGCCTCGTCTTCACCTGCTGTCACCCCGTGCTGCCGCCCGAGGCCCGCGTGGCGCTCACTCTGCGCATGCTCGGCGGGCTCACGACCGAAGAGATCGCGCGCGCGTTCCTGGTGCCCGAGCCCACCGTCGCGCAGCGCATCGTGCGAGCGAAGCGGACGCTCGCCGAGAAGCAGGTGCCGTTCGAGGTGCCGCGCGGCCCCGAGCTCGCCGACCGGCTCGCGTCGGTGCTCGCCGTGATCTACCTCGTGTTCAACGAGGGCTACTCGGCGACCGCCGGTGACGACTGGATGCGTCCCGGCCTGTGCGAGGACGCGCTGCGACTCGGCCGCATCCTCGCCGAGCTCGCACCGCGCGAGGCGGAGGTGCACGGGCTCGTCGCGCTGATGGAGATCCAGGCCTCGCGCGCGCACGCACGCGTCGACACCAAGGGCGAGCCGATCCTCCTCTTGGATCAGGACCGCGTGAAGTGGGACCGCTTGCTCATCGGCCGCGGCCTCACTGCGCTCGCGCGCGCCGAAGCGCTCGGCAGCCCGCGCGGCCCCTACGCGCTGCAGGCCGCGATCGCAGCCTGCCATGCCCGCGCGCCGCGAGCCGAGGACACCGACTGGTCGCGCATCGCCGCGCTGTACGAAGAGCTCGCCGCGATCGCACCCTCGCCGGTCGTCGAGCTCAACCGCGCCGTCGCGGTCGCGATGGCCGACGGCCCCGCCGCGGGCCTCGCGATCGTCGACGGGCTGCTCGACGTGCCCGCGCTCGCCGATTACCACCTGTTGCCCAGCGTGCGCGCCGACTTCCTCATGAAGCTCGGCCGGTGGGCCGAAGCCCGCACCGAGCTGCTCCGCGCCGCCGAGATGACGAAGAACGCCCGCGAGCGCGCCCTCTTGCTCGAACGCGCCGCAACCTGCGAACGCAACGTCAGACGCGAGTAGTCGTTTTGCAGCCATCGTGTTTCTGTGCAAGACTGTGTGTGGCGGTCCACACATGGCGACGAACCTTCAGATCGATCCCGAGCTCCTCGAGCAGGCCGTCCGGGTCAGTGGCGAGAAGACGAAGAAGGCCGCAGTCACTCGTGCTTTGCGCGAGTTCATCGCGCGCCGCAAGCAGCGTCAGCTACTCGAACTCTTCGGATCGTTGGACTGGGACTCCTCGTACGACTACAAGCGCGAGCGCTCGCGACGATGAGCCTGCTGGTCGACACCAGCGCGTGGTCGCTCGCGTTTCGTAGGGACACGCCGGAGGAAAAGGCCGAGGTCCTCCGACTACGTCGTGCGCTCGAGAACGATGAGGAGATCTTCACCACGGGACTCATCCTGCAGGAGCTCCTCCAAGGAGTTCGTGGGCCGAAGCAACGGTCGTCCCTGGTATCGCGATTCGAGGTTCTCCCGTTCATCGTTCCTACCCGGGAGGATCACATCGCGGCGGCGGCTCTACGCAATCGCTGTCGGACTCACGGGGTTCAACTCGGAACGATCGACGCACTTCTCGCGCAGCTCTGCATCGATCGCGAGCTCGAGCTACTGACGACGGACAAGGACTTCGTCCACGCAGCCAAGCACGTGCCCCTACGCCTTGCCGGCGCGACCTGAGGTCCGCTACAGATCGAGCGTGACCCACGTCGGGGCGTGGTCGCTGGCCTTCGGCAGGCCGCGGACCCACAGATCCACGTTCGCGTCCACGAGGTGGGGCGTCGCGGCGGCGTTCAAGAGCAGGTGATCGATGCGCAGCCCCGCGTTGCGTTCCCAGCGTTTGCGGAAATAGTCCCAGAACGTGTAGATGCGCTCGTCGGGGTGCTTCGCCCGCAGCGCGTCGCACCAGCCCTGCCCGAGCAAGCGTGAGTAGCACTCGCGGCTCTCGGGCTGCAGCAGCGCGTCCTTCAGCCACGACTTGGGGTCGTAGATGTCGAAGTCGGTGGGCACCACGTTGTAGTCGCCCGCGAGCACGACCTTCTCGCTCGCGCCGTACAACGGGGCCGCGTGCGCGATGAGCCGCTCGAACCACGCCAGCTTGTAGTCGAACTTCGGGCCCGGCTGCGGGTTGCCGTTGGGCAGGTACAAGCACCCGATCACGACGCCGTTCACCGTCGCCTCGAGGTAGCGACTCTGTTCGTCGGCATCGTCGCCCGGGAGCGCGCGCATGCGCTCCATCGGCAGCGTGTCCTTCGCGAGGATCGCGACGCCGTTCCACGAGCGCTGGCCCTTCCAGATCGCCTGGTATCCCTCCGCGCGGATCTCGAGCGCGGGGAAATTCTCGTCGAACGCCTTGAGCTCCTGGAGGCACACGACGTCGGGCGACTCCTTCGCGAGCCACTCGAGCAGGTGCGCCAGGCGAGAGCGGATGCCGTTCACGTTGAACGTCGCGATCTTCATGGAGCGCGGGAGGGAACATATACCGCGGGCGCGGCGTGGAGGAGGACGATGCGGTCGATCGCTCTCGCCCTCGCCCTCGTCGCCGGATGCACCGGCATCGCCGCCGTGGACGAGATCGGGCTCGATCTCGAGGATCCGGAGCCGACGCCCGCGCGGCCGACGCTGGTCCCCGACGCGATCGCGGACGTGCGCGATCCCTGCGCGGGCGCGACCGGTCACGTGGCCGCGCTCTGCTCCGCCGAGAGCTACGACGGCGACTGCGTCGGGATGTCATGCGGCCGCACGGAGTCGCGAACGGCGATCGAGTGCCTGCTCGAGGAGGGATTCCCGACGGAGCGCTTCGCCGAGCTCGCTCGCGCGCGCAACCCGGCCACGCGTGCATACGCCCGCTCCGCACTCCTGCGCCGCGACGCGCTCGCCGGGGCGCTCCTCGAAGAAGCACTCGCCGACGAGGCGGTCGTGCTGACGTACGACGGCTGCCTCGGGGACTACGTGGGCGCCGGCGAGGCCGCCCTCGTCGCCCAGCTGCCGGCGCACGCGCGTGCGCCGGGTCCGGGCTTCGATCCCTTGATCGCTCGATGGATGCACGCGCACGGATGCCGCTCGATCGTCGAGCGCATCGAGGACGCCCGCGACCCAGCGGAGCGCGAGCGACTGCTCGAGCTCGAGGCGAAGATGCGCGCTGCGCAGTGATCAGCCCGCGCCGTCGATGATGGCGCGGATCTCGTGCTCTTCGAGCGTGCGGTTGCCGGCCTTCGCCGCCGCGAACACGCGATCGACGAGCGCATCGCTCGGCTCGTAGCCGTGCTCGCGCAGCCAGTACACCACGTTGCTCTTGCCGCTGTAGTGCCCGATCTCGATGGTCTGCTTGCGCCCGAACACGCGGGCCGGCACCGCCGAGTACACGCGATCCGCCAGATCGTGCTCGCCCTTGCTCTCCGCCTTGATCACCGCCGCCGCGTGCACGCCCGTGGCCGTGCGGAACGCATCGCGCCCACACAGCGGATAGCTCGGGTGGATCGGCACGCCGGTGAACTCGCTCACCTTCTGCACGTACTCGACGAGGCACGACAGGTCGTGCTGCTTCGGATCGAGCTGCCCGAGCAGATAGAGGTTGAGCAGCAGCAGGTCCATCGACGTGTTGCCCACGCGCTCGCCGACGCCGAGCCCACAGCCGTGGGCCCGATCGACGCCGTGCTCGAGCGCGAACAGGGCGAGCGGCAGCGCGTGCCCGCGGTCGTTGTGGCCGTGCCAGTCGAGCTCGACGCGATCCTCCACGTCCAAAGCGCGCAACAGCGACTTCGTGAAGTTGAGCAGGTTGGTGACGCCGTCGGGCGTCGCGTGCCCACACGTGTCGCACAGCACGAGCCGCGTGGCGCCGGCCTCGATCGCGGCGCGGAACAACCGATCCAGCGTGTGCGGATGGCTGCGGGTGGTGTCCTCGGTGACGAACGACGCCGGCAGCCCGTTGCCGACGATGAACCTCATCGCATTGGTCGTGAGCGTCTCCAGCTTCCCGACGTCCCAGTCCTCCGCATACGCGCGGATGGGGCTCGAGCCGAGGAACGCGGTGACCTCGATCGGCACGCCGACCTTCTGCGAGATCTCGACGATGGGCTTGATGTCGGCCTCCATCGTGCGGGCGGCGCAGTTGGCCTGGATGCGCAGCTTCTCCTCCACGATGAAGCGCATGAGCTGCAGGCAGTCGTCCTGCGCGCGCTTGCCCGCGCCCGGCAGCCCGAGATCGACGACGTGGATGCCGAGCCGGTCCATCAACCGGAGCAGCTCCATCTTCTGTTCGATCGTCGGATCGATCACCGACGGCGACTGCAACCCGTCGCGGATCGTCTCGTCGACGAACCGCGGCGGCTTGCGCAGGATGGGCCCTCGGCGATCCCGCTCGTTCCAGTCGTAGATCAGCGCGGCCGAGTCGCCCATCGCTCACGCCTCCGCGAGCACGAGGTCGTCGCGGCCGAAGAAGCCCTGCAGCTCGTCCATCAGGCCGTAGAACAGCTCCGTCTCGAGCTCCTCCTCGTCCTCGGGCTCGGGCGGCAACAGGTCGCGCATCACCACGATGCCGGTGAGCTCGGCCTCCTCGTCGCCCTGCTTCGCGGTGCCGGTGAAGCACACCGCGCTGCGCGGGTCGAGCCCGGCCTTCACCTGCTCGACGGTGGCACGCGCCTGCACGGTGATCGGCGCATTCGCGAGCAGACGCAGCAACGGATCGGGCAGCTGCTCGAGCACGTCCTCGAGCCGCGAGCGCAGCTCCTGCACCTCCGCGAACGTGGGCTCCGCGGTGGGACCGTCCTCCGCGGCGTCGAGCTCGAGCACGCGCAACATCGACGCGTTCGACTTGTCGCGCTGCTCGGCCGCTCGATAGGCGAGCCCGAGCTGATAGTGGAGATCGGCGTCGTCCGGCTCCTTCTCGAGCGCGCCTTCGAAGTCCGAAATGGCCTTGTCGAGCTTGCCGCTCGCGAGCTGGGCCGCGCCGCGCGTGCTCAGGTACGCCGCGTGGCCGTGCAGGCTCGCATCGATCTCGCCGAGCACCTCGAGCGCCTCCTCGGCGTCGTCGGCCGCGAGTCGGATCTGCGAGAGCAACAGGCGCCCGTCGTCCATCTGCCCGCGCGTGATGCCCGGCAGCGCGAGCGCGGCGCGGACCTGCGCCTCGGCCTCGTCGATCTCGTCGCCGGCGAACAGGCACTCCGCGCAATCGAGCTGGATGTCCGCGCGATCGTTGCCGGTGTCGGCCGCCTGCATGAGGTAGCCGTTCGCGCGCTCGAGGTCGCCCTTCGCCCACGCGAGCATGCCCGCGAGGTGGAGCGCCCGCGGGTGGTTTTCACCCACGATGCCGCGCGCATCGTCGAGCAGACTCTCCGCAGCTTCGAGCTCACCGTCGTCGACCGCTTGCAGCCCGCGATCCACGAGCCCGTCGACGTCGCCTGTCTTTTCCTTGGCCATGGGGCGCGAGAGTAGCAGCGCCCCGGGTGACGTGCGGGTGTCGGCCGAGCCGTCACCGCGCCCTTTGGCGGTGCAGCGCACGCCAGCCGCCCCCGAGCGCGTGAGCGAGCGCATGGCGGCGCGCGGCCGCGGCCGTGCGGCGCGAGCGGCACGGACGACCGCCGAGCTCCGGGCACACGGGCACGCGTCGGCGCGAGCGTCGACGTCGCGTCTTCACTACGCGCGATCGATCGCCGCGGATTGCATCGCATCGCGTTGGCGAGTTGCACGATCGCTTCGCGATCAGCCAAAAATGCACGATTGCATCCATCGCTGCTGCGAAAGACATGGCGACAGCGCATGCACGCTCGTAAGTTGATCGACGATGTCGAGATCGATGGCGTTGTCGTTCGTGTGCACGATGGCTTGCGTCGCCGGCGACGGCAGTGGAGGCACCGGCTTTCCCGGCTATCCATCGGGGCCCGGAGGCGGCAAGAACGACGCGATCGAGGACAGCGGCTCGTCGTCCGAAGGTGAAGACGACGGCGACGAATCGACGAGCGTCGATCCACACGCCGAGGACGGACAGGGCGAGAGCTCGAGCGCACCGCCCGACGTCGACACGAGCGAGCCCGATCCGACGACTGCAGAAGAGGACGGAGGCCCCGGCGACACGGGCGTCGATCCGACCGGCGAGCCCGGACCCGGACAACCCGGCATGGGGTTGTGGGCGCAGTGCACGTACGACGCGTTCGACAACTGCACGTTCGACGCACCGGTGTGCATCAGCGGCATGTTCGACGGCGGTGCCGAAGACGGCTTCTGCTCGCGCGACATGTGCACGAACCCGGCGGTCGACTGCGCGCCGGTCCCGACCGACAGCAACGCGAACCCGATCTGCGTCGAGGCGCGCGACCCGATGAACCTGCCGGTGTTCCTGTGCGCGCTCGACTGCGCGCAGGGCGAGACGTGCCCGGCGGGGATGGTCTGCATCGAAGGCATCGCATTCGGCGACGACTTGCCGATCTACGCGTTCTGCGTATGACCGGGGCGCGTGCGCGCGCGCCGGCGTGACAATCCCGGGGGCGCCGGTCCATACTCCAGCCTCCCATGGACACTCCGGTTCGACCCAAGGACGCCGACGGTCGCGAGATCCTCGACTCGGTCGTCATCCGCTTCGCCGGCGATTCCGGCGACGGCATGCAGCTCGCCGGCGCGCAGTTCACCCAGACGACAGCGGTCGCCGGCAACGACCTCGCCACGTTCCCCGATTTCCCGGCCGAGATCCGCGCGCCGGCGGGCACAACGTTCGGTGTGTCGGGCTTCCAGATCCACTTCGCGTCGCACGACGTGCTCACGCCCGGCGACGAGCCCGACGTGCTCGTCGCGATGAACCCCGCGGCGCTCAAGGTCAACCTCAAGGACGTCCCCGCGGGCGGGCTCGTCATCCTCAATACCGGGGCGTTCAACGCGGCCAACCTCAAGAAGGCCGGCTACGCGAAGAACCCGCTGGAGGACGACACGCTCGCGCCGTACCGCAAGCTCGAGATCGACATCTCGAAGCTGACGCTCGCCGCGGTCGAGCCCCACGGCCTCGGCACGAAAGAGGCGCTGCGCGCGAAGAACCTGTGGACGCTGGGCCTGCTGTACTGGCTGTTCGCGCGCGATCGCGGTCCAACCATAGAGTGGTTGCGTCGCAAGTTCTCCAAGCGCCCCGATCTCGCCGAGGCGAACATCGCGGCGCTCAACGCCGGCCACGTGTACGGCGAGACGGCCGAGCTGCCGAGCGGCGTGTCGAGCTACAAGATCCCCAAGGCGGATCTCCCGCCCGGTCACTACCGCAACATCACCGGCAACGAAGCGCTCGCGTGGGGCCTCACTGCGGCCGGCAAGCTCGCCGACCTGCCGGTGTTCTACGGCTCGTATCCGATCACGCCGGCGTCGTCGGTGCTGCACTCGCTCGCCGGGCTCAAGCACTACGGCGTCACCACGTTCCAGGCCGAGGACGAGATCGCCGCGATCGCGTCCGCGATCGGAGCGTCGTACGCCGGCATCATCGGCGCCACCGCGACCTCGGGTCCGGGCATGGCGCTCAAGGGCGAAGCGCTCGGCCTCGCGATCATGACGGAGCTGCCGCTCGTCATCTTCGACATCCAGCGCGCCGGCCCGTCCACCGGCATGCCCACGAAGACGGAGCAGAGCGATCTGTTCCAGGCCGTGTGGGGTCGCAACGCGGACGCACCGCTCGTGGTGCTCGCGCCGGCGACGCCCGGCGAGTGCTTCCACATCGCCATCGACGCGGTCCGCATCGCGCTGAAGTACATGACGCCCGTCATCGTGCTGTCCGACGGCTTCATCGCGAACGGCGCCGAGCCGTGGAAGATCCCGAGCTTCGCGGACCTGCCGAAGATCGAGGTGAAGTTCCGGGTCGATCCGGAGGGCTTCCATCCCTATCTGCGCGACCCCGCCACGCTGGCGCGCAACTGGGCGAAGCCGGGCACGCCGGGGCTCGAGCACCGCATCGGCGGCATCGAGAAGAGCTTCGACACGGGCCACATCTCGTACGACTCGGCCAACCACCACAAGATGACGAAGACGCGCGCGCAGAAGGTGCAGAACGTCGCGAACGATCTGCCCGAGCAGAAGGTCGAGTTCGGCAACGACAGCGGCGAGCTCGCGATCGTCGGGTGGGGCTCCACCTACGGCACGATCCACCAGGCCGTTCGGCGCGCGCGCAAGGACGGCCTCGACGTCTCGCACATCCACATCCGTCACATGTGGCCGCTGCCGCGCGGGCTCGAGAAGCTGCTGAAGAACTATCGCCGCGTGATCGTGCCCGAGCTCAACAACGGCCAGCTGTGCCGGATCCTCCGCGCCGAGTACCTCGTGCCGGCCGAGCCCCTCGACAAGATCGAAGGCCAACCGTTCCGCGTCGCCGAGATCTACACGGCGATCCGCGAAGCCCTGGGCAAGACCTGAGAGACACCACCATGGACACCCCCAACAAGCTCAGCCGCAAGGACTTCACCTCGGACCAGGAAGTCCGCTGGTGCCCTGGTTGTGGCGACTACGCGATCCTGGCGGCGATGCAGCGCACGCTGCCGGAGATGGGCGTCACGCGCGAGAAGACCGTGTTCGTCTCGGGCATCGGCTGCTCCAGCCGCTTCCCCTACTACATGAACACGTACGGCTTCCACACGATCCACGGCCGCGCGCCCGCGTTCGCCACCGGTGTGAAGCTCGCGAATCCCGAGCTCGACGTCTGGGTGGTCACCGGTGACGGCGACGGGCTGTCGATCGGCGGCAACCACTTCATCCACGTGCTGCGGCGCAACGTCGACCTGCAGCTGCTCATGTTCAACAACCGCATCTACGGGCTCACGAAGGGCCAGTACTCGCCCACGTCGCTCGTGGGGCAGAAGACCCCGTCGACTCCGTTCGGCTCCGTCGACATGCCGATGAGCCCGTGCCTCGTCGCGCTCGGCGTGAACGCGCGCTTCGTCGCGCGCGGCATCGACACGTCGACGGGCACGCTCGCCGACCTGTTCAAGGCGGCGCACGAGCACCGCGGTACTTCGTTCGTGGAGATCCTGCAGAACTGCCCGGTCTTCAACGACGGCGAGTGGGACAACGTCGCGGCCCGCGACATCGCGGCGGACAACCAGCTGTGGGTCGAGCACGGCAAGCCGCTCGTCTTCGGCAAGGACAAGAACAAGGGCCTCAAGCTCGCGCCCGGCGGCAGCCACGTCGACGTCGTCACGATCGGCGAGAACGGCATCACGCTCGAGGACATCGCGATCCACGATCAGACCAACCGCACGCTCGCCTTCCTGCTCGCGAAGCTGCACCTGCCCGAGTTCCCGATGGCGTTCGGCGTGCTCTTCTGCGATCCGGTCTCGAGCTACGACAGCGCCATCGCGCGTCAGAACGCGGCGGCGGTCGAGAAGCTCGGCCAGGGCGACATCGACAAGCTCCTGCGCAGCGGACACACGTGGAACGCGGGTTGAGATCCACGACCATCCTGCTCGCGCTCGTCGCCGCCGCGTGTCAGACGGGCCTGTCGCCGTCCGGCTCCACCGGTGACACCGGTGGCGACGACGGCCCCAGCTCGACGACGACGCCCGAGCTGCTCGAGTGCGGCGCCGCGCCGAGCTCGGTCGTCGGTGACGACGGCGCCTGCTACTGCGAGCAGGGCACGACGTGGGTCGATCCGTTCAACCCGATGTCGTTCGACTGCGCGGCCCTCGAGCCGCGCGAGGGCGAGTGCGATGCGGAGCACGGCGCCGGCGATCCGGGCGCGTGCACGTGCGAGCCGTGCCATCGCTTCTGCGCGTTCGACACGCTCGACGACACGCGCTGCTGTTTCGACGACGCGCAGCTCGACTGCGAGGCGCCGATGCCCGAGACGACGACCGGCGCGGACACGAGCACCGGTGCGGACACGAGCACCGGCACCGAGACGAGCACCGGCACCGACACGACCGACACCGGCGCGAGCTCGTCGAGCGGCGGTTCGAGCGACACGACGGGGTAGTTTTCCGAGCGCCGGCGCGCGCGGAGCGATCGCCGGAGCGCGAGCCCGCTCACGCTCGACCATGGCTTTGTGGCGCTCCCCACTTCTTTCGGCCTCATTTCGAGCAATGGGGCGCGCCGTGGTCCAGAATGCGAAGCATCCGGCTGCCGTCTCAGACTCCAGCGCGGGTCACCCCATCCACGTCAGGACGCTTGAACCAATGCATACCCGGTCCTCGAAGTCTCTCCTCTCTGTCCTCGCCCTCCTCGCCGGTGTCGCCGCCGGCTGCGTGTTCACCACCGGCGACGGCGACCTCGACGATGGCGACTGCCCCGGGGACAACATCCACGAATCCTTCGACGAGTGCTTCTGCGACGCCGGCTACGAGTGGGAAGACCCGAACGATTCGAGCAACCTGAACTGCGTGCCCGAGATGGCGAAGCCCGGCGCGTGCGACGAGCCCAACAACGTCGAGATCGACGGCACGTGCTACTGCGACGACGGGTTCTCGTGGTGTTCGAGTGATCCGAACGACTTCTCGTGTTGCGAGGATCCCGGCCACACGAGCGTCGGCACGGGTGACGACGGCAGCGGCGACGACGTCGCCGACGATGTCGCCGACGACGGCAGCGACACCGGTGCCGACACCGGCATCGACGACACCGGCCCCGACCCCGACACCGGCGTCGAGCCCGACCCGCTCGATTGCACCGAGGACGGCCTCAACTTCTGCAGCAACACCGAGGAGCAGGGCCCCGAAGGCAGCCGCGCGTGGGTGTGCATGGGCGGCGAGTGGGTCGAGAACTCGACCATCGGCGACGAGAGCTGCATGTTCGATGGCTTCGACTTCGCCTACGGCTGCGTGAGCATGGGCGACACGGTGCAGTTCGTGTGCGGCGACGGCCCCGGCACCGCGTGCGAGGGCGACTCGGCGAGCTGCGTCGATGCCGACATCATCAACTACTGCCTGTACGGCAAGCTGAGCGAAGACAGCTGTCTGCGCATCTGCACCGAGGACGGTGACGACATGGGCGTGACGTACGAGCACGGCCAGTGCGACGCCGAAGCCATGGAGTGCTTCTGCTGCGACGCCGGCGACCCGGGCTGCAACCTCGAGTGAAGCCCGAGAGCGGGTCGTTTCGCCCCGCTCTCGCATCGAATCACCTGCACCGCCGCGTCGGCCGCCCCTCGGCCCCCGCGGCGGTGCTCACATGGGCGCTTGATCTCGCGCCGCATCCAACGGAGTCTCGTACCGAGATGGCTTGTCCGACGATCTCCTCGCGCGAGCGCTGGCTCGCCCGGCTCGCGCTCGTCACGGCGACGCTGGGCCCTGGGTGCATCATCTCCGCCGGCGGTGGCGACTCCGAGGCCTGCGGCTCGATGCTGTCGTTCAGCCACGTCGGCGCCGGCGACGTCTGCTATTGCGACGAGGGCTACACCTGGGAGAACCCCGACGACGACGACGACTTCACGTGCGAGCGGATCCCCGGCAAGGGCAGCGGTGAAGGAGCATGCGTCGAGCCGTACAGCACGCACATCGAAGGCATCTGCTACTGCGACGGCGGCTACAAGTGGTGCGCCCCTGACGACGCGAACGACTTCACCTGCTGCATGGACGACGCGCAGGACGAGGCCGGAGGCACGAACGCGATCGACACGGAGTCGGGCACCGACGACGGCACGGGCGGTGGCGGTGCCACGCCCGATCCCGCCGACTGCACCGCGGAGAACGAGGGCATCAGCTTCTGCAGCAACACCGAGGCCGACGGGCCCGAGGGCAGCGTGTACTGGCAGTGCACGGCGGGCGAGTGGGTGGAGATGCCCGACGCCGGCACCGAGATGTGCATCTTCGACGGCTACGAGTTCACCTACGGCTGCGTGCACACGGGCACCGCGGTCGAGTTCCTGTGCGGGAACGGCCCCGGCTCCGCGTGCGAGCACAACATGCCGGCATGCGTCGACGGCGACCTGATCAACTACTGCCAGTTCGGCCTGCTCACGCAGGACAGCTGTCTGCGGATCTGCACGGAGGACGGCGACGACATGGGCGCCACCTACGACCACGGCTTCTGCGACACCATCGAGAACGAGTGCTTCTGCTGCGACTCGGGCGACGAGAATTGTCCGGTCTGAGTCACTCGAGCGGGCGCCAGCCCATGCGGGCGAGGCCGTCGCCGACGAGCTCGAGGTAGTGCTTGCCGCACACCGGCGCGTACTCCTGCTCGCCGAGCGCGATCTGTTCGCCGTCGATCACGGCGACGCCGGCCGCGTGGCGCACGTTGAACACCGCCTTGCGACCGCAGTGCTGGCAGGTGACCTTGACCTCTTCGATGCTGTCCGCCAGCGCCATCAGGCGCGCAGAGCCGGGGAACAGCTCGGTGCGGAAGTCCGTGCGCAGCCCGTAGCAGATCACCGGGATGTCGAGCTGCAGCGTGACGAGACGGAGCTGCTCGATGACGGATGGCGAGAGGAACTGGGCCTCGTCGACGAGCACGCAGTCGATCCCCACGAAGGTCTCGCGCGCGAGCACCGTGTCGGGCGCGACGAGCATGTCCGCGTCGGCGTGCAGTCCGGAGCGCGACGCGATGCGCTCCTTGCCGTAGCGATCGTCGAGCGCAGGCTTGAGCAGCAGCACGCGTTTGCCCTGCTTGCGATAGTTGTGCGCGACGGCGAGCAGGTTCAGCGTCTTCGCGCTGTCCATCGTCCCGTGTCGGAAGTAGAGCTTCGCCATTCGCCCGCCGAGGCGAGCTTCTCAAAACCTGTACTCGAGCGACAAGGGGTGCACCTCGATGCCCAGCAGGAACTTCGTGCTGCGGGTGTAGTCGTCCGCGCCGTCGGCGAGGTCGCGGTGCACGAGGAAGCCGAGCGGCAGCGCGACGTCCATGCCGATGCCGAGCGTGTCGAGCAGGAAGATGCGGAAGCCACCGCCGGGGCGGATGCTCAGCCCTTGCGAGCGCGTGCGCGTCTGCTCGCGATTGCCGTCGCCGCCGCCGACCTTCGGGAGCGCGAAGAAGGAGTAGCCGACCGAGCCGCGCACGTACGGCACGATGAACGGCTTCTTGCGGACGAAGAATTTGTACGTGTAGCCCGCGTAGACGTCGAAGCCGACGACGCCGCCCTTGTCGCAGGCCTCGGACTGACCTTCGAGGCCGCAGGTGCCCATCCGGAAGTTCTCGTAGCCCGCGCGGTCGGCGAGCAGCGCGACGCCGATGTGGAGCCAGTGCGACTTGATGAGCTGGCGGTCGTACTGGAAACCGAAGCGCGCCTTCGGCAGGTAGCTCACGATGCCGAACTGCAGCGGTGCGAGGAACTGCACCGCGTTGCCAGCGACGACGAGCTCGGGCCAGTCGTATCCGCTGCCGCTCGAGCTGCCGCTCGCGCCGCTGGTGCCGACGCTGCCGCTCGCGGATCCACCGGTCGGAGCGGCGTGCGCGGTTCCGGCTGCGCCCGCCGTGAGCAAGAACGCCAGCGCGGACGATCGTAGGGTGGTGGGCCGCAATTCGTCGTCTCCTCGGTCGCCGGCATGCTAGCAGACGACCCCGCGACGGCTCCAAGTCAGGCCCGGAGGGCCGTGATGACGATCGCGGAGCGCACCGTAGCGACCGCCCGTGCGTGGCCGCCGGCCGGCGTCGCTGCTAGCCTCGTGGCCGCGCTCATGTCCTGGACGGCGATCGCCCGCGACGCGTTCTTGCTCGGCACGGCCGCCGCCGTGCTCGGCGTCGTGAGCCTCGCGATCCGCCTCGACGTGCCCTGGACGCCGCCGCCACCGGATCCCGCGGCGGCAGTGTGCGAGATCGACGAGCCGGTCGAGGGCGTCGCGCCGGCGATCGCCCGCATCCCCGTGACGCAGCTGCAATCCCGCATCGCGAGCGGTGACGTCGTGCTCGTCGACGCTCGACCGTCGGAGGACTACGCGGCCGGTCACATCCCCGGCGCGATCTCCCTGCCGGCCGACGAGGTCGACGCGCTGTTCGCGTCGCAGTCGCTCCCGATCCCGGTGGATCGCGACGTCGTCACCTACTGCGCGCGCGCCGATGCCGGCGACGCGGAGCACGTCGGTCGCGTGCTCGACTCCACCGTCGGCTGTCCGCGCATCCACGTGCTCGCGGGCGGATGGGACGCGTGGCTCGGCGCCGACGGTCCCGTCGAAGGAGCGCTGCAGAGTGGCTGAGCGCCGCAGCGGAGCGCTCGCGTGGACGGCCACGATCTGGGCCGCGCGCGTCGTCGTCGCGATCACGTTCGTCGTCGCCGCAGTGCCGAAGGTGATCGACCTCGAGCCGTTCGCCCTCGACATCCGCAACTATCAAGTGTTCCCGGAGTGGAGCCTGCACCTGCTCGCCGCCATCGTGCCGATGGTCGAGATCGTCGGCGCGGCCGCGATCGCGAGCGGTCGCGATCGCTGGGTGCGATCGGGTGCAGTCGTGCTCGGCGTGCTCACCACCGCGTTCGTGGCGCTCGTCGCGTCGGTGATCGTCCGCGGGATCGACCTGCAGTGCGGGTGCTTCGGGCAGGACGAGACCGCCGCGGCCGTCGGCGTGCCCACGCTCGTGCGCGACGTCGGATTGCTCGCCGCCATCGCGATCGCGGCCTGCCGCGTACCTGCACGCGCATCGGCGCGCCAGGCTTAGCTCACGCTCGCACGCGCTGCGACTGCGGACGGTTCCGTGGTACGCCGTCCGCATGTCAGTGCCCGGCACGCCGTACCTCGTCACCATCGATCACCTGCTCGCAGAGGACGAGCAACTCGTGTGGCGGTCCGCGCGAGAGTTCGGCGATCGACTCATCGCGCCGACCATCGAGCAGCACTACGAGAAGGGCACGTTCCCGCGCGAGCTCATCCCCGAGTTCGCGAAGATGGGTTTCCTGGGCGCGCCGCTCGAGGGCTACGGCTGCGCCGGCATGGGGCCGGTGGCGTACGGGCTCATGCTGCTCGAGCTCGAGCGCCAGGACAGCGGCATCCGCTCGTTCTGCTCGGTGCAGACGTCGCTCGCGATGTGGCCGATCTTCGCGTACGGCGACGAGTCGCAGCGCGAGCGCTGGCTGCCCGGCATGGCCAAGGGCGAGATCGTGGGCTGCTTCGGGCTCACCGAGCCCAACGCGGGCAGCGACCCGGGCTCGATGCGCACGCACGCGAAGCAGGACGGCAAGGACGGCGACTACATCCTGTCGGGCCAGAAGTTCTGGATCACGAACAGCCCGATCGCGGACATCGGCATCGTGTGGGCCAAGACCCTCGAGCACGGCAGCAACACGCCGGTCATCCGCGGTTTCGTCGTCGAGCGCGGCATGAAGGGCCTGTCCACGCCCGAGACCCACGGCAAGCTGTCGATGCGCGCGTCGGTCACCGGCGAGATCGTGCTCGACGACGTGCGCGTGCCGAAGGCGAACCTGCTGCCCGGCGTGCACGGGCTCAAGGGCCCGCTCGGCTGCCTCACGCAGGCACGGTTCGGCATCGGCTGGGGCGCCATCGGGGCCGCGATGGCGGTATACGAGCGCGCGCGTCAGTACGCGATCGATCGCGTGCAGTTCGAGCGGCCCATCGCGTCGTTCCAGCTCACGCAGCAGAAGCTCGTCGAGATCCACAACGACATCGGCAAGGCGTTGCTGCTCGCGCTCCACTTCGGGCGCATCAAGCAGCAGGGCAAGCTCTCACCCGAGCAGGTGTCGATCCTCAAGCGAGACAACGTGCGCATGGCGCTGGAGTCGGCCCGCGTCGCGCGCTCGATCCTCGGCGGCAACGGCATCATGGGCGAGTTCGGGATCATGCGGCACCTCTGCAACCTCGAGACGGTCTACACCTACGAGGGCACGCACGAGGTGCACACGTTGGCGATCGGGCGCGCGATCACGGGGCTGGCCGCGTTCAGTTGAGCCCGTGCCGCTGCCCTCGCCCGTGGCCGCCGGTTCCGGCCCGTCCCGGTCCCGCCCTATGGCGAGGGAGGCGAGCGCCGCCGCCGCCCGGTGGCCGCGCGGATGCCCGCCCGCCCGGAATCGGATAGGCTGTGCGTTCGAAGGTGGTGCACCCGGTCCAGAGCGTGATCGAGTCGCTGTACGCCGCGGGCCGCTGTCCGCGGTTGCACGTGAACGCGATGCACGACGGCGTCGTGTGCCCCGACTTCATCCGCGAGCAGTGGCGCGAACGGCTCATCATCGATCTCGATCCGAGCTATCCGCTGGATCTGACATTCGCCGACGAAGGCCTCGCGGCCGATCTCTCGTTCGGTGGATACGTCACGCGCTGCACCTTCCCCTACGGTGCCGTGTATGCGGTCGCCGATCGCAGCACCGGGCGCGGCATCGTGCTCGATCAGAACATGCCGGAGTCGGTGAAGCGCAGCCGTTACGGACGCGCGGCAGCACCGGGTCCGAACGCGAAGCCCTCGCTGCGCTCGGTCGCGCAGGGTGACGGCACGCCTGCAGAGCCCGCGGCGGCCGAGCCCACGGAGACGGCAGCCACCGGCGATCCGACCGATGCGGATCAGGTGCAGCGTCGACGCGCCGCGTTCAAGGTGATCGACGGAGGCGGATGAGGCCGGCGGTCGCGCGTGCGTGGTCGGTGGGCATGCTCGCCGCCGTCGGTCTCGTCTTCGGCCTGTGGTGGACGTTCGTGCGCGCGCCCGGTCCGGAGACGGTCTGCCGGCACATCGTCGACATCACCATGACCGAGGCGGGCGACAGCCAGCTCTCGCCGGCGTCGCAGGAAGCCATCGTGCGCTCGCTCGAGGAGCGATGCATCCAGCACAAGCTGGACATCATCCAGCTGCGCGGCCGCGTCGTGTACTCCAAGTACGCGAAGTGCGTGCTCGGCAGCACGCAGCTCGCGGACATCGAGCGCTGTTGACCTAACCGCGCGGGAACGGCTGCGGGGCGTTGGGGTCCTGCACGAAGGCGCCGCCGATCGGGACGCCGCGGGCCGCGAGGCCGCGCTCGCTGTCGTAGAAGACCGCGATGATCGCGTCGGGCTTGCGCTTCTTCTTGCGCTTGAACTCGACCTCGTGCACCGACGAGAACTGCGACTCGCCGTACTGCGTGCCGAGCTCGTTGCGCGGCTGGGGCGGCGGCGCGAACTGACCACCGCCGTCGCCGGGCGAGCTCGCCCTCGGCGCTTCCGCGGCATCGGCCGCGACACCTGCCTCTTCGGCGGGAGCGGCCGACGGTGCGCGCTCGAAGTCCGCGGAGCTGCTCTTGCGCGCGTCGTTGCGTCCGCGCCCGCTGTCGCGGAAGGGCTCGGGCTCCGCCGCCGGCGTCGAGGTGCGCGCGGTCGCGTCGTCGCTGCCGCTCTGCGGGAACGGTTGCGGACCCGCGGCGAGCGGTCCGGTCTTCTTCTTGTTCTCCTTCTCCTCGAACACCGCGACGCCGATGACTCCGGCGTTCTGCGGCGTGCCGCGCAGCGCGGTGTAGCTCGACTCGAGCCCCGCGAAACGGAACGCGGCGACGCGATCGAACGACTGACGGAAGCCATCGACGACGATCGAGCCGAACGGCTCGACGATGTAGCCGCGCTGCTTCGCGTAGTCACCGATCTCGCCGGAGACGACGTCGCGACCGTCGACGGTGACGACGAGCTCGAGGCGCTCCGCGGTGTTGTTCGTCAACCGCACGGAGTACTGCTCGCCTTCCTGCCCGGCGAAGTACACCGAGTTGCCGAGCACACCCGACGGCAGCGGGCCCTGGCCGGGCGACTCGAGCGTGATCGTCACCGGCTGTTGGCCGAGCGGCACCGTGTTGGGGTCGTTCACGCCGCGGTCGCGGGAGCCGCCGCACGCAGCCGCGAGCGAGGCCAAGAACAGGAGCGAAAAAGTACGTCGGCGCATGGGGAGCTCCGGGGCAATCGAAGGGGACCACCCGTTGGTCCGCCGAACGCCCCTCGGACGGGGCGACTTACATCGTGCAACGGAAGGGGCGATCGGGTACATCCACGCGCGTGCGCGGCGGAACACGAGGGCGCTGGGACTGGCTGCGCGAGCTCGTGCAGCGCCAGCGCGCGGTCCATGCGGCGCCGCCGGGCACCCAGCCGGCCGGCGGTCGGCGGGACGCGCTGCGCGATGCCCTCGCCCGGCTCGGGCTCGCACCCGACGCGCTGATCGACGGCGTCGCGTCCGCGCTCGGGATCGCGCCGCTCGAGCTGTGCACACCCACGCCGGCCACCGTCGGTCGCGTCGAGGGCGAAGACCTCGCGGTGCTCTTGCCGCTCTTGCTCGAGCATCCGTTCGACGAGCTGCGCACGATCGGTGCGCGCTGGCTCGCCGAGCCGGCCGTGCTCTACCACGTGCCCGCCGACGCGAGCGAGAGCTGGCTCGCGACGTCGCCGAGCCTGGCCGAGCGACTCGCGTCGCGCCTCGCCGACGAGGGACTTGCATGGCTCGGCCCCGAAGGGCTCCAACGCCTGGCGATCCACGGCTGCACGCCCGAGGTGCGCGATGCCGCGGCGCGGTGGATCGGATCGTTCGAAGGAGTGTCGCCGTGATCCGTCGCGTGCTGCTCGCGCTCGCGCTCGTCGCTGCCCCGTCGTGCAAGAACCGGGTTCCACCCGGCGGCACCACCAACGCCACGGCGATGGGCAGCTGGCAGGAGTGGCGCGACTTGTCCCCGCTCGTGGAGCTCGCCGAGCACCACGCGCCTCCGGTCGCCGCGAAGGCGCTGGTCCAGGCCCAGACGCTGCTGCGTGCGGGCAAGGCCAGGGAAGCCGACGGCGTGCTGTCGCAGGCGGCGGACGGAGCCGGTCAGGAGTGGATCGCCGTCGCGCGGGCCGACCTCGCGGCGCTGCACTTCACGCTGTGCATCCGCGGCATCGCGTGGCGGCTGCAGGACGGCAAGGATCCGAGCCCCACCGACCGCGCCGTCGACTTCTCGGAGGCCACGCGCATCGAGCCGGGCGACGTCTCCGTCGAGGCGACGCTGACGAATCTCGACATCCCGCTCGCGTCGAAGGTGCCCGCGCTCGTCGTGCAGGCCCGCATCGCACGTGCGCGCGTGGCCGCGTTCGCGTCGCAGTGCGCCGCGAACGAGGACGTCGCCGAGATGGCCCAGCACACCGTCGAGGGCGACCTCGCCACGCTCGCCGCCGAGGGCCACCTCACCCCGGATCTCGCGTACCTGTGGGCGGGCGTGCAGATGTCGAAGTTCTCGCCCAGCGCAGCGCGTCCGTTCCTCGTGCAGGCGCGCGAGGGCGGCTTCGATCACCCGGCCGCCACGTTCATGCTCGCCGTCATCGCGCTCGAGGAGCGCGAGCTCGATCGCGCCGAGGGCCTCGCGAAGGAGGCCATCGCAGAGTACCGGGCCGTGAAGGACGACCCACACGTCGCCGAAGGCGACTATCTGCTCGCCGAGATCGCGCGCGCGCGCAAGCAGCCGAAGACCGCGAGGAAGCACTACGAGGCGGCGTTGCGTCTACATCCGATCCACGCGCCGTCGATCCTGGCGCTCGCCACCCTCGCGCAGGCCACCGACGGCGCGGATGCGGGCGCTTCGGTGATCCATGCAGCGCTCCCGAAGCTCATGCTCACGGGCGCGCTCGACGAGACCACCGCTCGCACGGCCGCGGACAACCTCGCCGACCTGCTCGCCCTCGCGATCGAGCCCGCCCACGTGCAGCTCGTGCGCGACGCCTTGCTCGACGACATCGACGCCGAGCCCGACGCGATGCGTCGAGGCTTGCGCTACTTCTTCGCTGCGACGCTCGACGTGCGCCTGCGCGAGTACGAGGCGGCGCAGGGCCACGGCGTGCTCGCGCGCGAGGAGTTCTCGACGTCGACCGTCGTCCCGCCGGTCGACGTCGACAAGTTCCTCGAGCACGTCACGGCGGGCTAGGAGCGTGACCCCGTAAGGGGTCTCGCTCCTCCGTGCCCGTGCGCGTGCCCGTGCCCGTGCCCGAGCACTGCGCGAATCCGCGATCGCGTCGCCGCGGGGCCATGAAGGGTCGTCGCGTCGTCGCATGACTCCGATCGAGTCCCGCGCGCAAGCGACCATCGCGACGAACCGAGCACTTGCGCATCGGCACCCGCCTTGCTGTGCAACCCCACGGAGGCGACCGATGCCCGTGCTCACCACCCCACTCGGCGTGCTGCTCTCGCTGCTGCTCGCGGCACCATCTGCACCCCCGTCCTCGGATCTCGCCGCCGAGGCGCCGGTCCCCGACTGGGTCCCCGAAGGCGGAAGCGCAGCGCACCAGGCCGGGAAGGATCCGCGCGAGGTCAATCGCAAGGTCCGCAATGCCGCGCGCACCACCATCGCCGGTGGCGGCATCGCCATCGTCGGTCTCGCGGCGGGCATCGCCGGCATCACGATGTTCATGGTGTCGAAGCAGCAGCTCGAGAAGGCCAAGGACGACAACGGGAACTACGTGGCGGGCGACCCCAAGCGCCAGCGCGCGATCACGTCGATGCAGGTCGCACCGTACGTCGGATACGCCGGGGCCGGGCTCGTCGTCGTCGGCGTGATCACGGCGCTCATCGCCGGACGCCGGTTCAAGAAGCTGCGCGAGGACAAGCGCACGAGCGTCGCGGTCGGGCCGATGCCGATGTGGAGAGGCGGCGGTTTGTCCGCGGAGGTGAGGTTCTGATGCGACGTGTGATCTTCTTCCTGGGCCTGTCGCTCTCGCAGGCCTGCAGTCTCTCCGAGGAGTTCGACGGCGAGCCGTGCGACGAAGCGAAGGACTGCTGGAACGACCAGGAATGTGCCCGCACGCAGAGCGAGAAGCAGCTCGACCTGCCCGGCATCTGCGTCGACGAGGGCACGGGTTGCGCGCCGGGCGGACAGCTCGGCTGCGTGTGCGATCCCGACGACTCCAGCATGAACTGCTCGTACCCGGTCGTCCCGATCGGCGAGGAGTATCCCGTGATGACGTGCGAGCCGACCCAGCGCGTGTGCGTGGTCGCACCCGTGGAAGACGCGACGGAGGGATGACATGAACCGAACGACGATTGCGATCTCGACCGCGCTCGCGCTCTCGCTCTCGGGCTGCAGCGTCTTCTCCGCCCTCACCGGGGGCATGGGCGCGGGCGCGGAGGGAGCCGCGTTCGCGATGGACATGGAGAAGTACGACGTCCAGAGCATCGACTTCGCCTTTGCCGGCAACGACGGTACGTTCTGCCCGGGTCAGGACTACACGTTCGTGGTCACTGCTCAGGCCACCAAGAAGAAGAAGCCGGGCCAGCTGCTCACGCTCGAGACGGCGGTACCCGGAGCCTCGGCGAAGGACAACCGCGGCAAGATGGATCTGACGGACTTCGCGATGGAGGGACGCAGCGGCACGGTCTCGCACGGCGTGTTCACGGCCGACGCGGATCCGTTCATGTCGCTGCTCGGTTTCGACGTGCGCGCGACGTACCGGCTCGACAAGACCAAGAAGGCCGAGCACCACTTCGATCCGGTCTACTCGTGCATCCAGAGCGTCGGCAGCTCCGGCGGCCGTGGTCAGGAGGGCGAGGGCGGAGACCCCGGATCGGAGGACGGCGCAGGCGGTGGAGCGGGAGCGTCGGGCGGACAGGGCCTCGCCGGTCCGCGCGTGGTCGCGTACGTGACGATCGTGCGTACACCGAAGCACGAGCGCGTCGGGATGGTGCAGGTCACCGGTGACGTCGAGCAGCTCACGCTCTTCGATCTCGCGACGGGCATCACCGTCGTCGCGCGCGGGGGCGAGGGCGGCTACGGCGGACGCGGAGGCGACGGAGCGGACGGTGCCGATCCGCAAGGCGCCGGTGGACCCGGTGGACCCGGTGGCACCGGAGGTCCGGGGGGCGACGGCGGCGAGGCGATCGTCGTGCTCGACCATCGCTATCCCGAGCTCGGCTCGATCGTGAGCGTCGACGTGAGCGGTGGTGCACCGGGCCCGGGGGGCGACGGTGGCAACGGTGGCGACGGTGGCGATGCGCCACCCAAGGCGTGCGACGATTGCGAGCGAGGGGATCCCGGCCCCGACGGCACCGATGGCACCGACGGCCCGCCCGGCACGAGCGAGGGTCGACCCGGACGCAGCGAGGTGAACGCGAAAGACGTGGCGTCGACGTTCGCGAGCCTGCCTCCCGGCGTGCGCCTGCTGGAGTAGTTCGTGAGGCTCGCGCATGCGCGCGATTCGGGTGCGCCGCCGCGGTCTTAAACCGTTTCGCCTCGCGCGGAACGGAGGCGACCGATGCCCGTGCTCACCACCCCTCTGGGCGTGCTGCTCTCGCTGCAGCTCGCCGCACCCCCAGCACCACCGCCACCGCCGGCGAGTCCCGAGCCGACACCCGCGAGCGAAGGCTCGACGTCGGACCTCGCCGCGGAAGCACCGATGCCGGATTGGCAGCCCGAAGGCGGCGCGAAGGCGCACAAGTCCGACGAGGATCCGACCGAGGTCAACCGCAAGGTCCGCAATGCGGCACGCACGACCATCGCCGGCAGTGCGATCGCGATGGTCGGCGTCGCGGCCGGCGTCGCGGGACTCGTGATGTTCTACGTGCCGAAGCAACAACTCGGCAAGATGCAGGACGACCACGGCAACCTGCCGCCCGGCGATCCGAAGCGCCAGACGGCGATCGCGACCTTGCGCGCCGCACCCATCGTCGGCTACGCGGGCGCCGGCCTGTTCCTCGCCGGCGTGATCACGGCGGCGGTCGCCGGCGCTCGCTTCAAGAAGCTGCGCGAGGAGAAGCGCACGAGCGTGGCGGTGGTGCCGATGCCGATGTGGAAGGGCGGCGGCCTGGCCGCGGAGGTGAGGTTCTGATGCGACGCATCACGTTCACGATCGGCCTCTTGCTCGGCCTCGCCTGCGATCCTTCCGATCAATTCGAAGGCGAGCCCTGCGACGTCGACGAGGACTGCTGGCACAAGCAGGAATGCGCGCGCACGGAACAGGAACGGATCGCCGGTCTCCCCGGCATCTGCGCGGACGAGGGCACGGGCTGCACGCCGGGCGAGCAGCTCGGTTGCGTGTGCGATCCCGACGACGGCAGCCTGGACTGCTCCTACGCGGTCGTGCCGATCGGCGAGGAATACCCCGCGATGACCTGCGACCCCACTCAACTCGTCTGCGTGCTCGCGCCGCCGGACGACCCCACGGAGGGCTGAACGATGCGATCGATCAAGTGGGTCTCAGGGATCTCGGCAGTGCTCGCGCTCTCCACGGCGAGCTGCGGCTTCTTCTCCGCGCTCACCGGCTCGATGGGAGCCGGCGCCGACGGGGCTGCGTTCGCGACGAACATGGAGAAGTACGAGGTCCAGAGCATCGACCTCGTGTTCAAGGACACCGAGAGCACGATGTGTCCCGGTCAGAGCGCGACGTTCGTCGTCACGGCCGAGGCCGTCCACAAGAAGAAGGGCACGCACTCCACGCTCGAGACCGCTGCGCCGGGAGCCTCGGCGAAGGACACGCGCGGCAAGATGGACCTCACCGAGTTCGCGATGGAAGGCCGGGGCGGCACCGTGGCACATGGCGTGTTCACGGCAAGCGGCGATCCGTTCCAGACGCTGCTCGGCTTCGACGTGCGCGGCACGTATCGCACCGACAAGTCCAAGACGAGCGAGAAGCACTTCGACCCGGTGTACTCGTGCATCCAATCCGTCGGCAGTTCCGGTGCGCGCGGTGCCGAAGGCGAAGGCGGCTATCCCGGCAGTGAGCCGGGCGCCGCGGGTGGAGCCGCGGGCCCCGGTGGCCAGGGCAGCATCGGTCCCCGCCTGGCCGCGTACGTGACCATCGTGCGCACGCCGAAGCACGATCGCGTCGGCCTCGTGCAGGTCACCGGTGACGTCGAGCAGCTCACGCTGTTCGATCTGTCGACCGGGATCACCGTGTACGCGAATGGTGGCGACGGTGGCTACGGCGGACGTGGTGGCGATGGTGCACAAGGGGCCGACCCGGCGGGCGCCGGCGGACCGGGTGGGCCCGGTGGTCAAGGCGGGCCCGGTGGCGACGGCGGCGAGGCGCTCGTCGTGCTCGACGATCGCTATCCCGAGCTCGCGAAGATCGTGGGCGTGAACGTCGAGGGTGGCGCGCCCGGACCCGGCGGCGACGGTGGCTACGGCGGCGAGGGCGGACCTGCGCCCGAGAAGGCGTGCGACGAGTGCGAAGAGCCCGATCCCGGGCCGGAAGGCCCCGGTGGCCCCGGCGGTCCCGCGGGCACCGTCGCCGGCCGTCCCGGTCGCTTCGAGGTGCGCGCCCAGGACGTGACGCCGGCGTTCTCGAGCCTGCCGCCGGGGCTGCGCCTTCTCGATGATCCGCGGCCGCAGCCGGTCGCCCCTCCGCCGCCGCCGGAGAAGTCGAAGAAGCGTCGCAGGTGATCGCGTGCCACGCGTGCGGCACTCGATCGATGCGCACGACGAGGCGATCGCGCTGGCGATCGCCTCGCGAACGCAGCGCATGCGGGCGAGCCTCACGCATGTGCTCGAGCGGTTGTTCGGCCGCGAGGAGCGCGACACGTGTCGCGATCCCCGCGCGCCGCGCGACCCGCCGCACGACGACGAGCGTTGAACGCGACGTAGGCGACGTCGCGCGAATGACTGCCGCGCGGCTTGGAGCGGGCGCGCCGACGTCGGTCAGAGTGTCGCCATGACGTACCGCATCGCTCTGCTCGCGTGTTTGTCGCCGCTCGCGTGCCAGGTGCACGAGGAGCCGGAGTTCCGCCTCTCGCCCGTGTGCATCGACGACGAGGATGCACCCGCCGATGCGTGGCAGTGCAGCGAGCCGCTCGTGATCGACTGCAACGACGCGAGCGTGCCCGACGAGATCTACGTGCAGCTCGACGAAGGCCAGTGCGACGAGGTCGATCTGCAGGACGTGCCGGGGCCGTTCCCACCCGGCCACTACGACATCGTGATCGTCGACGGCGACTCGGACGAGGCGGTGTGCTCGACGGAGCTCACCGTCACCGACGCGGTCGCGCCCGTCGTCGAGACCGACGAGCTGTCGCTGTGGCCGCCGAATCACAAGTACCACGACATCACGCTCGAGGACTGCATCGAGACGGTCGACGACTGCGACGACGAGTGGACCGCGGTGGTCGACTGGGTGAGCAGCGACGAGCCCGACGACGACAACGGCGACGGCCACACGAGCGCGGACATGGTGATCGTCGCGCCCGATGCGGTGCAGCTGCGCAGCGAACGACAGGGCGGCAGCAATGGCCGCGTGTACACGATCGGCTTCACCGTCACCGACGGCTCGGGCAACGCGACCGAGGCGACGTGCATGGTCGTCGTCGACCACGACCAGGGCAACGGCGCCGCCGTCGACGACGGCGAGCTCTGGCGCGTCGAGGCCTGAGGACGCAGCTCGTGAAGTGACCGATGGCCGTACGGCGTTTCGCGTCGCGTGAGGGCTTCACGGGCCTCGAGACGACGTATGACGATCAGTCAGTTCCGCGCGCAGGGCCGTGGTCCAGGCCTCGAGGTCGGCCACGCGCCACGCGACCGTGTCGTCGACGCCGGCGGTCCGCCAGCGCACGCGCAAGAGCGGCACGCCGCCGGACTTGCCCAGGTGCGACTTCGGGTGATCGACCTCGACGATGTCGCGCACGGGGATGCGCAGCGTCATGTGCGGGATCCACAGCACGAACGCGAGCTCGTCGGCGGTGAGCACCATCGTGCCGTTGCCGCGCATCTGCGTCGCGCCCCGCGACTCGACGCCATAGAACTGCGGGCCCACGTCGAACCGCTTGGGCGCGTGGCCCCGCATCACGTCGCGCTCGAGCTCCGCCTGCGCGTCGGCCCGTGCGCGCTGCACCTTCCGAACGAGCCACACCATGATCGCGACGAACACCGCGATGGAGCCGACCGTGGCCCCGATCGCGAGGAATGCCGCGCCGATCACAAGAGACCCGCGCGCGCCGACTCGGGCGCGTCGCCGAGCGCCTCGGCGAGCTGGGCCTCCAAGAGGCCGGCGATCTTGGCGCGCTCGCCCTCGAGCACGGCTTCGTTCGCGCCGCTCTCGACGAACGCGTCGAACTCCCAGCGGGCACGCTCGAGCTTCACCATCGGCGCGGGCATGTACGACAAGAGCGGCCACACGTAGCGCTCGAGCGCGTGCTCGTGGGTCGGCGCGAGCCGCCAGCGGTTGCCGAGGTTGAAGCGATCGGACGACTCGATGCCCGCCGACAGCCGCACGCCGACGAGACCGACCACGACGGTGCGCGCCTCCAGCAGCCGCTGCTGCACGCCGAATGCATCGAGCCGCTCGAGCCGATCCTTCGCGGGATAGCGCTCGTCCCCGCGACGGAACGCGAGCCACGACATGAACTCGTGGCTGTGACGCCACACGAGCCGCTGCGACTCGATCTGCGCGACCATGCGCGCGAGCCGGCTGCCCTGGCGCGTCGCGAGCGTCGCCCCCACCTCGCTCATGGATTCGCGCAGCTCGCGATCGAAC
>CAYXVR010000005.1:174451-218314 GCA_964468635.1 uncultured Nannocystaceae bacterium
GCGACAACGACGCCTGGCTGTGGTGCTCGTCGAGGACCGTGAGCGCGAACGCGACCCCGAGCCCCACGTGGCCCGCGAGGTGCACCTCGAGCTGGACCATCTGCTCGTACAGGTTGGGCATGACCATGCGCGCGCGCTGTTCGTCGACGGCAGCGACCTGGGCGAGCGCCTCCCGCTTGAGCGTGGTGAGGCTCTTGCGCAGCTCGTACACCTCGGTGTCGAGATCGGGCGTTCGGACCTGGGCGAGGAAGATCTCGCGCGCGGTGGGCATCCGGGAGGATGCTACCCCGGGGGGCACGCGCTGGGGCCATTGCCCGCAGATCCAGGGCCCGGGGTCGTGCGTGTAAGTCGCATCGTCCGCAGGCCGTTCCTCGCCGATGCGCGTTGGACCCTCGTCACGACACCCGAGAGGGGCGCTATCTCGATGATCGACTCCCGCACCCGCCGTACCGCCCCCCTCGCCATCGCCGTGAAGCTGGCGCTGGTGCCCGCCCTCGCCGGCCTGGCCTGCAATCCCGTCGACCCCGACGCGATCGCGGGTCAGGCGGGTGCCGCGGCCGCGCTCGCCGACGCGGGCACGCCCGGTGCCGCCGAGGTGACGGCCGTGAGCGGACCCGGCGGGCTGCTCTCGCCCGGGCTGCCGGAGGGCACGCTGCTGGGCAAGGGCGCGCGGCTGTCGTGGGGTCAGACGATCGAGACGCCGAAGGGCACGCTCGCCGAGCTGGCGGTCGGTCAGGGCCTGCGCCTGCGCCTGAACGAGGACACCGCGATCGTGCTGCCGAGCGAGGCCGGTGGCGACCTCACGCTGACGCGCGGCGAAGTCGTCGCGCTCGTGGATTCGAAGAACGCGAGCGGACCGGCGCGCGTGCGCGCGGGCGACGACGCGGTGCGCATCGACACGGGCGAGGTGCAGGTCGTGCACGCGGGTGCGAACCGCAACGTCGCGGTGGTGCACGGGCGCGCGGTGCTCGAGTCGAGTGGACGCACGGTGGAGCTCGGCGCGGGCGAGCGCGTCACGGCTCCGCTCGCGCCCGAACGCGAGGCGCGACCCGAGCTGTCGCTGCAGCCGCTGACGGACACGTCGTGGTCACGCACGTTCGAGCAGGCGTCGATCATGGCGGACACGGTGCCGCGCGGCATCGGCAGCCTCACGGCGCGCGCGCCGGGATCGCAGAACGAGAAACAGCAGCTCGTGCGGCTCACCGAGCAGCGTGTGAAGGTCGACATCACCGGCCGCATTGCGCACACCGAGATCGAGCAGGCGTTCTTCAACGACCGCTCCGCGGTGCTGGAGGGCATCTACCGCTTCCCGCTGCCGGGCGACGGCTCGATCTCCGGCCTCTCGCTGCTCGTCGGCAACAAGTGGATGGACGGCGAGATCGTCGAGAAGCAGCGCGGCCGCCAGATCTTCCAGCAGATCGTCGATGCCACCATCCCGCGCGATCCGGCGCTGCTCGAGTGGGAGCGCGGCAACGTGTTCAAGCTGCGCGTGTTCCCGATCCCCGGCAACGGCGATCGACGCGTGCGGCTGTCGTACACGCAGGTGCTCCCCGTCGTCGGCGACAACGTGCGCTACCGCTTCCCGCTCGGCGGCACCGGAGCCGGCGGCACGCAGATCGAGAACTTCTCGTTCAGCGTCACCGTGGACAAGAACGAGGTCGACGCCGAGCGGCTGGCCGAGATCGAGACGCCGATGCTCGCGCTCGATCGGCGCGACTCCGGCGATCGCATCGAGTTCCACAACGAGAGCCGCAACTTCGTGCCCACGTTCGACCTGGGCCTCGACATCCCGGTGCCGAAGACCGAGACGACCGTGCACACGAGCACGCATCTCGATCGCGATGGCCAGGCGTACTTCATGCTGGCGCTCGAGCCGAAGGTCGACCTCGGGAAGGACGAGCGTCCGATCCACTACGCGTTCGTGCTCGACCGCAGCCACAGCACGTCGCCCGAGCTGTGGACCGTCGCGCGCGGGCTCGTGGAAGCGATCGCGGGCGGCATGGGCGAGAACGATCGCTTCACGGTCCTCGCATGCGATGCCGCGTGCGACGAGACGCCGGGCGGGCTTCAGCCGCCGGCCGCGGCGTCGGTGGAATCGGTGCGGCGCTTCCTCGAGGACCAGGATCTCGCGGGCGCCAGCGACCTCGGCGGCATGGTGATCGAGGCCGCGGAGGCGCTCGAGCGCGGTGCGGCACCCGACGGTGCCCGTCGCGTCGTCGTCTACCTCGGTGACGGCGCGCCGAGCTCCGGCGAGCTCGCGCCCGACAAGCTCGCGACGCTCGTGAAGCAATCGGTGCCGGACGTGCGCGTGCAGGCCATCGCGCTGGGCTCGCGCTCCGACCTCGTCGCGCTCGGTGCCGTGGTGGACGCCACCGGTGGCGACATCGTGCAGGCCGATGCCCGCGACGATCTCGACGAGCTCGTCCGCGAGCTCCGCGTGCGCGCGGCCGTGCCGGTGATGAAGAACGTGCGGGTCGAGACGCCCGACGGCATGGTCTCCGTGCACCACTCGCACGGCGGCGGGCTGCGTCCCGGCGAGAGCGTCACGGTCACCGGCAAGCTGGCGCATCCCGTGAAGGGCGACGTCGTGGTGCGGGCCGAGGGGCCGAACGGTCCGATCGAGGCGCGCTTCGCCGTCGACGTCACGGCCAAGCGCGACGGCAGCACGCCGGCCCAGAATGCCCACCTGCCGCGCACGTGGGCCGCGATGGAGATCGCCGACCTCACGCGCTCGAAGGGCTTCGACGCGCAGTCCGACATCATCGCGCTGTCGAAGGACTACACGGTGTTGTCGCGGTTCACATCGCTCATCGTGCTCGAGAACGACGCGATGTACCGCGAGTTCAACGTCGTGCGCACCGCGAAGAACACGGACAAGTGGAACGGCGTCGTCGAGACGAAGCCCACCGAGACCGCATCCGCGTCGGCGAGCACCAGCACGCCCACCACCGGCGGCATCGCGGGCGGTGTGCCCGGCGGCACGGTGAGTGGCGAAGGCGAGGTCGCGGACAAGTCGCAGAAGCCCTTCGACGCGCCCGCGCCCGATCCGGTGGCACCGACCGTTCCGCCGGCACCGGGCGCCGTCCCGAACGCGGCGCTCGACGCCGACATCGGCGGTGCGGAGCAGGCTCGCGGCAAGCGCGAGCAGGCGCCGGATTTCCCGGCCGCGCCGCCGCCGGCGGAGCCGAAGACGGAGGAAGAGCCCGGCTTCTTCGCGGAGCGCGACGCGGCGCCGAAGGACAACAAGCGGAAGTCGGCGGACCTCGAGACCGAGGACGATCCGCTGCGCGGCATCGGTGACGACGACGGTGATCTCGGCTCGGGGACGAAGGGCGGTGGTTTCACGCCGCCGCCGCCGGCGAAGAAGCCGACCGCGCCGCGCCCGTCCTCGGATACGAGGCACGACGAGCTCGAGAAGCGAGGCGCATCGTCGAGGGGTTGGGGCGAGTTCGGCCGCGCGCGTCGCATCGTGCCGCGGCTGCGCATCCAGCAGGTCGCGGGTCCGAGCGGCAAGTCGCTCGCGCAGATCGAGACGCTGCGCCGCGCGGTGGCGGTGGATCCGTCGCGTCGCTCGTCGCACGGGGCGCTCGTCCGCGGGGCGCTGCGCGTGGGTCATGCCGACGCGCTCGCGTTCGCTCGCCAGTGGGCCGAATCGGATCCCGATCACGCCCCTGCCCTGCTCGCGCTCGCCGACGTGCTCGCTGCCCAGGGCGATCCGCTGGCGCTGCGCGCCTATGCGAGCGCGCTGGAGGTGCGACCGTTCTCGAAGTCCGAGCACGACGCGTTGGCGCGCGGCTTCGCGAACAAGGGCGACCTGCGGCGCGCGTGCTCGCACCGCCGCGCCATCGTGAGCATCGACCCGAGCGACGCGGCCCATCACGCGGCGCTCGCGACGTGCCTGCATCGCGCCGGCCGCACGACCGAGGGACGCGAGGTGCTGCGTGCGGCCCATGGACGCGCGAAGGTGCAGCTCGCCGCGCTGTCGTCCGCCGAGCTCGAGCTCGCGCGGCCGATCCCCACGACGAGCACGGAGCTCGTCGGCAAGGGCGAGCTGCGAGCCACGCTGTCGTGGACGGGCGAGGACGACCTCGACGTCGCGATCGTCGACGCCGCGGGTCAGCGCCTGTCGGCCGTGCATCCCCTGAAGCTGCAGGTCCGCGAGGGCGGCGGCTTCGAGGAGGTCGCGATGCGCAAGGTGAAGAAGTCGGTGTTCGTGGAGATCACGCGCACGGGCAGCAGCGAAGGCGCAGCGCCGGTGCGCGCGATGCTCGAGCTGCGCACGCCGAACGGCAAGAAGGCGATCCCGGTCGTCCTCGACCGCGGCAGCGTGCGCGTGGCGAAGGTGTTCTGGTCGACCTAGCAGGGTGCGGAAGAACGCGAAGCGTTCTTCCGGACACCCTGCTCCGTGCCCGTGCCCGTGCCCGTACCCGTGCCCGCCCACGCCGTCATGGAGTCGAATCCACACGCTGCCGCGCCCAACACGGCCGCGAGGCAGGCCCGTGCAGACAGCTGAGCCACGCACTCGTATCCTCGGCCGCGCCAGACCCGTGGGCACCATGATCGACACCGAAGTCGCCCGTCGTCGGACGTTCGCGATCGTCAGCCACCCCGACGCCGGCAAGACCACGCTCACCGAGAAGCTGCTCTTTTTCGGCGGCGCGATCCAGGTGGCCGGCGCCGTGCGAGCACGGCGAGCGTCTCGGCATGCGGTGAGCGACTGGATGGCGATGGAGCAGGAACGCGGCATCTCGGTGACGACCAGCGTGTTGTCGTTCCAGTATCGCCTGCCGGAGTCGGACGCCGACGTCGCACCGTTCGAGGTCAATCTGCTCGACACACCGGGCCACGCGGACTTCGGCGAGGACACCTACCGCGTGCTCACGGCGGTCGACGCCGCCCTCATGGTGATCGACGGCGCGAAGGGTGTCGAGGCCCGCACGGAGAAGCTCATCGAGATCTGCCGGCTGCGCGACACGCCGGTCGTCACGTTCGTGAACAAGTTCGATCGCGAGTGCCGCTCGCCCATCGAGCTGCTCGACGACGTGGAGGCGAAGCTCGCGATCAAGTGCGTGCCGCTCACGTGGCCCATCGGCATGGGCAAGCGGTTCAAGGGCGTGTACGACATCGTTCATCGCCAGTTGCACCTGTTCCGCTACGCCGACAGCCACAAGGGCGACGAGTGGCCGGATGCGGGCATTCCGGTGTCCGGACCCGACGACCCGAAGCTCGACGAGCTGCTCGGCGACCAGGCCGACGAGCTGCGCATGGAGCTCGAGCTGCTCGCCGGTGCGGCGCCGCAGTACGACGAGGAGGAGTTCCTGCACGGACGACAGAGCCCGCTGCTCTTCGGCTCCGCGATGAACAACTTCGGCGTGCGCGAGCTGCTGGAGGCATTCCTGCGCATGTCGCCCGCGCCCCAGCCCCGCACCGCGGTGACGGGCGATGCGGCCGTGCATCCACCCGCGCCCGGCGAGGCCGTGCCGACGCGCGCGGTCGATCCCACGGACCCGACGTTCGCGGGCTTCGTGTTCAAGATCCAGGCGAACATGGATCCCAAGCACCGCGATCGCATGGCGTTCCTGCGGATCTGCTCGGGCAAGTTCGTCCGGGGCATGCGCGCGTACCATTGTCGCCTCGGGCGCGAGGTGGGGCTCGGCAACGCCACTACGTTCTTCGCGGCGAACCGCGAGATCGTGGAGGAGGCGTTCGCGGGCGACATCATCGGGCTGCCGAACCACGGCACCATCAAGATCGGCGACACGTTCACCGAGGGCGAGCTCTTGCGCTTCACGGGCATCCCGAGCTTCGCTCCGGAGATCTTCCGCCGCGTGCTGCTCAAGAGCCCGCTGCGCGCGAAGGCGCTCGGCAAGGGCCTGGAACAGCTCGCCGAGGAGGGCGCGATCCAGGTGTTCAAGATGATGATGGGCGCCGAGTACGTCGTGGGCGTCGTCGGGCAGCTGCAGCTCGACGTGATGAAACACCGGCTCCTCCACGAGTACCAGGTCGAGGCCGACTACGAATCCGTGGAATTCACGACCGCGCGGTGGATCACGCCGCGCACCGAAGGCAAGACGGCGGAGGAGGTGCGCAAGATCATGGAACAGTTCACGCGCAAGAACGACCTCAACCTCGCCGTCGATGCGCACGGCGACCTCGCCTATCTCGCACCCAACAAGTGGAATCTCGCGAAGGTGGAAGAGCGCTTCCCGGACGTCCGCTTCTCCGCCACGCGCGAGCACACGTAGTCCGGCGTTCTCGCCGGACTTGGAAGGTGCAGGCGCGGCCGAGCGTATCCTGGGGCCCGATGCGTCGTCGCTTCCTCCAGGGCGCATGGCTGCTGTCGGCTTGCACCGCCGCGGTCGCCGACGAGCGGCCCGCGAGCGAGCCGGCGCTCGTGGAGCCCGCGAGCGTCATGCCGTCTCCCCCGCAGGGCGAGCCGGCCGCGGGTCGCCTCGCCGCGAACGAGGCGTGCGCCCGCTGCCATCCGGTGATCGCCGAGGAGTGGCGCGGCTCGCAGCACCGCACCGCGTTCGCGGACGCCGACTTCACACGCGCGTTCCGACGCGAGCCCACCGCGTTCTGTCAGTCGTGCCACGCGCCCGAGGCCGATCCGCGCGCGGAGGTGTCGGCGGCCGCCGCCGACACGGGCGTCGGGTGCGTCACGTGCCACGTACCGCACGGCTCGGACGGAGCCGTGCTCGCGCGCCACGCGAGCGGCCGCGCGGAGCATGCCGTGCGCGCGAGCGCGGACTTCGTGCAGGTCGCGGGCTGTGCGAGCTGCCACGAGTTCGACTTCGCGTCGCGGCCCGGCCTCGCGATGCAGTCGACGGTGAGCGAGCACGCGCGCTCGCGCTTCGCGGACCGAGCGTGCGGCGACTGCCACATGCGTGAGCGCGGCGAGGGCCGCGACCGCCACACGGATCACGCGTTCGCGGCGTCGCGCGAGCCCGAGATGCTGCGCGCCGCGGTGATCGCCCACGCCGAGCGCGTCGACGCCGAGCGTGTGCGCATCCGACTCGTGCCCGGCGAGATCGGGCACGCATTCCCCACCGGCGATCTGTTCCGTCGATTGCTCGTGGTCGCGGAGGCGTACGACGGCGACGGCGACCTGCTCGCCGACGATGCGCGCGCGCTCGGCCGCCGCTTCACCGACACGCGCGCGGGCATGCGCACGATCGTGGAGGACGATCGCGTCGGTGCGCACGCACACGACGGCGGGGCCGTCGACGTCGTGCTCGATCTCGGACCGGATGCAAACGCGCTCGAGATCCGCTGGCGCGTGATCCACCAGCGCGTGGACTTCGCGGGCCATGCCGACGATGCCGCGATCGCCGGTGAAACCATCGTCGTGTCCGGGGCACTGGCCCCGCAGGAGAGAGCTCCATGAAGGATTCCAAGCCGTCCCTGTTGCTCGCGCTCGTCGCGATCGCGTGCGTCGACGAGGCCACGACCACACCGCCGAGCGGCGGCGAGGCCGAGGTCGCGGAGGCGGCCGCGAAGCCCACCGAGGCGGCCGCGGCCGCGCGGCCTGTCGAGGCGGAGCCACCCGCGAGGTCCGAGCCACCGCCCGAAGCGATGCACGTCGCGATCGACGGCCGCTGCGAGTACATGAACGTCTCGGTCGTCGACGACGCCACGTTCGTCGCGTACGGCGGCGCGTTCAACGGTGGAGGCCCCCCGATCGCGCAGAAGACCGCGCGCACCGACCTCCTCGCCGTCCGCGTGGCGGACGACGGGACGATCGCCGAGCGACTCCCCTACCTCGTCGACGACGCCGTCGCGCCCGAGCTCGGCGTGTTCTCGATCTCCGGCTTCTCCGGCCGCTGGCCGGGTCAGCTCTTCGCGGAGCTCGAGGTCGGCTACCGCGACACGGGCAGCAGCGACCTCGCGCGCCTCGACGGCGATCAATGGCTGCCGGTGGATCCGTTCGGCAAGCCGCAGAAGGGATCCTACGACGGCGGGCCTCCGCTCGATCGCGTGCACGCCTGGTACGACCGCTCGATCCTCGCGGTGAGCAACGCGCGTGGTTGGGGCGAGACGAAGTTCGCCGTGGTGCGCGGCAAGCCGAAGGGACCCAAGCTCACCGCCGCGCGGGCGAAGGCGGGCTGCAAGGAGGCGACCGTGCACGCGTACGTCGTGCGCGAGGCCGGCGACGTCGTGGCCGGCTGGCACTGCAGCGACGAGAACCGCGAGAGCGACTGGATCACGCACTGGCCGAAGGGCGACCTCGACGGCAAGACGACGCGTGTGAGCGGTGGATTCGTCGTCGCCGTGGCCGATGCCGGCGAGCGGGGCTTCTTCGCGCTCGTCTCGGGCGAGCGCTCCGCGAACCTGCTGCACGGCCAGGGGAACGACTGGACGCCGATCGCACTGCCGGACAAGGGGCCCGCGGCGCTGCTCGCCGTCGATCGCGATGGTGTGGCCTGGGTCGTGGTCGGCAATCGCTTGCACCGGCGCACGAAGGACGAGTGGACGAGCGAGGATCTCCCGGGCAGCGGCAACGTCGAGGAGCTCGTCGGTGTCGAGCACGGCACGCCGTGGATCCGTCGCGGCGGCACGGCGAAGTACGACCAGCGCAGCGGCGCGCGTTTGTTCCGGCGCGGGGCCGACGGATGGAGCGAGATCGCGATCCCACCGTCCGCGTTCTCCGCCGGCAAGGACGTCGCGATCGACTCGCTCGTCGCGAAGGGACCCGACGACATCTGGGCCGAGGGGCACTACTGGATGCGGCGCCACGGCAAGAAGGGCCCGGCGCGCGCGTACCGAGTCGTCTTGCACTCGCGGCCCGTCGCCCACCCACTGCGCTGCGGCGAGGTGCACGACGGTCCGATCCCACAAGGCTTCGTGAAGTGGCCGACCGCCGTGAACGCGCAGTGCCAGACCCGCATGGCCGTGCTGTTGCATCGCGCGAAGTGGGACGACGCCGAGGACTACCCCAAGCTGCGCAAGGCGATCCGCGGCGTCGACGGCCTCGATGGCGCGCGGCTGCTCGAGGTCGAGATGGGCGGCGAGAAGTGGCTCGTCGCGCTGGTCGCGAGCGATGCGACGGCGGCCGCTCTGACGCTGAAGGCGCGCAAGATCCAGATCCCGCGCTCGGTCGAGATCGTGTGCGGAGACCAGGCCGTGCTCGACGCCGCCGGCGTCACGATCCACCGCGAGCTGCCGCTCGCACCGGCGTGATCACGGGCTGTCGTCGTCGCACATCTCGCCGATCGGCCGCTCGAGCGCGCACTCCACCTGCACCTCGCGCCCCGGCATCTCGGTGACCCCGTCGGGCCGCTCCACGACGATCTCGAGGTTGCCGCCCTGCGTGATGCACTGCGCGGACATGTCGTCGTACTTCCAGCTCGTCGATCCGTCGTGATCCACGAGCGCGCGATAGCACAGCTCCGGGCTCGTGCTGGGGAACGCCCAGTCGTCACCGAGCGGGATGCAGTGCGGCACTTCACCGAGGTCGTTGCCCTCGGTGTCGCGCTCGGTCACGTCGCAGCGCGCCTGCAGCCCGTCTTCGTCGGGATCCTGGTCCTCCACGCAACCCGGCACGCACGTGCGCACCGACAGCGTCTCGAGCGCGTCGACCATCTGCTCGAGCGCCGGCGTGTAGTCGGGCGAGCAGATCGAGAAGAGGTTGCGATCCTCGGTGGTGAACTGCTCGGCGAAGTCGCGCAGTCGAACCGGGGGGATGCCCGGCGGGCTGTGGACGCCCTCGGTGCCGCGACCGCAGCCGGGCCCGATGCCGTACTCGAGATTGAAGTCCGGCATGTCGGAGTCCTGGAAGAGCATCGCGCCGGTCTCGGGATAGTCGAGCGGCACGCCGCCGATCACCGCGACGAGCACCTGCGCCGTGCCGCCGCGCGCAGCCTTCGCCTGCGCCGTGTCGCGCAGCGACTCGACGTAGCGCGACACCGGGAACAGGACCGCGTCGTCGGGCTCGGTCGGCTCGCCGTCCCAGCCCTTGTCGAGCGCGACGCAGTCGTCGTAGACGCCCGGCCCGCCCTCGCACTCGGTGCCCGCGTTCCAGCACACGGCGGAGGTCGGCGAGCTCGCGTTGGGGTCGGACCACAGCGCGCTCGCGATCGTGCGGTCGAACATCATCGACTGGTTGTCGTACGACGCCGAGCAGTCCGTCTCGTCGGTGACGAAGACGACCGCCAGCAACGCCTCGTCGCGCAGGAAGCCCTGCGAGCTGCCCGCGCTGCCGAACACCTGGTGCATCGCTTCGAGCGGCGCCTCGAAGCCCGAGCCGTGCAGTCCCTGGGGACCGGCGCACCGCAGGGCCTCGCCGATCGCGAGGCCGTCGGCGAGGTTCGTGACGTCGCCTTCCTTCTCGATCCACGGGCGCGCGATCGTCTCGTCGTCGGTGGGGTTCGACGTCGGCACGGTGGACACCACGTCGTACTCGCACGTCGCAAGGCAACCATCGACGCTCTCGTCGATGATCACGTCGTCGTCCGGCAGGTCCGACTCGCCCGGGTCGAAGTACACGAACTCCTCGATTCGCTCGCGACAGCTCGTCACCCGCAGCTCGCCGTAGGCGTCGGTGGTGGTGATGCCGATGCGATAGCTCGCGCCGAACGGCTGGCTCTCGAGCACGTCGACGAACGCCGGGAAGTTGCTGGCGAGCAGACCCTGCTCGTCACCCATCGAGCCCGAGTTGTCGATCACGAAGAGGATGTCGACCGCGCGCTGCAACGCCGAGCTCGACGTGCACAGCGCGTCCTCGCCGTCGCACGGACCGGGGGGGAACACCGCGAAAGGGCCGCGACCACACCCGGCGGCGATCGCTCCCAGCGCGATGGCGAGCGCTCTCTGGCCGCGACCACCCACCCTCTCAGGGTGCACGAACGGGCGCGACTTGGCGAGGCCGCGCGCTAACCCTCGAGCGGCTGAACGGCGGTGCGCTTGTCGACCACGGGCTCGTCGCCCTTGCGCACGCGCACCGTGGTGCCCAGATGGGACTCGCTCTCGTAGCTCGACTGCCATCCGCGCCGGACGTGCGGCGTGGTGAGCCCGAAGATCCGACGCGCATCCTTCGGCGCCAGGTTCACGCAGCCGTGGCTGATCTTGTGCCCGAACCGGTAGTGCCAGAACGCGCCGTGCAGCGCGAAGTTGCCGGTGAAGTACTGGATGAACGGCACGGCCTCGACGTTGTACGGCTCGTCGGAGTCGGGCCGCGAGCGCATCTGTCCCAGCGTGTGCTTCATCGAGATGCGGAAGATGCCCTTCGGGGTCGGGCCCTTGAAGCCGGTGGACACGAGCGTCGCGAACTCCGGCACCGACCCGCGCGTGACCGTGAGCGTCTGACTGTCGAGCTCGACGTCGATCCACAGCTCGTCGTCCGCAATGTCGGCGGGCGGCGGCGCGGGCACCCAGCGTCGGATGTCGCGCGCGGCGACGAAGCCCCCGCCGTCGACCTCGAACCACACGCCCTCGTCGTTGCGCACCGCCGTGGGCGCCACGAGGATCTCTTCCTGGTAATCCAGCGCGCGCGCGAGCGCTGCAGTGTCGGACGCGGTGGCGACGACGTTCGTCTCCGGCCAGCTCGCCGTCCATGCGAGCAACTTCCCCTCGGGCACCGGATGCGCGAGGAGGTCGCGCCCTTCGAAGCGGCTGGGGCGATAGCGCGACACCTCCGACTCGAGCACCACGCGATCCTTGTCGTCGATGAGCACGAGCTGCCCGTCGATGCGGCGCCGCGTGACGAACGCGTAGTCGTGCTCGGGCTCGAGCGCGTCCATGTGGGGCTCGCCCGCGCGCAGCGAGGCGAGGTTCTTCCACCTGCGCGCCGGCTGCCCGGCCTTCACGTGGGCATAGAAGAACGGGGCGAGATCGCCGTCGCGCATCTCGGGCAGCGCGCGCGGCTGCACGTCGACCGCGCGACGCGAGGGCTCGAGGCAGGCGAACGCGCCGTCGCCGAGATCGGCCCAGCCCTTGCCGCCGCACGGCACCGACGACGACGCCCCCGGCACCCACGCGAACACCTCGAACGCCTCGCCGAGCGGGATGCGACCGCGCAGTGGCGCGTCGGGATCGGGCGCGGTGCGCAGCACCAACATCTGTCTCGCGATGCGCACGGCGATCGGCTCGCGGGGCGGTGCGACGTCTTGCTTCGGCGTCGCGGCGATCGACGGCGTCGGCGCGGGCGGCTCGGGCTCCTCGCCCGCGGTCGGGCTCTCGTACTCGAGCTGCGCGTTCGGGGCCTCGCTCGCGCGATCGAGCGCGGCCTCGCCGTCGGCGTCGCACGACGCCGCGATCGCGGCGAGCCATGCAATGGTCGGGGCGCGTCGCACGGGGGTTGGAATGGCGTAGCGCACCCGCGCGAGCGAGGGGAAGAAACCGGGCGAGACGGCCGGCGGACGGGGTTCGTTCGCCGTCATGCCGCGCGGGGCGGGGCCGCGAGCACGGTGCGCGCGCGCGTCGGCGTCGGGTCAGCGGCCCAAGGGTGGACGCATCGGCGGCGACGTGGGCTCGGGCGTCGTCGGGCTCGGGGCCGGTGCGGTGCCCGACGGCGGCGGGGGCTCGCTCGGCGCGGGACCGGGCGGCGGCGCGACCTCGGAGCCGGGCGGCGGCGGCTCGCTCGGCACGGGCTCCACGGGCGTCGCTTCGGTCGGCTCGGTCGGCTCCGGCTCGACCGGCGTGGGCTCGGCCGGCGGCGGCGTGGCCGGTGGGGGCGTCGTCGCAGGCATCGGATTCGCGGGCGGCGGCGGCTGCTTCTGCTTGCGACCGCTGCCGGGCTCGCGCGGCTTCTTGCCGCCGAACGCACCGACGATGCCGATGCGCGGCCCCCATCCGAACGAGCACAGCCCACCGGGATAGATCCCCGTGACCTCGTCGGTGATCGCGTCGTTGCATCGATCGATGGGGAACATGCCGTCGAACTGCACGCCGATGTCGAGGAACACGCCCGAGTTGCCGAGCCCGATGTACGCGCCGGGGCTCGCTCGCCAGTAGCCGTGCGTGCCGCTGCCGTGATTCATGAACGCAGGCCCGACGCCCGCGAGCACGTACGGCGAGAACCACTTGTTGCGGAAGAAGACGTACTGCGCGATCGGGACGAGCCGGAAGACGTTGGTGGGGAGTCGCTTCTGGATCCCGGGGAAGTCGTCCTTGAGCGAGCTCGAGTAGATGAGGATCGTGTCGTCGAGCGTGAGCCCCAGGGCGAAGCCGTTGACGACGAAGTAGCGACCCCCGACGCCGAGGTGCAGCTGGAACACGTCGCTGCCCCACCCGAACCCCGGACCGCCGCCGACCATCCACGTGCCGCGCGCCCACGGACGACCTCGTTCGTCGTCGGCCGCCGCGGCGTCGTCGCTCCACGCGAAGAAGCCGGTGAGCGCCGCTACGAGCATCGCAGCGCGCGGGCGCGGGTCTCGGAACCGCATCGTGCGAATGCTAGCAGTCTCGATCGACGCACCCAATCGCGGAGGGACACACCCCGTCGGTACGCGCGAGCGGCCCTCCGCGTCGCGTTCCGTGCGCTGACGGTCGGAGTTCGCTCACGGTCGGGCTTGCCGAAACCGCGTAGGATGGCGGCGCCCGCGGGGGCGGACAGGAACGGGTGGACCCATGCGCTTCGATTCGATTTTGCGTGTGATCTGTGCGGGGCTCGTTCTCGCGTCGTGTGCAAGCGACGGCGAGGACAACGACACGGCATCGGCGACCGATCCGTCGGTGGGCGACGACTCCGGCTCCGACGGAGCGGACGACTCCGCCTCCGCGAGCATGACCGGCCAGACGATGACGGGCGCGTCGATGACCGCCGGCGACACCGGGGACACGAGCGCCGACGACGGGCCCGGCACGGACAGCGGCACGGACGACGGACCCACGGAGCCGCAGCCGAACGGATCGACGTGCAGCGAGAACGAGGAGTGCATCTCCGGCTACTGCTTCGTGGTGCAGTTCCTCGGCGGCGTGTGTGGCGAGTGCCTCGTCGACGCCGACTGTCCCGGCGGCGGCGGCTGCAGCCTGCCCAACCCGATCGTGATGCCGCCCGTCGGCGCGGTGTGCAACGACGGCGGGCCCGGCGAGGGCTGCATGACGAGCGACGTCTGCATGGACGGCCTCGTGTGCGCCTCGATCATCAGCGTGCCCGGCATCCTCGAGGCGATGACGTGCAGCGAGTGCACGATGGACTCGGAGTGCATGGACGGACAGCTGTGCTCGCCGCAGTACGACGTGCTCAACGTGTCGGGCCAGAAGGTGTGCGTCGACCCCGGCACGGTGCCGAACGGCGAGGGCTGCGACTACGCGGGCATGGGCGACCAGGCGTGCATGTCGGGCCTGTGCGCGGCGATCAACATCATGGACCTCCTGATGGTCGGCGTGTGCGGCGACTGCGAGGTCGATGCCGACTGCGACATGGCAGCCGGCGAGGTGTGCCTGCCCGCCGACGTCGACACGACGACCGGCGTCGTCACGCCGCCGCTCTGCGGCATGCCGATGTGATCGTCACGGCGCGGAGAGCTCGGCGACGACCGGGAAGTGATCGGAGCGGCCCGCTTCGATCACGGCCGCCGCGTGGGCTTCGAGGCCCGGGCCGACCATGATGTGATCGAGGCGGGCGCGCAGCGTCGCGAGCGGCAGCGGCCACTCCCACGTCGTCGCGCTCTCCTCGAACTGCGGCAACACGCTCGTGAAGCCGCGCGCCTCGAGGAAGTCGATCGCGTCGCCGCGCTCGTTCTCGTTGAAGTCGCCCGCAACGATCGTGGGCAGATCGTCGCGCACGTCGGGCCAGAACGCCTCGATCTCCCGGCGGCGGAACGGGCCGGTCGATACGTAGCCGGCGACCCAGCTGCCGGAGTCCGACACGGGCGGGCGCAGGTGCACGTCGAGCAGCTGCACCTCGCCGATCGGCGCATCGACGACGAAGCGCCACGCGGGGAACCATCCGAGCTGCGAGTCGATCCACTGGGCCTCGACGATCGGGTGGCGCGACAGGATGCCGAGCCCGCCCGCGCGACAGCACTCGCGGAAGCGCATGTGTGGGTAGAGCTCGGCGAGCTCGCGGCGGAAGACCGCCTCCGTGTCGTCGGTGGTCTCCTGCAAGAGCACGACGTCGACGCCGCTGTCGCGGATCGCGGCGACGTTCTCCGGCGCCGTGGACACTCCGAAGTTCACGTTGAACGTCATCACGCGCAGGGTCGGCGTGCCGGCGGGGGGCGGCGCGGGAGCGCGCGGGGCCGGCCGGCACTGCACGAAGACGCCGACGGCGAGCAGCGCGAGCAGGAGGAGGCGATGGCGCAACCCGAACCGCACGCCCCTCGTTACGCGCGGGCGGGGGCCCTGGGTTCCCGCGTGTGACGAGCTCGTGACGAATCGCGATCCCCGTCCCACGGCGGGGCGGTACAGTCCCGTCCCCATGGGTGAGGCGAGCGAGCTCTTCGACGTGTCAGCGATGACGCTGGCGCGGTGGATCCGCGAGCGCAGGGTGTCGCCGCGCGAGGTCGTCGACGCGCACATCGAGCGCATCCAGGCGGTGAACCCCGCGCTCAACGCCGTCATCGCCCAACGCTTCGAGCTCGCGCGGGCGGAGGCGAAGGCCGCCGAGGCGCTCGTGATGCGCACGAGCGATGCGTCGACGCTGCCGCCGTTGCTCGGCCTGCCCTACACGACCAAGGAGTACATCAAGGCGAAGGGCATGCCGTTGTCGGCCGGCATCTGGTCGCGCCGCGACGTGAAGGCCGACGAGGACGCCGAGACCGTGCGCCGACTCGACCGCGCGGGTGCGATCCTCGTGGGGATCACGAACGTGCCCGAGGGTGGGCTGTGGCTCGAGACGTACAACGACGTGTACGGGCGCACGGTGAACCCGTGGGATCCCGCGCGATCGGCCGGTGGATCGAGCGGCGGCGAGGGAGCGATCGTCGCGACGAGCGGGGTCGCATTCGGGCTCGGTGCGGACGTGGGCGGATCGATCCGCATCCCCGCGGCCTTCTGCGGCACGGTCGGGCACAAGCCGAGCGGACGTCTCGTGCCGAACACCGGCTTCTGGCCGCAGGCACACGGCGAGCTGTCGGCGTACCTCGTGTGCGGGCCGCTCACGCGGCGCGTGGAGGACGTGATGCCGATCCTGCGCGTGCTCGCGGGCCCCGACGGCGTCGACGAGGTTGTGAGGCCGTTCGAGCTCGACGATCCGGCGCGCATCGACGTGCGCTCGCTCGTGGTGCATCCGCTCGAGACCAACGGCAGCACGCGCGTGAGCGCGGCGAATCGCAAGGCGGTGCACGACGCTGCTGCGGCGCTGCGCGAGCGCGGCGCGACGATCCGCGAGCTCGACGCGGCGAAGATGAAGCGCGCGTTCATGATCTGGAGCGCGATGATGGCGAGCGCGGGCGGACCGTCGTACGCGGAGATCCTCGGCAACGGTCGCGCGATCTCGCCGGTGCGCGAGCTCGTGCGGCTCGCACTCGGCCGCTCGCACCACACACTGCCGGCACTCGTCATCGTCGGGCTCGAGCAGCTCGCGGCGCGCATGCCGGGCCAGGTGGAGAGGGCGGTCGCCGACGGCAAGGCGCTGCAGGCCGAGCTCGAGGACGTGCTGGGGCCCCACGGCGTGCTGCTGCATCCGCCGTACAGCAGCCCCGCGCCGCGGCACTACCGGCCGATGCTGCGGCCGTTCGACTTCGTGTGCACCGGCCTCTTCAACGTGCTCGAGTTCCCGTCGACGGTGGTGCCGCTCGGCTTCGACGCCGAGGGACTGCCGCTGTCCGTGCAGGTGATCGGTCGCCGCGGCGCCGATGCGCTGACGATCGCGGTGGCCGGTGCGCTCGAGCAGGACTTCGGCGGCTGGCGGCGCGCGAACCCGACGTGGCGCGTGAAGGAAGCGCGTCCGCGCGCGCACGCGGTGTAGAGGATCAGCCCTTCGACGCGGTCGGTGGCGGTGCGCCGGCCTCGGGCTGTGTGCCGTCGGGGCTCGGCGCGGTGCTCTCCTGCTCCGGCGGTGGTGATTGCGTGTCCGGCTTCGGCGCGTCGGGCTCCGGTTTCGGCGGCGCGTCGTCGGTCGTCTCCGTCGCGTTCGGGATGCTGTCGTCCTCGACGTCGGCCACGAACTCGGTGCGCACCTCGGGCGGCTGGGCATCGTCGTCGGTGGTCGGTGACGTCGTCGGAGCTTCGCGCGGCGCACACGCGAGGGTGACGACGCCGAGCGCGAAGAGGACCGAAGGTGGGCGTGTCATGCCCACGGTCTGCGCCACCCGGCGGCGCCTGCACCCCCGCGTCGGTGCCGCATCGTGAAAGTGCAGCGATCCCGGCGACTCGCCCGCCCGCCGAGGCGACGGCCGCGGCGAGGATCGTTCACGCCGCCGCCGCGGAGCGACTCGAGTCACCCGAACGTCGCCGAACGCACACTTCGGGTCCTCCGAGCGGCTCAGAGCCGTCCAGAGGTCGCGCGCCGGACGTTTCGACGCGCCTGAGCCCTGTCGCCCGACGTTTCGACGGTCCTGAGCGGGGGTCGCGGCGTTTCGACCCGCCTGAGAGCCGGCATTCGACGTTTCGGGGCCGCGTGAGCGCTCCGCACCCGGCGTTTCGACCCGCCTGAACGCGAGAACAGACGCTCCATCAAGAAACCGCGCGACGGTCGGGCGGCAGCCCGCGTCGTGGAGGGTCGAGAAGGAAACACGATGCACCGGCTTGCACGCATTCGTCTGCACCTCGCATGGCTCTGTCTCGCCGCGCCGCTCGCGATCGCGTGCGAGAGCTCGGACGACTCGACCGACGACGGGGCCGACGGCGGCTCCGACGACGACGGCGCGGACGATGCCGCGGACGACGACGCGGCAGACGACGCGGCAGACGACGCGGCAGACGACGCGGCGGACGACGCGGCGGACGACGCGGCAGACGACGCGGCGGACGATGCCGACGACGATGCCGGCGACGCGGCAGACGACGCCGCGGACGATGCGGCCGATGATGCAACGGACGACGCGGCAGACGACGGCGGCGACTCGGTGGTGGACGCCTGCGACGCGGCGGTGATCGGATCGAGCGACGTCGAGACGTGCATCGGGACCGCGGGCGACGCGGTGAACCCCGTCGCGCTCGTGAACGCGTGTGCCGACGCCGTCATCGGCGACGAGGACGTCCTCGCCTGCATCGCATCCGGTGCGGGCCCGGCCTGGGACGCGAGCAGCGTGCCCACGGCGTGCGCCGACGCCGTCATCGGCGACGAGGACGTCCTCGCCTGCGTCGCCGACACCTCCTACGCATCGTGGGATGCATCGGCACTGCCCGCGGCGTGCGCCGACGCCGTCATCGGCGACGAGGACGTCCTCGCCTGCGTCTACGCGGCCTCGGGCTCGCCCGTGGACGCGATCGGCCTCGTACAGGACTGCGACGACGCCTTCATCGGCGACGAAGACGTCTTGCAGTGCATCGCCGACGCGAGCTGACGCGAACCAACGAGAAACGCCGCGGTTCGCTTCGAGGGCGAATTCCGCGGCGTCGCACGGGCGCGAAGGCCTACTGCGCGCTGAGCTTCTTCTTCAGCTCTTCGAGCTGAGCGTCGATCTCGGCGGCCTTCGTGTCGTCGAGGATCTCGTCCTCGCTCTTGTCTTCCGGCTTGGGGCTGCCGTTGGCCGCCGACGTCTTGGGCGGCTCGACGGTCCCGCCCAGCGCCTTGCGCTCGGCTTCGGCCGCCTGCAGCGCCATCTTCTTCTTGAGGGCCGCCAGCTCGTCGTCGACGCTGCTGGCCGCGAGCGCCTTGAACTGGGCATCGAGCGACGCCTCAGGCAGCGCGCCACCGAGCTCCGCGGTGGCCTCGGCCTCCGCCTCGATCTGCGTGACGCGATCCGTCATGCGCTCGAACGTGTCGAACGCCGACGTCGAGTTGATGTTCGTGAGCGTCTCGTTGATCGTGCGCTGCGCCTCGGCCCGCTTCTGACGCGACACGAGGATGTTGCGCTTGCGCTTCGCCTCTTCGATCTTTGCATCGAGGCCGCGCAGCGCCATCTTGAGCTGCTCGACCGACGCCTTCTGGGCCTCCCACTGCTGACGGAGCGTCTCGGCCACCTCTTCGTGCTCGGCCTTGCGCGCGAGCGCGGCCTTCGCGAGGTTGTCGTCGCCGGCCTTCACGGCCAGCATCGCCTTCTTCTCCCACTCGAGGGCCTTCGCGGCCTCCATCTCGTACTGCTTCTTCAGCCGCTTCTCGTCGGCGATCGCGACGGCGACCTGCTTCTTCGCCTCGACCAGCTGGGTCTTCATGTCGACCAGCACCTGGTTGAGCATCTTTTCTGGATCCTCCGCCTTGTTGATCAGCTCGTTGATGTTCGAGCGGATCAGCGTGCCCAGTCTCGAGAACAGACCCATGCTTATGTGCTCCCCTCGGCGCCGATGACCTTCGTGGCGACGCGACCCTGGTCCAGCCAGGGTGCGATCTTGTCGTAGTGGTTGTCGAGCGCCATGCTCATGTCTTCGACGACGGCCTGGAACTCGTTGAAGTCGAGGTTCTCGAGCTGCTGCGCGCCGGACAGCACGATCTGATCGCCCTGCAAGGCGTAGCAGCTATGGAGCAGCTCGGCATTCAGCTCCAGGAGCGTGCGGTACAGCTCCTCGCGCCGCACCAGGGCAGGCTCGACTTTGAACATCTGGATCGAGAAGAGGACGATCGGCTCGTCGATCTGCACGCCGATCTGGGCGTGTCTCGCACTGTCGGGGCGGACCACCCAGGTGCCGTCCCCGACTTGCTCGTAGGGCAGTCCCATCTTGATGAGGTATGAGTCGAGTTCGTCGGTGTTGGCCATCGATCGTGGGCTCCCGGTGGAAGGAGAGGTCTTTCAGGTCGCGAATGCGACCGTGGGGACAAGTGCGCCGGGTGCGTTGGACCGTTTCGGCGCGCCGCGGAGGCGGCGCGACGGACATCCGATCACTCCCGCCCCAGGATAGCGCCTCCCTCCGCGCGCTGCCCCGGTCTCGTGGCCAACCTGCCGTGCAGACGACTCATTTCCGACGACGAGGTCGGCGAGCCGCCGATGAGCGCGGCGACGGAACCATTCGCGGCCGTTCGCGGGCCGACCGCGCGTTGCAGGCCTTCCGCGGGGGGCGCCCGGATGGTAAGTACAACCCCGCAGCGGACCTCGTGCCGCTCGGAACGTCGATGGTCGATCCGCCGCCTCGGGACCGCCTGCCGCGCCACGTCGGCATCATCATGGATGGCAACGGCCGGTGGGCTCGCGCCCGCGGGCTGCCCCGCGAGGAGGGCCACGAGAAGGGCGCCGACTCGGTCCGCACCGTCGTGCGAGCGGCGCGCAAGATCGGGATCGAGGCGCTCACGCTCTTCGCGTTCTCGAGCCAGAACTGGGACCGCCCCCACGAAGAGGTCTTCCACCTCATGGAGCTCCTGCGCCGCTACCTCGTGCAGGAGCGCGCCGAGATCCTCGACAACGGCATCCGCCTCGTCGCCGTCGGCGAGCCCGATCGATTGCCGCCCTACGTCCGCGAGCCGCTCACCGATCTCATGGCGGCGTCGGCCACCAACACCGAGATGACGCTGTGCCTCGCGCTGTCGTACGGCGGCCGCGAGATGCTGACGAAGGCCGTGCGCGAGATGTGTCGTGCCGCGATCGCCGGGCGCATCGACCCCGCCGAGATCACGGTGGAGACCGTCGAGTCGTACCTCGACTCGGCGCGCATCCTGCCCCCGCTCGACCTGCTCGTGCGCACGAGCGGCGAGCACCGCATCTCCAACTTCTTCCTGTGGGAGACGGCCTACGCCGAGCTCTACTTCACGGAGAAGCAGTGGCCCGAGTTCGAGCGCGAGGACCTCATGGCCGCGCTGCACGACTTCGCGGGTCGCGAGCGCCGCTTCGGGCAGACCTCCGATCAGGTGCGAACCGATCGCGCACGGGCAGCGGGCGACGGCTCGCGACTCGTCTGAGAGCGCTTTCGTGGGCGACCTCGTCAAGCGGCTCGGTACTGCGGCCGTCCTCGTGCCGGCGCTGCTCGTGTCGATCCTGCTCGATCCCACGCCGTGGAGCGTCGTCGTGTTCGCGGCTGCGGTGTCGGCGGTGTCGTTCGACGAGTACCTGCGCATGGCCTTGCCGGTCACGCCCGACGACCGCGCGCTCGGCCTGCGCGCCGTCGCGGCGATCGCCGGCACCGCGATCGTCGTGCTGCCCTCGGTCTTCGACCCGGGCACCGTGTGGCCGCCGCTGCTCGCCGCCTCCGCGCTCGCGCTCGCGCTCGGTGTGCTCGCGCGCGCGCCTCAGTTGGAAAACGCCGGCAAGCACTTCGCGGTCGCCTTGTCCGGGCTCGTCTACGTGCCCTTCCTGATGTCGCACCTGCCGCTGCTCAAGAGCAGCGGAAAGCCGCACTGGCTCGTCGTCACGCTGTGCACCGCGTTCTTCGCGGACACCGTCGCGTACTTCTTCGGCCGCATGTGGGGCAAGCACAAGCTCTACCCCGCGGTGAGCCCGAAGAAGACGTGGGAGGGCAGCGTCGGCGGCGTCATCGGCTCGGTGCTCGCGACCGTGGGCATCGGCGCCCTGTGGACGCTGCCGGAGCTCGCGATCGGACCCGCCGTCGCGCTCGGCGTCGTCGCGAGCATCTGTGGTCAGGCCGGCGACTTGGTGGAATCGATGATCAAGCGCACCTTCGGCGTGAAGGACTCGGGCTCGATCCTGCCGGGCCACGGCGGGATGCTCGACCGCATCGACGCGCTCCTGTTCGTGTCGCCGATCGTCTACTACTTCATCGTCTGGTTCGGCTGACGCGTCAGTACTCGTGCGAGGGCGGAAGGGCCTTCGGTTGGTCCTTCTTCTTCGCGTAGTAATAGCCACCCGCGACCGCGCCGCCGACGAGGAACACCGGCCAGAACGCCGACACGAGCATCATCGTCAGGCCGGTCGCGACCGCGGAGCCCGTACCGGTGACCGCGGCGGCGGCCGCGGACTGCTTGTTGCTGGCGCGTTTCGCCTTCGCGTAGAACCAGGTGCCGGCGGCCACCGCACCACCCACGAGCAATTCGATGACCATCGTGTGACTCCCTCGTTCCCGTGCTCGACCAGTATAGGCCCGCAAATCATCCCGCGCTCTCCGAGGGTGGACTCGCGCCCCCTGCGTGGCCATACTCGGCGGCCTTGACCGACGGAACTCCATCCGACGCGGGATCCGACGCCGAGCACGAGTCGCCGTCCTCCGAGCCGGGCGACGGGGCGCCGGCCGCGGAACGCACCCCTCGCAAGCGCCGTCGTCGACGCGGCCGCGGACGTCACGGCGGCGACACGGCCGGCGACGACGCGCGCGAGGCCGCGGGCCCGCGGCCGTCGACCCCGACGATCGCCGCGCCGCCGCCGGCCCCGGTCCCGAAGGCGTTCGCGACGCTCGCAGCGGGATTGTTCAGCCACATCGACGATCGTCAGGTGCCGTGCAAGATGGACGGCTGCGATCGCACGTGGACGTGGAGCGCGGCCGAACAGATCCAGGCGTTCGGGCAGCCGCCGCCGCGCCGCATGTGTGCCGAGCACTACGCGTTGCATCACGCGGTCCTGCAGAACGCCGGCGATCGCGAGGTGCGATGCTCCAACCCCTGGTGCGATCGCACGTGGACGTGGCCGAAGAGCGCTCAGCTCGCGCTCTTGCAGCGCAACCCCCGGACCGCCAGCGTCAGCGATCTCGAACCGCCCGCGCGGGCGTGCGACGCGTGCACGAAGGAAGACCGCGAGCTCGCCGATGCCGAGGTGGCCTGTCGCGTCGACGGCTGCAAGCGCACGTGGACGTGGTCCCGCGACGCGCAGCTCAAGCACCGCGCGTGGCTCCGGCATGCGCCCCCGCTCGATCGCGGGCGCGCGGACGATCGCGACGAGGGTGGCGAGGGTCGCCGCCGTCGTCGTCGTCGTCGGGGCGCGAAGAGCCCGGCCGATCCGCCGCCGCGCATGTGCGAGCCGTGCCGACAGCGGCTCGCCATGCTCGTCGAGCGTGAAGGCAGCTGCAAGGTGCACGGCTGCACGCGGACGGTGACGATCGATCGCGAGTCGCAGCTGCGGGCCTGGGCCGCGCTCGGCACGACCGAGCTGGACGTGGAAGCCCCGCTGCCCAAGCGCATGTGCGAGGTGTGCCGGGAGTTCTGCCGCCTGCACGGCGACCGCGAGGTGCCGTGCGGCCGGCCGGGCTGTGATCGCACGTGGACCTACAAGACGGGTGCGCAGCTGCAGGCCTTCTTGGCCGGGCGCTTCGAGGATCCGCTGCGGCTGTGCGACGCCTGCATGAGCGGCGCCGCGGCACTGGACGCGCTGCGAGCCGACGGCACCGAGGTCGCGCCCGAGGGGGCCGAGGTCATGCCGTGCGTCGTGATCGGATGCGACGGCGTCTGGTACTGGATCGCCGGCATGTCGATCGCACCGGCGAACGACGGCGACCAGCCGTTCGATCGCATGTGCGCGCGCTGCCGTGCGGAACGAGGCCAGGCACCGGACGTGCAGGAGCACGAGCTCGAGCACGAACACGCGCTCGAGCTCGCGTCCACCGACCACGCGATCATCGAGACCGCGAGCGAGCCGTCGTCGGAGTCGTGATTCCATCCGCGGGTCGGCCGAACCACCGCAGACATTTCTTGACCGCAGGGCCACGCGTCTGCCATCGTCCTCGCGCGCACGCTCCCCCGGCTCACGCTCCCGCTCCTGTTCACTGCCGAACGCGACCACTCCCGCCCTGCGTGCGCACCAACTTCCCCGGCCCGTCGACGATGTCGGGCCGCACCGAGCGCTGGATCCCCTTGGGTCCGGCGCTCTTCGTCTTGGCGACGTGTTGGGGTACCATCGCCTGCGATGGGGAAGGCTCCACCCGACACGCGCGTCCGACCGGTGCAACCGGTGGCCGCGCCCGCGCCCGGCGAAATCCCGTGTCTCGAGGTGCTCGGCGGGTCCGCGAGCGGGAAGGTCTTCCCGGTGCAGGTGTTGTCCGCGACGATCGGTCGCGAGTCCACCTGTGATCTCGTGCTCGACGACGAAGGTCTGTCGCGCGTGCACGCGAAGGTCACGACCGAGGGTGGGCTGCACCTCGAGGATCTCGGCTCGACCAACGGCACGTACGTGAACGGCACTCGCATCCAGCGCGTCGCGCTGCGCGAGGGCGATCGCGTGCAGTTCGGGCCGCAGGTGCTGGTGCGCGTCAGCTATTGGTCGCAGCCATCGCTCGATCGCGTGCTCGAGGAGGCGGGCTCGGCGGGCACGCCGTCGGCGCTGCCGTTGTCGGAGCGCGAGCAACAGATCGCGCAGCTGGTGTCCGAGGGGCTGACGAACGCCGAGATCGCCGCGCGCCTGTCGATCAGCGAGCGCACGGTGACGACGCACGTGGCGAACATCTATCGGCGCCTGGGCGTGCACTCGCGCGCGGCGCTGACGCGGATGTTGCTGGAACGTCGGCGCTAGCCGACGTTCCCCCGTGCCCGTGCCCGTGCCCGTGCCTACGCGCGTCGACGTCGGCGCAAGAGCGGCAAGAACGGCGCGAGCACGACGAGCCACCCCGCGCACCCGCGCGGTGCCGCCGTGCAGCCGCAGCCGTCCGCGGTCTCGCCGGTCTGCACCGGTCCCGTGATCCCGCCCTCGTCGTCGCTGCCCGCCGCGGTGCCGTCGCCGTCGTCGTCGTCGTCACTCGCGGCGCCACCGTCGGTGCCGTCGTCACCGCCGCCTTCGCAGTCCGGGTCGTTCGGCGGACAGACGTCGTCGTCGATCACGTACAGCACACCCGCGACGTCGTCGACGAGGAAGGCATCGGGTCGCACCGCCGGCCCCTCGGGGATGCCGTCGACGCTGGCCTGCGGCCACACGAGCACCTCGGCCTCCGCGATGCCCCACGCCGCGCGTGCGGCCGGATCCTCGAGCGAGCGCTTGCGTCCGCGATCGATCAACCAGATCGCATCCGCGGCATCGGCCTCGCCGCGGACCACGAGCGGCGCATCGTCGAGCGGTGCGCCCACGGGAATCGCCTCGACGTCCGCGTCGGGCAACGGCGCGAGATCCCAGAACGTCGACAGCCCCCACGCCGCGAGCACTTCGGGGCTCGCGAGCGCCCGGCGCACGCCCGCGGGCGGGGCCGGCGGAGCACACGAGAAGTCGCCGGGGCTCGCTTCCAGGAGCGGCGTCTCGGCGCCCTCGGTGTCGACGGCATACACGTACACGGGGTGCGGCGCGCCGTCGCGCAGGCTGTTCGGGATCTCGACATCGAACCCGTGCGCGCACGAGCCGAGCGGCTCGCACAGATCGGGACGCTCGAGGTCCGCGACGACGGTGACGCCCGTCGCGTTCGGATCCTCGGCCGGCCCACCGAACCACACGCGCACCTCGACGGGTTGCTCCGGCGTGTCGGGATCCTGCGCCCAGCCGCGGATCGACGTGCAATCGACCGCGTCCACCGGGCCCGCGGGCACCTCGTTGCCGAGGCCCATGAGCTCTTCGTACGCGCCGACCATCGACATGTACGGGCTGACGAACACGAAGCCCACGCCCGCGACGTCCTGCTTGATGTTGAAGTGCAGGTGGATCGTGGTGGGCGTGCCGCCGAACGCGTTCGACACCTTGCCGATCGGATCGCCGACCGACACCGCCTGGCCCTCGCTCACGGCGATCGACGCTCCGTGTAGATAGTCGAAGCGCGTGCCGTCGCCGGCAGTGAGGTACACCGAGTAGCTGCCGATCGACGTGATCGTTCCGCCGGTGGCGGCGACCATGGTGTGCACGTTGTTCTCGCAGGTGGCCGGCCGCGTGTCCTGCCCCTGGTGGCCGACGCCCGCCGGACACAGCGGCATGTCCCACGATCGCGTCTCGCAGTAGTTGTCGTGCCAGGGATACGAGTAATTCGCGGCATCGCACTGCGAGCCGCCCGGGCCCTCCGAGCCGCCCACGCCCCACACCTGCGAGTTCGGATACGACGGCCCGTTCTCCAGCGGATAGCGCATGCCCGGCGCGTAGACGGTCGCGTCGGCGGCCCCCTGCCCCGAGCCGGGCACGAGCTCGCCGACGGGCGAGTAGAACGGCTCCTCGGCCGTCGCGACGGCCGGCCACGCGAGCGCGAGTGCGAGTGCGAAGCGTTTCACTTCGCCACCTCCTCGCCGGACGAGACGAGCGCGAGCTCGTCGACGAGCTTCGCGACCGCGTGCTCGTCGTCGCACCACGTCACCAACCGCGCGTCGCACTCGATGTCGGCCGAGTAGGCGGCGCCGTGCTCGATCCAGTTGAACGACCACACGCCTTCGTTGCGCGTGACGAAGCCGCCGCCGCCGCGCACGGGATGCGTGGGCTCGAACGCGCGGATGTGCGGGTAGACCCGCGCCTCCGCACTGCCCTGCACGTGCATCGTCCAGCCCTCGCCGTGGGCCGAGACCGCGACCCACCGATCGCCGGTGAACACCTTCACGTCCGGTCGACCCGCGGGCGCGAGCACCGGCACGGGCGCGCGCGCGATCGCGACGCGGGCGTCCGCCGGCAACGCGTCGCGCGTGGCGGTGTCGATGCGATCGGCGGCGGGCCACGCGATCGTTCGCGCGACCCGTTCGCCGCCGATCACCGCACCGCGCTGGCGCGGCGTCGCGCGGAGATCGTCCGCACGGCGGGGCGCATCGGGCTCGCGTGGGGCCTCCGACGTACAACCGAGCAAGAGCACCGCACAGGCGAGAGCGCGCACGAGATCATCGGTACTCTCGCGCACCCGGGGGAGCAATCCGTGGAACCTGCTACGTCGCCCTGCGTAGACACGTACGTGATCGCGGCGATCGGCACCGTCCGAGACGATTCTCGCTTTGCAACGAACCTCGACGCGGTGAAGATGAACGGTCCGTGGAGGTGTCGATGTCCGCCCGAAATCCGCTCGCGCTCGCGCTCCTGCTCGCGTCCGCGGTGGCATGCGACGGCGACAAGTCCGAGAACATGACCCAGGCGTGGAGCCCCGACGGCAGCGGCGACGACGGTAGCTCGGCCGCGGGCGACGACATCGGTGACGACGACGGCCCAGCCGACGACGACGACGACGGCGGCTCGTGTGCGACGCCTTGCACCACGCCACCGGGCGACTGCTTCGAGGACGAAGGCTCGTGCGCCACGGGACAGTGCGTGCAGGTGCCGGTGCTCGCGGGCGACGCGTGCTCCGACGGCTGCACGGGCGGTGGGTTCTGTGACGCGACCGGCAACTGCATCTGCGTGGAGAACTGCGCGGCCACGTGCCTGCCCGCCGATCACATGACCGCCGCATGCGACGACGCGGGCATGTGCGTGCGCACCTGCGAGGCGCCGTACCAGGACTGCGACGCCGACCCGGCCAACGGCTGCGAGGTGCCGGTCGGAGTCGCGCACCAGTGCGACGTCAACGGCCTCGTCGCCGACGGCGGGTGCTGGACCGCCTACTGCGGCGAGTCGCAGGCCGCGGGCGCGGCGAACTTCGGCACGTACCACTGCATGGACTGCTCCACGTGCGCGGTCCCGTCCGCCGGCCAGTGTCATTGGTGCAACCACGACAACGGCAACTGGTTCCCCACCGAGACCTGCTCGTGCGGTGCGGAGTTCGAGAACGCCGTGTGTGCACCTGGCTGACCGCCCGCGTTATGCTGGCCGCCGACGATGAGGCGGTCGACTCGGTTTTCGTGTGCGCTCGCGCTGGTGGGCCTCGGCGCGTGCGCGGGCACACCGGAGCAGTCGGCGAGCGCCACGGCGGACGACGGATCGACGAGCGGCGACGACGCGACCGGCAGCGACACGTCGACGTCGAACGACGAAGAAGACGACGACGATCCCGACGAGACCGGTCGCGACGGCATGAACTGCTGCGAGCCGCACACGTCGCCCGGCTGTGAAGAGCCCGACGTGCGCGCGTGCACGTGCGACGTCGACCCCGTGTGCTGCATGTCGGCGTGGGACGAGAGCTGCGTCGAGATCGCATCGGTGAACTGCTCGCCCACGTGCATGCCCGGTGGCGGCGGCGGCACGGCGCACGGCGAGACGGGCCTCACCGCGAGCGCGAGCGCGGACGAGAGCAGCGGCTCGAACGATCTCGACGGCTCGAGCACCGCCGGCGACGACGACACGACGGGCGATCCCGACGACGACGGCACCACCGGCGAGCCCGAGATGGAGGGCCCGTGCTGTGCGGCGACGCCCGGCGAGGCGGGCTGCGCGAGCGATGCGATCGAGAGCTGCGTCTGCGCGTTCGACGAGTACTGCTGCAACAACAACTGGGACTACCTCTGTGTGCAAGAGGCCGCGTCGATGTGCGACGCGCAGTGCATCGACGACTGCTGCGAGACCCACGAAGAGCCCGGGTGCCTGCAGAACGCGATCACCGACTGCGTCTGCGACTTCGACGAGTTCTGCTGCAACCAGGAGTGGGATCAGCAGTGCCTCGACGAGGCGATGAACGACTGCAACCTCGAGTGCTGAAGGACTAACCCGGCTCGAAGGTGGCCTTCATCGTCGTCATGGTCTCGAGCATCTGCTCGCTGCCGGCGGTGAACGACTGCGTCGACGTGAGGTCGATGCTCACCGGCGCGTGCCCGTCGATGTCGAACAGCATCGTGCCCTCGGTGGTGGAGTCGAGCGCGAGCGTCTGCGGGCCCATCTCGGTCGCGCCGCTCGTCACCGACTCGAACTGCACCTCGGCGATGCGCTTGCTGCCCGACGCGTCGATCTTCACGAGCGTGTAGGTGGTCTCGGTCTCGGTCGGCATCTTCGGACCGCCCTCGAACAGCTCGACCTCTTCCTCCACCGTGCTCGACACGGCCTTGCCGACCGGCAGCCCCTGCTCCGGCAACACGGGCAGGCTCACCATCGCGCGGCTCGACTGCAGCAGCACGAGCAGCGGCGCCTCGAACTTCTTGCCGGCCTTCTCGGCCTCGTCGGCCTGCTTCTTCAGCGCGTCGATCTCCTGCTTGCGCGCGTCGTTCTCCGGCAGCGCCTTCGATCCGTCCTCGTCCTGCTCGCCGCGCAGATCGACGAGGTACGCGCCCTTGCCCACGCGCAGGAGCGCCGCCTTGGGATCCTCGCCGCCGGGCTTCGGCGCGAGCGAGCCCTTCAGGTCGAGAGCGCCGATGTCGGCGATCGTCCACTTGACCTTCACCTTGTCGCCCACCGGCGCGAGCTCGAGGCCCACCGTGTACTTCGCCGCGATCTCGCTGTAGTCCCCGCGCGCGCGCGTGTTCGAGTCGAACTGTCCGGTCTGCTTCAGCTTCATCGGCGCCGCCGCGTAGCGCAGCGCGACGCCGTCCTTCGCGTCCTTGGCGGAGCCACCCCCGCCGTCCGGCGTCTTGGTCCCGCCCTTCGGCCCGCACGACGGCAACGACGCGGCGAGCGACAACACCAGCCCGAGGCGCACGACGATCGCGTTCGACATGCGAGGGACGCTACCCGCGCTCGCGCGGCGCTGGCAAGGCTCTCGGGGCGATCGCGTGGCCGCAGGGCGCGGGGCGTGGTAACCACTGCCCGCCCATGGCGCTCGAATTCCTCGCCGCACTGTTCGGTCCGCGGCTCAAGCTGCCGGCCGATCAGGTCACGCGCATTCCCGGCCGGGCGAAGAAGGCCGCCGGTCCGCACACCGCGGCGATCCAGGCGACGCTCGACAAGATCTCCGGGCTGCCCGGCATCGCCGACATGAAGGACAGCAAGCGATTGCCGCGCGGCGCCGCGGCGCTCGTGAAGGAGCTGCTGCACCACGTCGACGCCTATCACGACGCCGTGCGCGAGATCATGGGCATCGGGCCCGACGTGAAGCGGCCCGGCGAGAAGGGCGGCACGAACGGCTGCATCCCCGCGCCGCTCGGCGTGTCGGCGATCGAAGCGCTGCACATCTACCGCACGATCCGCACGTGGTCGGACTTCCCCGAGATGGCGAAGAAGCTCGCGGCGCTCGGCGAGCAGCAGTTCAAGGACATCCAGGCCGGCGTGCCCGGAGCCGCCGGCGACAAGGTGCGCGTGGGCGGCAAGGCGGTGCAGCAGGGGCGCGTCACGTTCGCGAAGCGCATGACACCGTGCGCCTTCCTCGACGGCTCCACGCAGCGCTGTCGCATCTGGGATCAGCGACCGATCTCGTGTCGGTCGCATCACCTCGTGGATCCGCCTGGGGGCTTGCCGCCGTCGGACGAGGCGTGGCCGAAGGGCGTGAAGGCCAAGAACCTGCGGCTGCCCGTGCGATCGCAGGTCGCGCTCGCGCAGCTCGACAAGCGCACGGCGCTCGAGCTGTCGCCGTTCCTGTACGCGTCGGTGTTGCAGCTGTTGCAGCTCGCCGAGGGCCATCAGTTCAACGAGGCCGGCGAAGCGCCCACGCGGATGCAGCAGGACGGCAACGTGGCCCGTCCGGCCAACCGCAACGTGGCGCACGCGAAGAAGTACCAGAAGAAAAAGAAGAAGAAGTGACTCACCCGGCGGGGGCGAGCCGGCCGATGCGTACGCGTCGCTCCGGGCCAGTCACGCTCTTGCCACCACACGGCGCTCCGCGCCTGGATTCCGCGATGGCGAGCGGCTCGCTGCGCGCCGCGGGCAGCGAACGGAACGGCACGCCGGCTTCCGCACCACCGATCGCGTGGCGCTGGTTCGCGAACAACCGCATCAGCGCTCGCCAGCGCCGCAGGTCGTCCTGCAGCCGGGGATTGCCCGCAGCGATTGCCTTCGCGCGCGAGCGCCCGCGATCCGCGAGCGACTCGCCGATCCACGCCCCGACGCCGCCGAGCGCCGTCGTCGACATGAGCGCGGCGACGACCATCAACAGGCCCGCGAGGTAGAATGCAGGGTTGCGCACGCCGACGGACACCCAGCACAGGAGCGCGAACACCCCGAAGCCGAGCCCCACGCCGATCGTGCGGCAGCGATGCACCACGACCTCGCGCGCGCGCTCGGCCTCCGCCAACGCGTCCGAGTTCGCGCGTCCGAACATGCGCACCGCCAGCGCGCCCGGAGCCTTGCGCGCCGGGTCGGCGATGTTCTCGATCGCCACCTGGGCCCGGAAGTCACCGCGGCTGACGGTGAGCACGACGCCGTTGCTGGGGCCGGCGGGCGAGTCGACCACGACGCTGTAGCCCTGCTGGCGCGGGAAGTACGACTGCCAGCGCTCCGTGGCCCAGTCCACGAGGCGGCGCACTTCGTCGCGGACCTGCCCCGGCTTGAGCCCGGAGCACGGGACCGACCATCCGAACGGGTCGAAGCCGTTGTGGTCGCGCAACGCCATCCAATCTCCAACGTAGCGTGCGACCCCGGCACCGTCCACTCCACGGCGCGAAGAACGACGCCTTCACCGGTGGAACCGGCGGCGCGGCGGACGACCCACACACACGCACCGCGGCATCAGGGGCTGGTCCACTCGAACGAAACGAACGCACGCATGGTGCCGTTCGCGTCGCCGCAGATCATCATGACGCTGTAGCGATCGGTCTTGCCGGTCAGCTGCATGCGTTCGGGCAGCTTCGGATCGGGCGTTTCCTGCAGGTCGGGCACGTCCTTCGCGACGGCGTCCTTCAGGGTCTTGCGACACGCGTCCGCCGTGGTGCCCGCCGGCAGGTCGAACAGGATCTGGCTGGAGAACAGGCCCTGCTCGTTGCGCTGCGTCCGACTCACCTTGGCCGACGTCGCGTCCGGGAACAGCTCCTTGCGGAACCACGGCGGATCGACGAAGCGAGCCGCGTCGTCGGACACCTTCGCCGTGGGCGCCTCGGCCGGGGGCGTCTTCGCCTCGACCTGCTTCGTCTCGGCGGGCGCCTTCTCGGGCTTCATCTCCTTCGCCGCGATGGGCTTGGTGGGCGCGGGCTCGGGCGACTTGCCTTGGCACGCGGACAGGACGAGCACGCACACGAAGCAAGAAGAGAAACGCATCGGCGGCGGACGTTACCATCTCAGCTGCGATCGGGCACGCCCGTGGCAGGCGCCGCCGGGTCGCCGCCCTCGGCCTCGGTGGCGGGCACGTCCTCGAGGACCGCGGTGCGGATCGCTCCCGCGTTCGGGCGCGTGCCGAGCAGGCGCACGAACACCCGCGGCAGCCGGGCGGCGAAGTCGACGGGCCGCACCGCGATCACGAGCACGCCGATCGCGACGCCACGAAGCAACGCCGAGGTGACGAACAACCCGGCATAGCCGACGTTGTCCAGCAACGCGCTGCCCGTGAGCGCGCCGGCGAGCTGCAGCGCACCCGACAGCGCGCTCGCGAGCGCGAGGAACTCGAGGCGGTGTTCCGCGCGCGAGCTCTGCAAGAGCAGCTGGAAGCTCGCGTACTCGAGCCCTGCCCACGTCATGCCGCCGACCAGCTGCACCGCCACGAGCACGCCGAAGCTCGAGAACTGCGCCCACACGAGCGGCAACGCGGCGACGCCGAAGCCGGCGACGATGAGCAGGCGCTTGAGCCCGATGCGGTCGGCGACGCGATGACAGAGCGGGAATGTCACGGCCTTCGCGAAGATCGACAGCGCGAGCAGGAACGCGAACTCGCCGAAGTCGAGCCGCAGGACCCGCAACATGTACGGCGTGAAGAACGGGATCGCGACGTGGCCGCCGAACATCATCACCCCGAGGTACACGGCGGTGCGCCAGCGCGAGCCCTTCGCCGCGCTCGCGATCCTTCGCGGCACCGACTCGCGCGGTGCGTCTGCCGGGGCACCGGGATCCCACTGCACCACGAGGAACAACGCGCTCACCGTGCGCGCGACCAGTGCGATCGCGAACATCGTCGTGAAGCGACCGAGGCTCGCGCTGGGATCGGCGCCGTGCAGCCACAGACCTGCGCCGCCGAACGCGAGCAAGAGCGCGGCCTCGGCCAGGCTGGATCGCACGGCGAAGTAGCGCGCACGCCCGACGTGCTCCGTCAGCGTGCCCATCCAGGCCCCCCACGCCGGCGCGATCACGGCGCCCGACGCCCAGAAGACGGTCTTCACCAGCAGCAACGGCAAGAGCCGGGTCTCGCCGGTGGTCGCGAGCACGATGAACCCGATCTGCGCGGCGGCCTGGAGCACGGCGCCCGTGATCACGAGCGCCTTGCGGCCGCCGACCAGCTCCGCGAGCGGGGCCGCGACGAGCTGCGCGATCGCCCCCACCAACAGCGGCACGGTCGCGAGCAGGGCGAGCGCGAGCGCCTCGTGACCGAGCGCGATGGCGAACGCGCCGAGCCAGCTCTCCGACAGGCCGAGCATCACGGCGTGGCTGGCCGCCTCGCCGAGCGACATCCGCAGCGCCCGTTGCACCTCACGCGGCGGCCCGGTCGACGCGCTCATCGGAAACGGGGCCGTGCCCCGCCGCAGCTTCGCACACCCGTTTCAGGCGGACGAGAGGGAACGCTTCGGCGCCGTGCGTCACTTCTCCTCCATGGGCGAGCAGCGCGCCTCGATGGCCTGCCCGAGCGAGAACGATCTGCTCGAGCTGCTCGCCTGCGCGCGCGACGACGGCGATGCCGAGCTCATGCGGCGCCATCTCGACGCGTGCGAGGACTGCCGCGCCGCCGTGGCCGCGCTGCTGCGGGGTGGGGCGACGCCTCAGGTCGTGCGCCGACCCGGCGATCGCGTGGGTCGCTATCGGATCCTGCGCAAGCTCGGCGCCGGCGCGATGGGGGTCGTCTACGCGGCCCGCGATCCCGACCTCGATCGCGAGGTCGCACTGAAGCTGTTGCGGCCCGCGGGCAATACGGCGCAGGTGGAACAGGTGAGCGCACGGCTGCGGCGCGAAGCGGAGGCGCTCGCGCGCGTCTCCCATCCGAACGTCACCGCGATCTACGACGTCGGCATCGATCACGATCCGGGCGCGAGCGCACCGGTGGTCTACGTGGCGATCGAGCTGGTCGACGGCCCCACGCTGCGACGCTGGCTCGCGGACGGCGCGCGTCCCTGGCGGGAGGTCGTGCGCGTGCTCGGGCAGGCCGCGCAGGGACTCCACGCCGCCCACGAAGCCGGCGTCGTGCATCGCGACGTGAAGCCGGAGAACATCCTCGTCGGTCGCGACGGTCGCGTGCGCGTCACCGACTTCGGCCTCGCGCAGCTCGGCGGCGGCAGCACGGACTCGATCCCGATCACGCCGCGCCCCGCGGACGCTGCGGTCGAGCTCACCGTGACGGGGATGCTCGTGGGCACGCCGGCGTACATGGCTCCCGAGCAGTTCGAAGGGCTGCGCGCCGACGCGCGCTCCGATCAGTTCGCGCTGTGCGTGGTGTTGTACGAGGCGTTGTTCGATCGACGGCCCTTCGCGGGGCTCGATCTCGGCGAGCTCTCGCGCGCGGTGCTGGATGGCCAGGTGGAGCGCCCGCCCGCCGACGTGCGCGTGCCGGGCTGGCTGCGCGCGCTCGTGATGCGGGGGCTCGCCCGTGACCCCGCCGATCGGTTCCCCTCGCTCTCGCCGATCGCCGACGCACTCGTGGATCCGCCGAGGCCGTGGTCGAGCTCCGCCACCGCGCTCGCGCTCGGCACGACGTGCCTGCTCGGGCTCGCCGCGTGGCCACGCGACGACGATCGCGGGCCGCGAGCGTGCGACGACGCCCGCGCGCAGCTCTTCCCGGCGTGGGGTGACGAGCGCCGCACAGCGGTGGCCGCCGGTATCCGAGCGACCGCGACGCCGTTCGCCGACGGCGTCGCCACCCACGTGGACGAGGGCATCGAGCGCTGGTCCGAGGGCTGGGTGCAGGAGCGAGAGGCGCTGTGCGAGGCCGCCGACGTGCACGGCCCCGGCACCGACGCGGCGCTCGATCTCCGGCTTTCGTGCCTCGAGCGTGGCCGTCGGGAGCTCGCCGCGATCACCGAGGCGCTGACGGATGCCGATGCCGCGCTGGTCGAGCGCGCGGTGCAGCTCGTCGATCGACTGCCCGCGACCGAGTCGTGCCGCGATCCACCCGTGGGCGCGCGCGGGCTCGTGCCGCCGCCACCGGCGATCCGCGACCGCGTCGCGCACCTGCGCACCGAGCTCGCTGAAGCAGACGTGCGCATCGGCGCGGGCCAGATGCACATCGCAGAGACACTCGCGAGCGGCGTGCTGGCCGAGGCGACCACGCTCGACGATGCACCGCTGCGCGCCGAAGCGCTGCTCGGGATGGCGCGCTCGATCGATGCTCGCGTGCGCCCGGCCGACGCCGAGCACGCGCTGCTCGAGGCCGGCTACGCGGCCGAGGCCGCCGGCCACGACGAGGCGGCAGCGCGCGCATGGATCGATCTCGTCTACGTGAGCGGCTATCTGGAGCTCGAATTCTCCCGCGCCCGCGAGATCTCGCGGCAAGCCGAGGCCGCCTTGAAGCGGCTCGGCGGCGACGTGCGGCTCGAGCTCGACCTCGCCGATCGGCTCGCGCTCGTCGAGGGCGAGGCCGGCGAGGAGGCGCGCGCGATCGCGGCGTTGCAGGCCGCGATCGCCCGCGCGGAGCTCGAGCTCGGAGCCGACTCGCTCGAGCTCGCCCAGCTGCTCGAGACGCTCGCGTTCGTGCAGCGCAATCGCGGCGAGCTCGTCGCATCCGTCGCGAGCGGCGAGCGCAGCCTCGCGATCCGCGAGGCTCGCTTCGGACCGTTCCACCCCGGCCTCGTCCCCACGCTGTCGACGCTCGCGGGCGTGCTCGCGCTGCAGGACGACGCTCCGCGGGCGTTGCCGCTCTTGCATCGTGCGCTCGCGATCCAGCTCGCGACGTCGGGCCGCGAGCACCCCGACGCCGCGACGCTCCTGTCGCTCGTCGCGTTCGCCTACGAGTCGATGCCGGCGCCGCGGCAAGCGGTCGCGCTGCTCGACGAGGCCATCGCGATCACCGAGCGCACGTCGAGCGCGGACGATGCCAATCTCGCACGGATGCTCGGTAACCGCGGCCGGCTCCACGGTGCGTTGGGCCGGTGGACGGAGGCCGAGGCCGATGCGCAGCGCTTCGTCGACATCGTCGAGCGCACGCGCGGCGAGGAGCACGTCGAGTACGCCGCCGCGCTCTACTTCCTCGGCGACACCGTGCGCAACCGCGGCGAGCCCGAGCGCGCGCTCGCCACGCTGGACAAAGCGCGTGCGATCTACGCGCGCACGACTCCGCCGCACCATCCCGACTTCGTCGAGCTGCTCGCCAGCCTCGGAGGCACGCTGGCGGATCTCGGGCGGTGGGACGACGCCGTCGGGACCTTCGCGGCGGCCCATGCGGGACTCGGCCCGGACACGGACGTGCTCGGCCCGGATCTGCGCCACGAGATCCTCGCGAACTACGGCGAGGCGTTGTGGGAGAGTGGTCGCGATCGCGTGCGTGCGCGCGAGCTCGTGAAAACGGCGGCCGATGCGTATCGCGGCTTCGACCCCGCGGTCGCCGACGATCTCGATCGATGGCTCGCATCGCACCCGTGACCGCGACGCGGCTCCCGTGATCTGATAGCTTCGTCGCGTGTTGAAGCCGGTCAGTCCCGCCGTGCTCGCGTTCGACTCCGGCAGAGTGGTGCGGCTCCACGAGGAGCCGATCGATCGCCTCACCGTCACCGATCCGAACGGTCGCTTCGAGATCGCGATCCGCTTCACCGACGCGGGCCCCGTGCTCGACGTCAGCGCGATCGCTTTGAACGTGCGCGCCGAAACTGCGGTGGTCGTCGAGTGCGATACGTTCGACGTGCGCGCACGCGAGCACATCGGGCTCGACTCCGGCGGCGACCTCGTCACCCGCGTGGCCGCGGATCACCGCGTCGAGGTGGAGGGCGCCGCCGCGATGTCGGCGAGCAGCTTGACGCTGCACGCCGACGATGGTGCGGTGGAGATCGCGGCGACCGAGGACACCCGCATCGACGGGCGCCGCATCGTGCTGAGTCCGTAGGGTCTACCCCACCGGAACGAGCGCGAACTCGATCTCGATGTGCTGGTCGCCCTTCGCGGCCGGCACGGCGAACTCCGCCCGCCAGCCGTCCTCGAACGGGCGGATGACGTCGAGCGTGCCGAAGTCGTCGTTGGGATTGATGATGCCGTCGTCGTCGCTCACCGCGATGTAGAGCGCGATCGACTCGCCCGGCTCGGGCTCGACCGGGATGATCGCACTCGAGATCTCGCCCGCCATCGGCCACGACTGGCCGTTGCCGATCGTCACGTGATCGCCGGACGCCACCTGCCACAGCGGATAGCCATAGCCCTGGCCGTCGATGGCCCAGATCTCGCCGTACAGCTCGAGCTCCTCGCCCGCGTCGCCGCCGTCCGAGACGACGTGCAGCGCCTTCAACGCGACGCGGACGTCCTGGTTCACGCGCGCGCACTCCTCTACCTCGTAGTCGGTGGTGAGGGAGAAGCGGGCCGGGCTGTCGTCGTGCAGATACGCGAGCTTGTAGGCGATCGCCGCGCCCGGCGACTCCTTCGAGTACGTGCCGCCGCTCTGCACGAACTCGCGCAGCTCCTCGACGCCGTAGATCGCGTGCACCGCGACGGTGCCGTCACCACCGAGGATGAACGCGGTGATCTCCGACTGCGCGAGCACCTCTTCGTGCGTGAGCGACACGCTGCCGTCCACGGACACCGTGCCGTTGAAGCCGAAGTCCAGCGCGGCGCGCAGCTCCTGGCTCTCGAGCGACGATGTCGCCGCGAAGTAGACGATGCGCCCGTAGCTCACCGACGACACGTATGCCGGCGGCTCGTCCTGCATCTCCTGCTCGACGTCCTCCACGCCGACGCTCGGCGCGAAGAAGTCCGCCGCGCTGCCGGGCGGATCGATGTCGACGGTGTAGTAGGTCTGGGTGAAGTCGACGACGAAGCGGCTGCGCGTCTCCATGTCGTCGAAGCGCATGGAGGCCTCGATGTCGCCGGTGAGCCAGCCGACGTCGAGCCCGAGCGCGAGGCTGAGCTGCTCCGAGGAGTAGACCTCTTCGATCCGCGAGTGGATGTTCGCAGGGGTGTGCCCGACGATCTCCTGCGCGAGGATGTCGCCCATCGCGTCGCGGAACGCCGACAGTGTCGGCGACTCGAGCACGGCCGACACCGACCCGTCGATCACGCCCTCGAGCGACGCCGAGAACGTGATGGGCGCGCGATCGAGGACGCGGGGAGTGAACAGCCCCGAGTCGATCGACGCTGCATCGACGATCGCGCCCGGATACATCGAGCCCGAGTTCGCTGCGAACGCGACGATCTCGGCGAACTGCTTCGTCTCGCTGAGATTGCGGCTCGCGCAGCTGTAGTCGCCGGATTCCTCGGGTTCCGCCGGCATGCCCTCGACCACCTCGCTCGGGGGCGACTGCGGCGTGCCGAGACTCTCGATGTACGCGTTGATCGCGTCGGCATCGGATGGGCTCGCGCCGTCGTCGTCGGCATCGCCGTCATCGTCGTCGGCATCGTCGTCGCCGTCGTCCACGCCGTCGTCCGGCGAGCCGTCGTGTCCGCCGTCGTCGGCACCGTCGCCGGAGCCACCCTCGTCGCCGACCGCATCGTGATTGCCCCCCGCACACGCGACGAGCAGGAAAACGGTCATGCAGGCCAGATCGCGTCGCATCTCGTCACCCCTTCGCAAGCCCACCCGGCAGGGCACGGCATCGAGTGGGAGCCTTGCACACGTGTGGTCGGCAATTGTGCGCAGAGGCACGAGTCGCCGACGGCGCACGGTCACGGCGGCGGCCGTGAACCGAGCGGCGCCGACCGACACGGCCGCGCCAAAGCGGCGGGGAGCCCCTATTTGCCCGGGGTCGGCGCGGCCGGGACGTCGGCGTGGACGCAACGGGCCGCCAGCGGCTCGCTCGATTTCGCGTCTGCCGCCACCCACGGATCGGTCGGGGCCGGCTTCTCGCCGACCGGCGTCTGCACGATCGCGCCGTCGGCCACCCAGAACGGACCCGGTCCGCGGAAGGAGTCCACGATCGACTGCACCTCGGCGTTCGTCGGCAGTCGCCAGTCCGAGTACGTCACCGACTCGGTCTCGACCTTCAGCTGCTTGCAGAACGCTTCGGCTTCCTCGTGATCGACCGACTCGACGACGCCGCCGAACAACCAGAGCTCGCCGACCTTGCGCACGATCGGAATCGCGGGCCGCTTCGCCGGCACGCGCAACACCTCGACGTCGGCCGCGAGGTCGGCCGCGCAGCGGAACCCCAGCTGCGGATCGGCCTCGGCGCGCGCCTGCACGTGCCCCACGCGCGGGCCTTTCACGCTGAACGCCGCCGGAGCCTTCGCCATCGCCTTGCGCAGCGGGCCGTCCTTGCGGCGGAACTCACCCTCCACGAACGGACGCAGCGCCGCCTCCGGATCGAACGGATCGGCGACCCACTCGAGCGCGCCCGTGCCCATCGCACGGATGCCGAAGTAGCTCGAGTCGAGCACCGGGCTCGCTCGCGGCGCGAGGCCGGCGGTGAACTCGTCCTTCAACTCGCTGCCCCACGGATACATGCGCGCGTCGACGCCTCGCGCCGCGTACTCCCACTCGAGCGCGGTGGGCAGCCGCAGGCCCTGGCTCGCGCAGTACGCCGCGGCCTGCTCGTGGCTCACACACGTCTGGGGCAGCTGGGGCAGCTGCGGCGGATCGAAGCGGTCCGACAGATCGGGCTGGTCGCACACCGGCTTCGTGCACTTGCCCGCGGCGATGCACGCCTCGTAGTTCTCGCGCGTGACCTCGTGCAGATCGATCCAGAAGCTCTTCGACTCGGCGTCGCGCGGCGGCTGACCCGGCCACTGGATGCCGCCGGTCTCGCGCGTGGGTGCCGTGTCGTAGCCGAGCGGGATGTCGCCGACGACGAGCCGTCCCTCGGGGATCTGGACCTGCTGCACGTGTGGCAGCACGCGCGTCGCCAGCTTCACGCAGTCGCCCTTCGCGTTGCGGCCCGTGCCGCGCGTGCACTCCGACGGCAGCTCTTGGCCGGTCGCATCGACGACCGGCGGCTCGGGCTTCGGCTCCGGCGCGGCGGTGGCCTGCGGCACGGGCTCGGGCTGATCGACGATGTCGTAGCGATGCGACGTGCGATCGCAGGCGACGAGCAACAGGGCAAAGGTGGCGAGTCTGCGAATCATGGTGTGAACCGCTGCAGGTGCTCCGGCGAGTGGCCGGCCGAGAGGAGCGAGCCGAGCACGAGCGCGACGGTGTGGACGACCCCTCCGATCACGCCGATCTGGATGTCCGCCGGATTGAGCACAGCATACAGCCCCGGCGCGGCGTGCTTCACCACGAAAAGCAGCACGCAGCTGCCCAGCCCCGTGCAGAGTCCCGCGATCGCGCCAACTCGGTTGGCGCGCGGCCAGTACAGCGCCGCGAGCGTCAGCGGCAGGAACTGGATCGGCACGGCGTAGGCGAGCAGGAGGAGGTCGACGATCGACGTGGATCCGGTCGCCTCGAACAACGCGAGCACGAGGAGCGCGAGCCCGACGACGAGTGCGCGCATCACCGCCGTCTGCGCGCGGTCGGAGAGCCGGACACCGAGCCCGCGCACCATCACGTCGCGCACGGCGATGGAAGCGCCCGCGTGCAACAGCGCATCGCCGGTCGACATCGACGCCGCGAGCACCGCGAACGCGACGACCGCGACGAGCACGGTCGTGTCGCCGAGGTCGGGGCGCGCGACGATCCACAAGAGCACGGAGTCGTCGTGCGGACCGCCGGCGAGCACGGCCGCGTAGCCGAGGAAGAGGAGCGGCACGATGAAGAAGAGGAACGTCGGATAGAGCACCGCCGACAGCTGCACGAGCCGAGCGCTCTTGGCCGTGAAGCACTTCATGAACACCTGTGGCCACATCGAGAAGCCGAGCACGGACACGAGCACCTCGGCGCTCCACTGCGCACCCGAGGTGGGGCCGGGGCCGGGCAGGACGAGCGTGTCGGGCCGCTCGGCGACCACGCGATCGAACATCGGACCGACGCCGCCGAAGAGACGCTCGGGGATCATCAGCCCGAGCCACCACACCACGACGAGCATCGATGCGCCCTGCAGCACGTTCGTCCACGCCACGCCACGCACACCGCCGGCGACGACGTAAGCGACGACCACCGCGTACACCACCGCCGCGCCGGTGACCGGCGACCAACCGGTGACGGCATGCATCACGACGCCGGCGCCCTTGAACTGGATCACGAGGTACGGCACGAACGCGACGACGGTCGCGATGCCCATCATCGCGGTGACGAACTTGCTCTCGAAGCGCGCGCCGACGAGCTCGGCCTGCGTCACGAACCCGAGCCGCGCGCCGATCCTGCGCACGCGCGCACCGAAGAAGAACACCGGCACGAAGCCGACTGCGCCGTACGCGATGATGTAGAACGCGTCGCTGCCCTTCTCGACGACACGCTGCGGCGTGCCGAGCAGCGCGTACGCGCTGAAGATCGTCGCGCCCATGACGAAGTACATCACGAGCGGCCCGAACGCGCGCTCGCCCGCGACGTAGTCGGCCACGTCGCCCTTGCCCACGCGGCCCGCCATCAGGCCGAGCACGAGCGAGACCGTGAGATAGCCGAACACGATGAGCGTGGGCAGCGTACCGCTCACGGGTCTTCGTGCTCCGCGGAGTCGACCTTGCGGCCGGCGTACAACCAGACGAGCACCATCGTGTTCACGACGACGACGAGCAGCACGTACACGAGCGACCACGGCAGCCCGAGCACGCGCGGCTCGATCGAGTTGCCGATCGTCGTGTAGACGGGCGCCACGAGGGCGACGGTCGACACCACGAACCAGCCGACCGCGCCGCGCTCGAGCGCCGTCACGAGCCGATCAGACGCTTGTTCAGCGTGTAGGTGCCGGTCCACTGCGCTTGGGCGAGCACGTGGCCCTCGAGAGCGGCTCGCACCTGCGGGCCCGTGAACTTGCCGTCGACGGCCAGCTTCGGCACGGACACGGCATACAACGTGAACACGTAGTGGTGGAGAATCGAATCGTTGAACGGCGGGAACGGGCCGTCGTACCCGAAGTAGTCACCGCTCATGCTCGCGTCGCTCGCGAACCACCCGGTGTAGCTGTTCAGTCCCTGGCGCGCGCCATGCGGCGCATCGGGCCCGGGCTTGCCCCGCGCGATGAAGCTCTTCGAGAAGTCGCCTTCCGCGATCTCGGTGATCGAGGGCGGCAGATCGACGAGCACCCAGTGGAAGAAGTCGACGCGCGGCAGATCGGCCGGCACCTCGCGATCGGACTTGTTCACGTCGTCGCCGCGACTGGGCACGTCGGGGTCGTGACAGATCAGCACGAACGAGCGCGTGCCCGCGGGCGCGTCGGTCCATGCGAGATGCGGGTTCACGTCGTCGGAGATCGTCACCCCATCGCCGTCGGGACGCCCCGCGGCGTAGCGTGCCGGGATCCGCTCACCATCCGCCCAGCTTCGGCTCTGGAGTTTCATGGCGGCGAGCATACCGTCCCGGCACGGGCGCCGAAAGCTCGCGCTCGCACGCGAGCCGCGTATCATCCTGCGAGGTGCGCTACGACCTCGTCGATCGCCGCTGTGTGGTGACCGGAGCGAGCTCCGGCATCGGCAAGGAGATCGCGCGGAACCTCGCCTACTTCGGCGCGACCGTCGTGATGGCGTGCCGCGATCGCACGCGCGGCAGCGCAGCGCTCGAGGAGATCGTGGCCGACAGCGGCAACGACCGCGTGAGCCTCATGATCGTCGACGTCTCGAGCCTTGGCTCGCTCCGCGCGTTCGCACGCAACCTGACGGCCGGTGGATCACCAGTGCACCTGTTGGTCAACAATGCGGCCTGCGTCGCGCACACGCGTCGCACGAGCGTCGACGGCATCGAGCTCACGTGGGCCACGAACGTGCTCGCTTACTTCGCGCTCACGAACCTGCTCGTACCGACCCTGCGTCGGTCCGCGCCGGCGCGCGTACTGCACGTCGCGTCCACCTACGCGCGCGGGCTCGATCTCGGGGACGTGCAGTTCGAGAAGCGGCGCTACTCCGGTCTGCGGGCCTACGCGCAGAGCAAGCAGGCCGATCGCATGATCGCGTGGCGGCTCGCCGCGATGCTCCCCGCCAACGAGGTGAGCGTGCATGCCTGCCACCCCGGCCTCGTTGCGAGCGGCCTCTACCGCGAGCAAGGCGGTTGGCTGCGACGCGTGCTCGGCTTGGGGAGCTGGCTGATGAAGACGGAGCGCGAGGGCGCCCTCACGCCCACCTTCGTCGCAGCCGATCCCGACGTCCAAGAGCCGAGCGGTCGGTTCTGGATCGAACGCACACCCGCGCCGTGCGAGTTCTCGAAGAACGGAGACGATCTGCGCGCGCTGTGGCGTTTGTGCGCCGACATGTCGAAGACCGATGCGTTTTGACCCGATCGCTCCCCGTCCGGCGTGTGAGTGCCCACGTCGAACGCGGTGAGAGCACGACGGTTCAGGTGTAACGAACCGAGCCCCCACGGCGTAGCAGTACCGTTGGTTCCCGCCGATCTGCGCGTGGGACGAATTGGCGAAACCGGCCTTTGGCGCGACGCAGGACCCATTTGCGGCGCGAACTGCTCGGGCTCGCGCCCCGGTGCTCGCGCACCCGGACGCATGTGCCAGAACACATGCAGAACCGGTGAAACCCTCACGTGGGCGCGATCCCACGCTGCGCACACCCCGTATCCGGGGAGGCGGACTGGCAACCCGCGGATCCTGGACCAGACTTGAAATCGCAGGTTCGGCCCGTTCGGGCCATAGACGAGGCAGGTGTCATGAGTCTCCGTGCAAACATCGATCATCTTGCGGCCGCCCAAGGCATCGTGGCCGTGACTGTGGCTGACGCTGGCGGGAACCTCGAGTTCCGCGGCGAAGAAAACTGGAACCCCATCCTCGCGGCGGCGATGGGTCTTCTCAAGAAGACCGACGAGTCGACGATCCGCCTCGTCATCGGTCAGCACACCGTGGTGCTGCAGGCCGAGGGCGACGAGACGGTCGCCGTGGTGCTCCCCACGGGGCACGCCATCGCGAAGTCGCTGCGTCGGATGATCCGTCGCATGTCGCGCAAGGTTCGCGGTCCGCTCTCGCGGCCCGCGAGCGTCGGGGCAGGGGCAGAGCAGCGCTCCGCGGATCCCAACCGCGGCGACTACTCCTGGGGCTGACGCCCT
>CAYXVR010000005.1:218324-259355 GCA_964468635.1 uncultured Nannocystaceae bacterium
TTCGGGCGGTGGTGGCGGCGGTGGCCGTCGCGACCGCAACGACGACGCCGGCGAGTAATCCACGCCTGGTATCCGGCCCTGCGGCTGACGCCCCGGGGCCTGCACCCTGCTTCCGGTGTCGGCCCCGTCGTGGCTCGGCGAGTCGCCGAGTCCGTGCGGGGCCGACCGCGGAGCGAACGGTGCGGGTTGCAACGGCGAGTGGGTCTAGTGCCCGCCCGCGAACTCGTAGAAGGCCGTGTCGGCCAGCTCGGGCAGTGCGTCGCGACGCAGCAAGAGCGTCCGCACGGCCCATAGTTCCGAAAACACTCGATAGCGCAGAGCGGTCTGGTCGAGATAGTCGACGCCCGCCGAGCCTCCGGTGCCCGTGCGGCGCCCGATGACGCGCTCCACCATGCGAGCGTGACGTTGGCGGAACACGAGGAACGATTGCTCGAGCGCCACGATGCCGTCGATCACTTCGCGCGGCCACGCGAGCAGGGGCAGCTCCCGGTAGCTCTCGATGAAGACGATCGCCGCGCGGATGCGCAGGTATCTCGCGCGTTCCGCTTCGGGCCGATCCTGCGCGAGCAGGAAGGCACGCGCGCCCGCGATCTCCGTGCGGTAGCGTTCGGTGAGCCGCTCGCGATCCTTCTCGTTCGCCGCGCCCGACAGCGTGAGCTCGAGGTTGGTCGCGACCTCCCGCTCGTGGGCTGCGATGTATTCCTCGACGAAGCCGCGCACCACGGCGTCGTCGCCGGGATCGCTCGGCATCGATCCGCGGATCGGCGTGCGATAAAGCCAAGCCCGCAGCGCGTCCTGGATGTGCGGGCGATCTTCGAGCCGCTTCAGCACGCGCTTCAGCGCCGGTGAGGGCTTGCCGTCGGCGTCCTCGAGCGCCTTCATGTAGCTCGACTCGGCGCCCATCGGGATCCGATCGGAATCGGGCAGCCCCAGCAGGATCTCGATCTCGCGCAGCTGCGCCGACTGGAAGCCGCTCGCGGGTGACAGCTTGTCGCGGAACGCGAGGTAGTCGCGGGTCGTCAGCGTCTCCATCAGCTCGAAGTGCTGGGCGACGTTGCGCATGAGCAGCGCAGTGCGCCGTAGCCCGCGGGCCACGAGCGCGAGCGACTGCTCCGGCACCGGCTCCTGCGCCAACGAGTCGCGGATCACGACGAGCTCGCGCAGCACGAGCTTGAACCAGAGCTCGTCGATCTGGTGCACCGTGATGAACAGCACCTCGTCGTTCGCGAGGTTGCGATCATCGGTGTCGAGCCCCGCCTGGAGCGCGAGGAGCTCTTCCACCTTGATGTAGCCCCAGTACGTCGTCGCCACGGTCTCGGCGACGATCGCATCGGGTTCAGGCGGGTGCAAGCCAGTGCACTGCGCTCGGCACGGCGATGCCGGCGGCGTCGAGCTCCGCGGTCGACAACACCGGTACATGGGGCGTCACGCCGGCGAGCATGTCGGCGACGATCGGCCGCGCCCGCGGGCTCGCGAGCACCACGAGCGGTCGCGACGTGCCCGCGTCGGCCGGCGGGCGGCTCGTCAGGCGCGCGACCCAGCGGGCGCGCTCCTCCGCGGCGAGCTGCATGCGCCGGCCGTGGGCGCCGACGACCTCGCCATCGAGCAGCTCGTCCTCGAGGTCGGGATCGGGGCGCAACCATTGCGGTGGACCCAGTCGCTCGAGCGCGTCGATCACGTCCTGCAGCCACAGCGGCGCGAGCCGCTGGCGCACCCACTCGATCATGTCTGCCCGCTCCCACGACGACTCGGGCTTGGGCGCGTCGACGATCGCGGACAGGAGCGTGCGCATGGGCGGCAGCGGAATGCGCTCGCGCAGGAGGCCGCGCACGATGCCGAGCAGATCGACGACTCCCACGCGCTCGAGCGCGCGCTCCACCACGGCCGGATGATTCGCGCGCGTCTCGTCGATGCCACGATCGATGTCCTCGAGATCGACGAGCGTGCCGGCGTGGTCCATCACGGCGCGGAAGACCGCGAGCACGACGGCGTCGTCGCGACCGCTGCCGGTGGGAACGATGGAGCGCACGAGCCGGCGATCGTCGAGCACCACCTCGAGGCGGCCCGGGGGCGTGGTGGGCTCGAGCACGAGGTCGATCTCCGGGATCGGCATCCGCAGGGCTTCGCTGCACCGGATGCGCACCTCGGCGAGCGCGCGCTCGAGCGAGCGCTCTCCGTCGTCGTCCTTCGCGCCGAGTCGCGCCTCGATGCGCGGGCCGTCGTCGAGCGGGCGCACGGGTCGGCGCGCATCGTCGCGCGCCGAGAGCAAGAGCGCGAGGGTGAGGAGCGCGACGGCGGTCGTCACGAACGCGAGCGCGGGCATGCCGGGTACGAGCGCCATGACGACGAGGAACACCGCGGGCACGAGCAGCATCGCGGGGTCGAGCCAGCCCGCCAGGGTCGCGCGCGACTCGCCTTCGCGATCGACGCGCGAGACGAGCACGCCCGCCGCGAGGCTCGTGAGCAGCGCGGGCAGCTGGGCGAGCAAGCCGTCGCCGATCGTGAGGCGGCCGTACGTGTCGAGCGATCCGCCGACGTCGAGCCCGTGGCGCAGGCTGCCGATCGCGAGCCCGCCGAGCAGGTTCACCGCCGTGATCGCGAGCCCCACCACGGCGTCGCCCTTCACGAAGCGCATCGCGCCGTCCATCGCACCGTAGAAGTTCGAGCGCTCGCCGAGCCGCGCGCGGCGCATCGCGGCCTCGCGCGGCGAGATCACCTTCGCGCGCAGGTCGGCATCGATCGCGGCCTGATGGCCGGGCAGGCCGTCGAGCGCGAAGCGAGCAGCCACCTCGGCCACGCGCTCGGAGCCGCGCGCGATCACGAGGTACTGCACGATCGTGATGATCGCGAACATCACACCGCCGACGACGAGGTCGTCGCGCACCACGACGCCGGCGAAGGCATCGATCACCCGGCCCGCATCCGCTTGGCTCAGGATCAGGCGGGTCGTCGAGACGTTGAGCGCGAGCCGGTAGAGCGTCACGAGCAACAGCAGCGTCGGAAACGACAGGAAGTCCGTCGTGCGGCGCACGAGCAGCGCCGCCACGAGCAGGAGCACCGCGGCCGCGAGACTCGTCGACAGCAGGAGATCGACCAGCGGCGTGGGCAGCGGGACGAGGACGCAGGCGAGCAGCGCGATGATCAGCACCGCGGGCGCGAGCCCGGGCAGTGCACGCACGAGCGCCGCCGCGGCGGTCGACCACGTCGTCCGCGCCCCATTCGCCATGGCCACGCAAATTAGCAGGCCCCCGCGCCCTGCCCGAAGTTTCGGGCGAGGACGCGGGGGCCGGGTCGGCCGGTCGGCCGCGGGATCACTCCATGCAGGACGGCTTGGGGTTCGGGCACGCGCCGTCGCGGGGCAGCGTCTGCGGGCAGCCGGCCATGCCTTCGAACTCGTTCGCCGAGGCGAAGTCGAGCGACGAACCGTCGTAGCCGAGCACGAAGCCGTGCGAGGCACCGCTCGCGATCACGGAGTTCGTCACGAACACGTGATCCGGCTGCATGCTCATGATCACCGCACCCTCGTGCTCCGCGATGTCGCTGCAGGTTGCGAGGATGCAGCCGCACCACGCACCCGTGTACTCGATGCGCACGTGGTCGAGCTGCGTCGTGGGCTGCACGATCCCGCCGAACCAGAGGCCGGTCCAGTCACCGGCCTGCGGGGCAGCCGACGCCGACGTGAACACGATCGGCTTGTCCGCCGTGCCCATGGCCACGAGCGCACCGGAGGCCATGAAGTCGCCCGTGAAGTGCTCGACGGAGAACGAGCGCTCGGCCGGCATCTCGATGCGCACGCCGGGCTCGATCGTCAGCGTGGCCGGGGCATTCTCGTCACCCGATGCGACCACGAGGTCGTTGGCGGGCGCCACGATGTAGGGCACGCCGTGGTCGCGCATGGTCGCGTCTTCGGCCATCGAATGCTCGGGGTCGATGTAGATCTTGTCGACCAGGTTGCCCGTGTACTCGCCCGCCGGAATCGAGCCGATCGTGTGCTCGCCCAGGAAGAGCGGCCACGGGTACGTCTCGTTGCCCGAGGCGGTCACGACGAGATCGGTCGAGTCCTCGGTGAAGCGGGCAACCCGACCGACGCGCACGCCCGCACCGAGCGAGCCCGTGACCGTGACGTGATCGACCGCGAGCGGAGTCGGCGACGGCCACTCGTTCGTGCCGTACGCGATGAGCGACGCGCCCGAGGTGTCCACGCCGCCGCCGTTCTCGAACGTGACGTACGCGAGCGACGCGGTGCCGGGCGCCTGCACGAAGAGGTGGCCCCAGCGGCCACCGTCGATGCCCTCGAAGCGGATCGGCTGGTCCTCCGTGCCTTCCGCGATCAACGTGCCGGTGGTGGGCGTGCCCGGGTAGGCGACGTTCATGCCGTGGCCCGCGGCGAACTGCACGACCGCGCACGGCTCGATCTCGAGCGTGCCTCCGGCCCGCACGTCGACGGTCCAGTCGACGATGTGCGGGCTCGCGTCTGCGGTCCACACCTCGTGGCCCTCGACGTCGGTGTCGTGGTGGGTCGGGCCCGAGGTCGGCACCGGGCAGCCGGCGGGCTCGCCGGTGTCGCTGGACTCGTCGCTCGCGTCGTCGCTGCTCGCGCCCTCGTCGTCGTCGGCTTCGTCGGCGGAGTCGTCGGCACCGTCGCTCGAGTCGTCGTCACCGACGGTCTCGACGGGCTCACCGTCGTCGCTCGGGCAGCCGAGCGCGGTGAGGAGCGTGAGGGGCAAGCAAAGGGTGAGAATGCGGGTGTTCATGTTCGGTCTCGTCGTCGTTGGGTGGAAGCAGTCGGGAATTTTCGTCAGCGCATCGTCGCGACGCGGCTCCACGTCATGTCGGTGCCGGCGACGCAGTCGTGCATCGTCGTGGGGTCGGGGTTGTCCCATCCGCCCGAGATGTCGCGCGCCTGGTAGCCGACCATCGCGGTGCCACCGGGGGCGAGCGCGAGCGAAGGCGCGTGCAGGAACCACGCGCCGACGTCGCAGTTCTCCCACAGGAAGATCGCGTCGGGCTCCATCTCGCCGCCCGCCTCGACCTTCTCGAGGCCCCACTCGGACTCCGGCGTCGCGCAGTCCGCCTCGTCGCACGACGCGAGGCCGATGTTGTAGTCGAAGGTGTAGACGAAGCGCGGGTGGTCGTCGCCGTCGAGCTCGAGATCGAGCCCGTCGCCGATGTCGTCGCCGTTGCTGAGCACGGTACCGTGCCAGCTCTCGAGCACCTCGCAGCCGTCGTCGCACGCGAGGTACGTGACGTTGCGCTTCAGGTTCTCGTCCTGCGCGAGCATGAGCACGCGGGGCTGGCCCGCGGCCGTGAGCTCGAGCGAGATCGCCGGGCGGATCGTGATCGCGTCGAGCATGCTCGAGAACGCGGGCGCGACGCTCGTGCCGATCCACTCGTCGCCGTTCGTGCAGTCGCCGCTGCAGCGCAGATACGCGCCGTAGTCCTGCGTGGACTCGCCGTACTCGCCCACCACCTGCGCGACCGTGGCGATGTGCGCGGTGCCGTCCGCGTCGAACTCGAGCTCGGTCGACTGCCAGATCTGGTCGGCGATCTTCGACTGCGACCAGCTCGCGGCATCGTCACAGCCGTCGTCGCACGCGACCCAGTACGTCTCGGGCGTCTTCTGGCCGACGCCGAGGTACGCGACGTACGTGTGCATGAGGAAGCGCGGGTGGCCGTCGCGATCGAGCGCGAACGCCTCGCCCGTGACCTCGCGCGCGCCCTCGTGCGAGAGGATCTTCGACGTCGTCCACGCCGACGACTCCGTGCAGTCGCCCTCGCACGTCGCGTAGTACACGTCGGACGCGGTCGCGAGCAGCACGTGCGGGCGACCGTCGGTGTCGAGCGCGAGCATCGCGTCGCCCACCGTGCCGTCGGTGTCGAAGCGCACGACGTCGACCTCGTCGGTGCCTTCGCAGTCGTCGCCGCAGTACGCGTAGTAGGCCCGGCCGCCGGCGTACGCGGGATAGACCGCATGCATCGCGCCGCTGCGATCGACGACGATCGTCGGCGCTGCCGTGTTGTCCGGCTCGTCGGTGGGCAGCCAGAACGCGTGCGCGCGACCGCCGTTCGCGGATGCATCGCCGTCGTCGGCGTCACACGCCGCGAGCGCGAGGGAGGAGAGGAACGCGAGCGAGAATGCAGTGCGACAGGACATCGTGGTCACCGTTGGGTTCGGTCGGTGAGTGGGGACGTCCGTCGGGATTCGTCGCGGTCCAGGCGGTCCGACCGGGGTTTCCGTTGCGACGGGCCTCACATGCGGCGGCGTCGAATTCCGTGAAGGCGCGCGACGCGGCGTTTCGAGGCGATCGCGGGTTGACGCAATCGCGCGCCGTTGCAGCCTGTGCGCATGCTCGGGATCGCAGCTCTGCTCACCGTGCTCGGCCTGCAGCTCGCGCCGATGGACGTCACCGACTCGGACGCCGCGCAGTCTCCCGCGCCGCCGTCACCGAGCCCGCCATCGCCGGGTCCCACACCGACGCCGCCGCCGGATCCGACGCCCAAACCGCAGCCCAAGCCCAAGCCCAAACCGCAGCCGCAACCGCCCGAGCCGGATCCACCGGTGCCGAATCCCAAGCCGACGCCGCAGCCGAAACCGACGCCGCCTCCGGTGCCGCAAGAACCCAGGTAGGGCGCGGGCGAGCGCGCGCTTCCACCGCCTTACGGCGATCGGCTCACCCGAACGTCCGCGATCACGGCGCGATGATCGGAGAGTCGATCGTCGACCAGCACGTGATGGCCGACCAGCTCGAGGTCGGGCGAGACGAGCACCCAGTCGAGCCGCCGACCCAGCAATGGATACGTGCTCGGCACGCGGCGGTGGGGCTGACTCGTCACGAGATCGAGTCGGTCGGCGAGCTCGCGCACGGGGCTCTTCGTCGAGTCCCACGTCGCATTGAAGTCGCCGAGCACCGCGAGCGGTCGCGGCGCGTCGCCGAGCACGCGCGCGAGCTGTCGGACCTGACGCAGCCGGATCGGCGCGCTCGCGTGATCGAGGTGTACGGATGCAGCGGCGAGCTCGGTCTCGCCGAAGCGCATGCGCGCCGACGTCCAGCCCTTGCGCCAGCGGCCGTGGGCCTGGAACGCGTCGCCGCCGGTCGCGAGCGCCTCGCCGTTCGCGAGCAACGCGGTGCCGTAGCGATAGCGGCCCTCCACGCGCACGAATGGCGTCGCGGCGATCACCGCGAGCTCGGCCTTCTCGGCCAGGTACGCGACGTGATCGAACATGCCGGCCCAGCGCGAGCCGAGCTCGGCCTCCTGCAACGCGACGAGGTCGGGTCGCTCGCGCGCCAGCACGCGCGCGACGACGTCGAGATTGCCGCGATACCACTCCGGACGCCGCGACTCGCTCTGCGTCCACGCGCGCGCGCGACCGTGCGCGAGGTTCAGCGTGAGCAGCCGCAGCACGCCGTCCTCGCGCTCGAGGCCGGGCCCACGACCGATGCGAGCCGCGCACGACGGCGCGACCACGAGTGCTCCGGCGCCGACGAGGAGCTGCCGCCTGCCGAGGGGTTGCACCTGCGGTGGAGCGTAACCGTTCAGTCGGCGCGCAGCACCCGGACGCGATCCGGCGCATCGGTGGCGTCGACGAGCTCGAGGGTCTCGATCCGCAGTCGCACCAGCACGAGCCCCCATCCCGCCCACATCGTGGAGAGCTCGTCGCGCAGCTCGAGCTCCAGCGTGTCGGGACTCAGCGAGGCGTCCGCGCCGCAGCGGTTCACGGCGGCGTGCAGCGGGTCGATCACGTGCCGGCGCAGATCGGCCGCGAGTCGCGAGGGCCGCCGTTGCCAACGCGACAACAGCAGCATCGCCCGCATCGCGTCGGTGGGAGCGCTCGCGATCCGCAGATCCATGCGCAGGCGCAACGACAGGCGACGCTCGATCGACGTGAGCAGCGGCGCCGGCTGCCACATGATCGCGAACCGACGCGTCGCGACGGGCAACGGCATCAGCGCGTGCTTGCCGGGCAGCTGCACGCTCTCGCCGTTGTAGACACGGTCGTCCACGACGAGTAGCTCGTCGTCGCCGACCGTGACGGACCAGGGCACGAACGAAGGGAGCAACAGGAGCACGACCACGAGGATGATCGTCGATTCCTGCGCAGGACCGACGAAGAGCAACGCGATCGCCATCGCACCGGCGATCGCGAAGCCCCACCACGACCACGGCGGCAGCCGCTGCACGAGCCGTCGATCGAACTCGACCGACGCGAGCGCCGGCACCCCGGAGCCCGAGACGGCGCGCAGCGCCGGCAACGCGCGCCGATAGGGATTCTCGGGCTCTTCGGCCACGGCCCTCACTCGGGCACGTCGTGCAGCGCTTCTTCGGCTTTCTTCTTGGAGCCGAAGTAGACCTTCACGCCCTCGCGCTGGAGGAACTGCCGCACGGTGGGCCCGTCGATCGCGGCCGCTCGCTTCGCGAGCAGCGCGAGGTCCTTCACCAGCGGTCCGACGATCTTCGTCACCGACTTCAGGTCGTCGCTCATCGCCCGCAGGTTCGCGGTGGCGACGCTCGCATCGTCGATGATCGTGCCGATCTTCGCGCGGCGCGGCTCGTCGACGACGTCGGCGAGCTTCTCGAGCTTCGTGATCGTCTTCTCGCTCTTCTCGAGCAGGCTGGGCAGGTGCTGGTCGAGCTCGGTGGTGATGCGGTCCGTGTTCGCGAGGATCTTCTTCAGGTGCGGATCGGTGAGCAGCGCGTTGCCGTTGGTGAGCACGTCGTGCACCAGCTGCTCGTTCTGCTCGGTCATACGCCGTACCGACGCGCTCGTGGCCTTCACGTCGTCGACGATCTGATCGATCTCTTCGCGCGTGATGATCGGCGGCTTGCCGTCCTTGCCCGACGCGTCGGCGAGCAGATCGTTGAGCTGCGCGGCCAGGGGCGCGAGCGCAGCGGCGATGGAATCGTCGCCGCCGAGGATCGGCTCGAGCGCATTGAGCACCTCGTCGATCTCGAACGGCACGTCGACGTTCACGATCTGCGCGCCGTCCTCGAGCACCGGCGCCTCGCGGTCGCCCGGCTCGAGCTGCAGGTATTTCTCGCCGAGCAGGCTCTTCGCGCGGACGATGGCACGCGCATCCTCGTGCAGCACGATCTCGCTGTCGATGCGCAGCGTGAGCACGGCGACGTCGTGGTCGACGCCGACCTTCTCGATGCGGCCCACCGACACGCCGGCGATCTTCACGGCGTTGTTCTCGACGAGACCGGCGGCGTGGCGCAGCCGCAGCTCGTAGGCATTGCCGCCCCCGCTGCCGATGGCGCCGATGGACTGGGCGAGCCAGACGAGCAAGCCGATGGTGGCGATGACGAACAGCCCGAGGCCGATGTGCGTGCGATTCATGTCAGACGACCTGGATGGGCCCCTGCGTCGCGCGGTCGAAGAACTGCCGCAACGCCGGATGGCAGCGGTCTTCGAGCTCGGACTTGGGGCCGTAGTGGACCAGCTTGCCGCCCGCCAGCATGCCGATCGTGTCGGCGATGGTCTGGGCCTCGGCCGTGTCGTGGGTGATGACGATGAATGTGATGCCGAGCGTGCGGTGCATCTCGAGGATGAGCTCGTCGAGCGTCGCCGACATCACGGGGTCGAGACCGGAGCTGGGCTCGTCGCACAGCACGATCTCGGGCTCGAGCGCGATGGCGCGGGCGAATGCGACGCGCTTGCGCATGCCGCCGGACAGCTCCGACGGGAACTTCTTGGCGGCGTGGGGCAGGCCGACGCGCGCGAGCTTGTCGGCGACCTTCGCCCGGATCTCGTCCTCGCGCATCTTCGTGTGCATGCGCATCGGGAACGCCACGTTCTCGCCGACGTCGATGTCGTCGAAGAGCGCGCCGTCCTGGAACAGCATGCCGAAGCGCCGACGGACGTCGAACAGCAGGTTGCGATCCTTGGCGCGGCGATCGTCGAGCGCCGCGATGTCGTGCGGCCCCACGAACACGCGCCCCGCATCGGGCTTCATGAGGCCCACGAGGATCCGCAGCAGCACCGACTTGCCGGTGCCCGATGGGCCGAGCAGCACTGTGATCGAGCGCTTCGCGACCGTCAGGCTGACGTCGTCGAGCACCTTGTGCGCGCCGAACGACTTGCTGACGTTCTCCAGCACGATCGCGTCGTCGGGACCCGGCACGCCGGCCACCATAGCCCGAGTCCCGCGCGCGTGGTCGATGGGGCGCGAGCGTTAAGGAATCCGGGCTCGGGGCAATGCATCCCGCGTAGGACCCGTGTCCGTCTCGGCCAGCTTTTCATGGGCCATCCTCGCGCTGGCCAGTGATCCGTTCGTCCTCGAGTGGGACGATGCGGTGGGCTGCGCCGACGCGAGCGCCGTCGTCTCGCGCGTGCGGGACGTCGTGGGCGACGAGCTCGCGCGCGGCGAGCTCCGCCGCCCGGTCGTCGCGCGGGGACGTGTGCGGGCGATCCCGCGCGGAGTGGAGCTCGTGCTCGTCGTCGACGACCGCTCCGCGCACGGCGTCGAGCGTCGGATCGAAGCCTCCGATTGCGTAGGCATCGTCGAGGCGGCGGCGCTCGTGCTCGCGACCGCGGCGGTGCCCGAGCCACCGCCGCCCGCGAGCTGTCCGGCGACGAGCCCGGTCCCGCAGTGCCCCGCCGCGCCGCCACCCACGACGCCGACGCCGTCCCAGCCACCGCGCCGCCGACATCGAGCGATCGTCGGCGTGGATGCCGTACTCGGCGTGTCGATGATCGACGCGGTCGCGCCCGGCGTCGCCGCGCGCGTGGGCTGGTCGTACGGCGCGGCGCGCCTCGATCTCGGCGTGCGCCACTTGTTCGCGCAGTCGGTGTCGCTCGCGACCGTCGATGCGGGCGCGCGCGTGTCCGCGACGACGGCGGAGCTGCGCGCGTGCTGGGCTCCCGAGCTCGGTCGCGTCGCGGTGCCGCTGTGTGCGGGCGTCTTCGCCGGCGTCGTGCAAGCGGCGGGCTCCGCCGAGCTCGCGCCGCGTCGTACGGCGTCCCGCTTCGCGCTCGCGGCGGCGCCGAGCCTCGGCGTGCGCGTCGGCATCGTGCCCCGGCTCGCGCTCGCCGCCGACGCGGCGCTGTCGGTGCCGATCGTGCGGCCTGGCTTCCGCATCGACGGCGTCGACGACGAGCTGTTCCGGGTGCCGCCGGTGGGTGCCGTCTTCTCGCTGGGGCTCGAGGTGCGGGTGCCGTGACGATGCACCCCGCTCGCGGACAAGCGTAGGTGCCGATGTCGTCATCGGGTCGAGGACCGGTCTTGCGCGTGTGCCCCACCCCGGAGGCGGCGGACGAATTCGCCGCGATCTATCGCGCCCACGTCGACTGGGTGTGGCGCGTGACGAGCCGGCTCGGCGTCGCGCCCGAGGCGGTCGCGGACGTCGTGCAGGAGGTGTTCCTCGTCGTGCATCGTCGGCTCGCCGACTTCGACGGACGCGCGACGATGCGCGCGTGGCTGGCGGGGATCTGTCGCGGCATCGTGCGCAATCACCAGCGCTCGGCCGCGCGACGTCGGCGACGACTGCAGCTCCTGCCGCCCGAGCGCGTGCCCGCATCGTGCGACGAGATCGAGACGATGGAGCTCGGCCGCATGGTGGCGGACGTGCTCGATGCACTCGACGAGGATCAACGACTCGTGCTCGTGCTCACCGACGTGGAAGGGATGTCGCCCGCCGAAGTCGCCGGCGTGCTCGGCGTCTCGCGCAACACCGTGTACTCGCGGCTGAGACTCGCCCGCGAGAAGCTGCGTCGACGACTCGAGCTCGCGACGCCCGTGCAGAAGGGAGGCGCACGATGAACGATGCGGACCCCACCCTCGCTCGGGCCTATGCGGCCTACCGCGCGCACGCGAGCCCGACGGCCGCGCAGCGCAACGCGTTGTGGGCGGCCGTGTCGGCGCGCATCGCAGACGCGGCCGACGACCGCTCGACCGCTTCGCGCCGCGCACCGAGGTCGTGGGTGCGCACGCTCGTGGCGGCGGCGATCCTCGTCGCGATCGCGGCCGCGGCCGTGATCCTGTTGGCCGAGCAGCGCGGCGCGCTGGCGAATCGCGTCGACGCTCGCGACCCGCACTCCGCGGAGTTCGGTTCGATGGGCGCCGGGCCGCAGCCGTCGTCCGTGCGCGACGACGTGCCGATCACACGGCACGAGCGCGTTCGTCCTGCGCCGCTCGACGCGAAGGTCGAGCCGGCGCCGCTCGAGTGGGTCGCGCCCGTCGAGCCCTCGCGACCGAGGCTCGCACCCGCGCGCGCACCGATTCCGTCGCGCCCGCCCGACAGCGCACCGCCGCCGAAGGCACCGCCGCTCGCCGAGGAGGCCCAGCTGCTGCAAGCCGCCCGCGGAGCGCTCGCGCGGCGCGAGCCCGATCGCGCGCTCGCACGGATCCGCGAGCACGCGCGTCGTTTCGCCGACGGTGCGCTCGCGCCCGAGCGGCACGTGCTCGAGATCCGTGCGTGGTGTCAGCTCGGCGAGGGCGAGGAAGCCCGCCGCGTCGCCGAGTCGGCCGTGACCGAGCTGCCGTCGTCGTGGGCGGACCGCGTGGATCGGCCGTGCGAGGCAGCGCGGCCGTGAATCGCGTCGCCGTGCTCGTGCTGTGCGCGGTGGCCTGTCGGACACCCGCTGCATCGGTCGGCACGCTCGTCGGTTCCAGCGCGTCGACGAGCGGCGACAGCTCCGGCATCGAGTCCGCGAGCACCGAGGGCGATCCCACGGACGCGAGCACGGCGAGCGAGACGAGCGCGACGGAGTCGAGCTGGACGGGCGAGAGCGACGCAGGCTCGGGCGAAGCGACGACGTCGTTCGACGACGGGACCTCGTTCGGAGACTCGACGTCGTTCGGAGACCCGACGTCGTTCGACGGCTCGTCGTCGTTCGACGGATCGACGTCGTTCGACGACACGTCGTCCTTCGACGGCTCGACGACGACGTGATCGATCGCGTGACAACCACGCGCGCGGTCGCACAACCGTGATCGTGAGGAGGACGAGTGGATGACGAGGAACACGACACGGAAGTGGATGTTGATCGGATGGTGGTTGGGCGCCGCATGCAACGCGACGCTCGACATCGACGAGGACGACGGCGACGACGATGCGTCGGCGGAGGGCGAGAGCGACGGGGAGAGCGGCTTCGTGGAAGAGGGCGACTCCGCCACCACCGCGGAAGGCGGCGAGACCGGCGTCGGCGACAGCGATGCCGGCGGTGAGTCGGAGTCCACCGCGTTCCCCGGCGAGACCGGGGCCGGCGAGGGCTGCACGGCGACGACGTTCTCCGAAGGCGAGAGCGAGGTCGGCACCGATGGCTCGTACGAGAGCGGTGGCTTCGAGGGCGAGAGCGAGGTCGGCACCGACGGCTGGTACGAGAGCGGCGACGTCGAGACCGGCGGGGGCGAGGTCGGCACCGAGAGCGGTGCGTACGAGAGCGAAGGCGGCTACGAGGAGAGCGAAGGCACCGAGGGCGGCTGGGACACGGATTGATCCGTGTCGATCACTCGCACGCGATGCGGCGCACGTGCCAGGGGACACGACCCGTGGCGCGTGTCAGCCGTACAGGACCCAGCTCATCGCCAGGTTCAGCACGATGCACACGACGGCGCCGTGCACGATCGCGCGGTTCGTCGCGACGCCCACCCCCTCGGCGCCGTCGCGCTTCGCCGCGCGGTAGCCGTGGAAGCAGGCGATGAGCGCGACGATCCAGCCGAATACGAGGCCCTTGAACACGCCGACGAGCAGATCGGCGAGCCCCACGAACTCGCGCAGCTGGCTCATGAACGTGCCGCCGTCGAGCCCGAGCTGATACACGGCGCCGACGTAGCTCGCCCCGATGCCGATCACGTCCGCGTAGCCGCACAACAGCGGCAACGCGATCGTGACGGCCCACAGCCGCGGCGCGACGAGCTGGCGCATCGGATCCACCGACATCACCTCGAGCGCCTCGACCTGCTCGCTGATCTTCATGTTCGCGAGCGCGGCCGCGAGGTTGGCCCCGATGCGCGCGCCGCAGACGACCGCCGCCATCACCGGATAGAGCTCGCGCACGCCCCCGATGCCCGCGAACATGCCGAGGAAGTCCTGGCCACCGAAGCGCTCGAACGTCGCGTACGACTGCACCGACAGGTTCAGTCCCGCGAACACGATGAGCATCGTCAGCAACGCGACGCTCCCGACCCCGGCCTGGTACGTCTGGCGCACCAGCACGTCGATCGGCGGAAAGCGGGTGAGCTGGGCGACGAGCGCCCGCTCCGCGAACAACAGGAACTCGGCCGCGACTCTCACACCCCGCCCCCTCTCACAGGCCCAACCCCAGGAGCGCCATCGAGACGACGTAGTCGACGAGCAGGATGAGCACGATGGTCTGCGTGACCGTGTCGTTCGCGGCCTTGCCCACCGCTTCGGCGCCGCCCTTCACCCGCATGCCGAGGTGACCGGCGAGCAGGCCGACGCTCGTGCCGAACAGCACGCACTTGCCGAGCCCGACCCACAGATCCGCCGGGGTGATCTGCGCGGTGAGGTGCTCGACGAAGGCGCCGTGGTCGACGCCACCGAGCGGCACCGCGAAGATCCAGCCGCTCGCGACGCCGAGGATGTTCGTGAGCACGTTGAGCAGCGGCGTGACGACGGCGCAGGCGATGACGCCGGGCACCACGACGTAGCGCATCGGATCCACCGACATCACGGCCAGCGCGTCGATCTGCCCGCGGACGCGCATGGTGCCGATGCGGGCGGCGATCGACGAGCCGGCCTGTGCGGCCACCATGACCGACGCGAGCGCGGGGCTGTACTCGCGGAAGATCGCGGTGCCGAGCAGCGAGCTCAACATGCGCTCGAGCCCGAACATCCGGAAGATCTCGAGCCCCTGCAGCGAGATGACGGCGCCCACCGGAGCGACCGCGAGCCCCACCGGGATGATGCAGCGGCCCACGAGGATCCACATGATGCGGACCGTCTCGCCGACATAGCGCGGCTTCGTGAGCGCGGTGCGGACGACGTCGGCGAAGAAAGCTGCGATCGCGCCGATGCCCGCGATCGACTCGAGCAGCCACTTCATCCGAAGAGTCCCAGCTGCACCTGCCGCACGTGATCGGGCCGCCAGCTCGGCGCCTCGCGATGGCGCTCGAGCTGCAGGAGCCACCGCTTGGTGGGCAGACCACCGCCGAATCCGACGAGATCGCCGGCCGCTCCGATCACGCGGTGACAGGGCAGCACGATGGGCAGCGGATTGCAGGCGTTCGCGCGCCCCACCGCTCGTGCGCCGCGATTGGTGCCGATGCGCTCGGCGAGCTCCGCGTAGCTGCACGTGTGGCCGTACGGGATCGACGCGAGCGCTTCCCACACCGCGCACTGGAACGGCGTGCCGAGCGGATGCAGATCGAGCGAGAACTTGCGGCGCTCGCCCGTGAGGTACTCGCGCAGCTCGGTGCGCGCCTTGGTCGTGCGCCGTCGCTCGGGTTGCAGGCGCGAGCGATGACGGAGCGCATGGGCAGCGAGGCCGTCCACCTTCGCGCGCAGGCCCACCCACACGAGCGCGTCGTCCTCGTCGACCGCGATCACGAGCGGCAACGCGCCGTGGGCGAGCCGATCGACGCGCCACGTCGGCCGCGTGCTCGCGCGCCGCAGCGGTGCGGCTTCGCGAGCGGGCGCGGCGGTCGTCTTCGGCATCGCCGACGGTTCTACCGGAACTCCGCCTTGGAGGGGGAAGCCCCGCGAACGGCCCGCTGCGGTCCACCGGGTGAAGTCGGCGCGCGATCCGGACGATGGCGACGTCGTGCAACCGGCACGCCGCGAAGACGCATCGGTTCTCCTGTGGGGACTCGGAACGGGCCGGCGGACGCGCGCGCTCCTGCGCGAGGGCGCGAGCGTCGAGGTGCTCGCGCTCGACGTGGACCCGCGGCGGCCCGAGGATGCCGAGCGAGTCGTCGACGCGTGCGAGTTGTTGAGCGAGGCGCGCACCACCGGGCGGCTCCGACTCGTGGTCGGTGCGGCCACCGAGCTCGCGGCTCGACTGTCGGCGTCCGACGTGCCGACGCGCATGGAGGTGGATCTCGCCGCGCTCGCGAGCGTACCCGCGTCCGCGCGATCGCTCGCGCGCACGGTGGAGCGGATCCATCTCGAGCAGGCCGACGCGCGTCGCCACGGTCCGCGACTGCGGGCGAACCTGGTGGAGAACATGGACGCGATCGTGGGAGCGCCGAGCCTGCATGCGCTCGCGGGTGCATCCGCCGGCCGGCCCGCGTTCGTGCTCGCCGCGGGGCCGAGCGCTGCGAGCTCCATGGATTGGATCGGCGAAGCGCGTCGTCACGGCCCGTTGATCGCGGTCGACACGGCATTGCCGCTGTGTCGTCGCGCGGGTGCGCCGGTCGATTGCCTCGTGTCGGTCGATCCGCATCCGACCAGCGCCGTGCACCTGTCGCACGGCACCGACGGCGTCGGGCTGCTCGCGTTCCAGCCGTATTGCGCGCCGGCGATCGTCGACGCGTTCCCGCACCGCGTGCTCGCGCTGCCGCGCGGCGATCGCTTGTGCGATCGCGCGGCCCGGTTGCTGGATCTGCCGTCGTTGCCGATCGCGGAGACCGTGCTGCTGTACGCGCTGCAGGTCGCCGCGGCGCTCGGGTGCGGGCCGATCGTGCTCGTGGGCGCCGACTTCGCCCACGTCGGTGGCAAGAGCCACGCCGAGGGCACGGCGACGTCGCGCGCGCTGGGCCCCAGCGGACTCGTGGTCGAGAGCACGACGGGTGACGCGGTGCCGACGAGCTCGTCGCTGCTGCGGTTCCTGTCCGAAGTGGAGCGCCACATCGCACGTTCGGGCGTACCGCACATCGCGATCGACGGCGGCGGTGCGGCGATCGAAGGTGCACGCCGCGTGTCGTCGTCCGCATGCGCACGCTGGCTGCATCGCCGACCGACGATCCCGGCCTCGCCACTCGGTGCCCTGACCGCCGTCTCGCCGGCCACCGCCGCCCGTCGCCGCACCGTGTGGACGACGCTCGTGCGCGAACTGGGCTGAAGGTCAGTCGAACTTCGCGGCCTTCGGGTCGCGCTTCCACGCGTCGATTTCGTGGACGATGTGCATCGCGTCGGCGCGCTCGCGGTACGCCGCCTGGGCGCGATCGGCCAGCGCGAACGCCCGCTCGAGATCGCCTCCCGCGAGCACGAGCGCCTGGGCCACCAGCCACTGCGTGTCGGCCAGATCGAGCGGACGCGTCGAGCGGGCCTCGAGGATCGCGAGCGCACGTTCGGCGAGCGGCACCGCGAGCTCGGCCTCGCCGCGCCGCAGCCGGGTCTCGGCGACGTCGTACAGCGCGCCCGCGGTGCGCGGATGATCGGGCCCGAACGCCTTCTCGAGGATCGCGAGCGCGCGCTCGTGGTCGGCGAGCGCACGGTCGTGCTCGCCGAGCCTGTCGAAGGCATCGCCGCGCGAGCGCAGCATCTCGCCGGTGTCGCGGTGGTCGGGGCCGAGCTCGCGCTCCTGGATCGCGAGCGCCTTCTCGAACGTCGCGCGCGCGTCGTCGTAGCGCTTCATCCCCATGTACGTCTTGCCCATGGCGTGCAGCGTATCGGCGATCTTCGGGTGGCCGGGCTTCAGCACCTTCTCGCGGATCGCGAGCACGCGCTGGCGGGCCGCGAGCGCCTGCTCGAACTCGTCGAGGTCGTAGTGCACGTTCGCGATGTTCGACAGCGACAGCGCGATGTCCGGGTGATCCTTGCCGACCGTCTTCTCGCGGATCGCCAGCGCGCGGTGGTGGAACTGCAGCGCCTCGCCGTACTCCGCCCGCGCGTAGTGGACGTTGCCGACGTTCTCGAGCGTGCGCGCGATGTCGGGGTGATCCTCGCCGAGCGTCTCGAGCTCGGAGGCGAGCACGCGCTGCTGGATCGCCATCGCCTCGTCGAGATCGCCGCGCCGCTGGTGGAAGGCGCCCAGGTTGCCGAGCATCGAGTTGACCCGCGGGTGATCCGGGCCCCACGCCGCTTCGACGATCGCGAGCGCCTCGCGGTACTTCGCGATCGCCGTGTCGATGTCGCCGCGCAGGAACGCGACGTCGCCGATGCCGGACAGCGACGCGCCGACGCCCGGGTGCGCGGGGCCGAAGACGGACAGGCGGATCGCGAGCGAGCGCTCGTAGGCGGCGAGTGCCGCGTCGAGATCGCCGAGATAGCGGTGGGCCGCCGCGACCGCGTCGAGGGTGCGCGGGATGCCGATGTCGTCGGGACCGAACGCAGCCTCGCGGATCGCGAGGGCCCGCTGCACGTGCGTGAGCGAGGCGTCGTACTCGCCGCGCTTCTCGTGGACCGAGCCCACGTTGTGCTCGAGCGTCGCCTCGCGGCCCGGGTCCGCACCGGCGCGCTTCAGCTCCGGCTCCGCGAAGTAGCGCCACTCGAGGCCGTCGTCGAGCCGCGCGAGGCGATAGCCCACGACGTACACGAGCCGGATCGACGCCTCGGCGGCGATCTCGTCGTCGCCGCTCTCCACCGCGAGCGCATGTCCTTCGCGCAAGAGCGTCTCCGACTCCGCGTACCGGCCGAGCCCGTCGGCCAGTCGACCCGCGTGCACGAGCGCTTCGGCGAGAATCGGCCGGTAGTCGAGCTCGCGCGCCTCCGCGACGACCTCCTCCGCGATCTCGAAGCCGGCCGCGTAGGCACCGGCGTCGTCGAGCGCGCGCGCGCGGCTCAGACGATCCCGTAGCTCGCCGACCTTCGCGACGACCTCCGGATCCGACGGCGGAGCGACGCGAGCCGCCAGCCAGTCGACGTCGGTGCACGGCTCGAGCCGGGGCAGCGCCGCGACGGCGCCCACCGCCTTCTCCACGACGGTGGCGTCGGCCTCCGCGAGCACGTCGGTCAGGGCCGCGAAGGCCTGCTTGCGCTGCGCGAGGCATCGCGCCTGTGCGGTGCGCAGCTCGTCGGACAGCTGGGCCTCGGTGCCCTCGCAGGCGGCGATCTGCACGTCCATCCACGCATCGGCGTAACGATCGAGCCCGGTCTCCACGCGCGTCCACGTGTCCTCGGCGTACGACAGGCCCGTGCCGATCACCGACGCGCGCACACGCTCGCGCGCGGCGTCGTCCCACACGCCGAGGCGTTCGTCGCGATCACGGCAGTCGATGCCGCCCTGCCCGCGCACGATCGCGAGCGTCGTGGTGGAGGCGAGCAGCGCGATCACGGCGCCCGTCCTCCACAGGCGACGCGGATCGCGAGACAGCGCCGCGAGCAGCGTGGGCATGTCGGGCCAGCGGTCGTTCGCATCGATCGCGAGCCCGCGATCGAGCACGCGTCGCACGTGGCTGCCCACGCCGCGGCGCGGGGGCGGCTCGCGGCGCGTGCCGGCCGCGAGCGCGGACATCAGCTCCGGTGCGCTCTCGCCCGGGAACGGACGCTCGCCGAACAGCACCTCCCACGCCATCACGCAGAACGCGAACTGATCCGCACGCGGCCCCACGACGCCGTCGAACTGCTCGGGGGCCATGTATGCGGGCGTGCCCGACACCGCGTCGGATCGCGTGACGGTGGGCAGCGAGCTCCCGCTCGTGTGCGAGGCGAGGAGCGAGGGATCGACGCGCGCCGCGTCGCCGCGCGCGAGGCCGAAGTCCATCAGCCGCACGCGACCATCTTCGCCGAGCATCACGTTCTCGGGCTTCACGTCGCGATGCACGACTCCGACCTCGTGTACCGCCGCGAGGCCGCGACCCGCCTGCACGAGCACGTCGAGCGCCTCGCGCGGTGTGTGCGGCTGGTGCATCCAGTCGCGCAAGGTCTGCCCGCGCACGAACTCCATCGCGACGAACACGAGCGGAGCCATGCCCTCCTCGAGGTGCTCGCCCACTTCGTGCACCGCGATCACGTTGGGGTGGGAGAGCTTCGCGAGCGCCTGCGCCTCGCGCCGCAGCCGCGCGGCCGCCTCGGGTCCGCGCGTGTACACGCCGCGGACGAGCTTGATCGCGATGCGGCGATCGAGATCCTCGTCGTAGGCGGCGTACACGACGCCCATGCCGCCCTCGCCCACCCGGCGCAGCACCGCGTACCGACCGATGCGCGTGGGTGCGACGCCGTGCTCGAAGAGCGCACGCGGGCGCGCGTCGTGGAGCAGCGCGCCGGCATGTTCCGCGATGCTGTCGATGTCGGAGAACGAGTCGGCGTCGCCGTGCTCGTCCGGAGTTGACGGATCCATCGCCGCCCCGGAGCATCGCATCGATGGGACCCGCCTGGCGTCGGCTGGCGATCGCGGCGCTCGTGCTCGCCGGGGGCGCCTGCGCGACCGAGGACGCGGCCCACGACGGCGCGCCGGTGGCCAGCGCAACGGAGCCCTCCCCCTCGACCGCGCCGGCGCGCGAGGAGGTGGAGATCGCGCTCGTGCCGATCATGAATCGCGAGTCGCTGTCGGCCCGCGTGCTCGCGCAGCGCAAGGCACTCGGTGCGGATCAGCCTCTGTTGGAAGACAAGGACGGCAAGCGGTTGCCGTGGATCGCTCCGCAGGGCGGGCTCGCGGCGGAGCCGTCGATCGACGACGCGCTGCTCGACTCGCTCGAGGGCTCGAGCGGGCTCGGCGGCGCGCGACCGATCATCGGCGAGCGCTCGAACGGCAACGCGCTCGGCTTGTACAGCGACATCGTCGGCGGTGCACGACCGCCGCTCGAGCGATTCCATCACGCGCTGCGCGAGCTCGCGGCCGGCCGCGATCCGGATGGCAAGGTGCGCGTCGCGATCTACGGCGCGTCGCACACGGAGGCCGACGTCTATCCGCAGTACGTGCGCGGCTACCTGCAGGAGCGCTTCGGCGACGCGGGCCACGGCTTCGTGCACGTCGCACCGCCGTGGCGCGGCTATGCCCACCTCGACGTGTCGGTGAGCGGGCTCGATCGCTGGCGCACCGATCACGCGCAGCGCAGCAGTCGCGACGACGGCTACTACGGCTTGATGGGCGCGAGCGTGGCATCGAGCCACCCGAAGGCGTACGGGCTCGTGGTGCCGGCGGAGAACGTGGTCGCGTCGCGCTACGAGATCTACTTCCTCGCGCAGCCGAAGGGCGGCAGCTTCGAGCTGTTCGTCGACGGCCGCAGCCACGGCGAGGTGTCGACGGCGGGGCACATCGGGCCCGGCTACCACGCGATCGAGGTGGCCGAGGGCGCGCACCGCATCGAGGTGCGTCCACGCGGCGACGGCGAGGTGCGTTTGTTCGGTATGACGATGGAGCGCGCGACGTCGGGCGTCGTGGTGGACACGCTGGGCATCCGCGGTACGCGGGCCTCGAACGCGCTCGCCTGGGACGAGACGATCTGGACGGACAACCTGCGCCGCCGTGCGCCCGATCTGGTCGTGCTCGCGTTCGGCACGAACGAGGCGACGGACGCGGACCAACCGATCGAGGACTACGAGACGCGCCTGCGCGCGGTGCTCGAACGCTTCGCCCGCGCCGCGCCGCAGGCGAGCTGCCTGCTCGTGGGCCCGGGCGACTTCCCCGACTTCGCGAGCAACGGCGCACCACTGCCGCGCCCGCGCGTGAGCGCGATCATCGAGGTGCAATCCCGCGTCGCTGCCGACGCAGGCTGCGGCTTCTGGGATCTGCGCGCCTTCATGGGCGGCGAGCTCTCGATGGTCCAATGGGTCGCCGCCGACCCCCCGATGGCCGCCGCGGACTACGTCCACCTCACGCGCCGCGGCTACGTCCGCATGGGCATGGCCTTGGTGGACGCGATGATGTCGACCTTCGACGCGACCGATCCGCTCCGCGGTCGTTAGTCCTCCGAAGAGACGCTCCGCTCGCCTCGCGTCGGGTTTCGACCGCCGACAGACCCCTGTCCGCGTTCGACTCCGACTCTCGTCGGGTTTCGAGCCTCGACAGACCCCTGTCCGCGCCCGAGTCCGACTCTCTTCGGGTTTCGACCGCCGACAGACCCCTGTCCGCGCGCCGATTCGTGTAGTCGTTCAAGAGACGGGCGCGAGCCCTTTTGGGCGGTCAGTGTCCCACGTGCCCATCCACTGCGCAGCCGCTAGCGGAGGAATGCGACCGCGGTGTCGCTCGCGATCGCCAGCTCGTGGTCGCCGTCCAGGAGCTCGTCCGCGACCGCCAGGTGCCGCACTCCGATCGACGTCATGAGCCTGCGGCTGCAGATACCGTCGTCGAAGAAGAAGCGATCGAGCCCGGTGTCCGCCGCGACCACGATCGCCTCCAAGTCGTCGAACGACGCCGCCACGATGGCGTTCGGCGTGCTCGACAGCGGTACGACGAGCTCCGGGCCTGTCTGGTCGAACACGATGAGCATCGGCGTATCGCCGCCGGTGGCGACCGCGCTCGTGATCACGCCGACCGGCTCCGGCTCGACGAACGTGCCCACGATCGCCGGACGGTGGGCAGGGAAGCCCACCGCGTCGAAGACCTCGAGCCCACGACCGTCGATCTCGAGTGCCTCCACTGCGCTCGGTCCGACGGCGAGCACGAGCCCGACGCCCTCGTGGATCGCGATGTCGACGACATCGCCCCCAGCGACCCCCTCGCCGAGAAGCTCGAGCTCGCCGTCGCCATCCGAACCGTCGAAGAAGAGGACGCGGCGCTCGCTACCGTCGTCGACGAGCGCGGCGGCGTGGGCCCGCTCGCGCGCGAGGCTCACGTCGAGCGTCGACGCGAGCCCGTCGTCGAGCGGCACCGGGGCCGCGAAGCCTTCTGGGATCGCGAGCATCATCGCGAGCTCGAACCCGCCGACGAGGAGATCGCGCGCAGGACCGTCCGGCACGGGCGACAGCAGATAGCCCGACGCGAGCTCGGACACGATCACTGGCGCCGTGGAGACGTCGGGCTCGAGCGCGAGCTCGGGTCCGCCGACGTTCACCATCGTGAGCACCTCGTCGCCGCGCGCGACGGCGATCCCCGGCCCCCAGAAAGGCTCGACGTACGCGATGTCGTCGATCGACGACCCTTCGGGCAGCTCGAATGAGGCCTCGATCATGCCGTGCGGGTCGTCACACATCGGCGGATCGTCGATCATCGTGCACCAGCCGTCGAAGCAGATCGCATCGGCTCCGCAGGTACGATCGTCGACGCACGCGATGTGCTTGCATTCCTCGTCGAAGCAAGGCGTGCCGCCACAATCGGCATTCGCGACGCACGTCTCGACAGGCACGCAGTACCCGACCTGGAAGTCGCAGACGTAGCCGGTGCCGCAATCCTCGTCGGCCTCGCATCCGCCCACGATGTCGCAGAACGCGACGCGATCGGGATCGCCGACTAGACAGATCGGTCCGTCGTCGTCCGCATCGTCGTCGTCTTCGTCGGATCCGTCGATCGTGGACGGCCCCGTCGAGTCGCCGTCGGCATCGTCGCCGCCGTCGTCGTCGTCCGCTGTCCCCATCGCCGTATCACCGCCGCCGTCGACACCCGCCGACGGTCCGCACGCCACGACGAGCACGAGTCCTACCCACGTCCTCCGCATCACCATCCCTGGATCGTAAGAAGGCGCCACCTGCAGCGATCGGCTCAACACGATCTACTCCGTCGTCTGTCCGAGGATGATCGGCGGCGCGTTCACCAGCGGTGTGTAGACGTTGAACGTGCCCGTGGGCGTGTCGCCGTCCCAGGTCCAGCTCCCCGACATTCCGGCGTTGTCGATCACGATGGGATCGCCATTCGCGTCGACGAACATCGCGGCGGGCAGCGTTCCGTCGAAGGTGCGGAACGAGTCGGAGGGCACGTCGAGCACGGCGCTCTCGCCGAGGATTCCGTCGATGCCTCCCTCGAACGACTCGGCGAGCAAGCCGTCGGCAGTCGTGATCGCGACCGCGACGCGCCCCGAGATACCGCGACACGAGGGGCTGACTCCGCCGCACCCGTCGTCCGCCCAGAGCGCGGTATCGATGACCTCGAGCGTCGTCTCCACCGTCGTGATCGGCATGCCGTCGACAGCGGTCCAGACCCACGGGCCGTCGGCGCCGGGCAGCGCGGCGACCAGATCGGCGAAGGAGTACCCGTCGGGCGACGGCTCGTTCGCGGGAATCCGGACGAACCCGCATCCGCAGGGTGAGGTCGTCGAGCTGCTGCTCTCGTCGATGGCTCCCGACGAGATCGTCGTCGTCGTCGACTCGTCCGCGCCGGAGGAATCACCGGAGGTCGTCGTCGATCCGTCGCCCGTCGTCGCATCCGCAGTGGAAGTGTCGGTCGACTCGCTCGGTGCGTGCTCGCCGGTCGATGGGCCGCACGCGACGTGCACCACCGCGAGCGCAGCGCTCGTTCGAGCCAGCTTCACCGCGTTCAGAAGCGTAGCGACAATCCGACCCCGCCGCCCGTGCGATCCATCCACGGTGAGAAGGCCACGGCGCCTTCCTGGGCTTTCCACGATTTCCACGAGCGGTGGATGCGGACGCCGCGGCGGAAGAGGAAGCCGCTCGCGATCGCGAGCGGGATCGCGAAGCCGATCGACAGGCCGCCGGCGACGCGAGCCATGCGCCATGGGCGTGCACCGAGCACGCCGGCGCAGGCCGGGTCGACCATGAGGCCGTCGCGGCAGCGGTCCTCGATCTTCTCCGCGTTCGAGAACTCCCACGCGCCGCGACCGATCAGCACGCCGCTCAGCACGGCGGTGATCGAGCCGAGCGCGAACTCGAGACCGCCGCGCTGCGTGCCGCCCTTCGACAGGTCGACGTCCTTCGGCTTGCTGCGCTTGGGCGCCATCACCTGTGTCGGTTTCGAGCGCTTCGCCGCCACCGGTGCCGACCAGGTCAGCACGCCGACGATCACGACCGAAACTGCGCGAGCCCGCACCCAGGGCAGCCTACCTCCCCGGCCACGACGCCGGTGGCAGGACGCGACGCCCAGGCCGTGGCGCACTGCGGCGGCGCACGACCCGACCCCCCGGCGGCCCGCGATTTTCGACCACTTCCGGGTGGCGCCCTGGTTGCACATTCAGGCGGGCGAAGATGCTCACCCTCGCCAGCCTGCTCGTGACGGCCATTCTGGCCCCGGCACCGGCCTCCGAGCTGCGGAACCCCATGGGTCCCGAGACGACCCCGCGCCCGGCGACGACGGCGGTCGTGCCGGCGACGTGCCCGGTCGCGTGCAAGGACGGTGAGCTGCGCCAGCCGTTCCGCGGGGTCGCGACGGCGACGCCCGCGTCGCACGAGCCCGACCCGGGTCTGCGGGATCCGTTCGATGCACCGCGCCGCGTGACGACGATCGTGCGCGAGCCGGCGCCCGCACGCCGTGTGCGGACGACTGGCCCCAGGCCCGCGGCATCGCCGAGCGAGCTGCGTTCGCCCTTCGGTCGCCCGTGATCGCGGCCAGGGAAACCGTGGCGTGATAGCAATGGAGCGGGAGCCGATGGCCCCGCGACGCACGAGCACGATTTCCACGATCCTCGCGATCGTCCTCGCGTCGGCGGGTTGCCAGCGCGCGAAGGACGACGAGAGCACGACGACGTCGTCGTCATCCACGTCGTCGCCGACGAAGACGCCACCCGCATTCGATCGCGTCGTCGTGCCCGAGATGACGGCCTTCGGTGCGCAGTCGGGCTGGATCGAGGGCGGCGTCGCGTATGCGGCGGTGCGCGCGAGCGATGCGATCCTGTGGTTGCGATCGATCCCGCTGCCCGGCGAAGTCGCACGCGAGGTCGCGGAGGCCGGGGACGAGCTCGGCGTCGATCTGCGCGCGGAGGACCTCGAGCGTCGCTTCGCGCTAGCCCCCGGGGCCGTGATCAGCATGACGATCGCGCGCCCGGTGGGACCGAAGACCGACGATCTGCGCGCCGGGTTGTTGCGCGGCGGCGCGCTGCTCGAGGCGCTCGCGGCCGAAGTCGGCAACCGCGAGTCGGGCGACGGCACCGGGACGATCGTCGAGACGCCGGTGAAGGAAGTGCCGATCGAGGCCCCGCCACCGCCCCAGGCTCCGCCGAGCATCGAGCCTCCGCCGCCGCCTCCACCCCCGCCCAAGGCGAAGAAGAAGAAGGAAGCCGAGACGCCGCCGGAGATCGAGGTCGCGCCGCCTCCGATCGCGCCGATCGTGGAGCCGACGCCGATTTCTCCGGAGATCACGCCGCCTGTCGTGACTCCGCCGCCGATCGATCCCGCGCTACGGATCGAGGCGACGAAGCTCGTCGAGGATGCGGCGGGTCTCGGCCTGCACTTCCGCATCGACGTGCCGGTGACCGATCCCGAGCCGCTGGCGCGCGAGCTCGATCGGATCGCGCGCCCTTCGGGCCGCGAGCGCTGGGCCGAGGTGTGCCGTAAGATCCCGCAGGCTCGCAGCTGCGACGGCGATTCGCGGAGCGTCGTCGTGCTGAGCACGCCCGCAGGTCGCGTGCAAATCGACGTCGTCGCGTTCGGCACGACTGCGTCGCCGCTCGCCGGCGATCGACCCGCGACGATCCGCGCCGCCGTCGAGGCCAAGCCGTCGGTGCTCCCCGCCCTGCCCGAGCTGCGCGGCACCGCGGCGATCTTCGTGGACGCCGCCGCGCTCGCGCGCGTGCACGAGCTCGAGCGGCTGCAGCACGCGCTGCAGGTGCTGCGCTGGGACTCACGCCCACAGTTCGAGCAGGTCGCGAGCACGATGGCGACGATCGATGCCGTCGAGCGCATGCAGCAGAGCACGCTCCTGTTCGACGGCGCGCAGATGGAGGTGCTCGCCGCGGCCGATCGCGTCACGGCGGTCGTGAAGTGGCACGGCGTCGCCTCCACCGCCGATGCCGCGAAGGAGCTGCTCGGCGACCCGGCGACGCACGCCACCGTGCCCACGCACGCCGCACTGTGCGACGGCGCGCTCGCGTGCATGCGCACGGGTGGCCTGCCCCAGCCCAATCGACTCGCCGATCGCCTCGCCACCGGCATCTGGGCCACCGACTCGCGCACGTTCGAGCGCGAGGTCGATCCGGAGGAGCCCGCGCAGGCGCTGCACCTGCTCGTCGCGTCGTGGCCGAACCTGCTCGGTGCCGCCGCACGCTGGCCGGTGGCCGAGGCCGGTGCCGGAATGGAAGGCGCGCTCGCGCGCAACGTCGTCGACACGATCGCGAAGATCGAGGGCTACGGCGCGAGCCTGCGCAGCTTGAACGTCGGCCGCAGCTCGGTGCAGGCCGACTACGTCGTGTACGCGCGCACGACCGCGCCGGACAATGCGATGGTCCGCGGTCTGCTCGGCTTCGCAGAGATCCGATTGCAGGACGGCACGCTGCCCGGCGTCGACGGCCCGGTGCAGTTCGCGACCTTGCCCGAGGACGACGCTCCGATCGTCCTGTCGACCTACGACGAGCGCACGCCCACGAAGGTCGACGGCAAGGACGTCGTCTACGGCTGGCTCGCGCTCGTCGACGGCAACGACCGCATGGCCTGGCTCCTGGGCCTGCCACGGGAACAGTCGCAGGGCCCGCGCGCGTACGTGGAGGTGCCCGACATCGGACGCCTCGTCGCTGCGGTGCCCGAGCTCGATCGCGAGATCGACGTGCTGCGTGGATGGCTCTCCGGCCGCGGATTCCGAGCCGCGCTGTTCCTGGAAGGCGGCGAGCCGAGCATCGTCGCGACCTTCGGTCCCGGGTGACGCCATGAGCCGCGAGTCGACGCTCTTGCACGGACCGAGTGGATCGTCCGTCGGCGAGCAGTCGTCGGAGGGCGGAGAGGCGACCGAGTGCGAAGGTGCCGATCCATCGCTCGACTGGGACGTACCGATCGGGACCGAGCTCGGTCGCTACGTGTTGCTCGATCGGCTCGGCGCCGGCGCGATGGGGCTCGTGTACTCGGCCTACGACGCGCAGCTCGATCGCAAGATCGCGATCAAGATCGTCAAGGCCGGTCGACGGCGCGCGGCGGAGGGCGGATCCGGAGCAGCCCGGCTCATGCGCGAGGCGCAGGCGCTCGCCCGTCTGTCGCATCCGAACGTCGTGCCGATCTACGATGTCGGCATGCTCGGCGATCGCGTGTGGGTCGCGCTCGAGTACGTCGAGGGGTGGACGGCGCGCGAGTGGTTGGAACGCCGCCCTCGCCACTGGCGCGAGGTGCTCGACGTGTTCGCGCAGGCCGGCCGCGGCCTGATCGCCGCCCACGCGGCGCAGCTCGTGCACCGCGACTTCAAGCCCGACAACGTGCTCGTCGATCGCGCGCGCCGTGCTCGCGTCACCGACTTCGGGCTCGCGCGCGTCGACAACTCGGTGGAGAGCGAGTTCACGAGCGCGCCGATCGACAGCTACGACGGCCTCAGCGAGTCGCTCACGCGCACCGGATCCGTCATGGGCACGCCGGGCTACATGTCGCCCGAGCAACACTTCGGCAAGCCCGCCGATGCGCGCAGCGATCAGTTCGCGTTCTGCGTCGCGCTGTTCGAGGCCGTGTACGGCGTGCGACCGTTCGCGGGCCGCACGATCCGCGAGGTCGCCCATGCGAAGTGGACAGGGACGATCCGCGAGCCGCGGGATTTCGGCCGCCGTCCGTCCGGGATCCCTCGCGCGCTCGAGCTCGCGATCCGCCGTGGCCTGGCCGGCGAGCCCGAGCACCGCTGGCCCACGCTCGGTGGGTTGGTGGACGAGCTCGATCGACTGCGCCGGCAACCCCGCACGCGATTGCGCATGGCGACGATCGGCGTCGTCGCGATCGTCGGCGCCGCGTGGGCCTGGCAGGCGAGGCCGCGGGAGTGCGTGCCCGGGCGCGAGCGGCTCGCCGGCATCTGGGACGACGCGCGCATGCACGAGCTCGAGCAGGCGTTCGCGACCGCGGGCACTGCCGCGGCGGAGACGGCGTGGACCACGACGCGCACCGAGCTCGACGCGTACGCCGACGAGTGGGCGCGCGCGTACGATCAGGCGTGCCCGAGCGGGCGCGCCGATGCGGCGACCGTGGAGCGCGACGCGTCGCTCCTGTGCCTGCAGCGGCGGCGCAGTGGCATGCGCGCGACGGTGGCAGCGCTGGCCGAAGGCGATCGGTCGACGGTGCATCGCGCCGTCGTCGTGCTCGAGGGGCTCGAGCCCGTCTCACCGTGCCTCGTCGCCGGTGCTCGACAGCCCGAGCTGCCGGAGGATCCCGCGCTCGCGGAGAAGGTCGAGACCACGCGCGAGCACTTGGCCGATGCGATCGCGCGTCGAGAGGCGGGGCAGTATGCGATCGCGCGCGAGCTCTCGCAGGCCGCCGCGCAGGAGGCCGCGACTCTCGGATTCGCGCCGCTGACGGTCGAGACCGACATCGCGCTCGGCGTCACGCTCGGGCGCAACGACGTCGTGGACGAAGGCGCGACTCGCCTGTCGAACGCGTTCTACGTCGCGCGCGAGCACGGAATCGACGTGCTCGCGCTCGACGCCGCGATCCACCTCGTCTACCTCGTCGGGGTGATCGGGGGCCGCTTCGAGGAAGGGCTCGAGTGGGTGCGCCACGGCGAGGCGATGCTGCAGCGCCTGCCGAAGGAGGACACGGTGCGGCGCGCGAGGCTGGTGGAGAACCGCTCGCTCTTGTTCGTGGAGCTCGAGCGCTTCGACGAGGCGGAGAGCGGCTACGAGGAGGCGCTCGCGCTGCGCAAGGAGCTGGGCAGCGAGCGCGGCATCGCGATGGTCCACAACAACTACGGCAACCTGCTCGCCAGGCGGCGGCAGTTCACCGAGGCCGCGGCGGAGCACCAGCAGGCGCTCGCCCTGCGCAAGGCGAAGCTCGGCACGCGCCATCCCGAGGTCGCGATGTCCATCATCAACCTCGCGCGGATCCACCTCGAGCAGTTCCGCTACGACGAGGGCCTCGCGACGCTCGACGAGGGCCAGGCGATCCTCTCGGAGACGCTGGGCGACGACAACTCGATGATGGCGACCGCGCTGCAGATGCGAGGCATCGCGCTCGTGCGAAAGGGGCTCACGCCGCAAGCCCGCGAGGCGTTCGAGCGCGCGCTCGCGATCCGCACGCGTCTGTTCGGCGCGGACCATCCCGACGTGGGCGAGATGTGGAACGTCATCGGCGCCAGCTGGCTGACCGAGGGCGAGTACGACCGCGCCGAGCAGTCGTTCCTGCGCGCACGCGCGATCTTCGAGCAGCGGGGCCCGGACGCGGCGGCGTCGATGCTGCGCGTGCGCGCGAACCTCGGCTCGGTCGCGGCGAGGCGGGGCGACTTCGTCGAGGGCGAACGGGTCCATCGCGAGGTGCTCGGCGAGCTCGAGGAGCGGCTCGGCGCCGACAACCCCGAGCTCGTCGCGTCGCTCCAACCGCTGGCCACCTCGCTCTTGGGGCTCGGGCGACCGGGCGAGGCGCTCCCGTTCATCGAGCGCGCGCTACGGCTGCAGCGGATCGCCGACGACGATCCCGGCTCGCTCGACTACCTCGAGTTCCTGCGACTGCGCGCCGAGCTCGAGCTCGGCCGCGATCGCCCACAGGCGCGTTCGCAGATCGAGGCCATCGCGGAGCGACTGCGTGCGAAGGCGGATCAGCTGCCGGAGTCCCGCGTGGTGGACGCGTGGCTCGCCGACCACCCGGCGCGGTGAGTCACTCCTCGTCGAACGTGAGCTTCGCGCGCAGCTTCTCCACGCGATCGACGGCCTTGCGCCACGCGTCCTCGCTGGTGAAGCCGTAGCGCTTGTTGTCGTGCACGATCGTGTAGCGGTGGCCGGAGAGGCCGCAGTAGACGATCTCGTACACGTTCTTGACGTGGTCGTCGTAGACGTAGAAGCCGCTCGCCACCGATCGATCCGCGCGGATCTCGATGACGCCGCGCTCCACCATCGAGCGGTTCGCGAGCCATTCGCCGTCGACGAGCGCCTTCGTGCCGACGTCGGGGATCTCGAGCCAGAGGAAGTCGGGCCACGCGGCGCTGTCGGTGTCCGGTACGGCTGGACAGAACGCGACGGGCTCGCCCGACGCGTCGCGGCGCACGAACCAGTCGAGCGTCGCGTCGCCGAAGCGCGCCTTCAGATCGACGCGCCAGCGCTGCACGCCGGTGTCCGCGTTGTCGGCGACCTTCGCGACGTCCAGGCGCGTGACGACCCCGTTCCACACGGCCGATTGCGAGTCGGTGTCGGCGCAGATGTTGAGTGCGCGACGCAGCGCGAGCAGCAACAGCGCCTGGAACTGCGAGGGGTCGTCGCGCTTGCACTCGCGGCTCAGGGTGACCGTGAGGGGCTTCCTCATCGGCATGCGGATGTCTTCGCCCGGGCGGCGCTTGGCCACCCAGCGATTGCCCTCGCGCTCGTAGACCTCGAGCTCGCGAACGATCGACGGGTCCTTCGAATCGAAGTACACGCGGAAGAGCCGGCGCTTCTCGTAGTCGTCCACGTAGCTGCCGAGCAGGAAGCGGCCATCGTGTTCGCCGCGCGCGCCCTCGCGCAGCTCGATCGTGGTGGTCTCGCGCTTCTGGCCGACGTAGCCGGTCTGGGGATCGACGGTGTCCACCAAGACGTCGGCGACGATGGTCGCGCCGGTGACGTCGATGATGTTGTAGTCGCCCTCGGTGGTCTTCATGAATCGCGGGTTGGGCTCGAAGTCGACGCGACGCGCGTCCGCCACGTGGCGATAGAAGACGCGGCCCATGTCCGCCTTCTCGCCGTCGGCGAACTCGATCGACTTCACGACGAGCTCGTCCTTGCGCCCCTCCACCGGCCATCGGAAGCCGCGGCCCGACGACGGCCCGGTGAACTGCAGGCGATCGGGGCGCGCGTCGTTGCGCGAGCCACCGAACTCGCGCATGCCCTGCTCGCCGCTGTCGGTGCCGTCGATCGACATGTAGTCGGAGCCGAGCTCGACGATGCTCGCGACCATCTCGAGCAGCAGATCGCGGCCGTACACCTGGGTCTTGGCCGTGTCGGAGCGGAACTCGTGCACCGCAGGCTGGTCTTTCAACCCGATGCCGACGGCCTCGAGCACGGCCTTCACGTCGCAGTGGCCGGCCCAGCCGACCCACTCGATGGGGCCGTCCTGCACGAAGCCGCCGTCGTCCCAGTCGAAGCGGATGCCCTTGCGCAGGCGCGCGTCACCGTTGGCGCGATGGAACGTGAGCGCCTCGGGGTCGCGCGGCGCCGACTTGAGCTGCTCGTCGTCCACGGCCACCGCGTCGCCGCTCTGCAGTCGGATGGTGTCACCGTCGCGATAGACCCACTCGCCCTTCTTCGGATGATCCGCTCGCGGATCGATGCGGAGCAGCTCGTAGCTCGGTGCGAGGTCGTCCTCGTCGCGCACCTCGGACGCGATCATGCGGGTCTCTCGATCGACGAGCAGACCGCCGAGCGATCGCTCGATGTCGCGCTCGTCGATGCCGTTCTGCGCATACTTGTAGCGCATGAGCTCGTCGAGGTGCGCGTACGTCTGTCGACGCTGTCGACGCACGGACTCCTGGCCGGCGGCGTCGAGCACCGCCATCGCCTCGCTGCCCTCCTCGGGCAGGCTGTCGATCAGCTTCTCGAGGTAGTGCACGAACGGCTCGTCGTGCTGATAGCTGTGATACGTGCCGGTGTCGACGTCGTCGAACTGCACGTTGCCCGTGAACGCATCGTCCTCGAGCAGTCGGATCGCCTTGCGCGACGCACGGGCGGGCAGTCGATCGTCGTCGATCCACTTCTCGACCTTCTTGCGCACCGCGGCGAAGAACGCGAGGCGACGCTGCGCGGAGATGCTGTTCTTCCAGTAGCGCTCGCTGCCCTTGGGCGCGTCGTCGTTGTCGAGATCGTCGGCGAGCAACACCTCCTTGCTCGCGGCATACGCCTCTTCGATCGCGACGCGCAGCGCCTCGACATCGGCCGGGCGCTCGGCGGCGAAGGTGAACTTCGGCGGCTTCGGATCGAGCGCGGGCGGCACGTCGACCCAGAACCGCGGATGCGCGCGCCCACCCGCGTGCTCGAACAACCGCACGTGGGCGCGACCGCCGGGCACGAGCTCCTGGCTGCGGACGTCCTTGATCCGCACGGCCTCGGTGGAAGCAAGCGCGTCGACGAACGCGCGGTAAGCCTCGTTCTTCCGGATGCTCACACCGCGAAGACTAGCGTCGGCGGCGACGCAGCGCGATCGCGAACAGAGCCAGCGCCCACACGGCGTTCGAGCGGGGATTCGTCGTGCAGCTGCAGCCGCTGTCGTCGTCGTCGCTGCCCGGATCGGTCGAGCTCGAGTCGCTGGCCGAATTGTCGGTGGCCGGGCCGACGTCGCCGCTGCTGTCCGCGGGTGCATCGTCCGCCGCGTCGTCCACCGACGCGGTCGTGCCGTCGCCGCCGGTCGTGCCGTCGTCGCCGCCGTCGCTGCTCGTGTCGCCCGCCGTCACCGTGACGGTGGCGGTGGCGGACACCGAACCGCCGTCCGTCGTGCCGCTCGTCGTGCCACCCGAGGCGTTCTCGATCACGATGTCGGCACACGTGTAGTAGAGCGAGTCCTCGCTGAAGCTGCCGCCGCTCATGATCTGCAGCACCTGCAACGTGCAGGGGTCGCAGTTCACATCGGGCACGACGAAGTCGATCTGGTGCTCGCCACCGTTCTGGTTGTCGGCGATGTCGTCGAGCAGCACCTGGTCGTCGGTGTAGAAGTCGTCGAAGTCCGTGGGGCTCACGAACTGATCGGAGCCGTCCTCGCTGAACGCCACGCGGAAGTGGCCACCGTGGTTCACGAACTCGTCGATCCGGATCGTGTACATCTCACCCGCTTGCAACACCGTGGGCGGGTTGGGGCCAGCCGGATTGCCGACCATCCCGCACGGCGCATCCTTGATGAAGTCCATCGAGTAGCGGGCCGGCGGATCGGTCAGCACGATGTGCGCGGAGGCGGGGACGGCCCACGCGGTGACGACGGCGGCGGACAGGAAGGCAAGCGCATGACGTGACATGGGTTCGGCTCCGAGGCGACCACGATGGTAGCCAGAACGCGCCGCCGCGTCGCGCCGGCCGCGGCGCCGCGCGTCCCCGCGCGATCGAAGCGCAATGCCGTTCACCGCGTCGGCGGATGGGACGCGAGCCACGCGTCGATGTCGCGCAGTTGCTCTGCGAACAATTGCGGATGCTCGGCGTACGTCCGCCGGGCGTCCTCCGCCAGCTCGCGCGCCCGTCCGCGCGAGCCCTCGGGCAGCAGGGTCGCGAGGTGGAACCGTCCGTGCGCCAGTACGTTCTTGTCGAGCCCCGTCGCGATCGACGACGCGAGGATGCGCTCGTAGTCCGCAATCGCGGCCCGGTGGTCGCCTCGGTCCTCACGCAGGCGCGCACGCGCGGACACGGCGATCAAGGTGAGCGGGTGATCGCGCCCGAGCGCGCGCTCGCGCAGATCGACGGCGGCATCGTACTCGACGAGCGCCGCGTCCGGGTCGCCCTCGGCGACGAGCTGCTCGGCGAACTGCAACATCGATGCGGCTTGATCGGGATGATCGGCCTCGCGGATCGCCGCCCGGATCGCGCGCGCACGCGCGATCGACTCGCGCGCCTCGGGCAGACGTTCCGCGGCCCGCAGCGCGACGCCGAGGTTGTCGAGCGTCTGTGCCACTTGGACACTGCGCTCGCCGTACGCGCGCTCGCGGATCGCCAGTACGCGACGATGCGTGGCGATCGCATCGTCGATGTGCTCCGTCATGCGCTGCGCGTTCGCGAGGTTGTTGAGCGTGTTCGACAGCTCGGGGTGATCGCGACCGAGCGCCTTCTCCTGCGCCGCTGCGATGCGCTCGAGCTCGGGCAACGTCTCGGCGTATCGACCCTCGTAGAGCCCGAGCGCCGCGAGGTTGTTCTCCATCAAGAGCACGCGCGGGTGGTGCTTGCCGAAGTGCTCGTGATAGAGGGCGATCGACTCCTCGATGTAGCGATGCGCGCCCGCATGCTGTCCACGCTGGGCCAAGAGCGCGCCCAACGTGCCGGCGATGACGGCGAGCTGCGAGTTGTCGGGGTCCTGGCTGCGCATGCGCGCGAGCGCGCCGTCGACGAGCCGCTGGGCCCGCTCGTAGTCGCCCTGCCCGGCCCAGATGATCGCCTCGGCGTTGTCGATCGCGGTCTCCAACCGCCAGTCGCCGCCCAGCGTCTCCACGAGCGCGCGAGCGATCTTCGTCCACTGCCGCGCATCAGCGCTGCGGTGGAGCTCGTAGCCCTCGATGTACACGATGTCCGCGGCGATCTGCGCCGCCGACCGCGACGCATTGCCGGCGAGCGCCGCCGCGAACGCTTCCATCGTGAGCTCGCGTGCGCGTCCGACCTGCCCGTCGTCCCCCAGACCGTCCGCGAGCGCACTGATCACCTCGGCCTCGAGCGGGCGCCAGCCGAGCTCGCGCGCCGCCGCGGCGACGGGCTCCAGCACGTCCACGGCGTCGCGGGCCTTGCCCGCGCTCGCGAGCGCCTTGCCGCGCGCAAGCTGCTCCTCGATCCACTCGATGCGCTGGCGCGACGCCGGATCGCTCGGCGGGCGCACGCGCGCGAGCAGCTCCTCCGCGTTGGCGCACGCGTCGGGGCTGCCGAGCGCCGCCGCTGCCTGCACGGCCTCCTCGACGACCCCGGCATCCGCGTTCGCGAACAGCTCGACGAGCGCAGCGAGCTCGCTGCGCTGGCGCTCGAGACACGCCATGCGGAGATCGAGCAGCTCCTCGGACTGTTCGCCGTACAGCTTCGTGGCCGCGCACGCGCCGTCGTGCGCCTTCACCCACTGGTCCGCGTACGCGTCGAGATCGTCGCGCACGAGCATCCACGTGTCGTCGGCGAACGCGACACCGGTGTCCTTCATGGACTGCTCGACCGTCGCCCGACGGTCGTCGTCCCACACGCCCACGAGCTTGCGATCGGCATCGCGACACGGCCGATTGCGCGACATCAGCACCGCCGTCGTCGCGATCGCGCCGGCGATCACCACACCACCGGCGGCGAGCATCGCGATGCGACGGCGACGCGCACCTGGGTCGCGATCGAGCGCGTCGACGAGCTCGTCCATCGACGGCCAGCGATCCTCCGGGCGCCCCGCCATGCCGCGCAGCACCACGCGACGCACCCAGGCAGGTGCCTCGGCGCCGGCATCCGCGTGGGCGAGCTCGCCTTCGTGCTTGCGCTGGGCGAGCTCGACCAGGTTCTCGCCGACGAACGCACGCACGCGGAACAGCGCCTCGTAGAGCGCCACGCAGAAGCTGAACTGATCCGAACGGCCGTCGATCTCGCCCGCGAAGTGCTGCTCGGGCGCCATGTAGCGCGGCGTGCCCACCACGCTGCCCACGGCGGTGAGCTGCGTGTCGAGGTCGCCGACGTGGCTGTTCTCGACCTCGACGTCGCCCGAGCTCGAGCGCGGACCCGACGAGTCGGTGCCGGCGATGCGCGCGAGCCCGAAGTCCATCACGCGCGCGCGACCGTCTTCGCCGAGGATCACGTTCTGCGGCTTGAAGTCGCGATGCACGAGACCGACGCGATGCGCGGCCGCCAGCCCACGGCCGGCCGGCACGAAACGCGCGATGATCTCGCGCCACCCCCTCGGCGCGCGCTCCAACCAGTCGCCGAGCGTTTCGCCCTCGAGATACTCCATCGTCACGAACACGCGATTGTCGAACACACCGACGTCGTAGACCGGCAGCACGTTCGGATGGGACACGCGCGCCATCGCCTGCGCCTCGCGCCGCAGTCGCGCCTCGGCCGCGGCCTGATTCGATCGCCGTCCCCGCAAGAGCTTGAGCGCGACCTCGCGCTGCAGGTTCGGATCGTAGGCGCGATACACGACGCCCATGCCTCCGTGACCGGCGATGCCGAGCACGACGTAGCGACCGATCGTCGTGCCGCGCGCGTAGGTCTCTTCGGTACCCGGGCGCCGACCACCATTCGGCGCCGTCACCGTTTCGCCGTCGTGATCGCGATCGATCGCTGTTTCCGAGTCGCTCACGTTGAAACCGGAAGCTCCGAGGCTAGCATGGCGGCATGCAGGGCCTTTCTCGGGCCGCGATCGCCTGTTTGGGGGCGTTCGCGGCGCTCGCATGCAGCCACCGCAGCGCGAGCAGCGACGGAACCAATGACGAAGCGGCGGACGACGACGACGATGACGGCGAGAACGACGACGACGGCGACGGGCTCACGAGCGATCCGGATTCCACCGGGGACGACGGTGGACCCAGCGATCCGAGCGACGTGAGCCCCACCGACGATCCGAGCGATCCCGACGACGGTGGTGCATCGACGGACGATGGAGGCGGAGGCGCACAGGATCCGCTCGACGACGTGGGCGACGTCGAGACGATCGCCACCGGCCTCTCCTTCGCCGAAGGGCCGCTGTGGCTCGCCGACCAGGGCACGCTGTTGTTCACGGACATTCCGGTGGACGCGATCCTCCAGCTCGATCCGAGTACGGATGTCGTGGCTCCGTTCATCCAGGGCACCGGTGCATACGTGAACGGGCTCGGGCTGGATGCCCTGGGCAACTTGCTCATGTGCGAGGGCGGCAATCGCAGGCTCACGTCGCGCGCATTGAATGAACCGACGAGCGACCCTGCGGCCGTGGTGGCCGACCTGTGGTCGGGCTCGCCGTTCAACTCGCCGAACGACGTCGCGACCCACTCGAGCGGATCGATCTTCTTCACGGATCCGACGTACGGCACCGATCCCTCGCTCGGCGGCTCACCGCCGGTGCTGGGATTCCAGGGCCTCTACCGCATCGATCCGGACGGCGATCTCTCGCTCGTCGACGGTGGGCTGGTGCAACCGAACGGCGTCGTGATCGCGCCCGACGGCGACACGCTGTACCTCGCCGACACGGCGACGGCCGAAGTGCTGGCGTATCCGCTCGACGACGACGGCGTCGCGGGCGAAGGCGCGGTGTCGTTCGAGGTGGAGGGTGGCGGCGACGGCATGACCGTGGACGAGGACGGCAACCTCTACGTCGCGTCGGGCGCGGGCATCGAGGTCTGGCGACCCGACGGCAGCGTGCGTTGGGGCGTCGTCCCCATGCCCGACGTGCCGACGAACTGCGCGTTCGGGGGCGACGACCGTCGCGATCTGTACGTCACGTTGCCGACGCAGCTCGTCCGGGTGCGGCTGGCTGTGCCCGGAGTCGTGAACGCGAGCTGATCGCGTAAGCCCGCCCGCGTGCGCGTGGGCGTGTGCACGAGCGCGCGCGCGTGCGTGCGCCGCCGGTGGTCGCCCGTGGCCACCCGCGGTAGGTTGCGCCGCATGCGTTGGCTGGCTCTGGCGCTCTCGTGTGGTGCTCTCGTCTCGTTCGGACCGGCGCATGCCGCCGTCGCGGTGTCGCGCACGCGCTTCGAGCTGCCGTCGTCGAACGGCCACGGTGCGATCATCGTCGATCTCGACGACGCGCGTCGCATCACGCAGCTGCGCGAGCACGTGTTCGCGTCCGAGGAGCCCGAGCTCGATGCGAACGGCATGGAGGTCTGGACCGGCTCGGGCTTCGCGGCCGTGTACACGCGCGACGTGTTGTACGACGCGTACTTCGGGCTGAACGGCCCCGCGGGTCAGACGTGGCTGCCCGACGTCGCGGTGGACCTCGATGCGAGCGGATACCTCGGCGTCGACGGTGATGCGCCCGGTGGCACGGGCATGGTCGCGCTCGTGCAGCAGCACGGCGAGCTGCGGGCGACGACGTACGCGTTCGCACCCACCGCGCTCGCGCACGCCGGCTTCGCGATGATCCTGCACGTGCGCAACGACGGCGACGCGGCCGCCACCGGCGTGGAGGCGTTCTCGCTGCACAACTTCCACCTCGGCTTCGGGCGCCCCGACTCGCCGTTCGCGGTGGGTCAGGACAACGGCAGCAACGGCGAGACGCTCGTGCACGTGGGCGATCGTTTCGACGAGCGCGGCTTCGCGGGCTCCGTGGTCGCGCGCGCGCTGGCTCCCGTGGCGCATCACGGCGTGGGGCCGGGCCAGGATCCGTATGCGATCGTCGCGAGCGGCGGCGATCTGCCCGACAACGCGCCGAGCGGCGGTGCGGTCGACGACGCGGTATCTGCGTGGCAATTCGCGCTCGGCACGTTGGACCCCGGCGAAGAGGCATGGATCGGGGTGGCGTTCGTACACGACGGCGATCCGTTCGGCGCCGACGAAGCAGCAGCGTCGCTCGATGCGTGGATCGACGGGCGCGACGCGCAGGCGATCTGGCAGGACGAGCGCGACGGGTGGCAGTCGTGGATCGATGCCACGACGGTGCCACCCGGGCTCGACGCGTACGAGGAATCGGCGCTCCGCCAGGCCGCGGCGATGCTGCGCATGGGCCAGGTGCAGGAGAGCTCCGCGTATCTGCGCGAGTGGCTCGACCAGGACGGCACTCCGCGGCGCACGCGATTCCCGTCGATCGACGATCCCGCGTCGTTGCCCGCGCGCGTCGATCATCGCGGGCACGGTGCGGTGCTCGCCAGCCTGCCGCCCGGCAACTGGACGTACGCGTGGGTGCGCGACGGATCGTACGCGATCGCGGCGATGGCCGAGCTCGGTATGGACGTCGAGGCCCGCGACGCACTCGAGTTCTACCTCGACGCCGAGGGCGGTCGCTTCGTCGACTGGACCGAGCTCGCCGACTACGACATGCCGCCGTATCTGATCACGCTCGTGCGCTACCTCGGATTCGGCGTGGAGGAGACCGACTTCAACGACTTCGGTCCCAACCTCGAGTTCGACGGCTTCGGGCTGTTCCTGTGGGCCCTCGGCGCGTACGTCGACGCCACCGACGACGTCGCGTTCCTCGAGGAGCGATGGCCCGCGGTGTCCGAGCTCGTCGGCGATCCGATCATCGCGCTCGTCGATCCCGACACGGGCCTGTTGCGGCCCGACTCGTCGATCTGGGAGACCCACTGGAACGGGCGCGAGCGCCACTGGGCGTACACGAACATCACGGCCGTGCGCGGGCTGTGCGACGCGAGCGAGATGGCGGAGCTCGTCGGCGACGACGCACGCGCGAGCTCGTACCGCGAGGCGGCCCTCGCCTTGCGAGACGCGATCGCGACGCGGCTCGTGTCCGACGACGGTGTGCTCGCCTCGAACACCGAGGAGCTCGCGACCGGAAGCGGCTACCACGACGCGGCGGTGCTCGATGCGTTCGCGATGGGCTTGTTCGACCCGCAGGGTCGCATCGCGGGCGCGACGCTCGCGGCGTTCGACGAGCACCTCTTGGCAGAAGCCGGAGAGGTCGGCTGGTCGCGCAACGACGACCGCTACGATCACGGCGGACGCGACGATCTGAGCCCGTGGGGCAGCGACTACGACAGTGCGGAGTGGGTGGTCACCGATCTGCGCGGTGCCATCGTGCTGCGCGAGCGCGGCGAGGTCGAGCGCGCCGACGCCCTCTTGTCCTGGATCACCGCGCAGACGACCATCAACTACCTCATGTTCGCCGAGACCTATCACGAGACCACGGGCGAGTACGAGTTCAACACCCCGATGCTCGGCTTCGGCGCGGGCGCCTACGCGCTCGCGCTCGCGCACCGCGGCGGCGTCGCGATCGAGCCCGCGTGCGGCGCGTACTGGGACGCCGAAGGCGGCACCGACACGGGCGACACCACCGACGGCAACGTCGACACCGGCGTCGACGAGACGGTCGACGACGACGGCGGCGACTCCGGCCCCGCCGACACGACGGCTGCGGAATCGGTGTCGGCCGGCAGTGCCGACGACGACGACGACGGTGACGGCACGAGCGGGGATCCATCCGACGTGTGCCCGGAGGGCAGCGACTGCGCCGACGGCTGCTCGTGCACGAGCGGGCGCGCAGTGGATCGCGCCGGCTGGCTCGTGCTCGCACTCTTCGCGATCCGTCGACGCCGCCGCGCGGCGGTGCTCGCTGCGGCACTCGGCGTCGCTGCTTGTGGCGACGACGGATCGGTGCGCGACGAGGAGGGCGAGAGCGGCGGCGACGAGGTGATGACCACGATCTCCGCGACGCTGAGCGACACGTCGCTGGACACGGAGGACGACGACGCCACCGATCCGGACGACACCGGCCCCACCGACGACGGCAGCGACACGTCCGACACAGGCGACACCGAGCCGGGCGAAGAGGTGGACGTGTGCCCGACGGTGTTCGCGTTCGAGCCCGATGGTGCGGTGGGCTCGGTGCGCGTCGCGGGCGAGTGGCAGGACTTCGATCTCGCGTCCGCCGTCGCGCTCGAAGAGGACGGCGGCGTGTGGACGGCCACCGTCGACCTCGCGCCGGGCCTGCACGCGTACAAGCTGATCGTCGACGACGAGTGGATCCTCGATCCGGGCCAGACGCGCCGCAAGTACGTCG
>CAYXVR010000006.1:0-215933 GCA_964468635.1 uncultured Nannocystaceae bacterium
CGACCTCCTCGACGAGATCGAAGAACACGCCGTCGGCCCGCATCGCGCGGCCGGTGGGTGGCGTGCGGAGGATGAAGAAGTTCTCGTGCTCGCGCAGCGAGAGGTAGTGCGCGTCGGTGTGGGCGAGCACCGGCGGCTGCCCCGATGCCGCGGCGCTGCCGGTGAAGATGCGCTGCACGAGATCCGCGTACGTGGTGGCGAAGCACGCACGCCACGGCAGCGTGGCGAGCCGGTTGCTGCCGTCCTTCGGCTTCGCATCGCCAGACTCGCGCGAGACGGCGAGCAGGAGATCCGCGAGCGGATCGTCGCCGAAGTGGCGATGCACGTACGCGAGCACGGTGCGCAGGCGACCTTGCTCGATCAACTCGCCGAGTGACTCGCGCACGTCTTCGGGACACGTCTGCACGAGTCGGCGGAGCAGCTCTTCCCAGTTGGGGCGGCCCGCGAGGGCACCGAAGCCGGCTCCGACCCAGAGCACGCAATCGTGGGACTGGATGGCGCGGGCGAGTTCGTCGGGGATCTTGACCATGGGCAGCGCGGCGAATGGTCGCATCGATCCGCGCCCGTTGGTACGCGCCGAGTCCCGTCCCCGCGACGTGCCGCCGCCCACCCCCGCGGGCCCCGCCGGCGCTGCATGCCCTGGGACGCGGCCCGGAATGCCCGTTCAGCGCCGGTAAGCCGGGATGCCCGCGCGCGTTGATCGAGCGCGATGGCCTGGTCGGGACGCTGGGCGTGCGTGTTCGCGCTGTCGACGGTCGCATGTGCGGCGCCCGGTGCTCGCGTCGCGCGTCCGATGGACGGCTCGCTGTGTCACGGAGAGCCACCCGCGGGCCTCGGACCGCTCTTGCAGCCTCGCGCGACGATCGTGCTCGGTGACCTGCCCGGCACGCGCGAGGTGCCCGATGTCGTCGGTCGCATCGTGTGTCGCATGGCGATGCCCGGCACGCCGGTGCGGCTCGTGCTCGAGCTGCCGGCGAGCGAGACGAAGCGGGTCGAGACGTTCGTGCGTTCGCGCGGCGATCACGACGACCGCACGGCGCTCGTGCGCGGCGAGTTCTGGCTGGGCGCACGGCAGGTGTCGGCGACCGCGGCGATGCTCGCGCTGCTGGAGCGCGTGCGCGAGTGGACGGCGGCCGGTGCGGAGATCGAGGTCGTGCCCGCGAGCGAGTGGGTGCGCGCACGCGCGGACGATCGCGCCACGGTCGCGCTGGTCGATCCACGCCGCCCGCTCGCCGCGACCGCGGTGACGCTGCGCGTCGCAGCGGGGGGCGGCACGCGATGGCGGTGTCCGGTAGGCCAGCCGTGCGGGCCGCGGCCGGTGCCGGGTGCAGGCGACGGCTTCGAGCCCCGCGTGGTTTGGAACGGTGTGCCGCGCGGTTGGGACGGCGTGTTGTGGATGGGCGTCGTGACCGCGTCGGCGCCCGTCGTCGAGCCGGCGATCGCCGACGTCGGCGGAGATTTCGACAGCGCGCTCGGGATGTGACCCACTCTCGCTCGCCATGGACGACAAGGGGCTCGAGCGCCTGGAGGCGATGCTGCGGATCGATGCACGGATCGGCGAGCTGGAATCGGCGCGCGCCGAGCCGAAGAAACCGGTGTGGAGGAACGCGGCGCTCGTCGCCGCGTACGGCTCGATCATCGCGCTCGTGCCGGCGCTCGTCACCGGCGTCGCCGGCTGGCTCGACAACCGCCGCGAGTTCGAGCTCGCGCGGATGAAGGCCGACAGCGAGCGGACGCTCGCGTACATCGGGCTCGCCGTCGATCCCGCGGCGACCGAGGCGGCGCGGGCCCAGGTGCTGCGTTTCTTGGCCTCGCTCGACGGCGATCCGATCGGCGCATGGGCGAGTGCCGAGCTCGCGCGCGTCGAGGGCGAGATCGAGCAGCTCGAGGCCCAGAAGGCCGACGTCGCGTCCGACGTCGATGCCGTGGCCGCGAAGGTGGAGACGATCGAGAGCGAGGCGGCCCAGCTGCAGGCGCAGGCGCGCGAGGATCCGAAGATCGCGAAGCTGGCCGCCGCGAAGACGGCCCAGGCCAAGCACCTCGGCGAAGAGCTGCAGCGCAAGCGCGATCGCCTCGACGCGCTCGCGACCCGCACCGGCGACGCGCCGCTCGAGCTGCTGCAGATGCGCGCGGCGATTCGCACGAAACCGCAGGCGCAGGTCGAGCTCGTGACGCGGCCCGAGGATCCGAAGCTGCTGCGCACGCCACCGTGATCAATCGCCGTCGATCGACTCGAACCCGTGGCCGACGAGGTCGGCGACGATCGAACAGCACCGATCGCAGGTGCTGAGGTGCGTCTCGAGATCGGACACCGACGCGGACGGCAGCGAGCCGTCGAGGAAGCACGCGAGCTGCTCGGCGGGCGGGCAATCGGTCGTCGGCGTGGCGTCAGCCGACGTCATCGGGACCGTCCGGCCCGAGCACGCGATGGATGCTGGCCTCGAGTCGACTCTCGATGAGACCCATGATGCTGTCGAGCTCGTCCGCGTCGATGTGGAGCGTCGCACGCAGCTTCGCGCGCGTGGAGTCGTGCACCGTCTTGCGCACGCGTGCGATCCACCGCTTCGCGGTGGCGCGGTGCACTCGGTAGATCGCCGCGACACCGGTGGCGGACAGGCCGTGCACCACCGCGAGCCGCAGCAAGCTGCGATCGGTGGCGGGCAGCTCCGCGATCGCGGCCGACAGTGCCTGGCGGAATGCGCTGCGATAGTGCTCCTTGAGCCAGTCGAGCTCGAGATCCTCGGCGTTGCCGAGCTGGCGCTCCATCTGCGACGTGAGGGCGTCGTCCTGATCCGACTTGCGACGCCCGGCGTTCAGCGTGATGCGCGTGGCCACGACGCGGACCCACGTGCGCAGCGAGCCGGCCCCGCGGTACTCGCAGATGCGGGGTGGTCGGTCGCCGTCGGGCAGGAACAGGTGCACGTCGAGGAGCTGGCGCAGGTCGGCGACGTCGGTGCCCCGCGCCCGCGATCGCGCGAACACGATGTCCAGATCGCGCACGAAGGCGGAGTGGAACGTCGCGATCGCGAGCGCATCGCCGCGCGCACATGCGCATGCGAGCAGCAGATCGCCGACGTGAAGGCGATCGAGCGGCGTGCGCTCGTCGACGCGAGCGAGCAGCCATTCGCCGAGCGTTTCGTCGTCGATCAAGAGCTTGGGCCAACTCGCCCGCGCGCGCGCGAGTGCGTCGGGGAGCGTGGTCGCTCCGGGTGCGGCGTCCTGCTCGGCCACCGCGGGCAGTGTACGCCGACGGAATCGCACGTGCCTCGATCACGGCGACCCCACGCAGAACACCAGCGTGCTGCCGTAGGTGGTCGCCGAGCTGATGATCCGCAGCCACTGCTGGGCGAACCCGACCGGGCAGTCGCAGGCCATGGCCGCGCGGGGATTTCCGTTCGCACACGCGCCGCCGTCGAGCAACTGGAAGGCACCGCCGAACGTGATCGGCGCGACCGCGTTCGAGCTGCACAGGTGGAGCTCGTAGTCCGAGAGCCCACCCCCGCCACTGCACGGCCCCTGGAGGTGCACGAGGATCTCGTCCATCGTGTCGTCGCAGTTGCAGCCGCCGGTGTGCGCGTTCGGGACGGTGCAGAGATCCGCGACGTCGCCGCAGACGGCGTTGCCGGCGACCATGTACGCGCCGCCCCAGTCGCTGTCGCTCGTGTTCATGCCGAGGTCGGCGTCGCAGAAGAAGACGTTCGCGTCCACGTGCGGCTCGTCCGGCATGCAAGTGTCGGTGAACACCGTGAAGGGGGACGACGCGGGGAAGCCCTCGCAGTCGCAGCCGGACAGCGTGCCGAGGTGGTCGTTCGCCACGCACTCCTCGCACGGCAACGTGTCCGCGTACGCGCCGCGGAACGCCACGCACGAGCCGTCGTGGCATTGGCCGCGGTTGCACCTATCGGAGGCGCAGCACGCCTGGCCGAGCTCGCCGCACGGCTGCGACGTGTCGTCGTCGCTGGTGTCGGAGGGATCGGTCGTGCTGTCGCCGTCGTCGTCGGAAGAGTCTGTCGGCGTGGTCGCGCTCGACGACATCGAGCCGTCACCGTTCGACGTCGCGCCGTCGTCGTCGTCGCCCGCCGACATCGAGGACGCATCGTCGCCGCCGGCCGACGAGCTGCCGTCGTCGTCGTCGCCCTCCTCGTCCCCGGCGTCCGCGGACGTGAGCGGAGGTGCGTCCGTGAAACAGCCGGGGACGAGGAGCGCGAGCGCGCCTGCGCACGGGAGGAGGCGGACGAAGGGCAGCGGGCGCACCGGGGAGAGGACACGACGAGCCGGGGCGCTGGCGCACGCGCCCGATGCGCGCCCTCGGCGAGCGTGCTACTCCGCGCAGGCGTGAGCGAGTGCTTCGTCCGCGGCGCGTGGCACGTGTCGTTCTCGAACGGCGCGCTCGAGTCGTTGCTCGGCGCGCTCGTGATCCTCGGCGAGCGCATGGGGATCGCACGCACGGAGGGCGGCCGCGAGGCGATGGCGTTCGTGCGCGAGCGGCTCGCTCGCAAGCCCGGCGCGCGCGCGTTCAAGCTCGAGCCCGTGACCGCGGAGCTCGCCGACCCGGCCCGTCTGCGCGCGCTCGCGGTGCTCGTCGGGGAATTCGCGCACGACGTCGCGCGCGCGCAGCCGGATCGCGCCCTCACGGATATCGCGTGGGATCGCGACCTTCGGTTGTCGTGGCTCGCCCGCGTCGAGCTGTTGCACGAGATGATCGCCGACGCGCTGCCGAAGGACGAAGGCGCAGCGCCGCTCTTGCTCGAGCTCGACGACGCGACGGCGGCGGAGGTCGACGCCGAGCGACTGCTGCACACGTATCGCATCGTGAAGCGCGGCCCGCCGGCCGACGCGATCGCCCACATCGATCGCGCGCTCGCGCTGCTCGCCACCGCGGGCGCGACGCGTCGGCGCGCGCAGACGGTGGTCCAGCTGATCGGCGACAAGGCCGATCTGCTCGTGAAGACGGGCGAGCGCAAGCGCGCCGCGCAGGTGCTCGTCGAGGCCGCGCGGCTGTCGAGCGATCCCGAGGTCGCGCAAGCGATGCTCGACTACGCGGCGTCGCTGGATCGCCCGTGATCTACTCGCCCGACGGATCGCGCGCAGGATCGAAGCGCGTGCCGTCGGCGAGCGTGAACGGCGTGGGCTCGACGGCGACGCCGTGCTCGCGCAGCGTTTCGTCGACGAGCTGCGCGACCTGGGCGGCGACGCGCGTGCAGAAGGCGTGACGCGCGGGGCCGGTGAAATCGCCGTGCGGCGTCGTCATGTCGTTGCACACGATCGTCGGGCTGTCGCCGCGATCGAGCTCCGCATGCACGCGCGCCATGTACTGCTGCATCGCTTCGCGCAGCACGGGCGTCACCTTGCCGGTGGGATCCGGATCGCCGAGCAGCTCGCCGAGCAGGAGCTGCCCCGCCACGATCGCACCGCACTGTCCCTGCCCGGTGATGCCGCCGCGCCGCAGGGCCTGGTACGCCGCAGTGGGCCGCCCGAACGCCTCGGCCAGCGCGATGCCGCACGAGCGATGGGGCGTGCGCGCGCCCTCGTAGAGCACGAACGCCTTGCTCCGGATCGGTCCGCGCCCTCGCACGCCGGGGTTCGCCATCGCGTGCTCGATGTTCGCATGCACCGCGACGTCAATCCATCGGCGCCGGGCTGCACACCGCGGCGTCCTCGGCGACGTAGAGGTCGCGGCCGTTCGGCTTCGTCGTCGGCGATTCCTCCGGCACGTGCACGAGCCAGCGCGCGTCCTCGAAGCGTCGCACCGCGCGGGCCTGCTCGGGCACGAGCGGCGAGCCGCCCACGCTCGTGTAGCGCTCCGGCTCGGCCTCGATGCACTGGCGTGCGAACGCCTCGGCTTGCCCCGCCTCGCTGCCGCCGTTCGGTGGCGTCGAGGGGCGCGCGCCGCAACCGGCGAGGACGAACAGCACGAGCGCGCGTGTCATGCCGGCAGCATAGAACGGCGGCCCTTCGATCGCACCGGACACGCTGTCGCCGTGGCCGAAAGATCCTGCCGAAGTTCCACTGGACGGCGCGCGTCGACCCGGCGTGACGCGTCGCGTGTGATACCGTTCGGCCTCGATGCTTCCCGACACCGCGGCCCTGCGCGACGAGATCGCTGCGCTCCAACCCGAGCTCGTCGCGATCCGCCACGACCTCCACCAACATCCCGAGCTCGGCTTCGAAGAGGAGCGCACGAGCGCGATGCTGCGGCTGTGGCTCGAGCGCTTCGGCTACTCGCCGCGGCCCTGTGCGAAGACCGGGCTGGTCGCGGATCTGCGGCCCGATCTCGTCGGTCGCGCGCGCACGATCGGTCTGCGCGCGGACATCGATTGCCTGCCGATGCCCGAGACGACGGACTTGCCGTGGCGCTCGCTGCACGACGGTCGCGCGCACAAGTGCGGCCACGACGGCCACACCGCGATCCTGCTCGGCGTCGCGGCCGTGCTCGCGCGCCATCGCGACGCGCTGCCCGGCAACGTGCGCCTCTTGTTCCAGCCCGCCGAAGAAGGCGTCGACGGCGGCGGCGCGAAGGTGATGGTCGCCGAGGGCGCGCTCGAGCGCGTCGACGAGATCTACGGCCTGCACAACTGGCCCGGCTACCCCTACGGCGAGATCCGCGTGAAGGCGGGCCCCATGCTCGCGCAGACGCACTGGCTCGGCATCACCGTCGAGGGCAAGGGCGGGCACGCGAGCCAGCCGCAATTGTGCCGCGATCCGATCGTGGCGGCCTCCCACTTGGTCGTCGCGCTACAGACCGTGATCGCGCGTGGGCTCGGCTACGAAGGCGGCGGCGTGGTCTCGATCGCGCGCTTCACCGCCGGCACCACCGACAACGTCTTGCCCGCGCGCGCGGAGCTCGAAGGCACGGTGCGGACGTTCGCGCCCGAGGTCACCGAGCGCGTGCTCGCGCGGATCCGCGAGGTCGCGGACGGCACCGCGTCGATGTTCGGCGTGCGCGTGAACGTCGAGCTCGAGCCCGGCTATCCCGTCGTCATGAACGACCCCGAGTGCGCGGCGGCGGTGCGCACGGTCGCGCAGCGCGTCGTCGGGCCCGAGCGCGTGTCCGAGGCCGGCGTGCCGATGGCCGGCGGAGAGGACTTCGCGTACATGGTCCAGGCCACGCGCGGCGCGTACTTCTTCGTCGGAACCGGCGCGAAGGACGGTGGAACGCCGGTCTGCCACCACCCGGACTTCGACTTCGAGGATCGGATCATCCCCACCGCGATGGCGATGTTCCTCGGGCTCGTGCGCGACCGCGTCGCGCTCTGACAACTTTCGTCGATCGGCGTGATGGCGCTGGCAGGGTCGGGCCGTACATCGGCAGGACTTGCGGACGCCGGCCGTTCTCCGGCGGAAAGGCTTGGAATTCATGCTTCGTTTCCACGGCAGGGTAGCTGGCGCGTTCTCGCTGGCCATGATGCTCGTCGGCGCGTGCGGCGACAGCACCGGCAGCGACGACGGCAACGACGACGATTCGAGCTCGACAGGCGGTGACGATGACTCCGCGTCGAACACGATGTCCGCGTCGAACACGATGTCCGCGACGGACACGGACGACGACACGAGCGCGACCGCGACGGTGTCGGCGACGGACACCGACGACACGAGCAGCGGCGATGCGAGCGTGACGGCCACCGTCACCGCCGACGACAGCTCGAGCGGTAGTTCGAGTGAGAGCGATTCCAGCGGCAGCACCGAGGACTCGGGCTCGACCACCGCGGGCGACGATTCGAGCTCGAGCGGCGACGAGACCGGTCCGATCGCGTGCTGCGATCCGTCGGCGATCCCGGAGTGCGTGGACGCGACGTGCTGCGACGACGGCAGTTGGTCGTGCGACGGCTGCGACGCGCGCGGCGAGATCTGCGACGAGCCGCCCCCGCCGGACGAGTGCTGCAATCCCGACGACGAGCCGATCTGCTTCGAAGGCGTCACGTGTTGCGACACCGGCGAGTGGATCTGCAACGACGAGATGGCGATGTCGCCGTGCCCCGGTGACGAGGGCCTCGTCTGCGAGGAGCCGCCGCCGGACTGCTGCGATCCGCTCGATCAGCCGATGTGCGTCGAAGGGGCGACGTGCTGCGAGGGCGAGGGCTGGACCTGCAACGACGACGGCGGCAACCCGACGTGCGAGGGCGACATCGGCGAGGTCTGCGAGGACGAGCCGCCGCTGGACTGCTGCGAGCCGGACGCGGAGCCCGACTGCGAGGACGGATACGTCGGCACGTGCTGCTTCGGGGGCTGGCTGTGCCTGGCCCCCGACGAGCTGTGCATCCCGGGCATCGTCTGCGAGGAGCCGGTGCCCGAATAGGCGTCGCCTACTTCAGGCCTTCGAGCGGGTCGTTGGAGTCGGGTCCCTTGAGCTTGGGACGCTCCTTCTTCGGCGGCTCGGGCGGCGGAGCCGGAGGCTGCGGAGGCGCCTTCGGCTTCTCCTTCTCCTTCGACTTCGGCGGCGGCGGTGCGGGCTCGTCCGGCGGGATGGGCTCGACCGGGTTGCCGTTCTCGTCGAGCTTCACCTTCTTCGGCGTCACCGTCAGCGCGATCGCGGCCCCGCCCTCGATGCGGATGACCTCGCGCTTCTTCGCCTCCGTGGACACCAGCTGCGGCGTGATGACGAGCGTTCCGTCGCGCGAGTAGCCGACGGTGAGGTCGATCTTCTTGCCGTTCTCGTCGGGGCGGTCGACCTTGAGCGCGACGTCGTGCGTGTGGTCGTCGTACTTGAGCACGACGTTGCCCTCGTCGCCCCACTCGAACAGCACGCCGTCGTGCTTGATGACCTTGCCGCTCTCGAGCTTGACCTCGACCTTGACGATCGCGACCTCGACCACCGCGACGGCGGCCGGGATCTGGTCGTCGGCCTGCGCCATCGGGACTCCCGGCATCGCGACGGCCGCGGCGAGGAACGCGGCGCTCAGCAATCGGTGCACGGTCGAAGGCATGGCGGCGATCTTGTTCGACGGTTGCGGCATCGGCAAGGTTCCGAACGACGCGGTCATGGGGCCATGTATTCAGGGCCGCTGCACCGCGAATCCTTCGGGTCGGGTGCGAGATGTGTGCAGATGGGCTCACAGCAGGTCGCTCTACGCGCTCCGGCTGACCGCCCAGGTCACGTGAGCCAACTCGTGGAATGCGGCGAAAACGTGCTCCCATGGCGGCGCAGGGGCTGAGGAGAGAGATGCGCGGAGCATGGGACGAAGGGGGATCTGGGCGGCGCTGTTGAGCGCCGGCGTCTTGTTCGCACCAGGGATTGCGACGGCGGAGGGGGAGCCGCACGACGCACGGACAACCGAAGACAAGGTGATGGGCGACGGCCTGCGTGAGTACGAAGCGCAGCGCGGCCTCACGCTCGAGCCGAATCCGCAGGCGGCGACGTGCGCGGCGGGAGCGACGACGAAGGGCATCGACGTCTCGAAGTGGCAGGGCAACGTCGACTGGAACGACGTCGCGGCCGATGGTGTCGAGTACGCGTTCATCCGCGTCTCGCACGGCACGAACACGATCGATCAGTTCTTCGCGCAGAACTGGGAGGGCGCACGCGCGGCGGGGGTCATCCGCGGCGCCTACCAGTACTTCGAGCCCGGTCAGAATCCGATCACGCAGGCGAACATCCTGCTCGACAAGATGGGTCCGCTGCAGCCCGGCGATCTGCCGCCGGTGATCGACGTCGAGAGCCACGGTGGGTTGTCGGCGGCGACCGTCGCGTCGAAGGTGCAGCAGTGGGTCGATCACGTCGAGGCGGAGCTCGGCGTGAAGCCGATCATCTACACGGGTCGTTTCTTCTGGCAGGACTTCGTGAAGTCGTCCGCCTTCTCGACGTACCCGCTGTGGATCGCTCACTACACGACGGGTTGTCCGAACCTGCCGTCGCAGTGGAGCGACTGGGCGTTCCACCAGTACACCGACAGCGGCAGCACCGACGGCGTGTCGGGCCCGGTCGACACGAACAAGTTCAACGGCGATCTGGACGCGTTGCTCGCGTTCGTCGGCCACGGTGGTGGATGCGGCAACGGCTCGTGCGACGGAACCGAGGACGCGGACAGTTGTCTCGCCGACTGCGAGCCGTGCGGCTTCGTGGAGCCCGAGGGCGGCACGATCGACGACGACGATGCGTGCACGACGTTGAACGGCCCCGCGCAGTTCTGGCGCACCGTCAACGCGGGCGAGGACGGCACCGCGCGCTGGACCGGCACGATCTCCGGGTCCAATGCGGTGAACTTCGCGACCGTCGATCTGTTCTTCGCCGAGGGCGGCAGCTATCGGCTCGAGGCCTTCCTGCAGCCGTCGTTCGCGACGTCGAAGCAGGCGAAGTACAAGGTCGAGTACGCGGGCGGGATCAAGCAGGTGATCGTGAACCAGTCGACGAAGAACGGCTGGGCGACGATCGGCGACTTCCCGTTCGATCAGGGCAGCGCACGCATCACGCTCGGTGACAACACCGGCGAGGGCAGCAGCCTCGGTCGGCGGCTCGGCGTCGACGCGTTCCGGCTCACGCCGATCGATCCGCTGCCGAACGGGCTGCCCGACGTCGACGACGACGTCGACCCCGAAGACGCGCCGCTGCCGACCGACTTCGATCGCGGCGGCGACGGCATGGGCGCGTGCAGCGTGGGCGGCAGCGATCGCACCGGGCTCGCGCTCCTCGTACTCGTCGCGTTCGCCCGCCGGCGTCGCGCAGCCTAGGCGTGCTCCGCCAGCCACGCGTTCGCCTTCGCCCACGCCCCCCACTGGCCGGGACCGGCGACGGCGAGCGCGTGGGCGGCGTGGCGCGCGAGATCGACGGCACGCTCGCGATCGACGAGGTGGAGCGCGCGCGCGAGCGACATGCGGATGCGTGCACGTAGCTGGGGATCGCGCTCGGGCGCCTCCACGGCCGCGAGGGCGCGCTCGAGCACGGCGATCGCCTCGTCGCGGCGCGCCTGCGCGAGCAGGATGTCGCCCTCGATCGAGAGCGTCGCGGCCACGTGCGGGTGGTTCTCGCCCAGGCTCGCGACGAAGACCTCGCGCGCCTGCGTGATCGCGGCGAGGGCCTCCGTCGGTGCGTTCGCGGCGAGCAAGACCTCGGCCAGCCCGGCGCGCGCGATGGCGAGGTCGACGGGGTCGCCGGTCGGATCGGCGACGTAGAACGCGATGGCGCGCTCGAGCGTGGCCCGACCCGCGGCCGGATCGCCGAGCTCGGATTGCGCGGGCCCGAGGCTCACGAGCACGCGCGCCACGTCGCGCTCCGAGCCGCCGCGCTCGCGCTCGAACGCGGCGATCGCCTCTTCATAGCTCGCCCGAGCACCTTCGCGATCGCCGAGGAGATCGCGCGCGACGCCGACGCTGTGCAGCGAGCGTGCGACGTCGAGCGGATCGACGCCCGCGGCCCGCCGGACCGCGAGTGCGCGCTCGTGGAGCGCGAGGGCGACGACGGGCTCGCTGCGCTCCTCCGCGAGGATCCCGAGGTTGCCGAGCGCATTGGCGACCTCGTCCGAAGTCGGGCCGAAGACGTCCTCCTCGATCGCGAGCGCGCGTTCGTAGTAGCTCCGCGCGCCCGTCGGATCGCCGCGCGTGTGACGGATGACGCCGAGGTTGTTCATCGCGCTCGCGACGTCGGGATGGCGGGCGCCGTGGGCCGCCTCGAGCACGGTGAGCGCGCGGGCCCAGTGCGACTCGGCGTCGTCGTAGCGACCCTCGCGATACGCGACGCGGCCGAGGCTCTGCAGCGCAGACGCGACGTACGGATGCGCGTCGCCGAACGTCTCCAAGCGGATCGCGAGCGCCTGCTCGTGGGCGGCGCGCGCGAGCTCGAGCTCACCCTTCGCCTCGTGCAGCCGACCCTCGTACTCGAACAACAGCGCGCGGAGCATCGGGTCGTCGTCGGCGCGGTGCACCGCCGCGCCCGCGACCTTCGTGAGCGTGTCCGCGGCCTCGAAGCGGCGCGTCATCGAGGCTTCGATGCCGACGAGCACGACGGCCGCGCGCGCGTGGGCCAGGTCGTCGTGGGCCGCGGCCGCCGCGTCCATCGCGGCCCACATCGCGTCCGCGGCCGCCGGCTCGCCGAGATTGAGCTGCGCGAGGCCGATGCGCAGCTGCGTCTCGGTCGTGAGCGGCGGATGTCCGATGTCCGTCGTCTCCACCGCGACGGACTCGGCGATCGCGAGTGCCTCGCGGAAGCGCCCGGTCTGCTGCAGCGCGAACGATTCGTCGAGCCGCGCGATCGCGGCCTCGATGCGGCCGCGCAGCGTCGCGTCGTCGGGCAGCGGCACGGCGGCCTCGAGCGCCTCGGTGTCGCTGCACTCGGCCACGCGTGGGAGATCGTGGCTCGCCGTCGACGCGCGATCGATCGCGGCGCCGTCGCGCGTCGTCGTCCAGGCATCCACCAGTGCCGCGAGCGTGGCGCGCTTGCGATCGAGGCAGCGCATGCGTCGATCGAACAGCGCGCTGGACTGCTCGCCGCGCACGTGCGTCGCTTCGCACGCGTCGCGCCACGCGGCGCCGTGGGCCTCGGCGTGGGCGTCGAGCCGCGCGATCACGCCGCTGGCGAGCTCGGCTCCGCGGGCACCGGCGATCTCCGCGAAGTGGTGCGCGAGCGCGTCGGCCTTGTCCGCCGACCACACCTCCGCGAGCGTCGTGGTCGCGGCGGCACACGGGTCCTCGCGGGCGCTGCCGCGACCCGACCACGCGATCGCGGCGACGACGGCGATCGGTGCAGACCACAGCGCGACCCGGGCGACCCTCCGCGCGGGATCGCGTTCGAGCGCGCTCACCAAGGCGGCGATCGACGGCCACCGCTGGTCGGGCGCGCGTGCGAGCCCGCGGGTGAGCGCGCGCCGGATCCGATCGGGCACGCGGGTGCCCGCCGGCGGAGCTCGCAGCTCGCCCGCGGTGACCGAGGCCGCGATCGCGTGGAGCGTGTCGCCCGCGAACGGGAGCTCGCCGTACAGCGCCTGCCACAACGCGACGCAGAACGAGAACTGATCGCTGCGCGCATCCGCAGGTGCGCCCTCGTGCTGCTCGGGGCTCATGTACGCGGGCGTGCCGAGCACCGCGCCCGTGACGGTCAGCGCTGCGTCGCGCGGCGCGTGCTCGAGCTCTGCGTCGATCGGCACCGCGTCGTCCTGCCAGCGCGCGAGGCCGAGGTCCATCACGACCACACGACCGTCCTTGGCGATCATGATGTTGCCGGGCTTCACGTCGCGATGCACGAGGCCGGCGGCGTGGATCGCCGCGAGCCCGTGGGCGGCCTCGCCGAACAGGCGCACGATCTCGCGCCACGGCGGCTTCGTCTGCGCGAGGTGGTGCGCGAGCGTGTCGCCGTCGACGAGCTCCATCGCGACGAAAACCGAGTCGTCGTGCGTGCCGACGTCGAACACCGTGACGACGTTGCGCGCGGACACCTTTGCGAGCGCCTGGGCCTCGCGGACCAGTCGCACGTGCGCGTCGGTACCGGTGCGGCCGGGCCGGATGAGCTTGATGGCGACCTTGCGGGCGAGGTCCGGATCGAGCGCCGCCACGACGACACCCATGCCTCCGGCGCCGAGCGGCTCGAGCACGACGTAGCGATCGATCAGCGCGCCGCGGCTGGGGACGGGCGCGTGCGCCCCGGAGTCGCGCGGTCGCTCGACCGAGGTCGACTGCGTGGGCGTGGCGCTCGGCCTCTGCCCCCGACCGAACGCGGCGACGAGCGCGAGACACTCGCTGCACGCGTCGATGTGCGCGTCGGCGGCCTCGCGCGCGGGCTCGTCGAGCTCGCCGCGCACGAGGGCGATGACGGTCGATTCCGCGAGATGCGTCACCGAGCGGCGATCATGCCATCGCCACGGGGCCGCCGGAACCCGACCGTTCCCGGATCACTCGGTCTCCACGAACGCGACGGAGACGTCGTCGTAGCGGACATTGCACTCCATCGCGAACGGTTGGTCGTACAGGTACGGCCCGAGGATGAGTGCACCGGGCGTCGCCGTGTCGTTGTCCAGCTCGAGCAGCATCGCGGTCGCGTCGCTCGCGAGCCACGGCTCGCCGTCGATCGAGAGCACTGCCGCCGGCGGCTCCATCGTGAAGTCGACGTCGAGCTGCATCGCGAACCACTCGTCGTCGGGCAGCAGCGTGCCCTCGTACCAGTTCACCGGGCCGTCGTTCAGGTTCGTGCCCGTGAGCCGCGTCTGCCCGTTCCCGACGGCGATCTGCCACGTATAGACGTGGGTGCCGTCGGTCTTCAGGTACTGCACGTCGAGCAGGCGCACGAAATCGCCTTGGTTCGCGCAACCGAGGTCCAGCTTCATGAACGTGCGCACGGAATGCGGCGAGGCGTAGAGCTCGGCCGCCGTCGCGCCGATCGCTCCGCTCAACGCCGCGAACTCGTCCGTGGGTTGCACCGAGAGCAGAGCCGACGACGCACCACACATCGCATCGTCGTCCTGCGCCTCGGTGCCGCCACCTCCATTCGGCATGCCCCACGGTCCCGGGTAGTCCTCGAAGCCCTCGCAGAACACGTTGGGCTCCGGACAGCCGCACTGCGGTGGATCGCTGCCGGTCGAGCTCGACTCCGCCGCCGACGTGCTCGTGTCCGTCGTCGTGGAGGGCTCCGTCGTGATCTCGTCCGACGACGTCGTGTCCGCCGTCTCGGGCGCGTTGCCCGTCGAGCTCGTCGAGTCGACCTCGGTGGTCGCCGAGCTCGAGCTGGACGCCGCGTCGTCGGCGTCCGGGGCGTCGACGAAGCAACTCGATGCGACCAGGGGCAAGAACCGGAGGACGAGGTCTGCCGCGGACAAGCCGCGCGGAGCGGATCGCATTGCGAAGGATCCTACGTCTTTCGTGCCGTCGGCGTTGCACGTCCGAACGGTGGCGAAGTCGCGCACGCGCGCGTTTCATTTGCACGCGACCAATTGCGGCCGGAAGGGCACGGGGCTACGGTCGTCCTGCGCGTGAAAGCGAACCCACACCCTCGCCGTTGGTCACGCGTGGCGACGCGCGCGTCGACGGGCGCTTGGCTCGGCAGTGCCGCGTTGCACGGCGCGATCCTGGCCGCGTTGCTGGGTCAGGTCGAGGTGTCGCGCCCCGCGTGGGTCGAAGCGACGTACGACATCGAGATCGCCGAGCTGCCCACGCCCACGGACGCGCCCACGCCTGCGCAACGACTCGCCGTGGACACGGCGGTGCGCGGGGTCGCGGCGGTGATCTCGGTTGCGCCGCCGCCTCCGCGTCCGCCCGCGCCGAGCCCGAAGCGCGCCGAGCCCCGTCCACCCCCGCCCGGCGTGCGCTCACCCGTCGACGCGCCGCCGCCCGAGGCGAGCGTGCCGGCGGCGGACGAGCCCTCGCCGGCGCCGGCCGTGACCCCCGCTGCGACGCCGGCCGCCGCACCCACGGTGCACATGCTCGCGCGGCCCGTCGCGACCGGCGGCCATTCGGGCACCGGCACCTTCGGCGATGCCGCGGGTCTGGGCGGCGACGAGGACGCGCTCGATCAATCGGCCTACGCCGGCGTGCTCGCGCGCATCGTGAAGCACGAGCTCGACGAACATCCCGTGCCGGGCATCTCCGAGCTCGACACGATGCTGCTGCGCATCACCGTGCTGCCCAACGGCGAGCTCGCGTGGACGCGCGAGGGCAAGTACGGCTTCGGCGAGGTGCTCAGCACGTCGCTCGGGCGCGTGCGGGTGAGCCAGCTGCTCAAGCGCGTGATGATCGCGTCCGCGCGCTTTCCTCCGCACCCGCAGGGCATGCGTCGGGCCAACTATCCGGTCGTGATCCGGTTCGTCTTCAATCCGAAGCACTGACCTCCTTTCGGGGCGCATCGCCGGCCAGCGCGACGCCGACGACGATGCGGCCCACGATGCGCCGTCCGAGCCGGTGGTCGCGGCCGCGGCGCGCGGGAGCGCCCTCAGGCCGGCGACGAGTTCGGGCGAGAAACCTTGCGCATGCTGCCCGTCCCGCTGCTCGTGTGGCTGTCGTCCGCTGGAACGTTCGCCGCACCGGTCGGTGACGTGGTGCCCGCGCCGAACCTCGTGGGGTCGCCGGCGACGGGCGCACCCGTGCTGCCGGCGTCGGCGATGCCGATGACGGTCTTCCTCGATTTCGAGGGGCCGACGATCGTGTACGGCGACAACGACGACTCGCACACGAACACGAGCTTCATCCAGGCGGCGGCGGTCGACTACGCGCCGTACGGCGACGCCACTGCTCGCGCCGCGTTGGTGCAGGCGGTGCAGCTCGACTGGAGCCCGTACGCCGTGACGCTCACGGAGACGCGGCCCGACGGTGGCGACTACGTACTCGCCGTCGTGAGCCCGACGAATCCGTACGAGGGGCAGGCGGCCGGCATCGCGCCGCTCGACTGCAACGACTCGTGGACCCGCAACAACGTCGTGTTCGCTTTCCATGGCGCGAACGACGGCTACGCGATCAACGAGCAGGCGCGCACGATCGGCCAGGAAGTCGCGCACTCGCTGGGACTCGAGCACACGACGACGCCCACCGACATCATGTCGTACTCGTACGGACCGCCGGACTTCTGGTTCGTCGACGACTGCATGGACATCCTCACGACGCAGCAGGCGCCCGTGATCTGGTGCGCCGCGCAGCACGAGGAGTTCTGCCCGGCAGAGCAGCAGAACTCCCACGCGGAGCTGATCGGTCTCGTCGGCGATGCGATTCCCGACACGCAGGGCCCGGTGCTCTCGATCGTCGCGCCGTTCGATGGCGACGAGTTCGACGCCGGCGCATCGTTCGACATCCTGGTGGAGGCGAGCGACGACGTCGGCGTGGCCGAGGTCGAGCTGTTCGCGAACGGAGAAGCGGTCGCGACCGACGGCGCGCCGCCGTGGAGCTGGACGGCGAACGCGATCGGCGAGGGACACTACGAGCTCCACGCCGAGGCGCGCGACCTCGCGGGCAACGCCGCGGCGAGCGAGACGGTGACGATCGACGTGCTCCCGCAGGGCAGCGCGGACGACGACGGAGGTGCGCCCTCGGACGACGACGGTGACGCCCCCTCGGACGATGACGGCGACGCCCCCTCGGACGACGACGACGAGGGTGAGGACGACGATGGCGCCGCGGGCAGCGACGACGGCACCGACCCCCCGAGCGACGAGCCCGACGCGGACGCCAACGACGACGGCACCTCTCCGAGCTACGTGCGCGAGGACGGCCTGAAGGTCATGTGCGCGCTCGCGCCCCGCTCGCCGGGCTCGCCGGCCCTCCTGGCGCTCGTCCTGCTGGCACTCCGCCGCCGCCGGTGAGCTCGACCCGAGGCGTGTCACGATGGAGTCGGTGACCGGCTCCCTCGTCGGCGATCTGCTCGTGCTCGTGGTGGGGCCGGCGGTGCTCGTGCTGCTCGTGGTCGCGACGCGTCGGCTCGGATCCGCGGACGGGCGTGGCCGTGCGAGCGGTGGGGTCGGCAACGCGCTCGCGGAGATCAACGAGATGCTGCAGCCGCAGCAACCAGCGGTCGAGATGTTCCAGAAGGACGTCGAGCGCGAGCACGACGACGACGGTGCGCCCCGATGAGCGTGTCGGAGACGTTCTTCAGCCTCGAGGTCGTCGACATGGAGCGGGCGACCGCGCTGCGTCGCGCGTGATCAGAGCCGCTTGATGCCGTCGTCGATCTTCTTGATGGGCGGCGGATCCTTGACCTTCGCGATCGGGCTCGCCGTCGCGGGGGCAGGCGTCGGCGCAGCCTTCGGGGCCGGCGCGGGCGCGGCTGCCGGCGTATCCTCGTCGCGACCCGTCCGGCCCTTCTTCTTCGCGTTGCGCTTCCTGTCGGCCGGGGCCGCGCTCGCGACCCGCGATGCGGACGGCGATGCACTCGCGACGCGCTCCCCTCGCGCAGCGGCGAGGCGCGCGTCCAGTCCGTCGCACGAGTCGTCGGGCGCACGACCCGCGCCGGGGGCGGCCTTCGGCACGCTGGCATCCGCGAGTGCACTCGCGAACTCGTCGTCCTTCGCCTTCTCGATCGCATCGAGCGCGGTCGCGAACGTCTTGCACGGCGTCGGCGAGTCGGCGGCCTGCAACAGATCCATCGCGATCTGTAGCTCTTGATCGACCTTCTCTCCGTGACCCTCCGCTTCGAGCTCCGCGACGAGCGCTCGACGCTCGCGATACGGCGCCGCGCGCTCGCGCTCGCGCTCGTTCACGACCGCGAGCGAGCGCAGGGTCTTGCCGAGCACGGGCCGCGTCGCCTCGCCGTCGGCCTCCGCCGGCGGGTTGACCGTGCCCGCACCCGCGAGCTGCTCCGGTGCGGCGACGGTGCTCGCCGCGGTCGCGTTCACGCGCACGCTGAGCGCATAGCCACCGGCGATCACCGCGATCGCGGCCGCGGCCGCGCCGATCCACATGGCGGTGCGCGTCGATCCGCGCGACGACTGCGTGGGATCTCCGTCGTCGTAGCCCACGTCGGGCGTCGTGATCGCAGCAACCGCGGCGGATCGCAGCGGCGTGGGCTGTCGCGTACCTCGACCGGTGACGCCGGACACGGGCGACGTCGTCAGGTCCGCGACGGCCGAGTCGATCGTGGCGAGGAACGCCTCGAGATCGATCAGCGCGTCGTTCGCCGTGCCGTACCGCTCGGACGGTTCCTTCTGCGTCAGCTTGTGCAGCACGCTGGACAGCGCTGCCGGTACGTCGCCACGCAGGATCGGCAGCGGCGAGTGGATCTGCAGCTGCAACACGTGGAACGGATCCTCGCCGCGGAACGGCGGCGTTCCGTGCAGCATCTCGTAGAGGATGATGCCGGTCGCGTAGAGGTCGCTGCGCTCGTCGGTCTCCATGCCGAGCGCTTGCTCGGGGCTGGAGTACTCGGCCGTACCCACGTCCAGATCCGCGAGCGTCACGCCGACCTGCCGCTCGTTCCAGCCCGGCACGGAGGCCGACCAGAAGTCGGAGATCCGGGCATCGGCGTCGCGATCGATCGGCACGATGACGCAGTCGGGCTTGAGATCACGATGCACGCCACCGCGCTTGTGCGCATGCGCGAGGCCGCGCAGGATCGCGATCGCGAGCGTCGCTGCGCGCCGTGGCTCGAGTGGACCGTGCGCGATCACGTCGCGCAGGCGCTGGCCCTCGGTGAACGGCATCACTGCGTACGGAAGTCCGGCCGGTGTGCGGCCGGTGTCGATCACGTGCACGCAGTTCGGGTGCTCGAGCCGCGAGAGAAATTGCACGACCGCATCGAAGCGCGCCGCAGCTTCGGTGCGTGCTCCGACTTCGACGATCTTGATCGCGACGCGGCGCTGCAAGCGACTCTCGATCGCGAGCACCAGCGTCCCTTCGCGATTCTCGTGGAGCGTGCGCTCCAACCGATATCGCCCGTCGAGGATGCCCGTCCGGTCGATGGAAAGAACATCGTTGTGCGGCATCATCGGTCGGTCAGTTTAGCGGAGTTGTTCGTGGACGTGGCCGTTCGGCCACGCTGCGCGCGCCCGGGCGTCCCTTCGATGGGCGGCGAATCTCCCACCTGTAGGGTGGGTGCGCCGATCGTTCTCGCGCGATGGTTCGCATCGTCGTCTGCTCCCATACGGGGCGCGCTGATAGTCTGCTGACAGGGGTCAAGTCCGCCCTTGGAGTTGCGCAAGAGCTCGACGCCACCGTCGTCGGAAACCCTCGGGACGCTGGGTCGATACCAGCTGTTGCGGCGCATCGCGACCGGTGGCATGGGCGAGCTCTTCCTCGCGCGAGCGCGCAGCATCGGCGGATTCGAAAAGCTCGCCGCGATCAAGCGGATCCTCCCGCACCTCGCCGCCCAGCCCGAGTTCGTCGAGATGTTCCTCGACGAGGCGCGCATGGCCGCGACCCTCGAGCATCCGAACATCATCCACGTCTCCGATCTCGGGCACGTCGGCAACGACTACTTCCTCGTGATGCCCTTCCTCGAGGGCGCCGATCTCAGCGTGCTGCGCAAGACGCTGCTCAAGCAGGGTCGAGTGTTGCCGCTGTCGCTCGCGCTCTTCATCGCGATCGGTGTGGCATCTGGTCTCGACTACGCCCACACGCGCCGCGATCGCGACGGCAACCCGGCGGGCCTGATCCACCGCGACGTCTCGCCGGAGAACGTGTTCGTCACCTACGAGGGCGAGGTGAAGCTGCTCGACTTCGGCATCGCGAAGGTGGCCGCGAGCGCGACGCGCACGGCGGTGGGCACCCGCAAGGGCAAGGCGCAGTACATGTCGCCCGAGCAAGCGCGCGGCGAGGAGCTCGACGCGCGCTCCGATGTCTTCTCGCTCGGCGTCGTCCTCTACGAGCTCACGACGGGCCGGCCGCTGTTCCGCGCGGACAACGAGCTCAGCGTCTTGAACCTCATCGTCTCGCGCGACGCGACACCGCCGACGCAGGTGTCGCCGGACTATCCGCCGGCGCTGGAGAACATCGTGCTGCGCGCGCTCGCCCGCGATCCCTCGCGCCGCTACCAGAGCGCCGGACAGCTGCGCGACGCACTGAGCACCTTCGCGCGCAAGCATGGGCTCGAGGCGTCCGCGGTGGAGCTCGGTGCATTCCTCATCGGCGCGCTCGGTGCCGACGTGCCGGAATCGCAGAGCCCCACGACGGTGGAGCGCTCCAGCCTGCCGCCGCCGCCGGTCTCGGGCGCGTTGCTGGTCGAGCCGGATCGCGGGCGGCCGCGGGGCCCGGGCACGCCGAGCACGATCGACGTGCGCACGGAGGCCGAGCCCGGCTCGCGCACGCCGGGCGCAATCACCCGTGAGCACACCGGTGCCCTCGTCGCGTCGCGGCGCAATCGATGGGTGTGGGCCGGCGCTGGTGTGGCGTCGGCGGGTGCGTTGTTCCTGATCGGTTGGAGTCTCGCGACGCCCACGCGGGTCGGTCCGACGCCGCCGCCCACGACACCGACGGTGACCGAGGCCTCGCTCGAGCCGCCTCCACCGAGCGCGGACGGATCGGGACCGAGCGTCGAGCAGGTCGTGGGCATGGTGAACGAGTCGCGGTGGGACAAGGCGCTCGACTACGCCGATCGTCACGAGGCGTTGCGCTACCTGCAGGCGATCGGCGCGGGCGGACGCATCGACGAACCGCTGCAGGTGAGCCTCGATCTCGTGCAGGCGGCCGCGGCGGACAAGCCGTGCAAGGTGTTCGACGCCGCGTTGTCGACGATCGAGCGCGTGCCGAGCCCGTACTTCACCGCTGCGCTCACGACCGCGACGGTGCCGGTCGAGGCGTCGAAGGCCGCGACCGGCGATCGCTCCTGCGACGATCTGCAAGCGCGGCTCGCCGCAGCGATCGCTAGAAGCGGCCCGCCAGCCCCGTGAAGGTCGGCACGACGCGCGCCTGCGTAGCCGCGTTCGCCTTCTTGCGCCGCGTGCCGTTCACGATGAGCACGACGATCGTCGCGACCGCGAGCGCACCACCGACGCCGAGCGACACGTCCGCGACGATCCCGTAGGTGCGCCCCTTGGCGAGCGCTTCCGAGCCCGCCTCGTTGCAGACGCGCTCACCATCGACGTCGGGACAACCGTCGCGAGCCTTCCGATCCTGGCCGAGTGATGCGAGCCCGAAGCCGAGCCCGAGCCCGAGACCGACGATCGCACCGCCCATGAGGCCCCACGCCGCGGGCCCGAACACCTTGGGCTTCGCATCGCCCCCCGCGGCACCACTGGATCCGTGTGCAGGATCCGCCGTGGATCCATTCCCCTGCGTCGACGGACTCGGAGCCGGTGCACCGCCGGCCGCCGCGTCCCGTCGCTTCTCGAGGCTCGCGACCTTGCGGTCGACCTCTTCGTGCTCCGACGGGTCCGCCACCGCGCGATAGCGAGCGAAGTACTCGAGCGCTTCGTCGAAGCGATCGAGCCGGTCGTAGCAGACTGCGATGTTGTACAGCAGCCGCGAGTCGCCGAGCAGATCGAAGGAGGCCTTGAACGACTCGACCGCCCCCGCGTAATCGGCCGCGTCGTACTTGGTCGATCCGTCCTCGTACAGCCGTAGGCCCTCGGTCTTGCGCTGTTCCGCGGCGGCTTCGTCCTCGCCGCTCTTGCCCGGATCCGGGGCGGAAACGCGTGCGAACGCGTCCACGGCGGTCACCTGCGTGATGGCGATCGACCCCGCCAGCATCGACGCGATGGCGCTCGTTCGTCGCATCCTCTCGTCCATCCGTGCGAGCGTCATCGTCGTCATTGTAGCTGCAACCGTCGCGAAGCGTGTGGATGTTTTTTGTGTGCGCGCGCCCGGCCGTTGCGCGTTTTGCGTGCGCATGATCGACGCGGCCGGACCGCACGTGTCTCCACCGTTCACGGTGCTCTTCGATCTAAGATCTACGAACCATGCCCATCGACAAGCTCGCCCACCCTGGGCTGCGCGTTCGGATGTTCGCGACGATCGGCGTGCTCGGTGGTTGCTCACCACTGCCCTTCGAGCGCGTGGAGTGCACGGAAGATGCACAGTGTCGCGCGGCCTTTCCCGATCAGGTCGCGTCATGCACCGTCGACGACGGTATCTGCGAAGTCCTCGAGGCCGGTGGATGCAACGCGAGCGCGGACTGTCGCGTGCAGGAGGATTACGGCGTCGGCTTCACGTGCAACGACGGCACGTGCGAAGAGCTCGCCCCGAATCCGCGCTGCAGCGAGACGTTTCCCGAAGGCTTGCTCGAGCCCGGCAGCTTCTCGAATGCGATCGTGTTCGGCAGCATCGTCGAGCGCGGCTACGATGGTGACGCGGTGCTCGAGAACTCCGCGCGGCTCGCGATCGAGCAGGCGAACGAAGGCGATGGCCTCGACGATCGCACGCTCGGCATCGTGCTGTGCGACATGTCCGAGGACGGCACGATCGACGACCTCACGCTCGACGAGGCCGCGGTCGCGAACGCGCAGTGGTTGCAAGCCGAGATCGGTGCCGTGGCGATCCACGGGCCCACCACGTCGGGCACGACGGAGCTCGTGTTCGAGGCGCTGCGCGACACCGATACGCTGCTCATCTCGCCGTCGGCGACGAGCCCGGACCTCACGCTGCTCGACACGGCGAGCCCCACCGACGAGACGCCGGGCCTCTTGTGGCGCACCGTGCCACCCGACTCCGTGCAGGGGCGGACGATCGCGGAGGACATGCTCGCGCGCGGGGTGACCTCGGTGGTCGTGATCGCGGAATCGGGATCCTATGGCGTCGGTCTGCAGAACTTCTTCGTCGACGTGTACCGAGACATGGGTGGCACGGTTGCCGGCGAGCTGTTGCCCTTCGGGAGCAGTTCGGAGCGCGACGCCGCGCTCGTGTCCGCGATCGAGGTGATCGAGGCAGGCGACGCGCAGGAGTTGCTCTTCATCTCCGGCGAGATCTCGGACAGCATCGAGTTCCTCAACTTCGCATCCACGAGCAGCGCATTCACGGGCAGTGCGGGCATCTTCCTCACCGACACGTCGAAGACGGCAGACATCTTCGAGCAGACCCTGCCCGAGGTCGCGAACCTCTTGCCCCGCTTGCGGCTCACCGCGCCCGCGCCCGGCCAGGGTGCGGTGTTCGACACGTTCGTCGGTGCCTATGCCGCTCGCTTCCCCGAGAACCCGCGCGACTTCGGGTTCCTGCCGCCGTCGTTCGACGCGGTGTGGCTCATGATCTACGGCGCCGCGTGGTCGCACTTCACGGACGGAGCGATCACCGGGTCGGGCATCGGTCGCGGGCTGCGGCACGTCAGCAGCGGCACGAAGGTCGACATCACGGGCGCGACGTGGCGCAGCATCCGTTCCGCGTTCGAGGCCGGCGACTCCATCGACGTGAACGGCTCGTCGGGCGCGCTCGACTACGACACGGAGACGGAAGAGCTCCTCGACGCCCAGGTCGACGTGCTCTCGGTGAACACGTGCGCCGACCCGACCTTCGAGGTCGTGGGCGTCGGCGGCACGCTCGACCCCTGCGAGTGACCAGCGTCAGAGCGCGTGCCCGCAGTACTTGCAGTGCACGGCGTCGGCGTCATGGCCCTCTGCGGCGCATGACGGGCACGCCTGCACGGACACGTGGCGATTCACCAGGTTCGCGCGCACGATCTCCGACGTGACGATGCCGGTGGGGATCGCGATGATGCCGTAGCCGAGCAGCATCACCAGCGACGCGAGCATACGGCCCACCGCGGTGACCGGTGCGATGTCGCCGAAGCCGACGGTCGTCATCGTGACGATCGCCCAGTACACGCCGGCGGGGATGCTGTCGAAGCCGCTCGTCTCGCCTTCGATGAGGTACATCAAGCCGCCGACGATCGAGGCGACCGTGGTGACGACGAGCAGGAACACGGTGATCTTCGCGCGGCTCGCCCGCAGGGCGACGACGAGCTGCTGGGCCTCGCCGAGGTAGTGCGACAGCTTGAGGATCCGGAAGATGCGGACGATCCGGAGCGCGCGCACGAGCATCAGCGACTGGGCGCCTGCGTAGAACAGGCTGAGGTACGACGGCAGGATCGCGAGCAGATCGATGACGCCGTAGAAGCTGAACACGTACCGCAGCGGTCGCTTCACGGAGTACAGTCGCAGCGCGAACTCGATCGTGAACGCGATCGTGAACACCCACTCGATCACGCGCAGTGGGTCGCCGTAGTCGCGGTGGATCCAGCTGACACTGTCGAGCATCACCGCGAGCACGCTGGTGAGGATCGCGACCAGCAGCGCGACGTCGAACGCCTTGCCCGCGAACGTGTCGGACTCGAAGATGATCTCGTGCAGGCGCGCCCGCACACTCGCGTCGGATGGGCGCTCGGGCATCCGCGGCAGTATAGGCGCGACGCCCTACGCAAGCCTGCGGAGGGCGCCGCGACGCCGCCCGTGCGACGATGCTCGCGTGCGGGGGGCGATGCGTCCGTGGTGCGTCGGCGTGCTCGCGCTCGGGTGCGCGCGCGCGGGCGAACATCCGGGCGACGACGACGGCACGGGCTCGGCGGACGACGACGACGACGACGGCCGGCCCGGGGGCGACGACGACGGGCCGACGAGCGCCGCGACCGACGGCGGGGACACGAGCGCGGACACCACCACGAGCGACGGCGCGCCTGCGACGTGCGCCGACACGACGTGCGGCGGCCACGGCGTGTGCATCGACGGCGTCTGCACGTGCGACGAGGGCTTCGTCGGCGACGAGTGCGAGATGCAAGGCGACGACTACCATCGTCGCTCGCTGCTCGTGCCGGGGCTCGCCGATCCCGACGTGCTCGCGGAGCACGACGATCTGTTCTTCCTGGTCGGCACCGGCAGCACGGCGACGGTGCCGATCTTCGAGTCCACGGATCTCGCGACGTTCACCGAGGCGCTGCAGTACGACCCGTCGGCGATCGACCCGGACCACGACTACTGCTGGGTGTGGGCGCCCGATCTCACGAAACACGACGGTGCCTACGACCTCTACTTCTCCGCCCATCGGGTCGCGAAGGGGGCCGCGTGTCCACCGGATGGGCAGGACGTCACCACGTTCCACGTGTCGGCGCCGAGCACCGACTTCGCGTTCGGCGTGCCGGAGCTCGTGAACGAGGGCACCGCGTTCGCCCAGAGTCGCATCGAGAGCGGGTGCCCGGCCGCGGGCTGCGACCACGCGATCCGGATCGACTCCGCGGTGTACGACGACGGCGTCGATCGGTGGTTCTCGTACGTCTTCTTCCAGGGCGGCAACAACATCGCGTCGTACCGCTTCGCGGATCCGGCCGCGCTCGTGCACAACGCCGGCCCGGCCGTGTTCGCCACCGCGCCGTACGAGGAGTCGATCAACGAGGGGCCGGACATCTTCCACCGCGACGGGCGCTACTACCTGTTCTTCAGCGCGGGCTTCTTCGACAGCCAGTACGCGATGTACTACGTGATCGCCGACGACGTCGCCGGCCTCACGCGCGCCCGCAACGTGCGGCGCCACTCCGAGCCGCTGCGCTCGGCCGACGGCGACCTCGTGGAGTCCCATGGGCACAACTCGATCGTCGAGCGCCGCGGCGAGTGGTTCAACGTCTTCCACGTCGGCGAGTTCGACGGCGCGGGCAACCTCACCGGCCGCAGCACGCACAAGCAGCGCATTGTCTTTCGCGACGACGGATCGATCGTCGGGCTCGGCTTCGTCGACCTGCGCTGGAGCCGGATCGCGGGCGCGCAGTACTCGGTCGACGTCGTGACGAGGGACGGCGCGGTCATCGGCCCCTGCATCGCCGTGGGGCGCATCGGCACGGCGACGACGACGCGCTACCGCGGCATCTGTCCCGACGGCGGCGACGCCCGCGTGGAGAAGAGCGAGGTCGCGGCGTTCCGCGTGTACCACTCCACCGACGGCACGTGGACACAGTTCACCGAGGTCGCATTCGACGGCGGCGACGATCGCCTCTTCGTACCGATCGACGGAGGCACCACCGACGCCGTGGAGCTGCACTGGAACGAGTTGTCGACGGCGCACGAGTACTCGCTCGACGTCCAGCGCGCCGATGGCACCTGGATCGCGCCGTGCGTCGGCGCCCCCACGCTGGGCCGATCGATAGCGACGACGTTCACCGGTGTGTGCACGTCGTCACCGGACACCGTCGCGCCCGCCGACGTGATCGCGTTCCGCGTGTGCTCGGCCGAGAACGGCGACTGGGCGGCAGCGACGTGCGGTGCGGCGGACCACGACGGCACCACGGCGTTCGTCGACGTCGCGATCCCGTGATCGCGCGTCCGGCGGGGCATGCCCGCGGCGATGTGGTGGACATGGAGGTGCGCGCGCCGGGGCGGTCGCTCACCCCCACCGATCGAGCTGCGCATGGACCTGCGCAGCGGTGCCATGCGCGAACACGCGAGCGGCGGCGCGCGCGTGCAGGCACGACGCGGAGGTGATGCACGCCACTCGATTCACGCGCGTGGGGCCGGGGTTCTGCGAGAGGCGCGGCTCCGCCCGCGGAGGCGCGCTCGTTGCCGCGAGTCGGCCGTGCCGGATGACGTTTCGGACCCCACGATGGAGCCACCTCCGACGGCAGTGGTGCGCGCGCCGTCCGTCCGAATTCGGGCATGGTGCGAGCGGTCGCGAGCAATTGCCTCTTTCGCTGGGCCGTGCAACAAATCCCATAGCTATCCGATGACGCTTCGCGCTCAGCTGGATGCCGCAGCCACCCTTCTCGACGAAGGTGCAGCGAGCTCCGCCGTACGGATGCTCCGCAGCACGTGGGAGCCCGAGCTGCCCGAAGAGGACCTGATCCCGCTCTACTGCATGTGGATCCGCGGGCTGTGCGACACCGGTGATCTCGCGCATGCGCTGACGCTCGGCGAGCGTGCGGCCGACGAGTTCCCGCGCGAGCCCGACGTGCTCATCGCGCTCGGCAACGTTTACGACCTGCGCGGCCGCCTCGACGACGCGAAGGTGGCGTTCGAGCGCGCGATCGAGGTGGAGCCCACCGGCGCGCTGCAGCGCTACAACCTCGGTGCGGTGCTCGAACGCCTCGGCGACGAGAACGAGGCCGAGCTGTGCTATCGCCGTGCGATCGACGTCGACGGCGAAGGGCCCACGCTCTTCGAGGCCAACGCGGCGCTCGGCGCCCTGCTGCGCCGCACGGGTCGACTCGAGGAAGCCGAGGAGATCTACGAGCAGTACCTCGAAGAGGATCCGCTCAACGTCGACATGCTCGTCGAGCACGGGATCTGCCTGTCGGATCTCGACGACTTCGAGGACGCGGTCGATCGCTTCAAGACGGCGCTGTCGCTCGACACGGATCATGGTGGCGCCTGGTACAACCTCGCGATCACGCAGTTCCGCATGGGCGCGCCCGACGAGGCGTACGCCTCGATGCAGCACGCGTACGAGGCCGACCCGGGCAGCCCGCTCACGCTCGCGGTGCTCGGCGCGTGGGGGCTGCAGCAGCGCGAGTACGATCTCGACAAGTCGCTCGGCCTGCTCTACGGCGCGCTCGATCGACTCATCGCGCTCGACGGTCAGCACCTGTCGCCGAGCTACGCGAGCCTCGTGTGCGAAGAGGTCTTCGATGCGCTGTGGTCGAAGATGCGCGTCGGCGAGGCCCGCGAGGTGGCACGCATGGCGGGCCAGCGCGATTGGATCACCGCGCACATGCTCGACACGCTGAACGAGGCCGATCACGGCCGCGCGTCGCAGCTCACGCCGTTCACCGTCACCGCGCGCGCCGAGGCACCGAATGCGCCGGAGCACTGGCCGGAGAACGCCCAGGGCTACACCACCGGCCTCACCGTGCTCGCCACGGACGAGGACGAAGCGCGTCGCTACTCGCTCGAGTACCTGCGCAGCATCGAGCCCCATCCGCAGGTGCACTTCCAGATCGAGCACGTGCGTCCGGGCAGCGCCGAAGAGCTGTCGCGCCTGCAGGTGTCGCAGCCGCGCGCGCGGGGCGTGCTGTCCGTCGGCAACGGTCGCGCGTACTTCAGGGATTGATCCTCTACGGCGTGACGGCGAAGACCCAGAAGTCGCCGTTGCCGAGGCCGCCGGCGTGGCCGGCGACGACGATCGTGCCGTCGCTCGCGACCACGACGTCGCGCGCCGAGTCGGGCTCCGCGGTGCCGGCGTCGTAAGTGCGGCTCCAGACGAGCTCGCTGGTGGGCGTCAGCTTCGCGACGACCGCCTCGAGCACGGAGCCGACGAGCTCCCAGCCGACGACGACGACCTCGCCGCTCGGTCCCACGGTGACGCCGTGCAAGGTGCCGCCCATGTTGCGCGTGGTGACGTAGAGGGGATCCGAGACGCTCGCGAGATCCGTCGTGGCGCTCGCGACCCAGCCGGCGTCCTGCGCGTCGGAGTGGCCGACGAGCCACCACGCGTCGTCGCCGAGCGCGATCGCGAGCGCCTGCTTGTACGTCGCGTCCATGTCGAGCTGCGAGAGCACGCCCATCGTGGGCGAGACGCGGAGCACGAGCGGATGCGGCGGCACGACGTCCACGACGCCGGCGACGTTGACGGTGCCGGTGTCGACGACGACGTCCCAGCCGAAGCCGCCCATCGGGTGCACGGGCGCACCTTCGAATCGGTTCGTCACGTTGCCGCCGTCCGCGTAGCCGAGGATGCGGCCCTCGCCGGTGCCCGTCTTGCCGACGACCCACACGCTCTCGCCGATGTCGACGCCGTAGGCCTGGCCGGGCTCGATCGACAGCCACTGCACGGCGCCGTCGCCGTCGAGCTGGGCGACCACCCACTCGCCGTTGCCGAAGCCCGTCGATGCGTCGCCGACGATTGCCGGGTCGCCGACCGCGTCGACGGCGATGCCCCAGGCGACGACGGACTCCCACTGCGTCGGGGAGTCGACGATCGTCGTCCACTCGATGTCGCCGTCGAGCGTCATGCGGCGCGCCGCGAGCTTGGGGCCCTCGTCGTCCGTGAACCACGCGCCGACGAAGAGGGAATCGCCGGTGTGGATGTCGATCGAGGCCGCGCCGTCGGCGAGTCCGGCGGGGCCGTCCTCGACGACCTCCCACAGGAGCGATCCCGAGGCGGTGCAGTCGGTGTTGCAGCCGTCGCCGTCGATGTCGTTGTCGTCGTCGCAGTCCTCGTCGGGGTCGACGTTGCCGTCGCCGCACGTCGCGGGGATGTCGGAGGTGGTCGCGTCGACACTCGTGGCGGTCGTGGTGGGATCGGGATCGATCGTGCCGTCGGCGTCGTCGTCCTCGTCGAGCACGAGCGTGTCGCTGCTACCGGGTGCGTCGTCGTCGTCGTCGTCGCCCGTGGTGCCGAGGTCGAGCGGGACGCACTCGCCCGCGAGCGAGTCGCCGGCGTGTGAGCCGTAGTGCGCACCCGATTCGCAGTCCGCATCGGGGAAGCTGCAGAAGCCGGTGGACTCGCAGGTGCCGGCCTGGCCCGCGTCGGTGCACTCGCTGTCGTCGCCGCACGCGAAGACGTTCGAGCCGCACGCGATCGCAAAGCCGACGATACCGCCGGCGACGATCGCGATCGCGCGCGAGTCCGCCACGCGATCATCATCGCACAGACGCGACGGCTATTCGCCGGTCGATTCCGTACCGGTGGATGCCGTGCTGTCGGACATGCCGCTCTCGCCGGCCGAGTCAGCCGCAGCCGCCTCGCCGCTGACGTGCGCACCGCAGCCGGCCGCGTCGCACAGGCACTCGCACGCGGCGGCGATCGTCTCGTACGTGTCCCAGTCGATGTCGGACCAGTACAGCTCGCACGTGTCGCACGAGCACCCGACCTCGTAGTTGCCCCCGCCCGGCGGCAGCTCGATGCCGCACTGTTCGCGCGGCGTATCCGTGTCGCCGACCCCGGTGGTGCCGGTATCGCTCGCGCTCGCATCGTCGTCGGTCGCATCCGTCGCGCTGGTGGGATTCGCGGTGGTGCTCGCCGTCGTCGGATCGGTGGCACTGACGCCGGTGGCCTGCCCGGTCATCGACGTCTGCCCATCGTCACTCTGCCCGGTCGCGATCGGATCATCGCCCGCACTGCCGGTCCCCGACGACGTCGTCGACGTCTCCTCCGGCTCATCGACGGTCCCGGAGAAGGTACAGCCGAGCGAGAGCACGAAGAGCAGCGACGTCCTACGCATGATCACGCTTCAACCCTATCACAGCCCCGCAAGTTTCACGAGCAAGACATCGCTGCCGACATCTTGGACGAGCGCATAAATGTTGCCGTCCGCGTCGACGTCGACCGCGATCGGCGAGTCGCCGATCGGAGTTGTCCACCGTGGCTCGCCGTCGGCGTCGCGGCGGCTGATGCCATCGTGGCCTGCGACGACGATGCTGCCGTCACAGTCGACGTCCACTTCATGTGGGAAGCCTGCAATGGCGCGCAGCCACTCCGACGCCCCCTGATCTGTTTGCAGTCGCTCCAGCGCGTAGTCGTTCGAGCGCACACCGTGGGCGAAGACGAGATCCCCGTCCGGTGCATGTGCGATCGAGTAGATCGGCAGGAAGTCCACCGAGTTGGACCAGTTCGCGTCGTAGTCCGCGGTCCAGTGTGCCAGCCAACCGGCGCCGTCCTCCAAGCCGAACGCCGCGACGTCTCCGAGCGGGCCTACCGACGCCCCTTGGAGAGGGGCGTTTCCGACGATGTCGGTAGGCACCGTGCGGATCACGTCGCCGTGCCGGTCGACCTCGAACAGCGTGGTCTCCCATTCGGAACCATCCGTGCTGGTCGCGCCGACGACGGCAACGGTCCCGTTCGGCGTCGCGGAGATGGCGAACGTCCCCTCTCCGAGAAACGTGTCCCAGACGATCTCGCCGTCTTCGATCCCGACGAGCCAGCGATGGGCGCCCCACTCGGGGGCCCCGTTCGGGTCGTAGTACGCCGCAACGATCTGGTCGTCTTCGGGCGCGACGATCCGCAACGAGTACACCGTGCCGGATTCCGGCGCAGACAGCTCGACGTCGAACATCTCCTCGAGATCCGAATTCAACCGTCGCACGTGGCCTTCACCGAAGACTGCGACGTCCGAGTCCAGCGCGACGACGTCGACGGCGAAGATGTCGAGCGCTTGCTGCAGTTCGATGCTGCCCGGTTCGGCGCCCGAGGGCTCGTGTACGCACAGCGCCGGCTGGCCCGTCGTCGTGTCGTCGGCGCCGTCGTCGGTCGGGGTCGAGCTCGTCGTGTCGCCGCCGTCGTCGTCGGGGTCGGAGGAGTGGCCGTCGCCCACTTCGCCTTCGGCTTCGCTCGAGGGGTCGAGGCTGTCGTGGCCGCCGCTGTCGCCCTGGCCGGGCAGGTCGCCGATCGGCTCGCCGATGATGCAGCTGGTGGAGGCGAGCGCGAAGAGGATCGTCGTGCGCCGTTGCATGATTCCACGCATCTCCGGCTTCGCTCGCATCCGTCACTTCGCGTCGCAGGCATCTCGCACGCCCACCGCGGACGGCGACTCCGGGTGCTCGTCCACCAGCGCCTTCGCGGTCGCGCGCGCGTCGTCGACGCGGCCGATCGCGCACAGCGAGCGCACTCGCAGTGCGCGAGCGTCCACCGCCATCGTGCCCTTGGGGAACTTCGTCGCGTGATCGTCGAGCAGCGCGAGCGCTTCGCGGGCGTCGCCCTTCGCGAGCGCTCGTCGAGCGTCGCCGACGATGCGTGTCTCCTCCACGAGCGTGTCCACCGGTGGTGCGCTCGGTGCCTCCGCAGGCGCCACCGTTCGCGGCGCGCTCGGTCGCTGCACCGGAGCTGCGCTCGGCGGGGCCGCAGCACGCGTCGTCGCCGTCATCGCAGCCGCCGGCGCACGCACGGGCTCCGGGATCACCGGCGCGCGCGCAGCCGCCACGAGCGGTGATGCCGTCGGCTCGGGATCCGTCGCCGCCGCGCCCACGCCGAGCACGAGCAGGATCGTCGTCGCCGCCGTCGCGCTCACGATCGCGAGCTTCGTGCCGGTCGCGAGCGCCACCACCGGAGCTGCACCCTTGCCCAATCCCCCCGCGATCGCGAGCCACACGCGAGCCGACGCCTCGCGCGGCGGCGCGTCGCGGCGACGGATCGCCTCCACGATCTCGCGCTCCTCCGCCTCCACCATCGCGAGGAATTCGCACAGCCGCGCACGAGCGAGCCGCAGCCGCGAGTACACCGTGTTGAGCGGAGCACCCACCGCCTCCGCGATCTCCGGCCCCGTCAGCTCCTCCACGTGCGCGAGCAAGAACACCTCGGCCTGCGCCGGATCCATCCGCGACAGCGCATCGTCGACGATCGCGAACGAGTCGCGCTCGCCGTTCGCACCGCGCCCCTCGTCGAACACCTCGGCGAGCGCCGCGAGCTTGCGCTCCGCGCGATGCAGCGTGCGATGGTGACGCGACGCGATCTTGCGCGTGATCGCAGCGACCCATCCGCGCGGCGAGGCATCGACGCGCAGCGTGTGCAGGCGTCGATGCACGGCGAGCCACACCTCCTGCGCGACGTCCTCACGCTGCGCGGGGGGCACTCCGAGCCGGGCGGTCAACGACCACACGAACCGGAATTGCTCCGCATACAGCCGCGCGAAGTCGCGCGACGGCAGCGGAGACGATGCGGCGGGCAGATCCATCCTCGATCGGCGCTTCGATCGTGCGATGCCCGGATCCCCCCGGATCCGTCACGGCCACGCACGCACCTCGACACCGAGCATGACACGCGCCGCGACCGGCGGCGCCTGCCACAGCACCTGCGGCGCCTCGAAGCCCTGCTGCAGCTGCGGCCGCACCACCAGCACCGCCCCCTCGAGCGCGAGCCACATTCGCACCCGCGCGTGCACGCGCGCCGCGAGTGCAGCCCGCGCCACGGGTGCAGCCCACGGAAAATTCACGGTCTGCGGATCGAGCACTTCGACGCCGCGGGCTCGCAGCGCGCCCGCCTCGAACCCGAGGCACACGGGCGCCGTGACGACCGCCCGCCCCAGCTCGACACAACCCAGCGCGGCCGCAGTGCCGAGCTGCGTGCGAGCACCGGCGCCGTCGTCGACGATCTCGCGCGGCCCGTACCACCGGCCCTCGACCTCGATGCGCGCGCGCCCGGTCTGCGCGAACAGAGCGAGCCCGACGAGACCGGTGCCGCCGGGCGCGGTGCCGATCCCGTAGCCGCCCGCGACGCGCATCCCGAACCACCACGAACGTCGATGCGGCGCGCGGGTCGTCGATGCGACGACCGGCGCACGATCGATCGCCGCCGTCGACGACGGTGCAGCCTCCGCGACGGGCTCCGGCACGTGCGGCCCGTCATCACGCGCCTCGCTCGTCGCCACGGCGACGGGATCGAGCGCGACGGCCACGACGACCGCGACCGCTTCCGCCAGCACCGTGCAGTCGTCCGCGCGCAGCGATCGCGTCTGCATCGCGCCGTCGATGTACGTCGCGAGCTCCACCGTCCAGCCCTCGTGATCGCCGACGACCTCCGCCGTCGCACGCTCGCTCGCCGTGGGCGTCGCACCGAGCATCGCCCCGATCCGCGCCTCGACGGCGGTGTCGTCCGGACACTCCGCCGGCGCGTGCCACTCGATGCGGTCGACGTCGACCGGGGCGATCACGCGGGAGAGCTTACTTGCTCTCGTCGGTCTTCTTGCCGTCCAGGCAGATCTCGCCGCTGTCCTTCTGCAGGATGGCGATCTGCTCGGCGGCCTTCTGCTTGTAGTCCGCGGGCGCCTTGGTCTTCTTCTGCCGCAGCGCGTCGAAGTACGCGATCGCGTTCTTGCACTGCCCGATCTTCGCGAAGGCGAGACCGGAGTAGTACAGCGCGTCGGGCACGACCGACGAGCTCGGCGCGTCCTGGATGATCTTGTAGAACTCGCCGAGCGCGCTCTTGTAGTCGCGTTCGCTGAAGTACGTCAGCCCGATGTTGAACTTCACCTCGGGCTGCTTCGGATCCTCGGGGTAGCGCGACTCGTACGTGCGCCACAGTCGACGCGAGTTCTTGTACTTCTTCTGCTTGAACTGGGCCTCGGCCTCGCTCCACAGCTCGGTCTTGCCCTCGGGGATGTTGGTCGCCTCGTTGAGCTTGTCCTCGAGCTGACGCAGGCGGCTGTCGAGGTCCGACCGGAGCTCGCGCAGCTCGTTCTCCACGGTGGACGCTCGGTTGTCGGCGTTCTCGGCCGCGCCGCGCAGCTGCTGCACGTCGAGCACCATCTGCTCGACTTGCAGCCCGAGGTCGGCCTGATTGCGCCGCAGCACGTCCTCGAGCTCGGCCAGCTTCTTCTCGAGCATGTCGGCGAGCTCGTTGGCCCGCGACGTGGTCTGGCTGGCCTTGAGGACCTCCTTGCGGAGCTTGGCCACCTCGGCCCGCAGCTCGTCGTGCTGCGGCTTGAGGACGAGGCAGCCGCTGGGCATCACGAGCGCGGCGAGGAGGGCGCACGACGAGAGTCGCATCGCCCTCCACGCTAGCACCCCGCGGTGCCTCACGGCCAAATGAACTCCACGCGGCGGTCCTTCTGCATCGAGCTCTCGTCCGTGCCGGTGGCTTCGAGGTCGCCCTTCGACACCACCTGCATGTTCGTGCCGGTGACGCCGAGGTCCTCGAGGAACTTCTTCACCGTGTTGCCGCGCCGGTCGGTGAGCATGATGTTGTACTCCTCGGTGCCGCGCGTATCCGCGTGCGCCTCGAGGTACACCAGGCGGTTCTGCTGCTTGAGGCAGTCGGCGACGCCCTTCAGCTGATCCGACGCCTCGCTCGTGAGCGTGGGGCTGTCGAACTCGAAGAACACCGCATCGAGACCGCACGGGTTCGTGCCGCCGGGCTCGACGCCCGAGAACACGCACGTGCCGTTCTCGCAGATCTCGTCCATCGCGCACTGATCGTCGCTCGTGCACGCCGTGCCGCCACCGGGGGTGGAGCACAGGCCGGTACCGAGATCGCAGGTGCCACCGTTGCACTGCGTGTCGTCGATGCAGTTCGCACACTTGCCGTCGGCGCACACGAGGCCCGCCTGGCACGCCGACGCGTCGGTGCACGGCGCACCGACGGCACCGGTGCCTGCGCCCTGACCGATCGTGCTCGGATCCTGGCAGCGGAACTCGTGGCACGTCCAGTCGGTGCCGCCCGGTCCCTTGCCCTTGCAGTCGTCGTTCGTCGTGCAGTTCTGGCACTGCCCGTCGACGCACTTCTCACCGAGGTCGACCTTGCAGTGCTTGTCCTTCTTGCACTGCGGGTACTTCGGCTTCTTGCAGCCGGACGACGGGAGCATCAGCACGAACAGCGCGAGCGGAGCGGCGAAGCGCGAGAACGGTGCAAGACGGTTGAGGAACGAGCGCATCGTCGGTGACTCCTTCGTGCTCTTTCGTGAGGGCTTTCGCCCGGGCAAGCAATACCACGGCAGGCGCCTGTGTCAACCGCGCAGCGCACGAGCAAACATGCGAATTTCGTGGTCTTCGCCCGCGATCTGGACACGTTTGCGCACCACGTCGCCCGAGGTGGCGACGATGTCCGCACGTGCGATCACGAGGACTTGCTCGCCCAGCTCCAGGGCGCGTCCGAGCTGCAGTCGATGGAGCACGTAGCCACTCCAGCCGACTGCGCGATAAGTCGCATCGCTGACGTCGAGCGAATACTCCAGCTCGACATCGTCCGCGGGGTGGTTGCGCGCGACGACTTGCATGGCAAACCGTCGGCGCCCCTGCGGCGTGCGGACGGTGCTCTCGATCGTCATCTCGTGACCATCGGGCACGCGCGCGACGTGCTCGAGCACGACGCGCTCGGCCGTGTCGTCGGTCGCGAGTCGGACGATCTGCACGTCGACCTCGAGCGGCCACAGCTCGGTGAGCGCTCGTCCGGTGATCGGTGTCGCGAGGCTCGTCGCCGTTGCATCGTTGGCGGGTGCGGGGGCGGGCATCGCGAACACGACCGATGCGATGGCGAGCGCGAGCGTGAGACTCGAGGAGCCGTGCATGCGGCGACAGCAGACATGGATCGCGCGCGGCCGCAAGTTTTCGCCGTTGTCGTGGGGGTTGTGGCAAGGTGCCGCTCGTGCGATCGGGCCTCGTCCTCCTCGGCCTCGCCGCCGCCGTCGTGGGCTGCGGCGAGCCGTTGTCGACGTACGAGGCTCTGCCCGAGCTCCGCGCCGCGCTCGCCGACCACGGGCTCGAGCCGATGGCCGTCGACACCGAGATCGCGGCGCTCGCCTGGCAAGCGCCGCCGCTCGACTGTCCACACGTGCTCCGCCTGCACGCGCACTACGAGCCGGAGCTCATGCACGAGGGCGATCACGTCGACACGCTCGCGCTCGGCCTGGCCGCCAAGCAACCGCGCGTGCTGCAGGGTGCCCCGCCCCCGCCCGGTCAGACCGCGAAGGTGTGGATCTGGTATCAGGGCTTCCGCGCCGAGAAGCGCGGGTCGGCGCGCGAGGTGTTCCTGTCCGCCGAGCAGATCGGACCGTCGGCGCCCACCGCCGCTTGCACGCCGCGCACGTGGGATCCGATGGAGGACGCGTTCGCGCTCGGCTGGCCGCGGCTCCCCTCGCGGATCGTCGGTCTGGACGAGCGGTGGACCGGATTGCGCGTCGAGGGAAGATGCAACCGGTCGGCGTGCGTCAATCCCCAGACGGGCGGCGGCGGACCGGACGAGCACGAGCGGACGTGCGTGACGATGTCGTGGGACGAACGGCTGGTGGGGGTCTACGAGATCGGCGCAGAGCGCTTCGCGCTCGTCGAGAGCAAGTGGTCCGACGGACACGGCGAGCTCGGGATCCACACGCGTCGGCTGGCGCTCGTGTCGATCGATCACGGGCGACCCGTGTGGGCGCGCGTCGTGATCGATCATCCGTTCCCGCAGATGACGGCCGAGAAGCGCATGGCGCCGATCCAACGCACGTGGACGCTGGAGGCGATCGACGCGTGCCCCGGCGGGCTCGTCGCGGCCGGGTGGCAGCGGCCCGAGGACGTCGTAGCCGAGCACGATCGGGCGCTCGCGGAGCTCGACGACAGCGAGGATCTTCGCAAGCGCGACGAAGCGCGCCGCCGCAAGGAAGACGAGCCCGAGGGCGATCCGTTCGCTCCGCCGCCGCCGTGAAGCACATCGCATGGACAAGATCGTCATCGTCGGAGGAGAGCGGCTCGAGGGTCGCGTGCGCATCCACGGGGCCAAGAACGCAGCGCTGCTGATCCAGTGCGCGGCGCTCCTGACCGAGTCGAAGAGCACGCTGCGCCACGTGCCGAAGCTGTCGGACATCGCCACGATGTCGCGCCTGCTCGAGCATCTCGGCTGCGAGGTGCAAGGCGATCGAACGCTCGAGATCGATCCGGCGCGCGTGCGCAAGGGGCCGCTCGAGGCGCCGTACGAGCTCGTGAAGACGATGCGTGCGTCGGTCACCGTCATGGGGCCGTTGCTCGCCCGCTACGGGCGTTGTCGCGTGTCGCTGCCGGGCGGGTGTGCGATCGGGGCACGGCCGATCGACCAGCACCTCAAGGGGCTCGAGGCGATCGGGGCGAAGATCCACCTCAGTCACGGCTACGTCGAGCTGAAGAGCAAGCGGCTGCCGGGCGGATCGTTCGTGTTCGACACGGTGACGGTGGGCGGCACGCAGAACGTGATGATGGCGGCGGCGCTCGCGAAGGGCGGGTCGCGGCTCGAGAACGTCGCGCGCGAGCCCGAGGTGATCGAGCTCGCGACGGTGCTGACGAAGATGGGCGCGAAGATCTCCGGCGCGGGGACGTCGGTGATCGAGGTGGAGGGCGTGGACGAGCTCGAGGGGTTCGATCACGCGGTGGTGCCGGATCGCATCGAGGCGGGCACGATGGCGGTGGCGGCTGCGATCACGAAGGGCGACGTGCTGCTCGAGGACGCGCCGATCGATCACATGCACGCGACGATCGCGAAGCTCGAGGAGGCGGGCGTCGCGTGTCGCATCGAAGGGACGGACATGCGCGTGATCGGGCCCGACAAGCTGTCGCCGATCGACGTGTCGACCCGGCCGTATCCGGGCTTCGCGACGGACATGCAGGCGCAGATCATGGTGCTGGCTCTGGTCGCGCACGGGCAGTCGCTCATCACGGAGACGATCTTCGAGAACCGCTTCATGCACGTGCCCGAGCTGTGCCGCATGGGCGGCGACATCACGGTGCAGGGCAAGTCGGCGGTGGTGCGTGGGCCGAGCAAGCTGTCGGGCGCGGAGGTGATGGCGACGGATCTGCGCGCGTCGGCGTCGCTCGTGCTCGCGGGCTTGGTCGCGGAGGGCAAGACGGAGATCCGCCGCGTGTACCACCTCGATCGCGGCTACGAATCGATCGAGAAGCGCCTGCGCAAGCTGGGCGCGGACATCCGCAGGGTTCGGGGCGGCAAGGCGTAGCTGCGTTCGTCGCGATCGCGTTGCGGCGCTCGCGAAACCTTGCGACAGTCGTGCGATGGGGCTGGTGCTGGCGCTCGTGTCGTTGACGCTCGCGGCGCCCGAGCTGCCGCCCGCGAGCGAGCCTACGCCGCCGGTGGAGAGCGCTCCGCCGCCGACGGCCGACGGCTCGCCGCCGATCCAGCGCCCGAAGTCGATGACGCCGCCGCAACCCGAGCCGACGCCACCGGTCGCGGCCGATCCTCCACCCGTGACGCCGACGCCGTTCGATCCGGGCTCGAGCGCACCACCGGTCGCGACGCCACCACCAGCGGCGGCCGCCCCACCGCCCGCGCTGCCGGAGACGACGGATCCGTTCGAAGGCGAGCCGAAGCCGACGGAGCGCAAGATCTCGCCGACGTTCCGTCGCCCGGGCGTGTGGCTCGCGACGGGCGCGTCGTTCTTCGCGCTCGGCACGGTGCTGCGCTTCATCTTCCCGACGGTGACGAAGGTGGAGACGCGCTGCGTCGAGGGCTACGAGTGCGAGGATCACGAGATGACGCCGGGCGGCATCGGCATCCTCATCGTGTCGGTCCCGGTGGATGCGATGACGCTGATCTCGTTCGGCTTCGCGGGTCGCGGCTACGGCTTCCGCGGCAAGGACGGGCACGCGAAGCCGGGGTCGATCGGCGCCGGCGTGGCGTTCGTCGTCGCCGGCGCGGCGCTGCAGATCGCGAGCTTCGTCGTGCCCTTCAAGTCGGAGAAGCTCGACCAGTTCTCCTACGGCATCGCGGGCATGCGCGAAGCGGCGATCGTCGCGGGCTCGGCCGGCGCCTTCCTGCTCGGCTACGGCATCGCCCTCCCGGCCCCGCGCTACGCGGCTTCGAGCTCGCGACGACGCCTCGTCCTCGCACCGAGCCTCGGCCGCACGCACGTCGGCGTCGGGGTGACGATCCGCTGATCAGCCCTCGGGCCGGATCTCGTCGCACTTCGTGCCGATCGCGGTGGCCAGCGCCGCGCCGATCACGTCGTCGTAGCCGGCGGCGTCGCCGATCGCGCCGACCGTGGGCGGGTCCGGCCACGCGTTCAGGAAGCTCCACAGGCGGTCGTCCGGGGCGGTCTCGATGCACGTTTCCACCAGGCCCGCCGTGATCACGCACTCCGCTCCGCACTCGGACTTCGCCTCCATCACGAGGTCGACGTACACCGACAAGTCCTCCGGCGACTTGTCGGGCTCGTCGGTGAGCACGAAGATCACGAGCACCGCGTCGTCGTTGCGTACGAAGTCGGCATTTGCAGCAGCGTTCGCCGCGTGGAACGGATACGCCGCGCCCGCGCTCATCATCTCGTAGCTGCAGCCCACCTCGCCTGCCGCGACCGCGGCCTCGGAGAACCAGATCTTCAGCGGCCACGGATCGTCGCCCACCGTCGCCGCGCCGAACGGCTGGCCGTCCCACTCGAACAGGCGGCCCTGCTCGCCGTTCACGCCCGTGGAGCCCTGATCCGGCGTCATGTAGTGCGCGAGCACCTCGGCGGGCGTCTGGGCGGTCATGCAGTTCATGCCGCTCTCGGAGCAGCTGCCCGAGAAGAACGACGTCGTCGTGATGCCGACGTGCAGGTCGGTGCCGTCGGGCAACGCCGACCACATCGCATCGATGAACGTCGGGAACGCGAACGCGAGCTGCTCCTGGTACTTGCCCATCGACGGCGAGTTGTCGATCACGAACAGGATGTCCACGCGCGAGCAGTACTCGTTGCCCGCCGAGCCCTCGTCGCTGCCGACGTCGAAGATCTGCACGTGCGTCTCGGAGCCGGGCCCCTGCGAGCTCGTATCGTCGGCCGCCGTACTCGCGCCATCGTTCGCGCTCGTCGGCCCCGCCGAGCCGCTGTCGTCGTCGTCGTCCGCGCTCGCGCTGCCCGTGCCGAACAGCCCGACGCTGTGCGTGTCCTCGCTGCATGCACTCGCAAGCACGGCGGCGATCACCACGCGGCGCATCAGTACGCCTCCGTGGTGACGGAGTCGATGTACCAGCCCTCTTGCTCGATGATGCCGTCCGATCCGAACACGAAGCGCACGCGCACGTCGGGCTCGCCGGCCCACGCGTCGAGCTCGACGAGGCTGTGCATCCACGCCTCGTCGTTGCCGCCACAGAAGCCCGGCTGGCCGCCCGGTGGCGACCACGGCATCTCGAGCGTGCCCGCACAGTAGCCGTGCCACGACGGCTCGAGCGTCGTCCAGCTCCCACCGCCGTCCGTGCTGATCTGCACGTTGCCCCCATCGCCGGAGCCGAACTGGTACAGGTGCGCGAACGACAGGTACACCGACGCGCCCGTGCAGTCCGCGAGGCTGAACGACGGCGACGCGAGATACGAGCTCTGATCCTCGGTGTAGTCGCCGCCGAGCGACGTGGCCCACACGCTCGTGTGCGCGCCACCGAGCGCGAACGGACGCGGCGGTTCGCCGCACGCCCACCCGGGTGGGCTCGGAGCCGACGGATCCGCGGCACCGATCTCCCAACCGTCGTCGCAGTCGTCGAACGTCCACTCGTGGAAGCAGCCCGCGAACGGATCACCGCCGGTCGTGTCGGCTGCGGCCGTCGTGCTCGCGTCGCTCGTGCCCTGCGTGGTCGCGTCATCGCTCGCGGTGTCTTCGGCAGAGCCCGCCTCGCTCCCGCCTCCGCTCCCGCTCTCGCTCCCGCTCTCGCTCCCGCTCTCGCTCGAGTCGCTGTCGTCGGCCCCCGACGACGTCCCACCGTCGCCGCTCGCGGATCCCGATCCGCATGCGATCGCCAGCGTGCAGCCCACGACGGCTCCGAGGCGCATACACCTCGATTTGGCCACAGCCGCGCCGAATTGTGTCGCCCCTATTCGCCGAGCAGGCGCGACAGGCTCAGGTCGAGGTCGCTGCGGACCAGCCGGACCAGGCTGTCGAGGTCCTGCCGGCGCACGCGCAGCGGGCCGCCGAGCTGCTCGCGCGTCGCCTTCACGAGGTCTTCGCGCAGCGCTGCGACGCGACGCGCCACGGTGGCGCGGTGGATGCCGTAGAGCCGCGCGAGATCGTCGAGCGTCAGCCCGTCCACGAACTTGAAGCGCAAGAGCGCTCGATCGTCGTCGTCGAGCGATTGCAGCGCGGCGCCGAAGGCGGTGCGGAACTCGTGCTGGTACTGGCGCCGCAGCCACTCGAGCTCGGGATCGCGCGGCGAGTCGGGCATCGCCGACGGCGTGGTCACGACGCGATCGAGCGGTGCACGCCCGCGTTGGCTCGTCACCGCGACGCGCACCGCGACGGTGCGGACCCAGTGGGCGAGGTCACCCTTGCCGGAGTAGCTGCCGATCTTCGCCTCGGGCCCGACCATCAAGCGCGCGCGCACGCGTTGACGCACGTCGTCCAGCGCGTGCGGCGGCACGTGAAGCCGGGCGAGCGCGACCTCGATGTCGCGCACGTGCTCGCGCTCGAACGTGGCGATCGCCGTGGCATCGCCCTGGGCACATGCGAACGCGAGCGCCAGGGATTCGACCCGCAGCACCGCGAGCGCCGCGGGCCCGCTCGCCTCGCCCACCTTCGTCGCGAGCCACCGGAGGAACGCAGTCTCGTCGATCGCCAGGCGGGGCCACGCTCGAGCCGTGCGCGCGAGCACGTCGTCGATCGCGTGCGCGAGGCCCTCGATCTCCCAGCGCCCACGCTCGTCCGCGGCGAGCGCGGCGACGAACGCGGCCACACGGGACATCCCGCACAGCGTATCGCGGTGGACGGCATCGTGCCCACGAGGGCAAGCTCGTCCGTCGATGGCCGGGGATTGCATCGACGAGGAGCTCGGCCTCGCGCTCGTCGAGCAGCGCGTCGGCGACGACGAGCGCCGCGCGGTGATGCGCCACGTCGGCCGGTGCGACGACTGCCGTCGCCTGCTGGCCGCGATGGTGCGCGCGATCCCGACGGCATCGCACTCGGGCGACGACGACGCGGTCGAGCTCGTCGAGATCGGCACGAGCCTGGGGCCCTACGTCGTCGAGGGTTGGCTCGGCCGCGGCGGTGTCGGTGTCGTGTACGTGGGTCGCGACGCGCGACTCGACCGCAAGGTCGCGCTCAAGCTGCTCGCGCGCACCGACCCGGATGCGGCCGCGACCCGCCGCTTCGTCCGCGAGGCGCGGATCCTCGCGCGCCTCTCCGATCCGCACATCGTCGGCGTGCACGACGTCGGTCCCAGCCCGCGCGGCTTCTGGATCGCGATGGAGCTCGTCGACGGCGTCACGCTCGACGCGTGGATCCGCGAGCGCGAACGATCGCGCGCCGAGGTCCTCGCGTTGTTCCGCCAGGCCGCCGCTGGCCTCGTCGCCGCCCACGCGGCCGGCATCGTCCACCGCGACTTCAAGCCGCACAACGTGATGGTCGGTCGCGACGGTCGCGTGCGCGTGCTCGACTTCGGGCTCGCCGCCGCGATCGAGGCCGCATCGGAGCCCGACGAAGCGGCGTCGAACGAGCGCACGGGCGTCGTCGGCACGCCGACGTACATGGCTCCGGAGCAGTTCGCCGGTGTACCCGCGGACGCGCGCTCGGATCAGTTCTCGTTCTGCATCGCGCTGTGGGAGGCGCTGGTCGGCGCGCGTCCGTTCGTGGCGAACACATTCGCCAGCCTCGCGGTGGAGGTGGCCCAGGGGCGCATCGTCGATCCCGGTCGCAAGCTGCCTGCGCGGATCGAGGCCGTGTTGCGCAGGGGCCTGTCGGTGGATCCGGACGCACGCTTCGAGAGCGTCGCGGAGCTCGTCGCCGCGCTCGATCGCGCCGAGCGGCCCGTGCTGCGCCGCGTGGCCCTGCCGATCGCCGCCGCGTTCGGGTTGGGCGCGCTCGCGTTCGCGGCGATCGAGCGCCCGCAGGAGCCGTGCGAGCGAGGCGCGCGCGCGGTGGTGGACGGTGTGCGCGAGCAGATCGCGGCGCTGCCCGCCGTGGTCGGCGATCCACTGCGCGATCGCACCGATGCGTGGGCGAGCGCGTACGTGAGCGCGTGCATCTCCGATCGCGCGCAGCCCGGTACCGAGTCGGCAGCGAAGCTCGCGTGTCTCGCGGATCGGCGGGCGGAGATCGAGGCGCTCGCGAGCTCGCTCGAGCCCGAGCGTCGGCCCGAGCGCGTGTTGTCGTCGCTGCACGCGCTCGGGATCTGCGACGATCCGCAAGAGGCCGCCGAGTCCGGTCTGCCCGCCGATCCGGAGCTCGCGCGTCGCGTACAGGCGCTGCGTCAGCGCATGGCGGGAGGCAGCGCGCGCACGGCCGTGCGGCTCGACCACGGCTTTCGGGCGAGGTACGCGGCGTTCGTCGAAGAGGCCGACGCGATCGGGTGGATCCCGCTGCGGGCCCACGCGCGCGAGGAATTCGGCGGCGTGCTGTCGCACCACGGCGCCCACGAAGAATCGGTGCCGATGCTCGAGTCGGCCTACTTCCTCGCGAAGGAGAACGGCGTCACCACCGTCGAGTTCGACGCCGCGGTGATGCTGGTGTCCGCGCTCGGCAATCACCTCGGTCGCCACGAGCTCGCACTGCAGTGGGCGCGGCACGCCGAGGCCGCGCTCGAGGAGCTCGATGATCGCGGGCGCGCGTCGCTCTTCGCGAAGCTGCGCGGCGAGCTGTACCAGCAGATGCATCGGCTCGACGAGGCCGAGGCCGACCTCCGCCGCGGCATCGAGCTCCTGCCCGCCGACGCCACTGCCTTCGAGCGCGCGACCGCGCTGTCGATGCTCGGCAACCTGTACGCGGAGCAGTGGCGGTGCGACCAGGCCGAGCCGCTGTATCGCGAGGCGGTCGAGCTGGGCGCGCCGGCGTTCGCCGAGCTGCAGGCGCTCAACGGCCTGGCCGTGTGCGCGATCCAAGCGGAACGCCCGAGCGATGCGATCGCATTGTTCGAGCGCGGGCTCGCGCTGATCGAGTCGTCGAACGAGCCACCCGACGTGGCCGCTCAGCTGATCTCGAACCTCGCGCTGCTCCACACCGAGGCGGGCGAGCTCGACCTCGCGATCACGAAGCTCGAGGAGGCGCGAGGGCTGTCGCTCGACGCCTTCGGTCCGCTGTCCGAAGAGGTGCGGATCGTCGACTTCAACCTCGGCCGCACGTACCTGATCCGCGGCGACCACGATCGCGCGGGCTGGTGGGCGCAACGCGTGCTCGAAGCGACGCCCGGCCAGCCGCCGTCCATCAAGATGGAGCTGCAGGGCACGTGGCTGCTCAAGGAGGCCCATCGGCGAGCGGGGCGGATGCGCGAGGCGATCGCGGCGTGGGAGCAGCGGCTCGCGCTCGCCGAGCGCGAGGGTGACCTCGCGCCGTGGGCGGACGACCTCGACGAATTCGCGGAGCTGCTCGACGAGGCCGGTCGCACCCTGGACGCCCGAGCGGCGAGGCAGCGCGCGACCGAGCTCCGCGCGCGGATACCGGAGAGCAACGCACCCGCATGAAACTCCCCGAGCTCGCTCACGGTTTGGTGTCCTCGAGCGCGGCGAACTCCGCCTCGAGGACCGCTTCCGCGCGCTCGAGCTCCGCCCGCTTGCGCGCGCGCCGGTACTCGAACGCCGCGACGCCGCACAGCAGCGCGAACACGCCCGCGACGACGAACGCGGTCCGTCGCTGTGCGTCCTCGCGGCGCACGAGCTCACCGACGACACCGCCGGCCTCCGCGACGTCGTCGGCGCGCACGTAGTAGACGCCGAGCTGCGGCGCGTCGACGGCGAGCAGATCGTCGACGTGCCTGCGCTCGCCGAATCCGAGCCCGGCCGGTGCCGTGAAGCCCAGCTCGGTGACGAGCTCCAGCGCACCACCCGGTCGGAACGACACCGACGGATCGAGCACGAGCCGATGCACGGCCCGATCCGCGGCGATCGGCAGCGGCAGCGCGCCCGCCCTCGCCACGCGACCCCACGGGGCGGTCGTCCGCAAGGTGCAGCGCGAACAGGGCGACGAGAGGCGGAGCGCGACGATGCGACCGTCGCCGCCGAACTCCGGCTGCGCACCCTCGATGGACGTGTCGCGCGGCAACGGAGCGGCGAGCTCGAAGAGCTCTCCGGGCTCGGGCATGCGCTCGAGCACCCAGGTCGTGTCGACGACGACGTCGCTGGGCGTCGCAGCGACTTCGTGGTGACCGGCGCGAAGGTCCGGCGCGCCGGAGAGGGCGAGGAAGAGTGCGAGCACGATCACGGTCCATCGCTCCTTTCATCGCGCGAGCACGTCCACGCCGGTGTCGAACACGGTGGTCTCGGGCAGGATCGGCGACGCGAGTGCGACGAGCTGCAGCATCGTCGCGAGCTGGAACGCGATCGTCACGATCACGGGCAGCATCACGACGGTGCGCTCCTTCTCCGTCGTCGCGCGACGGATTGCGTTGCGAGCGAACAGGATGCCGGCCACGGCGATCGCGACGAGCGCGGAGCCCATCGCGAGGTACGGGCCTGCCCACGCGCTCGTGTGGTAGTAGAGCGCGACGAGCGGGGCCGTGACCGCCAGCGCGAGCGTGCCGGCGAACAGCGCCGGCGCGAACGAGAACAACAGATCGCGGGCCGAGTACGGCAGGCCCGTGAGGCGTAGCGCGAGCATGCCCGCGGGCACCGAAGCGACCGCGGAGAGCAACACCACCATCGGCACCTTCACGGCGTTGCCGAGTGCGAGCGTGGTGCTCGTGCTTCCTGCTGCCACGCCCCACAGCGCGGCGAAGGCGAGCGCGGCGAGGGCGGCGGCGAGCGTGAGCTGGATGCGGCGCGCGGGCCCGTCGTCGGTGGGCGCCTTGCCGATCGACGCATTCAGCAGGGTGGAGATCAGGATGACGGCTGCAGTCACTGGGTTTCGAGTCCTCCGCACTCGAGTGAAGCAGCGCCGCATGAGCGCCCGAGCGCAGCCGCGCGAGCGCACCGACAAACGGGTGTCAAACGGCCATGAATCGGCGCGGCAGCGCGATCACGAGGCGCGCGCCCTCGCCGGGGCGCGACGACGCGCTCGCGTGGCCGCCGTGCGCCTCCGCGATCGCGCGCACGAGCGCGAGGCCGAGGCCAGTGCCGCGTCCGCTCGCGCGCTTGCTGTAGAAGCGCTCGAAGATGCGCGGCAGGTCGTCCTTCGCGATGCCGGGGCCGTCGTCCTCGACCTCGACGAGCACCGCTCCGGCCAGCGCGCGCACGCGGGCGCGCACGCGCGCCCTCGCGAACGAGCCCGCGTTCTCGACGAGGTTGCAGATCGCGGTCTCGAGCCGGGCGGGCACGCCCTCGATCGCGGCATCGGTGCCCTCGACGTCGACCTCGAACGTGATCGCCGCGAAGCGGGCATCGGCCGCGATGCCGTCGACGACGCCGCGCACGAGCGCCGCCACGTCCACGCGCTCGCGCGCCTCGCCGACCATGCCGGCCTCCGCCCGCGCGAGCTCGAGGAACTGATGCAGCCGCAGCTCGAGCTTGCTCGCCGCCTCGCCGAGCGCGCGCGCGAGCTTGTCGGTGCGCTCGTCGGTGCCGGCGAGCGCCTCGGCCCCCGCACGCACGGCAGCGACCGGCCCCTTCAGCTCGTGCCCGAGGTCGACGAGTGCCGCTTCGTGGGCGCGCGCGCGCTCGCGGATCTCCGCGATGAGCCGGTTCATCGCGGCCGCGAGCTCGCCGAACTCGTCGCGGCGCGCGAGCTCGAGCGACGTCCCCGGGGCGACGCGCTCCACCTGTGACAGCGCCTGCGTGCGCAGCCGTTCGAGCGGACGAATCATGCGCCAGCCCAGCCACCAACCGAGCGCGAGCGCACCGGGCAGCACGAGCAGCGTGAGCTTGAGCAGCTGGTAGCGCAGATCGTAGAGCGCCCGGATCGCGCGGCGACTGCCGTCCTGCACGTGCACGAAGCCGGCGCGTCCATCGGGCGCGACGAACGTGCGTACCGCGTGGCACTCGAGCAGCTTGCCGCCGGGCGACGCCCGACATCCGCTGGCGGCCCCCTGCGCGCGCGCGAGCGCGACCTCGGGCCGCAGCGCGACGTCGCCGAGCTCTTCGTCCCACTCGACGAGCGACGGCGCACCGTCGGGCCCGAAGAAGACTTCGCCCAACGCGGTGCCGGGGCCGGCGTCGTGGCGATCGTGCTCGCGGACGAGCGCGCCGTCGTCGGCGAACACGCGCACGCGCACCTCCCAACGCGCGGCGACGTCGGACGACGCACGACCCTCGTGCGCGTCGGCAGCGGCCTCGGCGGCCGCGGTCTCGACGGCGCCGAGCATGCGTCCACCCGCGCCGGACTCGAACGCGCTCGCGGCCCACACGAGCAACAGCGGCAGCGCGGTGACGACGACCACGACGATCACCGCGCGCACACGCAGCGATCGCAGCGACCACCGCAGGGCGGCCGCATCACCCACGCTCGTCCCTCCAGCGATAGCCCGCGCCGATCACGGCTTCGAGGCGATCGAAGCCGGGCTCGATCGCCTCGAGCTTGCGCCGGAGCCGATTCACGTAGGTGTCGACGATGCGCGGCGCGACCACCGAGCCGTCGCCGCGGATGCGCTCGAGCACGGTGGCGCGCGTGAGCACGGCGCCGGGCCTGCGCGTGAGCGCGTCCAACAGCCGCAGCTCCGTCACCGTGGTCTCGACGAGCACGCCGCGATAGCGCACCTCGAGCCGCTCCTCGTCGATCTCGAGGTCGCCGGTGCGTCGCGCCGGGCTCGCGGGTGCGCCTTCGCCCGCCCGCACCGACTGGCGGCGCAAGAGCGCAGCGACGCGCGCGAGCAGCACGCGCGTGGAGAACGGCTTGGTCACGTAGTCGTCGGCCCCGAGCTCGAGGCCGAGCGCCTCGTCGAGCTCGCTGTCGCGCGACGTGAGCATGACGATCGGCGTGGCATCGCCCTTCTCGCGCAGGGCGCGAACGAGGGCAAAACCATCGAGCCGCGGCATGAGCACGTCGCACACGACGAGCTCCGGGTGCGCACGCGCGATCGCAGCGAGCCCGGCCTTGCCGTCCACGGCGCGCTCGACCTCGTGGCCGGCGTCGGCGAACGCGATGGCGAGCACCTCGAGCAGGGCTTCGTCGTCGTCGACCAACAGCACGCGCGCCATCCAAGGAATCCTAGCACTCACCCACCGACGAGGATGAATGCCACTCGGGTGTCGGTCTGTCCGTCGCAGCCGTACTCGCTGTCCGCGTCCGCGAGCCAGGAGCTGCCGGCGTGGATGGTGTATCCGGCCAGCGTGCCGCTGCTGAAGGGCGCCACCTCGGTCGCGTCGTTGTCGAGCATGAAGCGCAGCATCGCCGGCTCGCCGAGCGCGAAGCAGGTGCCGGGGCCGGGCTCGCACACGCCACCGAACGGGCCGATGCCGATCGGATCGAAGAGATCCGCCGGCGCACCACCGACGGAGGGCTGCACCGACGCACCGATCGCGGCTGCGATCACCGTGCGTTGATCGTCTTGGTCGCGCACCGTGAGCCACTGTCCAGGGGTCTCGTTCGACGCGACGGCGTACGCGAGGTCGATCCGATCGCCGATCACGAGCGAGTTCGGCATCGCGACGACCTCGTTGCCGAACGCGACGCGCACCATGACGAGTTCGGTCTCGGTCTCGCAGTCGAACGCGATCGCGTCTTCGTCGGCCCCGGGCTCGAGCGCGGCGACCATGCACGGGGCCTCGAACCACATCGTCGCGTCGAGCCCGGTGACCGCGAGCGAGACGTCGCCGACCTCGGGCACGCACGCGTCGGCGCCGGTGTCCGCGCCCGTGCTCGTCGCGTCGACGCCCGACGAGCCGTCGCTCGCGGTCTCGCCCGCGTCGGTCGATGCGACGTCGGACGCCGCATCACCGCCGTCATCGTCGCTGCCCGCCGAGCCGCACCCGCCCGCGAGCAGGCACGCGGTCGCCACCATCCGATGCATCGACGCCAGCGTACGCTCGCCGACGTCGCTGCGCCCGCGAGGCGAGGCGTCCCCGGGGCGGGCAGCCCCGGAGGCGCGCGTGCCGGCGATCCGCTATGCTGGTCGGACCGCGTGGCCGAGCCGCTCACGATCGCGCTGCCGAAGGGGCGCATTCTCCCCGCTGCCGCGCGATTGCTGGCCCAGGCCGGCTTCGCGCTCGACGGCATCGGTCGGGCCGACGATCGCCGCTTGCTCGTCGAGCTGCCCGACGGAAATCGCGCCTTGATGGTAAAGCCGGTCGACGTCCCGACCTACGTCGAGCACGGTGTGGCGGACCTCGGCATCGCGGGTGCGGACACCCTCGAGGAGCATGCGCGCGATCTCTACGAGCCGGTCGACCTCGGGATCGGCGCGTGCCGACTCGTCGTCGCGGAGGCCCGCGACAGGCCGGCTCGACTCCGGCGCGGCATGGCCCTGCGTGTCGCGACGAAGTATCCCCGGCTCGCCCGCCGGCATTACGTCGCCAAGGGCATCGATCCCGACATCATCGCGCTCTGGGGCTCGGTCGAGCTCGGCGCCGTGACCGATCTCGCCGATCAGATCGTGGATTTGGTGGAGAGCGGGGAGACCCTCCGGCAAAATGGGCTGACCGAAGTCGAGACCGTCATGCACGTCACGAGCCGCCTCATCGTCCACCCAGCGAGCCTCAAGCTGCGGCCCGCCCGGATCGCGGCGGTGATCGATGCGGTGCGAGCGGCGTGCGCGGCCGGTGCGGTGTCGACAGTCACGGCGGAGGCATCGTGAGCACCGGCGAAGGACGCAAGGCCGACATCGAGCGGGTCCGCAGGGCGGTCATCGAGGAGCTGAAGGTCCATCCACGCATCAAGGATCAGGGACACGAGCCCGACTCGCTCACGCGCCGCACGCTGGCGGACACGCTGCCCGAGCTGTCGGCGTTCGGTGGCAAGGCGTTCGCGTCGGTGCGCGCGGTGCTCGACTGGGATCACCAGCTGCCGAGCCAGTACTACCTGCTGCGCGTGCTCGCGTCGTACGACCAGCGCGACCGCGAGCGCGTCGAGGCGGTGGTGGAGGATCGCGACGAGGAGATCTCGGAGACGAACCTCTATCCGGAGTTCGATCTGCCGGACTACGGGGAGATCGACGCGAGCGAGTCGTACGTCGCGGTGCTGCGCGCGGGCACGACGACGCTCGAGGACTTCCGCTTCCTGAGCCCGTGGCGCAAGCAGGTGGGGCCGGCGATCGCGGACATCGCGATCAAGACGGTCACGCGCAGTCCGAGCTATCAGCGCGCTGCAGCAGCGCGACGCACCGACGGACTCGGCGGTGCGGTCGTGATCGGGTGGGCGCCCCCGTGTCTGGCGGAGACGGAGAACTGGGCGATCGAGATCTGGTTGCTCACCGAATTCGACGGTCACATGGGCAAGGCCCGCGTGTTCATGGTCGATCCGGAGACGCGCGAAGTGACGCGCGAGTACGAGACCGACGTGCAGCTCGCGTGAGGGACGGATGCGCCGCATCGTTGCGTTCACCACCGCGCTGACGCTGGCGCCCCTCGGCGTGGCCGCAGCGGCGGAGGAGCCGGTGCCGGTACAGACGCCGACCGAGCCCGCGCCCGCGGAGACGCCTGCGCCTGCACCCGCGCCGGTCGAGACGCCCGCGCCCGCGCCGACGCCTGCGCCCGTGAAGGCGCTGGAGCCCGGCATGGTGCGCTTCCACATGGAGATCGACGGCAAGCGCCGCACGACGCCGGCGTTGTTCCGCCTCGTCGACTACGACCGCGAGGGCGCGCTCGTGTGCGAGCTGCCGTGCGGCGTGCCGGTGTCGACGAGCGACGAGTACCAGGTGCGCGACCGGGCCGAGCACACGCTCATCGCGTCGAAGCCGTTCAAGCTGGATCCGACCGCGCACGAGATCACGGCGAGCGTTCGCACGGGCCGTCGCAAGATGTTCAGCGCGGGCCTGTCGCTCGCGATGATCGGGCCGGTGCTCGCGATCAGCGGCTCGCTGCTCCTGGGCCTGGGCGCGGCCGAGGGCGGCCCCGACGGCGAGCCCGAGACGATCGCCGGCGCGGCCGTGCTCGGGGCGGGCGTGGCGATGGTGATCATCGGCGTCCCGATGCTGATCGCGGCTCGCAACAAAGTGAAGCTGCGCCGCGGCAAGCCGCGTTGACGTCAGCCCGGCTCGGGCATCACACCGGTGTCGACGGGCTCGTCGTCGCATTCGCGGCCGAGTCGGTCGGCGGCTTCGCAGGCGGCGGGCAACTTGCGCGGGTCTTCACCGTCCCCGCCGTTCGCCCACTCCTCGATCGCATCGACGTCGGGGCACGGCAGATCGACGAGCGCAGCGAGGCACGCGTCGATCGTCGCGACCTGGTCGGCATCCGGCGGCTCGCACGCGAAGCGGGCCTCGTAGTCCTCGGCGACCTCGGCGACGCATCCGTCGTAGCTCGTCGGCTCGTGCTCGACGGTGCACCCACCGCAATCGTCACCGTCGCAGTCGGCACACACGACCGACACGACGCCGCACGTCGCCACCCACTCGCAGACCACGTCCGTCACGATGGCCGCCTGCTCGGCCGGCGACTCCCCCTCGACGCTCGGCGGCCCGGGCTCCCCGGCACAGGCGAACGACAGCACGAACGACGACGCGAGCCACAGGCGACGAAGCATGCCCGTCAGTGCCCACCGGCGCCCAAACGATCACGCGGTCCCGACAGGGCTACTTGCACTTGCCGAGCCACACCTCGGCGTCTTTCGCCCAGGGCTGATCCTTCGCGGACGGATCGAGCGCCTTCTTCATCTGCGCGGCGCAGCCCGCCTTGTCGTGGTTCTCGTCCCACAGGTTGCGCCCGAGCAGGTAGTGGGCCTCGTACAGCGCGTCGTCCTTCTTGATCGCGGTGCGCAGGCTCTTGATCGAGGCCGCGCGATCGCCCAGGTCGCGCTGCGCACGACCGAGCTCGAGCCACGCGTCGGGCCACTTGTCGGTCGCGGCCACGACCTTCAGCAGGTGCTCCTCGGCGGCCTTCGAGCTCTTGCTGTTGCCCGCGCGCGCGAGCAGGCGCCCGTACAGGAAGCGGGCCTCGTGCGCCTCGCCGTCGATCACGAGCGCCTTCTGGTACTCGGGGCTCGCTTCGCCGTGGCGCCCGTTGAACTCGAAGATCTTGCCGTGCCAGAGGTGCTTCTCGGCGACGGGCGTGGGTGGCACCGTGCGTTCGATCTCGGCGAGCGCGCCGACGTAGTCGCCCGACTCCGCCAGCGACGCGGCGAGCAACAGATGCGCCTCCCAGTTGTTCGTGTCCGTCGTGAGCACGCGCTCGGCCAGCGCCTTCGCTTCCTCGGGCTTGCCTTGCGCGAGGCGCAGACGGGCGCCGACCACCAGCTCCTCGTTCGTCGTCTCGGGCTCCTCGAGCGCGCCACCGACGAGCTCCTCGAGCTCCTTGATCGCGCCGTCGCGCACGAAGAAGCGCCCCAGCGGTCCGATGAGGCCGGCGTAGCGGCCCGTCCGCTCGTACACCGCGAGCAGATCCGCCTTGCTCTCGGCGACCTTGCCCAGCTCGAACTGCAACAAGCCGCGCGCGAGCTGGGCCTCGTTGTCGTTCGGGACGAGCTCGAGCGCGCGATCGAGAGCCGCCAGCGCAGCGACCTTCTGGTTCACCTCGTGGCTCGCGAGCACCGCCGCTTTGGCGCGCAGGAGTCGGACCTGGTTCTTCGGATCGCCGCCCGGTCGCTCGGAGACCACCTTGATCGCGCGGTCGAAGGTCTTCAGCGCGTTCTCGTAGTCCTTGAACGCCGCGAGCGCATTCGCCTCGCCGATGCGCGCGTCGTCGAGCTTCGAGTCGATCGCGAGCGCAGCCGCGAACTCCTTCTGCGCTTCGACGATCTTGTGCTTGCCCGCGTACGCGAGCCCGCGCAGGTACGGAGTCTTCGCGAGGCCCGGGCTCGTCGCCTCGATCGCCTCGAGCATCTTCAACGCACCGTCGCCGTCGCCGCTCTCGATCGCCACCTCGGCCTGCAGGAGCGCCGCCTCGACGTCGGTGGGGCGCGCCTTCACGATCGCAGCCGCATCGCTCGTCGCCTCGGCGGTGCGTTTCGCCTTCATCAGCGAGCGCACGCGCGCCGGCCCGAGCGTGGTGTCTTCCGGCGCGAACGCGAGCGCCTCCGAGTAGCGCAGCGCCGCCTTGCCCGGGGCGCCCGTCGCATCGTCGAGCGCCCCGCGGACCTTCAGCACGCCCGCCGCGTAGCCCTGGCCGGTGCCCTCCGGCGTGCCGAGTCCGTCGAGGAGCGCGCGCGCCTTCCTCAGCTGACCGGCCGCGATCGCGCTGCGGGCCGCGAGCACCGTGAGCCCCGGATGTCCCGGATGCTTCGCGAGGCTCGCCTCGATGCCCGCGAGCTCACCCGCGGCGTCGAGCTCCGCCTTCGCCTCGTGGCGCAGCGCGAGCGCGGCGACGTCGCCCGGCGCAGCGACGAGGATCGCATCCGCCTCCAGCGCTGCATCCGCCGCGCGACCCTGCGCGAGCCGCAACCACCCGCGATACAGACGAGTCGCCGGTGCGTCGTCGACGAGCAGCGGCTCCGCCTTCGCGAGATCGCCCCGCGCGAGCGCCGAGAGCCCCACGACGCGCTGCACGAACGGCTCGGTCTGCGCGGCGTGCGACTCGAGCCACGTCTCCGCCTGTCCGCGTCGCACCGCATCCGGCCCGTAGCGCATGTGCAGACGCAGCGCGGCTTCGGCCTGCCCCACGCGATCGCCGGCCGCTTCCGCGAGCGCGATGGCCTCGACGTACGCCTTCGGCGTGTGTTTCGCGAATGCAGCGAGCACGTCGGCGTTGCGCTCCCCTGCGAGCGTGCTCGGATCGACCGGCGCCTTCGTCTCCTTCGGCTTCTTGCCGAGCGACTGCGGTGTGAACTCGTCGGCCGGCGGATCGAACACGCCGATCGCCCACAACCCACCACCCACCGCAGCCGCGAGCGCGAGCCCGATCGCTGCGAGGATGAGCGGGCGTCGATTCGAGTCACCGCCGACGTCGCGCGGCGTGGGCGAGCGACGGGCGCCGAGCGGATCGTAGGCCGTCTCCGGGGCGACCGTGGCCGTCGCGGCGGTCGCGTTCGTCGCGATCGCGCGCGGCACCGGCACGTTCGGACCGCGCAGGGGCTTCACCTCCGCACGCGCAGGCTCGACCTCGCTGCGCGCGGGCTCGAGGTCGAGCTGCGCCGGCGCGGGCAGGATGTTCGCGGGCTCGACGTCGAGCGACGCGGGCGCGAGCAAGTCGAGCGACGCCGGCACCGGCAGATCGTCGTGCGAGATCGGAGCGGGATACTCCGCACCGGCAGGCGCGGGCAGATCGAGATCGATCGGCGACGGCAGATCGAGATCCGCCACCGAGATCATCTCGTCGTCGAATCCCGGTGCCCGCGGTGCGCTCGCGGGGATGCGCGGCAACGCCGACGCCGACGGGGTCTCGATCGTGCGCGGCACCGGTCCACCGGGACCACCGTACGCAGGGGGGCTCGGCGGTGGACCGCCGGCACGCGGGAATCCAGGCGCGGGTGCACCGGGTCGCGCGGGCACGGGCAGGTCGATCGCCGGCGCTCCGAAGCCGCCGCCGCTCGGACGCGCGGGCGTCGGCAGGTTCGACTGCGCGCCGAATCCCTCGGGCCCCGACGGTCGCGCGGGCACGGGCAGATCGGCCGGCGGTGCGCCCTGCGGCCCGGGTCGGCGCGGGGGCGGCGGAGGCACGGCCGTCGGTGCGCTCGGCGGGCGTGCGGCCGTCGTCGGGGGACGAGGAGGCGCCACCGGGGGCGTGGGCACGGACAACGCAGGCGCACGCGGAGGCGCGACCGCGGACGGCCCCGGAGGTCGGCCCTGCGGCGCCTGGGGCACGTGCGCGGTCGGTCGCGTCGTGATGCCGGGCTCCGAGGCCGGCGACGGCACGAGGCTCGGACGCGACGTCGGCCGTGCGACCGGCGGCGGCATCGGCAGGTCGTCGTCGTCGACGAGCGGCGGCAGCTCGCGCGACGTCGGTCGCGACGAGGCCGTGCGCTCCGTCGACGCCGGCAGATCGAGCTCGAGCGCATTCTCGCTCGCGGCGAGATCGACCTCGCCGAAGAGCGCCGCCGCATCGAACTGTCCGCTCGACTCCGACGAATCGATCACCGGTGGGCCGGAGGTCTTGCGCGTCTCGTCGAGTGGATCCGAATCGTCGCCGAGCATCGTGAGCTCGTCGCCATCGTCCGGCATCGGCAGTCCGTACAGCGTCTGGCCCGATGCGGTGCCGGTGGTGGGTGCCGCGCCGCCGAAGAGCGGCGGTGCGCCGACCGGCTCGAGGTTGCGCGGCCCCGGACGCGCGCCGCCGGGCGGTGCGCCGGTCCTGGCCGCACCCGGCGGCGAGAACTGGGATGGCTGGGTCGGGGTGGCGCAGCGCGGGCACTTCGGCGGCCGCGTGCGCTCGTCCATCACGAACCCGCACTTGGAGCAGGTGGCCATCTCGGGAGCGGCCCGCAGCATATCAGGTCGCCCGCGCGATCGTGGGGGCCAATTCAGGTCGACGACCGACCGCGGGGACAGCCCCACGGCGTACGCGGTACTCCTGGAGACCGTGATCCTTCGCGACCCGGTCCATGGGCTCATCTCGTTCGACAGCAGCGTCGAGCAGATCGTCCCGCGACTCCTGGACGCACGGGAGGTCCAGCGGCTTCGGCGGATTCGCTGCCTCGGCGCGGCCGCGCTCGCGTTCCCCGGTGCGGAGCACTCGCGCTTCGCCCACGCGCTCGGCTCTGCGCACGTCATGAAGCGCTACCTCGCACGTGTCGGTCGACTCGCACACGATCTGCGTGCGCGCGACCGCGTGGACGACGACACCGCTCGCATCGCACTCGCCGCGGCGCTGCTGCACGATCTCGGTCACGGCCCGTACAGCCACACGTTCGAGGCCGTGGTACCGGGCGCGCTGCCGCACGAGGACTGGACGTCGCGGATCCTGCTCGACCCCGAGACCGACGTGCACGCGATCCTGCGCACGATCGATCCCACCGCGCCCGCGGCCGTCGAGCGCCTGATCCACGGCGAGCACCCGATCGAGCACCTCGCGCGCGCCGTGTCGGGCACGTTCGACGTCGATCGCTGCGACTACCTCCTCCGCGACTCGCACATGACGGGTGTGCGCTACGGCCTGCTCGATCTCGACTGGTTGCTCACCGCGTTGCGCCTCGACTTCCCCCCGGGTGCGACGGCGGCGCGACTCACCGTCGACGGCGAGAAAGGCCTCACCGCGGTGGAGGGGTTCTTCCTGGGCCGGCTGTACATGTACCGCCAGGTGTACCTGCACAAGGCGGTGCGCGCGGCGGAGGCAGTGCTGCGCGCGTTGTTCCGCCGGCTCGCGCGGATCGGGCCGCAGCCCGGTACGCCGCGGGCGCTCGCGACGTTGATCTCCGGTGAGAGCATCGACACCGCGGCGTACCTCGACCTCGACGACCACGCGCTCGAGGGCGCGATCCGGGCGTGGTGCGACAGCCCCGATGCATTGCTCGCCGAGCTCGCGCAGCGGCTCCGCCACCGCCGACTGTTCAAGACGATGCGGCTGCGCAAGGACGTGCCGGTCCGCGACGCGCGGCAGCGGCTGCAGGACGTCGTGAATGCAGCGGGCACGCCGCCCGAGCTCGCGACGATCGACCGTGTGGAGATCGACGCGTACATCGAGGACGAGGCGCTCATGGTGCGCTCGGGCGGCCGCCTCGAGCGATTGCTCGACGCGTCACCGGTGCTGCACGGTCTGTCGCGCGAGGTGTTCGTGCACTACCGGGCGATCTTCCCGCCCGAGGTGCGCGAGCAGGTGAAGCGCGCGATGGCCGACATGTGCGATCTGCCGTGAGCTAATCGCGGTAGGAGAGCGAGTAGCCGATCGTCTGCGGCAGCTTCGACGACTTCATCGACACGCGCATCGTCACGCCCAGGCCGTCCTTGCGCGGCGTGAAGACGTTCGTGCGATCGCCTTCCTGGCCGTCGAGGTGCATGTACAGGCTCTCGCCCTGCATCGTGTAGCGCAGCCGCGAGCGCTGGCCCTGGTCGCGCACGCTCACCGACTTGCCGCCGAGCGTGGCCGTGAAGGCCTTTCCGTCGATCTCCACCGTGACGACGTCGCCCGCGTTCGCGATCTCGATGCGCGACGGCACGTCGTTCGCCTTCGCGAGCCGCGAGCGCGCGATGCCGCGGGCGAGCACGGACATCTTGCCGACGGTCTCGTCGATCTCGCGCGCCACCGCCTTCTTCTGCGAGGTACCGCCGGAGTAGCGGTACTCGCCGACCAGGCCGTCGATCGGCGACGTGACCGCCTCGGGCGTCGGCGCGGGCGTGGGATCCGAGGTGAGCACCGTGTCCGTCTTCGCCGTGGTCGGCGTGTCGGCGAACACCGACGGCTCGGCCTCCATGACCCACGGCTCCTCGGTCTCGGTCGCGGCCGAGCGGCCGGCACATCCGAACGCGAGCACCAACAGCGACAGAACGATCGTCGAGCGCAGCATGTCGAGTTCCTCGTCGCCACTCTGACAACCCCCAGCGCGTGCGCCACCGGCAGTGGTAACGTGCGCGTCGATGCTCGAGCGGATCGACGAGGCGTTGTGGGTGGCGGCCGCGCCGCAGACGTTTCTCGGCTTCCATCTCGGCACGCGCATGACGATCGTGCGAGGACGCGACGGTGGGGCGATCGTGCACTCGCCGATCGCGCTGACGGACGAGCTGAGGGGCGAAGTGGAGGCGATCGGGCCGGTGCGCTCGATCATCGCGCCCAACGCGTTCCACCACCTCTACGCGGGCCAGTGGGCGGCCGCCCACCCCGACGCGCGGCTGGTGGGGCCCCAGCGGCTCGTGAAGAAGCGGCCCGATCTCCGGCTCACCGCCACGCTCGCGGACGAGCCCGATGCGGGCTGGGCCGACACGCTCGCGCAGGTGCGCGTGCGCGGATGCATCCTGCGCGAGACGGTCTTCTTCCACGCGCCGTCGCGCACGCTCGTGAGCTCGGATCTCGTCGAGAACTTCGGTACGTCGTCACACTGGCCGACGCGCATGTACCTCAAGCTCTCCGGGATCCACGGCAAGCCGGGCGTCGGCCACTCGCTGCGGTGGATGTACCGCGATCGCGAGGCGACGAGGGCGGCGCTCGAGCGCGTGCTCGCATGGGACTTCGATCGCATCGTGCTCGCCCACGGCGACGTGGTCGCCGAGCGCGGCCGCGACGTCCTGCGCGAGTCCTTCGCGTGGTTGTAGTACGCTCGCTCGCGTGACGCTGCGCGCCAAACACAAGCCGCGGTGCTTGGTGTGCGGCCTGCGGCCGGACACGTGCCTGTGCGCGACGTTGCCCACGGTGCACGCGGGCACGCCCATCGCGATCGTCCAGCACGTCCGCGAGCAGCACAAGCCCACGAACACCGCGCGGTTGTTCGCGCGGATCGTGGAAGGTACGCCGATCCTCCCGTACGGCATGCGCGAGCCGCCCTTCGATCCCACGCCGCTCGTGCGCGACGACGTGGAGTGGCGCGTGCTCTTCCCGCGCGAGGGCGCGCCGGATCTCGATCCCGCCGAGCCACCGCCGCCCGGCAAGCGCTTCGGCTACGTGATCGTCGACGGCACGTGGCACCAGTGCACGCGCATGACGAGACGCGTGCCGGTCGTGATGGACATGCCGTGCGTCGCGCTGCCGCCCGGGCCGCCGTCGATCTGGAAGGTGCGGGCGCAGCACGACGAGCGCGGCATGTGTACGTTCGAGGCGGCGCTGCGCGTGCTCGAGCTGTGCGAGCCGTCCGAGATCGTCGCGCCGGTGCGCGCGGCCTTCCACCGCGTCACCGCCGCGCTGATGTACCTGAAGGGCAGGCTGCGCTCGCCCGAGGTGCCCGCCGAGTGGGGCGGCGACGTTTGAGCGCGAAGCGGACGTTCGCGTGGATGGCCGGGCTGTCGGCGGTGTCGCTGTTGCTCGGCGGCGCACGCGAGCTCGTGATCGCGCGCGAGCTGCAGGCCACGGACGGAGCCGATCTGTTCTTCCGCGGCGTCACGGTGGTCGCGGCCGCTCGCAACTTCGAGCTGTCGCTGTTGCGCGCGCGCTGGATCCCGCTGCCGCCCGGGCCTCGTACGACGGAGCTGCTGCGCGAGGCGACGCCGAGCGGCGGCGTGGTGGTCGGCGTCGCCCTGCTCGCGCTCGCGCTGATGATCGCGCCCGGGCAGTGGCTCGCACTGGAGAGCCTGGTGTTCGCGGCGTGCATCGCCGTCGCGGTGCTCGGCGCGTCGGTGCGTGCGCTCGCGGAGCGACATGGGCGCGAGAACCTCGGCTTCGTGCTCGAGTGGCTGCCGCTCGTCGGCACGATCGTCGGTGCGCTCGCGATGCCGGGACGCGCCGTCGGCCCGATCGCAGGGCTCACGGTCGGTCTCGTGGTCGGCACGGCGCTCCTCCTGCCTGCGCTGCGCGGCCCGCTGGAGCGCCCCGATCCCGCGCAGGTCGAGCGGCCGCGCGAAGGCATCGCGCTGTACGTCGACACGCTCGTGTACGTGAACCTCGGGCTCGTCGACTCGTTCGTCACCGCGTTCGTCCTCGCGCCCGGCCAGTTCGCGCTGCTCAACTACGGCTATCTCGTGGTCAACGCCGTGCTGGCCGTGCCGACCGCGGGCGCCACCATCGTCGCACTGCGCCTCGCCGGTCGCGCGGGGACGGGCGAGCTCGCGGCGCTGCGGCGGTGGGCGTTGCTCGGCGGCCTGGTGCTCGGCGCGGTCGTGGCGGCCGCGTCGTTCGCGTTGACGTGGTCCGTGGTCGCCGCGCCGATCGACGGGATCGCGGGCTGGTCGCTGTGCGACGCGATCGACGAGCTCGTGCTCGTGAGCGCTCCGTTCGCCGCGCTGCGCTTCGCGAACACGGTGGGTCGGCAGGTGCGAGTCGCCAAGGACCCACGCGGCCTCGTGGCGTGGGATCTCGGCGGTCTGGCGCTGCGCGTCGCGATGCTCGGCGGCGGCGCGCTCGTGCTCGGTCCGATCGCGTCGCCGCTGGGGCTCGCACTCGCGGAGCTCGTGCAGCTCGGCACGTGGATCGCCTGGCGGCCTCCGTCGTCGAGCGCGAGCAGATAGAGCGTCGTGCTACGCTCGGCGCCGATGCACGGGCGATCCGCACCGGCCGATCTGCGGCGCAGCGAGGCGCGCGATTGCCCGGCGTGCGGGCACGACATGCCGCAGTGGGCCTATCTCGCGCACGGCTTCCCGCACGTCACTTGCACGGCGTGCGGCACGTTGTTCGTGTCGCCGTTGCCGAGCGCCGAGGTCGTGCAGGCCACGTACCTGCGGCCCGACTACCACCCGAGCAGCGACGACACATTCGCGCGCATGGCCAGTGAAGGGCATGCGCGCGCCCGCGCGGTGGCGGAGCTGCTCGAGCGGCCGGTGATGGGCGCGCGCGTCGTCGAGGTCGGGTGCGGCTACGGCTACTTCCTCGACGCGGCGCGCGAGCAGGGCATGGTCACCGTCGGCGTCGATCCGGCCCAGAGCGCGAAGCGGGCGCGCGAGCGCGGCCACGAGGTCCACGCGTCGTGGCTCGAGGACTTTCGTCCGGGTGCAATGTTCGACGTGCTCGCGTTGTTCGAGGTCCTCGAGCACCTGCCGGAGCCGTTCGCGGCGCTCCTGCACATGCGCGAGTGGCTCGCGCCCGGGGCCGTGCTCGCGCTCTCCACTCCGTCCTACTCCGGCGCGCCCGCGCGCGTGCTCGGCCGCAAGTTCCCGCTCGTGACACCCCCCGATCATCTCGAGCTCTTCACCAAGCGAGGCCTCGCCGCGCTGCTCGATCGCGCCGGCTTCGAGCCCGTGCGGTGGACGAGCTTCTCCAACCTCGACGGCGACGCGATCGCGCGCGGCCTGCAGCGCTTCGCGCTCGGCTCGTCCAAGCCGGCCGCGACGGTCGCGAGCGTGCTCGGCAGGCTCGGCGCCGCGCCGGCACGCTGGCTCGATCGCGCGGGCCTGGGCACTTCCTTCGAGGTCTACGCGCGCTGGCGCGGGTGAGCCATGCACGCGATCTACTCGCTCGCACAGATCCTCCACCTCGTCGGCGGCGCCGTCGGCCTCTTGTTGGTACCCGTGCCGCTCGTCGTGAAGAAGGGTGGCCCGCTCCACAAGCGCGTCGGCAAGGTGTTCGTGCTCGCCATGGCGATCGCGGGCTGGACGGGCCTGTTCATGGCGACGACGTGGCTGGTGGCGCCGCTCGAGTTCCGCCCCGGTCGCATGGAAACGGCGCCCGTCGAAGCGGTGCGCGGCAGCGGACTGTTCCTCGGCACGATCGCGCTGATCCTGCTGTCCGCGCTGCGGCAGATGACGCGCGCGCCGCTGCGCAAGCGCGAGAAGCTCGTCGCGCCGACGCTGGTCGATCGCGCGCTGCCGCTCGTCACGGCGCTCGCCGGCATGGCGACGGCGTCGACAGGTCTCCTGCACGGCCGCGGCCTCCTCGTCGCCTTCGGCGTGCTCGCGATCTTCGCGGGCACCACCGACCTCCGCTTCGTCGTGCGCCCGCTGCCGACCCGCATGGCGTGGTGGTACCAGCACATGACCGGAGCGATGGTCGCCGTCATCTCCGCGCTCACGGCCTTCCTGGTCTTCGGCGGCCGCCGCTGGCTCGCCGAGCTCGTCCCGGAAGACTGGCGCTGGATCTTCTGGATCGCACCGGCACTCGTGATCGTGCCCGCGACCCAGGTCTGGATCGCGAGCTACAAGCGCCGCTTCGGCGAGAAGCGCAGCTGACTCAGCCCGACGGCGCCGGGCCGACGGCGTTGCTGAGCGCCCAGCCCGTCATGTCGCTGTACGTGTACGGGCCCGTGAGGCCGGTGAACGTCTCGAACGATTCGTTCTCGATGTCGACCTTGTACGCGAACGGCTGCTGCAGCGTGACGCCCCAGACGTAGCCGTAGAAGTCGACGCTCACGCCGTGCACGTAGTTCGGGATCGGAATGTTGTAGTCGACCGCGAGCGTGTCGATGTTCACACCGATCATCGCACCGCCGCCACCGCTGTAGCCGCCGATCCAGATGTGCCCGTCGCCGTCGAGCATGCAGCCACCGCCGCCGCCCACGTTCGGGTTCGTGGCCCACGTCTCGGTCTCGGGATCGAAGACCGCGACGCCGCCGCTGCACGACCACGGGCGCCCGAGCTCGTCGACCGTCATGCCGTACCCGCCGATGTTCGACATCGGGTACACCGTCGGGTCGTAGCTGCCGCGATCGACGAACACCATGCTCGGACCGCCGAGCATCGTGCCCCAGAAGTTGCCATCGGCATCCACGGCGCCGCCGTAGATCCCGTAGAACCCCGGGTTCACGCCCGGGATCGGGATCAGCTGTTCGACCTCGCCGCTGTCGCCGTCGAGCAGCAGCACGTCGATCGACGCGTTGGCACCCGCGGTCCACAGCTTCTCGTTGTCCCACTCGCACGTCGTCTGGTTGAAGTCGCCGGGCGCCCACGCGACGGGGCGCTGGCTCGCGTAGGCGAACGGCGCGTGCCAGGCGATGCAGTCGTCCGGCCACGGCAGGACGTCGTCGCCACCGGTCGACGTGTTGTTGCCGTTGCAGCTCTCGGCACGCGCGTAGATCTTCGTGACGCCGCCGGAGCGGTTCGCGACCGCGACGTCGCCGTTGAGGCTCACCGACGTGCGAGATGGATTGCCCAGCCCGTCGGGACGCGTCAGGTAGCGACCCTCTTCCTCGAGGGTCATCGTGTGGATCTTCGACACGGTGTTCTGTGTGCTGTTGGCGATCCAGATGTACGAGAAGTCCGGATCACCGTTGCCGCCGCCGCCGCCACCCTTGCCGTTGGCCTGGCAATCGCCGATCGGGACGTCGGGGATCGCGTGCACGTCGAGCTTCACCGGCCCGGGACCCTCGTCGCCGTCGTCGTCGTCCGAGCTCACGTCGGCGCCGGTCTCCTCCGCGCTCGCGCTCATGCTGGCGCTCGCACTGACGGTGTTGCCGGTCTCGGTGCCCTCGTCGTCGGCGCTCGCCGACGCGGAGTCGTCGCCGGTGTCGCCGTTGCCGGAGCCCGAGTTGTTGTCCCCGCCGCCGACGCAGCCGAGCGCGAACGCAGAGATCAATCCGTAGGATGCTCGCGAAATCTTCATGTGTGCCTCTCCCCGCGAATCTCGAATCAGCCCGACGGCGGCGGCCCCACCGCGTTGCCGAGCGCCCAGCCGGTCATGTCGCTGTACGTGTAGGGCCCGACGAGACCGTTGAAGGTGTCGACCGTGCCGTCCTCCGGGTTCACGCGATAGGCCTGGGTGCCCATGCTGACGCCCCACACGTTGCCGTTGTAGTCGATGCTGATGCCGTGGCTGTACTGCGGGATCGGAATCGTCGTGACGAGATCCAGCGTCTCGAGATCGATCGCGACGAGCTGCGGCGTGTAGTTCGCCGCCCAGAGCCGACCCTCGGCATCGGCCATGCAGCCGCCACCGCCCTGCACGCCGGCGCTCGTGGCCCACGACCCCGCCTCGGGATCCCAGCGTGCGAAGCCGGAGCCGCTGCACGTCCACGCGCGGCCTTCTTGATCGACGGTCATGCCGTAGCCGCTCACCGGCATCGGATGGGTCTCGACGTCGAAGTTGTCCCGATCGACGCGCACCAGCTGGCCGATGCCGAGCTGGCTGCCCCAGAAGTTGCCGTCGGCGTCGGTGGCCGCGCCGTAGATGCCGTAGAAGCCGGGCTGCACGCCGGGGATCGGCACGAGCTGCTCGACCTCACCGTCTTCGCCGTCGAGCAGGATCACGTCGATCGACGCGTTCGCGCCCGAGGTCCACAGCTTCTCGTTCACCCAGCGGCAGTTGATCGGATCCCACTCGCCCGATGTCCACGCCACCGGTCGCTGGCTCGCATAGGCGAACGGCTGGTACCACGCGACGCATCCGTCCGGGAACGCCTTGACGTCCGCAGGCCCGTCCGAGGTGTTGCCGGCGTCGTCGCAGTCCTCGTGTCGCGCGTAGATCTTGAGCACGCCGCCGTTGCGGTTCGCGACCGCGACGTCGCCGTTGAGGTTCACCGACGTGCGTGACGGATCGCCGCTCGAGTTCTCGCGGGTCATGTAGCGACCCTCTTCGACGAGCGTTTCCGTGTTGATCTTGGAGACGGTGCTCTGGGTGCTGTTCGCGATCCAGATGTACGAGTAGTCGGGATCGCCGACGCCTCCACCACCACCGCCCTTGCCTCCGACGCCGTCGCACTGCTGTTTGGGCGTGTCGGGAATGGCGTGGACGTCGAGCTTGATCGGCGGCGGCCCGCTCTCGCCACCGTCGTCGGCCGACGTCGTGGTCTCGTCGGCGCTCGCGCTCGCCGTGGCATCGGTGGCGGTGGCAGTCGCGGTGGCGCTCGTGGTCGAGCCGTCGTCGTCGGCCGACGCACCGCCCGACTCTTCGCCATCGCCCTGCCCACCAGTGGCGTTGTCGTCTCCATCTTTGCAGGCCGTCGCGAACGTGGTGGTCGCAACGACGATCGCGAGTGCGGTGCGGATCGGTGCCCTGGTCGAGATCATCGGAAACCCCTCAGCGTCCCCCGAGATACCATGGATGGAGGCGGATGGATGCATCTTCGCGCACGCGAGGGTGGACCGCGCATGTGCTCTGACTCGCGTGCGTGCGGAAGCGCCCGTTCGTGACACGACCGCTCGCGCCGCACGCGGTCACCGTCGCGACGATCGGGCGGATACCATCACCGCACGTTGTCCGACGAACACGACACCTCCGGCGCCCCTGCCCCCTACGTGCCTCACGACGCCGTGGTCGCGGAATTCACGGCCAAAGCGGTCGTGATCGGGGCTTTCTTCGGGATTCTGTTCGGCGCATCGACCGTCTATCTCGCGCTCAAGGCGGGGCTCACGGTGTCGGCGAGCATCCCGATCGCGGTGCTCTCGATCTCGCTGCTCAAGAAGCTGGGCGGATCGACCATCCTCGAGAACAACATCGTGCAGACGATCGGCAGCGCCGGCGAATCCGTCGCCGCTGGGGTCGTGTTCACCCTACCGGGCTTTCTCTTCTTGGCTCACGACCCCCAGACGGGGGGCAGCATCGGCGAGCCATTCTTCAACTACTCCACCATCTTCGTGCTCGCGCTCCTCGGGGGCGTGCTCGGCGTCCTGATGATGATTCCGCTGCGTCGCGCGCTCATCGTCCAAGAGCACGCGACGCTTCCGTATCCCGAGGGCACCGCGTGCGCCGCGGTGCTGATCGCGGGTGAGAAGGGCGGCAAGCTCGCGAAGATCGCCTACACGGGGCTCGGCTTCGCGTTCGTCTATGCAATCCTCCAAAAAGTCCTGGGGGTGATCGCCGAGGCGCCCACGTGGGTGAGCGACATGAAGAGCAAGGTGTTCCCCGCCGCAACGGTGTCGGGGGAGATCACGCCCGAATACATGGGTGTCGGGTTCATCCTCGGGATCCGCAGCACCGGGATGCTCGTCGCCGGTGGAGTGCTCGCGTGGCTCGGCTTCATTCCGCTGCTCGCGTCCCTCGTGCCGGGTCCCGCCATCGCAGCGCAACTCGAAAAGCTGGCACTCCTGCCGAGCGACTACGGTTACGACCCTGCGACAGGTGACTTCGCGCGGCTCAACGTCGCCATCTATCAGGCGTACGTGAAGCAGATCGGCGCCGGCGCGGTCGCGGCCGGCGGCTTCATCACGCTCCTGAAGACGTTGCCGACGATCATCGGCGCCGTGCGCGGCAGCGTGGCGCAGCGGCGAGCCAGCGCCGCCGGAGCGGTCGCCGCGACGAAACGCACGGAGCGCGATCTCCCGATGTCCGTCGTCGTGGGCGGCAGCGTCGGGCTCGCGGTCATCGTGGCGCTCCTGCCGTTCGTGCCGGGCGACAGCGTGGTCAGCAAGCTGCTGCTCGGCGTCTTGATGGTGCTGTTCGGGTTCTTCTTCGTGACGGTGTCGAGCCGCATCGTCGGGTTGATCGGATCGTCGAACAACCCGATCAGCGGCATGACGATCGCGACGCTGATGGCGACGTGTCTGATCTTCGCGGGTCTCGGGTGGACCGGCGACGCGTACCAGCCGATGGCGCTGTGCGTCGGGGCGATGGTGTGCATCGCGGCGGCGAATGCCGGTGCGACGAGCCAGGACTTGAAGACGGGGTTCCTCGTCGGTGCGACGCCGCGGTACCAGCAGATCGGGTTGTTCATCGGCGTGATCGCGGCGGCGCTCGTGATCGGTGCGACGGTTCAGGTGCTGGACAACGCGCACGTGGATCCGGAGACGGGTCGCACGGTGCACGCGATCGGCGATCAGTTCGCCGCACCGCAGGCGACGCTGATGGCGACGCTGATCAAGGGGTTGCTCGGCTTCGATCTCGACTGGCAGTTCGTGCTCGTCGGGGTGTTCCTCGCGATCACGGTGGAGCTGTGCGGGGTGTCGGCGCTCGCGTTCGCGGTGGGAGCGTATCTGCCGCTCGCGACGACGCTGCCGATCTTCGCCGGCGGTGTCGTGCGGTGGATCGCGGACGCGAAGACGAAGCCGGTGAAAAGCGCGACGGACGAGGCCGAGGAGGAGTTCGGGCCCGGCAACCTGTTCGCGACGGGCTTGGTCGCCGGTGGTGCGCTCGCCGGGGTGCTCTACGCGATCGTGGCCGCGCGGATGGGCAAGGACATGGCGAAGCTCTCGCTGCACGGCAAGCTCGTCGACGCGCTCGGTGCGGGCGGCTACGACCTGCTCGGCGTGGCGGCGTTCGTGCTCCTCGCGGTGATGCTCGTGCGGATGACCCGACAGAAGATGTGATGGAGTGCCCATGAATTTTCGCCTGGCCTGCGCGCTCGCGATCACGTTGTTCGTCACGGCTTGTGGGTCGACCACGTTCAACGCGACGTGGAAGCACCCCGAGGCGAAGGCGCTCTCGTTCAAGAGCGGCGATCAGATCCTCGCGGTCGTCGTGAGCACCAACGAGACGGTGCGGCGTGCCGCCGAGGATGCGCTCGCGCACGAGCTGACGCTGCGTGGGCTGAAGGGGATCCCGGGATACACGGTGCTTCCGATGGAGCTGACCAAGGACGCCGCGGCGGCCGAGGCCGCCGTCACGAAGGCGGGTGTGGTGGGCGTCGTCTCGATGCGCGCGTTGAAGGTCGGCAAGGAAGTGAGCTCGAGCGGTCCCACGATGTACGCCGGGCCCACGTACGGCACGTACTGGGGCGGTGGCTACTACGGCCACAGCTGGGGCTACGCGTACGACCCCGGCTACATCCGCACGGACACGATCGTCACGGTCGAGACGCTCGTCTACGACCTCCGCCAGGACAAGCTGGTCTGGGGCGGGCAGAGCGAGACCATGAACCCCGACGAGATCGACGCCTTCATCAAGGAGCTCGTCGACGAGGTCGCCGCGCAGCTCCATGAAGAGGGCCTGGTGCGGTAACGCGCCGCGTCGGATGACGCGCATCGAGACCAACGAGGCGAGGCATACGGCATGCCTGCCCTCGGATGACGCGGAGCGAGACAAGGGCTACGATCGCGTCATGAGTGGTCGATGCGCCGCGCTGCTCGGAGGCGCGATCGTGGCGTTCGCCGTCGCGGAGCGCGAGGCGAACGCGTGCATCTGCAACGGTGCATCGACGCTCCTCGCACCGACGACGGCCGAGCACCCGACCGGTGCGTCGCTCGTGTTTGCAACCGAGTGCTCCGGAGCACTCGATGCGTGGAAGGTCACGATCGACGGCAAGCTGGCGCTCTTCGTCGGCAAGTCCCATTGGCTCGGAGTGCAGGCCGTCGGCCTCGATCCGGCGCCGACCGAGGGCGCCGAGGTCGTCGTCACGCAGTCGTGCAAGTACGACGTCGAGGCGGAGGGTTGCGTCGTCGAGGACGACGTGGTCGAACGCGCTCGGTTCACCGTCGTGGGTCCTGACCTCGTTGCGCCGGCGGTCGCGGACGAAGTGGCGATCGAGGTGGAACACGGCCTGTTCGGGGAGAGCTGCGACGAGCCCGAGCACGACCTGCGGTTCGCGGCGACGATCCGGTTTCCGTCGAGCGAGCAGGACGCGTGGGCGCAGATCGTGTTCTGGAGCGACGGCCTGGAAGAGCGCAGCGAGGCGTACGAGATCCCCGCCTCCGGAGAGATCACGACCCAGCTGATCGGTGACGCGGTCGACTACTCTGGCAGAGAGGTCTGCGTCGAGGCGATGGCGTTCGACGCGTCGGGCAACGCATCGGACTGGCGCTCCGACTGCATCGTGTTCGATCCTCAGCCCATCCAGACCGTGAACGAGTGCGCGCTCGGGACCGATGAACGCCGGGGCAGCGGCGTGCTCTTCTTGCTCCTCCTTTCGAGTCGCCGCCGACGTCGATGACCGCTTCGGCGGCCTCGCCCTCGTGCGCTGAGCCGAGTGACGACGCTGGCGGCGTCGTGTAGAGTGGACGAATGGGTGGACGGTGGATGGCGGTGGTCGTGGGCGGAGCCGTGGCGCTGGGCGTCGCGGAGCGCGAGGCGCAGGCGTGCAGCTGCTTCGGGTCGTCGGAGCTCGTCGCACCCGTGGGGGACACGCATCCGCTCGGGGCGGGGTTGGCGTTCGAGAGTTGGTGCGGTGGGGCGATGGAGTCGTGGAGCGCGACGATCGACGGCGAGCCGGCGATGATCGTCGGCGGCGATCTCTTCCAGGGGGTCGGCACCGTGCAGCTCGAGCCCGCACCCGGGCTCGGTGCCGAGGTGGTGCTGTTCCAGGATTGCAATGCGGGGTTCGACATCGAGGGCTGCATCGGTGACGACGGCGAGGTCGAGCGCGCGCGCTTCGTGATCGGTGCGGCCGACGACGAGGCACCTGCGCCCGGCGAGGTGCTCGAGCTCGAGCAGGAGCGCGGCGAGTTCTCCCACGGTTGCGCCGAGCTGCGCGAGGGCGTGAGCGTGTCCGCGGTGGTGGAGTTCCCGACCATCGAGCCCGGCGCGTGGGCCTACGTCTGGTTCGAGCGCGACGGCGAGACGGTGCAGAACGAGTCGCGCCGGATCCCCGAGAACGGCGAGCTCTCCGCGATCCTCTTCCTGGGCTCGGACGAAGCCGACGGCGCGGAGGTCTGCGTCGGCGCGAGCGCGGTCGATGCGTCGCTCAACGCGTCGGAGAAACGCACGCAATGCACGTCGGTACCGGCGGCGAACGGCGGATGCACGATGGCGAGCGAATCGCGCTGGAGCGGGCTCGTGCTCGTCTTACTGGTACGACGACGCCGCCGGTGATTCAGCGGTTCGTGAGCCAAGGTAGGCCGTTGCGCGGGCCCGGCAGCTCCGCGAGCGTTCGTTCGAAGAGCGTGCGCGCGTCGGCGGGCGAGGGCCAAGGTGGCGCGAGGTCGTGGCGTTGCGCGAAGGCGTCCCAGGTCGAGAGCTCGAGCGCGTGCTTGCCCGAGTCGGTGTGCACCTGGGCGCTCGCGGCGAGCAGGCGCTGCTCGAGGGCCTTCGCGGCGGCGCCGGTCGTCTGCAGCGTGCCGTCTTCGTCGAGGCGGGCGAGCAGCTCGCGGGCCGACGTGGGCAAGCGGTCCGTCTGCCACGTCGCGCGCTCGCGGCCGATGGCGACGAGCGCCGGCCACAGACGGCGGTGCACGAACGTGATCTTGCCGTCGACGAGCTTCGCCGTGACGACGTCGTGCTCGTCGTCGAGCGATTCCGCCGTCGCGAAGATCGCCTTGCCGGCGGGGTGACTCCACCACGAGCCCAACACCCGTCCGCCCGCGACGAGCGTCGCGAGACTCGGGCGTATCGCATCCTGCAACAAGAGCAGACCGTGGGTCTCGATCGCCGCGCGTGCGGCCGCCACGTGATCGACCATCGCGCGAGCATAACGCGCTACGATGGGCTGGTGCGCGCGTCTTCGACCTCGATCGCGATCGTCCTCGCGAGCGCTCCCGCAGTCGCGCACGCCGGCGTCGACGAGGTCGACGTGCTCGTCTACACGCGCACCGCCGGCTTCCGGCACGACTCGATCCCCGCCGGCATCGCAGCCGTGCAAGCGATGGGCGCGAAGAACGGGTGGAACGTCGTCGCCACCGAGGAGCCCGCGACGTTCGAGGCCGCGACGCTCGCCGAGTACGACGTGATCGTCTTCCTCAGCACCACCGGCGACGTCCTCGACGACGCCCAGCAGACCGCGATGCAGGGCTTCGTGCAGGGCGGCGGCGGCTTCGTCGGCATCCACTCCGCCACCGACACCGAGTACGACTGGCCGTGGTACGTCGGCCTCGTCGGCACGACCTTCGCCGATCATCCGGCGCAGCAGGACGCGACGATCCACGTCGTCGACGCGACGCATCCGGCCACCATGCCGGTGCCCGATCCGTGGATGCGCTTCGACGAATGGTACAACTTCACCGCGAGCCCCACCGGCACCGTCGACGTGCTCCTGCAGCTCGACGAGAGCACGTACACCGGCGGCACGATGGGCGCCGATCATCCCATCGCGTGGGCCCACGAGTACGACGGCGGGCGCTCGTTCTACACCGCGCTCGGTCACACGATCGAGTCGTGGAGCGAGCCCGCCTTCCTCGCCCACGTCGAGGGCGGCATCGTGTGGGTGACGACCACGGACCCCGTCGGCGACGAGTCGAGCAGCGACGGCACGAGCGCGGACACGGGCGTCGTCGACACCTCGGGTGGTGACACGAGCAGCGGTGGCGTCGGCGAGAGCAGCGGCGCGCCGGACCCCACCAGCGATGGCGGGCCCGCGGACGCGAGTGCGACGGCGGCCGACGACGAGACGAGCACGGGCGGCGCGAGCGAAGACGACGACGAAGCCGGCTGCGGCTGCACGACGTCGTCGCGCGGAACGAGTCTCGCGCTCCTCGTGCTCAGCACCCTGCTTCGACGACGTCGGGCAGCGCGTCGAGCGACTCGATCGGCGTGACCGCGAACGTCGATCCGTCGAGCGGCGTCTCGAGTGGTTGCACGATCATGCCGGTGACCGTCCCGCACGCGCTGCCGTCCATGAACGTGTCACCGATCATGCGAACGTCCATTCCGGTGATGTCGCTGCCGGTGATCGGATTCGCCGCGCCCGGCACGAACAGCTCGCCGACCCGGATGCCGAGCCCTCCGACGTCGTCGACTGCGGTCTCGACGACGAACGACTCGCCCACCAGCTCGCGCGGTGTCGTCGTGCTCCCGACGTCGAGCGACAGCGATTGTAGGCGCACCTCGACGAGCTCGCCGTTCTCCAACGTGCTCACCAAGTGCCACTGCAAGGGCGTCGCCGGGGCGAGGAACGTCGCCACGGCGAGAAGCGCCTCCTTCTCCTCGCGCTGCATGCCCTCGTCGACCTCGGCCTCGCCCTCGTCGACCTCGCCTTCGACTTCGCCGACCTCGGCTTCGCCCGAGTCGGGGACCGGCTGCTCGTCGCCGAAGTCGTCGACCCCGTCGTCCGCGGACGACGTCGGACTCCCGCCCGTGTCGGCTCCGTCGTCCCCGTCGGCGACGATCCGGCCCGAGCACGCACACACGCCCAAGCACACCCCAAGCCAAGCCTTCGACATCCGATCAGCTTAGCCGAATTTTCCCGTGATGTAGTCCTCGGTCCGGGAATCCGACGGCGACGTGAACAGGACGTCCGTGGCGCTGAACTCGACGAGCTCGCCCTGCAGCAGGAACGCTGTCATCTGCGACGCGCGAGCGGCCTGCTGCATGTTGTGCGTGACGACGACGATCGTGTAGCGCTCGCGCAGCGTCTGCAGCAGCTCCTCGATCCGTGTGGTGGCGATCGGATCGAGCGACGAGCACGGCTCGTCCATCAAGAGCACGTCCGGCTCCACTGCGATCGCTCGCGCGATGCACAGGCGCTGCTGCTGTCCGCCCGACAGCGTCGTGCCACCGTCCGACAGCCGATCCTTCACCTCGTCCCACAGCGCGGCCTGTCGCAGCGCCCGCTCCATGATCTCGTCGGCCCGCGTCCGATCGGCGCCGGTGAGCGTCAGCCCGGCGAGCACGTTGTCGCGGATCGACATCGTCGGGAACGGATTCGGCTTCTGGAAGACCATGCCGATGCGCCGTCGGATCATCACCGCGTCGACGTTGGCGCCGTAGAGGTCCTCGCCGTCGAGCGTGACCGTGCCGTCGACGCGAGCGCCAGGCACGAGCTCGTGCATGCGATTGAAGCAGCGGATGAGCGTGGACTTCCCGCAGCCCGAAGGCCCGATGATCGACGACACCCTGCGCGCGGGCAGCTCGATCGTCACCGATCGCAGCACCTGCTTGTCGCCGTACCAGGCCGAGAGCCCACGCGCGCCGAGCTTGGTCGGGGATTCGCCCATCCGTTTCGTCACCGGAAGATACGCCGCTGCACGCGATGACGCAGCCAGATCGCGGCCCCGTTCATCGCGAGCAGGGTGACCATCAGCACGATGATCCCCGCGGCCGCGTCGACGGCGAACCCTGCCTGCGGGCGCGACGTCCAGTTGAAGATCTGGATCGGCAGGGCGGTGAACGGCGCGAGCAATCCGTCGGGCACGAAGTTCATCGCGGTCGCGGCGCCCAGCATCACGAGCGGGGCCGCCTCGCCGATCGCCCGCGACACGGACAGGATCGATCCCGTGAGGATGCCGGGCAGCGCCATCGGCACGACCACGCGCTGCACGGTGCGCCACTGCGTGGCACCGAGCGCGAGCCCGGCCTCGCGCAGATCGGCCGGCACCGCGCGCAACGCCTCGCGCGACGACATGATCACGATGGGCAGCACGAGCAGTCCCAGCGTGAGCGCGCCGGCGAGGAGGCTGCGTCCCAGCCCGACGAAGCGCACGAACACCTCGAGCCCGAGCAACCCGTAGATGATCGACGGCACGCCGGCGAGGTTCGCGATGTTCACCTCCACGAACGTCGCGAAGCGCCCCCGCTTGCCGTACTCCTCCAGGTAGATCGCGGTCGCGATGCCCACCGGCAGGGCGAATGCGGCCGTGAGCGCGACGAGCAACACGCTGCCGATCACCGCCGGGTAGATGCCGGCCTGCGACGGGATGCGAGACGGGAACGACGTGACGAAATCCCAGTCGACACGCGCGACGCCGGTGACGACCACGTCGCCGAGCAGCAGCACCAGGAGCGCGACCGGCAGCGTCGCGGCCATGAAGCACAGCCACGCGAAGGCGCGCTCGAGCGCGCGACTCGGCGGTCGACCGCGAAATGGCTTCATGTGCCCTCCCGCATGCGGCGCGCGAGTCGATGGCTCAGGATGTTCGCGGTGAACGTCATCACGAACAGGCTGGCGCCCACGACGAAGAGCGTGCGATAGCCCAGGCTGCCGGTCGGCGCGTCGCCGAGGCCGACCTGGACCATGAACGTCGTCATCGTCTCGATGGGTACGCGCGGGTCCGCGGTGAGACGGGGCTCCTGTCCGGCTGCGATGGCGACGATCATCGTCTCACCGATGGCGCGCGACACCGCGAGCACGATCGATGCCGCGATGCCCGAGCGCGCGGTGGGCAGCACGACGCGGAAGATCGTGGCGAGCCGGCCCGCCCCGAGTGCGTACGCGCCCTCGCGCAGCGAGTGCGGCACCGCCTGGATCGCGTCCTCGGAGAGCGACGTGATCATCGGAACGATCATCACGCCCATCACGATGCCGGGGGACAGCGCGTTCAGCCCCGCGAGCCCCGGAATCACGCGCTGCAGCAGCGGCGTGAGCACGACGAGCGCGAAGTACCCGTACACGATCGTGGGCACGCCGGCGAGCAGCTCGAGCGTGGGCTTGAGCACCGCGCGGACGCGGGGCGGTGCGAGCTCGCCGAGGTAGATCGCCGAGAGCAGCCCGAACGGCACCGCGACCGCGAGCGCGATCGACGAGGTGAGCAGCGTGCCCGACACGAGCGGCCAGATGCCGAAGTGAGCGTCGTCGTAGAGCGGCGTCCACTCGTCGTCGAACAGGAAATTCGACAAGGGCACGTCGCCGAAGAACGCGACGGTCTCGAGCGCGAAGATGGCGAGGATCGCGAACGTCGTGATGATCGACACCGATGCGCACCCGAGCAGCACGCGCTCGATGGTCCGTTCGCGCACCGCGCTGCCGACGGGCTTGCGTGCGGCCATGGACGCCTACCCGGCTCGCAAGAGCTCGTCGACGCCGACGCCGACGCGCGAGCCCTTCCCATCGAACACCGAGCCGACGGTGCGGTCGCGGAAGCGCGCGCGCACGAGCTCGTAGGCGGACTCCGGCAGCGGGATGTAGCCGACCTCCTCGACGAGCGCAGGGCCGCGCTCGAGGTAGAAGTCGACGAACGTCGTGACCTCCGGCTTCGCGCACGCGGCCTCGGCCACGTAGATGAAGACAGGGCGCGACAGCGGCTGGTAGGTGCCGTCGCGCACGCTCTGCGGCGACGGGAGGATGGGTCCGAGGCCGTTGTCGGCCTTGCCGTCGTCGATCGGCACCAGCTTCAGTTGGCTCGCGTTCTCGCGGTAGTACGCGAATCCGAAGAACCCGAGCGCGAGCCGATCGCTCGCGATGCCGTGCACGAGCACGTTGTCGTCCTCGCTCGAGGTGTAGTCGCCGCGGCTCGAATGCTCCTTGCCGACGATCGCCTGCGTGAAATAGTCGTAGGTGCCCGAGTCGACGCCGGCGCCGAAGAGATGGATCTCCTCCGCGGGCCACTCGGCGCGGATGTCCTTCCACGTCTCGACCTCGTCCTGGGCATCCGGCGCCCACAGCTTCGCGAGGTCGGCGACGGTCATGTGATCGACCCAGTGGTTCGCGGGATTCACGACGACGGCGAGGCCATCGTACGCGACCGGGAGCTCGATGTACGCGACCGAGCGCTTCGCGCACAGCTCGACTTCCTCGGGCTTGATCGGTCGTGACGCGCCCGTGATGGCGATCTCACCGCTGCAGAACTTGCGGAAGCCGCCACCGGTGCCCGATGCGCCGACCGTGACGCGCGTCTCGTGCTGGCGCGAGAACTCCTCCGCGACCGCTTCGCTGATCGGAAACACGGTGCTCGACCCGTCGACGGCGACGAGATCGTTGGTTCCGCGACCGCAGGCGAATGCGGCCAGCACGACGGCGAGCGAGGAGCGCATGGTCCGGACCGGCCCCCGCAGGGGACCACGGCCGGGTGACGCGCGCGTGACGGCCCGCTCGATGTCACGCAAACGTCACACACGTGCCGCAGTGGTGTCACGCCGCTCGCCGAGCCTCCCGCCGCACCCGCGTGGGTGTCTCTTCTGTCACGACTCGGTTACAACCGGGCAACCGACGCCATGGGAATCCAAGAGCTCGTCCGCAAAGTGATGCCCCGCGAGGAGGGCTTCTTCGACCTCCTCGAGAAGCAGGCCAAGACGGCGCTCGCGGCCGCCGAGACCCTCGCCTCGTTCGTCGAGAGCATCCGCGACGCGGAGACGGTGGCCGAGGCGGTCCAGAAGCTCGAGCACGAGGGCGACAAGCTCGTGCACGAGGTGGAAGAGGCGCTCGCGCGCACGTTCGTCACGCCCATCGATCGGGAAGACATCCACTTCCTGTGCTCCGAGCTCGACGACGTCCTCGACCTCACGAACACCACCGCCCGCGCCTTCCTGCTGCTCGGCGTGGACCGTCCGACGACGCCGATGGGCGACATGATGGCGCTGCTCGTCAAGGCGACCGGCGAGCTCGCGAGCGCGCTGCCGAACCTGCGGCGCCACACGTATGCGGAGCTGTTCGCCGCCAAGCGCCGCATCCGGGAGCTCGAGAAGGAGTGCGATCGGATCTATCGCGACGAGGTCAGCCGGCTGTTCCACACCCCGGAAATCGACGCGAAGGATCTACTGCGCCAGCGTGAGATCCTCGACGACCTCGAGAATGCGATCGATCGCTGCGAGCGCGTGGCCGACACGCTCGCCAACCTCGCGGTGAAACATGGTTAGTCTCGTCATCGCCGTGATCGTCACGGCGTTGGTGTTCGACTTCATCAACGGTTTCCACGACGCGGCGAACGCCATCGCCACCGTGGTGTCCACGGGCGTGCTGCCCGTGCGAACGGCGGTGATCATCGCCGGCATCTTCAACTTCGTCGGCGCCATCATGGGCACTGCGGTCGCGAAGACCATCGCGTCGGGCTTCGCCGACGCCACCGACGTCACGCAGGCCGTCGTGCTCGCGGCGCTCGTCGGCGCGATCGTGTGGAACCTGCTCACGTGGTGGTGGGGGATCCCGTCGAGCTCGTCGCACGCGCTCATCGGTGGCTTGTGCGGGGCCGTGGTGGGCCATTCCGGCATCTCCGCGTTCAAGTGGAACGCGCTCGTCGGCAAGGTGCTCGTGCCACTCGTGATGTCGCCGTTGCTCGGCTTCGTCGCGGCGTTCCTCGTGATGCTCGGCCTCCTGTGGGCGGTGCGACGGCGGCGCGCGGCCACGGTGTCGAAGGTGTCGCGACGCATGCAGCTCGTGTCCGCGTGCGCGATGGCGTTCTCGCACGGGTCCAACGATGCGCAGAAGGCGATGGGCATCATCACCCTCGCGCTCGTCGCGTTCGTCGCCGCGGGTCACACGGGCTTGCCCGCGTGGTCGCTGCCGATGACCGACGGCCACGTTCCCACGTGGGTGATCTTCGCGTGTGCGGCTGCGATCGGCTTCGGCACGATGGCGGGTGGCAAGCGGATCATCAAGACGATGGGCACGAAGATCATCCGCATCACGCCGCTCGAGGGCTTCGCAGCCGAGACGAGCGGCACGGTGACGATCCTCGCGGCCAGCAGCGCGGGCATTCCGGTCTCGACCACGCACGTGATCAACGCGTGCATCATGGGCGTCGGCGCCTGCAAGCGCATGTCGGCGGTGCGCTGGGGTGTCGCCGGCAACATCGTGACGGCGTGGATCTTCACGATCCCGATGAGCGCCGCGATGGCTTGGCTCACGATCGTCTTGCTCGACGCGGCTGGCTGAGGAGACTTCGATGTTCTTCGTCGCGCTTGGTCTGGTTCTCGTCCAGGAGCCCTCTACAGGCCCGGAAAGCCCCCGCGAGCCCGATCCTTCGGCCCCCATCGAGGTGGTCGCGCCCGAAGCGACGGCGGAGCCGGAGGTCGCGACCGAGCCGCCGGAGCCCGAGCCGGCGCCGGAGCCCGAGCCTCCGGCGGCCGCGCCGACCACGGAGGCGAAGGAGGAGGCCGGCGATCCGCGGTTCGATCCAACGCCGGTGAAGGCGACGCGCTTCGTGCCCGGCAAGGGGTTCGAGACGGCCAGCAAGGACGGCAGGTTCTCGCTGCAGATCCGCGCGCGCGCGCAGATCCGCTACGAGCTGCTGCACCCGAACGTCGAGGGCGAGAACACGGAGCAGGTGATGATGCTCCGCCGCCTGCGCCTGCAGTTCCAGGGCAACGTCTTCGGCAAGCACAACCGCTACTACATCCAGTTCGGCTTCACCGATCCGGACATGTCGAATGCGGTGCTCGCCGACGAGGACGGGACCATCACGAAGAACCCCATCCGCGATGCGCGGGCGGAGTTCGACTACCTGCGCGACTTCACGGTGTGGGCCGGGCAGATGAAGATCCCCTTCTCCCGTCAGCGCGTGAACTCGTCGGGCAACCTGAACATGGTGGATCGCTCGCTGCTCAACGAGGAGTTCCAGCTCGATCGCGACATCGGCGTGCAGTTCCTGTCGAAGGACATCGGCGGCAAGGGCTGGTTCGGCTACAACGCGGGCGTCTTCATGGGCGAGGGCCGCAACAACTGGGACCACAGCGATCTCGGCATGCTGTACGTCGCGCGCTTCGAGATCACGCCGATGGGCAAATTCGAGGACTACTCGGAGGGCGACGTCGAGCGCACGCCGACGCCCAAGCTGGCCATCGGCGGCGCGTATGCGTTCCAGGACCGCGGCAAGGGCACGCACGGCGTGTGGGGCCCGCGCTGGGCCGATCTCGGCACTGCGAACTTCCACAACGCGGGCGCGGACGCGATCTTCAAGTTCCGAGGCATGTCGTTCAACACCGCGTTCCACTGGCGGAAGATCGTGGACCGCAAGGGCGGCGGCGCGGTCGACGAGGACGGCAACCTCATCCCGATCGAGATCGGGCGCAGCGGCCTCGGCTGGCTCGCGCAGCTCGGCTATCTCGTGCCCAAGATCGATCTCGAGGTCGTCGGTCGTTACGCGTTCGTGCGCGATGTCTACGGAGACGCGAGCTCGATGCCGGCGCGCGACGAAGCGGGCCTGGCCGTGAACTACTACTTCGCGGGCCACAACCTCAAGCTGCAGCTCGACTACTTCCGCCTGTGGGACGAGGACAAGGGCGACGGCTGGGCCGACGCCGCGAAGCACGGCACCGACCGCGTGCGCTTGCAGCTGCAGATCGCGTTCTGATCAGGGGGCGCAGGCGCCGGGCTCAGAGCCCGTCCTCGAGCGAGGCCTCAGCGCTGCGCGGTGCGGGTCGTCGCGCCCGGCACCACCGCGACGATGCGCAGCGGGCCACCGGAGCCGCCGCGGATCTTCATCGGCAACGCGAGCACGAGCGCGCCGCGGGCCGGCAACAGATCGAGGTGCGTGATGTTCTCGAACGCCGGGATGTCGTTCGCGGCGAGCGTGCGGTGCACGCGGAAGTCCTTCGACGGGCCGTGGTCGACGCTCGCCGTGTCGATGCCCACGGCGGCGACCTGCCGATCCACGAGCGCGTTCGCGGCCTCCTCGGAGATACCGGGGAAGTGCAGCGATACGGCCGCGCCGAGTCGCTCGTCGCCGAGATAGCGCTGCCGGTCGGGCCACCGCGTGGCCCACCCGGTGCGGACGAGCACGATCGTGCCGGGCACGATCGGACCGAACGTCTTCTCGTACGACTCGATCGCCGCGACATCGAGCAGTGCATCGGGCGATGCCTCGGCGGCCACGCGCATGTCGATCACCGCGGCGGGCGCGATGAGCTTCGCGAGCGGCACGTCGTCGGTGGTGGTGCCCGTCTCGGCGAAGTGGATCGGCGCGTCGAGGTGCGTGCCGCCGTGCTCCGGCGCCGTGAACCGGTTCGTCGCGTAGAAGAAGCCGCGCTCCTTGCCGTGCTCGACCTCCTGCAGGACGAAGCCGCTCTTCTCCGTGGGCCAGTAGACGGAATCGGAGTCGAACGAGTGGGTGAGGTCGACGATGCGCGAGCCGGCCGGCAGCTTCACCGAGGGAAACTGCTTCGCGATCGCGTCGGCCTCGTGGTTCTTGGGCGTGTGCGCGTGGGCCTGTTGGTGGCCCGGACGATCCGAGTGGACGCGGAAGTCCTCCTCGAGCGGCTCGAACTTCGTCGCGCAACCGAGCGAGAGCACGATCAGAGCGAGGGCGAGCGGACGCATCGCCCTAGCCTAGCACCTACGCGAAGAGCTCCGGGATGTAGCCCTCGACGTCGCCGAGGTCCTGCTCGACGCCGACCGCGTGCATCGCCGAGATCAGCACGTTGGCGGGGTGATTCGCGTTCGCCGGCGCCACGACGTGGTGGCCGCGCACGAGCCCACCTGCGCCACCGGCGACCAGCATTGCCATGTTGTCGGTGGAGTGTGCCGTGAAGGCATTGCCGTTCTCGTAGGAGTACCCGCCGCCGGCCTCGATGAGGTAGCAGGCCGCGACGTTGTCCAGCACGGAGCCCGCACCTTCCGGCGTGTCGCGCAGCTTCGCGATCAAGTAGGCGAACTGATCGACGTGCCACGCGATGACGTCGTTGAGCTCCACCGTGGACCCGCCGTGCGTCATGTCGTGCAGCGCGTACTCGTGGCCGCTGATCTGCACGACATTCAGGAACGACTGGATCATCGTGTGCATGTACGTGGCCGAGCGCGTCAGGTCGCACGTGAACGCCATGTGGATGAGGTCGCTCATCACGCGCACGCGCGTGTCCTCGCCGCTGTAGCCGACGTTGATGTCGTACGCGTCGGGGCTGTCGCCCGCGAACGGTCCGCCGAGCGGGGGATCCTCGCCGGGGTCGGGCAGCATCATGCAGTTGCCCGTGACGTCGGGCGGCAGTTGATCGAGCAGCTCTTCGATCGTGCGGATCGCGTCCCAGTGCGCCTCGAGCTTCGCGCGATCGTTCGAGCCGAGCCGATCGAGCATGCCGTTCATCCGACGATCGACGAGATCGAGGATGCTCTTGCGCTTCTTCAGCTCGAACGCCTTCGCCGCCGCTTCGGCCGGATCGTCGGGCACGAAGCCGGTGAACAGCGAGTCGAACGCCTGGCGCGGGCTCGCCACCGGGAACATCGGCACCGGCTCGTCGTTCTCGTCGAGGCGCCACGACATGAGGTCGCGGTTGTAGGGCCCGACGGCACTGTTGTAGAAGAGCGCCTGCGCGCGGTACTGCAGCGACTTGAACGCGGTGTCGTCGGCGATCGCATCGGCGACGAGTTGATCGGCGCTCCAGTTGGTGACGCGATAGTCGTGCGATTCGCCGGGGTAGGGCGTGAGATTGGCGGTGCCGGCGAACAGCGGATTGGTGTGCGCGTGGAAGTTGATGCCGCGGCCACCGGGCGGGATCGGATCGCCGAACACCGGCTGGCACGGGATCGACAGGCCCGACACCACCGAGATCTCGGCCTGGATGCCGTCGTAGCCGGACAGCGGCGCGAGGGCGGCGCCAAGCGCATAGTCGGGGCCGGGAGCGGGCGGCACGAAGTTGTTCGCCTGCGGACCGGAGTCGCAGCCGAGCGCGAAGCCGCCGAAGCAGATGAGGAAGCGGCGCGGCAGTGCGCCGCCGCCGGCCATCGCGTCGCCGTGATCGCCGAGCATCGCATCGAGCAGCGGCAGACCGATCGTGGTGCCCGCGAGCCCGCGCAGGAACATGCGGCGAGGAAGTCTGAAGCGTCGCATGTCAGCCCTCCTCCCGGCGGAACGAAAACGCCTCGTGCCCGACGATGTCGAGGATCAGTTGGTCGAAGCGATGACCGCTCTCGGGGAAGCTCGCGTTGAGCGACTCGATGAACGGCGTGTCGTCGGGGTCGAGCTCGCGACCGAGCGCGAAGCGGTAGAGCTGCTGCGTGACGCAGCCCTGCACGAGCTCGTTGTCGACGAGCAGCTGCGCGAGCCCGGCGGGGCCGTTGAACGTGCCGATGCCGGTGAGCTCGCCCTCGCCGTCGATCGTGCACTCGGGTAGGCCGTCGTCGTGCGTGCGATACACGCCTGCGCGGTCGTAGTTCTCGAGGCCGAAGCCCACGTAGTCCATCTGCTCGTGACACGCAGCGCAGGTGCCGACGCGGTGCTCGGCGTAGCGATCGGTCTTGCACACGGGCGTGCCCTCGCCCGGCGGGCTGTCGGCGTCGACGTCCGGTGGCGGCGGTGGGATCGGCGTGCAGAGCAGCTGCTCGCGCACGAGCTTGCCGCGCTTGGTGGGGCTCGTGTCCATCACCGCGGATGCGACCGACAGGAACGAGCCGTGCGAGAGCAGGCCCATGCGCCCGCTGTCGCCGTACGGCACCCAGCCCTCGCCGCCTTCGGGCGCCGGCAGGCCGTAGTGCTCGGCGAGCGTCGTGTCGAGCCACGTCTCGTCGGCCGTGAAGATGTCGACCCACGATGCCTGTTCCTCGAACACGGTGCGCTCGATCAACGCCGCGGTCTCGCGGCGCATCGCGGTCGTGATCTCCGGCGCGTGGGGCAGCTCGGCGTACCCGAGCCACAGCGAGTGGAACCGATCGACGTGGGCGCGGGCGCGCGCGTCGGTGAGCATGATCGCGGCCTGCTCGCGGATGCCGTCGGGTTGGTCGAGGTCGCCGGCCTCGGCGGCGTCGAGCAGCGCATCGTCGGGCGTGGAGCCCCAGATGAAGAACGACAGCCGCGACGCGACCTCGTGCGGGGCCAGGCGGAAGATGCCGGGGCGGTCGATCACGGGCTCGCCGATCTCGATGCGGTAGACGAACTCGGCGTCCTGCAGCAGCGTGCGCACGACGACCTCGACGCCCACCGAGAACGCGTCGGCCTCGTCCGCGTACGCGAGCCCGAGGGCGACGTAGTCGTCGATCTCGTCGGTGTCGAGCGAGCGGCGCAGCGCGAGCCGACCGAAGCGCTCGACGAAGCCGCGCATGCACGCCTCGTCGTCGGGCCCGCTCGGATCGCAACCCACCACGACCGCCATGCGATCGTCGTCGGCGACGAGCCGCTCCGCCGCTTCCTTCGCGAGGATCTCGATGCTCTCGACGAGCGGCTGGCCGGCCTGCTGCATCGTGTAGTCGTTGTCGAAGGGCGTGCGCGGATCCTCGGGCAGCAACTGCGTCGCGGGCCGCGTGTCGTCGAAGAGCACGTCGCGCAGCGTGTTGTCGAACTCGTAGCGCGTCAGTCGACGCATGCCGGACAGCGCGATGCCCTCGTCGGGCGGCTCGGGCACGCCCGTGTCGCCGTCGTCGTCGTCGTCGCCGTCGTCGTCGTCGTCGGCACCGGTCGAGCCGTCCTCGCCATCGCCACCGCCACCGTCGCGACAACCCGTCGCGACCGTCGCCAACAGAAGGGCCGTCCAGCCCCACGCACGCGTTCGCGTCGCCATCGTGGGGCGAGTCTAGCAATGTCGCTCGCCGTCGCCGTCATGCGGAACCGTGGATTAAGGGGCGTTTTTCCCCGAACGAGTGCGTTCGCGCGCGCCGCCGCCCGTGAACCGGGGCCGCCGGTGAGCAGCGTTGCACCTGGGGGCCGCGTCGATGTCACGATCCGAGACATTGCAACCCCGGTCGATCGCGCGCGTCGCCGGGCCGAGGGCGGCGGGGGCGGTGGCTCGACGCCCCGCGTGAGCGTCGAGCGTCGAGCGCTGAGCGTCGAGCGCTGAGCGCTGAGCGCTGAGCGCTGAGCGTCGAGCGCTGAGCGTGAGCGTGAGCGTGAGCGTGAGCGTGAGCGTGAGCATGAGCGTCGAGCGTGGAGCGTCGAGCGTGATCGCCCGCCGACGTAGAGCGACCACGAGCATCTCGCGTACGTAGATCCTCGGACGTCGCGAGCGAAGCGTGCGCGCGACTACGTCATCGACCGATCAACGCCGTGCGATCGCGTCATTTCGTGCTCGCCGGGAACCTCGACGGTGGTAGCTTGGGTGATGGGGTGGCGGTGAAGCGCGAGATCACGATCGCAGCAGTGCTCGGCACCGCGTGCTACAGCGGCCTCGACGGTCGCCCGGGCGCGGATGGAGACGACGACGACGCAGGCAGTGTCGACGACAGTGCCGGCGACGGTGCGGACGACGGAGCGGACGATGGCGTCGACGTGCCCGACGCGAACGTCGAGCCCGCGCCGGCGACGATCCATCGCCTGACGCGCGTGCAGCTGCACAACACCTATCTCGCGGTGCTCGGCGCTCCGCTCGATCTGCCCACCGAGCTGCCCACCGACGACCTGTTGTACGGCTTCTCGTCGATCGCCGCCGCCGCGGCCACGATCTCGCCGCTCGCCGCGGAGCAGTACGAGAACGCCGCGTACGCGGTGCTCGACCAGGTCTGGGCGGATCCCGTGCGCAGGGCCGCATTGGTCGGCTGTGAGCCCGCGGCCGCGACCGATCCGTGCGTCGCCGAGTTCTTCACGACGTTCGCGAAGGCGGCGTGGCGTCGACCGGTGACGATCGACGAGGTCGATGCACTCGTCACGCTCAGCGACTCCATCGCAGGTGATCTCGGCGACGTGAACGCGGGCGTGAAGCACGGTGCGGCCAGCGTGCTGCAGTCGCCGAACTTCCTCTTCCGCGTGGAGATCGGCGTCGCGGTGCCCGACGCCCCCGGCGTGCTGCGCTACACGAGCTGGGAGATGGCGAGCCGCCTCTCGTACCTGATCCTCGCCGCGCCGCCCGATCCGGAGCTCGTCGCGCTCGCGGAGGCCGACGGGCTCGACTCGGTCGAGGCGATCGAGGAGCAAGCGCTGCGGCTGCTCGACGACCCGCGCGCGCGCCCGGCGTTGGTCGGCTTCTTCCGCGACTTCATGAACATCGCGAAGCTCGACGCGCTCGACAAGAGCGTCGAGGTCTTCCCGCAGATGAGCGCGACGCTCGGCCCGGCGATGCGCGTGGAGCTCGAGCGCATGTTCGAGACCACGGTGTTCGAGGGATCGGGCGGCTTCCGCGAGCTCTTCACGACGCGGACCACGGCGATCAACGAGGAACTCGCGGGCATCTATGGCGTGCCCGGCATCACGGGCCCGGAGCTGCGGCCGTACACGTTCCCGGAGGACTCGCCGCGCGCCGGCATCCTGACGTCGGCGGGCTTCCTGGCCGTGAACGCCCACCAGACCCAGACGTCGCCGACCCATCGTGGACGCTTCGTGCGGATCCAGATGTTGTGTCAGGACGTGCCGCCGCCGCCCGCCGGCGTCGACACGTCGCTCCCTGCACCGGATCCGAACGCACCGCCGCAGACGCTGCGCGAGCGGCTCGAGATCCACCGCGTGTCGCCCCAGTGCGCGCCGTGCCACGAGATGATGGATCCGATCGGATTCGCGTTCGAGAACTTCGACGCGATCGGGGCGTATCGCGAGGTCGACGAGCAGGGGCTCACGCTCGACTCCGCGACGGAGATCAACGGCACGGCGGTCGCGTCGGGTGTCGAAGTGGGCGAGCTCATCGCCCAGCTCCCGGAGGCCAGCGCCTGCATCGCGCGGCGCTTCTACGAGCACGGGGGCGCGCACCTGGTCGAGCAGGGCGAGGAAGACGCGGTGACGGCCTTGGTCGACGAGTTCGTCGCGAGCGACTACGACTTCCGCTCGCTCGTCGTCGCGTTGGTCGTGAACGACGGGTTCCGCTTCGCGAGCACGGAGGTGGGGCCGTGAACGATCGAAACAAGTACATGGGGCTCGCGCGGCGGCGCGTGCTGGGCGGTGGCGCCACGCGGCGCACGTTCCTGCGCGGGCTCGGCGGGGTCACGCTCGGTCTGCCGCTGTTCTCGTACATGCTGAACGATCACGGCGAGGCGTTCGCGGGCGGCGAGTCGATCCCCACGCGCTTCGGGCTCTGGTTCATCGGCAACGGCTTCCACATGGGGCAGTTCACGCCCACGGTGGGGCCCGACTGGCAGCCGCCGGCGGACGGATCGCTCGCGTCGCTCGTGCCGCTCAAGGAGTACGTCAGCGTCGTCACCGGCATGTCGGTGCTCACGCCGCGCCATCCCCATCACTCGGGCATGTCGGCGACGTGCGCCGGCGGTCCGCACCTGAAGGTCGCGGACGTGCGCGACACGATCGTGTCGACGTTCAAGTATCCGTCGGTCGATCAGGTCGCGGCGGACTATCTGTCGATGGCCACGCCCACGCCGGCGCCGTATCGTTCGCTCGAGCTCGCGGTCACGCGATTCCGCGGCACCGACGAGGGCACGACGTTCCAGTACCTGTCGCACAACGGCAGCGTCGCGGGCGAGACGAACGTGAACCCGTCGGAGGAGAGCCCGCACGCGTTCTGGGATCGATTGTTCAACCAGGGCACGGTGGAGCCGCTGCTCCGCAAGGCGCGGGCGAGCGTGCTCGACTCGGTGGGCACGCAGATCACCGATCTCGAGGGCAAGCTCGGGGTGAAGGACAAGCAGCGGCTCGACCAGCACCTCACGAGCATCCGCGAGCTCGAGAATCGCTTGTCCGCACCTCTGGCGGAGTGCGAGCCGCCGGCGGATCCGGGCGAGTTCCCGGACATGGGCTCGAACGAGCAGATCATCGAGAAGAACGCGGTGATGAGCGACCTGATGGTGCTCGCGCTCGCGTGCGGACTGACGCACTCGTTCTCGGTGCTGTACTCGACGTGCGGCTCGGGGGCGGTGTTCTGGAACGTGGGTGCGGTGGACGGGCACCACTACCTCAATCACACCGAGCCTGCGCCGTGGACGGTGGGCGCCGCGGTGGCGAAGTTCAACATCGAGCAGCTCGCGGTGTTCCTGACGAAGATGCGCGACACGGCCGAGGGCGCGGGCAACCTGCTCGAGCACAGCTCGATCCTCGTGAGCACGGAGCACGCCGAGGGCTGGACCCACTCGCAGGACGACATGCCGTTCCTCATCTGCGGCAAGGGCAGCGGCCGCCTGCGCGGCAACGTCCACTACCGCGGCGCGGGCGACAACACGACGCGCCCGCTGCTAACCGCCCTGCGCGGCGCCGGGTTGCCGCTCACCGAGTTCGGCTACGAAGCGGGCTTCACGAACGCCCCGCTCACCGAGCTCGAAGTGTGATCGGCCGTCGTCGAATTTCGAGGTCGGACAAGGCTCTGTCGGCAGTCGAACCCGATACGGCCGCGGATTCGAGGCCGGACAGACGTCTGTCGGCGGTCGAACCCGATACGGCCGCGGATTCGAGGCCGGACAGACGTCTGTCGGCGGTCGAATCCGGGCCATGGTCGAGTTCGACGTCAGACAGACGTCTGTCGGCGATCGAATCAGGAACGTCGCATCAGTTGTCTTCGGTCACGTCAGCGCATTCGCAGACGGCACCCCGATCCGGATCGCAGACCGTCCAATCGACGGGCGGCATCTCGCCGCACGTCGTGATGAGCAGGATGTCGTCGCCGTCCTCGCGCGCCCAGATCGTGCTCGAGGCGCAGCCGAGGTTGCCTCCCGGCCCTTCGAGCTCGACGCAAGCGCTCTCGTCCGTGAACGTGCACGAATCGATCTCCGAAACACGACGCTGGCGGTCGAACCATTGGCACGCCTGGGCGTCGCTCGACGCGCGCGCGCAGCTTCCCGGGTCGACCTGAGCCTCGCACGGTGGCGCCTCCTCTTCCTCGCAGCCAGCCGTCGCGAGGACGAACGCGAACGCAGACCGTCGGCGACGAATCACGACGAGCAACAGTAGCCACGGCGACGCGGCGCTGCCGATCGCACAGCCGCGGTCGTCGTCCTTCTTCGTGTCCAGGCAGTCGCACGTGTTGCAGGACGGATCGCTCAGCCCCGCGTCGGTGTGCTCGTCCACCCAGCACAGGCCCGCGTAGGGCGTCGAGTACCAGCCCCCCAGCCCGCATTCCTTCGCGCCGCGCGACACCAGACCCGCGATGCGCCATGAGCCGTCGCCCATCCGCACGTACGCCGGACCGCCCGAGTCGCCGCCGCAGCTGTCCTGTTGGCCGCCGCCCGCGAAGAACTCGAGCCCTTCGTCGCTGAAGCGGCTGATCGTCGTCGTCAGCTTCCGCTTCACACCGTATCCGTCACCCGTGCCGTCGTCACCGAAGCCGACGATCGTCACCTCGCGGCCCTCGACCATCGCGTCGTCCCACTCCTCCTGCGTCGTGATCGGCGCGACGTATCCGCCGGGCACGACGAAGTCGGTCGGCAGCACGACGTAGCCGTAGTCGAACAGATCCTCGTGATTCGGATCCGGGTCGTAGTCCGGATGCGCCCCGAACTCCACCGCCTCGATCGGCGGGTTCGACGTCTCGCGGGCACCGTAGTACACGCGCACGCGGTCCGCCGATCGCAGATCGTCGATGCAGTGCGCCGCCGTCAGCACGACGCGCGGCGTCACGACGACGCCGCTGCACCGCACATCCCCCGGCAACAGGAGTTCCACGACGTCGTCGAACTCGCCCTCCTCGACGGCCTCACCGCCGACGATCGGATCCACGTCCGGCCCACCCACGAGGCCCGCACCGAGCAGCACCGCCCACCACGCCACCATGACACCAGCCTATCACGCGGGTTGGCAACTCGACCCGCGACCTGCTACGCCGTGCGCAGTTGCGACCGCAATCGCTCTCCGTGACCGCCGCCGACGGCACCGCGCTCGCCGTGCGCGTGCGCGGCGACGGGCCGCCGCTCGTGCTGGTCAACGGCATCACGACGTCCGAGTTCTTCTGGCGCCACCTCATGCCGGGCTGGACCGAGCACCGCACCGTCGTCACGTGGGACTACAAGGGCCACGGCGAGTCCGATCCCGCCGCCACGATCGAAGGCTGCACGATCGAGGCATGCGCCGACGATCTGCGCCGCGTGATGGATGCGGCCGGCATCGACCACGCGCCCGTGGTCGGCTTCTCCATGGGCTCGCAGGTCGTGCTCGAGGCCGCCCGCACGATGGCCGATCGCCTCGACGCGCTCGTCATGCTGCTCGGCCCCGGCGGCCGGCTGTTCGACACCGCGCTCGCGCCGTTCGGCCCGGCCATCCGCGCGTTCCTGCGTCGCCTGCCCAAGCCCGGCATCGGCCCCGCGATGCGCGGCCTGCATGCCACGATGTACACGCCCGGCGCGGAGATGCTCGTGCGGTGGCTCGGGCTGATCGGTCACGTGCCCGCCGACGACATCGGCGCGTTCAAGGCCCACTTCGGCCGCATCCACGCGCCCACGGTCGCCGCGATGGCGCTCGCCGCCGGTGAGCACGACGCCCGCGACGTGCTCGAGCACCTCGACATCCCCGTGCTCGTGATCGCCGGTGATCGCGATCGATTCGCACCGTCCCGCACCGTCGGCATCCCGCTCGCCGAGCTCGGCCGCAAGGTGGAGCTCGTGCGTCTGCCCGGCGGCACGCACACGGCGTTGTTCGAGATGCCTGCCCCGATCGGCACCGCGATCGACGAGTTCCTCGAGCGCCTCGTCACATCGCGATCGCGATGACGGCGGCCGCCGTCGCGACGACACCGGTCAGCGCGAGCGCGACGGTCACGATCCGGGCGCTCGGCAACGCGCGATCGAGCGCCTCACCCACGGTGCGCGACGCCGACGCACGCGACACCATCGGATCGTCGTCGACGTCGATCGGCGCCGTCACGGGGTCCACGATCATCTCGCGGCGCGTCTCCGCGGGCCCGTCGAGCTCGACGATCGCCTCGCGCTTCGTGTCCGCCGCGGCGACGTCCACGATCGCCTCGCGTCGGGTGGACTCGGCCTCGTAGGCCGCGCTCTCCAGCACCTCGGCCATCGCTGCGTCGATGGGATCGAGCACCATCTTCGTCTCGCGCCGCGAGTTCCACTTCGGCGGTGGAGGCGGAGGCGCCGCCGCCGCGCGAGCAGCCGGACGCTTCCGCGGCTTGGGCTTGCGCAGCACCATCGAGTACGACGTCGAGTTCTCCTCCCAGTCGGGCGGATCGCTCGCGATGACGTCGTCCTGCGAGAGCGGCATCACCGGGCGCTGCACGCTGCTCGACGCCGGGTCGGCGCTGGCGGCCGCGGCCTCGACCTCGTCGTCGTCGCGCAGCTCGACGCCACGCGACATGGGGATCACCGCCGCAAGCGGCCGATCGCCCGACGATGTCGCGGCGCGATCGTGCGAATCCACGAGCACGATGTGCTGCGCCTTCGCGAGCGTGTGCAGGGCCAGGATCCCGCGGAAGTGGCCGAGCAGCGCCTCGTCGACGATCTCCGCCAACGTCGACGCGCCGTCGCACAGCGACCACACGCGCACGGCGTCGTCCCACTCGGCGAGCGCCGCGGGGTCCGGATCGTCGAAGAAGTCCCAGTCGTTCTCCTCCGCGTTGCGCTTGCGCGGCGCCGTGGTCGGACGACGACCGGGCTCGCGCATCGGCACGGCGATGCGATCGAGCGAGCCGAGCGCGGCCATGATGCGCGGGGTCTCGTCGTAGCGACGCGCGTGCTCGAGCAACAAGTGGCGCAGCGTGGGCCCGACATGCTCGGGGATCCGCGTGCCGCACCACTCGATGTCGCCGCGCGCGAGCGTGAGGCGAGCGCCGGGCTCGCGGCACAGCGCGAGCTGATCGAGGACGTGCTCCTCGACGAACGCACGCGCGACCTCGAGCCACGCGGGCGCATCCGGAGCCGTCGATCCGAGCGCGGCGAAGCGCTCGGGATGGCGGCGGTGCACCTCGGCGACCCACGCTTCCAGCTGGCCGCGGGGACCGGTGCCGCGTGCACCGATGATGCGGCCGTTCTTCACTTCGAAGGCGAATGCCGCATCGCGGGTCTCGATGAGCAGCACGCCGGTGGGATCCTGGGCCGCGACCGCAGCGAGCGTGTCGACGACCGGCATGTCACGGGCAGAGACCGCGCACATGGGCGTCACCGCTGCGGGATCCGGCCCGACCGTGGCGACCGGGATACCGCGGAGTTGGAGGATCCGCCGCGTGCGAGCGACGGGCCGCGTCGCATCGAGCGACACGTGCTGCGTGATGAGGTCGCTCGGGGTGACGACTTCGCGACCGCCGGGGGTCTCGACCTTGGTTCGTCCTGCTGGACCCTGCCTGGGCATGTCTTCGACCACCGAGCGACTCGTCTCTCGCCTGTGGACCCTATTCGGTCGTCCACCGGCGGATGCCACTGCAAGAGCGCGAATCCGTCGCGATTCACCATCGTGCGTCCTCACGTGCGCCGCTCATCGATCCCAACCGACCGAGAACGGGACGCGATCCTTCGTACGGGCGCGCCGTGATCGTGTTGACGAACACGATGCACGCGCGTCTACGCCCTTCATCGATCCGTCGATCTCCGCCGCAAGGGGGTGATGGCGGCCTTTCCTGATCCTATGGCCACGCGCGCGCCGCCGAGCTTGCTAGGCTCCCCGCCGCCATGTCGCATCCGCTCGCCGGTCAGAAGGTCCCTCGCTCGCTGCTCGTCGACGTGCCGCGACTCGTGAGCGCGTACTTCCAGTGGGCGCCCGATCCGAGCGAACCCGCGCATGCGGTCGCTTTCGGGACGTCGGGCCACCGGGGCAGCTCGCTCGCGCATGCGTTCAACGAGTCGCACATCCTCGCCATCGCTCAGGCCGTGTGCGAGGTGCGGGCGAAGGCCGGCATCGACGGCCCACTGTTCGTCGGCAAGGACACCCACGCGCTGTCCGAGCCCGCGCATGCGAGCGTGCTCGAGGTGCTCGCGGCGCACGGCGTGGAAGTGCGCATCGCGACGAAAGAGCAGCCCACCCCGACGCCGGCCGTGTCGTTCGCGATCCTCGAGTACAACCGCGGGCGCCAGAGCGGGCTCGGCGACGGGCTCGTGCTCACGCCGAGCCACAACCCGCCCGAGGACGGCGGCATCAAGTACAACCCGCCGCACGGCGGGCCCGCCGATACGGACGTCACGTCGGTGATCGAGGCGCGCGCGAACGAGATCCTGCGCACCCGGCTCGCGCAGGTGAAGCGCATGCCGTACGAGCGCGCGCGCAAGGCCGCGTGCGTGCAGGAGCACGACTTCGTGACCCCGTACGTCGCGGCGCTCGCGGAGATCGTCGACCTCGACGCGATCAAGGCCGCGAAGCTCGACATCGGCGTGGATCCGATGGGCGGCTCGGGCATCCACTTCTGGGGCCCCATCGCGGACCGCTACGATCTGTCGATCGAGGTCGTCAACGACGCGATCGATCCCACGTTCTCGTTCATGACGCTCGATCGCGACGGTCGCGTGCGCATGGACTGCTCGTCGCCGTGGGCGATGGCAGGGCTCGTCGAGCTCAAGGACCGCTTCGACATCGCGTTCGGCAACGACACCGACTACGACCGCCACGGCATCGTCACCCGCAGCGCGGGCCTGATGAACCCGAACCACTATCTCGCGGTCGCGATCGAGTACCTGTTCGGTCACCGGCGCGAGTGGCCGGCGGGCATCGCCGTCGGCAAGACGGTGGTGAGCAGCAGCCTGATCGATCGCGTCGTCGCGGCCCTCGGTCGCACGCTGCGCGAGGTGCCGGTGGGCTTCAAGTGGTTCGTCGAGGGGCTGCGCACCGGCACGCTCGCGTTCGGCGGCGAGGAGAGCGCGGGCGCGACGTTCGTGCGCAAGAACGGCGGGGTGTGGACGACCGACAAGGACGGCATCGTGCTGGACCTGCTCGCGGCCGAGATCACCGCGGTCACGGGGCGCGATCCGGGCGAGTGCCATGCGGATCAGGTCGCGCGGTTCGGCGCGCCGTTCTACGAGCGGATCGACGCGCCCGCGAACGCCGCCCAGAAGCGGGTGCTCGCACGCCTGTCGCCGGAACAGATCTCCACGCGCGAGCTCGCCGGCGAGCCGATCCGCGCGACCCTCACCCGCGCGCCTGGCAACGACGCGCCCATCGGTGGCCTCAAGGTCGTCACGGACAACGGTTGGTTCGCGGCTCGACCGTCGGGCACCGAGGACGTGTACAAGATCTACACGGAGAGCTTCCTGGGCCCGGAGCACCTCGCCCGGATCCAAGAGGAGGCGCGCGCGATCGTGGGGGCTGCGTTCGCGGCCGCGGGGAGCTGACTGCTCCTTCTCCCTACAGAAACGGATGGGAGGGATCGGCTTCCGCCGCGAGATGCCCGATCATCTGCCGAGGAGTCTGCGAAGCATGGGGCGAGTGCGGTCGGTCGGTCTCGGAGCTCTGACGTCGCTCGCCCTCGTGGGGCCGGCCGCCGCGGCTGCGCCCGCGGCCGAGGGCAGTGCAAAGGTCGAGGCCGGCAGCGACGGTGTGAGCGCGGACGGGAGCGGCAGCGCGAAGGGCAAGAAGAGCCAGCGCAAGGACATCCCGTGGATCAAGCGCTGGGCACCCGAGCGCAACATGGTGGAGCTCGGTGTGTTCGGCGGCGTGATGATGACGTCCGAGGCACTCGAGCTGTTCGAGGCGGACTTCGAGCTGCCGCAGCAGGGCTTCAAGCAGTTCGATCGCTGGGCGCCCGAAGTGGGCGGACGGCTCGCGTTCTTCCCGAGTCGCTTCTTCGGCTTCGAGGCGGAGGGCGCTGCGATGTTCGCGAAGGTCGACGACGAGCGCGCGACGCTGTGGCGGTTCGGTGGTCATCTCGTCGGACAAGTCGGGCTGTGGAACGTCACGCCGTTCGTGTTGATCGGACCCACGGCGTTCGGCGTCGCGAGTGAGCGCTCCGCGGTCGGCAAGGACGTCGATCTCGCGATCCAATTCGGTGGTGGTCTCAAGCTGTTCCTGCACCGCTACATCGCGCTGCGCTTCGACGTGCGCGACGTCGTGGCGTCGCAGAGCGGCGTGAAGGCGGGCGCGAGCCACAGCCTCGAGATCCTCGGTGGCTTCACGTTCACGTTCGGGCGCAAGGATCCGGAGCCCAAGCTGGCGCCCGGCGATCGGGACGGCGACGGCTTCAAGGACGACGTCGACAAGTGCGTCTCGGTGCCCGGCGTGGCGCCCGACGGGTGCCCGATCGGCGATCGCGACAGCGACACGTTCAAGGACGACGTCGACAAGTGCCCCGACACGCCCGGCGTGGCGCCCGACGGCTGTCCGATCCTCGACACGGACGGCGACGGGTTCAAGGACGACGTCGACAAGTGCGTGAAGGAGCCGGGCGTCGAGCCCGACGGCTGCCCGATCCGCGACACGGACGGCGACGGGATCATGGATCCCGACGACAAGTGCCCGAAGGAGCCCGAGACGCGCAACAAGTTCGAGGACGCCGACGGCTGCCCGGACGAGGTGCCGAAGGACGTCGAGAAGTTCAACGGCGTCATCGACGGCATCTTCTTCGACACCGGCAAGTCGACGATCAAGCCGAAGTCGAAGGCAGCGCTCGACGCTGCGGTCGCGACGATGAAGAAGTACCCGAGCGTGCGGGTGGAGATCAGCGGCCACACCGACAGCACGGGCTCGCGCGAGTTCAACCTCGAGCTGTCCCGCCGCCGCGCCGAAGCGGTGGAGGACTACCTGGTCGAGCACGGCGTGGAAGCGACCCGCATCGAGACCCGCGGTGCGGGCCCCGACGAGCCGATCGCCGACAACAAGTCCAAGGCCGGCAAGGCGAAGAACAGGCGCATCGAGTTCAAGCTGATCAGTAATTAGAAGGGAAGCTCCGCTTCCCTTCCCCCGCCGGGCGAAGCCCGGCGGGGACCCCCAACCCTTCCGGCGCTTCGCGCCTCCTGGTGTGGTGTTCGGCTCGACGAGATCGTGTTCGTCGCGTATCGCGTTCCCCCCGGGCTGAGCGCGCATTTGAGAAATCTAAAGTTGTGGTTTAGATTTCTCAAATGCCGGTCTACCCTCGCGAGCTCGAGACCCAGCTGGTCGCCGCCGCGCGCGGGTGGCCGGCGCTCGTGCTGACCGGACCGCGTCGATCCGGGAAGACCTTCAGCTTGCGTCGGAGCTTCCCGACTGCGAGCTACTACCTGCTCGAGGATCCCGACGTGCGGGCCCGAGCCCGCGCCGATCCGCGCAGCTGGCTGGCGGACGTCCGCACACCCGCGATCCTCGACGAGATCCAGAACGTCCCGGAGTTGCTCGCCTACGTGCGCACTCGCATCGACGAACGCCCGCGTGCGATGGGGCGATGGCTGCTCACCGGATCGCAGGACTTCGCCCTCATGGAAGGCGTCACGGAATCGATGGCCGGACGCGCCGCGATGCTGCACATGCTGCCACTGTCCTTGCGAGAGCTCGGCGCGTGGGACCTGCTGCGCGGCGGATATCCGGAGGTCTGGTTGCGGCCCAAGCAGGCGGGACTGTGGTTTCGCTCGTACGTGCAGACGTATCTCGAACGCGACGTGCGGAGCATCCTCGCGGTGCGCGACCTGTCCACCTTCCGCCGCTTCCTCGCCCTCGTGGCGACGCGGAACGCGACGATGCTGAACAAGACGGATCTCGCGACGCCGCTCGGCGTCTCCGTGCCCACGATCTCGCACTGGCTCGGCGTTCTCGAGACCACCGGCATCATCGTGCTCGTCCCGCCGTGGTTCGAGAACTTGGGCAAGCGCATCGTGAAGACCCCGAAGCTGTACTGGACCGATACGGGGCTCCTCTGCTCCTTGCTCGGGTTCGAGACGCGTCGCGAGCTCGAGAGGAGCCCGCACGTCGGCTCGGTCTTCGAGGCATTCGTGGCGAGCGAGATCGTGAAGCGCCAGCTCGCATCGGGGCGCACGCGCGAGCTCTACTGGTTCCGCGATCATCAAGGCTTGGAGGTCGACTTCGTCGTGCCTGGCCGGGCGAACAGCGTCGATCTCGTCGAGGTGAAATGGAGCCGCACGCCTGTTCCCGACATGGCGAAGGGCGTCCGCGCGCTGGCGCCCCGATTCGCCCCACGCAAGGTGAGGGGATGGGTCGTGCACCGCGGTGCCGCTCGCGACGGCACGGAGGACGTCGCGCTCGCGCCCGGCGTTCGGGCCGTCGCCGTCGATCGGTTTCTCACCAGCTAGGAGTCCGAGATGCGAAGGCTCGCTGCACTGTTCGTGTTGCTGGTTGCCACTGCAGCGCATGCTCCCGCGGAGCATGCGAGCACCGTGGCGTTCGAGATCGAGGAGCGCGATCTCTTCCCCGAGAGCGTGGCGTTCGATCCGAGCGAGCGCTCGTTCTACGTGGGCAGCATGTACAAGCGGAAGATCGTGAAGGTCGACCGCGAAGGTCGTGCGAGCGACTTCGTCGCGCCGAAGCGCGATGGTCTGTGGGAAGTGCTCGGCATGAAGATCGACGTCCGGCGGCGCGAGCTCTGGGCCAACACGTGCAACTTGGGCGAGGGTCAGCGGCCGCCGATGATCGATCCCGATCCGAGCACGGCCGGTCGCGCGGCGGTGATGCGCTACGATCTCGAGAACGGCGCGCTCCTGCGCAGGTACGAGCCGAAGGACCCGCCGCCGCAGCTGTGCTTCAACGATCTCGTGCTCGCCGACGGCGGGGACGTGTACCTGTCGTCGGGCCCCACGGGGGTCTGGCGCATCTCGAGTGGGTCCGACGTGGTGGAGCTGTTCTCCGCTGCAGACGGCATGTTCGGCAACGGCATCGCGCTGTCCGCCGACGGACGGACGCTCTACCTCGCGGTCCACGACAAGGGCATCGCCGCGATCGACGTCGCCACGAAGTCGTCGCGCGTGTTGTCGGTGCCGGAGGGCCCGCACGTCATGGGCATCGACGGGCTCTACGTCCACGACGGTGCGCTCGTCGGCATCCAGAACGGCACGAAGACCCATCGCATCGTCCGGGCCGTGCTGTCGGCGGACGGCGCCGCGATCGAGCGCGTGGAGGTACTCGACGAGGCCCACCCGCGCTTCGCCGTGCCCACCACCGGCGTCTTCGTCGATCACACGCTCTTCTACGTCGCGACGAGTCAGCTCGACAGCATCGACCCGCAAACCAACACCATCGTGGTCGAGTCGCTCGTACCCAACGTGATCCTGCGACTCGACGTGGGCACGCCCGACGCTCCCGCGCATCCGCCGAGCCCGACACGGTCGGCCGGCTGCGCGAATCGATGAATCACTTCTTCGCGCGCACGCCGTCGAAGACGCTGGCGAACATCGCGTCGGCGAGCGTCTTCGCGTCGGGGACGGCGGCGGCGATCATGCCCATGCCGCTCGCCGCGAGGCGGCGGCGCATGATCTGGGGGAAGATCGCACAGGTCGCGATCGCGGCGACGGTGGCGGGCAGCGGCGTGTCGGTGCGCAGCGTGCCGTCCGTCATGCCCTGCGCCAGCGTCTTCAGCAGGATCGGCACGTGGCCGCGCATGAAGCGTTCGAGCACCTTCTGCAGGCGGTCGCTCGAGACGAGGGCCTCGCGGATGACCAGGCGCAGCACGTCGAACTCGACGTCGCTCATCGCGGCCACGCGGTGGTACACGGCGTGGAAGCGATCCTCCACCGGCTTGTCGTCCGCGAGCGCCTTCGTGAGATCGCCGAGCAGCACCGTGTAGACGTCTTCCACCACGCCGAGGAACAGATCGTCCTTCGTGGGGAAGTAGTAGTAGATCATGCCGACGTTCGTGCCGGCGTCCTGCGCGATGCTGCGCAGCGACGCGCCCTCGACTCCCTCGACGAGGAAGCGGGCCCGCGCAGCCGCGACGATGCGCGTGTCGATGTCGCTCTTCGGACGTGCCACGTTAGACCAGCTTCTTCTTGAAGCGCGCAGACGTGAGGACGATCAGCACGCCGAGGATGCAGCCGAGCCACGCGAGCTCGCCGGCGACGTCGTCGAACCCGGCCCCCTGCAGCATGATGCGCCGGACCACGCGCATGAAATGGGTGAGCGGCAGGCACTGCGACAGGTACTGGGCCGGCACGGGCATCGCGTCGAACGGAAACATGAAGCCCGACAACAAGATGTTCGGCAGCAGGAAGAAGAAGGACATCTGCATCGCCTGCTGCTGCGTCTGCGCGAGCGTGGAGAACAGCAGCCCGATCGCGAGGCTGGCGGCGATGAAGATCAGCGAGCACGAGTACAAGAGCGCGAGCGAGCCCACCACCGGGACGTCGAAGACCAGGTGGCCGACGACCAGAACGATCGTGATCTGCACGTAGCCGATCACGATGTACGGCATGATCTTGCCCGCGACGATCTCGATCGGTCGCGCCGGCGACACGATGAGCTGCTCCAGCGTGCCGCGCTCGCGCTCTCTCGCCACCGCCATCGCGGTGAGCATCACCATCGTCATCGTCAGGATCACGCCGACGAGGCCCGGCACGACGTACACGGCCGTCAGCTGCTCGGGGTTGTACCAGATGGTCGCGTCCATGGTGAATCCGTCGGCGGAGACCGCCGAGCCGCGATCGCGCAACCGCTTCACCGTGAGCTGGGCCGACTGCGTCGCGACGAGCGAGCCCGCCGTGTTCACGGCGCTGCCGACGGTCTGCGTATCCGATCCGTCGACGACGAGCTGCACGTTGCTCTTGCGACCGAGCGTGATGTTCGAGCCGAACTCGGGCGGGATCACGAGCGCGACGCGGGCGCGACCGCTACGCAGCGCGCGGCCGATCTCCTCGTAGCTGCTCACCTCGCCGACGAGGTCGTAGTAGCCGGTGGCCACCATCTTCTGCGGGAGCTCGCGCGACTCCGCCGAGCGATCCTGGTCGTAGACGACGGTCGGCATGTGCCGCACGTCGGTGTCGATCGCCCAGCCGAACAGCAGGATCTGCACGAGCGGCAGCATGAACGTCATCGCGAGCGTCATGCGATCGCGGCGGAGCTGCAGCAGCTCCTTCTTCGCGAGTGCGAGCAGGCGTCTCACGAGGCCTCCCGCACCATCGACACGAACGCGTCCTCGACGCCCGGATGGCCTTCGTGGGCGGACAGGATCTTCACGCCGAGCGGACCCAGCACGGCGTGCACCGTCGCCATCGTGTCGCGCGCCTTCGTGGACACACGCAGCACGTTGCCGAAGTGCACGCACTCCTCGATCTCGGGCGCGTGCTCGAGCGCCTCGGTGGCCTTGCGCACGTCGTCGACCTCGATCTCGACCACGCCGAGGTGGCGGCGTTCGACCACCTGTTCGGGCGTGCCGATGTCGAGCACGCCGCCCTTGAAGATGAACGCGAGCCGGTGGCAGCGCTCGGCCTCGTCCATGTAGTGCGTGGTCACGACGATCGTCGTGCCGTCGGCCGCGATCGCGTGGATGCGCTCCCAGAACGCACGGCGGCTGACCGGGTCCACGCCTGCGGTGGGCTCGTCGAGGAAGAGCAGCGGCGGCTCGTGGATCGTCGAGCATGCGAGCGCGAGTCGCTGCTTCCACCCGCCGGACAAGGTGCCCGCCAGCTGCTTGCGGCGATCCTCGAGCCCGGTCGTGACGACGACTTCCTCGACGCGCGCGCGTCGACGCTTGCGCGGCACGCCGTAGATGGCCGCATAGAAATCGAGGTTCTCGACGACCGAGAGATCGTCGTAGAGGCTGAATCGCTGCGTCATGTAGCCGATGTTCTGCTTGACCTTCTCGGTGTCGCGCACGACGTCGTATCCGACGACGGTGGCCTTGCCGTCGGACGGATCGAGCAGCCCGCACAGCATGCGGATCGTCGTGGACTTGCCCGCGCCGTTGGGCCCGAGCACGCCGAACACCTCGCCCTTCCCGACCTGGAACGACACGTCGCGCACCGCCACGAAGTCGCCGAAGCGACGCACGAGGTGCTCGGCGATGACCACCGGCTCGCTCACGACGCTTCCTCCGCGGGCAACGCGAAGGCGGGCACGCCGGCCTGCAGATCGCCGTCCGGTGCGTCGATGCGCACGCGCACACGGATCACGAGGTTGGGGCGCTCGCGCTCGCTGAACAGGAACTTCGGGGTGAACTCCGTCTCGCGCGACACGTACTCCACCGTGCCGGTATAGGGCTCGTCGCGGCCGTCGACGCGCACGTGCACGCTCGTGCCCAGCGGCATCGTGCTCACCCGCGCCTGGGGGACGTACACGTCGACGTAAGGATGCTTCACGTCGGCGATCGTGACGATGGGGACACCGACCAGCGCGAACTCGCCGGGATCGAGGTGCACGTCGATCACGATGCCGCTACTGTCGGTGCGCAGCACGTGCCTCGCGATGCGCTCGTCGGCGGAGCGCACGGCCGCCTCGGCCGCATCGGCCCGGGCGACGCCGGCATCGATCTCCTGCGGACGCGAGCCATGACGCGCGCGCAACAGCTGGGCCTCGGTGTCCTTGCGGCTGGCCACCGCCTGCGAGTACTGCGACTCGGACACGTCGAGCTCCTCCGCCGTGATCACGCCCGTCTTGCCCAACGGGCGCTCGCGGTCGACGGTCCGCTTCCACAGATCCTCCTTGGACTTCTTCTCCGCGAGCGAGGCCTTCAGCGCCTTCACGTCCTCGGGGCGCGAGCCGGCGCGCAAGAGATCGAGCTCCGCACCTGCAGCTCGCGCGTCGGCGGCCGTCGCATCGCGGGAGAGTCGCTCGAGCGTGTCGTCGAGCCGCGCGAGCTCTTGACCGGGCGCGACCACGTCGCCCTCGTCGACGGCGATCGACTTCACCCGCCCCGCGATCTCGAACGCGAGCACGCGCTCGTCGAGCTCGACGATCCCCTGCAGCGGCTCGGGGCCGTCGTCGCGCTCCAGCAGGTCGCAGCCGAGCCCGACCCACAGGCCGAGCCCCAGCCAGGTCCAGAGCGCGAGCACGTGTCGGGCTCGATTTCTTATCATGCGACTGGTAATGAATCCAAGCCCAGCGATCGTCAAGCGGAATTCGCCCAGGCGCGTCGGACGCCCCCGCGGACGACGTTTCAGTCCAGGTCCCAGTCGCGGGTCTCTTCGGCGAGCCCGACGAGCAGCAGCACGAGCCCGACGAGCGGCGGGATCGCGACCCACTTCAGCACGTCCATCGGGTTCACACCGCTCGTCACGATCACGCCGACGAGGAACGGGAACGCGGCCGTGATGACGCGGCCCGCGTTGTAGCAGAAGCCCGCCCCGGTCCCGCGCAGTCGCATCGGGAACAGCTCGGGCAGGTAGAAGCTGAACGCTCCGAACACGCCGAACACGGTGATGCCGATCGCTCCGAACATGTAGAGCCGCGTCTGTGGGGCGAGGTCCACCCCGAACGTCACCCAGATCGCGATCGCCGACAGCACGAAGTAGAGCGCGAACATCGGCCGCCGTCCGAAGCGCAGCGCGACCGGCACGGTGATGAGCGTGCCGGCGAGCCCACCGAGCGCGAACATGGCGGTCGCGATCGTGATGAACGAGGTCTTGAGCGCCGCGAGCTGCTCGGGCGGCGGATGGGTGTCGGCCGCGAGGAAGCTGGCGATCACCGCGATGAACACGCTGCAGCTCCACCAGGTGACGAGCGCGATGACTGCCATCGCGAGCCCACCGAACGTGCGCCGGCGCAGCTCCGGCGTGAACAGCTCGCGCACCTTCGGCGTCGCGTCGGCGGGCGTCCAGTGCTCGGGCTCCTTCACGCCCATGCGGATGAGCAGCGCGACGGCGGCGGGCACGAGCCCGGTGAGGAACACGACGCGCCACGACAGCGCCGGATCGGCGGCGATCGAGTCCAGCTGGCGCGTGAACAGGTCGTTCACGTACGTCGCGAGCAACAGGCCGATCGGTGCAGACGTGTACAGGATCGCGCCGCCCAGGATCCGGCGGTTCTTCGGCATCGTCTCCGCGACGAGCGACGCACCCGCGGCCCACTCGCCGCCGATGCCGAGGCTCGCGACGAAGCGGAACAGCGCGAGCACGAACAGATTCGGCGCGAAGGCACACGCGCCGGTGCCGAGCGCGTACGTCAGCATCGTGAGCAAGAGCGTGCGCGTGCGTCCGAGTCGATCCGTCAGCTTGCCGAACAGCACGCCGCCGGCCGCCCACCCGAGCAGCAGCAGGCTCGACAGCGTCGCCGTCCAGAACATCGTGGGCTCCTTCGCCGCCGGATCGGCGGGATCGAGCCCGAGCAGGTTCGGCACGCAGATCGGCGCGACGTAGTTGAAGAGCAACCCGTCGAAGACATCGAAGCCCCACCCCAACCACGCCGCGAAGAGCACGAGCCACTGGTAGCGGGTCAGGCCGAGCAAGCGAGCCGAGTGTCGTGTCTCGCTATGCGCTTGTCGAGGCTCGAGTCGCCGCACGCGGTCCATTCGAGGCTGACGGGCATGTTCGAGGACCGGCCAGCGACCCGCCGCAGGCGCACACGGGACGGGCTACGCTGCGCCCGCATGACCCGCGCCGCTCCTGTCGTCCTGCTGGCTGCCAGTGCCGTCGTCGCCTGCGGCGACTCGTCCGTCGATGCGCCCGACGAGAGCAGCGACGGGAGCTCGACCGAGGTCGTCACGACGATCGATCCCGACGACGACGACGATGACGACGACGGCACCGACACGGGCACCACCGACGACGACGACACCGGTGCCGACACGAGCACCGGCGAGCCGCCGGGGGCGGACATGTGCGAGCGATTCGACGAGCTGCTCGTCGCTCTGCCGCGGGCGAGCGCGGACGAGCAGCCGGTGCTCGTCGACGACTTCATGGCCGAGGCGATCGCGTCGGATCACGGGCTGCCGATCCGCTGCGACGGGCGGCTGATCGTCGCGCTCGTCGACGACGGTGGTGGCACCTTGTCCGTCACCGGCGACTTCGATGGTTGGGATCCCACCGCGCATCCTCTGCAGCAGCCCGTGTCGGCTCTGCCGTTCTTCGTCGCCGACGTCGCGGTCGACGAGCCGCTCGCGCCCGGGCTGTACAAGTTCGTGCGCGACGCGGAGGCGTACTTCGCCGATCCGAACGCCCGCCGCTTCGGGTGGGACGAGAACGGCGAGTACTCGCTCACCGACGCGCGCGCCGATCTCGGCCACCACGAGCGCTGGCCCGACTTCGCCGAGAACGTCGGCGAGCTCGATCCGCGCGACGTCGTGATCTACGTGCCCGGCGGCGCGCTCGAGCGCGACGAACTGCCGGTGTTGTACATGCACGACGGGCAGAACCTGTTCGCTCCCGACGCGCCGTTCGGCGGCTGGCGCGTGGGCTCCGCCGTCGACGCCGCGATCGCGTCGGGCGCGTTGCCGCCGCTGCTCGTCGTCGGCATCGCGAACACGCCCGCGCGCATGGACGAGTACAGCCACGCCGTCGACGACATCGGGGGTGGGCCGATCGGCGGGCGTGCCGACGAGTACGGCGAGTTCCTCGTGGACGGCATCAAGCCGTTCGTCGACGCGCGCTATCCCACGCGCACCGATGCAGCAGCCACGGCGGTGATGGGCTCGTCGATGGGCGGGCTCGTGAGCCTGTGGCTCGCATGGCGCTACCCGGAGGTGTTCGGCGCGGCGCTGTCGATGTCGGGCACGCTCGAGTGGGGCCGCATCGGCGGCGGCGACGAGGATCGCGTGCTCGAGCTCTACGCGGCGTCGCCACCCGCGGGCGCCTGGATCTACCTCGACAGCGGCGGCGGTGGACCGTGCCCGGGGGGTGCCGACAACTACTGCGTCACCGTCGAGATGTTCGATCTGCTCGGCGAGCTCGGCTGGATCGAAGGCGAAGACGTCGTGTGGCGTCATGTCGAGGGCGCCGCGCACGACGAGGCCGCGTGGGCCGATCGCTTGCCCGACGCGCTCGCGGATCTCGGCGGCTGGCTGGATGCCGTGCGCTGATCGTCCGCGCGTTTCGGCTTTACACGCGCGTCGCCGTCGGCGAGGCTATGCGCCCATGGCAAATCTCAAGACGATCGCGGCAACTCTCGCGGTGCTCGGATCCGGAGCGCTCGTGATGGGCTGCAACAAGGAAAAGCAGACGACCGAGACGCCCGACGGCGGTGGCGGTGCGGACGGTGGCGATGCAGCTGCGGCGGATGCCGACGCGGCGGCCGACGGCGCAGCGGATGCGGCGGCCGGCGGCGAGGCTTCGTGCGGCGAAGGCCACACCGAGGAGGGCCACTGCGGCGCGAAGGAAGGCGAGGCCCCGCCGGCCGAAGGCGGCGGCTGAGCGTTCCAGGCTCGCGAAGAAACGACGACCCGCGGAGCCCATGTGCCCGCGGGTCGTCGCGTTGGTTGGACCCTGTTCGATACCCACTACGGGCGAATCCTTCGCCCATCCATCAATCACTCGGCCACGGTTCGGGCGGATTCTGGTTCGGCGCCGGATCGGCGGCGCCGCGTGCCCGCAGGTTCTGCATGAAGAGCTCCACGTAGCGGAGGTCGTTCTCGATGTCGTCGTCGTCGTGCGACTCGAGCCAATCCTCCACGGCCTGCGCGAGGGGGATGAGCACCGCGAGCGCGCCGCGATCGTCGCCCCACAGCGCGCGCTGGCTCGCGAGCTGGAAGCCGGCGAAGATGTTGAGCATCACGAACGACTTCTCCACCGCGTCGCCGTCGAAGTGGCCGCCGTCGGGGATCTCGCCGGGCGCGAGCGTGCTCGTGACGGGCACCTCCTGCACGACGGTCTCGCCGTCGGCGACGCGCACGTAGGAGAGCGTCAGGCGGCCGACGACGCCGTGCTCGGCGACGGCGTCGCTCGACACCGGCACGAGCTCCGCGACGATCGCTCCGCCGCCGCCGCGCCGCCCGTTGTCGTCGTCCGATGCGCTCGTGCGGTGGGCGATCTGCACGATCGGGATGTCGATCGATGCATCGTTGCCGGCGAGCTCGAACTGCTTCGTGCCGTACATCGCGCGCAGCGACCAGCCCGGATCGATGCTCACGTCGATCCGCAGATCGCGAGCGAGCGGCACGAGGAAGGTCGTCACCTCCTCCTCGAACACCTCCTGCACGGCGGCCGGATCCTCGAGGTAGTAGAACGCGCCCGCGCCCGTCTCGGCGAGCCGGCGCATCAGCTCCGGATCGAAGTCGGTGCCCATGCCGACGGTGGTGAGCGAGACGCCCGCGGTGTTGTACGACTCGCTCATCGCCACGAGCTTCGCGGTGCTCGTGATGCCCGCCGTCGCCTCGCCGTCGGAAAGCAGGATCACGCGGTTCTGCAGCCCCGGCTCCGCGTGGGCGGCGACGAGGTCGTAGCCCGTGCGCAGACCGTCGTAGATGTTGGTGCTGCCGCTGGCATGGATGTCGTCGATCGCGAGCGTGAGGTCGGTCGTGCGATCGCCCGTGATCGCCTCGGCGAGCACGCGCGCGTCGTCGGAGAACGACACGAGCGAGATGCGATCCTCGGGCTGCAGCTCGTCGAGCATGCGATACAGGCCCTCGCGCAGGTACTCGATCGGCTCGCCGGTCATCGAGCCGCTCGCGTCCACCACGATCGCGAGGTTGAGCGGTGGGCGCTCGATCGCGTCGGGATCGAGCGCGGTGTTCATACCGAGCAGCACGATGGTGCAGTTCGAGCCGGAGATCATGTTGCCGAGCACGCCGAGCTGGCCGTGCAGGCACACGTCGTCGCCGCAGCTCGCCTTCGGCAGCTCGACCTTGTGCTCGTTGAAGAAGCCGACGTCGTCGAGGGTCTCGGGGCCGGGGATCTCGCCGGCCTCGAGGATCGAGCGGAACTGGCCGAAGTCCTGGGCGCCGCCTTGGCCCACGCTCGGGCCGCCGTCACCGGAGAAGTCGCCTTCGGCCGAGTCGTCGCCGCCGCATGCGATCGCGACGCCGAGCACCGCGATGCCGAACGAGTGGAGGATGGTGCGTTGCAAGGTCATGGTCGTGTCCTCGTCGAATCAGTCGGCCGCGCCGATGTAGCTCGCCGCGATCTCCACATCGGTGCCGGCACCCGCGGGTCCGAGCGCGCACTCGTCGTCGACGACCTCGCGGTCCTGACCGTGCGCGAGCGCGATGCGGATCACCGCGCCGTTGTCGTGCTCGAGCAACGCGGTCTCGCCGGCCGCGATCTCCCGGCTCGGCCAGCCCGAGCCGCCGACGACGAGCATGCCGGCGCGGGCCACGGTGCCGCACGAATCGACGGTGAACGGGCAGTCGAACTCGGCGACGAACGACGTCGAGAGATCGGCGATGCTCGCGGGCTGCGAGCCGCGGCTCACGACGAGCTCGCGCGCCGGGAACACGGGGTCGTTCGTCGCGAAGTCGATGGCGCTCACGCGCACGCCTTCGACCCCCAGGTCGTAGAGGTTCGTGATCGCGACCGCATCGCCCACCGCGAACGGCAGCTCCAGCTCGGGCGTACACAGGTACCAGCGCACGCTCTCGGTGCTGTCGTGCGACGCCGCGAGCCCGAACGCGGTGCACCCGTCGAGGCCGTCCTCGAGCGCGGCGATCCACCACGCACCGAGCGGCACGTCGCCGCTCCACTCGTTGCGATCGCCGTCGTCCTGCACCGCGCATGCGCCCTCGCCGGACGGCGCGTCCTCGAGCTCGAACACGATGTCCATCTCCGCATCGAACACGCCGCGATCGTCGTCGTCGCGGGCCATGCGGACCCAGCCCGGCGCCGCGGGATCGATGCCGAGGCCGGCGACCTGCGTGCGCGCCGGCTGACCGGAGCGCCAGAACAAGAGGCGCGACGGCCAGCCGTCGGCGTCGACGATGGCCGCATGGCAGCCGCGCGACAGCTCGAGCGTCGGGGTCGGGTGCACCGCGACGTTCGCTTCCGCCGGCACGGTCCAGCTCTCGGCGGTGTCGAAGAGCGGCGCGGCCAGCAAGCGCCCGGGGTCGCTCGCGACGGTCTCGCAGTCGACGACGACGTCGCTCGCGAGCGAACGGATCCGCACGACGAGCTCCTCGTCGGTGTCGTTGTTGATGTAGACGTCCGCATCGATCGGCGAATACACGAGCTCGCCCGGCTCCGGCCGGCTGGTGGCGACGCAGCACACGAGGCCCACCGCCGCGCCCGCGAGCTCGCCGGTACGACGCAGGCTGGCCGAAGCGGCGCGCTGCATCGCGCGCGGGTACACGTGCATGCCGAGCGCGAGCATCGGCAGCGCGACGAGGTCGGTCGGATCGCTCGTGATGACCCACGGCATCGCGACGAGGTCCATGAGTGCGGACCAGGCGTCGGCGAAGGACCGCGACACTTGGATCAGGGTGAACACCACGCCCACCGCGACGTGCGCGGCGAAGAGGCCCGCGCGGCGCCGCACGCCGACGATCGCGGCGAGCAGCACCGGCGCCACCAGCAAGCCGGCGAAGTCGCTGAGCTTGCCCGTGACGGCCGCGGGCAGCAGATCGTCGTACTTCCACCAGTGATCGTTGAGCGCGAGCACGACGAGCGCGCCCACCCACAGGGGATGCACGAGCGCGCGATGGGGATGGAGGCGAGTCGAAGCCATGGGGTCCGCTGGCGGTAGTGCCCGCCCCGGGCCGCACGATCGAGGTGCGATCCCGGCGCGCGCTCACGTGTGTCGCACCCCACAGATCGCGGGCCTCGGGGCTCTTCCGCGCTATCCTGGGCCCATGGTGCGTGGGTCGACGCAATGCCTGGCGGCGGGGCTCCTCGTGGTGTCCGCGTGCAAGGAAGACGCCCGCGAGAGCGACGACCTGTACATGGACGACGACGTCCCGTCGGGCAGCTGCATGAGCGACACCGGCGAGTGCGACACCGACTCCGCGGCGAGCGACGATGCGTCGACCGCCGAGGTCGCCGGCACGTGCGAGTCGACGCTCGAGTGCGGCGACGGAGAGTCGTGCATCGCGACGTTCGACGGCGACATCGGCGAGTTCGAGTGCACGGCGTCGTGCATCGCCGATCGCGACGAGACGCGCTGGTGCCTCGACGACGACGCGTGCTGCAACGCCGACTCCGTGTGTGCCGAGCGCGGCTACTGCATGCCGGTCGAGGCGAGCGCGGACACCAGCGGGACGGGACCATGACGAAGCGAATCCTCCTTGCGACGATCGGGCTCGCGGCCGCGTGCGGCGACGATCTGGACAGCGCCGGCGATTACGTCGACGACGACGTGCCGTCCGGCAGCTGCATGAGCGAGAGCGGCGACGCCGACTGCGACCCGGACACCATGCCCGCGGACGACGACGACGGCCCCGTCACCGCCGCGAGCGACGACGAGTGCGAGGGGTCGATCGACTGCGACGCGGGCGAGGTGTGCATGGCCACGTTCGACGGTGACATCGGCGAATTCGAGTGCCGTGCGGCCTGCATCCCCGACAGGGACGAGACCCGCTGGTGCGTCGACGATGCGGCGTGCTGCGAGATCGACTCGGTGTGCAGCCAACGCGGCTACTGCCTGCCGCCGGCGGCGACCGGGACCACGACGAGCGACGGCACTACGAGTGACACGACGAGCGACACGAGCACGACGGACGAAGGCACGACGAGCGACGGCACGACGGGCGACGGCACGACCACCGGAGGCGCACGATGAGACGACTCGTCATTGCGACGACGCTCGCGCTCGGGAGCTGTTTCGCTCCCGGTGCGGACAGCTCCAACGTGAGCGACAGCGAGTACATCCCGGACGACGTGCCGTCGGGCAACTGCGGCGAGACCGACAACGACGCATGCACGTCGTCGGGCGCCGAGCAGGACGGCTGCGCGGCGACCGAACAGTGCGCCGACGGGCTCTTCTGCATCGCGAGCTTCGACGGCGACATCGGCCGCTTCGACTGCAGCCTGTCGTGCATCGCCGACATGGACGAGACGCGCTGGTGCCTCGACGACGCGTCGTGCTGCTCGGACGGCTCGGTCTGCCAGGGCCGTGGCTACTGCGTGCCGGCGAGCGCCACGACCACGGGCATCGACCCCGACACCGGCAGCGAGTCGGAATCGAGCGGCGTGGTGACGGGGAGCACGTCGAGCGACACCGGCACGAGCGACGGCGGCAGCACGAGCGACAGCGGTACGACCGGCACTGCGCTGGAGCCCGATGCGCGGCCGAATCGACGGTAGTGCCCGCCGAAGTCCGCACGATCGAGCTGCGACCGATCGTCGCTCCGATCCATCCCGCGGGGGTCGTGCGCGCCGGGCATCGCGGCAGAGGTGCGCTATCGTTGGCGCATGCGCTTGAACTTGGCTTGGCTCGGCATGCTCGTCGTCGGATGCTCCGCCGACTCGCTGACCGACTACATGGACGACGACGTCCCCGCGGGGATGTGCGAGGACACCGAGGGCGAGGCCTGCGAGACGGGCGGCCCCGGTGACACGTGCGAAGAGAGCTCGCAGTGCGGTGGCGATCTCGTGTGCGCCGCGAGCTTCAACGGCGACATCGGCACGTTCGAGTGCCAGTCGGCGTGCGTCCCCACGATGGACGAGGAGAGCTGGTGCCTCGACGACGCGTCGTGCTGCGACGCGGCGGCCCACTGCGGCCCGCGTGGGTACTGTATGATCGACGGCGACGTGGACTCGGGCATCGACACCAGTGGCGACGACGCGACGAGCGAGGGCGCGGCGCCCGAGTCGAGCACCGACGGCGGCACGGAGTCCGACAGCGGCACGGACACCGGCACGGGTACCGACACGGGCACGAGCACGGATGCGAGCACGGATGCGAGCACGGGAGGTTCCAGTGGTTGACCTGCGATGGTCGTGTGTCGGGCTCGTGCTCGCCCTCGTGGAGGCGGGCTGCAACTGCGGCGACCCGGGCTGCGAGGGCGACGACGGCTGCATCGTCTACGACCCCACGACGAGCACGACGTTCGGCGACGGCGACGACGACGACGACGACGCGGCGGATACGGCCGGCTCCGAGAGCGCGAACGTCACGGACGAGGTGTCGAGCGGCGGATCGAGCGACGGGCCCGACGATCAGTGCCAGGGCACCGACGCGTGCGACGGCCTGTTCTGCGTCGCCCCGTACGCCGACAATCACCGCGGGGCGTTCGCGTGCGTGAGCGAGTGCGTGGGCCCGATGGACGAAGCCGTGTGGTGCTTCGACGACGCGGCCTGTTGCGATCCCGCCGCGCGCTGCACCATCCGCGGCTACTGCGAGGTCGACGTTGCCGGCACGACGACCGGCGACGGCACGACGGGTGACGCGACGGGCACGACGACGATCGATCCGACCGGCAGCACGACGGGCGACGCGACGAGCACGGGGGCCTAGCCCAGCGCGGCGCGTGTCTTCGCAATCGCGGCGCGCAGGTCGGCGAGCGCGTCGTCGGTCGCGCCTGCATCGCGACGCAGCGCGAGCGCGTGCTCGTAGTGGGCGAGCGCATCGTCGTAGGCGGCGGCGTCGTGCAGCGCGCGCGCGAGGTTGTAGTGCGCTTTCGCGACGTCGGGGTGATCCGGATCGTTCGCCAACCGGATCTCGAGCACGCGCCGGAACGCCGCCACCGCCTCGGTCGGCCGCTTCTGCTGCGCGTACGTGATCGCGAGGTTCGACAGCGCCGACGCGAGCAATGGATGGGTCGGCCCGAACGCGCGCTCGAACCCGTCGGAGGCCCGCTGCAGGCACACCTCGGCGTCGGCGAGCCGGTCCTGCCCGCGCAGGATGTTGCCGAGGTTCACGAGCACGCGCAGCGTCGACGGGTGATCGTCGCCGTGGATCACGGTGAACCGCGAGAGCGCGTGCTCGGCGTGCGTGCGCGCGAGATCGAGATCGCCCGCGCGCTTCGCCACCACGGCGAGGTTGTGATCGAGCTGAGCGCGCAGGACACCGTCGGGCTCGGTTACGCGCAGGACCGCGGCGGCGTCGGCTGCGATCGCGAGCGCCTCGCTGCGGCGGGCCGGATCGTTCGCATCGCCGACGAGGAAGACGAGGTGCACGAGCGCCTCCGCGCGCGTCGAGTGATCCGCGACGAGCTCCGCGACGTCGGCGGCGTGTCGCATCGTCGCTTCGGCGACCGCGATCGATCCGCGGCGCTCCTCGTTCTGTCCACGTACGACGAGCGCCATCGCTTCCAACTTCGGCAGCTCGAGCCGGACGGCTTCGTCGACGACCGACTGCGCGCTCACGGTGGCTTGCGCGTGCCGACCGAGCAGCGCTTCCACCCGGGCGCGCGCGAGCTGGAGCGCGGCGCGGCGTGCACCCGTGTCCTCGATGCGCTCGTGCGTCGGCGCCTCGTCCGCGGGCGGGCGCAGACCTGTGAGCGCGATCCCGACGGCGAGGTGGGCGAGGACGAGCATCGAGCCGCGCAGCATGCCGGCGCAGGTAGTGCCGCACCGGGGCCGGACGATCACCGACCCCGACGGACGGCCGTGCGCAGCAGCACTTCGCTGTCGGCGAGCGCCTGCACGACGGCGAGGGTGTCTCGGATCCGCGTCTCGGTCGCGTTCGGCGGCCCCTCGGCGAGCTGCGCGTCGAGCCACGGCCGCACCTGGCCCACGAGGACGAGCGCGCGCTCGGGGTCGTGTCCGATCGCGAGCATCGCCAGCTCGGTGCGCACGAGGGCGACGCCCACCTCGTCCTTCTCGCGCTCGTGCAGCACCAGCGCGCGGTCGAGCGCGGAGCGGGCGAGCTCGTCGCGACCTGCCCGCAGCGCGGCCTCGCCGAGCCCGCCGAGCGACTGCAACGACGCAGCCTCGGGCGAGCCGAGCTTCTCGAGCAGCGCGATGGCAGCTTCGTAGTGATCGATCGCCTCGTCGTACGCCGCGATCTCCTGCAGCGCGGTCGCGAGGTTGTAGTGGGCCTTCGCGACGTCCGGGTGGTTCGGATCGTTCTTCGTGCGGATCTCGAGCGAGCGCCGGAACTCGGGTACCGCGTCCCGCGGGCGGTTCTCCTTGGCCAAGGTGATCGCGAGGTTCGAGGCCGAGAGTGCGACGAGTGGATGATCGTCGCCCAGCACGCGCCGTGAGCCCTCGTCGGCGCGGCGCAGGATCGCTTCGGCCTCCGCGAATCGCTTCTGCGTGCGCATCACGTTCCCGAGGTTGACGAGTGCGCGCAGCGTCGACGGGTGCTGCTCGCCGAACAGCTCCTCGTAGGCGGCCAGCGCGGCCTCGGAGTGTTTGCGCGCCTCGTCGAGATTTCCGGCTCGCTTCGCCGCGACCGCGAGGTTGTTGTCGAGCTGCGCGCGCAACAGCGGATCGGCCCCGATCACGCGCAGCACCGCGCCCGCGTCGGCCGCGAACGCCAGCGCCTCCGCGTGGCGTTGTTCGTTCTTCGCGTCGCCGACGATGTACACGAGGTGGATCAACGCCTGCGCGCGCGTGCCGTGATCCTCGGCCGCCTCTGCTCGCTCCACCGCGCGACGCAGCGTGGCCTCGGCCTCGACCGGTGCGCCGCTGCGTTCCTCGTTCTGGCCGCGCACGAGCAGCGCGGCTGCCTCGAGCGCGGGGTCCTCGAGCTCGGTCGCCGTGTCGACGACTTCCTGCGCGATGACGGTCGCGTCCTTGTAGTGCCCGATCGCGCCCTCGGCTCCCGCGCGCGCGAGCCGGGTGCGGGCCTGCTGCAGTCGCTCGCGCGCCGCGGGATCGGGCGCGTCGTGCCACGCTGCGAGCCGCTGCGAATCGGAGCAACCGCCGAGATCCGGCAGCCGCGTCGCGGCATCGACTGCGTTGATCGCCATCGCCGCATCGGCGGTCGCGAGGAGATCCACGAGCCCGTCGAGCTCCGCCAGCCGAGCATCGAGGCACCGCATGCGCCGGGCCGCGAGCTCACGACCCTCGGCCTCGCCCACGCGACCGCCCGCGCACGCCTGCGTTGCGAGCTCACGCCATGTGCCGGCGTACCCGTCGAGCAGCCCTTCCACCGACGACCACGAGCGCTCCGCGAACGGAGCCGCCGTCGCGAGGATCGCCGTGCGCACCGCGTCGTGGGCCGGTGCGTCCCACACGCCCTCGAGTCGCTTCGCCACGTCGTCGCAGCCCGCGTCGTCGGAGCGCGCGACCGCGAACCCGGCGAGCGAGGCCGCGGCTGCGATGCCGGCCACCGCGGCGACGCGCCGCCACCGACGGGCCGGATCGCGACGCAAGGCCGCGAGCAGATCCGCCATCGAGTCGAAGCGGGCGGCCGGATCGCGGGCCAATCCGCGGCGTAGCGCGACGACGACGAAGCGCGGCGCGACGTCGGTCGGCGGCTCGCCCAGCTTGCCGCCGACGACCGCGGCCGCGAGGTCGGTGATGTTCGTGCCCTGGAACGGGCGCGTGCCGAACAGCCCCTCCCACAGCGCGACGCAGAACGAGAACTGATCCGAGCGCTCGCCGGCGGCCTCGCCCATGTACTGCTCGGGCGACATGTACGCGGGCGTGCCCATCACCGCGCCGGTGCGCGTCAGCGGCGAGCGCATCGGGTCGGCGGTGTCGGCCGTCGCATGCGAGGGCTCGGACACCGTCACGTCGATCGGCGCACCGACGGCACGGGCGAGCCCGAAGTCGACGACCCGCACCCGGCCGTCGCGACCGACGAGCACGTTGTCCGGCTTGAAGTCGCGGTGCACGACACCGGCCGCATGCGCACCCGCCACGCCGTCGCCGGCCCGCAGGAACACGTCGAGCACCTCGCGCCACGGTCGCTTGCGCTCGCGCACCCACGCCCCGAGCGTCTGCCCGTCGACGAGCTCCATCGCGATGAAGACCTGATCGCCGACCGTGCCGACCTCGTGCACCGTGATGACGTTCGGGTGGTCGATCCGCGCCATGGCCTGGGCCTCGCGCAGCAGGCGTGCCGGCCCGACGCTGCCGGCCGACCCCGTCGCCCGCAGCTCGGGGCGCAAGAGCTTGATCGCGACGTCGCGGTCGAGCTCGGAGTCGTGGGCCCGCACGACCAGCCCCATGCCGCCGCCGCCGATGCGACCGACGACACGGAATCGGCCGATCTGCTCCGGCACCTCGGCGATCGTCCCGGCGATCGCGGCCGGCTCGGTCGCGAGCACGGCCTCGTCGGCGCCGCTGCCCCCCTCCTCGGGGAACAGCTTCGCGAACGCACGGGCGCGGATGCCCGCGCGGCCGAAGACCTCCGGCGGGGGCCCGAGCGCCGGCGTTCCGTCCGGGCTCGCCGCCGCAGGTCCACCGGCCGGCGGCGACTCCGGGGGCGTGTCGGACATGGGGGTCACTGCATTCTGCCGCGGCCTGCTAGGCTATGCCACAGCGCGTGTCGACCGATCTCGAGCTGCTCGAAGCGTGGCGCAGCGGCGATCGCAAGGCCGGCAGCGAGCTGTTCGAGCGCCATTTCGACAGCATCTGCCGCTTCTTCGCGAACAAGATCGATCGCGACGTCGACGACCTCGTCCAGCGCACGTTCGCAGCCTGTACGGAGGGCAAGGAGCGGTTCCAAGGCCACTCCAGCTTTCGCACGTACCTGTTCGGCGTGGCGCACAACGTGCTGCGCTCCCACCTGCGCACGCGCAAGCGAGAGAGCGATCGGCTCGACTTCGGGGTCACGTCGGTCTTCGACCTCGGGCTCTCGCCCACCACGTTGCTCGCCCAGGGCCGCGAGCAGGCGCTCATGCTGCAGGCGCTGCGGCACATCCCGCTCGAGCACCAGATCGTGCTCGAGCTGTACTACTGGGAAGACATGGAGGCGTCCGAGCTCGCCGAGGTGCTCGAGATGCCCGAAGGCACGGTGCGAAGCCGGATTCGCCGGGCCAAGCAGCTCATCGAAGAGCAGCTCGCCAAGCTCGCGGAGTCCGATGCGCTGCTCGAGAGCACGATGTCCAACCTCGACAGCTGGGCACGCTCGCTGCGAGCGCGCGTGCTCGGACCGACGTGAACTTGTCGCGGAGCGGCAACGGTGCTAGCAGGGGATGGAGAGTGCAATCGTGTTCGGGTTCTTCAAGTTCTTGATGTACCTCGGCGTCGTGATGGGCCTCGCGGGCTTCCTCATGCCGTACTTCGCCGACGTGCCGGCGGTGTCGGGGCTGCCGCCCATCACGAAGACGATCCTGTCGTTCGGCGGGCTCGGGCTGATCGTCGTGGGCCTCATCGGCCGCACCGCGACGCGGCCCGACTCGTCTCTCTGAGAACGAGCGGGGCTAACCGAACCCGCGCAGGATGCTGTCGACGAAGGCGTGCAGGAAGTCCTGCTCGTCGCGCACGGGGAACGCCGGGTGCCGCTCGCTGATGCGGCCGCCGAGGATCAACGACGCGAGCCCGTGGTTGGCGGCCCACATGAGCAGCGGCCCCGCGATGCCGTCGAGGTCCTTGCGGAAGCGGCCGGCGGCGATCGCTTCGTCGAACGCGTTGCGCGTGCGCATGTGCATCGCTTGGATGCGGGCGCGCTCGGTGTCGCTGAACTTCGACCAGTCGAGCTGCTCCTCGAGGAAGAGCAGGCGGTACAGCCACGGGTTCTCCCGCGCGAACAGGATGTACCCGATGGACTCCCCGCGCAGACGCTCGACCGGATCGGCGACGCGATGCGCCGGCTCGAGGCGCGCGTCGAGCAAGTCGAAGCCGTAGAACCGGATGGCGCGCAGGATGGCGCTCTTGCCGTCGAAGTGCTGATAGAGCGCGGTCGCACTGACGCCGAGGCGGGCGGCGATGGCTCGCATCGTGACGCCCTCTTCACCGATCTCGGTGCCGAGCTGCAGGCTCGCCTGCAGGATCGCTTCCCGCAGGTCCGGCCGGTTCCGATCTCCGGCGGGTTTCGACGTCACACCGTCCATGACCCAATGACCTCTGGAGTACCCTACCACCATTTCGTGCGCCCTCGGCCCGTGCGACCGCGGCGCTCGTCGTCGGCGCCGTCGTATCGACCGAGCTGCGTTCTGCTATACAAAAGCGAGAGGTCAAGATGTGGTCCGCGGTATTCGTGGAGCGTTGGCCGTTCTGGGCCGGGGGTCTCGCGATCGGTGTGTTCGTGCTCGCATTCCTGATCGCCACCCGAAATCTGCTGGGCGTCTCCACTGGATTCGCGGATGCGTGCGCGGCTCCGTTCGACCCGAAAGTGCGCCGTTCGTGGCGCCTGCCGTTCATCGTCGGGATCGTCGCCGGCGGCTTCTTGGCGTCGCACCTCGCGGGCGGTTCCGCACCGACCGTGGAGATGGGCATGTTCACGCAGCGAGTGACCGATGATCTCGCGCTGTCGGTGCTCGCGTTCACCACGGGCGGTGTGCTGCTCGGCTTCGGCTCGCGCCTGGCGAACGGCTGCACGTCGGGGCACGGCATCGTCGGAACTGCGTTGCTGGCGAAGAGCTCGTGGATTGCGACCAGCGTGTTCATCCTGACCGGCGTGCTCGTCACCCACGTCCTGTTCGGGGAGGCGCCGTGAAGCCCGCCATGACGCTCGCTTTCGGCGTGTTGTTCGGCTTCGTGCTCAGCCGAGTCGGCGCAACGGACTACGATGCGATCGCGGGTATGTTCCTGCTCGAAGACTTCCATCTCGCAGGCGTCCTCTGCGTGGCGGTCGTGGTCGCGGGGCTCGGGCTCGGTGTGATCCGGCGTGCACGCGGCGGCCCGCTCGCACGCTGGGCGGCCGACATCCAAACGAAGCCGATGAAGCCCGGGCTCGTGCTCGGCGCTGCGTTGTTCGGTACGGGGTGGGCGATCACCGGTACCTGCCCCGGCACCGGTCTCGCGCAGATCGGCGAGGGCAAGGTGATGGGCGTGTTCACCGTGTGCGGCATGCTGCTCGGCGCCGCGGCGTACCTGCGGTGGGGAGCATTGGTGGAGTCGCGGCTGCGCCGCAGGTCGGGCGCGCGCAGGCGGGCCCGGCGTTGAGCCTGCGGGTGCAGCACGACGTGCCGCTCGCGGGGCGGACCACGCTCGAGCTCGGCGGTCCGGCGCGCGAGCTCGTGCGCGTCGGGGACGAAGACGAGCTGCGACGCGCGCTCGAGTATGCGCGCGCGAACCAGCGACGCGTCGTCGTGCTCGGCGGTGGCTCGAACGTCGTCGTCGCCGACGAGGGTGTGGATGCGCTCGTGATCGAGCTCGCGTTGCGGGGCGTGAACGTCGCGGAGGGCGATGGTCGCGTGTCGATGCGCGTGGCGGCGAGCGAGCCGTGGGATCCGCTCGTCGCATCGACGATCGATCGCGGCTGGGCGGGGCTCGAGTGTCTGTCGGGGATCCCCGGCTCCGTCGGCGCGACGCCGATCCAGAACGTCGGCGCGTACGGTCAAGAAGTGGCCGAGACGATCGCGAGCGTGCGCGTGCTCGATCGCCGCACCGACGAAGTGCACGTCCTCGCGCCCGACGCGTGCGAGTTCGCGTACCGCGACAGCGCGTTCAAGCGAGAGCCGGACCGATGGATCGTGCTCGAGGTGGAGCTCGCGTTGCGCCCCGGCGGCGCGCCGACGCTGCGCTACCCCGAGCTGCAGCGTGCGATCGGATCGTCGCCGTCGCTCGCCGACGTGCGCGAGACGGTGCTCGCGTTGCGTCGCGCGAAATCGATGGTGCCGAGCGCCGACGACGAGAACCGCCGCAGCGTGGGGTCGTTCTTCACGAACCCGATCGTCGCGCGCGAGCACGCCGATCGCGTGATCGCACAGGCGGTCGCTGCCGGCCTGGCCGCGAGCGCCGCGGACGTGCCCTGCTTCCCCGCTGCGCACGGCGCGGCCAAGCTCGCGGCCGCGTGGCTCATCGAGCGCGCCGGCTTCGCGAAGGGCGAACGGCGGGGTGCGGTGGGCATCTCGAGCCGGCACGCGCTCGCGCTCGTGCACCATGGCGGCGGCACGACACGCGAGCTCCTCGCATTCGCGCACGAGATCGCGGATCGGGTGCAGGAGCGCTTCGGCGTCGCATTGCGGCCCGAGCCGACCCTGCTCGGCGTCGCGTGGTGATCGCGAGCCCGCGCGATCGAGCATCGAGCGAACGCTGCAGCGCGATCCCCTCGCGTGATCCCATCGTGTCCTGCGGCACGCGCTCGTCGTGGCGTCGTGCATCGCGTCGTTACGAAATGGGAGTCGCGGTGCTCACTTTGGTTCCGATTCCCCTCCGGCGCGCCTGCCTCCACTCTGGTCGGTGAGGGTGGGGGCCATGGCAACGGGACACATGCGTGCTCGCAGGCGCTGGAGTGGCGCACTGGGGACGCTGCTGACGACGCTGATCGCGACGGGCTCCGGGTGCTACTCGGGCCTGAACGGCGGTCGCGGCGACGGTGGCGACGACGACGTCGGATCGGCGGACGACGACGCCGCGACGGCGGACGACGGCGACGATGCGGCGGACAGCGGCGACACCGAAGGCGACGAGGTCGGCGATCCGGGCCGCGTCACGCTGCATCGCCTCAATCGGGTCGAGTACAACAACACGATCCGCGACCTGTTCTGGGGGCTGCAGATCACGCCGGCCGACGACTTCCCGGCCGACGATCACAGCTTCGGCTTCGACAACATCGCCGACGTGCTCAGCGTGACGCCGCTGCTCTTCGAGCTCTACGAGCGCGCCGCGGAGAACGTGCTCGAGGCCGCGTTCACGGCCACCGGTGGTGGCGCGGGCGTGCAGCGATCCGAGGCCGAGGACGGCACGGCCGACGTCGGCTCCGCGAGCGGCGAGTTCTGGGCGCTCACGAGCAACGGCGGCGTCACGCTGATCTTCGACGTGGAGACCGCCGGTGACTACGAGCTGCGCGTGCGTGCCTACGGTCAGCAGGCCGGGCCCGCGCTGCCGCAGATGTCCGTCGAGGTCGACGGCGTCTCGCTCGGCACGCTCGACGTCGATGCCGTTGCAGCGACGCCCGCGACGTACACGTTCGACATCGCGCTCGCGGCCGGCTCGCGCACCGTCGTGGTGTCGTTCCTCAACGACTTCTACGACGCGGCGGCGGGCCTCGATCGCAACCTCTACGTCGACTGGGTCGAGATCGACGGGCCCGCCGGCCTGCCGCCCGGCCCGGGCGACATCCGAGCGAAGCTGCTGCCGTGCACACCGACGCCGGGTGCGGAGGCCGAGTGCACGCGGCAGGTGCTCGCCGCATTCACCGAGCGCGCGTGGCGACGACCGGTGACCATCGCCGAGGTCGATGCGCTCGTGGAGCTCGCCGAGTCCGCGCGGCTCGACGGCGACACATGGGAGGACTCGGTCCGGCTCGCGCTCAAGAACGTGTTGGTCTCGCCGCACTTCATCTTCCGCGTCGAGCTGGATGCCGATCCGACCTCGCTCGTGGCGCATCCGGTCGGCGACTACGAGCTCGCATCGCGACTGTCGTACTTCCTGTGGAGCAGCATGCCGGACGACGAGCTGTTCGCCGCCGCGAAGGCCGGCAGCCTGCACGATCCCGCGGAGCTGCAGGACCAGGTCGTGCGAATGCTGGCCGACGAGCGCAGTGAGGCGTTGGTCGCCAACTTCGCGGGCCAGTGGCTGTACTTCCGCGCCATCGGGCCGAACATCGCGAAGGACCCCACGATGTTCCCGACGTTCGACGAGGAGCTCCGCACCTCGATGCGCACGGAGATGGAGATGTTCTTCCGCTCCTTCATCACCGAGGGGCGCAGCCTCCGGGAGCTGCTCACGTCCGACACCACGTACGTCGACGCGCGACTCGCCGCGCACTACGGGCTGCCCGCGCCGCAGGGCACGGGCTTCGTCGAGGTGACGCTGGGCGACACGCCGCGCCGCGGTCTGCTCACGCAGGCCGGCCTCATGACGGTGCTCTCGCACCCGCAGGTGACGTCGCCCGTCAAGCGCGGCAAGTGGGTGCTCGAGCAGCTGTTGTGCATCCCACCGTCACCACCGCCGCCGGGGGTCGACGCCGATCCACCGGACTTCGATCCGAACACGTCGGTGCGCGAGCAGCTCGAAGCGCACCGCGCCAATCCCGAGTGCGCAGTGTGCCACGACACGATCGACCCGCTCGGCCTCGGGCTCGAGCACTACGACCCGGTCGGTGCGTACCGCACGATCGACGGTGGCAAGCCGATCGACGCATCGGGCAATCTGCCGAGCAACGGCCCCGCGTTCGAGGACGCGCTGGGCATGGGGCAGCTGCTCGCCGAGAGCGACGACTTCGCGAGCTGCACGATTCGCCACACGCTCACGTACGCGCTCGGGCGGGGCGTCACGGCGTCCGACCTGCCGTACATCGACGAGGTGCGGACGAACCTGATGGCTTCGGATTTCACCCTGGAGGATCTGGTGATCGAGCTCGTCACCAGCGAGATGTTCCGCATGCGTCGTGGAGAGGAGGCGTCGCCGTGAACCTTCGAAGGACATCGCTCTCACGTCGTGCGTTCCTCGGTGGTGGTGCGGGCGTCATGATCGGCCTGCCGTGGCTCGAGGCGATGACGCCCGTGCGCAAGGCGCTGGCCGCCGATCCACCGCCCTTGCGATTCGTCGCCGTGTACGTGCCGTGTGGCATCCACATGGTGGACTGGACGCCGTCCACGACCGGCACGGACTTCACGCTGCCGTACATCCTCGAGCCGCTCGCACCGCTGCAGTCCGACATCCTCGTGCTCAGCGGGCTCGACAACACGGCGGGACAGTTCAGCGCGCCCGGCGATCACGCGCGCGGCACGGGTTGCTTCCTGTCGTGCACGCTCGTGAACTTGTCCGAGACGGACATCACGAACGGCACGACGCTCGATCAGATGTACGCGGACGCGATCGGCACGCAGACGACGATGGCGTCGCTGCAGCTCGGCACCGAGGGTGGCGGCAACGTCGGCAACTGCGACAGCGGCTACAGCTGCGCGTACATCCGCAACATCTCGTGGCGGGGCAACACGCCGATCCCGAAGCTCACGGCGCCCGCGACCGCCTTCGACCTGCTGTTCGCCGGCTTCGATCCGCAGGCGACCGCGGCCGAGCTCGCTCGTCGAAAGGCCCGGCGGCTCTCCGTGCTCGACTACGCATTGTCCGACGCGGAGGCGCTGAAGGCGAAGCTCGGCCACACGGATCAGGTGAAGGTGGAGGAGTACCTCGACTCGGTGCGCGACCTCGAGAATCGCGTGACGGCCGAGAGCACGGCGCCGGCGTGCGAGCTGGGGGATTTCAGCACGGACTTCCAGGACTACGCTGCGCACGTGCGCTTGATGTCCGACATCATGGTGAAGGCGATGCAGTGCGATCGCACGCGCGCCATCACGTTCATGATGGAGAACGGCGGCTCGAACCGCGACTTCGGCTTCATCGGCGCGCCGGGTGGTCACCACTATCTGTCGCACCACAACAACCAGCAGACCAACTTCGATCGACTGCGCATCATCGACCGCTGGGAGGTGGAGCAGCTCGCCTACTTCCTCACGGAGCTCAAGAACTCGCCGGAGGGCGAGGAGGGCGGGTCGGTGCTCGACAACTCGTGCATCTTCTTCGGCAGCGAGATCGAGGACGGCAACTCGCATGCGCACACGAACATGCCGGTGCTCGTCGCCGGCAAGCTCGGGGGGCAGATCGAGACGGGGCGGCACCTGCAGTTCGGCGACGTCCCGCTCGACAACCTCATGCTGTCGATCGGCCAGAAGCTCGGCCTCGACATCACGAGCTACGGACAGAACTCGACGGGACCGCTCGAGATCTAACCGGCCACGAGGTACACCGCGAGGCCGCCGATGCCGGCGAGCGCGAGCGCGCCCACGATCAGCATCCACGTCGCGATCGCGTGGGGGGCCGGCGCTCGGTCGGCGCTGCGCGAGGCGCTCGAGCGCTCGGCGCGGCCGCGCTCGGTGCTCTTCTCCGATGGGTCGTTGCGCAGCGCGCGGCCGAGGTCGGCCATCGACGCGTAGCGGTCGTCGGGCTCCTTCGCCATGGCCTTCAGGATCACCGCGTCGAGCCACTCGGGGACGTCGCGCACGATCATGCTCGGGGGGCGCGGGGTCTCGTTGAGGTGCTTGTAGATGACGTCGTACTCGTTCTTGCCCGAGAACGGTGGCTTGCCGACGAGCAGCGCCCACGCGGTGGCGCCGAGCGAGTAGATGTCCGCGCGCTGGTCCACGTGGCGACCCTGGGCCTGCTCGGGCGCCATGAAGTCCGGCGTGCCCATGACGACGCCCGTCTGCGTGACGATGCTGTCGTTGGGGTTCGCGAGCCGGGCGATGCCGAAGTCGAGCACCTTGATGAAGTCGGGCTCGTCGCCGATCGGCAGGCGATAGAAGTTCGCGGGCTTGACGTCGCGATGGATGATGCCGGCGTCGTGGGCGGCCTGCAGCGCGTCGCACAGCTGCAGCAGGATCTTCTGCACGCGCTTCCACTCGAAGCGTCCGTCACGCTTGAGCGCGGTGCCGAGGTCCTCGCCGTTCTCCAGCCACTCCATCACGAAGAACACGGCGCCGCTCGGCGTGGTGCCGAAGTCGGTGACGTCGACGATGTGCTTGCTGCCGACCTGCGTCGCCGCTCTCGCCTCACGCCGAAAACGCCGCACCGCCTCGGGCAGGCGACACAGTGACGGCCGCATCACCTTGATCGCGAGCTTCTTGCCGATGTCGGTGTGCTCCGCGAGGAACACCCATCCCATCGCGCCCTCGCCGATCTTCGCGATCAGCTTGTAGCGCTCGGCCAGCACGGAGCCGACCAGCAGCTCCGCCATCGACACCTGGGCCGCTTTGCCGTGCGCGTGCGGCTCGACGGTACGCGGCTTCTTCGGCGGCGGCGCATCCGTTTGTTGATGCGACGGCAAGCGCGGATGCGTCTTCGCGCCGGGCTCTGCGGGCTCGGTGGGCTCGCCGTCGTCCACCATCGTCGTGGACGCCCTTCGTATCACGCTTCGCGCGACGGCGCGATGCGATCACGTCGCGCGTGGCAGATCGACGCCGAGCGCTCGCAGCTCCCGTTCCGCCTCCGCCGCCCAGCCGCGGTTCGCCCGTGGGCTCGCGGGCGACGGATGCAGGATCGTGCCGACGGGGATGCCGAGCGCGTCCGCGATCGGACGTGCGCGGTCGAGTGCGAATCCGCCGATGCCCACGACCAATCGCGGCTGCAGTGCCGTCATCTGGGCCTGCAGCGCGCGGTCGCACGCGGCGTACAGCGGCTCGCGCTCGGCGGCCGGCAGCTTGTCCGGTGTGCGATTGCGGCCGCTGTCCTCGAGGAACGCGAGCGGGCAGTAGTTCGCGACGAAGAAGAGATCGAAGAACGCGCTCGCCGTGCCGAATCGATCGCGGGCCCATCCCCACAGCCGCGAGCCGCTCACCTCGGATCGCGTGCACGCGAAGCCCTCGATCGGTCGCTTCGGGTGCTCTCGCTCGGGCTTCGCGACGTCGCCGCGGATGCCGAGCCAGTCGCGCACGAGCGTGGCATCGCCGAACGGCACGCCGGTCTGCACCATGCCGAACGGGCCCGGATTCATGCCGACGAGCAGCACGCGACCGGGCGCATCGCCGTAGCGGCGCAGGTAGTCCTCGTGGGGCTTGGCCGCGTACGCCAGCGGGTTGTACACGTGCTCCACGGGCGCGGCGAAGCGCAGCGCGTCGACGTCACGCGAGAGTCGGCGAGCGATGCGGACGAGCTCCATCGGCGCCGGGTTGTACCACGCTCTATCCCGCGGGCACCGTGTCGCAGCCGAACACGATGCCGATGCGCGCGAGCGCGAAGCCCTGGATCGCGTCGCACGTCTGCGGGCACAGCAGGATCGTCGTGGGCGCGACCGGGTCGTCGTAGTACCAGCCGTTCATCACGCCGGCGCACTCGGCTGCGCTCGCGACCCAGCCGATCTCGAGGGTGGCGCCGAGACCGTCGTCGAATTGCACGTTGACCTGGTCGGCGTCGAAGATCTCGCCGCCATCGGGCTCGGGGATCGTGAACTCGCACGCGAGCGAGGCAGTGTCGACCACGGTGTCGGCGAGCGCGTCGAAGATCGGCTGGAACTCGTTGCTGCTCAGATCGCCGACGAGCCCGCCGGTCTGCACGGCGAGGTCGTTGTACGTGCCGCTCGTGGAGTTGATGATCGCGTGCAGCACGAAGTCGGCGAACTTCGGGTTCAGTGCGACGAAATCGTTCGTGAACTGCTGCGCGGTCCAGTCGGAGTCGTCGTCGGTCACGACCACCACGTGGGTGGCGGCGCCGTCGCGGATCGTGGGCGCGTAGTCCGGATAGTGTTGCACCACGCGGGCCAGCGCGCTGTGGCTGCCCACCCAGTTGCCCACGCGCCAGTACGTCGGCGGGTTGTGATCGGCGGTGGGACACATGCCGCTGCCGAGCGGCGGCGGCACGCAGATGCCGGAGTCGCTGTTGTTCTCGAAGCCCGAGATCATGACGACGTGCGGGTCGACGTCGGCGGCGATGATCTGCTGCGAGAAGGCGTTCATGTTCTGCTGCACGCCCTCGATCTCGTTGAACATGCTCACGGAGTTGTCGATGACGATGATGATGTCGGCGCCCTGCAATCCGACGTCGGCCTCCTCGATCACCTCGGCGCACTCGTCGATGCCCGGCCCTTCGTCGGCGCCGCCCGGCAGATCGAGGATCAGCGTGCCACCGTCGAGGTCGCCGTCGTCGTCGGCGGTGCCGCCCGTCTCGTCGCCCGCGGTGTCGCCACCGTCGGAGATGCCGGACAGACTGCCGATGGACGCACTCGCGCCGGCATCGTCGCGCCGGCCCGTGTCGGTGCCGCAGGCAGCCACCATCGCGATCGCGACCATCCAGCGAGAGCGTCGAGTGTCCATCGCATCAATCTGAGGAATCGGGGACGAGATCGCCAGCGCGAAACATCGCGCAGATTGCCTGGGCAGTTCGCTCAGAGCCCGGCTTCGAGCGCGTCGCGCAGCGTTGCGTGCATGCGATCGCGCGTGACGGGATCGATGTCCGCGAGATTGCGGCGCTCCTCGGGGTCCGCGGCGAGGTCGAACAGCTGGAGCGTGTTCGTCGTCCGGGACCAGACGAGCTTGTGATCGCCGTCGACGAGCGCCGCCTCCATGCGCAACCTGTTCCACAGAAATGCCGGGTTCTCGGCGACCACTGGTCCGCGCTCCTCGGCGAGGAGGCTCGGATGCGCGAGCGCCGGGTCGGCCGGCTGGCCGAGCAGCGCGAGCACGGTGGCGGGAATCGACAGCGTGCTGACGGGCGCGGTGCGAGCACCGGCCTCGACGCCGGTGCCCACGACGACGAGCGGCACCCGGATCTCGCGCTCGTACAGCGTGAAGCCGTGACCCCACGCGCCGTCGTCTCCGAACGACTCGCCGTGATCCGCGGTGACGACGACGAGCGCGTCGGCCCCGAAGCGCTTCTCCACGGCCGCGAGCACGCGCGACAGGTGCAGGTCGACCCACGAGAGCTCGTTGTCGTAGGCATCGCGGACGTCCTCGACCGGGAAACGGACGGGCCCCTCGTGCACCGCGTGCGGATCCATGAAGTGGATCCACAGCGCGAGCGGGCGCTCGCCCGTCCACGTATCGATGCGCTCGATCGCGGCATCGGCCACCTGTCGCGCCACGGTGCCGCGGTTCTTCGCGCCGCTGTCGAACGGACCCACGTCGATCTCGTCGACGCGCATGTCCGCGAGCGACAGCTTGCCGTCCTGCACGAGCGGCGGCGCGATCGCGACGACGCGGTATCCGAGGTCGCGCAGGCGCTGCGGCAGCCAGCGCGTGTACTTCACGCCGGGCAGAACGCCGGACGCAGGCACGAGCATGCGCTCGGTCGACTGGCCCGCGAGCATCGCCGTCATCGCGTAGAACGTGTGGTTTGCCGGCGCGTACGCGCGCTCGAACCAAGCGCCTCTCTTCGCGAGGCTCGCGAGCGCCGGCATCGTCGGGCGTTGCGCGCCGTAGAGCTCGAGCCGGTCGGGCCGCACGGTGTCGATCGTGACGAGCACGATGGGTGGACGCGGCCCGTCCACCACCGCCGGCTTGCGCTCGTCCGGCTCCGTCCGCTCGCCGCCCCAGCAGTTGTCGTCGATGCCGTTGCCGGGAACTTCCACCATCGCGATGCCGATGCGCGGATCGTCGTCGTCGCAGTCGCCCCCGCCGAGCCACGGTGGAAGCTCGCCGTCGTCGTCGCCGTCGAGCCCGCCGATGCCGAGCTCGACGATCGTCGGCGTGAGCCGGCCGTGGTGCAGCAGGAGCGCGCGTGCACTCGGGTGGCGCAGCGCCAGCGAGCCCACGACGACCACGCCGATCGCGAAGGCGCACGCGAACAGACCCGCCGAGCCCGATCGTGATGCCGGCAACCACAGCGAGGCGACGATCGCCGCGAGCACGACGAGCCCGAGCGCGACGCCGGGCCCGAAGTAGACGACGAACGGACCGCTGCCGAAGTGCATCGCGACCGCCGCGACGCCGGCGAGCCCGGACAGCCGCAGGGCCGTCAGCGCGCGCGCGCCCTGCTCGAGTCGACGCGCGAGCGGGAACGCGAGCAGGACCACCGCGATCACGCCGACGGGCGCTGCGAGCAGCACCCCCGCGCGACCGAGCTGCGTCCCGACCTGCGGATAATCGAGCGGGTGCTCCGCGACGACCGCGAGCACGACGTCCAGCACGCGCCAGCCGAGGGCGACCACCACGACAGCGAGCACGCTCGCCGCGGCGAGCACGGCGGTGGCGCGCGGCGTCGGACGCAACCGCGCGGGCACGCTCCATCCGCGGCGCCGGGCCATGATCGCGACGAGCACGGTGAGCACGGCGAGCCACGCCCCCATCGCGCAGCCGCTCGTGCACGCGAGACCGAACGCGACGAGGTCGAAGGCCCCGTCGCGCTCGACCAGCTCGCCGGCCGTCACGGCACCGGTCGCGAGCGGCCACGCCCACACCGCGCGCACCGGCCATGCTGTCGCCCGCGACGCGGCCACGTCCGACGACGAAGCTACCTCACTTCTCGGGCGCGCAGTCGAAACGGGCCTGGATGGTGCCGGTCAGGCCGTAGCTGTCGCAGCTCGTGCTGCACAGCTCGAGCGCACCGTCACCCGTGTAGCGCCACCCGTCGTCGATGTCGTCGCAGGACTCGGTGTGGGGCAGCTCGACGTCGTCGATCGAGAGGTGCACGCGGCTCGGATCGTCGGGCAGGCCCTCGAGCTCGATGCGGCACTGGATCTGCGAGGCGATCGCGTCGATCGCTTCGCGCAGCGCATGCTCGTCGCGCGCGAGGTAGTAGGGCACGTCGCCGTCGCGCGGCACGCCACCGGCGAGCGCGACCTCGGACATACGCTCGTGCGGGTTGCCGACGCCGTCGATCCAGGCGTCGACGATGTCGATGCCGACCACGTAGGTGGGGATGCCCTCGGCAGCTGCCGACGCCACGAGCGGCGCGAGCTCTTCGTCGTAGACGCCGAACGGCGCGCTGCCCTCGGCGCAGTTGGCCGCGCCGTCGGTGACGAGCACCATCGCGCGCGGCTGATCGGCGGGCAGCGTGCGCAGGTGCGCGAGCGCGGTCTCGATGCCGGCGCGCGTGGGCGTACCGCCGTGGATCTCGAGCTCGTCGGCGGCCGGCAGCGCGGCGCGGATGTCTGCGGCGTGACCGAGGCCCACGGCGACGTCGGGCTCGTCCTCGACGGTGCATGCGGTGGCCTCCGTGGTGGAGGTCAGCGCGGTGGACGGAAAGAGCGTGGCACCGAATGCGATGTCGTTCTCGAGCGAGTCCACGAGATCCATCGTGACGTCGTGCAAGCTGTGCCAGCGCGTGACGTCGGGGGTCGTCGCGACGCCGTCGTGGTTCCACGACTCGCTCACCATGCTGTGCGACTTGTCGAGCACGAGCACGATCTGGGGGAGCGAGACGTCGAGCGAGAGCTCCTCGTCTCCGCACGAGAGCACCGGCGGTTCCTCGGTGTCGCCGTCGTCGCTCGAGTCGCCGTCGCTCGAATCGTCGTCGCCGATGCTGGGATCGATGCCGGCGGAGGGGTCGGCGGCGTCGTCGCCAGGGTCGCGGGGGGAGTCGCAGGCGGTGGTGCCGACGGCCAGCAGGGCGGCCATCGCGAGCACGGAGGGCGAGAGCTTCATGACCCTCGCTTCGACGCGTCGCCGTCTCCATTGTTCGGCGGCGGATTGTGAACGGATCGTTGTCGGTCCGCGGCGCGATTACAGTCGCCTACCTGCTCCGCGCCGCGGGGCTATACTGGCGAGATGCGCACCGCCGCGCTGTCCGCCGTCGCTGTCGCGCTCGCGCCGTCGATGGTGCACGCGGGCAACGGCGCGCACGTGCGCACGTTGGTGGAGTGGGGCGCGCCCGCGTGCATGACGCTGGTGGATCGCTCGGAGGATCCCATCGTGCATCTGCAGTACTCGATCGAGCGCGAGGACACCGCCGTCACGCTCGACGAGGTGGCCGACAGCCGTACACATCAGTTCTTCGCGACGTGTCGCGTCGCCGCGCCGCTGGATCCGCTGCCGATGTGGATCACGACGGCCGACATCGACGCCGCGATGACGAAGTCGTTGCTCGGCAACCCGGTCGCCGCCGCGCAGATCCTCGAGGGCAATCCCGAGTGGGACGGCTGCTGGACGCGCATCACCGCGGACGACGAGCGGCGACCGATCACGTTCGTCGAGGCCGAGGCCGGCGTGGACTGGGACACGAGCGCGCTCGAGCGCGGTGCGTACACCGTGCACGGCTACACCTACGAGCCGGCGGTGAACGTGTGGGCGCAGCGACCCGGCGTCGTGAAGGTGCACGACGGCGATCCGGATGCGGCCGGCCCCGCGGCGGCCTTCACGACCGCCGAGCAGTCGCTCTATCGCGACGGTGTCGCGCAGCTCGAAGGCTGCGTCGACGCGCCCGAGGGCACCACGTTCACCGCGGAGTGGGCGTTCGCGAACGAGCCGACGCCCGAGTGGACCGAGGTCGTGGCCGATGCACCGATCGACGGCGAAGCGTTCGCGTTCGAGTTCGACCCGCCCGACGAGCTCGTGGGCGGCACCGCTGCGATGCGCGCGACGTTCACGAGCCCCGACGGCGCGAGCTACACGACGGTGATGTCGCAGATGATCGTGGTGCTCGAGATCGACGACCCCGGCTGCGCGGACGGGGGCTTCATCGACGATCCGTGCAGCGAGAGCGAAGGCACGGCGGGCACGGGAACCGAGACCAGCGCGATGGAACGCGAGCGCGACGGCAGCGGTTGCGCGTGCGCGAGCGGGGAGCCGTTGCGCGGTGGCGCGGCGTTGTTCATGCTGCTGTTCGTGCCCTGGATGTCGAGGCGGCGCTCGTGCGAGTCGCGTTGAGCCTGTTGATCGCGAGCGCGTGCACCCCGGACGAGCCCGAGCCGGAGCCGGCCGAGCCTCGTCCGCTCGTCGAGGTCGAGGCGTGGACGCCGGCCACCGAGGAGCTGCCGCCCGAGTTCGTGCCGCTGCCGGACATGCGCGTGTCGTGCAAGCCGGTCGACGGGTGGGGGCCGTGGCCGTTCGGCGGCGTGATCGTGTTCGAGATCAACACGGGCTCCTGCAACTGGGGCACGTTCGAGCAGCCGCTGCTCGACGACGTCGTGGCGGGTGAGCTCGTGACGCCGCGCTTGTGGCACTTCGAGCTGACCTCGGCGTTCCCCGCCGAGGGCTACGCGGGCGTTGCGATCCGCGACGAGATCGTGTGGGAGTACCGCGTGGACATCCCGTCGGAGAGCGCGCTCGCGGCCGACGGCTTCATCGCCGAAGAAGACATCCCCGCGGGCACGCCGATCCGCTTCCACGTGCACAACCACGGGATCAACTCGTGGTACCTCGTCGACGTCACGGCGGGTCCGCCGGACGCGGAATGAGCACGGCCTCCGCGATGCGGCTGCGCACGTCGTCCGTGAGGGCCTCGATCGAGTCGCCCGGCTCCACCGCCGGTAGCACGCGCACGACGATGCGTTGCGCCGCGATGCGCAGGCCGTGCTTCGGCAGCGCCGCGAACGTGCCGGTGATCGCGATGGGCAGCACCGGCAGCCCGGTGCGCACGGCGAGCTCGAACGCACCCGGCTTGAACGGCTTGAGCTCGCCGGTCTTCGAGCGCGTGCCTTCGGGAAACAGCATGACGGAGTTGCCCTCGCGCAGGAGCGTCTCGCACCGCGCGAGCATGCGGACGACGCTGTCGCGATCGCCCCGGCGCAGCGCGACGTAGCCGTTGAGCGACATGTTCCACCCGATGAACGGCAGCCGGAAGTTCTCGATCTTCGACACCCACTTGAAGTGGGTGAAGAGCCGGAAGAGCACGAAGATGTCCACGAGCGAGTTGTGGTTCGCCACCATCACGTACGTGCGCGCGGGGTCGATGTGCTCGCGTCCCACCACCTCCACACGCCACGGGCTGAACCACGTGTAGAGCCCGGCCCAGACGCTCGTGAAGGCATGCAACACGACGCGCCGCCGATCGAACGGCAGCGTCGAAGCCCAGACCACGACCGCAATCGGAAACATCGCCGCGGCACTGACGAGCACGAAGCCCCAGTAGAGCACCGACCCGACGAGCTGCAGCACGCGGGGATCCTACAACAACGGGAGCTGCGGTGGACGCAGCCGGTCGAGCACGGCGCGCTCGACGTCGTCGAGCCAGCGCTCGCGGTTCGCGGGATCGAGGCGCAGTGCTTCGATGCCGCGCATGCGGATCTCCTTGTCGACGCGCTCTTCCACCGCGAGCTGGAAACTCGGATCCGTCGCGCGCATTCCGTCGGGCGTGGGCGCGGTGGTCACGGGCACCAGCACGAGCACGTCGTAGGTCGCGAGCCATCCGTCGACGAGCGACTCCAGCTGCGCCTGTCGTCCGGCGGCGAGCAGCAGGTACACGTAGTTGTCGAGCGCGCTGCGATCGCACAACACGACCGGGTACCGCTCGGCCGCGACGATCTCCTCGGCGATCTGCGTGTGGAGGATCCACGCCTGCGAGGCGAGCCCGGTCGCCTCGTTGATCGGCAACGGACAGCGGCGCGCGACCTCGTGCACGATCTCCAAGACCACGTCGCGGGCCTTCAACCGCGCCGCGAGCCCGTAGCAGAGCGTGGTCTTGCCCACGCCGTGGCTCCCGATGAAAGCGATCTTACAGCGCGCCGGCGGCACGGCCGCAGTCTACCCCCAGCCGGTTCGTGTATGCTCCGCGCCGTGTCGTTCCTGCGTGCCGTCGGGCTGCGCATCTTCTCGTTCGCGATCTGGACCGCCGGATTCGTGTGGATGCTCGTCGGCGCGACCTTCACGCTGATCCTGCTCGTCGTCGGCTTCCCCTACCAGAAGGTCCACCTCTGGGTCACCGCGCCGATGTTCACGCAGGTGCTGCGCATCGCCACGGCGACGGTGCGGATCCACTATCACCCGGCCTTCGATCCCGAGCGCCGCAGCGTCTTCACGCTCAATCACATCAACCTGCTCGACGGCCATCTCGCGTCGCTCGCGATCCCCCACGCGTTCTCGGGCGTGATGAACGCGTGGCAGTTCCACATCCCGATCTACGGCTGGCTCATGCGCATGTCGAAGGGCATCGGCGTGCACAAGAGTCGGCGCGACAAGATGCTGCAGGAGCTGTCCGATCAAGCCCGCGAGCGCAAGCGCATCGGCATGTCGGTGCTCACGTTCCCCGAGGGCCATCGCACGCTCGACGGCAAGATCCGTCCGTTCCGCCGCGGCGTGTTCCTGATGGCGCGCAACGCCGAGATGCCGATGGTGCCGATGGTCGCGCGCGGCATGTACGAGATGAACCGCAAGGGCACGTTCCTCTTCAAGCCGTTCTGCCGCATCGACGTGTTCGTCGGCCCGCAGCACGACACCACCGGCATGGACGACGCCGCGATCGGCGAGCTCGCGCATCGACTGCACGCGTCGTCGGCGTGGGTGCTCGAGAACGGGCGCTGGCCGGACGCGTGGGCGGAGCCGAACGGCCCGACTACCAGCGCAGCACGCACGCCGCCCACGTGAAGCCGGTGCCGAAGGCCGTGCTCACCACGACGTCGCCGTCGCGGATGCGGCCTTCTTCGCGCGCTTCGTGGATCGCGACGGGAATCGTCGCCGCGGACATGTTTCCGTACTTGTGGAGCACCGAGTACATCTTCTCGCGCGGCACGCCGGTGCGCTCGCGCGCGGCTTCCATGATCCGCAGGTTCGCCTGGTGCGGTACGAGCAGCGACACGTCGTCGGGCCCGACGTCCGCGTCCTTCATCGCCTGCACCGCGGCGCTGCTCATCGCGACGACCGCGTGGCGGAAGACGGTGTTGCCCTCCATGTGCACCGTGTGCCCCTGGCCTGCGACGGTGTCGGCGGTGGCGGGCATCTGGGTGCCGCCGGCGGGCTGGTAGAGGATCGGCGCGAGGTGCCCGTCGGCGCCCCAGTTCGACGCGAGGATCCCCGAGCCGCCGACCCCGGTGGTGACGATCGCGGCGCCGGCTCCATCGCCGAACAGCACACACGTGCCGCGGTCCTTCCAGTTCACGACCTTGCTCATCACCTCGCCGCCGACCACCGCGACGCGGCGGAACGTGCCCGCGGCGAGCAACCCCGCCGCGATCTCGAGGCCGTAGAGGAAGCCGCTGCACCCGGCGCTCACGTCGAACGCGGGCATGCCCTTGATGTCGAGCTTGCGTTGGACCCAGCACGCGGTGGACGGGAAGAGCGTGTCGGTCGTGGACGTCGCGACGATGAGGCCGTCGACGTCACCGGGCTCGATGCCCGCATTCGCGCACGCGTTCCGCACCGCGGCGGCGCACAGATCCGATGTGGCGACCTCGGGCTCGGCGATGCGGCGCTCGCGAATGCCCGTGCGATCGACGATCCACTCGTCGGAGGTGTCCACGATCGACTCGAGGTCGGTGTTCGTGAGCACCCGATCGGGCAGCGACACGCCGGTTCCGACGATTTTGATGCTCTTCAAGCGCGTCCTCGCCGGCCCCGGCCGCGACCCCCGGCAAAACACCGCGTACCGCGTCGCTTCTGCCCCGTCAACGACGCTCTCCCGTCCGAGCGGTAGATGTGCACGCGCTTGCACGGTCGTCGCCGCGATCGGCATTCGACCACCTCGACTGTCTACCGATCGTTCGTGTGGGAACTTTCGCGTGGGCCCGGGCGTCCACCGGCGATCGTGAGGCAGCCACAAGACTCGCGCGACGACTCGGCCATGGCCCAACGCTTCACTCTCGATCCCTTCGTGGTCCTGCAGGCGGCGCCGACAGCGAGCCGCCACGACCTCGACGGCGTCGCGACGCAGCTGCTCGAAGCCCTCGCGGCCGGCTTGCCCGGGGCCGATCGCTATCCGACGCCCTTGGGTCCGCGGCGGCGCGACCCCGAGGTCGTCTCCGCGGCGGCCGCAGAGCTGCGCGACCGCGAGCGTCGGATCGTGCACGAAGTGTGGGCACGGATGCCCGTGCGTGATGCCGCGGTCGAGCCCCCGCCGGCCGCGCCCGCGTGGGCCGGTGGCGAGCGGGCGCTCGGTTGGAGGTCGCGATGACGGCATCACTCGTCGTGTGGTTGTGCGTCGCGCTGTGTGTCGGCATCGGTGTCTCGCCGCTCGCGTCGACGGTGACGATCGATCCGCAGGGCCCGCGCGCGAAGGCGATTCGTCGCGCGGAGCAGCAGTTCGCATCGGCGGTGATGATGCTCGCGACGTGCGGGCTCTTGTCGCTGTGGCTCGTCGGTCGCAAGGGCGAGATGTGGTGGCCGCTCTTCGCGATGGTCTGCATGGCGGTGCCGCTCGTGCATCCGTGGCTCGTCGTGCGCGGCCTGTTCATCCCGCTGGGTCTCGCGCGCGCGGCCGTGCGCGTGAGTCGGCTCGGCGGTCATCCGTGGTTCCGCGATCCGGTGGGTGGAGCGGTGCTCGCGGGCGTTCTCGCGGCGTTGCACCGCGGCAAGCACGATCCCGCGCTCGCGCGGTGGTTGCGGGTGCGGCTCGCCGAGGATCGCGTGGGGGGTGCCGGCATCGTCGCGCTCGGTTTGCTCGCCGCCGAGTCGGGCGACCGCGAGACCGCGCGGGTCGTGCTCGGCAGCCTCGACGAGATCGAGCCCGACATCTGTCCGCCGCTCGCCCGCACGATCGCGCTCGACTGGCTCGCCGCCGATGCGGCGCGTCGCGGTGCGTGGCACGAGCTCGTCGATCGCATCGCAGACGACCCGTTTCCGACGCGCACCACTCGATTCATCGGGTTGTGTGCGCGCCGCATGGTCGGCGAGTCGGTCGATCTCGGCGCGATCCTGTGGGCGTGGCTGACGGCGCCGCGACGGCTCGCGACCTTCGGGCTCCTGTGGTCGTGTCTGCGCCATCGCCCACCGGCCGAGCGCGTGCTCGCCGACGACGAGCTCGCGAAGCTCGCGGCGAACGACGGACGCGAGCCGGTGCTCACCGCGCTCGCGCTCCACGCGGAAGCGGCGGCGCTGCCCATGACGTTGCCGGTGGCGCTGCCGATCGTGGAGCGGCTGGCGGCGGGTTGGGACGAGGCGTTCGCGGACTTCGGCCTGCGCGGCGAGGTGCGCACGCGCGCAGAGCACTTCGCGACCGAGGCGAACGGCGAGCTGTTGGTGGCGCGCTTGCAGCGTGCGGTCGCGCGTGACCTCGCGGCGCTGCTCGCCCAGTGCGGGCGCGAGGCCGAGGGCGTCCGCGCGGAGGCGGGCGTGCTGCGCCGCGCTCGCGAGCTGCACTTCGAGGACGCGAGCGAGTCGCTCGCACGCGCATGCAAGGAGCTCGCGCGCCGACGCGGCTCCGCGAACCTCGAGCCGTCCGCCGCGTGGGTCGAGTGGGTGCGCGTGCGCCGGGCGTACCTGCTCGCCGCCGTGCCGCTGGCCCCCGCGCAGCGCGGGATGCTCTACGCCGTCGTCGAGCAGGAGCTGCGTCAGCTCGCCGCATGGCTGTGGAACGACCGCGCCGAGCGCGGCCTGGCCCACGCGGTCTGCCTGTTCCTCCTCCACGAAGCGGAGCACGTCTGCGACGGCGAAGCGGCCGCCTACTACCGCCACAACGTCGTCGTCGGCTTGTGAGTCAAGCTCGATCCGGTCCACTGGAATTTCCTCCGGAAGCTCGGTCCAAGTCCCTACCGTGATGGACTTCGGGCCGAGCACTGGCGAGCCGCGGACGCGCATCGAGGTGGTGACGCTCGCTCCGGACGAGCGACGCATGTTGCTCGAGATGCTCGCGAGCGAGCGCGCCGGCGAGGCAGCGCTGCACGTGGGCGAAGAGCACGGCGATCTCGGGCGCCACCTCACTGCGCGTCGGCTCGTCGATCTGCGGATGACGCGGTTCTTCGCCGTCGATCGCGTCGTGTTCACCGCCTACGGGCGGCACCTCGCGGAATCGTTGGCGTGTCGGCTGATCCGCGTGCCGGATCCCCACGCGTCGTGATTCGTTGTAGCGTCGACGGCGCGTGACCGCTTTCGCCGACGTCGCACTGGTTGCATTCGACATCGACGGAACGCTCACGGACGCCACGACATGGTGGGCGGGCGAGCCGGTCGGTTGGGTGCAGCGCTACAGCGTGCGCGACGGCGAAGCGATCCTGCGGATGAAGGCGCGGATCCCGATCGTGCCGATCTCGCGCAACCTCACCGCATCGGCGCGCCAGCGCATCGAGACGCTCGGGCTCGATGCGCGCTGGCTCGGCGTGAGCGACAAGCTCGATGCCCTCGCGCAGGTGTGTCGCGAGTACGTCGTGGAACCCGCGCGCGTGTGTTTCGTCGGCGACGGGCTCGACGATGCGGAGGTGTTCGGCGCCGTCGGGCTCGGGTGCGCCGTTGCGGATGCGCATCCGAAGGCGATCGCCGCGGCCCGCGTCGTGCTGCAGGCGCGCGGTGGGCAGCGCGTGATGGAGGAGCTCGAGCGCCGCCTGGAGGCGGCGGCATGACGGTTCGCGCGCTCGGGTTGATGAGCGGCACCTCCTGCGACGGCGTGGATGCGATCGCGATCGATCTCGCGGACATCGATCGTCGTCATGCGCCCATCGTCGTGGCCCACGCGTACGTGCCGTTTCCCGCGACGTTGCGCGCCGAGCTGCGCGACCCGGGCGCGCTCACGCTGCGCAGGATGGCCGAGCTGCACTTCGAGCTGCCGCGTCTGTACGCCGACGCAGTGCACGAGCTCGGCGGTTGGGAGGACGCGACGGTGTGCGGCATGCACGGCCAGACGATCTGGCACGCCCCTCCGTCGCACGGCGGTGCGATCGGGAGCACGCTGCAACTCGGCTCCAGCGGCGCGCTCGCGGCGTTGCTCGACATCCCGGTCGTGGGCGACGTGAGAGCGGCCGACGTCGCCCGCGGCGGCGAAGGGGCCCCGATCGCCCCGTTCTCGCACTGGTTCTTCACGCCCGGCGGTCGACCGGCGCGGCTGGTCGTGAACGTCGGCGGCATCGCGAACTACACGTACGTCACCGATCGCCTGCAGGACGTGCGCGCGTCGGACATCGGGCCCGGCATGATGATCACGGACGCGCTCGCGCGGCATGTCTCGCGCGGCGCGGCGGACTGCGATCGCGACGGCGAGCTCTCCGAGGGCGGCGACGTGGATCGCGGCGTGGTCGACTTCATCCTCGGGCATTCGTTCTTCCGGCGCCCGCCACCGCGTTCGACCGGGCGCGAGGACTTCGGTGCCGGATTCGTGGCCGCGTTGCTGGTGCAGTTCTCGCGCATCGACGGGCCCACGTTGTTGCGCTCGAGCCTGTTCGCCACGGCGCGCTCGATCGTCCGGGCCGCACGCGAGGAGACCGAGGGCGTGCGGGAGATCGTGCTCACCGGCGGTGGTGCGCGTCATCCGGGGCTGTGCGAGCTCGTCGCGGAGCTCGCCGATCCGATTCCGGTCGCGGTGCACACGACGGGCGTGCTCGCGCCGCAGCACCACGAGCCCGCTGCGATGGCGCTCATCGCTGCGCGCACGATCGCGAAGCTCCCGAGCTCGCTGCCGCAGGTCACCGGCGCGCGCGAGGCCGCCGTGCTCGGCCACGTGCACTGGCCGTGATCACTCGCCCATCGGGCACACGCACGAGCACTCGGGCGGCGTGTACGTCTCGGTGTCGGCGTCGTACGTGCACGGCATGAAGCCCTCGACGCCGTCGCAGATGTCGTCGGCGGCGAACGACACCATCTCGATCGCGCCGACCTCGAGGCCGACCTCGCGGTACCACACGGACGTGAACCCATCGGGGCACGACGCCTCCGGCGTGATGCAGCCGTCGTCCGTCTCGTACAGGACGCACGCGCCGCTCGGCTCGACCTCGATCGACATGCACGTGCCGCCGTTGCCTCCGACCCACGTCGACCCGACGAGCCACTGACACGTCTGTCCGAGGTTGCTCGTCGCCATGCAGATCGCGACGTCGGTGGCCTCGCTGCAGCTCGCCGGTGGTCCGCTCGTGGTGTCGAGCTCCGACGTCGAGCCCGAGTCGGTACCGGACTCGGACGTTGCGGATTCCGATCCGGACTCGGACGCGGTCATCGAGGCGGACGACGACTCCGACGCGGATCCCGATTCCGACGCGGATCCCGTCCCCTGCTCGTCGTCGCCACACGCCACACCCAACAGAACGACCCAACCAATCCAACGCATGCGCGCAGCATGGCCGAGGACGAGGAGTGGCGCAAGCCGTCTAGTAGAAGCCTTCGCGTCGCGCGTAGCGAGCCGCACGCTCGGCGTCGTAGGCCGCGGCATCGAAGTCCTCGCCGTGCAGCACTTTCATGATCTCTCCACTGGTCGGCAATACGGATCGATCCACGAATGTGGTGGGATCCCACAGCTGCGAGCGCAGGAAGGCCTTCGAGCAGTGCGTGAACGCGGCCTCCACGTCCACGAGGATGCCGAGCTTCGGCACCTTGCCCTCGACCACGCACGGGGCGAGCAGCTCGACGTCCGTGACCAACGTGGCGCGGCCGTTCACGCGCAGCGTGTCGCCGACGCCGGGCACGAAGAACAGCAGCCCGACGCGGGGATTCACGAGGACGTTGCGCAGCGTGTCCGCGAGACGATTGCCCGGCCGCTCGGGCACGAGCACGGTCGAGTCGTCGAGCACGCGCACGAACCCCCGCGGATCGCCGCGCGGGCTGACGTCGCAGTTGCCTTCGGCATCGCACGTCGCGATGCACAGGAACGGCGAGCGCTCGATGAACTGCCGCGTCAGCGGGTTCAAGCGCGGGGCGAGCTTCGCACACACGATCGGCGTGGGCTCCCCGAGGAGCGCCCGCAGCTCGGCCTCCGAGGTGATCGTCGCGGACGTGAGTCGGTGCGCCGTCATGCGCTCCGAGCATCGCCGATCCCACGGCTACGTGCGCAGGCGTAGGCGCAGTGCCGCCGCGGCGCGGTAGCCGGGGGCGTCGCGCGCTGCGCTCTCCTGGTGGCACGAGTCGACCAGCTTCACGTCGTGGTCGTCCTTGCTGTCGCACGCGGCGGCGAGTAGTGCGGGCCACGGTGGGGCGTCGCCGTCGTCGGGCGCGGCGAGCTTCGCGTCGCGCACGACGAGCGCGGCGGCGACGAGCGATTGCCAGTGCCAGCGCACGGCGGTCGCGGGATCGTCGATCCACGGCAGCAGCACGCGCACCGCGTGCGTGCCCGTGACGCCGTGCAGCGCCGTGAAGTCGCCCGTGCCCAGGAACAGCTGCAGCGCCGCGTCGGCGAGGCGCGCGAGCGTGCCGTCGTCGATCGCGAGTGCAGCCACGGCGTCGTCGAAGCCCGGATTCGCGGCGGCGCGCCGCATCGCGCGATCGATCATGCCGGCGCGATCGACTCGCAGCTCGTCCTTCGCGATCGCGGCGCGCACGAGCGCAGCCGCATCCTGCTCCGTGCCCGTCGCGCTCGGCAACGGTCGCAACGGGCTCGCGTGCGCGGCCCAGTACGCGAGCCCATGCGCGAGCTCGCCCGGGTCCTCGTCGCGCCGCACCGCGTACGCCGTGCGGATCACCCCGTGGAACGCGAGCGTGCCGACGCCCGGCATCAGCTTCGGCAGCATCTCGCGCAGCACCGCATCGCGACCACGCGCGCCGATCTCTGCAGTGAACGCGTCGATCATCCCCCGCATCGCGCGTGGCTCGCCGACCGCACGATCGATGTCCACGTACGCGACCGCGGCCTGCGCGGGCCGCAGCGGCTCGAGCCTCCGATCGTAGCTCGCCGCGAACGCCCGCAGCTGCTCGGCACTCGCGCCCATCTCGGCGAGGGCGACGAGCGCCATCGACTGATGGTTCGCGAGGCCGCCTTCGAACTCCGGATCGCGCGCGCGGTTGTTCGCGAGCAGAACCGTCAGCGTGTCCTCGGGCGCGGCAGTCGCGGGCATCGCAGGCTCCAGCCTACGACACGCCCCGCTCGCCCCGCCGGTCACCGCCATGGCGACGCCGCCGAACAACAGCCGACGCCGCTTACAGCCCGAGGCACGCATGCGAACCATGCGAAAGGATGGGACCCGCGACCCTCCGGTCGGGTTCCCTCGCACGGGCGCGTGTGCTCACGTAGGATCGACTGCGATGGACCCCGAGCGAATCCTGTCGTTCTGGTTCGGCGAGCTCGACGCCGACGGTCTCGCCCAGCCGGCCCGATCGAAGCAGTGGTGGACCAAGGACGAGGCCTTCGACGCGCGCGTGCGCGACGAGTTCCTCGAGGATCACCGCGAGATCGTGGCGGAGCGCCGCGAGCACTGGCTCGTGGACCCGCGCGGGCGGCTCGCGTACATCATCGTGCTCGATCAGTTCTCGCGGAACATGTTCCGCGGCACGCCGCAGAGCTTCGCGAGCGATCCGCAAGCGCTGCGGGTCGCCCGCGGCGGCATCGAGAAAGGGGCCGACAAGGCCCTCGCCGTGGCCGAGCGCACGTTCATGTACATGCCGTACATGCACTCCGAATCCCTCGCGGATCAGGACCGCTGCATCGAGCTCTTCACCGCGCTACGCGACGAGCTCGAGGGCAAGGCGCGCGACAACGCGGAGTACAGCCTGAAGTTCGCGAACATGCATCGCGACATCATCGTGAAATTCGGGCGCTTCCCACATCGCAACGCGATCCTCGGACGCGCAACGACCCCCGAGGAAGCCAAGTTCCTCGAGGGTCCCGGTTCTTCGTTCTGAGCCGCGGTTACTCGGCGGGCACTTCCTCGTAGCCGGGGTCGAGCTCGAAGTCGAACTCCACCACGATCGGCGGGCCGTCGTAGCTCGGGTAGTCGGCCTTCGCCACCGCGGTGCGCAGGCACTCGCGGAGCTTGCCGTTCTTCTTCACGGTGTCGGGCAGCTCGGCGTTCACGCCCAGCGGGGTGTCGCCCTTGGGGTTGAGCAACACGGCGACCTGCACGTCGCCTTCGAGCGTCGTGTTCATCTTCGGCTTCGAGCTCACGACGCACTGATCGATCGCGTCGTACTGCTGCGAGAACGCGTCGAGCACGGCCTGCTTGTCCGGCCGCTCCGGGCCCGCATCCATGTCGATCTCGGTGTCGGCGCTCGGATCGAACGTCGGCACCGTCGTGTTCGCGGACGCCGTCATCGACGCGGCGCCGATGAGGCCGCCCACGATTGCCGCCAATAGGCGCTGGTGGCCCTGGCGGAACATGACGCCGCAGCGCTTCTTCGCCTCGCCCGCGTGCCAGCGGACCTCGGCCTCCACCTCGATCGGTGCCTTGCTTCCCGGCACGTCGAACGCGAGCTTGATCGAGCTGCCGATCTCGGGTGCCGTGTCGTCGAGCTCGAGACACGCGCCGCCGCTGCTCATGTTGCTGGTCGTGCCGCGCAGTGCGGGACCGGTCGTGGCTTGCACCGGCAGTGCGACCGCGAAGCGCTCGCTGGACCGGCGATTGTCGTGAGTGAGTACGTTCTCCATGGTCGAAGGTCTTTGGTAGTGCGGCGCACGTCCCAGGGGTCGCGCGGTCCGTCTTGGCTCCTCTCGAGCCGTCATCGGGTTCCATGGATGCGTCCTTGAGCCCCCGATGCGGTCCATTGACGGCCACCGGCCCGGATCGGCGCGGCCCGCCCGCGGACCTCACGTCCCGTGCGCGGAACGGTGCGTCGCGATCGCGAAGTCGCTGCGCGGCGTCGCCTCGGGATCGAGCGCGAGCGCGGCGACCATGCGCCCGATCGCCGGTGCGAACTTGAAGCCATGACCCGAGAATCCGCCCGCGATCACGACGCGTGGATCCTCCGGCAGCCGGTCGACGACGAAGTTCCACGACGGCGTCGTGGTGTACAGGCACACGCGGTGATCGGCGACGGGTCCAGATCCTGCCGGCAGTCGACGTGCGACGAAGTCGCGCACGGGTGCGACGTCGCGCTCGTGCAGCTCGCGATCGACGCGATCGGGATCGATCGGCCGATCGTCGTCGGGCGACGGTGTCGCCGTCATGTGCCGTGCGACCTTCAGTCCGCCGAGCTCGTCGGCGCCGAACGGGAAGCCGTAGAAGAAGCCGTGCGGGTCGAACGCCGCCCATACGGGCAACGAGCGCAGCGCCGCCGGGTCACCGGGCGCGAGCCACAGGAGCACGCGGCGCAGCCGCGCGAGTGCACCGGGCGCGACCTCCGGCACGAGCGCGGGCAGCCACGCCCCCGCCGTGACGACGACGCGGTCGGCGACGCGTCGGGTGCCGTCGGCGAGCACGACCCCGGCATCGCCTGCGCCGCGCACGATCTCCCGCACGACCGCCCCGTGGTGGAATCGTGCACCCGCGCGCTCGGCCGCCGTGCGCATCGCATCGAAGCAGGGACCAATGCGCAGGTAGCCGCCCGACGGCGAGAAGCAGGCGCGCCAGTCGTCGGGCAGCGCGAGCGGCCAGCGGCGCATCGCTTCGGCGGCGTCGACGATCTCGTGCGCGACGCCGTTCTTCGTGCACGCGTGGATCGACGCGACGAGCTCGGGATGATCGGCGGGCCCGAACTCGAGCAACCCGGTGCGCACGAGCAGCTCGACGCCGACCGACTCACCGAGCTCGACCCACAGTCGATCGGCCTCCTGCACGATGGGCACGTAGTCCGAGCCCTCGTGATACGCCTGTCGGATCACGCGGGTGTAGCCGCTGTGGCTGCCGCGATCGTGCACGTGTCCGAACTGCTCGAACACCTCCACGTCGGCACCGCGGGTCGCCAGCGCCCACGCGCTCGCGAGCCCCATCGTGCCGCCTCCGACCACGAGCACGCGCGTCATCGCGGGCGATGCTGGCACGCGTCGACGTGCGCGCGCTAGCGACCTTCGCGGAAGGCGCGACGACGCAGCTCGCGTTGCACGCTCTCGACGCGGCGCACCGCCGCGATGCTCGCGGGATGATCCGCGGCGTACAGCGCCTGCAAGAGCTCGAGCGCCCGGTTCGCGGCGCCGAGCGACTCCTCGAGCCGGCCCGCGCGACGGGCTGCGTCCGCGCGCAAGGCCCATGCGGCGGCCTCGCGCTCGACCAGCGACGCGAGCTCGCCGGCGTCCGCGGTCGACACGGCCGCCGCCGGGGACGCTTGCTCGCCGATCGCGGGCACGGCAAGCAGCGCCGCGGCGATCGTCGCACCCGCACCGAGCGTCGCGAGTGAATTCCAGCGCGGCCGTCGGAGCACGCGCTCGAGCGCGTTCGCGAGCGCATCCATGCTCGCGAACCGTCGCCGTGGATCGGCCGAGAGCCCGCGCTCGATGGCGAGCCGCAACGCGCGCGGCACCGGGGTCCCGGTGAACGGCAGCATGCGGCCCGCGATCTTCGCGTCGGTGAGCTCGCGCAGCGACTCACCGAGGAACGGGCGCCGCCCGAACAAGCCCTCGTAGAGCGTGACGCACAGCGCGTACTGATCCGCGCGCCCGTCGATGCGCTCGCCCACGTGCTGCTCCGGCGCCATGTAGGGCGGCGTGCCGAGCACTTTGTCGGCATCCGTGAGCTCGACCGACAGCATGTCGTCGTCGGATCGCAGCAGCACGAGCTCGGTGCTCGCCTCGTCGACGGACTCGCGCGCGAGCCCGAAGTCGAGCACGCGCACGCGACCATCGGTGCCGACCATCGCGTTGGTCGGCTTGAAGTCGCGGTGGATCACGCCGCGCTTGTGCGCGGCCGCGAGCCCGCGCGCGGCTTCGACGAATGCCGCCACGATCGCACGCCACGACGGCTTGCGGGCGAGCCACTCCTGGAGGCTGACGCCGTCGAGCAGCTCCATCACGATGTAGACGGTGGAGCTCGCGTCGTCGGTCTCGCCGACGTCGTGCACCTCGACCACGTTGGGATGCCGCACCTGCGCCATCGCCTGCGCCTCGCGCAGCACTCGTGCACGGTGATCGCCGAGCGCCGCCCGGTCCGGACGCAGGAGCTTGACCGCCACCTCGCGGCCGAGCTTCGGATCGATCGCGGCGAACACGATGCCGAGCCCGCCGGAACCGATGCACTCGCGCAACTCGTAGCGACCCACCGTCGTGCCGGGCAGCCACGGATCGATCGCGTCCGGCAGATCGGCCGAGAGCGGAGGCAGGGGATTCGCGTCGTTGCGGCCGAGCTCGATCGTCGGCTGCATCGAAGCGTCGCTGTCCACCGGCTGTCCGGCGTCCATCGTCGGGGCCCCCACCACGGCTTCTTGGATGGCCGGCGGGAGCGGTTCCATCGCGCCGACCGCCGCGAGTGCCGATGTGACGTGTCGCTCGTGCTCGGCGGAGCCGGTCGACAGAAATCGCTCCCGCGCGCGGAGCACCGTTCGGCGGCCGAACCCGTGCGATCCGCCACGTCGGAGGGGCGCGAGGTGGGTGCGGCGGCGCGCGGGCTCCACCCGAGGTACTACCGTTCCGGGTGGTCGAGCTTCATCGGATCGCGACGCTCGGGGTCTCGGCGGCCAGCGGGCTCGTGCGGCGCGGGGACGAGCTCTTCGTCGTCGCGGACGACGAGGTGGGGCTGCATCGGTACGCGCTCGACGGCACGGCGCTCGGTGACGTGCGCATGTTCGACGGCGTGCTGCCCGACGGCCCGGCGGCGCGCAAGCGCGCGAAGCCGGACCTCGAGTCGCTCGTCGGCCTGCCCGACGGGCGTCTGCTCGCGCTCGGATCGTGCTCGAAGGCGGGCCGCGATCGCGCCGTGCTGGTCGACGGTGACGCGGTGAGGCTCGTCGATCTCGCGCCCATCGCTCGTGCACTCGAGCCGTCGTTCGATCGCCTGAACATCGAGGGTGCCGTCGTGCTCGTGCCCTGGTTGGTGCTGCTCACGCGCCGCACCGGTCGGCAGGGGCGCAACGCGATGGTGCGTCTCGATCTCGGTGACGTGCTCGCCTCGCTTGCATCCGCGTCGCCGTGCATCGATGCGCGGGGTTTCGTCGACATCGTCGACATCGAGCTCGGCGACGAGGGCGGCGTGCCCTACGGGTTCACCGACGGCGCCGCGGACGGCTACGGATTCGCGTTCTCGGCGGTGGCGGAGGCGACCGACGATCCGGTGGACGACGGCGCGTGCGTCGGCTGCGTGATCGGTCGCGTCGATCCGGACGGGCGCGTCGTCGGGCGCTGGTCGACGTCGCCGCGCGCGAAGATCGAAGGGATCGCGGTGCGAGACGACGGGGAGATCTTCGCCGTCGCGGACGCGGACGACCGCGGCGTGCTCGCGCCGCTCTTCCGCGCGCGGCTCCCCGCGTGATCAGATCGGCAGCTCGGCGGCGCACTCGTGGTACACGGCGAGCGCCTCGTCGCTGAACACGCAGTACACGATGCGCTCGAATCGCGGCGTGCCCTGCAGGAAGTCCCAACCCTCGCGCAGTGCGATCCTCGTCGCGCGCTCGAGCGGAAAGCGATACACACCCGTCGAGATCGCCGGGAAGGCGACGGTCTTCATGTCGTGATCGCCGACGAGTCGAAAGCACTCGCGATACGCGGAAGCGAGCAGCGCGTCCTCGCCGTGGTCGCCGCCTTGCCACACCGGACCGACGGCGTGGATCACCCAGCGCGCCGACAGGCGGAAGCCGGGGGTGATCTTCGCGCTGCCGGTGGCGCACCCGCCGAGCGGTCGACATGCGTCGAGCAGCTCGGGTCCTGCGGCGCGATGAATCGCCCCGTCGACACCCCCGCCGCCGAGCAGGCTCTCGTTCGCCGCGTTCACGATCGCGTCGACGTCGAGTGTCGCGATGTCGGCGCGGACGATCTCGATACCGGCGGGGACCTGCAGCATGGCGTCCATCATGGACCAGGCTCGGGGCGCGCGCGTGACAAGAAGCGCCGCGTTCGCGTAGAACTGTCGGCGACGATGCGTGTCGCCTCGATCGCCGTTGCCGCCGCCGTCCTCGGCGCTTGCGCCGACGATGAAGCGCCGGCGGTCGTGGAGGCGAAGGAGGCCGTGGACGTCGGGCCCCCCACGTTCCACCGCGATGTCGCGCCGATCCTGCATCGCGTGTGCGCCGAGTGTCATCGCGAAGGCGGTGCGGGGCCGTTCGCGCTGATCGAGTACGACGACGTCCGCGATCACGCGACGCAGGTCGTCGACGTCACGAGCCGCGGGCTCATGCCGCCGTGGCTGCCGGAGGCCGGCGTCGTGCGCTACGCCGGCGAGCGCCGCCTCACCGACGACGAGCGCGACGTGCTGCGTCGCTGGGTCGAGGCCGGCCGTCCCGAGGGGGATGTCGGCGACCGGCAGCCGCCACCGGTGTTCGCGAAGGACTGGCGGCTCGGCGAGCCCGATCTCGTGCTCACCGCGAGCGAAGCCTTCACGTTGCCCGCGGAAGGGCGCGACGTCTATCGCAACTTCGTGATCCGCGTGCCGCCGAAGGGCGACGGATGGATGCAGAGCGTCGAGATCCAACCCGGCGATCCCAAGGTGGTGCATCACGCGGTGTTGCGCGTCGACGCCACGGGCACCGCGGCGCGGCGCGATGCGGAGGATCCGGCCGCCGGCTTCGACGGCATGGACTTCGCGAGCGCGCAGATGCCCGACGGGCGATTCCTGGGGTGGACGCCGGGCAAGGCGCCCGATCCGGGCACGGTCGCGCGCTCGTGGCGACTCACCGAGGGCACCGACATCGTGCTGCAGGTGCACCTGCGTCCGACCGGCAAGGTAGAGACGGTGCAGCCGCGCATCGGGCTCCACTTCGCCGAGCGGCCCGCGACACGGCGCGCGCTCGCGATGGAGCTGTCGTCCACGGCGATCGATCTGCCGCCGGGTGCGGAGGACGTCGTGGTGGAGGACCGCTGGACGGTGCCGGTCGACGCGTACGCGATCACCGTCTATCCCCACGCGCACTACCTGGGCAAGACGCTGGAGGGGTGGGCCGAGCTGCCCGACGGCAACAAGCGCTGGCTCGTGAAGATCCCGAGGTGGAACTTCGACTGGCAGGATCAGTATCGCTTCGCCGAGCCGCTCTCGTTGCCGGCCGGCACGAAGCTCGTGATGCGCTACACATACGACAACTCGGCGGAGAATCCGAACAACCCGAGCGACCCGCCGGTGCACGTGAAGTTCGGCTCGCAGTCCACCGACGAGATGGCGGAGCTCATCCTCGAGCTCGAGCCGGCACAGGTCGCCGATTTGCCGAAGCTCGACCAGGCGCTGATGAATGCATGGCTCGATCGCCAGATCGCGCACTTCGAGCGCGAGCGGAAGGCGCGACCCGACGACGTCGAGCCGCTGGCGATGCTGGGATCGCTGGAAGCCCGGCGCGGCCGGCCGCAGAAGGCGATCGAGCGCTACGAGGCGGTGCTGGCGAAGGCGCCGGATCGATTCGCCGCGCGGGTCGACATGGCGATCGTCTTGATGCAAGAGCGGGACTTCGCGCGCGCGGAGGCGGAGCTCGAGCGCGCGGTGAAGTCCGCACCCGACGACGCGCGCGCGCACATGACCCTGGGCAACGTGCTGCGCAAGCGACGGGATCTCGACGGTGCGATCGAGCATCTCGCACGTGCGACGGAGCTCGATGCGACGTCGACCGACGCGTGGAACAACCTCGGGGTGAGCTACGAGCAGGCGGGGCGTCTGGAGGAGGCGCTCGCGGCCTACGGCACGGCGTCCGAGCTCGCGCCGAAGCGGCTGCTCTTCCGCGAGAACCTCGCGCGCGTGCACGCGGCGCGCGGCAACGATGCGGACGCGCTGGCGGGATTCAAGGCGGTGCTCGATCAGGACCCGAACTCGATCCCGGCGCTCAAGGGGATGGCGTTGTTGCTCGCACGCAGCGCCAGAGATGGAGCGCAGGCCAACGCGCTCAAGGCGGTGCAGATGGCCGAGCGCGCCGCGAAGCTCACGGGGGGGCGCGATGCGGGCGTGCTGGAGGTGCTCGCGGCGGCGTACCAGATGTCGAAGCAGCCGGAGAAGGCCCAGGGCGCTGCGATGCAGGCGCTGGAGCTCGCGCGCAAGAGCGGCGATGCGGCGCTGATCGATCGGTTGGAGACGCGCCTGGCGGAGCTGCGCGAAGGCGGCTGATCCGTTCACTGCGTCAGCGTGGCCACGCCGGCGCCGATCGTGAACAGGACGGTGCCGACGATAACGAGGACTGCGAGGCCGCCGGTGAGCTCGAGTGCGCGTGTCAGATCGCCGAGCGCTTCGTCGACGTCCGCGGCCGAACCGCGGGCGCGCGCGAGCGAGCGCGATGCGCGGGCGAAGACGAACGTGAGCGCGCCGTAGATCGCGACATGGATCGCGATCTCGAACGAGGGCTGAAGGGCACCGGCACGCGCGAGCGGGACCACGAGTCCGGTCACGCACGCGAGCGTCATCGCGACGGAGCCGACGAGCAGGGTGCGGAGGTGCGTCATTGGAGCTCCTCGATGTCCGGTGCGTGGACGTCGAAGGTGAAGGCCACCGTGGCCAGCGCTGCGAGGACGAGCCAGATGCCGAGCGCAACGAGCCCGGTGCTGGGTTCGCGGCCGTCGACGAGGTGACGGCGGAACGATCGCGCCGCGACGATGCACAGCACGGACTGGATCGCGAAGAGCCCACCCAGCGCGTAGCCGATCGGTGTCACTTCGATCCCGAAGGCGAGCGGCGAGAGCGTCGAGGCGAGCATCGCGATCCCGCCGACGCTCCACACCAGCATCGCGAACCGCAGCCGTTTCACGTGGGCCGTTGCCACTCGAGTCGGCCTACCGGCCCCTCGTGGCGGCTATTTCCACCGACCGATCCGGCCACGCGATCGGCCGGATCGGTCACGGTCGGGGCGAGGCTCGTGGGTCAAGCTCGCGGCATGGAACGACGACTTCTTCCTTCCTTGCACTGGTGGATGGGCTTGCTGCTGCTCGGCGCGTGCCCGATGGACGACGACGACGACGCGGACTCGGCGAACGACGAAGGCGTGGACGACGACGATGACGAAGGTGGTGGCTCGAGCGAAGATTCGACGACCGGTGCGGGGGCGCACACGATCTCCGGCGTCGTGAAGCGTACGTCCGCGCTCGCGCGCGGCGAGGACGGCATCGGCACGCTCTATCTGGGCGTGTTCGCGGAGTGCGATCACGCGGCGCCGATCGTCGGTTTGTTCGTGATGCCGAACGCGGACATGTCGGCCGACGGCGCCGAGGTGCCGTTCACGATCGAGAGCCTCACGCTGGAGACGGTGTATCTCGCGTCGTTCCTCGACGACGACCTCAACGCGGATCAAGCCGGTCCGTTGCCCGACGTGGGCGATCCGGTGCTCGCCGACGACGTGGAGGACGGCCTGCTCACCTGCGTGACCGTCGACGTCGCCACCGGTACCGACATCGTCGTCGAGCTCAACGCGCTCGAGGACTGAAATGCGCGCCGCCGGCGGGCGGTCGCGATCGATCGTGGCCGAATCGAAGGTGCTCGCGGTGGACGGAGACGATGCGGTCTTCCTGCAGGGCGACCGCATCGTGTTCGCGCGCCGCTCCTACGCCCGCCTGACCGCCCTGACGGTCTACTGCCTCGGAATCCCGCTCGCCGCCCTCGCGGGACCCCCCGGCGCCCGCGTCGCGTTCTTCGTCGTCGGACTGGTCGCCGGCCTCGGCTTCGGGCTCATGGTCCTCGCCGCCATCGGGCCGCTCGGCTTCCGCTACCCGCTGTGCTCGATCGACACGCGCGCGCACGTGCTCTTGAACGCGAAACACCAGATGATCGCATCGCTCCGCGACGTGGAGGTGGCCGCGAACGGTGCGGGAGCGCTCACGATCGCGTATCGAGGCGAGTCGTTCACGCTGATGGCGGGCGACGAGGCGAGTCGCGTCATCGCGCTGATCGAGCGCGCACGCGTCGGCGACGGGTGATCGCGAATCCAGCGAGCACGAGCCACGCAGGCGTGGTGCCGCGCGTGGTCGTGCAGCCGCAGCTCGTGTCGCCGCCGCGTAGGCCGGTGCCGCCGCTCGACAGACCCGCGGTCGCCGAGTCGTCCGAGCCGCCGGCGTCGTCGGTGCCCGAGCCGCCGTCGTCGCCCGAGGTTCCGCCGTCGCCGTCGGTGTCGTCGGCCGCGTCGTCGGTGCCGTCGGCCCCATCGTCGCCGCCGGCGGTCGCCATGTAGTCGATCTGCAGGTACGCCGCGTCGTCGGGCGAGCCTTCCTTCGACCAGAAGTGGGTGCCGTTCTGATCCGTCGCCGCCGGCACGATCGCGAAGCTGTGCAGCCCCGCGCCCTCGATCACCGAGGGATCCAGCTCCACGGACGTCGGCAGGTCGCCCGCGATCGGGCCGACGTGGCCGAGCGAGGCCGCATCGTAGGCCGGACGCGTGTTGCCGGTCATCGTGGTCTCCGACCAGCTGTTGTCCATCACGCGATGCACTCCGCCGCCATCACCGTCCGACGACGGTGCGGAGCTCGAGTGCATGAACAGGCGCACGCGCGTGGGCGTGCCCATGATCGCGGGCACGTCGAACTTCAGGTACGCCTCGGACTCGCCGCTCGCCACGGACAGGTCGGTGATGTCCGCGAACACGGCCGCAGGCGAGATGACGCCGGCCGTGACGTCCTCGACGACCGGCACGGTGACGCTGTCCATGCCGGTCTCGGGCATCTCCCAGCACACCTGCACGTTCGTCGCCGTCGCGTTGGGGAGCTCCCACGTGGTGCCGCCGTCGGCGAGGTAGTACTCGAGCACGGCGATGCGATCGACCTGGTTCATCACCGGGTTCTCGCCGAGCCCATCGAACGTGCCGAGCGCACCGCACTCGAGCGAGTAACCGACCTGGGTGGGGTTGATCCACATCCGCACGTGACACGACTCCGTGCCGTCGACGAAGATCACCGCCGACGCGTTGGGATCGGCCCAGTGCTCGCCGCACTCGGCCTCTCCGCAGCACGAGTTGCCGTACTCGAGCTTGAGCGTGCCGCCCGGATGCGCTTCGTTCAGCGGCTCGGACATGCCGTACACCTTGATCGTCGCGTCCTGCCCGGTCGCGCACGTGGTGTTCATCATCTGGCCGAGCGACCCCTTGCCGTTGAAGAAGTCGTTCGGGTTGACACCCGTGAGGTCGTAGGTGAGCTCGACGTCCGTGGTCGCCACGCCGGCGTCCGCCATCGTCGCGTTGAACTCCTCGATCGACCCGCACACCGGCTCCGCCGCCGCGGTGGCGGGCACGAGGCCGACGCCACAGGCCAGTGCGAATCCGAGCGCGCGCGCGAGAGTCATCCGAGCAGGATACCAGTCGAGCGGCCACGAAGGTTCCGCGGTTCAGTACGTGCAGAACGTGGGGCACGAGTTCTGCGCGACGCGGACGCCGTCGCAGTTCGCGTCCGAGGCCGGCACACAGCGATTCGTGTAGGGCTGATAGGTGCGGCACAGCTGCCCGAGCGGGCACTGCGAGTTCGTACCCGCGCACGTGCAGCGGCCCGAAGTCGCTTCGGGCGCGATCTCGCAGCTCGACGTCTCGCTGATCGACTCGCACTCGAAGCCGTCCCAACACTGCGTGTTGCATCCACCGCAGTGCGCGGTGTCGGACGAGATGTCGACGCACGTGCCCGCGCAGCACCGGTCCTTCGGCTGATCGCCGCAGCTGGTGCCGTCCGGCACGGGTGTCGCGGTGCAGCCGTCGGCGCCGCAGCTCGGCACGAGGCAGGGGTCGTCCATCGGACACTCGGGCCCGGGGGCGCACTCGCCTTCGCCGTCGCACGCGTCGCCCACGGTGCACGGATCGCCGTCGTCGCAGTCGGTGCCGCTCGGCATCGGCGCGTATGTGCACTCGCCGAGCGTGCCGCACGTGCCGGCGGGATCGTGGCACGCGCTCGGTGGATCCTCGCACTCGACGAGCTCGGTCGGCACGCACTCCCCCGACGTGCTGCACCGTCCCGCGCTCGCGCACGGATCGTCGGGGATACACGCGTCGCCCTCGGGGCACTCGTCGATCGGATCCGCGGATGGATCGATGGTGTCGTCTTCGACCGCGTCGGTCGATGCCGCACCCGAGCTCCCGCTGCTCTGGCCGTCGTCGCTCGGATCGAGATCCGCTACGCACATGCCCGCGAGCCCGTCCGGCGCGGCGTCGCCGTACGCGTAGCCGGTGGGGCAGTCGTGGTCCCCGAACGCGCAGTAGCCGTTCGCGCACACGCCTTCGTGCGGACCGTCGTGGCAGTCGTCGTCGTCGCGGCACGAGAAGATGCGCTCGACACAGCCCGTCGCCGTGCACGCGATGGCAATCGCGAGCGCGATGCTCGACGCGAGACTGCGGCGCACACCCACCATCACCGATCCTCGCCGATGCGCGCGCGTCTGTCCTTACGCCGAGACTCGTACGCCGAAGTGCTTACGGCCGCGCGTGATGCTGCGCCAGAAAGCGCTCGATCTCGGCGTTGACGGCATCGGGATGCGTGATCGGACCCATGTGCCCCATGTCGAGCTCCACCACCGTCACGCGCGCGAGCGCCTTCGTCAGGATGCGCGCGACCCCGCGCGACGACGCGGGCGACTGCGTGCCGACGATGTACAGCACGGGGATGTCGAGCCGCGCGAACGTCTCCACCGGCGTGGGCTCCCCGAACAGCGCGTGTGCCCAGCCCTTCACCGCCATCATCGACGCCGCGATCGCGGGCTTGCGCGACTCGGGCGTGCGCGCCCACGTGCCGTCGCCGGTCCAGAAGTCGAGGAAGTGCTGCGCTGCGAGCCCGGGGTCGCCCGCATCGATCGCCGCCGCTGCATTCGCGGCGGCGTTGCGGATGCCGGACGCATCGTCGGTGCGCGGCACCTCGTGCTCGAGCAACGCGAAGAGCGTGGGCTCGTAGAGCACCATGCACCGTACGCGCGCGGGTTGCATCGCTGCCGCGACGAGCGCGACGGCGCCGCCGTACGAGTGCCCGACGAGCGAAAACCGATCGCCCGCGCGCGCGAGCACGGGCTCGAGCAGCGCCACTTCATCGCGCAGCAGGATCTCGCGATCGGTGGGAAACGCCGGCGACTTCCCAGCACCGTACGTGTCGGGCGCGAGCACGTGGTACCGCGCCGCGAGCAACTCCATCAACGCGCGCCACTGACTCGACGAGCTCGCGTTCGAGTGGATGCAGACGACACCCGGCCCCTCGCCAGCCTCGCGGAAGAACGGTGCGTCCATGCGACGTGGATCGTAGCGCGGAAAAAATCGCTTGACGCGAAAGTCGGCCTGCATATACTCCGCGGCTCTCATGTCGAACACCGCCCACAGCGCGCCGAGCCACTGGCTCGGACACCGCGAGGTCACCGACTGACGGCTGCCGAACCGCACGCATGTGCCGTTCCGTGGCCGCCCGGGGAGTCTCCGAGGCGGCTTTTCTGATTTCTGCACGTCCAATCGTCCAGGCCCCACACGCAACACACGTAGGTTCGAATCCTGCCGCCTCGACCACTACCGAGGCGTAGCCTAGCTTGGATAGGCACTCGTCTTCGGAACGAGCAATCGTCGCGGCTTCGTCACTCGGACGTGCACCCTTTTCGACATCTCCCATCGAGCGAGCCCTACACGCAACGTCGAATCCAAATCGGTACCTCGCGGCCCTCTCACTCGGAGATGTCTCCTTTTCGGCGTGTCCTGCCGAACGAGCCCTACACGCAAGCCTCCGAACGTCGTTGGTTCGATTCCAACTTGGTCCACTCGTGGGCCAGTAGCTCAGTCGGTAGAGCGTCGGATTATCACCTCGCGGCCCTTTCACTCGGACACGCCACCTTTTCCTCGTTTCCTGTCAACCTCGGAGGACGTCATGACCACTCGCCAGTACACGCTTCCCCAGGAGCAGATGGGCCCGGCCGAGCAGCTGCTCGACCTCGTGCTCAACGCGTCGGCGCACCTGTGGCACAACCGCCCGGGCATCGACGTCGGCGGCAAGTGGTACCCCGCGACGGAGCGCAACGAGCTGCGCGGGCGCTCGGTCGATCCGGGCCTCTTCGTGCCGGCGGCCGAGAGCATCTACGCGCGACTGCTCGCGATCTACGAGCTCAACACCGAGCTCATGTCGCACTTCGCGAGCTACGTGCTCACGCAGACCGACTGGCGCGATCTCAAGGTCGCGTGCGCAGCCCTGATGCTCGTGCAGCCGCACGCGGGTCAGCCCGTGAAGGACGGCGACGAGGTCGCGTTCCACGACGACGACCTGCGTCGCATCGGCGAGGCGATGCTGCTCCACTACGAGCGCAAGTCGGCCCGCATGATGACCCCCAAGGCCATCCTGCGCGTCGCCGAGCTGCTCGAGACCCCGCAGATCGCCGCGCTCAACCGCGCGGCGGGCTTCGCCGACGCGGCGGGCAGCAAGCCGCCGCTCGGGCGGTGGGCGAAGGCCGCGACGAAGTGGCTCGCGATCCGCGAGAAGAACCCGCGGATGCTCGAGGGCCTCGTGAAGGCCGGTTACAAGGAGACGATCAAGAACATCGCACGCAAGGTCGGCTACAAGCCGGCGAGCGAGCACTTCTTCGCGGTGCTCGGGTGGAAGCAGACGCAGGCGGACGAAGGTCACCGGACCCTCGGCCTCGACGGTCTGCAGCTCGAGACGCGCGAGCGCTTCGACGATCTGTCGGAAGCGGAGATCTGCGAAACGATCGCGAGCCAGAAGCTCGCGTACAAGGAGGTGATGGGCCGCCTGCCCAAGGACATCGGACTGACTCCCGCCATCATGGTCGCGCTATTGCCGTCGCTGTCGGATCGAGATCTCCGCCAGCTCACGCCGACGCTCGAAGAGCTCGGCCTCCTGTCCGTGCCGGACATCCGGGACGTCTGGGAGAAGGCACTCGATGCGGCCACCGATCAGCGGGCGCTCAACATCGCGAAGAACGTGCAGAGCCAGGAGATCCGCGACAAGCTCGAAGCGTCGTCCGACAAGGCGGCGCAGAAGGCCGTCGCGGCCGCGACGAAGGAGCAGGACATCCACGTCATGTTCTTCATCGACCGTTCCGGGTCGATGCAGGGCGCGCTCGAGAAGTCGGTGGAAGCGCTGTCGCGCATCCTCGCCGGCTTCGCGCTCGATCGCGTGCACGTCGCCAGCTTCGACACGATGGGTGTCACCCACCGTCCGAAGGCCGCCAGTCGAGCCGCCGTCCAGCACATGCTGGCGGGCGTCAAGGCCGGCGGTGGCACGCTGTACTCCGCAGCTCCGCGCGCGCTCCATCGCGATGGTGTGCGGATCCCGACCACGGCGAAGCTCGTCGTGATCGCCGTCGGTGACGAGGACGGCGAGATGGGTGCCCAGCTCGCGCAGTCGTTCCGCGAGTGCGGGTACGCCGTGTCGGCGATCGCTCTCGTGCTCAACGTCGCCTATCGCCGTGGCAGCACGGTGATCGACGCCGCGCGAGCACTGGGCGTGCCGTTCTCGCTCGTGGAGATCGAGCAGTTCGACGATCCGTATCAGGTCACGCGCGTGCTCCAGACCTTGCTCGAGGCTCCGACTCCCACCGCGCTCCCGGGCGTGGTGCAGTCGGGCTGGGTCGAGAAGGTCATGGCCACCCCGATCATCGACGTCGTGTGAGGCGCCGGCGGTGGACTACCGTCGGTTCCTCGGACGCGTCGAGTCGATGGTCCTGCCGTATCTCGGGGGACTGTCGGTCCACGCTGCCGACCGGCGGCTCCGCGTCTCCAGACGCGTGGCCGCCGGCTGGTGGCGCTTCGAGGTGGAAGGCCGCGTCGCGACCGCGAAGGAAGAGGCGGCGCCGATCGATCTGCGCGCGCTGCCGAGTGCACGTGGTCACCTCGTGGGCGATTGGCTCTTCACCGCGGGCACCACGGCCGAGCGCGTGTTCCTCATGCCCAACGAAGAGGAGATGTTCACCCCTGCGATCGCGCGCCGTTGGTACGGCGGCGATCATCTGTTCGACACCGCGCTGTTCGCCGACGAGGCGGAGAGCGCCGCGCGTGACGCGTTCTTCGCCGGCACGTCGTCTCTCGCCGGCATCAAGGGCGTCACGCCGCCATTGCGCGCCGCCTTCGGCTTCGTCGTCATCCGTCGCGAGGCCGCGAGCATCGGCCTCGAGGTCTCGCCGCGCGAGGTCCTCGACCGCGCGCACGAGGTCGCGAGCGGCACCGTTTCACCCGACACCATCATCCACGCACTGGAGGCCCGCCGATACACCATCGATCCCACGTCCGATCATCGATTCGCCGCCGATCGTCGCCGTCGCACGCGCGAGGTCGCGACGCGCGAGAACGCCGAGGCGCGGGCCTGTGCCGCGCTCGAGCCGACGGGCGCCGAGGTGCTCGCCGTGCGCGACACCGGCGAGCGCACCCTCGAGGTCGTGTTCCGCTTCCAGGGCGAGCGCTTCATCGCGGTCGTCGACTGGGAATCGCTGCACGTCTACGACTCGGGGATCTGCCTGTCGGGCGCCGACGAGATGCTCGGCCTCGACAGCCTGCCCGCAGTGATCGCCGAAGCGATGGATCGAGGCGAGCTCAACATCACCCGCCGCTGAGAGAGGTTCCCATGCGCAAGCGCGAGGTCTGTTTCCTGCTCGACGAGGACGGCGCGATCCTGTGGAGCGACGCGTCGCAGAGCCCCGTCGCGCTGCCGGACTCGCGTGCGCGGTGGGAGGCGATCTGGCGCGTGCGCGAGCGGCTCGCCGAGATCGCCCACACCCACCCGGTGGGCCCGGCGTCGTTCTCGACCGAGGACGAGACCACGATGGACGCACTCGACGCCGCGCTCGGACGCACCCTGATCTACTCCGTCGTCACCCCCGATACCATGATCCGCCGTCACACCAAGGACGGCCCCGTCCACCGCGTCGAGCACGAGCCGTGGTGGACGCCCCTGATTCGCGCAGCCTCCGGGCTGCACGACAACGCCGAGAAGAAAGAGGAGGACTAGAAGAAGAATGGCCGTCTTGAACATCACCTACAACGGCGTCTCGTTCGACTGCCCGCAGCACGTCGACGAGCGCGTCACCGACATCGACGTCCGCCGCATCGCGGTCGAGGTGTTGCGCACGGGCGAAGTGCGCGGGCTCCACTTCGCTCACCTGGCCGATCGCGCGTTCGACGACTTCGTCGTCGATCGTCTCACCGGTCCTTCGGGCGAGAACCGCATTTACCTTCGGCCGAAGGTGCCGTTCGGCAAGGACTGACCCGTGCGCATCGTCTTCTGTGGAGTCGGTGCGCTCGGCTCGACCGCCGCAGTGGCGTGTCGCAACCTCGATGCGACACTGCGGCTGGTCGATTTCGATCGCGTGGAGTCGAAGAACCTGCTCGCGCAGGCGTTCGTGAAGCCGTCGGTCGGCAAGAACAAGGCGCAGGCGCTCAAGCTCCAGCTCGCGAACTTCTGGGGCGTCAACGCCGAGGCGTTCGGCGTGCGACTCGACCTGCCCAACCAGCACGAGCTGCTCGGCGCGGGCGATCTGCTCGTCGATTGCTTCGACAACATCCGCAGCCGGCTCGTCGTGTCGGAGTTCGCCCGCACCCACGGCAAGGCGTGCGTGCACGGAGCCCTCGCGGCCGACGGCTCGTTCGGACTGGTGCGCTGGGACGAGCGCTTCGAGCCCGACGAAGAGGGCGAGGAAGGTCAGGCCACCTGCGAGGGCGGCGAGCACCTACCGATGATCCAGCTCGTCGCGTCCACGCTCGCGCGCGCGATCCAGGACTTCGTGAAGACGGGTGCGAAGCACGATTCCATGATCAGCCTCAGCGGGGTGATGCAGACCTGAGCCGCGGCGTGCCGCCGTACCAACGTCGCCACGCGCGGCGGAACGCCGAGGGCTCCGCGTAGCCGAGCTCCGCGGCGACGTCGTCGACGCTGCGGTCGACGAGCAGCGCTCGCGCCTGGTCCGCCAACGCTTCGTCGAGCACGTCGCGGAAGCTGCGGCCCGCGCATGCGAGCTGTCGTCGCAGGGTTCGCTCCGACATACCGAGCGTGGCTGCAACGTCCGCCTGCTGCGCGTTCGCCCGCGCGCCGCCCACCCGCACGACGTCGCGCACGCGATCGACCAGCTCGTCGCGCGCAGTGCTCACGACGTGCTCCGCGTGCTCGTCGAGCAGGCGATACAAGCCCGGCTCCGCGCTCGCGAGCGGAACGTCGAGCACGCGACGATCGAGCTCGAACCCGCACCAGCGGCTCGAGTGCTCGACGTCGGTGCCGAAGAACGGACGCGCATCGACGCGAGGATCGGGACCCGACCGCAACGAGACCACACGCGGTCGGAACGACGCGCCGCACTGCCGGCGCAAGAAGCTCACCACCACCGCGACGGCGAACGCTTCCACGCACGCTGGACGATCTTCGCCGCGCAGCTCGACGTGCAGTCGCGCACGCGAGCTCGACAGCTCCACGCGGTGGGTCGTCGCATCGCCGAGCAGCGAGTAGCGCCGCACGAGCCCGTGAAGCGCCGCGCCCACGCTCGGCGCCGCTGCGAGCAGGTACGTGAGCAGGCCGTAGCTCGAAGGGCCGGCCGTCGTCGCGACGCGCAGGGGGAGCTCCGACGAGCGGCTCGCGGCCTCCGCCCAGATCGCATCGGTGAGCGTGTAGGGCAGACGGCGCTCGACGTCGAACACACCCGCGTCGAGCCCCACCGCCGAGAGCACCGGCGCGACGCCGCGAGGGCCGAGGGCAGACAACAGCGGACGCAGCGCGGCGGACGATACGTGTCGCAATGGACGGCGAGGGACGGATCCGTGCATGCCCCCGGTAGTGCCCCGCGGGTGCCCGACGATCACGTCGTCACGGCGGCGGCCACACGCACGCTTGCACGCTGCACACCATCCCGTCGGGGCATTGCTCGCCGTTGCCGCAGTGCAGCACGCACGCGGTGTCGTTCGCGAGGACGCCCTCCATGCACTCGACGGTCGCCGTGCCCGAGTCCGGAGGCGCGAAGCAGTCGCAGCGATCGGTGCAACCCGTCACCACGCACACGCGGCCGCCTTCGACCGCGAACGCCTCCATGCACGTGCCGGCCGGCCCACAGACCGCGGAGTTGCCTTCCGCGCAGTAGAGGTAGTCGCCCACCACGACCGGATCGCAGTTCCAGTCGACGCCGGGCGACACGATGTCCTCGCTGGATCCGCCCCCGTCGCTGGTGGACTCGGCGGCGGCCGACGTCGACGACGTGCTCGAGCCCGACGACGCATCGTCGTCGGAACGCGCGTCCGATCGCGTACAACCGCCGACTACGACGGCCGCGAGGACCCAGCTCGCGATCGGACCAAGATGCGACCTTCGGACCACGTCGATCCCATTGCCGGTGGGGACCGTGTCGATGACGCGTCCCCGAACCTTGGATGGACGGCCGCGATCGTGCGACCCTGGAGGCATGAGATGCAGGCTGTGGTCGATCGGATGGGTGCTCTGGGTCGTGTCGTGCGGCGGTGACGACGTCACCGATCCTGGCGACTCGTCGAGCACGAGCGTCGACACCGGCACGACGACCGACGATCCGGGCTCGAGCTCGTCCGCATCGACGCAATCGCCGACGGGCACCGACACCACCTGTGCCGACGGCTGTGTGGACACGAGCGGCACGACGACCGGCACCGAGTCGAGCACGAGCTCCTCGGGGTCGAGCAGCAGCGAGAGCAGCAGCTCGAGCGCCGCGGAGAGCAGCAGCAGCAGCGAAGGTCCTCCGGGGATCTGCGGCAACGGCATCGTCGAGTCCGACGAGGACTGCGACGACATGGTCGAGAGCGACGCGTGCGACGACGACTGCACGTTCGTCGACTGCGGCGACGAGAACGTCAACGAGACGGCCGGTGAGGTGTGCGACGATGGTGGCGAGTCGCTGAACTGCGATGCCGACTGCACGGTGCCCGAGTGCGGCGACGGCATCACGAACGAGAGCGACAACGAGATCTGCGACGACGCCGGCGACTCCGCGACGTGCGACGCCGACTGCACGCCCGCCGAGTGCGGCGATGGCGATCAGAACGTGGCTGCCCAGGAGGCGTGCGACGACGGCGACGCCACGTCGGGCGACGGGTGTTCGTCGGTGTGCGCGGTCGAGGGCAACTTCGGCGGCACGTGCCACATCGTCGACGGCGTGCAGTGGTGCTTCGACGACGATCAGTGCGGACAGGCGTGCGAGGACGTGTGCTCGAGCCTGGGGCTCACGATCGAGCCCGACGACGATGCGTGGTTCATGGCGCAGGACACCCCCGAGGAGTGCCAGGCGATCTCGGACTCGTTCGGGCTCACCGCGCCGATCGACTTCGGCGCGCATGCGCTCGGCTGCTTGCAGGACCAGGGGCTCGACGACGTGGTCGGCGGCGGCCTCACGGGCGCGCTCATGTGCTCGTCGGATCCGACGTGCCCCGACGCACACCGCACGGCGATGGACGGTGAAGGCACGATCTGCAACCTGCCGGGCGCACGGCGCTCGGTGTGCCCGTGTGCCGGCGAGTTCTGCGGCAACGGCGTGGTCGAGGGCGCCGAGGAGTGCGACGACGGCAACACCGACAACGCCGACGGCTGCCACTCGAGCTGCCTCTTCACGCCGCCGTCGTGTGTGGCCGTGGGCGCGGTGACGTGGTGCTACAACCCGGTCGAGTGCGGGCAGCCGTGCGAGGAGATGTGCGCGGCGCTCGGCCTCACGCTCGAGATCAGCGACGCCGACTGGTTCGCCGCGCAGGACACCGCCGCCGAATGCCAGGCGATCGCGGACGCGTTCCTCATGGACGACATCATGATCTCCGGGTACGAGTTCGCGTGCCTGGAGGAGCAGGCCGCCGACGACATCCCGTTCGCCGGGATCCAGGGGCGCCTGTACTGCTCGACGAATCCGGCCTGTCCGGCGTCGCACCGCACGGACATGGACGGCGACAACCTGCCTTGCGAGAACGCGCTGTCGTTCCGCTCGATCTGCCCGTGCACGTGACGCGGGGCGCGATCAGGGGATCGTGACGCAGCCGCCGTCGAGCGGGGTGCAGCTGTTCGCGCAGCTCTCGGCCCCGCCGCAAGAGACGACGCACATGCTTCCGCATCCGACGATCTCGCAGTGGCCGGCGCCCATGCACGTCAGGTCGCAGCCGCCGCCCGGGCAGTCGAGCACGCAGCTCTCGCTGTCGATGCACGTCGTCTGGCAGCCCCCGCCCGCGCAGTGGTGCTGGCAGTCGGACGCGTTCTCGCACGTCATCTGGCAGCCCGCACCGCCGCAGTCGAGCTCGCAGCTCGAGCCCTCGAAGCAGTTGGTCTGACAACCGCCGGCCGGACAGCTCGGCTCGCATCTCGCTTCGTCTTCGCAGTCGAACTGGCAGCCCTGCTCGGGGTCGGTGGATTCGCAGCTCGGCGCGCACGCCTCGCCCACGCATTCGCACATGCGACCGACGCAGCCACCACCGTCTCCGCCGCCGTGGTCGTCGTCGTTCCCGTCGCTGCAGGCGACCGCGAGTGCGAGTCCGAACGAGAGTGAGAGTCGCGCGTGGACTCGGATCATCGTGGTTCCCCCGATGCCCCTTGGTCACGGAGCCGGAGGGTCGTGCCGGCACATCGCGGCGGTGTGATCGGCGTCACCGCGGCGCGTTCGCGAGCGTTCACGGCCCCGCCGAGATCGCGTCGTCCAGCGCCCGGATGTCGAACACGACGGGATCGATCTCGCCGAGGCCCACGGCCTCGTCGCGTGCGAGCTCCAGCTCCGACGCGGCTGTGGCTCGATCACTGCGCAAGAGCGCGATGCGACCGAGGCCGACGTGTGCGCGCGCGCGATCGCGATTCGCGTTGGATAGCATCAGCGGCAGCGCGCGTGTGAAGAGTTCGTGCGCTTCGTCGGGCTTGCCCAGGACGAGCAGAGCCTCCGCCCTCACGATGTCGTAGCGCGCGACGAGCGGTTCCACCGGCGTGACTCGATTCGTGGGCGCGAGCAACAGCGCGCGATGGGCCGCAGCGGTGGCGAGCGCCTTCTCGGGCTCGTTCGTGCGCACCAGTGCCTCGGCGAGCACGAGCCCCGCGCCCACGCCCGCCTTGTGATCGCCATGGCGCACCGCGATCTCCGCGTATGGCACGGCCTGACCGGACCGGCCCGCGAGCACGAGCGCCCGCGCGATGTCCTCGCGCACGGGCGACGGACCGGCGCCGAAGTGCAGCGGGTTCACCGGTACGCGCTCGAGCGCCGCGATCGCGCGATCGGCCGTGGCGGTCGCACCGTCGACGTCGCCCTTCGTCGCGAGTAGCTGGGCGAGTTTCGCGAGCGCGGTGGTGTGGGGCTCGCCGAGCTCACCGTGGATGCGCTCGAGGATCTCCACCGCCGCGCGCTGTTCCGCAATCGCCTCGTCGATTCGATCGGCATGAGCCAGTGCGCTCGCGAGGGCTGCGTGGGCGAGCCCGGCCTTGCCGCTCGCGCTGCCCCAACGCGCCTGCGTGGCGGCCAGCTCCGCGCGCAGGCCCTCGACGTCCAAACGCGACGCGGCGAGTCGATGCTCGCGCTCCGCGAGCTCGCGCGTGAGTCGATGACCGTCGCCGAGCCGTTCGGATGCCGCGCGCTTGGCCATGTCGTAGCGCGCACGCGCGAGGGCGGCGTCGCGGATCCCGAAGACCGAGCCGCGGCCGAGGCCGGTCGCCAACGCGATGACGGCGAGCGACTCCGCATCGTCGGTGGCCTCCGCCAGCGCGTACGCTCGGGCGTATCGCTGCTGCAGCTCCGCCGGATCCGAGTAGACCGGATCGACGATCGACAGCGCGGTGAGGCGAGCTTCGGCCGCGCGATGATCGCTGCGCTCCGCGGCGGCGAGCGCGTCGCGGAGGAGCGGCATCACCGGGCGCAGATCCTCGTTCGCGAGCTCCGCGATCTCGCCGAACAAGACGCCCGCATCGGCAGCCACCGTCCAGGCTTCCGCCGCGAGCGCGGCGTCGAACGTTGCGCCCGCGAGCGCCTTCGCGTTCGGATCGTCGCCCGCATTCCACAGCGCGCGAGCACGTGAGAGATCCAGCCGCCACCTGCGGGTGTCCGCGTCGTCGCCGTCCACGACGGGCGCGACGCGGGGACGCGTGGTCGGATCGACGCAGGTGGCGGGCTCGACCACGCCCGCGAGCACCTGTTCGGCATTGCGCGCGACGACCTCGTCGGCCTCGCCGAGGATCGACACGGCGCCGGCGAGGTCGTGGCGGCGTGTCTCGAGACACACGAGCCGCGCGAGCGCGTCAACCGATCCGTCGTCGAGCGCACAGCTGGCGCCCATCTCGTGGGCCCAACGCGCGGCCCATCCGTCGATGCGCTCGACCACCGGCGCGCTCGCCAAGCCCAGCGCGTCGAACCGGTCCTCGACCATCACGCGCGGATCGTGGGACCACACCGCCGCGATCGCGCCGTCCGGATCGTCGCACAGCACCGGTGCGCCGCCGATCGCCTGCACGCTGACGGCGGCGAATGCCGTCACTCCCGTGGCCGCCGCGAGGATGGTCCATCGCCGTCGTCGCGCCGCCAGGACGCGGTCGAGGTCGTCTGCGATGTCGTCCATCGACTCGGTTCGCGCGTCGCGATCGGTTCGCAGGCCGGCGCGGATGATCCGATCGACGCGGCGCGGGCAGCTGCGGGCGGAGCCCGTGCGGATCTCGCCGTTCACGATCGCCCGCAACGTGCTCGGCGCATCGTCGCGATCGAACGGGCGCACGCCGTGCAGCGCCTCGAACAGCGCGACGCAGAAGCTCCATACGTCCGCGCGCACATCGACCGGACGACCGAGCACTTGCTCCGGGGACATGTACGCGGGCGTTCCGAGCATCGGTACGGACACCGCGACGTCGTTCACGTGAGCGTCGCGGATGTCCCCCTCGGGCTCGCCGAGCGCGCCGCGGGTCACGAGGCCGAAGTCGACGACGCAGACGCGGCCCGAGTCGGAGACGAGCACGTTCTCCGGCTTGAAGTCGCGATGCACGAGCCCCGCCGCGTGCGCGGCTGCGAGCCCGCGCGCGGCTGCAGCGAACGCCGTGACGATTTCCCGCCACGGTCGCGGCTCGGCGGCGAGCCAGGACCGGAGCGTTCGACCGCGCACGAGCTCCATCGCGACGAACACCTCGCCGTCGTGCTCGCCCACGTCGTACACCCCGACGACGTTGGGGTGATCGACCCGCGCCATGGCGCGCGCTTCGCGTTGCAGGCGATGTTGATGCGCGCGATCGGTGCCCGAGGTGAGCAGCTTGATCGCGACCTTGCGCTGCAGCTCGGTGTCGAGCGCGCTGAACACGACGCCCATGCCGCCGCTGCCGATCGACTCGAGCAGCCGGTAGCGGCCGACCGTGGGCGGTGCGTCGCCGAAGAGGCGCGCGTGCACGAAGCCGCGCAGTCGGTGCCAGCGCGCGGCACCACCCGTGTCGGGCTCGGCGCTCGCGGGCAGCGTGGGGTCGTGGGGGATCTCGGACGGGTCGTGGGGCACGGGCATCGAGCGCTCCTGCTCGGGTCGTTCCGGCACGGCCTCGACCTGATCACCCATCGTGGGATCCGTAGACGATCGCGGCCCGAAGTTCCCGCGCCCAGGCGTCGAGGTCCGCGGTGGTGCTGGCTGCGAGCGCGGCCGACTCGGCCCGGCGGTGGATCTCGAGCTCGAGCAGCTCACGCGCGCGGCGGAGCCGGCTCGCGACGGTGCCCGCCGGCAGCCCGGTGACCGCGGCGATCTCCGCGCGCGACATGTCCTCGAACGCGGACAGCTCGAGCATCACCTGCGCGTCCATCGGGAGCGCGCGCAGGGAATCGAGGAGCAGCCGCTGCTGCCGACGCGCGTGCACGAGCGTCGTGGTGCTCGGACCGAGGGCGGCCGCGGAGATCGAGCCGAGCTCGAAGCGCGCATCGGCGCGCTGCCGGTCGCGCACCCACCCGAGCAGCACGTGGTGCGCGATCGCGAAGAGAAACGTGCGCGGCGAGGCGTCGCCGCGGAAGTCCGGCAGCTTGTCGAGCAGCACCTCGAACGTGCGCGCGGTGAGATCGTCGGCGTCGTGGGGTTGCGGCAACTTGCTCGCGAAGAACCGCGCGATCGCAGCGAGGTGGCGCTCGACGAACGCGCGCCCCGCGGTCGCATCACCCGCCTGCCACCGCCGGAAGAGCGCGAGCTCGTCGTCCGCCACCGGCCTCCAGTCTGCCCGATCACGGGACGCGGGAGCGCGGTTTGGCTCTGGGGCTTGCGCTCGTGCGTCGGCGCGGGAAGCATCGCACTCGCTCGCACGTTCGAGCGCGGAGCCGATGAGACCCACCGACGCGATTCTCCTGCTTGCTCTGCTCACGGCGTGCGATGCGAAGACCGAGACGAAGACGGCCGAGACGCAGACGACCGAGACGAAGTCCGAGACGAAGAAGGTCGGGCTGAAGATCGAGGCGAAGAAGGTCGAGACGAAGGCGGTCGAGACGAGGGCGGTCGAGACGAAGGCGGAAGAGGCGAAGGCCGCCGAGCCGGCCGCACCGGCGAAGCCGGCGATCCCCGCGACGCGGCCGAAGACGCTCGAGGAGGCTCGCGAGCACCTGATCGCGATCGCGGCGAACGCCCAGCTCGGTGCGCTCGCGAAGCTCGTCGACGGCGAGAAGCTCGAGACGACCCATCAGCACGAAAGCAAGGGCAAGAAGAAGAAGGGGTCGCTGTCCACCGCCGACGAAGCGAAGCTCGCGGCCGAGTTCCGCGGCGAGCCGTGGAAGCCGATCCACTACGTGAGCGGAATCCCCGACGACTTCCGCGGCGTCGACGAGCTCCGCAAGCAGCTCGTGCTCGACGAGGCCGCGAGCGCGATCCGTTACGAGCCCGACGGCGCCTTCACGGTGACGTTCCGCTTCGCCAAGAAAGGCGAGGAGCTCGTGCTCGCCGGCCTCGACACGTACGACGAAGAGCCCTAGCGACACGCGGCGCTCGAGAGCCGATACTGGGCGCATGAGCCTGCATCGACACGGGTTGATCTGCCTGGTGCTCGCGTTCGTGGGTTGCGGCGACGACCGCTCCCCCGACGACGAAGGCGCGGCGGAGACCTCCGCCGCCACCCAGACGACCGAAGCGACGTCGAGCGGCAGCGAGGCGTCGATGACGAGCACGACCATGTCGACGTCCACCACCGACGTCGACACCACGGGTGGCGTCGACGTGCCCTGCGGCGAATCGCTGCTGCTCACCTGCACGGGCGGCGACGTGTGCATCGAGGACGCGTTCGATCCCGAATGCACCAACCTCGAGGATCCCGAGGGCATGTGCCCCGAGGGCCAGCAGATGACGTTCTGTGGCGGTGCCGGCCAGCCGTGCTGTTGCTTGCCGCCGCCGCCCTCGGAGTGGCGATGTGTCACGCCGATGGGCTGCGACGGCCCCGCGAACTGCGAATGCCTCGGCGACGTGTGCACCGACGGACGCGAGTGTACTTCGCTCGGCGCGGATCCGGAGCACCTCTTCCGCTGCGAATCGCCGCCGGCACCGTGACTATTCGCCGCAGCCGGCGGTGTGCTTGTAGAAGTACACGTTCTCGTCGAGGTCGTTCACGAGCACGAACACGTTGTACGCACTGACGTAGCGCCAGCGTCCGTACGTGCCCGTGCCGGTCGGCTCCGCCGGCGCACCGTCGCCGTTCATCACCGTCCACGTCTTCGTCGCGAGATCCAGCACGTAGGGCGCGCCGCCGTTCCACGCCACGATCGCGTCGGCGTTCGGGTCGTAGTCGATGCCGGGCGCCTCGGCCTCGATGATGTCGCCGCCGCCGGTCATGAACCACTGCTCGGGGTAGTCCGGCAGCGCCGCGGAGTTGTCCCAGTCACCGCCGCCGGTCGTCACCCAGTCCTCGTGAACGAGCGTGTCCGTGGCGAGGTCGTACACGAGGTGGTCGCCCGCACCGAAGCTCCAGAAGATCCCACGCGTCGGATCGACCACGCCCGACTTGTCGCCGCTGCGCTCGAAGTCGGGCCACTCGGGCGGAAAGCCGAAGTCCTTGCGCTTCGTCCACGCGTTGCCCGCGATGTCGTAGGACCACAGCGATTGCGCGACGCGCAGGATCACGGTCTGGTTCGCGAGATCCACGGCGGTGGAGTGCGAGTAGTTCACGGGCGGAGGCTCGGGCGGCGCGAGGTTCGTCCACGTTGCCGCATCCACGTCGAACGACCACGTGACGTTCGTGCCGTTGCCGCTCTCCGACATCGCCCCGCCGATCGCGAAGAAGCGCTGTTGATCCGGCAGCCACTGCAGCCCGCTGTACGTGTGGCGCGACACCGGATTGCCATCGTGCAGCGGATCCTCGTCGAACGGCGGCAGCGTCGGATCGGTGAGCCGCTCCCACGCGAACGACGCGGCGTCGAACGCATACACCTCGTTGCCGCCGTAGTCGGCATGGCCGCCGCCCCACACGATCATCTTGCGATGCGTCGAGTCCCACGCGCCGCCGCCCCACGCGGCCGCGATGTTGAAGCAGCCGCCCACGAGACGGATGCCGGGGAACTGCTCCGCCACGGGCTCGCACAGCGTGATCAGATCGCTCGACGGCGCCGCCATCCACGAGTCGGCCGGCATGTCGACGAGCATCTGCTCGTTGGCGGACAGCGAAGGATCCTCGCCGCACGGCAACGGGGTACCCGTGCTGCCGTCGTCGTCGCCGGAGTCGTCGTCCGCGACGGTGTCGAGCGAGTCGGCGCCGTCGTCGGACGAGGCCGGCATCGTCGCCGCGTCGTCTTCGGCCGCCGAGGCCTCGCCCGGCCCGCTCGAATCGTCCGTCGACTCGCCGCCACCGCCGGGGTCGCCACAGGCCACGAGGACGACGAGAACTCCGCTTCCGATTCGCGCGCGCATCGCCGTCGATCGGAGCACGCTTCGTGCCGGCGCGGAGCGGGAAAAAACGCCGCCGACGCGCGTGCAGCCGGGGTCCACGGGCCCCTTTGCGTGGCCGTGTCGACCCGACCATGAGGACTTCACGCATGCGCGGCGGGCTACGGTCGTGAGACGGACACGCTCGCCGCCGCCGCGTGCAGGTCGTCGGACAGTCGATGCGCGATCGCTTCCACGAGCGTCTCGCCCGGCAGCGTCAGGTCGCGATCGCCGACGCGCAACAAGACGATGCCCACGAGCTGCGTGCGACCTTCGCGAGTGAACGCGAGCACGCCGGTCGCCCAGCCCGAGGTCGACGGCGCACCACCGATGTCCTCGAGCCCGAGGCCGACCGTGTCGGGCGACTCGTGCACGCGCTCGAAGCGTTCGACCGCGGCGCGCACGAGCTCGGGCGGCGGCTCGGTGCCGTGCCCGGGAGCGGCGAGCGCGAGCCGGCCGTGCTTCGCGACGTACAACAAGCCCGCCCGCGCACCGGAGGCTTCGACGAGCAGCTCCAACGCCCGCTGCGCGCGTGCGTTCGCGGTGCGGCAGTCGCTGAGAATCGACAGCACCTCCGCGATCGTGTCGTGATGCACGGTCTCGGCGCCGAGCATCTCGGTGACGACGTCGTTGGCGGACGACTCCGCGTTGGGATCGGGCGGCGGCGACAACACGCGCTCGAGTCGCTCCCACCGGGCGATCAGCACCGGATTGCGCGTGGGCCGGAACCAGAACTCGACCTTCTGTGCGTTCGCGACCGCGGCCACTTCGTTGCCCATCGCGAGTGCCACCTGCACGCGCGCCTCGTGCAACATGCCGAGGATCAGCGGGTTGCCCACCGACTCGGCCTGCTCGATCGCCGAGTCGAGCCGCGCCGCCGCCACCTCGCGATCGCCAGCCGCCGACTCGGCGAGGGCGAGCACTCGCAGCCCACGGTAACGGAACGCGAGCTGCCCGTACTCCTTGTCCTCGCACACCTTCACCGTCTCGCGCGCATACACGATCGCCGCCACGACGTCGCCCAACGCGAGCAGCGTCTCGGCCTTCGCCGCGAGCGCCCACGGGCGCACGAGGCCCTCGTCCGGCGGCAACGCAGCGATGCCGCTGTCGATCGCACGCAACGCGCCCTCGAGATCGCCGCGCAGCTTCGCGTACTCGCCCCGCGCGAGATCGAGATGCGCGCGGTAGTTCATGCCGGCCGCGACTTGCCGCGCGAGCGCTTCGATGTGCCGCTTGAGCCCGAGCGCATCGCCGACGTACGCCGCCGTCAAGCAGGCCGACGCGTGGTGCACCGCCTCGAGCTGCCACAGCGAGCCCAGCCGCACGAACTCGAGCTCGGCCTCCGACCACACGCGCCGCGCCTCGTCGTCCTCGCCGCGGTTCAGGTGATAGTGCGTGCGCAGCTGCAGCGCGCCCATGCTCCACAGCCGGGTCTCGAGCCGCTCGAGCGCCGCGATCTCGGTGAGCGCCTCGGGGCTGCCGGTGCGCACCGCGGCGAGCCCGCGCTGGAACGTCGCGCCGCCGAACACGAGCCGCCGCTCCGCCATGCTGTAGTACCCCGCTTGGGCGAGGAACTGGGCGAGCTCTGCGGTGCCGTTCTCGCGGATCGTGGCGAGCCGCCCGAGGTTGAACGCGAGCAGGTTGTGCACGAAGCGGATCGCGCTGACGAGATCCGAGTGCTTCAGCATCGCCAGCGGCTCGAGCCACGCGATGCACTGGCGCAGGCCGGCGGTGTCGAACGAGAACCCGGACACGCCGCCCGCGAACACGACCGCGCGCAAGTACATGCGCAACGCGAGCAGCGGCGACGGACCGCGATTGCCGGGCGTGCGCACGACGAACGCTATCCAGGCCCAAGCGAACCCGAGCACGAAGGCGACCGTCCAGCCCAGGCGCCACAGTTTGCGAGCCGTACGTACCCCGCTGAAGCGTGCGAGTAGATCGATCGTGGGCTCGCGATAGCGCATCGCGATGTCGCGATCGCAGTAGAAGCCCGCCGTGTGCAGCATGTCGGCGAGTCGAACGAGCGTGTAGGGATTCGCGTGGCTCTCGACGTACACCTCGTACGCTGCGGAGAGCGGTGCGATCGCGTCGGCGAACGACGTGGCCTCGAACAGCCGCTTGCCCGCGCGCGCGAGCAGTCGAGCGCCGCGCATGCGCTCGCCGCCGCGCAACAGGTGCCATCCCACGGCAGCCTCGCGCTCGGGCGGCACGGAGCCGTTTGCGAGCAGCGTGTGTCCCACGAGCAGCTCGAGCCGCCGGCGCTCGACCGCATCGATGTCGCGCAGGAACGCCTCGCGCAGCCCGTCGTGCCGCATCGCCCAGCGATCGCCCGTGCCCACCAGGATGTCCTCGCGCTCGAGCTCGGCGAGCGCCGCGAACACGTACTGATCGGTGCTGGGCTTCGCGAGCGCGACGATCATGTGCAGCGGCACCCATCCGCCGTGCACGCTCAGCACGCGACCGAGGCCGCGCGCCGCCTCGTCGAGCCCGCGCACGCGGGCATCCATCGCCTCCGCGAGACCGTGCGGCAGCCCTTCGTCGGCGAAGCGCTCGGGGATCGTCCACGCGCCGCCCTGCTCCCGCAGCACGCCCTCGTCGACGAGGTGCCGCACGATCTCGATGCAGTGCATCGGGCTGCCGCCGGCGTGACGACGCAGCCAACCTGCGAGCCGTGCGAGGTTCGGCACGTCTCCGAACATGCTGCGCAGGAGCTGCTCGAGCTCGGCCGAGCCCAGCCCGCTCGGATGCAGCACGATCGCGTGCTCGCGGATCTTCGCGACGGCCCGCCGCGCATTCGTGCGCTCGTCGCTGCGCAGGCTGCAGACCAGCAGGATCCTGCGCTCCCGCGCCTCGTAGGCGAGGCTCGCGAGCGCGGACGCGGAGCCCTCGTCCGCCCGCTGCAGGTCGTCCACCATGACGACGAGCGGACGACGCTCGGCGATCGCCGCGATCCGCTGACCCAGCGCGGACTGCAGCTCGAGCCGCTCCTCGCGGAGATCCGACGACGCCACCTTCGGGCTCTTCGGCGGCGCCGCACCCACGAGCGTCGCACCGGTCTCGCCGAGCGCTGCGATGTCGTCGTCGCGCAGGAGCCGACCGATCACCGAGTGCTCGGGTGCACCCGAGTCGGAGTCGCCCGACGATCGATCGATGCCGAGCTGACGCAAGAGCGCATACGGTCCGCCGCCCTGGGCCTGCCCCCGCAGCACGAGCGCGCCCGCGAGCTTGGCCTCGAGCTCGATCTCGTGCAGCAGTCGCGTCTTGCCCATGCCCGAGCGCGCCTCGACGACCACGGTGCCGCCGCTGCCGCCCAGCGCTCGCATGAGGCGCTTGCGCACGATCTCGAGCTCCTGCTTGCGACCGACCAGATCCGCGCTGCGCACGTAGCCGCGCACGACTTCGAGCTCGGCGTCCGGCGGCAGCGATCCGATCGCGGTGAGGCGATCGATCACCTCCGCTGCGCTCGCAGGCCGACCGAGCGGCTCGTGCGAGAGCAGCGACAGCACGAGCTCGTCGAGCTCCTCCGGCACCGACGCCACGATCGACGACGGACGCGGCGCACGCGTCCGACCCTCGCGCACGAGGTCGTTGAGGCTGCGCGCGCGCCGGGGGTGACGCCCCGTGAGCAGCCAGAACGCGAGCGCACCGAATCCGAAGAGATCGGCGCGGCCGTCCATCGGGAAGCCGAGGATCATCTCCGGCGCGATCGAGTGCACCGTGCCGACGATCTCGGTGGTCGCACCCATCGTCGCGAGCATCCCGAAGTCGAGCAGCTTCGCGCGGCCATCGGCGGTGAAGCGAGCGTTGCGCGGCGCGATGTCGCGATGCAACAGACTGCGCGCGTGCAGGAACGCGAGCGCAGACGCGACGTCGCGCAAGAGCGGACACGCCTCTTGCCACGGCAGCGGCGCGAGGTCGCCGAAGTCGCGACCGTCGAGCAGCTCCATGGTGTAGAACGGCCGGCCGTCCTCGATGCCGTAGTCGTAGGCCTCGACGATGCGCGGGTGTCGGAGCCGCGCGAGCGTGTGGAACTCGCGGCTGAATCGCAGCAGGTCCTCGTGCTGCTCGAGGTCGAGCCGGAAGCGCTTGAGCGCGAGCTCGCGATCACCCTCGAGATCGACGGCACGGAACACCTCGCCCATGCCGCCGCGACCGAGGCTCTGGATCAGCCGGTAGCGCCCGCCGACGACCGTGCCCGCCGCGACCGAGGCCGCGCGTGCATGTGAAGTCGACGACGGTGGACGCAGCTCCTCCACGGGACGAGCCCAATCACGGGCCATCATCCCACAGACCGTGCGATCATGCGGCGCGGGCCGACGCGGCGGCGGCTTCCGCCGACATCACGGCGGAGACCTCGGCGTCGGCGAAGCGGCACTCGCTGTGGCCCGCATCGCCCACGTGCAGGGCGACCCACGCCCCGGTGGCCACCGGACCCTCGTTCGCGGCGTCTTTCCAGCGGTGCAGACCCCGACGAGCGAAGGCGGCCAGCATGCGGCCGCAACGAGGACATGGCGTCATGCCCGGCGCCATCGACCGGTCGCGCCGGGACTTGAGGGACCTCGCCGCGGGGTTCGTGCCGCGAGGCCGGGACCGGTTCCCACGCGTGCGAAAAAACCGTCCGACCTGACTGTTTTCGGATCGCGGGAGCGTGCGCGACCGTGCATTCTGGCGGGGCCGTGAAGATCGCCGAATCGACGCTGCCTCTCGCGCTCGTGCTCGCTTGCGGCGGCGATCCGGCCGGGTCGTCGGGCGACGACACGACTGGCGCCGCGCAGACGAGCACCACCGCACCGCCGGCGGAGACGAGCACGACCGTACCCACGGACGACGGCGACTCGAGTGGAGACGACGGCACCACGGGCGAGCCCGAGGACGACGCGATCCGCATCACGCACGAGTTCGGCCCGCTGTCGCTGCCGCCGTTCGAGGACAACGCGGCGCGCTGCGTGTCGTGGACGCTCGACAACGAGAAGGCGATCTACGTGAGCTCGGTGCAGATGGCGAACCTCGGCGCCTTCCACCACAGCAACTGGTTCGTGGTGCCGGAGGACGAGTTCGACGGCGAGGACGGCTACTGGCCGTGCGAGGAGCGCGGGTTCGACGAGATCAGTGCCGGCAGCCAGGGCGCGACCGTGCTCTTCGCCCAGTCGACCCAGAGCTACACCGAGGCCCAGGCGCTCGCGCCCGGTGCCGTGGTGAAGATCCCGCCGCGCTATCGCGTGATCGCGACGCTGCACACGCTCAACGCGAGCCCCGAGATCACCGAGACGAATCTGTGGCTCACGCTCTATCCGATCCACCCCAAGGACGTGATCGGCGTCGTGACCGGGCTTTCGATCCAGTACAAGGACCTCGACATCCCGCCGTTCACCGAGGCGCACTACACCGCGAACTGCCAGCTCGACACCGCGTACTGGCTCGTGAACCAGGCCCCGCTCGCGTTGCGCCTGCACTACATCCTGCCGCACTACCACTACCTCGGGAACTTCTTCGAGGTGCGCGTGATCGGGGGCCTGCACGACGGCGAGGTCGTGTACTCGCTCGACGGATTCGACGGGCAGGCGAACGGCAAGACGTTCGATCCGCCGCTCGATCTGCCGGGCGCCACCGGCCTGTCGGTGACGTGCGGCTACGACAACTGGCGCAGCGAGAACGTCACGTGGGGCAACGGCGAGGGCGAGATGTGCGTGATGCTGGCGCTCGTCGAGTCCGAGGCGATCATGGGCGCGAGCGTGGAGCTCGGCTCGAACGTCGTCGGCGTGGACGGCGACATCCTGCTCTACGAGGGGCTGTGCCTCGGCATCGCGCTGCCCGAGAGCGCGGACCAGGGCATGCCCACGGCGGAGGAGATCGCGGCGCCGCTGTACCTGCCGCCGGTGGATCCCGAGGACCAGGGCATCCCGCCGATCCCCGAGTGCCGCGATGCGGACGCCGACGTGCTGCCGACGGGTGACGCCACGCTCACGCGCGTTCGAGAGAACGTGTTCGCGACGTCGTGCACGTACTCGTCGTGCCATGGCATGTCGGCCGCCGCCGGTCTCGATCTGTCGGGCGACGACGTGCACGACGTGCTGATGTCGCACGACGTCGTCGCGCAGACGACGAGCCCGCTCGTGGTCCCGGGCGACCCGGAGGCGAGTCACCTCTACCAGCGCCTCGCGCGGTGCGAGCCCGTCGACGACGCGGGCAATGCCTTGCAGCACATGCCCTACAACGCACCCTTCTTGCTCGACGACGGACGCGTCGCCCTCGTCCGCGAGTGGATCCGAGGCGGCGCACTGGACGATTGAGGCCGCCTGTCCCGCGGGAGTACACTCGCGGGCAGTGGCCGGGACGGACGACTGGCGGATCGAGGACGGCGATCGATTCGTCCGGGTCGCTTTGCAGTCTCGACTCGGCGAGGCCGGCCACGTCGAGCGGCTTCTGAAGGCGGTCGACGACGCGCTCGAGCGCACGAACTTCGAGCGCGTGCTGTTCGATCACCGCGGCATCGACGGTCACGACGAGGCGGTGCGCGACGCGATGTGGACGTGGGCGGCCGAGCGCATGCTGTCCGCCGTCGCCGTCGTCGTCGACGGCGAGATGACGCGCGTGCGCACGAACATGACCGCGCTCTCGCGCAAGGTCCGCTTGCGCGCATTCCTCGACGAGAACGATGCGGTGCAGTGGATGCAGAACCCGGGACGTCGTACGCGCGAGATCCCGCAGATGTAGCTACGACGGCAGCAAGTCGTCGATCGGGCAGCCCACGCCGGGCACTTCGGTCACCTTCGGGGCGGTGCCGGCGAGCGCTGCCGTGATCGCGTCGGCGAGCTCGCGCGTGCGTGCGGCTGGCTTCGCGCGACCATAGTCGACCCAGCGATCGTCGATGCGCCCGCTGTACACGCGGCGAACGCCGCTGTCGTCGCGCACGAACACGGCGGCCTCCGGCGTGACGTGCACGCCGCTGTCGCGCACGAGCACGTGCAGGGGATCGCGAACCGCCGGCCCCTTCAAGCCGTACTCGGCGAGGTGTCGCTCGATCGCGGCCGCTTCGTCGTCGGGATCCGGGAAGACGAGGAACCACGCGACATCGGGCCCGGACGCCTCGCGGATGCGCGCGAGCTCCGGCGCATAGCGGTTCGAGATCGGGCAATCGCGTCCGAGGAACACGAGCACGATCGCCTTCGCATCGCTCGCGAACGGATCCACCGGCGCGCCGGCGAGATCGACCGCAGTGGGCTTCGCCGGCGCCGCGACTTCGGCAGCGGGCGACGGTGCGTCGACGGGCTCGCGCCCGCATCCGAGCGCGAGCGCGAGGCTCAACCCTCGGGCGGCGGCAGCGGATCCTGGCACGTGCCGATCTCGAGGATGGTGTAGATGAGCACGAGCTCCTGCGGCGAGAGCCCGACGTAGTCGAAGAACTCGGCGGCGTGATAGCTCGTGAACTGGATCTTGCCGCAGCCGAACTGGCCGGTGACCGTGAGCGGATGCACCGCGGCCGGCTCGCCGCCCGGCCCCTGCAGCCATACCTTGTGGCCCGCGTCGACCTGGCCCCCGCCGTCGGGATCGTCGACGAGCACCGGGTTGATCATCGTGATGCCCGACCAGTTGTCGACCGTCATCACCTGCGGCAGCTGGTCGATGGCCGGGTGCGGCTCGTCGTTGAGTGGGTTGATGTCCTTGAGCGCGGGCGGGAGCGCCTCGAGCCACGCGAGCAATCCGTCGTCGAGCACGTCGGCCAGCGAGTCGTACGAGCCGTTGTCGGCGCTGCCCACCGAGCCGTCCCAGTTCTGCAGCTCCTGGTACTCGGGGAACACCATCTGCAGCCACTCGTTCGACCAGTCCGCGACGTACCAGCGACCGCCGGCGGCGACCCAGTTGCGGATGTTGTCGACGTTCGCGGGATTCGACAGCGCGCCGACGTAGTCGTCGTAGCTGCAGGGCACGAAGATGATGTGGTACTGCGCGAGCAGCTCGGGATCCGACACGAGCTCCTCGAACGTGCCCTGCGAGACGAAGCCCTCGTACTCCGGATCCTCGCCGTTGTCCCAGAGGTGGAACTGCTCGGTGCCGGGCACGAGCCGCTCCTCCATCGCCGCGATCGACGTGTCGCCGAGCCCGAACTTGCCGAGCGCGTCCTCGATGCGGTCGTAGCTCCCGTTGCCCACCGCGATGAGCGGGATGTACTCGCCCGCCGCCGGATTGTTCTCCGCCGGCAGCGACGTGAACGCGTCGTTCACCGCGGTGACCCCCGCGGGCACGTCGTACGGCGTGATGCGCAGGAACTGGCCCTTCTGCACGACGAGGTACTTGCCCGGACCGGCGGAGAGCGGCAGCGAGAACGATCCGTCCGCGTCGGTGAGCGTCGAGCGATCGTCGCACCCCAGGAGCTCACACTCGGCGCAGTAGACCTCTTGCGGGATGCCGGCCGGCTCGTTGTCGCTGACGTAGACGAGCGCGCCCGAGACCGGGATCACGCCGTTGGGACCGTACACGGTGCCGGTGAGCGTCGCGTCCGGCGATGGGGGCTCGGGGCAGCCGTTCGGTCCGTTGTCGGGCAGACCACCGACGTCGAACTTCGGGCCGTCGTCCTCGGGCTCTCCGGTCGTCGTCGCACCGTCGGTGCCCGGTGCGGTGGGATCAGTGCCCGTGTCGCCCGCGGTCCCGCCGTCGTCGTCGTCGTCGTCAGCGTCGTCGTCGTCGTCGTCGTCGTCGGCCGCGGTGCCGCCGAGATCGTCGGCGTCCTGCACCGCGCCGTCCGTGCAGGCCGCGATCGCCAAGCTCAACCACCACCCACGAGTCCAAGTGCGACGAAGCGTCATCGGAGGTCCCCCGCGAGGCAGGCTCGCACGACGAGCCTCGATTCACGAAGGGGTTCTCTGTGTGCGGATTGCTGCGACATCCCCGCGACTGCGCGGCTCTGTCTACGCAAACAAGGCAGCGAGGTCCCGCGTGGTGGAGTCGGTGGCGCGACCTGCGGCGCGAGATGGCGGTGGTGGCAGAGCCGGCACGCCGGCGCCGAAGCGACCCGTCGTGACCCCATCACGCCGGGCGCTGCGCGTGGCGCGGTTGACCCCCAACGCGCCATCTGAAACGCTGCAGCCATGTTGCGGTCGAGCTTGCGTGGACATGTGCCGTGGATGATCTCGTCGGGCTCCGTGGCGGTGGCGGCCCTCGGGGTGCTCGTCGCGCCGGGATGCGGGCGCTCGATCGTGCCCTACGAGAACGACTCCGACGATTCCAGCGATTCGACCGAGACTGATCCGACCGACCCGACAGTCGACCCCTCGACCGTGACGACGCCAACGGATCCGACGGTCGATCCGTCCGGCGACCCGACGTCGGTGAGCGTGACGGTGACGGTCACGGACCCGACCACGGATCCGACCGGACCCGAGCCGCATCCCGGTCCGCCGCAGCTGGTCGCGGGCTACTTCGTCGACGCGGCGCGCGTCGAGCTCGTGTTCAGCGAGCCGATCGCGTCGGTCGGCGCCATCGACACCTCGAAGTTCCGCCTGTCGGCGGCGAGCCACGGCTCGTACTACGGCGGCGGCACGCTGTACGCGGACCTCGGCGTGTGGAACGGCGAGGAGATCTGCAACGAGTACTGCTACGGCGAGGACTACGGCGACGGCGGCGACACCGACGGCGAGTGCTACGAGTGGTGCTACACGGTGCCGGGCCCGAACGTGCACGTGGCGACGATCACGAACAGCAGCTCGTACACCGAGCGCGTCGTGGTGCAGCTGGATCAGCTCATCAGCCCGAACGTCTGCGAGCAGCTGCGCGAGCGGCTCGAGCAGGGCGCGGATGTGGCGGCGATCTTCCTGCACTACTCGAACAACGGGCCGGGCATCACGGACACGGACAGCGAGCAGCTCGAGGCGATCGCGGAGCACTGGGTGCTCCTGTCGAGCCAGAACTACTCGTACCAACCCGACTTCTTCCCCTACATGATTCCGTTCGTCCCGATCGACTGCCCGTTCTAGTTTTTGGAAGGGAAGCTCCGCTTCCCTTCCCCCGTCGGGGCGAAGCCCCGCCGGGGACCCCCAACCCTTCCGGCGCTTCGCGCCTCCTGGTGTGGCGTTCGGCTCGACGCGGTCACTGCCTCGCGTCTCGTGTTCGCCCGCGATTGCACTCGCGTTAGACTCAGTGCGGATGATCATCGTCACCGGCACGAAGCGGTCGGGCACGTCGATGTGGATGCAGATCCTCATCGCGGCCGGGTTTCCGATGTTCGGGGAGGCGTTCCCGCGCGTCTGGGAGAAGACGATCAAGGACGCGAACCCGGATGGGTTCTACGAGTCGATCCTGCGCATGGGGATCTACTGGAAGACGAATCCGCATCCGCGCACGGGTGACTACTTCTTCCCCGAGCAGGTCGAAGAGCACGTCGTCAAGGTGTTCATCCCCGGGCTCGTGCGCACCGATCGCGCGTTCATCGGACACGTCGTCGCGACGATGCGGCACTGGCGGGAGTACGAGGCCTCGATCGCTCGGCTGTACGCCATGGAGGACGAGCATCGCATCGCGTCGGGCAAGGGCGGGCTCGGTCCGCCGCCGCGCATGCCCGCAGTGCTCGAGTGGTGGACCGAGAACTTCGCGCTCGTGCGCGACATCGTGACGCGGCGCTATCGCGTGCACGTGCAGTCGTACGACGGGCTCCTGCGCGACCCCGAGAAGGTCGTGCACGAGACCATCGGCTGGCTCGGCCGCGGTGACGCCACGGCTGCGCTCGCGGCGGTGAAGCCGAGCAACCGCACGCAGGTCCGGCCCGAGTCGGACTCCGTCGAGCCCGAGGTCGCCGACGTGTTCGAGCTGCTGTATCAGGTCGTCGACGAGCGGCAGGGGCTCACGCCCGCGCTCATCGCGAAGCTCAACGAGACGCAGAAAGCCCTCGGCCCCCGCATCCTCGAGGCGCAGCGCAACATCGCGATCGAGGTCCGTCGCCGTCGCCAGGGAAAGCCGCCCGAGGGCGAGGGCGAAGAGAACGACGGTCAGCCGAGCTGGTGAGCGCGGCGGCGTCGCGCGAACGCGAGGAGGACGACGAGTGCAGACGTGCGGGTGCGGTCGCTCGCGCAACCGCAGCCGTCGGACTCGGTCGCGCCCGGATCGCCACCGTCCGTGTCGTCGCCACCGTCGTCGTCGTCCGCCGCGTCGTCGTCGTCCGCCGCGTCGTCCGCCGACGTCGTGTCGTCGCCGCCGTCGACGCCCGTCTCGTCGGCCGATCCGCTCGTGGTCGCCGGCGCCTCGCCGATGCTGAAGTGCACGATCGCGGTGCTGCCGTTGCCCTCCTGATCGAACGCATCGACGCGCACGAGGTGCTCGCCGTCGGGCAGCGCGCTCTCGAACGGGAACGTGAAGTCGGGTCCGAAGAGCGCGGTGTTGCCGACCATGCCGCCCTGCTCGTCGACGTCGAGGCTCGCGTAGATCTCGAACAGCTGCGGCGGCACGTCGTCGACGATCGTGAGCACGAGGTCGAAGCTGGTGCCCGACGGGATCACCTCACCCTCGGCGGGGGCGACGATCGTGATCGCCGGCGCGGTGACGTCGGGCTCGGGCGCGCCGAAGACCATCAGGAGATCGAGGTAGCTGTTCTGCGTGTCGGGCTCGTCGCAGTTCGCGGCATGCATCTCGGGGCAGATCGCCTCGGTGGGCACGATGCCGCCGTCGATGACGACGATCTGGTGGCACGTGTCCTCGAACGCGGGATCGTCGGCGCCGCCGACGGTGGGGAAGAGCAGATCCGTCGCCGCATCGACGTGCTCGAGCCCCCACACGTGGGCGGCTTCCTGGCCGATGATCTTCGCGACGGTCGTCGCGCCGCCGAGGTCGAGCGAGAACGCGGTCTCGGCCCGGTTCGTGTTCCAGCAGTCGATCGTGGGCGCGACGCCGGCGAAGCCGCCGTCGGGCGCCGGGTCCCAGTTGCCCACCATCACCATGTCGTAGTCGGTGTCGTCGGGCGGGCGCGCGTCGACGACGGTGAGCGCGAAGTCGGCGACGTCGCTCTGCATGAGCTGCACGACCGCGGCGCGGGTGGACTCGCCGCCGGAGTACGGCAGCACGACGTCGTTCATGATCGTCGAGCAGTTCATCACCGGCCAGTCGCTGCCGTTGCAGTTCTGCATCTCGCCGCCGTCGAAGTTGACGAACAGCACGCCCGGCTCGTGGAACATCCCGCCGTGCACGGGCCGCACGTCCACGCCGATCCGCGGCTCGAAGTGCGGATCCGTGATCGGCATCGCGAACGCGCCGTCGGCGAACGCGAGCGCGAGCACGGTTAGAACCGCCACCATCCCACGCATGGTAGCCGTCCCGACGGCGGTCTGGTCGCCCGTGCTAGGATCGCTTCCGTGAGCCCGGCAGATCCGGCGTCGCGCACGGCGGTGTCGCTCGAGGACTACCTCGCGGCAGAGCGCGTCGCCGATGCGAAGCACGAGCTGTGGGCGGGTGAGGTCTTCGCGATGGCGGGGGCCTCGTTTGCGCACAACCAGATCGTCGGCAACCTCGTCGGCGAGCTGAGGCAGCGGCTGCGCGGGCGCCCGTGCGACGTGCTGCCCTCGGATCTGAAGGTGTTCGTGCCGAGCAAGCCGGGCGTCGTCTATCCCGACGTCACGGTGGTGTGCGGCGACGCGCGATTCCGGGACGACGAGCGCGACGTGCTCGTGAATCCGACGCTCGTCGTCGAGGTGCTCTCCGAGAGCACCGAGCGCTTCGATCGCGGCGAGAAGTCCGCGGGGTACCGATCGGTCGAGAGCGTGCGCCAGATCGTGCTCGTGTCGCAGCACGAGCCGCGCGTCGAGGTGTACACGCGCGCTGCGGCCGGCCGGTGGATCTTCGACGAGACGACCTCGAACGGCGTCGTCGCGCTGGAGTCGATCGGGTGCGAAATCCCGCTCGACGAGATCTTCCTCCGGGTGTTCGACGGCGCGGGCTGAGCGCGGACCGCTTCGGGGCTTTGTCGGCGCGGGGCGATCGCGTACCCTCGATCGTTCGGATGCCGGGCACGCAGAGCTGGTGGGGACGCAAGGTCGCGCGGCTGCCCGGCGAGGGTGTGCTCGTGGTCGCGACCGACCTGCAGGGGAACATGGAGGACTATCGTGCGCTGCTCGACGTCGTCGCGCGCGAGCGCGAGAGCGGGGCGCCGTGTTGTCTCGTGCTGTGCGGCGACATGGTCCACGGGCCCAACCGCGATCTCATGCGGCCCGGGCAGTGGCCCGAGCACCTCGGCACGTACTACGAGGATCGATCCGCGGAGCTCGTGCTCGCGCTCATCGAGGACGTCGAGCGCCACGACATCGTGTGCTTGCTCGGCAACCACGAGCACGCGCACGTCGGCGGGCCCATCGTGAGCAAGTTCCACGAGGACGAGGCCGCGGCGCTCGAGCTCTCGTTGGGGGCCGAGGCGGAGCGCGTGCGCCGATTCCTGTGCGGGTTGCCGCTCGTCGCCGTGGCGCCGTGCGGTGTCGTGTGCACGCACGGTGCTCCGCGAGCGACGGAGCCGAGCCTCGGCGCGTTCGAGCAGCTCGATTACGTGCGCACGCGCGAGGGGATCGCGTACGAGCGCATTCCGCTGTGGCGCATGACGGAGGCGGGCACGGTGGGCGCGCTCCTGTGGGCGCGCGCGGCGAGCTCGGAGCAGGCGCGCGCTCTCTTGCGTGCGACGGCGCTCGACGGCGAGCCCAACGGCTTCGTCGCGTACGGCCACGACATCGTGCGCGAGGGCTACGAGTGCATCGACGACGAGCAGATCTGCGTGTCGACCTCGTTCGGCCTGTTCGATCGCGACAAGGTGTACCTGCGCCTCGATCTGTCGAAGCGCTACCGCAGCGCGAACGAGCTGCGACCGGGCACGGAGATCCTCCCGCTGTATCCCTAGGGAAGGGTGAAGTCGAAGCGCGTGCCGCCGCGGATCACCGTGAGCGTGCCGTCCGCGATCGAGTACAGCGGCAGCGCGCCGTCCCACGGGCTCTTCGGGTCCAGGCGGATCGCCTTCGCGAGCTCCTGTGCCGTCGGATCGCGGCCCAGCTGCGCGCGCAGCTGCATCGTGCGCAATGCTGCGGACATGCCGAGCTGGGCGTCGAGCACCGCGTTGTACTGCTTCACGTGCTCCACCACGGCGGCTGCGGCCGCGGCGATCGGCGGGTCGAGATCGCCGAGCCGCTCCACCGGGGCACCGAGCGCGCGCACCACCTTCGCGAGCGGTTGCTTCTCGCACGTCTTCGCGAGCGCGTCGTGGAACGCGAGCCACCCGTCGAAGCTCGCGCGGTCGTGCATGCCCGGCTTCGCGCCCGTCCACAGCTGCCGGGCGAGATCGCGGCCGAAGCGGGCGATCGCGAGGTCCTTCTCCTTCTTGCCGAGGTGCGCGCGAAACGACGCGATCGCGACGACGTACAGCTCGTGACGCAGCGACGTGCACGCGGTGGTGCGCGGCATCGTGAGCCGATCCACCGCGCTCGCGAGCGCCTCGATCACCGGCTCGCTCGGCGGGTGCTCGTCGATGACCGATCGAACGCCCGCGAGCACCGTGGTGAGCTCGAGGTGCTCGCCGAGTTGCGGCGCCGTGGGCTCGGCGTACAGCTCGAGTGCCGCCACCACGTGGCGCCAGCCCTCGTCGACGTCGCCGGCGTCGAGCTTCCGCCCGCCCTCGAGCACGAGCAGGTTCGCGTAGCTGCGCTGGCCCGCGAGGAAGTTGGGCTCGTCGCGCGAGTCGAACGCCGCGAAGTCGCGCGCGACGCAGCGATAGTCCGCGACGGCGTTCGGAAGGTCGTGGGAAGCGATGCGATCGACGAGCTCGGGCGGCATCGGCGTCGCGAACGTGCGCACGCGACCGGTCAGGTCGTGCACGAGCGGCACGATCGGACGCAGCGCGTCCACCTTCGCGGCCCGGTCGTCGCACGGCACGCTCTCCCAGCCCGGAGCGGGCTTCGCGAGCCGCTTGCGCAGCTCCGCCGCGATCTCGGGATCCGGCGCGAGCTCGCCGAAGCCGCACGCCGCGAGCACCACGGCCACGAGCAGCAACACGCGTGCTAGCGTGCGGCGGTGCTGGGCGTCGGTCTCGATCTCGTGGACGTCGCGCGCTTCGAGCGACTGCTCGCGCGCACGCCCGAGTTCGCGGAGCGCTACTTCACCGCGACCGAGCGCGCTCGTTGTGCGAACCATCGCCATCCCGCGCGACTCTTCGCTGCCATGTTCGCGGTGAAGGAGGCGTTCCTCAAGTCCATCGGCACCGGCGTCCTCGGCGGGATCGCGCTGGAGGACATCGAAGTGGTCGCGGAGGGGCGCACGTTCGCCCTCCGGCTGGCCGGCTCCGCCTCGGGGGCGCTCGTCGCTCGCGGCGCGGCGCGGACCTGGGTCGACGTCGCGGACGACGGCCGCCGCGTGTGGGCGGCGGTCGTGCTGGCGTGACCCTGCTACCATCGAGCGCGAACGCGATGAAGATCGTCGCCCGCGTGCTCGCCGGAGTCCTCGGCGTCGCCTACCCGCTCTTGGTCTGGTACGGCCTCGTGCACTGGTCGCCGCGGACGGTCGCGTTGCTGGTGATCGCCGCGCTCGTCGTGCTCGCCGCGCTGCGCTGGCGGGGGCTCGATCGCACCCATGCGCAGTCGGCCCTCGGTCCGCTCGCGCCGGCGCTGCTGCTCGCGCTGCTCACCGCGGCCACCGGCGATCCGCGAGCGCTGCTCGCCGCGCCCGTCTTGATCAGCCTCGTGCTCTTCGCCACGTTCGCGGCGAGCCTGCGATCGGGCCGCATGCCGATGGTCGAACGATTCGCGCGCCTGCAGGAGGGCGACACGCTGCCGGCCCACGCGATCCCGTACACGCGCCGCGTCACGCAGGTGTGGGTCGTGTTCTTCGCCGTCAACGCGGGCATCGCTGGCGCGCTCGCGCTGTTCTCCACGCACGCATGGTGGGCGCTGTACACCGGTGGCATCGCGTACGCGCTCATCGGCACCATCTTCGCGATCGAGATGATCGTGCGGCGCATCGTGCGACGAAGGGCGGAGGCGACGTGAACTGGCCTGCCTTGCTGGCGCGCGGGAACGACGACGCGCCGCTGTTGCGCACCGCCGGCGCTTCGCTCCCGCGCAGCGAGGTGCGCGAGAAGGTGGCAGCGCTCGCTGCGATGCTCGACGACGACGACGATCGTGTGCTCGCCTGCGAGTCGCGCTCGTCGTTCGTGCTCGCCGTGCTCGCGCTGTGGGCCCGAGGTGCGCGGGCGATCCTGCCGCCGAACCATCGCCCCGCGACCGTGGCCGAGATCGCAGGGCTCACGGGCGCGGGTGTGGTCGACGACGCGTGGGTCGCCGCGCAGCTCGAGGTCGGCGCCGGTCGATCGTTCGATCTCGGATGGCTCGTCGAGCCGATGCCCGGCGATCGTGCGCTCGCCACGGTGTTCACGTCCGGCTCCACCGCGGCGCATCGACGCATCGACAAGGGCGCCGCCGCGTTGATCGGCGAGGCGGCGGTGCTCGCACGGACGTTCGAGCTGCGCGGTGGCGATCGCGTGCTCGCGGGCGTGCCCCCGCATCACCTGTACGGCCTGCTCTTCGGCGTGCTCGTGCCGCTCGTCGCGGGCGCGTCGATCGTGTGCGAGGCCCCGCTGCACGCCGAGGCCGTCGCCGCCGCGATCGGCCGGCACGGCGCCACCGTGCTCGTCAGCACGCCGGCCCAGCTGCGTGCGTTCGACGTGCTCGCGCCCGACACCCTCGCGCCGCTGCACCGCGTGTTCTCGTCGGGCGCCGCGCTGCCGAGCGACGTCGCGTCGCTCATGCACGAGCGATTCGCGCGACCCGTCACGGAGATCCTCGGCTCCACCGAGACCGGCGGCGTCGCGTGGCGCGTGCACGAACGGCCCGATCCGCCGTTCCGCCCGCTCGCCGGAGTGCACGTTGCCGCCGACGCCGACGGCCGCATGCTCGTGGACTCTCCGTTCCTGCCGCCCGACGCGGCGCGGCCATGGCCTGCCGACGATCGCATCGCGCTCGGTGACGACGGCTTCGTCCACCTCGGTCGGCTCGACGACGTCGTGAAGATCGCGGGCCGCCGCGTCGCGCTCGGCGACGTCGAGCGGCGGGTTCGCGGCGTCGCGGGCGTCAGCGACGTCGCCGTGCTCGCGCTGCCCGCCCCCGACGGACGCGGCGAGATGCTCGCCGTCGTGGTGGCCGGCGGGGTCGCAGCCGAGTCGATTCGCAGCGAGCTGTCGCGCTTCTTCGACGCGGTGGTGGTGCCGCGCAAGATCGTGTGCGTCGATCGATTGCCGCGCGAGGACACCGGCAAGCTGATGCGCTCGCGCCTCCTCGCGCTCCTGCAACCCGAGCCGCTCGCAGCCCCGCCCGCCGAAGCCTCCGATGCGATCGTGCTCGAGCCGCGCGGCCCGATCGCGCCGACCGAGCGATGGTTCGAGCTGTCGATCCCACCCGACACCGCATGGTTGTCCGGTCACTTCCCGGACGCGCCGGTGTTGCCGGCGGTCGCGCAGCTCGACGCGATCGTATTGCCAGCGTGCGCCTCGGCGTGGGCCGAGCTCGGCGCACCGCGTCGCATGGAGCGGCTGAAGTTCCGCAAGCCGATCGGGCCCGGCGATCGCCTGGAGCTCCATCTCGTGCGCGTCGAGGCCGCTCGCGTGGGTTTCGAGCTCCACCGTGGTGCGGAGCTGTGCGCGAGCGGGGTCGTCGACTTCGACACCTGAGCGCGGCCGTTGGCGAGTCGGCGCGCGTACGCCAGACTCGACCCCATGGCGGAGACGGTGATCGAGCGGCGCAACCTCGTCGGCGACTCGTGGGTGGATGCGCGATCCGGCGAGCGGATCGACGTCGTCGATCCGGCCACCGACGAGCGGATCGCGACGGTGCCGAGGTGCGGCGCCACCGAAGCGCGTGCGGCGGTGGAGGCCGCAGTCGCGGCGGCGCCCGAGTGGGCCGCGCGCACGGCCGACGATCGCGCGACGCTGTTGCGCCGCTTCGCATCGCTCGTGAAGGAGCACCTCGAAGATCTCGCGCGCACGATGGTGCGCGAGGGCGGCAAGCCGCTCGCCGAGGCGCGCACCGAGATCGCCTACGCCGCGTCGTTCCTCGACGTCGCGGCGGACGAGGCGACGCGCGCGTGCGGTGAGCTCGTGCCACCTGCGCGCGCGGACAAGCGCGTCGTCGTGCTACGGCAGCCCGTTGGTGTCACCGCGGCGATCACTCCGTGGAACTTTCCCGCGGCGATGATCACCCGCAAGCTGGGCCCGGCGCTCGCGGCCGGATGTCCGATGATGGTGAAGCCGCCGTCGCAGACGCCACTCACGGCGCTCTCGCTCGGCGAGCTCGCGCTCGCGGCCGGGATCCCGGCGGGCGTCGTGCAGGTGATCACCGGCGATCCGAAGGAGATCGTCGCGGCATGGTTCGCGGATGCTCGCGTGCGCAAGGTGAGCTTCACCGGCTCCACGGAGGTGGGACGCGTGCTCGTGCGCCAGAGCGCCGAGCACATCACACGGCTGTCGCTCGAGCTCGGGGGCCACGCGCCGTTCCTCGTGTTCGACGACGCCGACGTCGGTGCTGCCGTCAAAGGCGCGATGCTCAACAAGTTCCGCAACGCGGGCCAGACGTGCATCTGCGCGAATCGCTTCTTCGTGCAGGACGGGGTGTACGACGCGTTCGTGCGCGAGCTCGAGCGCGCGATGAAGGGACTCGTGCTCGGGCACGGCCTCGACGAAGGCGTGACGATCGGTCCTCTCATCGACGACGCCGGTGTGCACAAGGTGCGCGAGCACGTGGAGGACGCCGCGGCCCACGGCGCGTCGATCCGCATGGGCGGCCACGTCGTGCGACCGCGAGCGGGGCTCGCCGAGCGCTTCTTCGAGCCGACGATCGTCGAAGGCTTCGACGCGAGCATGCGGCTCGCGCACGAGGAGACGTTCGGGCCGGTCGTGCCCATCCGCAGGTTCAGCCGCGAGGACGAGGGCATCGCGCTCGCGAACGACTCGCCGTTCGGGCTCGCGGCCTACCTGTTCGCGCGCGACGTGGGTCGGGTGCTGCGCGTGTCCGAGGCGCTCGAGTACGGCATCGTGGGCGCGAACGACGGTGCGCCGTCGTACGCACGCGCGCCGTTCGGCGGCATGAAGACGAGCGGCCTCGCGCGCGAGGGCGGACGGTGGGGCGTCGAAGCGTACCTGGAGACGAAGTTCGTCTCGATCGGACTGTGAGCGGAGCTCACGACCCGCGAAACGTCCGAGTCGCGAGCTCGGCGTCGGTGAACGCGTGCGGCCGCGGCTCGAACCGCGGCTTCGGATTCCCGGACAGCAGCCGGCGCGCGAGCTTGTCGAACTCCGTCTGCCACGCCGGCAGCGTCCACTTGCCGAAGTGCGTGCTCGCGCCCTCGTAGTCCTGCACCGAGTACTCCTCGGGCGTGGTGACGTACCCGGCGTACGCGTTCGAGTACCCCGACAAGACCACGTACTTCACCGCGAGCGCTCGCTTGACCGACTCGCGCAGACGCATGCCGGCGACCGTGGTGAACTCGCCCGGCACCGCTGCGATCGCGAGCTCCCCCACGACGAAGAGCTGCACCGGCAACACGTTCGGCGTCCACGGCTTGGCATCGTCGCGGTCGAGCTCGCGCACGAGCCGGAGCGCGGTGTGCAGCTGCCACGGCAGCGGGATCCGCCGCAGACGCTCGATGCCGAGGATTCGTCGCCGTCCGCTCTCGACCCACGCGATCTTCTCGGCCTGCGACCGATCGCGCACCGGATCGAGCGCGTGCGCGGGCAGGAGCGAGCGCGTGGTCGCGGCGACGCGTTGCAGGAACCGCAGCGGACGCGGCAGGCCCGGCCCCTCTTCGGTGCCGAAGAACATCGCCATGCCGATCTCGGCGGGGCTCGTGCGCAGCCCTCGGCGGCCGGCCACGAACCGCGGATCGATCGCGACGTCGGCGAAGTCGACGAACGTGTGCGCGTGCGCGAGTCGCTGGGGTCGCTGCGGCGCCGCGGCTGCGAGCGCGAGCACCTTCAACGCCTGATCGGCCTGCAGTCGCCCGTTCCACCGCGCGCTCTCGTCGTCGTCGGGAAACTTGCCGCGCACGAACGGACGCCCCGCGTGGCGCTTGTAGTTGGGCGTGACGTCGCCGGTGGCACCCTGGGCGAACGCGGCGACCCCCGGCTCGGCGCGCGCGTCGAGCTCGTCCTCGACGAACTTCGCCGCGTATCCCTTGTTGTCGAAGTGGATCGCTCGATTGTCGCTGTGCACGCTGGTGCCGTGCACCGCGAACCAGTTGATCGACCCGATGTGGCGACCTTCCGCCGAATCGAATCGCAACATTCGCATCGAGCGATCGAGGGCGAGGTGGTGCTCCGACTCGCGCAGTGGCGCGACGTCGGAATTGTGATTGTAGGAGTTGACCGCGCGATTGAACGCGACCTCGATGTCCGGCGCGAATGCATCTTCCGCGAAGCGGAGCACGCCGGGTACCCGAGCGGCGTCGGCCGCGACGATGGCGGTCGCGATCTTGCGGGCGAGCCCCTCGAGCACCGTGGGGGCGAATCCCGGGATCGTGACGTTGTAGAACGGGTAGTGCGTGAAACCACCCGGCCCACTGTGGGTGTGCGTGGCGGTGATCATCGTGTTCGCGAGGTCGAGCCCCAGGCCGGGATGCTCGGTCCGCAGGATCGCGCACACCCGCTCGCGCAACGCGATCGACACGAAGCACAGCTCGATGCAGACGATGGCGAGTCGCAGTCCACTCTCCGGATCGCGCAGCACGAACGCGCGCGCGTGCAGGGGAGTCGCGACTCGCTCGATTCGATTCTCGAGCATGCCCCAGCCCATCATCCCGAGCCCGGGCTCCCAGGTCGTGATGTCGTGCTTGGCGGCGCCGATCTCGAGCATTCGAGCGGGGTCAGGGTACCAGCCCGCCGGTCATGCGTCGCGCGTGGGGAATCAGCCGCCGAAGAGCGCGTCGATGCACGCGATGGTGCCGCGCGGCGTCGCCTGCGTGCGACACGAGTCCGGCCACGCGATGGGGAGCGGCTCGCTGACGCCGTCGTCGGGATCGATGCGCCATAGCGCGCCCTCCGCGTCGCACGCGAGCAGCGATGTGCCGTCCGGGTCGTTCGTGAGCCCGGAAGCATCGGCGGGGATCGTGAGTGCGTCGTCCTGCACGACGATTCCGGCACCGTCGATGCGCTGCAGGTGCGGGCCGCCGACGTCGACCAGCGCGCGGACGTCGTCGCTGTCCGGGATCGCGGCGATCGCAGCGATCGAGCCCGCGTCCGCCAGGTCGGCGACGAGCGCCAGATTGGATTCGTCGACGGCGACCTCGAACAGGCCCGATCGCAGCGCATCGACGCCGACGATCGACGCAGGGTCGCCGCCGCGCTCGGCCAATGCGTGCAACGCCACGGGATCGGGCGGCGAGATCGTCGTCACCGCGCAGTCGCACGGATCGGCGGACCACAGCGACGCCGACGCGGCGTGCGAGCCGACGAGTCGCCCGTCCGGCAGGAACGCGAGCGCGTCGGGCTCGACGATGCCGGCGAGCGTGCACACGTCCACGACGATTCCGCCGTCGAGATCGAGCGCCCGCAGGGCGAGGTCGGAGCCGACGGTGGCGATCCACGGCGGTACCGCGCTCGTGCCGGTGCTCGTCGTGTCGTCGCTTGTCGAGCTCTCGGACGACGAGGACGACGACGAGCTCGACGACGTCGTCGCGTCGGAGAACGACGTCGTGTCCAGCGGGGCGCCGGTCGAGCTCGACGGGTCGTCCGCGCCGTCGTCGGTCGTCCACGCGCCGACGGTGTCGGCCGGCGGCGTGCAGCCGCAGAGCGCGAGCGCGAGCGCGACTCGCTTCATCGCGTCGGGCACTCGCGCGTGAGTCGAGCGAGGTGCGGCGAGCCGGGGAAGCGCACGCCGAACGCATCGACGGTCGCGATCGCGCGCTCCGGCGTCGCATCGCGGCAGGCCAGCAACGCGCGCCCCACCTCGCGCAGCTCGACGAGCGCGCCGTCGGGGAAGCGCTGCGCGTGCAGATCGAAGCCCGCCCGCGCCTCGCCGTCGCGACCGGCTCGCAACGCGACGTTGGCCGCACGCAGCAGCCGGACCTCCTCGTCGACGAGCGAGGACTCGGCCTCGTCGGACGGCGCCGGGGCGGCCGCCTCGGCGCGTCGCGATCGCGCGTTGGCCTTCGCGCGAGGAGCCGGTACGAGGGGAGACGCCACCTCGGGCGTCGGTGCCGTCCGTGCTTCGACGTGCACCGGAGCCGCGACCGCGAGGGAGGGCGGCTCGATCGGAGATTGCGGGACGTCGATCGCGCGATCGAACGCCGCGTCGACGCGATCGACCTCGCGCGGCGCCGTCATCCACACGACACCCACCGCGACGACGAGCGCCGACGCGACGACGACGAGCCACGGTGTGCCACCGCTGGCCGGCGCTGCACCACCGCTCCCGGGTCCCCCGCCGACGCGCCGCACCACGCCGTCGACGAGCGAATCGCGTGCCTCGGCCGAGGGCGAGATCGACCGACGATAGCGAGCGAGCACGTCACGCGCGAGATCGCTGGGCTCGTTCACGGTCGCACCCCCGTTCGTCGCAGCCACCGCTCGAACTGCTCGCGAGCGCGACGCAATCGCGAGTACACGGTGTTGAGGTTGATCTCGAGCGCCTCCGCGACCTCGGGTGCGGACCAGCCCTCGACGTCGGACAGGAAGAACACGAGCCGGCGATCCTCGTCGAGCTGGGCGAGGAACGCGTCGACGAGCGCACGGGCCTCGCGACACGCGAGCGCGTCCTCGACGTCGAGCTCGGCGGGGCCGAAGGACTGCTCGTCGGAGGCCTCGTGTCGTCGCGCGCGGCGGTGGTTCGCGGCGACGCGGCGACCGATCGCGAAGAGCCACGATCGCGCGACGCCGCGCTCCTCGTACGTCGACCACTGCCGGAACGCGACGAGGAAGACGTCCTGGGCCGCGTCGTCGATCGCGCTCGTCGGCAGACCGAGCGCATGCAGGCAGCGCCACACCGCGTCGGCGTGCGTGCGCACGAACTCCGCGAACGAGGCGGTCTCGTCCGTGTCGAGGGTCCGTGCCGGGGCGCCCGCGCTCATCGCCTCGTCTCACATGCCACGGCGGCCCCGTTTCCGTCCGGGAATCTCGATCTCCAGGCGCAAGGCACCGCCGAACGACCAGGGAGCCGCGCGATGGAGCTCCCCGACGCCGTCCACGCGCACGCCGGGGCGCAGCGCGGCCACGCGCACCCACGGCCCCACCGACACCGTGACGAGCCGATGCGCGGCGATCTCGATCTGGGGCGTGACCACGAACGCGACCGACGGCTCGGCCGCGGTGCGCGAGTCGTCGAGGCCGATGCCGCGGGCGATCTGGGCGCCGGCCTCGACGCCGCCGCACCCGGCGACCCCGAAGCGGCCCCGCGACCAGCGACCGCAGCCCGACAGCGTGACCGCGACGAGCGAGATCCGCGACCCCTCGTCCGTGCGCCCGGGCAGCGGCACGAAGCCGGGGATCCAGTACGCGACGTCGAGCATCGCCGCCCAGTAGCGGCCGACGCTCGCGACGCCGAGCGTCGGTGCGACGAAGGAGTTCTCGACGACGCGCGCACCCACGAGCGCGCCCGCGCGCAGGCGCCAGTGCGGTCGTCGAGGCGGCGTCGCGGGCGGAGGCGCACGAACGGTGGTGTCGGTGACGATCGTCGTAGTCGGCGGCGTGGTCGTCGTCGCAGCTGCCGCTTCGCGCTCGGCCTCGATGAGCAACGCGATCTCCAGCGCGACGGCGTCGACGAGTGACGCGCATGCGTGTGCCCGCAGCTCGCGGGATCGCTTCCCGCTCGTCGCGACGAGCTCCAGCTGCAGCACGAAGTCGTTCGTTTCCCGCTCGATCTGCGCACGGGCGTGCGGCGGCACCTCGTCCGCGGCGGGATGCTCCGGCACGAGCGTGGCGATCGCAGCGTGCACGGCGGCGGCATCCGGACACTCCGCCGGCGCGCTCCACTCGAGCTCGACGAGCACCGGCTCGGGCGTCGCGGTCGGCACCGGAGCGCCGAGACGAGCGACGAGCGACAGGACGACGACGAGCATTCGACCGGAAGCGAGGCTGCGAAGCGTAGCAGGTGGCCTCGCGATTTCGCGGGACGGATTCCTACGCATCGCCACATCTGCGCAGGTGACCTGCACATCGAGACTTCGGATTGGTTTGTTGGGGATCGCCGTCGCGGCGTGCGGCGACTCGTCGGGCGAGGACACCGGCGGCGCATCGGAAGACACCGCGGACGACGACGACGACGACACGGGAACCACGAGCGGGGGTTCCTCGGCGGGGGACGACGACGACGGATCGACGACGTCCGGCGCGGCCGATCACGGCGAGACGAGCGACGGTGGGGACGACACGGGCGGCGATTCGCACGGCGATCCCGGCGCGGACGAGCTGCCGTTCGATCCGGAGCAGCTCGCGAAGGTGTGCGCGCGCGACAACGGCGATCCGATCGCCGAGGCGCTGTGCGCCGAGCCGCCGCCCGCGATCGACGACATCCCGAGCCTGTACGACGCGCTCGGCCTACAGATCACGCCGGCCCACGTCGCGCTCTTGTCGAACTCGACGTCGTTGGCGGCGCGCTCCGTCTCCGTGATCAACCCGCGCGCGATGGTGATCCTGCCGTTCGAGACCGGCATCGGCGCGGTGACGTTCTCGCGCGGCGAGCAGGTGCTCGAGATGGTCGGCTACGACGAAGGCGCGGACCGGCTCAACTTCTATCTCTTCACGTTCTTCCGCGACTGCAACGACACCGAGGAAGGGTGCGGGCTCGCCGAGCGCTTCACGCCGGACATCGAGTCGGGCTGGACGAAGTGGAGCCTCTATCAGGACGTCGATCTCGAGAACACCACGTTCGACTGCAACGCGTGCCACCAGCCCGGCGGACCCGACAGCGAGAAGCTGCTGCTCGTCCCGCAGGCGGAGGAGCCGTGGTTGCACTGGTTCCCCGGTTTCGCGATCTCGCAGCCGGGCGACACGCTGTCGTCGCAGCTCCTCACGCCGCTCTTCCTGGAGATGCACGGCACCGAGGAGAGCTTCGCGGGCGTGTCCGTGGAGATGCTGACGCCGCCCAACCCGATGGCGAGTGGCATCGTCATCCAGCAGCTCATCGACAACTACTGGTTCCCGAAGGGCGGACCGCCGGCCGGGCTCACCATGCGCGGGCAACCGCACGAGTTCGACTCGCTCGCGATCGAGGCGGACATCGCGAACGGATCGACGGCGACGTGGGACGACTACTACGCGGACACGCTCACCGGCGATCGCATGCCGGTGCCGTTCCACGAGCACGACATCACCGATGCGACGAAGCGCGCCGCCGTGGTCGAGTCGTACCAGGCCGTGCTCGCGGGCACCGATCCGCCGGAGTCGCTCGTGGATCCGCGCGACGTGCTCACGGCGCAGACCGAGGCAGAGCTGGGTCATCGCCCGCGCGCCGGTGCGTCCGCGGAGGAGATCCTCCACTCCGTTTGTCAACGCTGCCACAACGACGAGCTCGATCAGACGCTCACGCGCGCGCGTTTCAATGCCGAGCGCCCGTCGGAGCTCACACCCATGCAGAAGATGGCGGCGATCACCCGCCTGATGGAGCCCGACGACTCGAAGTACCACATGCCGCCGCGCCGCTTCGCGACGCTGCCCGACGCCGAGAAGCAGACGCTCATCGACTTCCTGCAAGAGTGAGCTCGACGGGACGGCTCGGAGAACTTCGAGCTCGAACAGCGCCTGTGAAGGCTCGAAGTCCCGCGCTGCGTGACTTCGAGGTCGAACAGGGCCTGTGAAGGCTCGAAGTCCCGAGCAGCGCGCCTCGACGGGTCCGGGACCGCGCACTACGATCGGGATCGTGGCCGACACGATCGCGACGCCGGAGGATGCGTGGGAGCGATCGGTCGAGCTGCCGATGATCGATCGCGCGTGGCTCGAGCGCACGTTCGCGGGGCTCGATCCGCGGCTCGCGTCACGCGATTGGACGATCCTCGGCGGTGGGCTGCGCGGCGTCGACCTGCGCAGCGACGAGCTCGTCGCGCGCGTGTCGATGGGCGACGGCGTCAGCATTCCGCGCGAAGCGGCGGTGCTGCGGCTCGTGGCGGATGACGTCTGCGTGCCCGAGGTGATCGACGCGAGCGATCGCGTGATGCTCGTGCGCTTCGTCGAGCACGGGCCGTTGCCCGCCACCGAAGCCGCGGGCCGAGCCGTCGGCGCGACAGCGGCGGCGATCCACGCGAGGAAGTTCGACGCGCCCGGGTTGTTCGACGATGCCCCCGTCGTGCGCGAGCCGTGGACCTCCGCCGTCGATGGATTGCGCGAGCACGTCGACGCGCTGCTCGACGGTGGCGCGGGGCGGCGACTCGGCGGGCGCGCTCACGAGATCCGCGCGTTGTGGGATCGCCACGACGCGCGCTTGCAGGATGCGACCCGCGACACCGTGCTCGTGCACTCCGACTTCAAGCCGACCAACGTGAAGTGGACGATGGACGCGCGCGTGCTCGTGCTCGACTGGGAGTTCGCGTGGGCCGGCCCCGCGCTGTTCGACGTCGGCCAGCTCATGCGCTGGGATCCACCCGAGCCGTTCGTCGCGGGGTTCACCGCCGGCTACCGAGTCGCCGGTGGCATACTGCCGGATGACTGGCGCGCGCTCGCCCGCCTGCTCGACCTCTTCAATCTCGTGTTCTTTGCGAACGACGAACGCGACCGTCCGATCCGCGACAGGGACGTGCTCGCGCGCATCGACGCGACGCTCAGCGATCCGCGCTCGACCACCGACGCGCACCGGTGAGCCCGTCGCCGCGCGGCAGCGACACCTTCACGACCACGCGGTCCTGCAGCTTCAGCGCGCCGGCGAGCGCGCGATAGGGGGCGATGCCCCACCGCGACGGCACGAACGCGACTTCCATCGCGATCGCGTCACCGTCCTCGCGCAGCGGCATCGACGGCAGCGCGACCGTGCGTCCGTGCAGTGCGAGCTCGCCGCTCACGCGCATCGCCGCGCGATCGATCGTCCCCGTAAACGTCGCGGCCGGATGGCGCGACAGCTCCAGCACGTCGTCGGCCATCGTGCGCTCGATCTTCGCGCGGTCGGAGCTCGACAACACGCCGTCCGCGACGCGCCCGTGCTGCACCGCTCCGTCCACGCGCAAGCCCGCGAGCCCGAAGCGCGCCCGCACGGCGTCACCCTCGATCTCGATCTCCCAGTCCGTCGCGCGGATCTGCAGATCGTGCGCGAGCCGGGCGAGCAGCCCGTCCTTGAACGTGAACACGCGAACGCTGCCGATCATCCGCGTAGAACCTTAACACTCTCGGGGCGGTGCCGTCGCCGGCACGAAGCGCTATGCTGGGGTCGCCGTGGCCGAGCGCGCGAGAGACCAGCCGCTGACGTTCGAGGACGTCGCGGCGTTCGATCCCGACAGCAAGGCGGGCGAGCTCGATGCCGGCGAGTGGGTTCCAGTGACACGCAACACGTGGTTGCACGGCAAGATCGTCGCGAACGTCACCGTGCTCCTCGGACTGCACGTCCGCCAGCACCCCGAGCTCAGCCTGTCTGCGGGCGATCCCGGCACGCGTCTCTCGCGTGGTCCCGACGTGTTGCGCGGCCCGGACGTCGGTGTCGTTCGGATCGAGCGCGAGCCCAAGGGCACCGGCAGCGATGGCTGGCTCGAGGGCGCACCCGATCTCGCGGTCGAGGTCGTCGGCGATGCGCAGTCCCCCGCCGAGCTCACGCGCAAGGCGCTGCAGTACCTCCGCGCAGGCGCAGGCATGGTGTGGGTCGTCGACGGGCTCGCGCGACGCGTCGTCGTCTACACCCCGCCGAACGCGGTCGCCGTCCTGAGTGCGGACGACACGTTGAATGGCGGCGACGTCCTGCCCGGCTTCAGCTGTCGAGTCGCAGAGTTCTTCGCCTGATCGCGGCCGCGCTCATGGGCGCGCCCATGGCACGTCGGGCAGGTCGTGACGCGCCGACGCGAACATCAGCTGCTGGAACTTGTTGTCCGTGCGCCACACGTCGCCGGCGAGGATCGAGATGAGCCCTGCGCGCAGCTCCGGATCGGGCGCGCCGGCGAACAGCACGTTGTCCATCAGTGCCGTGTTGTAGAAGCGGTGCGCGATCGAGTGGAACGTGCGGTACGCGACGTTCAACAGCGGTTCGAGCGGCGCCATCAGATCCGGCGCGCCCTCGCGGCCCTCGTGCAGCGCCGGCACGAGGTGCTGCGCCATCCGGTCCGCCGACGCGAGCCCGATCGCGACACCCGACGAGAAGATCGGATCGAGGAAGCCCGCCGCATCGCCGATCGCGACGCACCGCCGCCCGTGCTTGTCGAGATTCGCGTAGCTGTAGTCGCCGATGAGCCGTTTCTCGCCCTCGGTGGCGCCGGCAGTGAGCCGCGACAACATCGGCGAGGCAGCGACGTGCTCGAGCACGAGCTCCGGGTGCATCTTGCCCTTGCGCAGCACCACGCCGACCGACAGCTTCGGCCCCTGCAGCGGGATCACCCAGATCCAGCCGTCGGGCACGCGCAGCACCTTCACGTCGCCGCGCGCGGACAGTTCCTCCCACGCGGCCGCCGACAGATCCGTGTAGTGCACGAACGACGCGGCGCGCCCGAGGTCGCCGATGTTCGTCATGCTGCCGCTGGCCTTCGCGAGCAGCCCGCGGCGGCCGGCGGCGTCGACGAGGTAGCGCGCGCGCACCGGGCCGTCGCTGCACTCAACCGTGACGCCGTCGTCGTCCGCGGTGAACGAGCGCGCCTCGACCTCGAAGCGCACGTCCGCACCGAAGGCGGCGGCCTTGCGCGCCAGATCGAGATCGAAGTCGCCGCGCTCGACTTGGTACGCGAACCGCGGCGGGCCGGGCAGCGCATCGGCGAACGGATAGTACTTGTACTCGCCGGTCGGCTCGTCGAAGAACTCCGCACCGCGTTTGAGCAGGTAGCCGAGCTCGCCGAGATCGACGTCGATCTTCGCGAGCGTGACGAGGCACGACGGCAAGAGTGACTCGCCGATGTGGAAGCGCGGGAACCTCTCGCGCTCGATCGTGCGCACGCGAAAGCCCGCCTTCGCCAGCAATGCCGACGCGGACGACCCGGTGGGCCCGGCCCCCACGACCACGACGTCGACGTCGTGCCCGCTCATCGGATCCTCGCGAACACGAGGGACGTGTTGATGCCGCCGAAGGCGAAGTTGTTGTTCATGACGAGATCCAGCGGAGTCGTCCGCAGCTCGCGGACGTAGTCGAGCCGAGCACAGCGCGGGTCCACCTCGTCGAGGTTGCGCGTGGGCGGCAGGAAACCGTCGAGCATCGAGCGAATCGCGAAGATCGACTCGATCGCTCCGCATGCTCCGAGCGTGTGGCCGGTGAAGCTCTTGGTCGACGAGATCGCGACCGACGGCCCCAGCACCTTCGCGGTGGCGTGCGTCTCGGCGATGTCGCCGAGCTCGGTGGCGGTGCCGTGGCCGTTCACGTAGCGAATCGCGTCCGGCTCCACCCGCGCGTCCGCGAGCGCGCGCTGCATCGCGCCCGCCATGCCGTCGATCGACGGCGAAGTCGCGTGCTGCCCGTCGCAGTTCGTGCCGAAGCCGACGACCTCCGCGTGGATCCGAGCCCCACGCGCGACCGCGTGCTCGAGCTCCTCGAGCACGACCGTGCCCGCGCCCTCGCCCACGACCATCCCGTCGCGTGCGACGTCGTACGGCCGCGGGCTCTTCTCGGGCTGCTCGTTGTACTTCGTGGAGGTCGCGTACATGACGTCGAACGTGGCGGCGTGCAGCTCGTGGAGCTCCTCGGCGCCGCCGCAGAGCATCACGTCCTCGTACCCGTTCTTGATCGCCTCGTAGCCATAGCCGATGCCCTGGCTGCCGCTCGTGCACGCCGAGCACGTCGTCATCACGCGGCCGTGGATGCCGAAGTGGATCGCGAGGTTCGCGGCCGTGGTGTGGCTCATGAACTTGAAGTACGCCGACGACGGCATGCCCTCGAACGTGTGGTGCAGGAACACTCGCTCGAGTGGCGGCTGCATCGACGACGACGAGCCGTGGGTCGAGCCGTGCGCGAGCCCGATGCGCAGCGAAGCCAGCGACGCGGTGGACAGCCCGGCGTCGGCGAGTGCCTGCTCGGTGGCGTACACGGACAAGAGCGCGACGCGACCCATCGTGCGCGTGGCCTTGCGCGGATAGTCGAGCGCGAGGCCCTTCACCTCGCCCGCGAGCCGCGTCCACAACCCCTGGTAGCGCGCCCATTCCGGCTTCGTCACGATGCCGGTGCGATCGTTGCGCAGCGAGTCGACCGCCGCATCGACGGTGTGCCCGATCGGCGACGCGAGCCCCATGCCGGTGACGACGACGCGCCTCACGACAACCCTCCGTCGATCGCGAGCACCTGCCCGGTGATGTACGCGGCATCGTCGCTGCACAGGAACGCGACGAGCTTCGCGACCTCCACCGGCTTGCCCACGCGCTTCATCGGCACGTTCGCGAGCGCTTCGGCCAACGGCACGCCCGCGATCATGTCGGTCTCGATCAGACCGGGCGCGACGGCGTTCACGGTGATGTTCCGCTTCGCGAGCTCGCGCGCGAGGCTCTTCGTCGCGCCGAGCAGCCCCGCCTTCGCGGCGGCGTAGGCCGTCTGTCCGCGGTTGCCGAGCAGCGCCGACACGGACGAGATGTTCACGATGCGACCCCACCGGCGCCGCACCATGTGCATCACGTGCGGTCGCGTGACGTTGTAGAAGCCGTCGAGCGTCGTGCGCAGCACGTCGTGCCACGCGTCGGGCTCCACCGCGGGGAACGGGGCGTCGCGCGCGATGCCGGCGTTGTTGACGACGATGTCGAACGGATCGTCCTCGACGCCGAGCGACGAGAACGCCTCGGCGCACGCGGAGAAATCTCCGACGTCGAAGCGCACCGCCGACGCCTCGCCACCAGCGGCCCGGATGCGCTCGACGACGGCGGTGGCGGCGGCATCGTTCGAGTGATAGTTCGCGACGACTCGAGCCCCGCGCGCCGCCAACTCCTCGGCGATCGCGGCACCGATGCCCCGACTCGCACCCGTGACGAGCGCGCGCCGTGCTCGTTCATCCATGGTGGCCGTGTCTTACCACGTTCAACGTCGCGAGCGCGATGGTCTGCTCGCGCCGGAGAACGGCGCAGTCGAGGCTGACGAGCCGCTCGGGCGGCGTCTCGGGGTTCGGCCAGACCTGCTCCGCATGCACTTCGAGCTCGTCGCCGACCGCGAGCTCCGCCACCCGCAGCTCGAACGTGGGGACGGCGACGAGGAAGCCGCCACGGGGCTCGGCGCCGCGGCGATGGGCCTGCAGGCCGAGCAGCGCGGCGGCGCCCTGCGCCATGTACTCGAGCACCACGACCCCCGCGGCCTTGCCCGCGCGCACGAACGGCGCCGTCGGCGAGACGGTGCCGGCGCACACGATGAATCGATCGTCGCCGACGCACACGCGATCGATCCACAGCATCGGTCCGCGATGCGGAACGATCTTCGTGATCGCGGGCAACGAGGCGTCGATCAGCACGAGTGTGGGTGATAACAGCCCGCGCGCGCGCGCGCCACAGGGCGCCCGAGGTCGGTTCAGAGCGGGGACGAGCGCACGCACAGCGGAGGACGCCGATCCGCGCGCGATTCGAGCGCGATCACACCAGCGTGCCTCGCCGTGATCGCCTGTGCGAGCGACCACGCCGGCGCGCACGGATTCGCCGCGACGCTCGCGGGCGGTCGCGCGCTCACGGGCGCCTCGGCGTCGGCGTAGGGCCCGTCCAGCACGACGTCGCCCGGGGCCGGGTCGCGCACGAGGTGGAGCGCGACCGCGAGCCCGTCGTACGGCGGCTGCAGCGGCGCGGGCAACGGCTCGTCCGCGAGCACGAGCGCCACGTCACGAGCGCCGGCAGCCAACAGGCCGATCGCTTCGACGAGCGACATCGCGAGCGTCTGTGGTCCCGCGCTCGTCGCCGTCGACATGCCGCGGTGCTCGATCGCGATCGCGAGCTGCCCGATCGCAGTGTTGTGCACGCTGCCGGCGAAACGGATCGGCGAGAGTCCGCCCTCTTCGGTGTGCATCTGCTCGAGCAGCGCGGCCGTCGTCGCGATCTCGCCGTAGCCCGTGCCGCACACGATCGGTGCGTCGGCGATCGCGAGCCCGCCCGCCCGCAAATCGGCCATCACCTCGGCGATCATGCGCGTGAGCAGCGAGCAGCGGCGACGCTGCGCGGCGGGCAACAGCTCCGCCTTCGGCGAGCCGCGCTCGGCGGTCCACACCGCGACCGTGCGCACGCCGAAGGCCGTCACGCGCCGCCTCCCACGAGCACGGCCGCGTTGCTGCCCCCGAACGCGAACGACGTGGACAGCGCGTAGTCGGTCTCGACGTCGACCTTGTGCGTCGCGATGCGGATGCCGAGGCCGGGCTCGAGCGGATCGGCGCCGAGGCTCGCGGGGATCCAGCCGCGCTCGAGCGCGACGACGCAGAGGAGCACCTCGGTGGCCCCCGCCGCGCCGAGCATGTGACCCGTGTAGCCCTTCGTCGCGACGACCCACGGCGTCTCGCCGAACACGGCCGCGAGCGCCTTCGCTTCCGATGCGTCGTTGAGCTTCGTGCCGGTCGCGTGCGCATTCACGAGGCCGACCTGCGAGGCCGACACGCCGCCGGCGGCGAGCGCCGCCTCGATCGCCGCACGTGCGCCGACGCCCTCGGGGTGCGGCGCGCTGGGGTGGTAGGCATCGCACGACTCGCCGACCGCGACGAGTCGCGCGACCGCGTCGCCGCGCCGCTCGACCAGCGCGAACGCAGCGCCTTCGCCGATGCTGATGCCGTCTCGATCGCTCGCGAACGGCCGACACGCGCGCGTCGACGTGAGCTCGAGCCCTGCGAAGCCGCGCAGCGTCGTCTCGCACAGGCTGTCGACGCCGCCCACCACGACCGCGTCGACGAGGCCCGCATGGATCGCCCGCTGGGCCGACGCGAACGCCTTCGCGCTCGACGAGCACGCGGTCGACACGACCCAGCCCGGACCGCGCGCGCCCGTGGCCGCGCGCACGACGTCGACCGTCGCTTGCATCGCGTGACGGCGCGCGAGGTCGAAGTCGGCCGGCCACGCGCCCTCGCGCTTCCACTGGCCCCACGCGGCTTCGGTCGCACCGATGCCGCCGGTGCTCGTGCCGACGACGAGCCCGACGCGCGCCGAGCCCCACCGCGTCACCGCGCGCTGCGTCGCGACGACGAGCTCGCCGATGCCCTGCCACGCGATGCGAGCCTGTCGCGTGTCGAACGACGCGAGCGCGGCGGGCAGCGGATCGAGTCGATCGATCGCGCCGACCACCGTGGGCACCGTCGTGGCGAACGCGTGGCGCCCGAGCCCGGTCTCGCCGCGCTCGAGCGCGCCGATCACCGACTTCGTGTCGTCGCCGAGGGCGTTGACGAGCGCGTACGCGGTGATCGGCAGCGGCCCCATCAACCCTACTTCTTCTTACCGGCTTTCTTCTTGCCGGCCTTCTTCTTCGCGGCACCCTTCTTCGCGGCACCCTTCTTCGCGGCACCCTTCTTCTTTGCGGTACCCTTCGCGCCGCCCTTCTTCTTTGCGGTACCCTTCGCGCCGCCCTTCTTCTTCGCGCTCTTCTTCGCGGCGCTGCTCGCCGCCGGAGCGGGTGCGACCTGCTTCCACAGCCCGAGCGTGGCGCCGCTCGGATCGCGGAGGATCGCGAGCTCGCCGGACTCACCGACCTTCATGAAGTCGACGATGATCTCCGCACCGGCGGAGCGTGCACGCGACACGGTGTCGTGGATGTCGTCGACGCTGACGTACGGCACCCACTGCGAGGGCGCGTGCGGCATCGGGTTGGTCTGGATGCCGCCACCGGGCTGCTCGGGTGTCGTGATGCCGTAGTACATCGACTCGCCCATCGGCCAGTCCTGGTACTTCCAGCCGAACAGCTGCTGGTAGAACTCCTTGGCGCGATCGGTGTCGTCGGTGTTGAGCTCGAGGTGGACGAAGCTGCCTGGCATGGGAGCGCTCCTTTGGACGGTCTTGCCGTTCTACACCTCGGTCACCCTCGCGCTCAACGGGTCGCGGCGATCGGATCGTGCGAGAGGGTCGTGATCTCGAGTCGCAGGTCCCGCTCGCCCCGCGGGTCCTCGTGCACGACCACCACCCTCGCCGGGAAGCGACCGTCGTCGAGTCCGTCGGCATACGCGATGCGCACGGGCGCACCACCGCGAGGTGCGACGATCCGCTCGCGCACGCGTCCGCCCTGCCAGCGCTCGCGCAGACGTAGACCGGGCAGCGCGCGCCGGTGCCAACCATCGCCGCGCGGCGTGTCGGCGGCGAGGAAGTAGGACCAGTGCACGTCGAGCAGGATCGCCTCCGGAGGGGCCGGTAGCGGTCGATCCACGAAGCTCTCGGCGGTCGCCACCGTGCCGCGTTGGCGCACGACGAACGCCTTCGTGCCCATCGGTGTGAGGCCGAGCAGCAAGAGCTCCGAACCGTCGTATTGCAACACCGCCTCGAACGCGTGTCGCTGCGCCCCCGCGGTCGCGATCACGCGTTGGCGGGCGAGGAACGGCGGCGCGAGGTCGTTCGCGTCGGGCAACGTGGGCGGCGTGGTGTGGCCTCTCGCGGTACATCCGGCGAGCGCGAGCGCGAGCACGATCGCGAAGGTTCGCGTCGCCGTGCTCACGTCCGGGACTCCGTGGTCGACGACCGCCCGCCGAGGAGCAGCATCGTCAGCGGGGTGAGCAGCGCGCTCGTCCCCACGCCGATCGCCGTGGTGGCGCCGAGCGCTCGTAGGGCCGGGTTGTCGGCGAGGGCGAGCACGGCGAACGAAGCGACGGTGGTCGCACACGCGATCGCGATGCCGACGAGCGCGGCCGCGCGGGCCTGGGGGTCGTCGCCGCTCTCCGCCGCGAACACGCCGTAGTCCACGCCCATCGCGAGCACGAGCATGCAGGCGACCAGGTGGAGCAGCTGCAGCTCCGCGCCCAGCCAGGCGAGCAGGCCGAGCGCCGTCGCGACGCCCAGCATCGCAGGGGCCAGCGCCGCCGCGGAGACGCGCACGGAGCGGTAGCGGATCGCGAGCAGGAGCGCGACCGCGGCGAGGCCGAGCGCGAGTGCCGTCAGCGTGCCCTCGCGATGACCGCGGTACGTGTCGGCCAGGTAACGGCGCTGGTCGAACACCGACACGCCCTCCAGGTCGGCGAGCGTCGTCTCGATCGCACCGATGTCGGCATCCGCACGCAGGAACGACAACAAGGCGACGCCGTCGTCGGTGTTCACGACGAAGGGGTGCACCAGCGCTGCCACGGAGGTGGGCTCGATCGCGGCGAGATCGAGCGGGCCCGGATCGGCGCGCCAGCCCGCGGACAGGTCGCCGAACGCCTCGGGTCGGAAGCCCGCGGCCGCGAGCGCGGCGCTCGTGCGGGCGGCGAGCTCGGGCTCGGCTCGCACGCGCTCGAGGTTGTCGTCCTGCAGCGCGACGGACCACAGCACGGGCTGCGACGAGCGCGACACCCCGCCGAGGCCGGCCGCGCGCAGCCGGGCGAACGCGTCGTCCTGGCGGACGAGCGCGGCCTCGAGCGAGTTCGCGTGCGCGACGATCACCCGACCGACGTCGAGCGCGCCCACGCGCGCCCGCACGCGCGCGTCCTCCTCCATCATCGTCGGCGACAGACGCTGCAGCGCGCGCGCGTCGTCGACCCACTGCACGCGCGAGGCGCCCATCGCAGCGATGCAGCCCACTGCGATCACGACGCCCGCCACCGTGATCCGTCGCTTCGCCGCGCCGACCAGCGCCCGTTCCACCAGGCCGGCGAGCGCGAGCGGCAGTCCGCCGGGGTCGCGCGAGGCCGGCAGCGCGGGCGCGACGAGCCCGCGCGTCGCGACGAGAGCCACCGCGACGCCGATCGCGGCGAAGGTGCCGATCTCGCGCAGGCCCGGCAGCGGCGAGCCGGCGAGCGCGAGGAAGCCCGCGACCGTCGTGGTCGTGCCGAGCACGAGGCCCGGCCAGACCCGTCGCATCGTCGCGGCCGCCGTCGTGCCGCGGGGCGCCACCGCGTGGTGCGTGAGGAGGTGGACGGGGTAGTCCACGCACACGCCGATGAGCGTGGTGCCGAACGCGAGCGTGAGCCCGTGGATGCCACCGAAGAGCACGAGCGTCGTCGCGGTGGCCGCGAGCACACCGGCCGCCATCGGCACCGCGACGAGCACGAGCTGGCGCACCGAGCGGAACGCGACGAGCAACAGCGCGAGCACGGCCAGGCTCGACGCGGTGGTGAGCGTCTGCACGTCGGCGCGGACCGCCCGCTCCGAGGTGACCGCGATGCGATGCAGCGCGCTGCGCTCGACGACCACGCCGTGCGCGGCGACGACCTGCGCGATCGCGGCCTCGAGCGCGTCGTGCAGCGCCCCTTGGTGCGCACCTTCCATGGGGCCGTGGCGGGTGGCGACGAGGACGAGCGCGTGCCCGTCCGCGGTGACGAAGCGGCCGTCCTCGACGCGGATCGACTCGTCGGTCGAGCCGCGGATCGCCGCGGTGCGATCGAGGAAGAGCAGCCACGGGTCCTCCTTCGCGAGCCGCTTCACCGCGACGCCGCTGGGACGGGCGAGCTCGGTGCGCAATCGCTCCGCCGCCTTCGCGAGCGCGGCATCGTCGAACGCCGCGGGCACGCCCGTCGCGGGGTCGGGCGACACGAAGCGGAAGCGCCGGGGAAAGAACAGCGCGTGGAGGTCCTCGGCGATCTTCGGGTCGGGGCCGTCCTTCGCCCACTCGATCTCCTCGTGATCGGCGATCGCCGTGCGCAGCGCGGCCGCGGCCGCGAGCGCGACGGCCGGATCGTCGTGACCGACGGTGACGACCATCGTGCGCGCGGGCTCGGATGCCGCGAGCACGCCGATCCACCGGGCATCCTTCGCGTGGCTCGGATCGATCGCGAAACGCGTGATGTCGGTGGACAGCTCGAAGCGCAGCGCCACGATGGCGGCGCAGACGGCGAGCGCCAACACGCCGGCCCAGCGCAGCAAGGTCGTTCGTGCGGCCACGATCCGGCGCAAGAGTACGACAGGCTGGTATCGTCGCGATCGGCCGTGAGCGACGCCTCCAAGAGCAACCTGCGTCCGGGCGGGCCCCGCTTCGTGGGTCGCACCGCCGAGCTCGCGCGCCTCGATGCGCTCCATGCCGAGGGGCACCGGCTCGTCACGGTGTTCGGGCCGCCCGGCACCGGCAAGACCCGGCTCGCGGAGGCGTTCGCGCGCCGCATGGCGCCCGAGCTGTGTGGGCCCGGAGGCGGCGGCGTGTGGGTCGTCGAGCTGGCCCAGGAACGCGACGTCGAAGGGGTGTGCGCGGCGCTCGGTCGCACGCTCGGCGTTCCTGCGTCCGCGCCTGCGACGGACGAGGTCGTGCGGCGTCTGGGCGATGCGATCGCGGCGCGCGGCCCGATCCTGCTCGTGCTCGACAATTTCGAGCAGCTCGTCGACGCGGCCGCGAGCTCGGTGGGCGCGTGGCTGGCGGCGGCCCCCGATGCGCGATTTCTCGTCACATCGCGGGCACCGCTGCGTCTACGAGACGAAGTGAGATTCGACCTGCCCGCGCTGACCCTGCCGGGGCCCGGCGTGCCCGTCGCGAGCTCCGAGGCGGTGCAGCTGTTCATCGACCGCGTGCGCTCGTTCGACACGGCGTTCGCGTTGGCGGACGCGAACGAGGGCGTGGTCGCGGAGCTCGTGCGCAAGCTCGAGGGGATCCCGCTCGCGATCGAGCTGGCCGCGTGTCGCGTCGAGCTGTTCGGGGTCGGCGGCTTGCTCGAACAGCTCGACAAGCGCCTCGACGTGCTCGAGCAGGACACGCGCGACGTCGACGATCGCCATGCCACATTGCGCGCGGCGATCGACTGGTCGTGGGGCCTGCTCGACGACGACGAGCGCCGCGTGCTCGCGGCGTGTGCCGTGTTCCGCGGCGGGTTCACGGCCGATGCGGCGCGCTCGGTGCTCGCCGGCACCACCACGCGCTCGGTGCTGTCCGTCGTGCAGGCGCTGCGCGACGAGTCGCTCTTGCGCCGCATCGACGTGGACGGCAGCGCCGGGCACTCGCGCTTCGCGCTGTTCGAGAGCGTGCGCGAGTTCGCCGAAGAACGCCTCGTGCAAGACGGCGACGTCGACGACGCGCGGCGGCGCCACGCGGATCACTATCTCGCGGCGGGCGAGCGGTGGACGGCGCAGGTCGGCTCGCGCGGCGGGCCCGACGCGCTGCGCCAGCTCGCGCTCGAGCGCGACAACCTGGTGGCCGCGCACGCGTACGAGCTGGAGCGGATCGGTCGCGTGCCCGAGGCGATCGATCGCACGATCCGCGCGGCGCTCGTGCTCGACGCACTCGCGGCCGTGCGCGGGCCGTTCGGATCGCACCTCGAGCTGCTCGATCGCACGCTCGCCGCGGTCGAGTCCCCGTCGTTGGGGCCGGTGATGCGCGCGCGATTGCTGCAGGCGCGCGCACGCACGCGGGCGATGCACGGGCAGGGCGCGGGCGCGCAGCGCGACTTCGATGCGGCGCTCGCCATCGCACCGGTGACGTCCGCCGAGCTGCAGGCCGAGCTCGGCGTGGACGTGGCGGTGCACGCCCATCAGCAGCGCCGCGATCTCGACGCCGCGCTCGTGCTGTACGAGCAGGCGGTCGCACTCGCGCGCTCGGCCGGAGCACGCGCAGTGGAAGGCCGCGCGCTCGGCAACCTCGGCGCGCTGCACCACGACCTGCGCCATTTCGACGAGGCGCTCGCGCTCTACCGCGAGGCGCTCGCGGTGATCCAGGAGGTCGGCGATCGCCGGCTCGAGGCGATCCACGTCGCGAACCTCGGCATCCTCGAGCAGGAGACCGGCGAGCTCGCGCGCGCGCGGGCCCACTTCCAGACGGCGGACGAGCTGCTCGCGGAGCTGGGCGATCGCCGCCTGCAGGCGATCGTGATCGGCAACCTCGGCACGCTCGAGCAGGAAGAAGGCAGCCCCGAGAAGGCGCGCACGTGTCACGAGCGCGCGCTCGCGATCCTGCGCGAGGTCGGCGATCGGCGCTCGGAGGCGCTGTGCCTCGGTCGGCTCGCGCGGGCGAACGCGGCGCTCGAGTGGCTCGACGACGCGGGCGCGTGCCTGTCGGCCGCGGATCGCCTGCTCGGCCGCTACGACGATCCGCTGGCGCGTGCAGCGGTGGAGATGAATCGCGGCTTCGTGGACGTCGCGTCGGCCCGCGTGGCCCAGCGTGCCGGCGATGCGGATGCGTGCACGACGGCGGTGGCCCAGGCGCGCGCACGGATCGCGAAGGCGTCGACGCGCGGCGATGCAGCGCTGTCGTGGATCGAGCAGTCGGACGACATCCGTGCGACGGTGCGGATCCTCGAGCGCGAGCTCGAGCGGTTGGACGACACGGCTCGACCGACCGCGATCGCCCGGCCGGCGCTCGTGCTCGGGCCGGACGCGAAGTGGTTCCAGGTGCCGGGCACGGAGGCCCAGGATCTGCGCAAGCGCAAGTCGCTGCGCGCGATCCTGTGGGGCCTCGCGCAGCGCCATCGCGAGGAGCCGGGCGGTGGGCTGGCGCTCGAGGACCTGCTCGAGCTCGGCTGGCCGGGCGAGCGCGTGTTGCCCAGCGCCGGTGCGAACCGCGTGTACGTCGCGTTGACGACGCTGCGGAACATGGGGCTGCGCGGCCATCTGATCTCGCAGGGCGATGGATACCTGCTCGATCCGGCGCTGCCGGTCGAGCGCGTGAGCCACGATCAACCGAGCTGATCCTTCGTCCATGGAGTAGCCCGCCCTTCTGCTATCGTGGGGCCGGGGGACAAGCCGGTGAACCATCGCGGGATCCATTGCGGGGTCGCGGCGCTGCTGGTCGCGTGCTCCTTCGACTCGACGGGTGGCAGTGGCGAGAGCGCGAGCACCACGTCGGGGGACACGACGGGCATGGACGACGACGGAGCCGACGATGCGCCCGGCACCACGTCGAACGGGTCCATGTCCGGCTCGGAGTCCGACACCGGCCCGACGACCGATGCCGATTCCACGAGCACCGCGGGCGCCACCACCGACGACGGCGGCGATTCCTCGGGCGAGCCCGATCCGTGCTCCGTCGACAACGGCGGCTGCGACGAGGATGCGGAGTGCTCGGTGGACGACGACGGCGAGGTCGAGTGCGAGTGTCCCGACGGCTTCGACGGCGACGGGCAGGAGTGCACGGTGGTGCCCGCGCTGGAGATCCTGCGGTGGGAGCTCGCGTGCGGCACGGACCTCGGCGACACGTGCACCTCCGACACGAGCGCGACGGACTCCGCGGTGCTCGTCGCGGAGCCCGGCCTGTACGACGTCGAGCTGCGGATCCGCGGCGTGCTCGAGCAGAAGGCGTACATCGGCGGGGTCGAGGACGGCGTCTGGTACTCCGGTGGCGATCCGCTGCCCGACGCGGGCTGGAACTCGACGGAGCTCACGATCTCCGATCCCGCCCAGGTCTACCGCTACAACAACGGGCCCAGCAGCGTGTGGGAGGTCGTCGAGGTCGACATCACGCGCAGCGTGAAGATGACGGCCGGTGCGACGATCACGATCTCGGTGTCGAACGACAACGCGCTCATGATCGACAACGACGCGGGCATCGTGGTGGACGACATCGAGCCGGCGCCCCAGGCGTTCGACGGCCAGTTCGCGCAGCTCGACGCCGTGTCGATCACGCGCTAGCCCGCCGGTGGATCGCAGGTGCTTCCGGTGCTCGGGCTGATCTGCGTCTGCGTGCGGAACGTGTTGAGCTGCTGCCAGAAGGGGGCCTGCTCCGCGGGGATCGTGCCGTCCTCGCGCACGTTCGTGACGTGGTACGCGTGCTGGTTCCAGATCCGGCGCGCCGGCACCCAGCGATCCTGCGCGTCGTGGAAGACCCGTACCGGTGCGTCGCCGCCGTTGGAGGTCACGATGAACTCCGCGGAGCCGTCGTTGTCGACGTCGGCCACCACCGGGTACTCGATCTGCGTGTAGCTCGTGCGCGCGACCATGAGCTCGACGTTGCCGACGCTGTCGTACGCGAGCAGCTGCGTGTGGTCCATGTAGATCGCCTCGGCCGTGCCGTCGCCGAGGAAGTCGAACGCCGTGGCGCCGGCGTTCCCCGTGTCGTCGAGCCCGGTCGCGACGAACAGCGGCGCGAGCTCGTCACCGTCCACGCCCAGCACCGCGAAGTACTCGGGCGTGCCGCCGATGCCGATCTCCGGCGTTCCGTCGCCGTCGACGTCGTGGATCGCCGGCGGTCGCGACCAGTCGATCGCATCGGGCGCCTCCGCAAGCGCGGCGAGCGAGAAGAACGGCGCGCCGTCGGCATCGAGGATGCAGAACATCGGCGCGCCGCCGTCGGGGTAGCCCGACAGGAACACGTCGGGCGAGCCGTCCGCGTCGAAGTCGGCGACGCCCGCGGCGAACTCCGCTCCCTCGGGCAGTGCCGGGCACTCGGGTCCGTCGTACGTCCACATCGGCGTGCCGTCGTGGTGGAACGCGTGGCGACCGTCGAGCACCTCGAGATCGCCGTCGTCGTCGAGGTCGATGCCGAACGGCGTGCTGCCCTCCCAGAACTCCTCGGAGGCGCCGTGCACGACGCCGCCCTCGTGATCGAGCACGAGCCCGTGCGGGTAGAGCAGCTCGACGTCGCCGTCGGTGTCGAGATCCGACATCGAGATCGCGTTGAAGCGCGGCCACACGCGATGGGGGCTCTGCCACTTCACCGTGCCGTCGTGCTCGAACGCGACCGCGCCGCCCTGGAACGACTGCGCCACGATCTCCGGCACGCCGTCGTCGTCGATGTCGCCGAGCGCGGGATTCATGTCGTCGAGGTCGTGCTCGATCTCGAAGTGCACGTCGCCGCTCGCACCGTCGAGCACCCAGATGCGGCCGGGGCCTTCGTTGTACGGCATCGCGTACGCCAGCACGACGACGTCGGGTGTGTCGCACAGGTCGATCTCGCCGTCGCCGTTGTCGTCGGTGAGGTTCGCGACCAGCGGCGTCGTCGCGCTGTGGGCGAACGCGCCGTCGCCGGTCCACTCCCACTTCGGCACGGGATCGAAGCTGTCGGCGGGCGCTTCGTAGTCGCACGGACCTGGCGCATCCATGCCGTCGTCGGGGACGTGGCACAGATCGCCCGGACCGGTCGCGTCGTCGGAGCCGGACTCGACGCCCACGTCGAACACCGACTCGCCGTTGCCCTCGGCCTCCTGCGTCTCGTCGGACGACGGCGCGAGCGTGCTGCCGCTCGTGCCGACCTGCGATGTCGTCGATCCCGTCATCGCGTCGCCCGTGTCACCGGTGCCGAAGCTGCCGCCGAGCGTCACGTCTTCACCGCAGCTGTTCGCGAGGGCCAGCGTGCAGCCGACCCAGGCGCCGAAGCGGAGCGATCTGGACCTCATCCCGGGCATGGTGTCGGACGGTGCGGGTGTTTCTGATCGAGCCGTCGGGGATATGATGGATCGTGGTGCGAGCGTTCGTCCTCGCCGCGGCGCTCGGCGCTCCCGCACCGGATCGCGCGGTCGCGATCACGGTGGCGGACAATGGGTGCGTCGACGCGGACGCCGTTCGCGAGGGACTCGCCCGCACCCTCGAGCTCGAGCTCGGCACCGAGGTCGACGCGGCCACGGCGGTCGACGTCGCCATCGCCGAGCGTGCGCGCGGCTGGGACGTCGTGCTGCGCGCGAGCACCGACGGGCGCGAGTTGCAGCGGACGCTCGTCGTGGAGGACCCCGCGTGCGCGGAGCTCGAAGCGGCGATCGTGCTCGTCGGTGCGCTTCTGCTGGACGATCTCTGGTCGACGCGCGCGACCGTGCACGTGCAGCCCGCGGTGCCGCCCGCCGCCGTCGCGACTCCGGTCGCCGTGGAGCGAACGGCACCGCCGACGCCCACGGTCCGCCGCAAGCCGCCGTGGAGCCTGCGCGCGAGTGCGGCCGCGCGCATGAGCGTCGGCGATCTGCCGAGCGTCGCAGGTGGTGTCGCGCTCGAGCTGCTCGCGACCGCGCCGCGCGTCGTGTCGTTCGGTGCACAGATAGTGGCGTGGCCGTATCGTCGCGTCGACCATGCGCAGTTCTCCGCGGTCGACTTCGCGGTGCCGGTGTGCGCGGATCCGGTGCGTCGCCCGATCTGGGCGCTGTCGGTCTGCGGCGCCGCCCGGGCGGGTGTGATGTTCGCGAGCGGCGTCGACGTGCCGCAGGCGGACGCCGCCGTGCGTCCGCGGGTGCTCGTCGATGCGGTCGTCGACGCGCGCGTGCGCCTGATCGGACCGCTGTGGCTGCGCGGGCACGTCGGCCTCGCGGTGCCGATCCTGCGCGATCGATTCGTGATCGGGGGTACCGACGCGTCCGACCCCGCGCAGGTGGTGCACCGCGCGTGGCCGGTCGTGCCCCTCGCGGGACTGGGGCTCGAGCTCAGGTCCGCAGGACCGGAAAGTGAGCCGCGTGCGCAGCTCCAGGGACGGAGATCGTAAATGTCGGGCCCGCGCGACACCATGCAGGACGAGGTGGCGAGCGTCGCGAATCTCCGTGCAGGCGGTGGGCGCCTGACCCGGGCGGTGCCGACCCCTGCGTTCGCACAGTTGTTCGCGGAGCACGTGCAGTACGTCGCGCGAGCGCTGCGCAACTTCGGGGTCGCGCAGAGCGACGTCGAGGACGAGTGCCAGGAGGTGTTCGTCGTCGCGCTGCGCAAGCTCGGGGAGTTCGAGGGACGCGCGTCGGTACGGACGTGGCTGTACCGGATCGCGTGGAAGACCGCGGCGAACTATCGCCGGCGCGCGAGGCCGCCGGAGACACTCGCGCGCGAGCCGGTGGGATCGGCAGATCAAGAGCGCGACGTCGAGACGGCACGTGCGATCGATCGGCTCGCGCGCATTCTCGACGCGCTCGACGACGATCGTCGCGCAGTGTTCGTGCTGTACGAGATCGAGGAGCTGAGCATGCGCGAGGTGTGCGAGGTCGTCGGCTGTCCGCTGCAGACGGGGTATTCGCGGCTGAAGGTCGCGCGCGAGCGCGTGAGCGCGGCGCTCGAGCAGGAGGGACGCGCATGAGCGACGCCGACGATCCCGTGCGTTTGCTCGACGATCCCGGCACGTCGAGCGAGCTGCGCTCGCTGCTCGTGGCGGGGCGCTCGGATGCGCTCGATCGCGGCGCTGTGGTGCGCGTGCAGGCGCGTGTGCACGATCGACTCGCAGCGCCCGCGGTGTCGCGGCGCTGGTGGGGCATCGGCGCGGGCACGGCGGTGGTGATCGGGTGGCTCGCGCTTCGATCGCCCGCGAGCGACGCCGCGCGCGAGCCTGCACCGGTCGCACCCGCATCGATCGCGATGCGAGAGGAGCCGCCCGCCGCCGTTCCCGCGCGCCTGGTCGCGCCACCACCCGTGTCGGCAACGGCTCCGATCGCGACGCCGCCGATCGACCGCCCCGCTGCTAGAGCGCGCCCACGGGAGTCGCGGCGCGCCGCCGTCCCGGCCGCGGCGCCGGCGAGCGCATCGGAGGAGGCGCGGCTCTTGCTCGCGGCTCGTCGCGCGCTGGCCAGCGATCCGACTGCCGCGCTCGCGAGGACGGCGGAGCACGAGCGTCGATTCGCGAACGGAACCTTGGTGGAAGAGCGCGAGCTCGTGGCCGTGCGGGCCCTCGTCGCGCTCGATCGCAAGGCCGACGCGCAGGCGCGTGCGGATCGATTCGTCGAGCGCTTTCCGGACTCGGTGCACCGCCCGGCGCTCGAGCGCGCGCTGCAATGAGGGGGCGTTCCGTGATAGGGTGGAACGATGCGCGGAGTCTCGCCGCCCGTCGTGCTCGCGCTCGCGCTCGCCGCGTGCGGTGACGAGGCGCCGCGCGAGACGAGCGACGGCGGGAGCGCCTCGATCTCGATCGGATCGCTCACCGTCGACGACGGCACCGCGAGCGACACGACGGCGAGCACCGGCGCGGGCTCCGAAGCCGCCACGGCGGCGTCGAATGTCGACGCCGACAGCAGCGAAGGCGGCCTGAAGTTCGATCTCGTGCCGCCCGATCAACCGCCCGGCGATCCACCGGACGAGGGCTGCACGAAGGTCGACTTCCTGTTCGTCATCGACAACTCGAACAGCATGGCGACGAACCAGGGCGAGCTCGTCGCGAGCTTCCCGGAGCTCGTGGACGGCATCGAGAGCACGCTGACCGACGTCGAGAGCTTCCACGTCGGCGTGGTCACGAGCGACCCGTACGCGTTCAACGAGCCCGGCTGCACGGGCATCGGCGCGCTCGTCACCCGCACCGGCGGCGTGAACTCGAGCAACGCGATGTGTGCTCCGTTCGCCGACGGCTTCCGCTACATGACGGATGCGGACGACCTCGACAACGACTTCGCCTGCGCCGCGCTCGTGGGCACCGCGGGTGCGAACGACGAGCGCATGATGGCGGGCGCGGTCGCGGCGATCTCGGATCCGCTGAACATGGTGGGCGGGTGCAACGAGGGGTTCCTGCGCGACGACGCGTTGCTCGTCGCCGTGCTCATCAGCGACGAGGACGATCCCGGATCGTCGCTCGTCGGCTCGCTCGGCGATCCGAACTCGTGGTTCGCCGACTTCGTCGCTGCGAAGGGCGTGGCCGAGAACGCGGTGGTGCTCACACTGACGCGCGGCTCGCCCGGCAACGTGTGCGGCGCCGCGCAGGGCAGCGAGGTCGACGGCGTGCGGCTGATGGAGTTCGCGGCGCTCTTCGGTGCGAACGGCTTCGTCGGCGACATCTGTGCGGCGTCGTTCGGCCCGTTCTTCGACGAAGCGGTCAACGTCATCGCGACCGCGTGCGACAACTTCGAGCCGCCCGGCTGAAACGCGAATCCCCGAGGTGTCTCCACCTCGGGGCTCCGCGTCGGTTCGACGATGTCCGCGCCTTCGTCCCCGTCAGGGGTCTTCTGCGCATCCGGCCGTCAGGCCTGTGGACTCGGAACGCTGTCGGCGTCCGCGTCGTCCCGCTCGGTCCCGCCGAGCGCGAGGGCGACCAGCATCCATGCACCCACCGCCGTGAACCACACCGCGGCGAGGTCCACCTGTCCGCCGAGGTCGCCCGCGAAGGCCCGCAGGCCCACGACGACGACGACGAGGACGAGAAGTGCGGTGGCAGCGAAAGCGTGCATCGAGCTCATGTCCCCTGTCCCTCTACGGCGGCAACCGGCCGCCTGGATCGGAAGTTACGAGCGCCCGAGGCCGAAAGCCGCTTAATGCCGGCTTAAACCCCAGGTAGCGCCCCGTTTCGCGAAATCGTGCCCTGCCCTGCCCGTCGGCTCCGACAGGCCCGGTTCCACGCCCGGACAGGGGTCTGTCGGAGGTCGAAGTCGACGCCGAGGCGAGTTCGAGTGCGGACAGGGGTCTGTCGGAGGTCGAAGTCGACGCCGAGGCGAGTTCGAGCGCGGACAGGGGTCTGTCGGAGGTCGAAGTCGACGCCGAGGCGAGTTCGAGCGCGGACAGGGGTCTGTCGGAGGTCGACGTCGACGCCGCGCGAGGCTCGAGCGGTCGATCGCGACAGCGGCTTCGTCGAGCTTCGTCGATCGCGACAGGCGTGTCTCGTCGGCCCGTCGGCGCGCACTCGCAACCCCGCGAAACCTCGACCGGCCGCGGGATTGCACCGCCCACGCGCATGGTTGGACGTTGGTGGGTGGCGTCGTTGGTGGTGATGGCCGCGTGGGCGCAGGCGCGGCCGGCGGAGGCGTGCTCGCCTCCCCCGAACGTCGGGATCTACCCCGACGTCGTCGACGGGTCGCTGGCGGGCGTGCCCACGGACGGTGTGATCGCGTTCGGTGCGACGGTGTTCGGCGATCTCGAGGAGTCGCTCGCGTTGCTCACCGTCGAAGTGACGCTCGAGGGCGCGCCCGTCGACGGCGCGATCGAGACGGTGGACGGTGACGGTGACGAGGTGATCGTGGTGTGGCGACCCGCGGCCCCCTTCGCCGCGTCGGCCGACTACGTCGCGACGATCACCAGCACGAGCCCGGACGGTGGCATCGCCGAGGTGATGGCGACGCTCGACGTCGCGATCGGCGATGGGCCTGCCGGAGCTCCGGTCGCGCCGGAGCTCGTCGAGGTGAGCATCCTGGGCGTGCCGTACGACACCGGCCCGCGCGTGTGCTGCGACGACGGCAACAGCTGCGGCTTCCCGCTGTGTGCGGCGCCGCAGAGCGCCGACAAGCCGACGATCTTCGGCGACCTCGGCGAAGCCACCGATCCGATGGCATCGCAGACGTACCTGCGCCTGCGTGCGGGCGTCGACGACGGTAACGAGCCCGTCGCGGTGCTCGGCGTCGCGAGCCGCGTGGGTGCCATCTCGGTCGTGCACGCGTTCGAAGCGGCGGCCGGCAACTACTGCCTCGCGCTCGAGGCGGTGAGCCTCGTCGATGGCTCCGTCGCGCCGATCGTGCCGAGCTGCGTCGAGCACGGCCAGCTCGAGCTCGGCGAGGGACCGAACGAGCAGTTCGAGTCGTTCCTCGAGCAGTGCATCGCCGATCCGTACTGGGAGGACACGAACGAGCCCTACGAGCCCGATGGCGACGACACGGACTCGGGTGACGACGGCGACGATGCGGATACGGGGGACGACGGCGACGACGCGGAGTCGGGGGACGACGGCGACGACGCGGAGTCGGGCGACGACGGCGACGACGCGGAGTCGGGCGACGACGACGGCGGACAGGACGAGAGCGACGCGGCGGGTTGCGGCTGCACGACGGACGCACCGTCGCGCCTCTCGACGCTCGTGCTGCTCGCCATCGGCGCGCTGGGCCACCGCCGCCGCCGCTGACGCGCATCGTCGCCGGCCGCGCAGTCGGGTGCTACGATCGTCGTGATGAGCACGGCGGCCGCACGCCCGTGGACGATCGAGGACTTCCTCGCGTGGGAGCGCGCGCAGGACGATCGCTGGGAGCTGCTCGACGGTGTCGTGCTCGCGATGGTGGGTGGCACCGCCGATCACAACACGATCACGCTGAACATCGCCTCCGCGCTTCGGGCGACGACGCGGGGCGGCCCGTGCCGCGTGTTCGCCGAGAGCATGAAGCTCGTCACGGCGATCGGTGTGATGTATCCGGACGACGTCGTCACCTGCACTGACGTCGCGCCGAAGGCCGATCACGTGGACGACCCGGTGATGGTCGTCGAAGTGCTGTCGCGCTCGACCCAGGAGATCGATCGCGGCCGGAAGTGGCTGGCCTACCAGCAGCTCGCATCGCTGCGTCAGTACGTGCTCGTCTCGCAGGACGAGGCGCGCGTGGACGTGTACCTGCGGCAGGATCGTGGCTGGTCCTACGAGGTGCTCGCCGGTCTCGACGCGGAGATCGTGGTGGCGCACGACGGCTCGCGGCTCCCGCTCGCGGCCGTCTACGAGGGCACGTCGGTCGCCGGCTGAGCCGGAGCAGTCGCCGCGCAGATGTGCGATCCTGCCGCGGCGTTGCTCGCGGCGTCTCCCGGCGATCTGTCCGGCCTGCTCGGCGTCACCGTGGTCGCCTACACGGTGCTGATGATCGCGCTGTCGTGGTGGACGCGCGGGAAGATCAAGGACCACGAGGACTTTCTAGTCGCCGGTCGGCGGCTTCCGTTACACCTCGCGTGGGCCACCATCGTCGCGACGTGGTTCGGCGCCGGCGCGATGCTCACCGCGACCGACACGGTGCGCGCGGAGGGCCTGCGCGGCGCGGCGCTCGATCCGATCGGCGCCGGGCTGTGTCTCTTCCTCGCGGGCTGGCTGCTCGCGCGGCCGCTCTGGGAGATGAAGCTGCTCACGCTGCCCGACTTCTACGGGCGGCGCTTCGGCCCGTCGACGGAGCGGCTGTCGGCGGTGCTGATGATCCCGACGTACTTCGGGTGGATCGCGGCGCAGTTCGTCGCGCTCGCGCACCTGCTCGAGCTCGTGTTCGGGCTCGACCCGGCGATCGGCATGCTGCTCGTCGCGATCGTCGGCATGCTCTACACGCTCATCGGCGGCATGTGGTCGGTGACGCTCACCGATGCCGCGCAGATCGCCGTCGTCGCGATCGGCCTCGTCGTGCTGTCCGGCACCGTGCTGATGGAGCTCGGCGGCGGATCGATCGGCCATGGCCTCGATCGCCTCGTCGACGAGACCGCCGCCGAGCGTCTGCAGCTCGTGCCACGCGAGACGGCGGCGGCGTTCGTCGCGTGGATCGGCGTCGTCGCCGTGGGCGCGCTCGGCAACCTTCCCGGCCAGGACCTCACGCAGCGGATCTTCGCGTCGCGCTCGGCGAGCACCGCGGTGTGGGCCTGTCACATCGCGGGCATCGTGTACTTCGGGCTCGGCGTCTTCACGCTCACGATGGGGCTCGCGGCGGACGTGCTCGTGCCCGGAGAGCACACGCGCGCGACGATGCCGCTGCTCGCGAGCCTGTTCCTGTCGCCGTGGGCGGCGGTGCTCTTCGTGCTCGCGGTGATGTCGGCGGTGCTGTCGACGATCGACAGCGCGATCCTCTCGCCGTCGTCGGTGCTCGCGCAGAACCTGCTCGCGTCGCGCTTCCCGAAGATCGACCTGCTCGTGCTCAATCGCTGGTCGGTGGTGTTCATCACCGCGGCCTCGCTCGTCACCGCGTACGCGGGCGAGAGCGCGTACTCGCTGCTCGAGAGCGCGTACGAGCTCGGCCTCGTGTCGCTGCTCGTGCCGCTCGTGCTCGGCCTGCGCACGAAGCTCGGCGGCCCGCGGGCCGCAATCGCATCGATGCTCGCGGGCACGGTGCTGTGGTGCCTGCACTTCGCGCTCGACTGGCAGAGCTTCGCGTCGCCGTGGATCGATCCGCTCGGCTTGCCGCTGCCCGTCGCGCTGACGAGCGCGTGGGTCGGGCTCCTCGTCTACGTCGTGGTCGCGCGCTGGGAATCGCGTCGGCTCGAAGCGGGCATCGACGCGTAGCGAACCAACGCGAAAGGGCGGCCGGAGATCCGACCGCCCTTCGCGTTTCACGACCGCCTCGGCGGATCAGTCGTTGCAGACGCCGGCGCCGTCTTGGCTGCCGTGCGGGCAGTGATTCTCGTAGTACGCCTTGTCGAGCGGGGGATTGCCCGTGGCGGTGCCGTCGAGGTGCCCGGTGCGGCACATGAGGCCCTCCGCGGAGAATCCGGCACACGCCGTGCCGCACTCGGTGATGTCGGCGTACGGCGTCGAGCCGCCCTGGCCCGCGTCGCAGTTCTCGAGGTAGAGGTCACAGTACGTCTGGCACTCGGGCGAGAGCTCGCCGCCCGTGCTGCCGCTGTCGGTGCCCGACGAGTCCGCGGTGTCGTCAGTGGTGCCCGAGTCGGCAGTCGCGTCACCACTCGACGACTCCGCCGTGGGGTCGGTCATCGTGGCCGTGGGGTCGGTCATCGTGGCCGTGGGGTCGG
>CAYXVR010000006.1:216033-249912 GCA_964468635.1 uncultured Nannocystaceae bacterium
GGTCGGTCATCGTGGCCGTGGGGTCGGTCATCGTGGCCGTGGGGTCGGTCATCGTCGCGGTCGGGTCGGTGTCACCCGTGTCCGCGCCGTCGTCGTTCCCGTCGTCACCGCCGCAAGCGAGCGCAGTGAACATCGAAGTGATGCAGAGCAGATGTCGAATCTTCATGGTCCGTGAATCCCTTTCTCCGAAGCGAAGGCGAGGCCGACTATGACACCGTGCTCCAGGAACGCAAGACCGCAGCCAAGCGCCAGACCGTGGCAAAGCCCGCCAAAGCTGGCGTCTGCGGCCAATTCGGTGGCGGTCCGGTGCCCGTGATCACCACGATGGCAGATGCCGACTGAAAACCCTTCCAGCGTCGCCCGGACACTACGACATCGATGTCATACGCCCGCCCGTAACCAGGCCTCCGACGCGCGGTCGGCAGGATAGTACGTCTCGATCCGCAGCTCCTGCGCCGTCACGTCGATCGGTGTGCCGAGCGTCGCGATCGTCGTGAACATGCGCAGCTCGAGCTCGGGCAAGCGCAGTCGCACCGGGATCAAGAGCCGCGGCTCGCCCGAGGCCGGCGCGTCGGCACGCGCGAGCGGTCCGTGCTGCGCGAGCGACTCCACCAAGCCGCCGACGCCGTCGGGGCTCGGATCGTCGAGCGCCTCGCGACGCAGTCGCTGCACGAGGATCGCCGCGACCTCGTCCCAGTTCACGATGGCGCGTCGCAATCCGTTCGGGTGGAAGACCATGTGCATCGCGTTGCTCGCCCACGGGCCGAGCGTCGCGGGATCCATGATCATCCCGATGAGCCGCTGCGCGCCGCGATTGGCCGCGAGGATGTCCCACTTGCGATCCACCACCACTGCCGGAAACGGATCGTGCGTGCGCAGGATCAGATCCACGGTCGTGCGCAGCTGTTCCATCTCCGGCGCCGCGAACGAGCGCTCGCGATACACCGGTGCGAAGCCGGCCGCGAGCAGCAAGCGGTTGCGCTCGCGCAGCGGCACGTCGAGCGCCGACGCGAGCACGAGCACCATCTCGCGGCTCGGCGACGACTTGCCCGTCTCGATGAAGCTGAGATGGCGCGTGGACACCTCCGCCATCTCGGCCAGCGCGAGCTGCGAGAGGCCGCGGGTCGTCCGCCAGTGACGGAGCTGCTTGCCGACCGGGGGGAGCTCCTCGGATTGCACGAGAGCAGGGTAGCGCGCGCCGTCGCGGGCGACATGACCTCGCACGTCATGGCCGAGGTACTCGGGCGGATCCACGCTCCGCCGCATGTCGAATCGAGTCGTCGTCCTCGCCGTGCTGCTCCCCTTCCTCGCGTTCTCGCTGTGGGTCGTCGCCCAGGGGGGACCGCTCGGCTTCCTGACGCTCGCGGGTCGCGAGCCGTGGGGCATGCAGATGCTGATCGACCTGGGCATCGCGCTCTTCATGGTCGGCGGGTGGATGATCAAAGATGCGCGCAGCCGCGGGATTGCAGCGTGGCCGTTCGTGATCGCCACGATCGCGGTGGGCTCGATCGGCCCGCTCGTGTACCTGCTCGTGCGCCCCGCGAAGCGCTAAGGCGCGTCGGTCGGCTTCGTCGAGTAGTCGTGCACGGGCCGGTCGACGACGAGCGCGTTGTCGTCCGCGTCGCCGTCGGCGGCCTTGCGCACGCGCTCGAGCGGCCACGTCTTGTCGCTCTCCGCGAGCACCAGCCGCCGCGCGCGGCCTTCGTACACCGACGCCGCGAGCACGGTCCAGTCGCCGAACGGCGGCTTGTACTGCAGCTCCTCGCGGCCGTCCGCGGCGGTGACCCAGCGCGACTCGAGCTTGTAGCGGTCGTCCTTCGACTTCCACATCCAGTCCTTCTCGGTCATGAGCGGGACGACCACGTACTTGCCGTCGTACGCGAACTGGGCGATGCCGGGATGCCGCACGGTCTTCGCGACCGGATTCCACTCCTCGCGTCCGGCCTTGGGCACGCGCCACACACCGACGAGCGCGCCGTGCGAGATCGTGTCGGCTGGCAACATCCACCCGTCGAACGCGACGACGACGTGCGTGACGCCGGCGATGACGGCCGCACCCGCCGGATGATCCGCCTCGGTGCCGGGCTCGGGCGCGAGCTGGAGCTTGAGGTGCTCGTTCGCGTCGATCGCCGCGGCGAGCGGCGTGTCGATTCCGGCGAACAGCGAGGCGCGCCGCCCGTCGACGGAGATGCGCGCCTCGATTCCGTCCGGCGTCTTGTGGCGCTCGACGATCCGCACCTCGATCGTCTGCCCGAGCATCGCCGCCTTGGGCACCGGCTCGGGCTCGTCGGGCTCCTGCGCCGCGCCGGTCGCCTTCGCTTCGGCGGGCGACGTGCCCGCATCATCGTGCTTGGTGCACGCGGACAGGCCGACGACGATGGCTGCGACTCGGATCGCTCGCATCACGTCGGACGTTTGTAGCACGCGCTCACGCCGGCGGCTCCCAGCACTCTACGTGGCCGGGCACGTCGCTCACGAGGACGTATACGCGCCCCTGCGACCAGGCGATCGCATTTCCGAACGCATCGTCGTCCTCGAGCTCGACGAGCGCTTCGAGCTCGCCCTCGGGCGACAGCGCGAGGAGCACGGCGGGTGCTCCGATGTTCGTCATTGCCACGTACGTGCGCCCATCGGGCGCCACTGCGATCGCAGGCTCGCTGTCGTCGTCACCGGGCCACGTCCAGCTGCGCTGGCCCTCCTCGTCGATTCTCGAGATCTCGGCGCCGGCACCAGCGAGGATCGCCCACTCGCCACTCCAGCTCGCCGCCTCGAGATAGTAGTCCCCATCGTCGTAGCTCCCGAGCTGCCACCGCAGCGTGGCGTCGTCGTCGTATGCGGCGAGCAACGAGCCCATGTGATCGCCGTCCTGGCCGCCGACGACGAGGAACCCCGAGCCCAAGGGTGTGATGGAGTTCAGGCGGACCGGCTGGTTCATCCAGCCTGCGGAGGGCGGCGTGAACGACTCGACCAGCGCGCCCGAGGCGTCGAACGCATCGAGCACCGGAACGCCCGAGCGCGTCGTGAGCACGAGCAGCTCTCGCTCGGCCCACCACCAGCCTGCGGTGTAGCTCGAGCCCGAGGTCGCGGCGGCCTCCCAGGCGAGGTCTCCCTCCGCATCGTAGGCCCGCGCGAACGCGAGGGGCTGGCCGGCCCACTGGCCGACGATCGCGAATCCGCCATCGGGCAACGCGACGAGGTCGCTGATGTTCACGTTCTGTGGTCGTATCGTCCATCGAGCTTCACCGTCGGCGCTCAGCCGCGTGACGGTCGCTTGGTTGCGTCCCGCCACGAGCAGATCGCCGTCGGTGGTCGCGCGGATGTTTCCGATCCACGTCCCCGTGGGGTCCCACCGCCAGCACGGCTCGAACGCCGGCACGTCGACGTCGTCGAGCGGATCCGACGTGGTGGCGTCATCGTCGTCTCCGACCGATTCACCACCCCCGTCGTCGTCGCTCGCGTCGGCGACATCATCCTCCGCCGCGGGCCGACATGCCGCCGCGACGACGACCATCGCGATCCACTTCCATCCAGCCATCACATCCACCAACGCGTCGAGCTTAGCACGATTCTGCTACGCTCGTGAGCCTGGACGTCGCGCGCCGCATCGCCTGCACGCTCGTCGGGCTCGCGCTCGCTTGCGACGCTGCTGCGCCGCGTGACAGCGATCCGACGCAGGGCGCGGCGGCCCCGCAAACGGTCGAGAAGGCGCCCGCATCGGCCACGCCGGCCGACGCGGCCGCCCCTGCGATCATGCCGCCCGTGCCCGTCATCGCGATCGCCGACTCGAAGATGCCGGCGAAGCTGCGATCGGTCAGCGAGAAGGCGACGTCGGGGTTGCCCGCGTTCGTGGACGCGATGCAGCCCGGCGGGCTCGTGTGGGTGGGGCCGCTCGCGGGCAACGGTGGGCGCGACGTGTTCGTGTACGTGCCGAAGGGGGCGCAGCCGGGGCGCGAGTTCCAGCTCGTCTATCACTTCCATGGCACGCACAGCGAGCGCGTGCAGGCGAAGGCGCCGGGGCTCGCGAAGAAGATCTGGGTCGGCTGGGATCGCTTGCAGCAGACGATCGAGGCCGTCGACGAGCTGCAATCGAAGGGGCCGCACAACGTCGCGCTCGTGTATCCGTTGTCGGCCGGCAAGCGCCGCGAGCCCGGCAAGACCGGGTGGTACAACAAGGAATACGACCGTATGTGGATGAATCCGGCGCCGCCGGACTACACCGACGACTTCGGCAAGCTGCACGAGGAGGTCACAGCGATCCTCACGAAGGACTTCGGCGTGCATCCGAGCAAGCTGCAGCGCAAGGCGATCGCCGAGGGCCACAGTGCCGGCGGGTTGCCGCTCCTCTTCATCGCGGCGAGCGGCACGAAGGTGGTGGGCGAGTACATCTTCCTCGACGCCAGCTTCCAGAGCTGGGCCGACGGCTGCTGGAAGGAGGTCCGTGATCACAAGAGCGGCGCGCTCGTCACCGTCGTCATCACGACGGGCGGCATCGCCGACCCGTTCGGCAAGCCCGACCCGTGGTGTCGCGAGTGGGAGACCGATGCCGCGCTGTGGAAGGAGCACGGCCGCACCTGCACGCCGGCCACCAAGAAACCGCCGGGCAGCGAACGCACGTGCGGCGAGCTCGAGGTGAACGCGAAGGAATGGGAAGAGGACTACCGCGAGTGGTGCGAGGGCATGAAGACGGACATGCGCGACGTGCCCGGCGTGTTCGTGCTGCGCACGAAGATCCCCCACGGCAAGCAGCCCCGCCACTTCGTCGGCGGCCTCGAGCTGCCCGCCGATCGCTTCGAACAGTGAGCTACGGGCGGCTGCCGTCCACGCGGTAGCGCGCGAGGTCCACGTGGATGTGATTGCGGTGCGCCTTGTCGAAGTACGGCGTCACCACGTTGGAGAACACGCCGTCGTCGAACAACCGGTTGCCGAGCTTGCGCAGGAACGTGGTGCGCGCATCGGTCGGCGTTTCCTCGGTCGGCTTGAAGTGCTTCAGCACGTCCACCTCGCGTCCGTCCGCGAGGTGGAAGCGCCGCAGGTCGATGCCGTTCGCGAAGCTGTGCTCGCTGATGAGATCGTACAGCGCCATGTTGCGGCAGTTGAACGTGCCGAGGTGATCGATCCGCACCACGCGTGAGCCGAGCTCGCGCTCGGCCTCCTCCTGCAGCACGAGCTCGAAGTCGGCGAGCGCGATCGCCATCGAGCAGGTGAGCAGCGGCGAGTTGCCGTACGCGATCTTGCCCGGGCCCTTCTTGAAGCGCACGACCTGCTCGGCCCCGCACACGCCGACACCGTTCTGCTTCTTCAGGCCGATGCGGGCGGGCTTGAACGTCACGCCCGCCGCGCGCAAGCGCTCCTCGCAGTCCGGCACCGGCTCCGGCGGTCCCACCACGAGGTCGTTCACGGGGTCGAGATCCGCGTGGACCGTCGGCGCGGGCTCCACCGCGGCCGCGAGCGGCGCAGCCACCACGAAGGAGAGGAACGATTTCCCCAGGCGCACGAGCAGGCTCCAACGCACGAGCGCCCCGATCGCTTCCACCGATTGCGCGCCGTGCTATCGAAGAGCCCGATGACCGAGACCGTGCTCCATGTGACGCCGCTGTCGATGCCGTGGCCCGGCGCGGATCCGTTCCTGTTCTGCGTGCATCACCTCGACGCGTACCCGGCCGGCAACGCTGCGCTGGGCCCGGACGCGCCGCTGTCGGGCCGCGACCTCGGCCAGGACTTCGCGGGCAAGGACGGCTGGAGCATGTACCACGGCGACGTCGTGCCCGGCTTCCCGCAGCACCCGCATCGCGGGTTCGAGACGATCACGATCGTACGGCGCGGCCTCGTCGATCACACCGACTCGCTCGGTGCGGCGGCGCGCTTCGGTGGCGGCGACGTGCAGTGGCTCACCGCGGGGCGCGGCATCGTGCACGCCGAGATGTTCCCGCTGCTGGATCCCGAAGGACCCAACACGCTCGAGCTGTTCCAGATCTGGCTGAACCTGCCGCGCAGCGACAAGCTCGTCGATCCGTACTTCACCATGCTGTGGCGCGACTCGATTCCGACGCAGACCGTCACGGACGATCGCGGGCACACCACGCAAATCACGTCGATCGCCGGCGATCCGAGCAGCCCGAAGCCCCCGCCGAGCTCGTGGGCCGCGCGACCCGAGGGCGACGTCGCGATCCGCACGATCGCGATGGCGCCGCACGCGACGTGCACGTTGCCCCCGGCGCGGGCCGGCACGAACCGCACGCTCTACCTGTTTCGCGGCGATGGGGTGCGCATCGGCGGCCAGGCGGTGACGAACCGCTCGGGTGTGGTCGTGCGCCCGGACGTCGAGGCGCGGCTCGAGAACGGCGCCACGGAGACGGAGATCCTGCTCCTGCAAGGCCGCCCGATCGGCGAGCCCGTCGCGCAGCACGGACCGTTCGTGATGACGACGCGCGACGAGATCGTGCAAGCCGTGAACGACTATCGCTCCACGCGCTTCGGCGGCTGGCCGTGGCCGAGCGATGCACCCGTACACGCGCGCGAGCAGGCCCGTTTCGCGCGTCATGCCGACGGACGCACGGACGAGCCGACGCGCTGATGGCGGTTCGCCGCCTGAGCGACGGTCACTCGGCGGACGAGAGCGTCATCCGACCGGCGGGTCGATCGTCCTGACGACCGGTGCGGCGAGGACGCTCGTGGTCGGCCGGCTCGAACGACGCGGTCGCGTCGCCGGCCGCGCGCTGCAGCTCGGCGAAGCGGGCTTCGAGGATCTCGACGGGCGACGGGAGGTCGGAGGGGCTGTGGCGCATGGGGGGCGACTCGATCCGGAGCGACGCGCCAGCGTGCAATCGCGGGGCCCCGGAAGATCACCGCATGATCCGCGGCAGGCAAGGACGATCGACACGACGCGGCTGTGCGCGGACGCTCGATCGTGGCAATCGTGTCGCGGTGTCCCGGGGCGAGAGTGACGCCGACGCCCGCGTTCCCACCCATGAATCGGCGTTCAGCGCGAACGACGGGGGTAGACTGGAGGGACGATGCCCGTCGATCGCGCGGACGACCTCGCGCCCGAGCACCGGCTGTGGGCGCAGCACATGCGCGACAGCACGCCCGAGGGGCAGGTGGCGGTCACGCTGCACACCGACGAGGCGGAGGAGCAGACCATCGCGATCTTCAGCGCGCGCAACGTCGATGGCGTCGTCGCCGCTACGGTGGGGCTCATGGACTACGACGTCGGCGACGATCCCGACGAGCCCGTGTTCGTCGAGATCATCGTCGACGCGCGTGGCGACGCGGCGTGGGTCGCGGAGATCGTGGCGACGATCGCGTTCCACGTGATGAAGGACGGGTGGAAGCCGGCGCCGGGCGTGGTCTTCGAGCGCGCGATCGAGATGTACTCGCCCGAGCTGCAGGTGAAGCACGTGATGTTCGTGCCGCCGATCCAGTGGGAGGACGAGATGGATGCCGTCGAGCTCGACGACAAGCTCGTGCATCCTCTGCTCGCGGTGCCGATCACGGAGAGCGAGGCGGCGTTCGTGCGCGCGCACGGCAGCGATGCGCTCGAGGATCTGTGGGCCCGCGCGGAGGTCGACGTGTTCGACTGGAGCCGCTCGGGCGTCGTGTAGCTGCGCAGGTCGTGATCGTCGGCCCCGCCGGGGGCACTGACGTTCCGAGAGCGTCGTGACTCGCTACGCACGTCTGCGTAGCCGACTGCGGCGCTCGGAGGGATTTGCAATGCGCTTGCTCGGATCGTGTGGAGTCATCGTGGGGTTGGTGGGTTGCTACTCGCCGGGGCCGCTGCATCCCGGCAGCGGATCGATCGGCGACGAGAGCTCGGACGACGGCGGGAGCGAGGACGGCGACGAGTCGTCGACCGGCGAGGATGCCGACGACGCGAAGGGTCCCGCCATGGTCGACGTGCTGTTCGTGATCGACGACTCCGCCACGATGGGGCCGGCCCAGGGCGCGGTGGCCTCGGCCGCTGCGACGCTCGCCGAGCAGCTCGTGGACGCAGGCGTCGACCTGCACGTCGCGACCACCACGACGGACTACGGCCACCCGTGGTGCAGCACGACGACGCCGAGCGCGGGCCGGCTCGCGTTGTCGAGCTGCCGGGAGCACCTCGACGAGTTCACGTCGATCCTGTACCCCGACGACGATCTGAGCACGCGTGCGTGCACGAGCGTCTGCGATCTCGACACCATTCCGGTCGCGAACGCGCGGCCATGGATCGAGGCGGGCCCGGCGGGGACGAACCTCGCGGGCGTCGCGGTCGGCGATGCGCTGGGCTGCGCCTTGCCGGCGGGCATCACGGGGTGTGGCTTCGAGCAGCCGCTCGAATCGATGGCGCGCGCGCTCGAGCTCGCGGCCGATCCCGCGGCGCCCGAGCACGGCTTCCTGCGCGACGAGGCCCACCTCGTCGTCGTGATCGTGTCCGACGAGACCGACTGCTCGTTCGCAGACGAGCGCATCTTCAATCGGCCGGAGTCGGGCGGCACGACGCAATACTGGGAGGACCCCGAGCTCACCGCGCCCACGTCGGCGATCTGTTGGAATGCCGGTGTCGAGTGCACGGGTGGGCCGGGTGTGTACGAGGACTGCCGTGCGAGCGATCGCGGACTCGCGGGCGAAGTCGACGTCGCGCCGGACGACGCCGTGCTCCAACCGGCGTCGCGCTACGCGAACGCGCTCGCGCAGCTGCATGACGCGAAGCAGGCGGCGAGCGGCGCATCGGTGATGCTGTTCGGCATCGTCGGCGTGCCGTCGGAGTTCCCGGACGTCGGCGTCACGTTCGCGGACGCCGTGGATCCGAGCGAGCAGATCGACTGGGGCATCGGCCCGAGCTGCATCGGTGCGGGCACGAAGGCGATCCCGCCGGTGCGTGTGCTCGCCGTCGGCGACGAGCTCGACGGCCCGACCGGCATGTACTCGATCTGCGCGGACGACCAGACGCCGGCGATGCAGGGCATCGCCGACGCCGTGCTCGCCCACGTTGCCGACTGATCAGAGCGTGCCGAGGTAGGCGACGAGCGCGTCGACGTCCTCGTCCGGGAGCACGAGCTCCGGCTGCGTGCTCTCGAGCATGTCGTGCACGGCCCCCTCGAGATCCGGCGCGCGTCCGTCGTGCATGTACGGCGGGCGCAGGGCGAGGCCCGCCAGCGACGGCACCTGCAACGGCTCGTTGCCGACGATCGCTTGCATGCCGTTCGCGAGTGCGCCGTCGTTGTGACACGTCGCGCAGCCGGCCTCGATGAAGATGGCGCTGCCGCGCTCGACCAGCGCCTCGTCGGCCGGCTCGGGATTGTGCGGCGTGATCCCGAAGACCCAGTGCTCGAACGCGGCGAGCCGCGCCGGGCTCTGCTGCGGTCCACCCATGCGCGTGGTGTGGATCTCGGACGCGATCATGTCGAAGTCGGCCATGTCGCCGTCCCAATGGAAAGGCTCGCTGCCGCCGACGCCGGCGCGCAGCGACTGCGTGCGGCGCAGTCGCGTACCGGGGTCGAAGGTCCAGACGAAGCCGTCGTCGGAGCCCTCGGGATGGCACGACGCGCACGCGAGTCCGCCACCGGCGTCCTGATGGAAGATCTCGTGTCCGGTGTCGTAGCTCGAGCCGGCCCCGAAATCGATCACCATCGTGGGCTCCGAGAAGACCTGCACGCCGGCCGGCTCGCGCATCTGCACGACGACGGTCTCCGCGTCGGCGAATTCGACCGCGATCGGCTGTCCCGTGGCGATGATCGGAGTCGGATCGGCGCACGCTGAATCGTCGTCGAACGGAGGAGCGTCGAGTAGATACGCCGTGACGACGCGCTGCGTCGTCGGTGACGTATCGCTCTGTCCCGCAGCGACGATCGCGAACCGCTGCCCATCCGGCGAGACCGCGACGTCGACCGGCAGCGTCGCGAAGCCGAACGGTTGCGTCGACGATACCACACCGGCGCCGAGGTCCGTGGTCAGGTTCGACGCGACGAGCGCGTGACAGTCGGTGCTCCCGTACACACCTGGCGAATCGAGTGGAACCGATCCAATCGGCGCGCTCTGATGGGTCATGAACCATCCCGCATTTCCAATCGCTCGTGTTCGCCAGGCCGTGGTCGGGATTCGTGCAGCCAGTGAGGCGCTCGTTCGGTCGACGACGACTCCGTCCACGAGCGTCAACAGCTCCGCACTGCGGAAGCGCGACACCTGGATCATCCCCGAGGGGCGCACGATCACGTCGCGCAGATCCGGCTCGATGAACTGGCGTTCGAGGATCGGTCCGCCGATCTCGTGCGAGACGAGCTCGCCGCCGGCACACGCGACGCGTACGCGGTTCTGGGTGGCATCGAGCGCGAGACCGCGGGGGTTCGCGCAGGTCTCGTGACGCGCGACCATGGTGCCCGCGACGGGATCGATCGTCGCGATCGCTCCGCCGCCGCGCAGTGCCACGTGGACGAGCCCTGCGTTGTCGGCGATCACACGACCGGGCTCGTCGCCCGGCTCGAGCGCGACCGCAACGACGGCGTCGTCGCGATCGAGCGGGGTGATGAACACGGAGTCGCGATCGGGGTCGGCTGCGACGGCGGTCTGCCCACCGTCGATCAAGAGCAGCGTACCGCCGCTGATCGGCGGCGGCGGGACCGAGCTCTGGACCACGGGACGGTCGTCCACCGGCTCGTCGTCGTCTTCGACTTCGTCGTCTCCCTCGTCCACATCGATGCCGCCGTCGAATTCGTCGGACGCGTCGTGGCTGTCTTGACTGTCGCCCAAGTCGTCCGGCGATCGCTCCTCCGGCATCCGTTGGCACGCCACCGCGACCACGCACCCCATCGACCAAGCCCAATCCCACCGTCGCATCGCTTCCGCTCCCCACACGCGCGGTCCCGCCCAAGTGCGGCCGCTTCGGACAGCATACGGTCGGTCGTGGGCGCACGCGAGCGGGCGGGGAGCGATTCCAAGACGGTCTTCGGAGCGCCGTTCAGAGCGTGCCGAGGTGGGCGGCGTGGCTCCGCGACGCTCACGCTGCGACTTTTTTCGGAGCTACTTCGAGCGCAACGCGGACTGCAGCAGGTCGCGATCGTAGCCGGGCGCCATCGCGCCCTCGGACGCGTAGGCATACAGGGCGGTGTTGAAGATCATCTGCGCCAGCAGGAACACGAAGACGACGCCGACGAAGTAGACGACCCCGACGATTGCCACGATCAGCACGACCGTCGATCCGAGCGACGCGGTGGCGAACAGCAGGCCGCCGAACACGGCACTGCCGAGGAACAGGAACAGGAACTGCACGAGCCCGAAGCCGATCGCGCGCACGAGGCTCTCGCCCCACGTCTTCTTCAGCACGCGGACCGAGTCCTTGATCGCATCGATGGGCCCGGTGCCGCGATACACCATCGAGGGAACGACGAAGAGCGTGATCACGCTCCACACCATGCCGAGCAACGAGCGCAGGATGGAGACCACGATCCTGCCGATGCCGCCCATGCGGTTCGCGGCGTTGTCGATCGCATAGAGGATCGTGCCGACGGTGGCAGACACGGTCGCCCAGCCCAGGACTTGATGGATGCGCTTGAGCGTGAAGCCGATGCTCTCACCGAACGTGGCGTTGCCGCCCGCGAAGCGGGTCTTCGCGGTGTACACGATGCACATGTTCGAGAACGTGCCGACGAACGCGAGCCCGAGATACGCGATGAACGTGACGATGATGTCGGCGGCGCCCCACTCGATGGATCCATCGCGCGACATCTCGAGCCACAGCGTCGGGAACAGCAGCGCCACGAGCCAGCCGACCGACAGGATCACCGCGATGAGCGGGTAGAGCAGGAGCTCCATGTCCTGACCGATCACGCGAAAGCTCAGCTTCGTGAGCATCCAGCTGCGAGAGAACGCATTCATCGCCTTCGATCTCCTTGGCCCATCCGGCGAGGGCGGGGGACGATCGTACCCCGCGGCCGCCGCCGTTGTTCCACTGCACCTCGGCGGGCTCGGGGGACACCGTCAGTCGGCCGCGGGCGCGTCGTCGCTCGGCTTCGCCGTCGGCTCGTTCGGCGTGGGATCGGCCTTGTTCGGCTCGCTCGGCGGCTTCGCGGGCTCGCTCGGTTTCGCGGGCTCGCTCGGCGTTGGATCGGGCTTGCTCGGCTCCGCGGTCGGTGTCGGATCGGGCGGCTTCGCGTCGTCTTCGTCCAGATCGGACAGGCTCGGCAACGCCGAGGGCGTCGGCGTCGGCGTCGGCGTCTGCGGCTGGGGCAGCGCGGCATCGTCGACGTCCTCGTCGTCGCCCGCAGGCGCGGGAACGGCCGCGGGCTCCTCGAGGATGATCGGCTCCTCCGTGTCGCTCGCGGCCTCGACCGCGACGGCCGGTGCCTCGGGTGCCTTCGACGGTGCGGTCGCGGCGTCCGCGGGCGGTGCCACCACGGATGCGGCGGGTGTCGGCATCACCGTGTCGTCCTCGCGCTCGTCGGGTCCCGCCAACCACACTGCCGCGCCGATTGCGAGCGCGGCACCGCCGACCATCATGCCGAGTGCGAAACGACCGAGGCCGCTGCCGCTCGACTTCACCGGTGGCGCGCGCGTGGCCGCGAGCGCGCGCACGAGCGCGTCCATGTCCTCGAAGCGATCCTTCGGATCCGGTTTCAGCCCGCGTGCGATCACCTGACGCACCGCGAGCGGCAGGCCCGGCATCTCCGCGGGCAACGCGGGCAGGCCCGCGATCGCGTTCGCCATGAGCTGCGCGAGATCCTTGCCGGTGAAGGGTCGATGGCCGTAGAGCGCCTCGTACAGCGCGACGCAGAACCCGAACTGATCGGCGCGACCATCGGCGGGCTGCAGCAGGAACTGCTCGGGAGCCATGTACGCGGGCGTGCCCATCAGGCCGCCGGTCTTCGTGAGGTTCGCAGCGAAGGCGTCCATGTCCGGCTCGGCCTGCGCGCGCCGCAGCACCGCATCGTCGGCGCGCTCGCCCGCTCGCGCGGCGAGTCCGAGATCGAGCACCTGCACCGTGCCGTCCTCGCGCACGAGCACGTTGCCGGGCTTGAAGTCGCGGTGCACGAGCCCTGCGGCGTGCACGGCTGCCAGTCCACGTCCGGCCTCGATGAACACGTCGACGATCGCCGACCAGCTGCGGTGCGCGCCAGCGAGCCACACCTCGAGCGTGTCGCCGACGACGTACTCCATCGCGATCCACACGCGCCCGTGACGACTGCCGACGTCGAACACCATCACGAGGTTGCGATGGGACAATCGTGCGAGCGCCTGGGCCTCGCGCAGCATTCGTCGCTGCTGCACGTCGGCGTCGTCGCCCTGCACCGGACGCAACAGCTTGATTGCCACCACGCGGCCGAGCTCTGGATCCTCCGCCGCGTACACGACGCCCATGCCGCCCTCGCCGACGCGTTGGCGGATCCGATAGCGCCCGATGAAATCGCCGGGCTCGAGCGTCTTCTTCGCCGCTTCGTCCACGACGATCGCGCTGCCCGATGTGGACTGCGAGATCGTCTCGGTGAACTGGGGGTCCTCGGGGTGCATCGCGACCCGGCCCCATGGTAGCAGGCCGCGGGTGCAGTCCGGCCGGCGTCCCCGACGCGGAAGCGCGGGTCGGTTGCGCGTTGCGTGGGTTCGCCGTCGTTCTCGGCAGGTCTCGGGCGTGCGTGCACGACGTCCCTCGCGAACTCGCGCCGGCAGGCGTCGCGGTATGCTGCGCGAGTGAGCGAAGGACGAGGGACGCGCGGCGTGTTGCTCGCGCTCGTCCTCGTCGTCGTGGGGCTGCTCGCGTGGTGGATCCTCGCGTGGCAGCCGACGCGCAGACGTCCGTCGCCGCCGCCGCCTGTCGAGGTCGAGACACCGGCGGAGACGAAGCAGGTCGCTGGTTGGGCGCCGCGTGCAGAGCAGCCGCCGGCGCCGGGTTGCACGCCGAAGGCGTCGACCGTGTGCAACGAGGGCGACGCGTGGTGGGTCGACAGCTGCGGTGCGATGAACGAGATCAGAGAGGACTGCGACAACCGACGGTGCGTCGATGGTGCGTGCGAGGTGGGGCCGGGTTGCGGAGATGTGACCGCGCTCGGGCAGTGCGATCGCGATGTCGCGCGGATCTGTCAGGTGGACCGCGTGATGGAGACGGATTGTGGCGCCGCGAAGCAGCGCTGCGTGATGACGGACGAAGGGCCGATCTGTCGCGAGCCATCGCCCGATGATTGCCGCGGCGACGAGCCGGCGCAGTGCCGCGGATCGACGCTACGCACGTGCACCGAGGGGCGGTGGACGTCGTTCGACTGCGACGCGACCGGCGGCGTGTGTGCGCCCGCCAAGAAGGGCACGCCCGCGCGCTGCGTGTATCGGCTGCCGATCCTCGACGCCGACTGTGGGGCCTGCGGCTGTGCGCCGGAGCCCACCGAGGAGATCTGCGACGGCAAGGACAACGACGGCGACGGTGCGATCGACGAGGACATCGAGTGCGCACCGGTGCCGATCGTCGCGGTGGTGATCACCGACGAGCACGAGAACGGCAGCTACTCGCAGGAGGACATCGTGGAAGCGATTGACGAGCTCAACGCCGCGTTCGCGCGCGACGACGGCTACGGGCTCGTGTTCGAGTGGCGCAGCACCGCGTTCGTGCGCGAGCCGGAGTGGCTCGAGCTCGAGGACAGCGAGCGCATGAAGATCCTCGACGTGGGCGACCTGTTGGCGCGCCGCGGCGTCGAGGTGGGCATCGACGAGTTCTGGGTGCCGGTGATCTTCACCGACGCGCTCGTGGTGGGCGGCGTGCAGCGACCGGGGTTGTCGAGCGTGCCCAACGGCAGCTGCGGTGGGATCCGACGCACGTGGCAGCGCGAGCCGCCGGTCGGGTATCTGGCGATCGCAAAGCAGCGGTGGCCCACGACGCTCGCGCACGAGATGGGGCACTTCCTGGGGCTGTGCCACACGCACGAGGCACCGCCGCCGATCGAGCAGGTGGGCGCGGATGGTGCACTGGTCGACGCGCATCCGTGCAGCGACAAGTGCGTGTCGGATCCCGACGGGTTGTGCGACACGCCGATCGATCCGGGACCGGAGGTGTGCGGCGTCGACGAGGAGTGCCTCGTGCACTGCGCCACCGGTGACCGACCCGACGTGCGCAACATGATGGCGTACTACCCACCGTGTCGGACGCTCTTCTCGCTCGATCAGGCGCTGCTCATGCGGCAGTCGCTCGCGATGCGGCGCGCGTGGCATCCCTGCTTGAAGGGCGATGGCTGCACATGCACGCCGGAGGAACAGAACTGTCCCATGCAGATGAACTGCGAGCCGTTCGATCGCGCGGGCGAGACGGTGTGGAGCTGCGAGCCCGAGGGGGCCGCGATGCCGGGCGGCACGTGCGATTCGTTGGTTCGGTGCGGGCGCGGGTCGATCTGCGTGAGGACGCCGCTGGCCGAGGGAAGGTGCGCGCGAACGTGCACACCGGGGGCGATGCCGTGTCGGTGCGAGCCGATCGACACGCCGCAGGTGAGCGTCTGTCGCGAAGATCTGCGCATGGGAGGCGGCGAGTGAGCCGGCGCGCGCGCCGGCGTGCGGGGGTGATAGGCTGCGTGCCGAGGTGACGGCGGTCCGCTCACCGTGGCTCGGTCTCGCGCTCGCGCTCGCGTGCACGGACAAGAGCGACGTCGACCCGTCGATGGACGACGACTCCGGCGGGGGCGAGCCCTCGGGCGACGACGACGACGACGACGGCTCGGCGGACGACGACGAGGGCGGGAGCGAGGCGCCGGGCGACGGCACGACACGCGGCGATGCGGAGAGCAGCGGCGCCGGGGCGAGCTCGGGTGACGACGACGTCGTGGACGAGGGACCGATCGGCTTCGATCTCGGTCGCAACGTCGACGCGCCGGGGCAGAACGAGCGCTGCGAGGAAGAGGTCGACGTCGTGTTCGTGATGGACGTGTCGACGTCGATGGGTGCGTTCTTGTCGACGCTGGCCGACGAGATCCTGCTGGTCGATCAGGCGATCCAGGACCTCGGGCTCGGCACGGAGCCGCGCTACGGGCTGGCGGTGTTCGTGGACGACTACCTGCTCGTGAACGAGGGGATGTCGTACGACGACGTGATGGTGCTCGCCACCGACTTCGACACGTGGAGCACGTTCACGGGCAGTAACGCGCAGGTGAACGGCGTCGGCTTCAACACGACGTTCCCGGAGAACAGCCTCGATCCGCTGTATGCGGCGGCGACGGAGTACGAGTGGCGGCCGATCGCGACGACGACGCGCATCGTGATCCACACGACCGACGACACGTTCTGGGAGGCGCCGCAGATGGCGGACGGCATCGCGATCCAGCACACGTACGTCGAGACGGTGGAGGCGCTGCAGGACGAGCAGGTGCGCGTGTTCGGCTTCACGGCGATGCTGGGCGGCCCGTCGGAGCTCGAGGACGTCTCGATGGGCTGGTTCGGTCCGTACGGCACGGAGCTCGCGATCCCCGAAGCCACCGACGGCGGCATCTGGTCGATCGACGACGTGCTCGCGGGCACGGTATCGCTGGGCGACGCGATCGTGACGGCGGTGGAAGACAGCTACTGCGAACCGTACGACCCGCAGGGGTGACGGCGCCGTAGGATCGTGGTGCGGTCGTCGGCGTCGGCGAAGAGCTCCACTTCGTCGCCAGCCGTGAGGATCGCTTCGAAGATCTGGACGTCGACGGGCTCGAGGCCGCGCGTGCGTAACCATGCGGCGGCGCCGGGCGCTGCGGTCGTGAGGCGCTGCGGCTTCAGATCGAGCACGGGCTCGGCGGCCATCCGCTCGCCTGCGATCGAGAGTGTCGAGCAGCGCTGTTCGATCAGCATCCAGTCATTGCTCGTCGGGACGTACACGCGGCGGTCCGGCTTGCGGCCGCCCTCGCGCACGCCGACGACCCATGCGATCGCGCGGCGGCCCGACAACGGGGCGACGATCTCGCATCCGCTCGCGACGCCGCGGGTGATCGATGGCCCGGGCTCCCACGCGCGCACCGGGCGATGCCAGCGATAGGGACGAGTCGGCAGCCGCTGATCGCCGAGCGCGAACGCCCCGGCGAGCGGCAGCAGCGGGGCGAGGATCGCCCCGAGGCCGGCGTCGAACAGGGTGAACACACCCATCAGGCCCACGGTCATCGCGAGTGCGCCGAGCATCCGCGATCCGCGTCGCCGCTCGCGGCTGCGCGTCACGCTCTCCTCGTCACGCACGCGCATGGCGAGCGGCACGACGCGGAAGTCGATCCATGCCGGGTCGCCGCAGTGCGGACAGTGCGGATCCGTGCGCGGCGCGACGGGCTCGCGTCGCATCGGATCGCCGGCGAGCATCACGACGTCCCGTGCATGCGGCGGCAGCAGATACCCGCACGTAGCGCACCACCACGCGGCAGGCTCGTCGAGTTGCTCCACGTCGGCGTCGACGGGAGCGCGGCGGAACGGGCCGAGTCGCGCGGGGCGGCGGCGCGGCCCGATCTGCGAGCTTCGAAACGCCCTCAGATGATCCTGCGCACCACCGACGCCACCAGCACCGCCGCCCATCGAGATCACCGACTCGCGCGCTCACGCGCTTGTTCCCGTGCCTGGAGACGCCGACTGGGCGAACGCGCGCCCGTGAGTGTTCAGCTCATGCGGGCTCGGCGGCTCTGCAGCCAGCGGGCGAGCTTCGGGTGCGAGCGGTCGATGCGGCACTCGTCGAGGCGGTCTTCGGCGATCTCGAGCATCATCGGCACCAGCTCGAGGTCGCCGCGCATCACGTGCGCCCATGCGAGCAACACGAGCGTCGAGCCGAATCGGTTCGTGCGCAACACCGCTCGCATCCACTCGCCGAGCTCGTCGGAGGGGAGCATCTTCGCGTTGCCCGCCTCGAAGGCGAGCACGAGCTTCGCGTGCATCAGCTCGATCTGCACGAGGTCGCCGCTCGGCACGCCGTCGCGCTCGAGCTCGGCCAGCTTCGCCTTCGCGCCCACGAGGTCGCCGGCGATCGCCATGATCTGGATCTCGTTCAAGCGTGCCAGCGCAGCGACGCCGCGCCAGTTGCCCTTCGTGGGGTAGCCGAGATCCTCCACCGCCTTGCGCATCCACTTCAGCGCCTTGTGGAGGTCGCCCCGCAGCCACGCGGCCGCGCCCGCGATCATCCACGCGTTGCCGCGCACCATCAGGCTCGCGAAGCCCGTCACCGCGACGCGACGCGCCGTCCACTCCGCCTTCGCCAGCTCGCCCGCGCCGTGCAGCTTCACCGCGCGATCGAGCTCGAACCGCGGCTGCGCCCACACGAGCCCGACGATCGCGCACGACATCAACGACGCGAGCACGCCGAGGTTGCCGAACAGCACCGCGGAGAACACGAACAACAGGCTCGCCGGCAGGATCACCATGACCGCGGCCGTCAGCGTGGCCGCGACCACCTCGCGACTGAGCGGCCCCACCACCTCGCCGTTCGGTCCCACGACGAGCGCCTGTCCCGGTCGCGCCGTCTCCAACCCCTCGGCGACGTCCGTCGGTCGCCACAGCTCGAGTGCACCGTGCTCCGCCATCTCGAATCCGACTATTGCATGGCGCTCTCGGCAGGCGGCGGCCCACGTCGGGCCTGGCCGGGTCCACCCTGCCGGCATCCGAGGCCTGGCGACGGCAGTTCGCTCGACGCCCGTCGCGTCGCGACGGCGAAAGACCGTGGCACCATCGCTGCAACTCGCGCGCGAGGGGATTCGCCTATGCACATCGCACATCGCTCGTCGTCTTCCGCTCTGCTCGTCGTGCTCCTCGCGCTCGCGACCCCCGCCGCACGGGCCGCCGACGGCGAGGTCTCGCCCGGCGACGACCTGCAGGCCGCGATCAACGCCCTCGGCCCCGGCGACGAGCTCGTCATGCACGACGGCACCTACGAGCTCACGGGTCGACTCGGCATCTCGCTCGCAGGCACAGCGGACCAACCCATCGTCATCCGCGCCGCCGACGGCGAAGTGCCGCACATCCACCGCGAAGGCGCGGACCAGAACATCGTCGACATCGACGCTGCATCGTACCTCACCTTCCGCGGCATCGAGTTCTCCGGCGGCTCCGCCGGCATCCGCATGAGCGACGTGGACTTCCTGACCATCGAGGACTGCCACATCCACGACACCGGCGACGTCGCGGTGCGTGCGAACGACGGCGGCATGACCTACGAGGGCCTGCAGATCCTCCGCAACCACATCCACGACACGAACTACACCGGCGAGGGCATGTACCTCGGCTGCAACGACAACGGCTGCCAGGTGTTCGACAGCGTGATCGCCGGTAACTACGTGCACCACACGAACGGTCCGACGATCGAGCAGGGCGACGGCATCGAGCTCAAGGAAGGCAGCCACGACAACGTCATCCGCGACAACGTCATCCACGACACGAACTACCCGTGCATCCTGACCTACAGCGCGGCGGGCAATGGCGGGCCCAACGTGCTCGAGCGCAACGTGATGTGGAACTGCGGCGACCACGGCATCCAATCCGCCGCCGACGCGACCATCCGCAACAACATCATCCTGTCCACGAACAGCGACGGCATCGCGATGCAGAGCCACCAGTCGGGCTCGCCGTCGAACCTCCTGATCGTGCACAACACCGTGTTGCACGCGGCGACGGCGATCTCCGTGCGCGACAACACCGGCATGGTGACGATCGCGAACAACGCGATCTACTCGGCGGGCGGTGACGCGCTGTTCGGCAACAACGTCGACATGGGCATGATCGTCGTCGCGGGCAACGTGGGTGTCGGAGGCGTCAACGGGCTTCCCGGCACGCTCGTGCCCGGCGATCTCGCGGCCGACTTCGTCGCGGCCCATCACGACGGCGCACCGCCGATCGACGTGTATCCCGCGGACGCCGGCGCGCTCGTGGGCGCGGGCGACATGGCCTACGCGGCGGACGACGACTTCAACTGCCGGGCGCGACCGGACGCCGCGCCCGATGCGGGCGCGTACGGGTGGGAGCCGGGCGGCAATCCGGGCTGGACGATCACCGCGGACTTCAAGGACTGCGATGCCGCGGGCGACGGTGGCTCCACCGGGGACGACGGCGGCAGCGACGGTGCGGACGACGGCGTCGACACGGGAGGTCCCGACGACGACGGCAACGACGCGAGCGCGACCATGAGCGGCGGTGGCGAAGGCGTCGACGCGAGCGCGACGCTCGACGGCGGCGATGCGAGCGACGGCTCCGGCACCGACGCGGGCGCCGACGGAGGCGACGGCGGCGACGAGGGCTGTGGTTGCCGGGCGGATCGATCGCGCGTCGGTGCCCTCGCGCTCGTGCTGCTCGTGCTCGCGCGACGCCGTCGGAAATCCGTCTAGCGCGTCGCGGCGACCGGGGCGCGTTCGATGACGCGCTCGAGGTCGATCGCTCTCACGAGCGCACTCGCGTCGCCGGAAAGCTCGTGCTCGCCGAGGTAGTCGAGCGGGCGGCACGTGAGCACGACGATCTGCACGTCATTCGCGATCTGCCGCAACAGGTCGCGGAAGAACTCGACGCGTTCCACGTCCGTCTGCGCGAGCTGATCGTCGAGGATGACGACGCTCTCCAGCTGCTGGGCGATCGCCAGCCGTACGAGCGTCGCCACCTGTTCCTTGAGCCCCTGTGACAGCACCTCGATCGGTCGTGCTTCACCCGATGCCTGCAAGCCCCTCGTCCTGAGGTCGCGGTCCATCTCGAAGCGCGCGTAGCGGCCCTTCGTCACCGCGAGCAGGTTCTTCTCGATCGCTTGCGCGAGTGCGTGGCCGAGGTGATGGCCCTCGACCGCCTCCACCTTCTTCAGCGTGTCGCGCAAGAGCTCCCACGCCTCGTACTCGAGATAGAGCTCGGCTTCGTGGCGCTTCGCGTCCTCGAGCGCCGCGCGCGTGCGCTCCTCCTTCTCCTTCACGACGCCACCGCCGACCCGCTCGAGCATGCCCTCGGTCTTGTGCAGCTCGGTCGCGACCTCTTCGGCCTTCGCGCTCAGCGACGCGAGCTCGGCGTCGGCGGCCGCGACTGCGTCGTCGTCGACGAGCTCGGCCGGCGGCGCGATGCCGGCGAGGATCGCCTGGGCCGCGGTGAGCTCGGCGCGTGCGCTCTCTTCGTGCGCGGGCGTGCAGCGTCGCGCGATCTCGTCGAGGCGGGCGCGATCGGCCGCGAGTCGATCGCGCGTGGTGGCGAGCGTCGCAGCGGCGGCCTCGCGCGCGGCGGTGGCACGGGTCAGCGCCGCCGCCGATGACGTCGACTCCGCGGTGGCGCGCTCGATCGCCTCCGCGGCGCGGGCCTGCACGCGCAGCAATGACGCGCGGGCCGTGACGAGCGCGTCGTCGATCGCCTTGCGCTGGCTCGCGATCCGTTCGAGGGGATCGGCGCCCACGTCGATGGCCGCTCGACCTCGCTCGACCTCCGCGCGACGATCGAGCACCGTCGCGGCCGATCCATCGAGCGCGCTCGCCCGCGCCTCGGCGCCCGCCGCCGCGATCTCCTCGCGCTCGGCCGCGCGGCGATGCTCCTCGCCCTTCGCGATCGCGCGTTCCAGCGCGGCGACCGAGTCGACGCCGCACGCCGCGAGCACCGGCGCGCCGTTGTCGCGCCAGCGCGTTCGCGCCGACTCGAGCTCCGTGCGCGCCGCCTCGTCGCCGACGGCGACGTCGATGCGTCCCACCGATCCGAGCTCCAAGCTGAGACCACGCTCGGCGCTGAAGCTCGTCTCGCCCTTCGCCTTGCGCCGCGCGCCGCCGTCGGTGGCGACGTGCAGGTCGAGCGGCGTCTCGAGCACGACGCGCACCGCGACGCCGAGCGAGACCCGGGCCTCCGCCGTCTCGAGCGCGCGCTCGAGCGCACGCACGGATGCCAGCGCGTCCGCATCGGGGAACGTCGCGAGTCCCGAGGCCTCGCGCGCGCGGGCGGCCGCATCGCGATGGCGAGCGGCCTGGGCCCGCAGCGCCGCCGCGTCGATCGCCGCGCGCTCGGCCTCCGCGAGGCGAGCCTCGGCGTCGCGGAGGCGCTCGGTCGCCGCGACGAGTTCGCGCTGCGTGCGGTCCGTCTCCGCGAGCTCGAGCTCGAGCGTGCGCACGCGATGTTCGAGATCCTGACGCTCGCGGGCCGCGTCGGCATCGCCCTCCGTCGCGGATCGCAGCGCCGCTCGTGCGGCCCGGGCCTGCTCGTCGGCCGCGCGCTCGCGCGTCTCGGCCTCGGCGAGCTCGACCTGTGCGCGTGCGAGCGTCTCCTGCAGCGCGACGACGCCGGCCTCGAGCTCGCGCACGCGCGTGCACTCGTCGGCGATCCACTCGAGGCGGGAGCTGGCCTCGGTGACGCGGGCGTCGGCCTCGCGCCACCGTGCGCCCGCGGCCCGCGCGGCAGCGAGCGCGGTGGCACGCACGCGTGCGCTCGCGAGCGACTCGTCGAGCTCGCGCCGTTGCGCGTCGAGCTCGGCGAAGCGCGCGACGACCTCCTCGCTCGTGAGCGCCGCCTTCGCGAGCTCTTCGATCTCGCCTTGCAACGCGTCGATGCGCTCGCGGATGCGGAACATCGGGGACTCGCGTCCCGATCGCCAACGTCCGGTGGCGGTCTTCGCCTCGTCGACCTTCTCGCTCGCGCGCACGAGCACGGATTTGAAGCGCGGATCCTCGGCCAACGCCTGCAGTGCCTCCGTCAAGCGCGAGCGCCCACCTTCGTCCGCGTCGATGCCGAGATCGCGGGCGAACACCGCTTCGACGTCGGCATGCTCCCCGAGCAGCGCAGTCGCGAGGAACGAGCGCGGGAAGCCCTTCTGCCCCGAGCGCCCGCCGACCTCGCCGACGCCCCAGCCCAGCATCTTGCGAAGCTCGCCGTCGACCTCGCGGCTCTTCTTGTCGGGACTCCAATGCTGTCCGTCGGGCGACCACTCGAGCACCGACGATCCACGCGCGCCGTAGTCGAACGTCTTCTTCACGCGCCAGCGCTTGCCGTCGGCGCTGCGGAACGCGAGCCGCACCGTGGGCACGAGATCGGCGTGCCACGGCTTGAAGCGCTCGTGCTCCTTCGACTTGTGCTGCAACAAGAGCGCTGCGCGTACGGCCTGCGCCAGCGTCGACTTGCCGAGGTCGTTGGGCCCGTACAGCACGTTCAGCCCGGGGCCGAGCTCGACGCGCGCCTTCACGACGCACCCGAAGCCTTCGACCTCGAGCGTGTCGAGGATCACGGCTCGGCTCCGGGCGCCGGACGCAGCTCCGACGTCGCGAGCTGCACGAGCTGCCATAGCGCCTTCTTCGCGACCTCGGCCTTGTCGCCGTGCTCGGCCAGCGCGCGCAGCTCGATCGCGGCCGCGCGCAGCGAGTCGGGGAGCTCGTCGAGCGCCGCCTCGAGATCGCGCGTGTCGAGCACGAGCCCGCCGCGATCGAGCTCGAGGATGCCGACCTTGCCCGGCTCCGCTTCGCTGCCCATGAGCCGGTGGAGGATCGTCTCGGCATCGCGGTAGTCGGTGGGCCCCAGCTGCATCTGCACGCGCAGGCGCATCACCGTGCGCGCGTGATCCTCACCGTCGAGCGCACGCAGCTGCGCGAGCGAGGTGCACGTGCGCTCGACCCACGTCCAATAGCCCACCTTCTCGCGCCGGATCTGCGGGCGTCGGGTGCGACGCGAGAAGAACGCGAGCGCGACGCAGCCCGCTTCGATCTCGCCGAACTGCGTGGGCTCGGGCGCACCGGGATACACGGTGGGCTGATCCTCGGGCGGGTACACGCGGAACGCATGCGTGTCGCCGATCGCGAGGTAGTCGAAGCCCCGCTCGGCCGCGGCGTGCTTCGAGATCGGGAAGTTGGTCTGGAAGCCGGGGAACTCGAACGTCTGCCCGTGCACCATGCCGATGCGGATCCGCGAGTCGCCGCGCTCTCGCACCGGCAGCTGCTCGGTGAGATCGCTGCGGCCCGACATCGAGCGACACGGCGCCGCGTGCAGCACCGCGTCGTCGCCGAACGAGAACGTGAAGTCGTCGCGATCCACCACGTGCACGAACGGCGGCAGCGCGCGGCGGAACGGATGGCCCGGGCTCCACGGCGATCCGGTGACGAGCGGATCGTGATTGCCGGGCAACAGGAACACGTGCCTGTCGGTCCAGCCCAACCGTGCCAGCCGCTCGAGCAAGCCTCGCCACCACGGCTCCGGTGGTGCGGGCTCGTCGAACAAGTCGCCCGCACACAGCACCGCGTTCACGCGATTGCGCTCGGCGAGCCCGAAGATCGCGTCGATCGTCATCAAGCGTCGACGCGTGAGCTCGGCTTCGTGCGCGGCGAAGCTCGGGAAGCGCATCCCGAGGTGCCAATCGGCGGTGTGCAGGATCGTGAGCGCCACGTCGTCGTCCTCGCGCCCAGAACGGGATCGGGTCGCGGACATCCACGGCGAGGATGCCATGCTCGCGCCCGCACGCGCGGCGTTGCGCGGGAACGGATCGCGCGGCCCCGTGCGTGCAGCGTTCGTGGGCCTGATCTCCCTGCGGCGATCCCCGCGCTGTCCCCGGCCGGGCCGCCGTGGTAGTGCCGAGCCCCATGGGGTTCTTCGACAAGGCCAAGCAATTCATGGGCGGCAAGGGCATGGCGGACGTGACGATCACCGTGATCGAGCGTCAGCCTGCCGAGCACGCCACGTTCCCGGTGCGCGACTCGGTGCTCAAGGGCACCATGGTGATCGACGCGAAGCAGGACTGCACGCTGCTCGCGACCAAGTACGAGGTGTGGCTGTACATCAAGAAGGATGACATCGAGTCGCCCTATCTCGTGGTGCAGGATCACGACCCGCGCTCGAACGTGCACTACAGCGACAGCTGTCTGAAGATGCCGCGCGACCTGAAGGCGGGCGAGCAGATCACCCAGCCGTGGATGGTCTCCGACGTCGACCTGCCCGCGATCCTCGCGAAGAACGGCTTCCCGGACGCGCACAAGGCCACGATGGACGCGCGCGTGCGCTTGGTGGTGAAGTGCATCGCCGACGTGAAGGGCTCGCCGTTCGATCCGTGCGCCGAAGTGAACGTGAAGCTGATCTCGGCGTGAGCGTGCCGCCCGCGCGCGGGCGGTGTACGATCGCAGCATGAGCGGCTCCTCCCCCGACCCGGCGGCGACAGCGGCGCGGGTGGGCGACGTGATGCGTCGGTTTCCCGACGTCGCAGCCGCCTGGGTGTTCGGGTCGGTCGCGCGCGGGCGCGCGAGGCCCGACAGCGATCTGGATGTCGGTGTGGTGTACCGCGAGCGCAAGAGCGATGCGCACGACCGGGTGGCGACCGCTCTCGCGATCGAGCTGTCGCGCGCGACCGGGTTCTCGACGATCGACGTGATCGACCTCGAGTCTCAGGGACCGATCTTCGCGCACCATGTGCTGTGCGACGGGCTGCGCGCCTACGAAGGGGACCCGATTCGCCGCGTCGACTTCGAGTCGGACACGATCGCGCGCGCCCTCGATTTCATGCCGACGCACGTCATCGCGACCAAGGGCAAGCCCGCGGCGTTCAAGCGTTGGCTCGAGGAACGCTATGGTCTTGGATGAGGCGCATTCGAAGCTCGACGTGCTCCGCACGAACCTCGAGCAGCTCGATCGGATCCCGCTCGCGACCTACGAGGAGTTCACGGCCGATTTTCGCAATCTCGCCGCGTCGCTCTACCTCCTGCAGACGTCCATCCAGGCCCTCATCGACTACGGTGGATTCCTCGTCGCGAGCAAGGCGCTGCCGACCCCTCGGACGAGTCACGAGGTCTTCGAACGCCTCGAGGAAGCTGGTCTACTGCCTGCCGGCACCGCAGCAGAGATCGCGCCCATCATCGGGTTTCGGAATCGAGTCGTGCATCTCTACGATCGTGTCGATGCGAAGCGCGTCTACGAGATCCTCACGCAGCACCGCAAGGATCTCCCGAAGCTGCTCGTCGCGATGCTCGCGATCGAGGGCACCTAGTCGAGCTCGCGCGCCGGCGTGACGCGGAACCATGTCGTCACGTGCTCGCCACACTGGCCGCAGCGTGTGAGCACGCGGCGCAGCAGCTCGGGGCCGTCGACCTCGTGGGCCTCGACGTGGAGGTTGCCGCCGCAGCGGGGGCACGGCGCTCGTTCGGCGCGCGGCTCGATCGAGGCGGGTGAGGTCACCTCGATCGGCCGCTCCGGCGTGCCGCCCTCGCGCGCGGCGTCGAGGCTGCGGATCCGGGCCTCGAGCCGGGCCGGGGCGCCGCGGCGCGCGACCTCGCGGCCCACGATCACGCCGATCCACCCGACGGCCGCGAGCACCGCGAGACCGAGCACGATCTCGATCACGGACGGGACGCTACCCCATCCGTGCTAGGATCGCCTCGTATGGTGAGTGTAAGGTCGCTGCGTCCCGAGGATTTCGCGCGGCCGCGACCGATCTACTGCGTCTGGGAGATCACGCTGCGCTGCGATCACGAGTGCGCGCACTGTGGCTCGCGCGCGGGTCCCGTCCGCGACGACGAGCTCTCCACCGAGGAGATGTTCGAGGTGGCGGATCACCTGGTGCGGCTCGGCACCCGCGAGGTCACGCTGATCGGCGGCGAGGCGTACCTGCGCAGCGACAGCTACAAGCTGGTCGAGCACCTCGCGAAGCAAGGCGTGCGCGTCACGATGCAGACCGGCGGACGCGGCCTCACGCTCGAGCGCGCGCAGAAGTTCAAGGCGTGTGGGCTGTCGGCCGTCGGCGTGTCGGTCGACGGCCCGGCCGACGTGCACGACGTGCTGCGCGCGAGCCCGGGCAGCCACGAGGCGGCGATGCGCGCGATCGCGAACTGCAGGCAGGCCGGGATCCCCGTCACGTCGAACAGCCAGGTGAATCGCCTCAACGCCCATCGGCTGGTCGAGACCGGTCGCATGCTCGAGGACGCGGGCGTCGTGGTCTGGCGCGCGCAGCTCACGGCACCGATGGGACGCGCCGCGGATCATCCCGAGTGGATCCTGCAGCCGTACATGATCCTCGACGTCATCGAGACGCTCGCCACGATCCAGCGCGATGCGCTCGAGCGCGCGCGCGAGCGCGGCATCCCGATGCGTCGTGCGTTCAACGTCTCGCTCGGCAACAACCTGGGCTACTACGGCCCGCACGAGCAGATCCTGCGCTCGCGACCCGGTCGCGAGGATCGCCACTGGCAGGGCTGCAAGGCCGGGCAGTTCGTGATGGGCATCGAGTCCGACGGCACCGTGAAGGGCTGTCCGTCGCTGCCGACCGCGCCGTACACCGGCGGCAACGTCCGCGAGCTGTCGCTCGATCGGATCTGGGACGCGGAGCAGATCGCGTTCACGCGCGATCGCGGCACGAACGAGCTGTGGGGCTTCTGCAAGAGCTGCTACTACGCCGATACGTGTCGCGCCGGTTGTTCGTTCACGGCCCACAGCACGCTCGGTCGCCGCGGCAACATGCCGTTCTGCTGGCACCGCGCGAACACCCTGCGCAAGCAAGGCGTGCGCGAGGTGTTGGTGCCGAGCTTCGCGGCGCCGGGCGAGCCCTACGACTTCGGTCGCTTCGCGCTCCGCGAGGAGCCGTGGTCCACGGAGCCGCCGCCCGTCGAGCGGGCGACGACCAAGCTGAAAGTGCTGCAGTAGCGACTAGCCGGTCTCGGGCACGCCGTACTCCGGCTCGCCCGCGTCCGTCTCGGGCACGCCGTACTCCGGCTCGCCCATGGAATCGCCGGCGCTGGTGCTCGAGTCGCTGCCGGAGGAATCCGTGCCGGTGCTGCCGGTGGTGGTGTCGTCGACCGAAGACGTGGAGCCGAGGTCGTCCTCGTCGAGGTCGGCGGATCCGTACTCGACGTCGCCCACCGACGCGTCGACGGACTCGCTGGTGTCGGTCGACCCTGCGGTCATCGTCGTCATCGAGCCTGCGGTCATCGAATCGCCCGACGATCCGGTGTCGGCCGTGGATGCGCTGCTCGAGTCGTCGGCCGCCGTCGTTCCGCCGTCGTCGCCACCGCACGAGATCGCGAGACCCATGAGCATCGCGCTCGCGGTGCGGCCGATCCGGCCGCCCTCGTCACGGAGCTCGGCGCCGCAGTGCGGGCACGCGGCCTCGTCGATCTTCACGTGCACGTTGCAAGCAGGGCAAGCGACGAGTCTCGGCATACACCACTCCTATGCGTCCGATCGTGGCCCAGGATCGCGAGGGCGTCAACGGCTGACAGTCGCAAGTGGACGCGGCAAGCTGCGGGCATGCGTTGGCCCCTGGTCCTCGGCGTCGTGTCCGTGTTCGGCATCACCGCATGCGGTGACGACGGTGGCGAGGCCACCGAGGGATCGAGCTCCGAGTCGGGTGCAGGTCCCACGAGCGACGGCGGTTCCACCTCGAGTGCGGACACGACCGCGCCCGCCGACAGCAGCGAGGGCAGCTCGAGTGCAGGCGCCGACACGAGCACGGGCGAGCCGCCTGCGGGCTACGACGATCCCGACTTGTGGCTGTGCCACGCCGACAAGGTGCCGGCGGACGATCAGTGCTTGTCGGCGGATCTCGACGCGACCGAGGTGCTGCCCGACGGCACGATGCAGCTCGTCGAGCACGTCGTCGCGGAGGAGCCCGCGTTCGACTGCTTCTACGTGTATCCCACCGTCGACATCCGGCTCGAGCCCGGGCAGACCGAGGACTTCGAGGACATCACCCAAGAGCTCGATCCGCTGCTGAACCAAGCGGCTCGCCTCACGTCGCAATGCCGCGTGTTCGCGCCGCTCTATCACCAGGTCACGCTCGGCACGTTCGGCAGCGCCGAGGCGCCGGAGCTGATGGACGCCGCCTATCAGGACGTCGCCGCGGCGTTCGAGAGCTACCTCGCCACGCACGGCGAGGGTCGCGACTTCGTCATCATGGGCCACTCGCAGGGCACGTACATGACGACTCGGCTCGTGCAGGAGGTGATCGAGCCCGATCCCGATCTGCTCGATCGCATGATCGTCGCGCTGCTCATCGGCGGATCGGTGAGCGTACCGATGGGCGAGACCGTGGGTGGATCGTTTCCCACGATTCCCTTGTGCACGGACGTCGACGAGGTCGGCTGCGTGCTCGCGTACCGCACGTACGCCGCCGACCTGCCGCCCACGGCCGGCAACCAGAGCCCCGACATCCCCGGCAACGACGTCGCGTGCACGAACCCGATGATCGCCACGGGCGGACAGGCGCGGCTCGCCGGCGCGTTCTTCCCGACGCACACGTACCAGCCGGTCGTGTTCCCGACGCCCGAGTACGGCTTCGACGTCGACACCGCGTTCGTGCTCTACCGCGACATGTACTCGTCGGCATGCGCGTCGGACAGCGATGGTCTGTCGTTCCTCGGGATCTCCGTGGAGCTCGACGGGCAGGACATGCGCACGAACCCGATCGACTTCGAGGGCACGCTGTTCAATCCGAGCTTCCTCGGCCTGCACGTGCTCGACTACAACTTCGCGATGCAGGACCTGCTCGATCAGGTCGCCGCCAAGGCAGCCGCGAAGGGCCTCTGAGGCTACGGGCTCGCGATGTCGACGTCGAGGATGCGATCGAGGCGCGGCGCCCCGTAGCGGCGCTGGTGGGCCTGCTGCATCCACAGCGCGTAGTCGGCGTCCTCGCGTGCGCGGAGCTTCTCGATGGCGGCGTCGAGGTGCTCGAGCTCGCGATCGACGTCGAGCAACGCGCGGTCCACTCGACCGCGCGCGTCGCTGCCCGCCACGGTCTCACGACGGCGCTCGACCTCGCGGCGGCGCTCGGTGGCCGCGAGCCGACTGCGCACGAGCACGACGATGCGATCCTCGATGGCGTGCTCGATGCGGCCGACCACTTCCTCGAACCGAACGTGCTCGTGGGCGTCGATCCGGCCCTGCAGCACGAAGAGGGCCTCTTCGATCGCGTCGTCGAGGTCGCGTGGGTCGAGCGGCGACGGCTCGAGCTCCGCGTCGCGCATGACGCTCGCGAGGATCGCCTCCACTTCGCTCGCTGCGAGTGGGAGCCCGGTGGCTGCATCGACCGCGACCGGCACGAGGTGCACCACCGGCTCGAAGCCGTGCTGCTCGAGGCGCACGAGCACGAGTCGCGCGCGCAGCGGGCGATCGATGCCGCTCGGACGCGCGTGCAGTCGCACGGCGAAGCGCACGCGCGCGGTGGCCTCGCGCGCTTCGGCGACGGCGGCATGCACGAGCGGATGCCCGAGGTGCAGCGGCTCGCCGGCCTCGGCGTGCGAAGGTCCTTCGCCGATGCGCGCGACGAAGCCGTCGCGGAAGTCGGGTGGAAGTCGCTCGCACGGCTCGACCCGCAGCCACACGATCCCGCCCTCGTCGGCGCGCCGCGCCGACGCACCGACGGCGGACAGCCAGCGCACGACGACGGCCTCGAGGTCGCGATCGAACGCCGCGAGGCCGCCGGCGAGCCCGTCCTCGATCGAGCGGAACGCGTGGCGCACCGTCTCGTCGAAGCGGGTCTCGATGAGCCCCGCGGTGCGCTTGTACGTCTTCTCGAATTGGTCGCGCGCCTCGCCGACCTGATCGCGCAGCTTCGCGGTCTCGGCCGCGATCTCCTCCATCGTGCGCGAGCGCTCGTAGATGCGGCGCAGCTGGGCCTCGAGCTCGGCTCCCACGACGCTCGCGAGCGACTCGGGCGCGCGCTCGCCGGGCGAGTGCAGGACGGAGTCGCTCGCGTCGAGCACGGTGCCGAAGAGGTCGAGCTTGCGCGAGAGGATCTCGAAGACGAGCTGCTCGGCCTCGTTGTCGTCGGCGAGGAAGTTGACGACGGTGACGTCGCGTTTCTGACCGTAGCGGTGACAGCGACCGATGCGTTGCTCGATGCGCTGGGGGTTCCACGGCAGGTCGTAGTTCACCACCGTGTCGCAGAACTGCAGGTTGAGGCCCTTCGCGCCGGCCTCGGTCGCGATGAGCACGTGCGAGCGGGTGGCGAACTCGTGCACGAGCGCGAGTCGCATCGCGACGGTGGCGGAGCGCGTGGCCTGCGAGGCGCCGACCTCGAGGTGCCAGCGCGCCAGCGCCTCGCGGGCGCGCGGGCCGTCGTTCACGCCGCGAAAGAGCGTGACCTCGCCGTCGGTGACGACGCGCGCGCCGACCAGCACTTCGCGCAAGTAGTCCTGCGTGGCGAGCGACTCGGTGAAGATCACGACCTTGCCGGAGCCCGCGCCGGTGCGGCCGCGCTCGCGGACGAGCTGCACCGCCTTCACGAGCTGCTCCGCCTTCGTGTCGATGCCGATGGCGTCGGCGCGCGCGATGAAGTCCTTCACCATCGCGAGCTCGGCGGAGATCCGCGCGGCTTCGGGCGGCGGCGCGGGCTCGAGCTCGGCCTCGATCTCGTCGTCGCTCTCGAGGTCGGTGGCGAACATGTCGATGGTGTCGCCGTCACCGAAGATGCCGGCGAGCTGGCGCTCGAGTCGGACGGCCACGTTGCGCAGCGACGCCGCGAGGGCGCGCTGCGACGACGCCATGCGGCGGTGGAATCCGATGACCAGCAAGCGTCGGTGCCCGCCCCGGAACGCGCACGCGTACGGATCGAGCAGGTACTTCGTGACGTCCTCGTAGAGGCCGTGCTCTTCCGCCGTCATCGCATAGCGGAAGAGCTTGGCCTGGCGCTTCTTGAACGGCTCGTTCATGAACTCCTGCGCCTGGCGACGCAGGGTGCGTTGGCAGACGGTGGCCACGCGACGGCGCAGCTCGTCGTCCTGGCCCTCGCGCAGCGATCGATCGTCGCCAGCGCAGAAGATCGCGCGGAAGGTGCCGAGGTCGCCGAGCAGCGTACCGGTGGGCTCGACGTACTGCACGAGGCCCCACAGCTCGGTGAGCGAGTTCTGGATCGGGGTGGCGGTGAGCAGGAGCACCGGCGCGCCCGCGAGTGCCTCGCGGACGCGGGTGGCGAGGCGGGCTTGGCTCGACTCGTCCTTCACGCGGCCGTGGCGATCGAAGCGCTTGTAGATGCCGGCGAAGATCTCGTGGGCCTCGTCGATGACGACGAGGTCGAAGCGCTCGGCGGTGCGCAGACGAAGAGACCCGTGCTCGCTGCCGGCGTACTCGCGCCCGACGATGAAGACACCGGGCCCGTCGAGCGGTCCGTCGTCGCGCCCGACCTCGCGTGTGTCGATGCCGAAGAGGGTCGCGAGCTCCTGCTGCCACTGGCCCAGCAGCGGTTTCGGCGTCACGAGCAGCACGCGCGCAGCTCCTTCGGCGCGCAGCTGGGCGATCACGAGGCCGGCCTCGATCGTCTTGCCGAGCCCGACCTCGTCCGCGAGGATGCAGCCGCCCTGGGGGATGCGCGAGAGCGCGAAGATGACGGCGTCGATCTGGTGCGGATTCGGATCGATCCGCCCGGCCCGCTGCGACGCGACGTAGCGATGCTGCTCGTCGGCCCGCCGCAGTCGCACGAGATCCTCGGCGAAATAGCGGCGCTGCACCGGGTGCGAAGCGGTCATCGGCGCGCGTTCAGACGCATTCAGTGTCGACGATCATGCGCTCGTCGAGGCACGCCGTCTCGGTCGTGATCTCCTCGCAGTCGGCGGTGACGAGACACGAGTAGTAGTCCTCGACGGCCGTGCCGCAGCTCTCGCCGTAGGTCGGCGCGTAGTACTCGAGGTAACAGGTGCACTCGTGGGCGACGGACATGCGCTCGCCCGCGTAGTCGGGGTAGCACTCCACGAAGTGCGCCGCGAAGTCGGTGCACACCTGCGTGACCTCGGCGTCCTCGGGGCACAGACCCGGCTCGCCGGTGGTGCCGGACGAGTCGCCCGACGATCCGGAGTCGGAGCCGTCGTCGCTCGACGACGTCGTCGGATCGATTCCGGTGCCGTCGCTCGAATCGGCGACGGTGCTCGGCCCGCTCGAGCCGGAGCCCTCCGGGTCGGTCATCGTGACCGACGGATCGGTCATCGAGGTGCCGTCGTCGTCGGCCCCGGTGGAGTCGTCGTCGTCGGACGCGGTGGCGTCGCCGTCGTCGCTCGGGCACGCGACCAACGGCAACGCCGCCAGCGAGATCAGGAAGCCGAGAGCGCGGGAGTCGTCCGAGTTGCGCACGCGCCCACGGTGGCACGAACGCGGCGAGGAGCGCAACCGGTCAGCTCGCGCACGCCGGCGCGATCGCGATACCGAGCGGTCCACAGCGATCTCGTCATAACATGCAGCGCCGATCTGGGACTCAGTCGTCTGCGAAACGGAGATCGCAAAACTTGGACGTGAACCCGCAGCGCACAGCGACCAAGAGCGTGGTTGTTCGAGTAGCGTGCGGTGCGAGCGCGGAGCACGTGGCGTGGCCTCTGCCATCTCGATCCCGAGGTCGCCCGGGGGCGGCTGTTCCGGGATTCTCATGCGGAAGAGCGCGACGAGTGTGTAGTCGCGCTACCGGCACGCGAGCCTGCGGAGACATGACGCGGCGGCCTCGCGGATGGATGGTATGGAGTACCCGGAGTACCCGGACCCTGTGGAGATCACGAGCCCAGTTCGCTTCGACCGCAAACCACCGCGCGCCCACACCGCTGCGGGAGTAGCTGACTCAGGGACGACGCTTGCGTAAAGGCGATCCGTCTGCGGTTCCTGCGCATCCCGGATCCTTGCAGCTGTCCTCTCGGCCGTCTTAGGGGAGAATTCGGATCGCAGATGGTCCTCGCGACTCCTTCCAGTAACCGCGGTTGACGCGACGGTCCGCCTCGCGGAGTATCCCGCACGATGAGGAAAGCAACGACAAGGAGGTCGGTCGATGCGAAACGCGTGTGTGACTCTCGCCATCGTGATCGGATGTGGAGGCAACAGTGGCGAGGGCAGCGGTGGGGACACCAACGGGGAGGGCGGCGACGATGGGCCGCCACCGCCGTGTCAAGACTGTCTGTGTTGCGACGGGAACTTGGAGGACTTGCGAGCGTGCGTGTGCCTCTTGGACGACGGTTCGGAGGAGTATCTCTATCACACGTGCGTTGGAGGAGGCGGATTCGTTCAAATTCAGCGGTTCTTCCGGGAGTCGTGTGGAACTCGTAGGACTTCGGGCCTGATTGTGTAGTT
>CAYXVR010000007.1:0-156274 GCA_964468635.1 uncultured Nannocystaceae bacterium
CGAAGCCTCGCGCCCCTACGTCCTCACGTCACGACGGGGTACGGCGAGCATGTACCCTCAACCCGAGCACGCCGCTCACTAAACTGCGTGCCAAGTGGTCTCAAACTCGTTGACAACTTCCGGCCGCGTGGAGAACGAGCGTCTACTGGACTTGTTGTACGGCCTCCATCACTTCCGCTTCTTCGCCGCCGACAAGAGCGCACGAGCAGCGCGTACCAGGACGTAGCCGATCATGGCCACCGCACCCACGCCGATCAAGATCTGTAAGACGCGATCATCGCCCTCGACGGGTTCCGATCGCGGGGTCGCGATTGCGTCATTCTCCGGCGCGGGCGCGGGGGGCTCGGGCACGACGACGGGCGCGGACGAGCGCGTGCGTTCGCGATCTGCTTTCCAATAGATGAAGTAAACGGCAGTGCTCGTGCCCATCACGATCTGGTCCTCGCCGCCCCATGTGTGTTGGATGCCGATCAACCGAACCCGTGGGCGGTACTCCCAGATGCCGCCGCCACTGAGACCGTCCGCCGGGTCGGGCCTTATCGGGTACCCGTGGTGATTGTAAGCCCACGTGCCGGGACCCGGATAGGACAGCAAGATCTCGTGCCGAGCATCTGACCCGTCAGCGCGGCGCAAACGCTTGAGCAACGCGGGTAACGCGTCGTGGTAGACGACCTTGCCCGTCTCCTCCCTGCGCGAGATCGGGTAGCCGAAGAGGACGACCGGCGAGGTCGCGGTCACTGGAAAATCGACTGCAATCTGATCGTGCTGGAGGAACTCCAAACCGCTCGAGCGCAACGCGTCGGCGGTCTCGGGTTTCAGCTTGAGCAGCGCGGCATCGACGGTGTCGTCGGGGAGCCGGTTACCACTGGGAGGCATGAGCGTTCCGAAGATCTCGGCACCGCTGAGCAGGACCCGCCCACGCTCGGTCACCGCCGCGATGCTGCGGTCGGTGCGATCGACTCCATCATCCGTGAAGTGCGCGGCCGTGAAGATCCGAGCGTCGTCCCCGACCTGAACGAGAACACCCGTCGCGTAGTCCAGCGGCGGACCGTCGGGCGAGCCCTTGATCAGCGATAAGGGGACGGTGCACTTCGCCGCGACGGGTCCGACGGCGTCCACGGCTTTGGCGAGCTCGTCCTCGTCGAACGGCATCTCCGGACGATACCAGAACGGCCACCTACCCCGGCACGTCGACGACCGCCCGCAGTACCGCGTCGCGTTCGTACGCTCCTCGAACGAGGCGCGAACGACACGCAAGACTGGGCTCGATGCTTGAGAACAACCCGACCATCCACGGTCCACGGCCCGCAGCCGACCAGCGCTGCCGCCAGGGGCGCGACGCAGCTCGTCGTGTGGATCGTTTTGCGGTTGACACGAAGATGACGGTGAGAGCGACATCGCGAGTCTGCGTTGGCTCGTTGACGGCGTGCTGCTCGAGGACGCCACGACGACCCTCGAGTTCACGACAAGTCACGAGCTCAACGCCATCGTCCGGGACGAGCGAGGCGCGACGAAGACAGCGACGAAGACGGTGACCTGCTTGTAGGCGGCGCCCTTTCAGATGCTCAGACGGCCCCCCTGCGCCGGCATGACGCCGCGTTGGGCCTTGTCGCTCGCGCGCGAACGGCCGAGCCACGAGGGTACTAAGAACGCTTCGTTGCCATTGGCGCGGTGGCGCCATTGTGGCGCGACTCTGCGGAAGTCACCCGCGTTCGAGGGGCGCTTCGCGGAGTCAGACGGTTCGGATGAGGCTCGGACCAGAACGATTTCGGCGGCTTGCGGGCCAAGATCGCGGCACTGTTGCCGTTTCCGCAAGCCGACCGAAACGCGTTCAAGTCCCCTAACCTCCACCAGACTTCGGCCTCGTAGGCGCACCTACGGGGCCGTCTTCGATCGCCTCGAGGGGAAGGTGCCGGGTGTGGTCGAGGAGCGCGGCGTGCCACGTGTTCCACTCGTTCTCGCCGAGGATCCCACTCACCATCAGGGCGTGGGGCTCGAACCATGCCTCGAGGACGGGCGGCGTTCTTCCGTGGAGCGGAGCAGGCTCGTCGTCGTCGTGCACCGTGCTCGGACCGAAGAAGATCGCGCCCCCTTCCATGATCTCGTAGAGCCCGGGGAGCGCGGGCCAGATCGTTGCGAAGGCTCGATCGAGCACGCCTACCGCGCGCCAGTCGAAGTAGTACGAAGCGTCGACGCGAACGAGCGCGTCGATCTCGCGGCCGACGAGCCCCTCGAGCGTCGCGCGGCAGACCTCGGACACGTCGCGGAGCAAGCGGGTCCGCGAATGGTGCGACAAGGTGGCGATGCCGAGTCGATCGAAGAGAAGGTCCTCGATGCGGTGGCGCTCCTCTTCGGACTCGAACCGGAAGTCGAGGAGGTTCGTCGGCGCCATCGTGACCTCGGGCTCACGGTACGCCACCCTTTGCGACACGTCGGGCCCAGAGGACGCCATCGCTCGTGACTACGCCGACTCCGGACGCCGCGCCAGATCGCGTTCTCCGTCTCCGGCAAAATACGCATTTGCTCGCATGGTTCGTCCTGCCCCTTTCGGGTAGGGAGGGCCGATGCGCGCGCTCCGGGCGGCCCTCCTCCTGACACTGGCTCTCGGATGTGGTCCGCGCTCGCTGTGGACTCGTCTCGAGCATCCGAGCGAGTACGAAGCCGTGAAGCAGGCCGAGGCGGAGCACGCCGCTCTCCTCGAAACGAGAGACGCGATGGAGCGGCAGCCTGCCGACGTGCAGGCGGCGAGCGCGTTCGCGAAGCGGTTGGCCGAAGCCTCGAAGCGCTTCGGGACGCTGGATGTCCTCACCGAGGCGGGCGACGCCATCGATCGCGATGCCCTGCTCTCGAGCGCGGTGGCGGGGCTCCTGTCCGCGGCCGCCGCCCATCCGGACCAAGCGGATGCGTTGCACCTCGTCAGGGCGGAGCTGCTCGTCGCGGTCGACCAGCCCGCCTCCGCGACGTCCGCGGTCCAGGATTCGCTCCGGGCCCGGCCGACATTCGCGGCGCTGCGGGTGCTCGAAGACCTCCCGGGCTCGGCGCGGCCCTCCGCAGAGCAGCTCCGGCCCGCCTGCGACGCACTGCACGGGCAGCTCGTGCTTCCCGAGGATCGGATGGGAGATCCGGTGCGACAGCAGGCGGTGGTCTTCGACGTCGTCACGTTCCTCGATGCGTGCGGAGGAATCCAGCGCGTCATCATCGAAGACAGCGGCACCCGCTACGAGTTCGCGAACTGGGTCAGCCCGAGGGAGCAGCAGAGCTACCTGCGGATCAAGGGAGCCGTCTCCGATGTCAGGGCGGAGGAGCAGGCGCAGATGGACGCCCACTTCCGCGAGAGCTGCATCGACCAGTGCGAACGCGAGCACGAGGTCTGCACGACGCCGGACGTGGCGTGCGAGCGCGAGCGCCGTGCCTGCATCGAGGCCTGCTGACCGTTCGAACGCCGAGAGACTCTGCGCCACGCGAGGATTGCCGGCGTGCATGGGGGGCGGCCTTGACTCTGGACCCGGGTACGGTGCCACGTTGTGCGTGTGGAGCCGGTGCTCGATAGAGGTTCCGATGTTCGGCAAAGCCACGCTCTGTCTGTCACTCGTGCTCGCTGCCGCGTGCGGCTCGAACGCTCCGGAGGCCACGCCTCGAGCGCAACAGAGCGCCGCGCAACCGGCCTCCGACGCGCTTCCCGTGCTGCGCGCGCCGCTTCCCGAGCTCCGCACGTGGTTCGACGCCCACCGAGGCGAAGCGCGGTTCATCGCGATCCTCTCCCCGTCGTGACCCGGCTGCATCCACGGCGCCCGTGCGGTGCAGACGTCCGTCCTCGATGCCCATCCGAACGCGCCGATCCAGCTCGCGATCGTGTGGTCCGATCGCTACTGGGGCGACGATGAAGGGGCCGCGGCCGAATCGGCCAAGCTGATCGGCGCCGGCGATCCTCGCGTCGTCCACTTCGTGGAAGCGGACGATCGTCCCGTCGGTCTCGCCGCGTCCTCGGCGCTCGGCTGGCCGGCCGTGCACGACGAGGCTGCGTGGGACATCTATCTGTTCTGGCCGTCCGGCACTGCTTGGGGGCAGGCACTGCCTGCGCCGGAGCGTGTGTTGTTCCAGCTCGGCGTCCACTCGGACGATCCTCGCTTCGCGCACGGCGAGGACCTCGTCGCACGGCTGAAGACCACGACCGACGAGATCCTGGCGAACAGCGCAGCGACGAAGAGGCCACCCTCGACGATGCAACGAGAGACGACGCGATGACACCGACGATCCGCGACTTCAAGCCCTACGTGCCCGCGAAGGACACCGCATCAAGCGACCCGAGCCGGTCGACGAGTCGTGGGCACGCTCTGCTCGCGCTCGACCGACGCGAAGGCGGAAGAGCAGCTCGCGAATCCATCGGCCAGTCCGGCGAGCACATGCGCAGCCACCAGATCGCGTGGTCTTCCGGAAGTCCGAGCTGGCCGCCAGCGAGCACCGCAAGCCGACTCAGCGCGGCTCGAAGCTGGTAGGTGACAGCGAAGCCGGACAGCTCTGGGCCGATCGTTGCGTGGAACGTAACACCGGGGGGTCAAGGCAGCGGGTGCCGCCAGCACTCCCGACGGCAAGCGTCCTCAGCGACCCACGCGTCGTGCTTGCACGTCTCGCCTTCCGTGGAGCCCATCGCCGTCGCAGCCTCGCAAGCCCGTAGCGAGAACTCCAACCCTTTCTCACAGGATTTCGTGCATCCGCGCCCCGGCTTGGAGCACGCCGCTAGACCGAGCAAGAGAACCGCGAGCACCATCCGACGTCGCATCCGACCACGGTAGCATTAGTTCGGGGCGGTGGTCCCGTTACCCCGCCGGAGCATCGCGATCCCCACGACGGTTTCGCAACCCTCCGATCACGGCCAGCCGAGCAACGTGCGCGCTCGGCCGCTCATCGGAAGCAGGACTTCCTCGGTGTGCAGGCCCCAGCCCGCGCGCCAGCTCGTCCAGGTGCCGCATCCATGGCTTGTACAGCATCGAGTTGTCGCTGCAGCAGGGCACCACCGCGAAGGGCACGCGATGCCGAGCCGCGTACTCGACGATGATCCGCGTGGCGCCGTCGGCGTGCATGCCGACGACGAGGTCGGCGGCGCAGGGTTCGTCGAGTGTGAACTCGCGCTCGGCGAAGGGAACGTCGAGATGATTGCGCCTCCGATCGAAGCTCAGACACTCGCGTCCCCGTGAACCGAGCGCGGCGTTCAACTTCCCCATCCCGCCGGCCACGTCATAGACGCGCTTCGCCTCCCGGAAGCGCCTCACGAGGAGGTCGGCGAAGAGCTCGAAGCGCTGGTGGTCGGCCATGGACGAGCTCCGCATACTCTCGGCTCGCTCGCGGTCAGCATACGATCTGGCTCGCCCGTTGGAACCAGCGCATGGCCGATCTGCGCTGCGGCGAAGCCCTAAATCTGCTGCGCCGGTTCCATACCAGCGGCCGTCAGAGCATCGCGGAGCACCACGTAGCGCTCGCGGTAGGCGAGGACCTTCACGATGCGGGGATAGAAGCAGAACGCCTCTTCGATGATCTTGCCGTCCCCTCGACGCGGGAACATCGGGCCTAGCAGCTTGAACATGGCGTCTGCGCTCTCCGACTTGCCCTTCTCGCTTCCGAGACGAATACCGACCGCGCAACGCAACGTACCGAGGGCGACGTCGGCGAGCTGGCAAAACGGAGACTGCCACACGCTAGACATGTGGCAACCGAGCAAGCGTTCGAGGCGCTGCCAGTTCGCGCCTTTGTCGAAGGTCACGCCCTTCGTCATCTTCTCTTCGAGGAACTCTCGCGAGCGCGTGTCGTGGTCGAAGCGATCGAAGATCGCCATCCCGTGCTCGCCACGGCTCCTGCAGACGCTGTCGAACCGCGCGAGCAGCCCGTTGATCAAGTACCGACGCGCCTCGTGCACGTCGCCGTCCTTGATGATCGGATGATGGATCGCGGCGGCGATCAGTCGCGCGCCCGATGCGTGCGTGAGCGCGAGGAGAGAGGCCTTCAGCTGGGCGAACTTGGCGTGGTCGAGATTCGTCGGGCCGGGGTTGAACTTGAGGACGAAGTCACTGGGCACCTCGAACGCGGTGCGAACGGTCTGGATCGCGTCGCGCACCGCTCCTGCGTGCTCTGTCCGAATCACGATCGCCGCGTAGATGAAGAAGTCGCCCTTGGTCGGGTCGACGTTCGTCTCATCGCCGTAGAGCAGGAACATGGACCTCCTGTCGAAGGGGATATCGTCGCGCGCATCTCCTCGGGATGCACCTACGCATCGCCGCGTAAACCGGCAGCGCGGATGCGAGCACCACCGCGTCCTCGTTCGGGACACCGAGCTGATCCTCGATGAGCTGTGCGAGGCGGATCACGCCAAGTAGACGGCGATAGCCGAGCGTGCAACGCTGTTCTGCGGAGCCGATCGAGCCGATCGAGCAGTGCGACGACGCGGCGGCCGTCGGGAAGGTGGAAGAGGTGCATGCCCGATCGATCGGCCACGCGCCGCGATCGTTGCGCGTTCAAGCGGCGGTAACCGACACTTGTGGGCAGGGATGCAGGTCTTCATCAGCTGGAGCGGCGAAGAGTCGAAGGCCGTGGGCGAGGTGCTCCGGGACAACCTGAGGCGGATCATCCAAGCCGTCCGGCCGTGGATGTCGCCCAAGGACATCGACAGCGGGCTTCGATGGACGGAGGAAATCGGCGGAGAGCTCAGCGCGGCGCACCTGGGGATCTGCGTCGTGACCCACGAGAACCAGAACCGGCCGTGGCTGAACTTCGAGGCAGGCGCGATCGCGAAGTCGCGTGAGCACGCGCGACTGATACCGCTGCTCTTCGACATGGCCCCGTCCGACCTGACCGGCCCTCTATCCCAGTTCCAGGCGCGCGAGGCTACGAAGGCGGGCATCTTTCAGATCTGCACGAGCATCAACAACGCGATGGGAGACAAAGGGTTGAAGGAACCCGATCTCGCAGATGCGTTCGACGCTCACTGGCCGAAGGTCGACGCCGCGCTGAACCAGATCCGTGAGAACAAGCGGACTGCTGGCGAGGATACGGTCGCGGCCACGCGAGAGCCCAAGGACCTTCTCGAAGAGATCCTGCTGATCGTCCGGGAGCTGCGCGCGCCCCGTCCCACGTTGACCCCCGAAGAGGTTGTGGAGATCGTGAAGGCCATGTTCACAGTGCGTACAAAGCCGAGTGACATCGCGAAGATCGCGGAGCGACTGCCCAACCCGAAAATTCCCCCGTCCCCTCGTCCCGCGAAGACCGAGGCAAAGTCGAGCTACATCCCGCCCGATCCGGCGGAGGACTTCGGCGACAGCTACATCCCGGCCGATCCCGGCGACGACGACATCCCCTTCTGAGGAGGTGAGCACGCTGCACGAGGCCTCCGCACGAGTGCACGAGCTGTGGGAGCTCGAGCAGCTGACGGCGCCGCGTTGACCCGTGCTACTCGTCCTTGCCCTCGTCGCTGCCCGGCGGCAACGCGCGTTGAACGACGGGGAGGTCGTCCGCACCGATGGCCGGCAAGTAGCCGCCCGCCTCCTCGGGTAGCTCGCGCTTCACCGCTCGGGACGCGTTGGCCGTCACTGCGATCCGTGCACCCGAGTCGATGTGGCCCTGGAGCGTGTTGATCAAGTTCACCATGAAGCCGACGTTCTCGTTCGCCGCCTCCCTGGTCGCCGAGGTCTGGTATTGCTCGATGAGCGCGGCCGCGGCGTTCCGGGTGAGTTCCGTGTTCACGCCCCTCAAGCCCGCCATGTACGCCTCGTGGTTCTTCAGCCCGGCCGTTCGTGCCTCCTCCGCCTCGACGTGGGCCTGCTTCGCGCGACACCAAAACAGGAATCTGATGAAGCCCATGATGAACGCAAACGGGCTAACGGTCGCGAGGCCCTCAGCCACATGGGGGCCCACCTCCATCAAGAGCTGGATCCAGGCTGAGCCGGCGCGCACGCCGTGGACCCGCATTCCGAGGCCCGTGACTCGGCGTGTTAGATCGTCGATCCCCATCACGATCTCCTCGAACGCCTTGGCGAACGACGCAGGGTCCTGCAGGGCCGTCGTCGGCATGCCGACGTAGACCGTCTCCTTCTCGTCGTTGCCGTACCAAGCGGACAAGATCTCCAACGCGACGTGCACGCGGATCCGCAGCTCGTTCGTGTTGTTCTGGATGTTCACGGCGATGTTCTGGTCCTTGTAGACGACGATGTCGCTGTCGCCGTCATCGACGTGCTTGAGGAGCTGAGCCACGTGAGCCTCGAATCCGGGAACCGCCCGCACCCTCCGCAGCTCGTCGCGAAACTCGACTCGGTTGCGAAGCTCGTTCCCCTGGAACTGGGGAGCCAACTTGACCGACCGCAGCGTGGTGATGATCTCGTCGGAACGCATCTCGCCGAGGGTAGCTCGAGGGAGCGGCGCGATGCCGAGGAGTTGCGCAGTGCGTCAGGTCCGACCGACATCGACGAAGCCCGGCCCCTGGCCATTCGGCCGACGCACAGCCGCGTCCGATTCCGGCATCATGCCGAGATGGACGAGTGGGACCGTCGCATCCAGGAGTACGTGGACCGCGCGACGCCGGCGCAGCGGCGAGTCTGGGAGGACTTCAAGCGGCGACAGGAGCCGGCGCTCCAGCGCAGGCTCCTGTGGGTGCGGCAGCTCGGCGTCCTCGCGACAGAGATCGACGAGCACGCCCAACAATCCGACTGGCGAACGCTCGACCTATTCTGGATCCGCCTCGTCGGCACGCTCGATGAGCTGGGCGCGGACTATGCCAAGCAGATGGCTTTCCTTGGACACCCGCCGGCAAGCGAGGGCACTCTGATGTGGTGGCTACGCACGCTGTACGATTCCATGGTGAGCATCTTGCGGCCGCTCACCGATGCCGAAGTGATCGTCGTCGACTGGCTGCGCCAGCGGGCGTCGCATCCGAAGGAGAGCGGCTCTGTCCTGCAGTACAACCAGGAGAACGATACGGCCGAACAACAGCGGCGGATGAAGATCCTCGGGAATCGGACCTTCACGATCGATCAGACCGACGCGGCGCACGACGAGGTGCTGCAGGCGCACGGCGGCGACGACGTGATGATGCAGGTGGCGCTCGCACGACGAATGCTGCCCGCGATCAACAGCTTCGTGTGGGTGCACGAGAGATCGCTTGGGCAGTGATTAGGATGTATCGTCGAGCTCGTGCTGGAGTCGGCGGCGTGCTAGCTGCGATGACGCTCTTCCTGATCCTCGCGGCGTGCGTGCCAACCTCTGCGAGCGCACCACCGAGCGAATCGACGCCGCCTCCAACTGTCGCTTCCGATCCGCGGAACGATCGGCTACGCGCCGCGATGGCACGCTGCGACAACGGGGACGACACCGGTTGCGCGGAGTTGATGGCGGATGACAAGCTACACGCGCAAGCGCGGGAGAAGGTGATGACCGAGGCCGATGGGTTTCTCGTCGTCTTGAAGTTGCTCGAGCGCGCATGCGCGGGCGGCGATGCGCGGTCTTGCGCGACTGTCGAGGAGCGGAAGGCGAAAGTCGACGCGTTCTTGAACGCAAACTGGATCAGTGAGTCCGAAGCTGCGGGCGTGCAGTACGGATGGACGATCGAGCAGGCGCAGGAGCATCTCGGCCAGGCGTGCACGTCCATCGCGGCGTACGACCGAACACTCGAAGGCAAGACGTCGCGAGAAGAGATCTTCTCCTGCGCCAACCCAGACCGCAGCGGCCTGCAGTTGACGCTCAAGGATGGGAAGGTAGCGTCCGTCGTGGTGAACGGTCGACTGCCGCCCTAGGCGGCGTACCTCGTGCCGCGCGCTTTTCCGGTGCGCTTGATCTTCTTCGCCGCGAGGAGCCGCTTCGTCGCGGCCCTGAACTGCGCCGCGTCGCCGCCCGTGTTCGACAGCAAGCTCTCCGCCGACGCGGGACCACCGGCAGCCTTGATCGCCGCAAGGACTCGCGAGTCGTACGCGTTGCGTCCGTCAGCGGTGCGGGTGTTCGCCTCGCCGGTTCGCGGGCTCGCTGCCGCGACCCTGCGTCCACGTCGGCCGCCTCCGCGCGGGAACGGGACTTCGCCGCCTATGAGCTCGGCGACGGTAAGCGAACGGATGAACCCGCCGATCACGGAGTCGGCGAGCAACTCACCGATCGTCGTCGTCGCCGGCTTGCTTCGGACATAATGAAGGACGAGGGGGCGGAGGTCGGGGGAGCCGTTGGCCTGAGTGCGTCGGGGCATCACCGGAGAGGTTCGAGGCAGTCATGGACTCGAGGCAAGGTCCTCGCGAGATCGACGTCCACGCCGGCGCGGACCTGCCCGATCCCCTGGGGTGATTTGGGAAGACCACAAGCGGGCCGCCGATGACGTTCGGGTGCCAGCCAGAGAGAACGGGGGAGCCGGCCAGAGACACGAGGGTCCCTGCCAGAGACACGAAACCCCCTGCCAGAGACACGAGAGTCCCCGCCAGAGACACGGCGGTGGCCGACGGAGACGACGGCGGACGTTCAGGGGTCCGGGCCACGCATCCACCCGACGGCTGGCGATCCTGCAGACGCGCGGGGTGGTGCACCTGAAGATCGCGTGCAACGGTCGCGGGCGGCGGCCGATTGATCGTCACGGCCGGCGTAACCGGCTGGAGAGGATCCCCACCGTCATGCCTTCCAAGTCGACAGCCCGCAGCCACGACGAGCAACGCCTCCACGACCTGGTCGCGGTTGCCCTCGCGGCTCAGTACCAGCACCTCGGCCATGCCACCTTCGTGAACCCCGGTCCCCAGAAGCGGATGGCGGCGCGCGGCAAGTACCCCGACGTCGTCGTCATGCGCAAGCGCGGCCGCTCCGTGCTCCACGTGATCGAGGTCGAGACGCGCTCGTCGGTCAACCGGACCGAATCGGCACGTCAGTGGGTCGAGTACGACGAGCTCTACCACCGCTGGTTCCTCGCCGTTCCCCTCCAGAGCCGCCGCACTGCCCGCACGCTGATCGCCGAGCACGAGCTGCAACGCGTGGAGCTCATCACGTGGTCGTTCGACTTCAACTCGCTCCCATGAGCGGCGCGTCGTCCCCGACTCGCACTTCGCTGTCGAACGCCCGTCTGGTTCATCCAGATGGGCGTTCGACGTTGGCGCGCCGAGACCTCCGCGACTCCGGCCGCAGTGCCTCGAAAAAATCGATCGAAAACCTGCAACGGCCGCGAGCCGCGGTCGATTGAAGGAAGCGAGCAGGCAGAACCTGCTCGAAAGGAACGAAGAAACACCATGGCTACGCAGAAGCAGAACAAGTCGCTCGTCAACGCGCTCACGGTCGAGGCGAGCAAGGTCGATCCGCGAGACTTCGTGCTCACCACGCCGTTGCACGTGCTCCTCGGTGAAGCGGTCGACGTGGCTCGGTTCTGCGAACAGCATTGGGAGCCGCTGCACGCCCCGCCGAACGAGCTGCTCGTGCGCCCGGGCCTCAAGGATGCGGGCTCGGGCCATCTCGAGCGTGTGATCGTGGAGGAGATCCTCGTGTTGCAGCAGCTCGTGCAACAGGCCCAGACGGCCTACCTCCTCGCGATCTCTCCGCCCAACGACGCATCGGTGGACCGCGCGCGCTTCGTGCTCGACGAGATCGCGTCCTCGCTCGAGTGGCTCTTCGACGACGGCAAGATCGACGAGCGCGACGCGCAGCTCGCCGCGATCGTCGAGGCCCACAAGGACGACCCCGACTCGGAGGATGCGCTCGCGAGCGAGCTCGCCGACTACGCCGGGCTCGCAAACCTCGTGAAGAAGGATCTGGCGAAGCTGGGCGCCTTCGACATGTCGCTACTCGCTGAAGCGCCGATGCTCGTCACGGCACTCCGCGAGCGTTCGGCTCTGCGCTCGCGAACGAACAACACGGAAGCGGGCCGCATGCTCGAGCAGCGCAACCGTCTGGCCGCGGTGCTCAGCCAGCGGATCACCCGCGTGCGCGCGGCAGCGCGGTACGTCTTCCGCCACTACCCCGACATCGTGAAGCAGGTGACGAGCGCCTATCAGCGCCGCCGTCGGGCGGCGGCGCGTCGTCGCGCGAGTGAAGCGGTCGAACCCCCCGTCGAGCCCGTCGCGACCACGCCCCGGACGACGAGCACCACTTCCGCAGCCTCGGCGCCCGTAGCTGGCGCCCTGGTGCCCACCGCGTAGTCACGACTGTCCGCCTTCGATCAGGGGCGGCCCCGCAGGGGCCGCTCCCTCGTGTTGCTCCGAAAAGTCTCACGCACCCTGGGTGAACTCGATCCGGAACTCTCCTCGTGCTTGACAAGGTTCATGGTGCGGGCCCGCACGCGCCCGTGACTGCGCTGCTCTCCCACGGCTCGCCCGGCACGACGTCCCGAGCAAGCTGCTGCCGCGGCGAGTTACAAGCAGGCAATCTCCTTGCTCTTTCGATGCGTCGCGCCGCGCATGTCAGTCACGATTGCTGTAACCGTATGGCCCTCCGTGAACTCGATCTCCTCGATGCTCTCGGCGATTAGAACACCGTCCACGACCCAGCGTACCGAGTCGACATCCCCATCCGGATCCGCCACCGTTGCTTCGAGCGCGACCATGTCTGGGCACTCGATCCCGGCGGCAATATCGATGGAGTCGACGTACGGCGGGCCGTCCGGTGCTGCAACACCATCGAGATACCATTTCGCCGTTACGTCGACGAGTTCATCCCCGCACGGCACACCGAAATCAAGAACGAAACCACCCAGATCACGCAACTTCGCCCACCCATCCAGCGCCTCCAGGGACACCGCCTGCTGCACAGGCTCGACAACCTCGTATTCCGTCGAGTCTACCACCGCACGTGTCCGCAGGACGACCCCACCCGGAGGAAACGCCGCCCAGTTCGTGGCTTCCTGATGGATGCCAAACGCCGGCTGGACAAGATCGACTTCGAGTTCGTCGAGCACGTACATTTCACTGCTCAGCCCACAATCAAAGTCCAAAGTCTGCGGCTCGGCGATGGCGACATTGGCAGATCCGAGGTAGAACGCACATGGAGCATTGGAATACCCGTCGGAACAGTGAGAAAATCCAATGGTACCCGATGCGCTCGCCACGACGGGCTCGGCCAGTGCCGCGGACTCGAAGGTCAAAGTGCCTTCAAGCTCCACGATCCACTCCTCGCCTCGCCCCAGGTTTTGCGAGGCCTCAGTCGGCCGCGCAAGTCGCGCGGCACACACCCTCTCGTCGAACCGCTCACAGCAGTCGAGTCGAAGATCGCAGTCCAGCGATTCGTCGACAAAGAGCCCACTTCCATCGGCCTGAGAACGCGGGATTCGATGATGAGCTCCACGTCCTTCGAGCGCGACCAGGCTCGGTTCGAGGAACGCGTCTGGCGCCCCACAATCGGCAGTGATGAACTCGCTCGAGGCGTATTCAAGCTCGCACGCGGCGGCGCATCGCTCACGCACGTGGGCGAGGTCCGACGGCGACGGATCACTGGGATCCGGCATAAAGCCTGGGGGGGTGTAGACGAGCCACCCCGCAAAACCGCCTCCGACACTCACCGTCGGCGCCGCGACCGGTTCGCTGTGACCGTCGCCCAGGTCACAATCCGGCGTCGGCTCACCGACGCATGACGCTTCGGCAATCACAAGACTGTCGACCTCACACGCCCAGACGCCAACGAGGGTGCCACAGTCTGAGGGCTCGTCGAGCGGGAACGAAGTGAGCTCGATGGTGTCAATCATGACTCGTGACTCGATAGGGGTATCTGGAAAACTAATCTGAAGGTAGTCGACCTGCGAGAGTTCCCCTGCGCCGCCACACAGATCACCAATGGGAAAGCGAATCGTCTGCATCGCTTGCGAGCCCCCACAGGTCCCCGGAGCTAGGCCGACCGGATTATAGGCTTGCTGAATCAAGCGACCCGTGTTTAGCCTCGTACCAGCGGTTCCATCGAGCGATGCAAGCGCCACGTCGAACTGGATGGGTTCCAAGGACTCAGGTTCGCAATCGGTCTCACCGATGTCACGGAGCACGTTCCCGGCGCGCAGCGTGAGATGCGTGAAATCGGCTGGATCGATGGTTGAGCCGTCAAACTCGGGCAGTGGAATCAGGACGCTTCCAGCAGCCCCAATCGGCTCACCATCGCCACCCCACTCCACGGTCATCATAGCCGATTGGTGTCCAGTGGCCAGCATCCCGGTGCCCAGCGCATTGACTGCGTCGCCGGCAACGTCGACGTCGATCGACATTTCCGCAGGCATATGCTCGGGCACCTCGAGCACGGTTTCGAATAGTTCCACGGGTTGCCTTGGAACCGCGTCCTGGGGCGGCGTGAAGCTCGTCGTCAGCCGCGGCAAGTACATGCAGTCCGCATCCTCGGAGAAGATACAGCCCGGCGTGGCACCGCACTCTAGCTCCGTTAGCATCGTGCAGTTTACGTTTCTGCAGTCGCCGACTCCGACGAGCTCACACTCTGGAATGTCTTCGCATTCCACGTCCGTCCTCAGCGCACAATTCTCACCGCCGTGTCGCGTGTAACTCGGAAGAGCATCCCACGCGGTTTCGAGTTCGGATGTGAGTAGCTCACTAGGGTAACTGGCGCGAGTAATCATCGCCCACCATGCCGCTGTTTCGCCGTATGCAAGGTGCATGGCGAACGGGACCCCGTAACCAGCCACGGCGGACGCGCCGATTCCTACTGGCGGATGCGAGGGTGGAGACATCGGTGAACCGCCAAGGCCGTTGTGGCTCGTGCCATAGACCCACACCATGGCTCGCGACGGTTCAGTTATTGAGAACTCGTCCTCGGGCGGTGAAAGATCGTAAATCACCACAGGGTCGCGGCCTCCGCCGACGTCGCTGTCAACTGCTGACGCAACGACTAGACTCGGTACAGATTCTGCACTGCCGAGTTCGCCATCCTCGTAGTCGGGGGCGAGGAGTAGAAGCCCCCGAAGATCGAAAGCCGAAAATATTGACGAATAGGGCTGGACGAACCGCGATCCGACGAGCTCCCATGCGGCGTGCCCACCGTTACTGTGGCCACCCAGGAGCAGAGTGCAATCGAGCCCGTCTGCCAGAGTCCATTGTGTTCGCGCCCATTCGGCGGCACATGCGAGCGCTGCGCCTCGAACTTCTGGGTCGGCCGCGAAATTCGCCAGCTCATCCGTTGGTTCCACGCTGAGAACTACGAACCCCCGCTCAACGAGCGGGGAAAACAGGTGGTCGTAGGACGTCGCGATCTGCGTGTTTCCGTGAGCAAAGAGCAACATCGGTGCCGTCGACGGTTCGGTCGGCCAGCCCTGGGGGTAGTAAATGTGCACGTCGAAGTCACCGCCCAGCGTGGCAGCGACTTCCGACGCGGCGCACGGGCACGATGAGAGCTCGGGCGAGATCAGGTCGACCGTCATCGTCTCGACGTCGCTCGAGACGTCGAACAGCTCGACAGGCATCTCAAGGACCGCGCAATCCGATGGCTCAATGGCAGTGCAGGCTTCGGGAAGCCCTCCAGTGGAATCGGCGCCATCGCCGGCTTCCTCCTCTGGTCCCGCCTCTTCTTCCTCTTCGCCTTCATCGTCGTCCGGGCCGTCGTCGTCCGGGCTTGTTGTCGTCCCGACGTACGTCGAAATGTCGTCGCTTGGGCAGCCGACTGATACTGCGAGCGCGGCAACGTGAATCATCGTCTTCGAAGCTTGGCTGTTCATTTTCGTCTCCGCACCTGTTGAGGCTCCCTGTTCGTTCGGCAGCTTCTTCGCGTTCGGGGCCTACTCGCTTGAGAGTAGAACCGAGTAGCCCGAGGTTTCGACGAAAATGACGAAGTCGGAGCGACCGTCACCATTGATGTCGCTCACTGCCAACGGCGGGAGGCCGAGTGGCAACAACGACGGATCAAACCACTCGTCTTCGACGGGTTCCGTCGCAACATGAAGCACTACCTTCTCTCCTCGCAGGATCTCGGGCAATTCGTCGTCGTCAATCCGGGCGACGCGCAGAGCATCAGGATCAAAATCTCCCACAGGCGCGCCAAACGACGCGACCATCGAATGGACATCAAACGAGCGATCACCGAGTGAGAGGGCCAGGTCGACGCGTCCCTCCGATTCGTCCTGTACTGTCGCGTAGGCGATGTCGTCGTTTCCGTCGCCGTTAAAATCGTCGAGCGCACACCAACGGATGTCATCATCGCTTGCACCGGCAACCTTCAGATCTTCGAGTTCGCTGGGCCCTCCATTGCCGAAGAGAACCACGATGCCCACTTGACCCGGGATCTTCCGGTTCTGGCAGTACCCAAGAATCGCGATGTCGACATGCGAGTCGGCGTCCAGGTACGCGGCGTGGATGCTACGGATGGAACCGCACAGGCCGGGCACAAGGTGGTAAGAGCCCCAGACTACGAGGCTATCGGATTCTTGCTTATGGATCTGGATCCAGTGATTTTGCGTCTCGCTGTCGTCGGGCTCGCGGTGCACGCTGATCACTTCGTCTATGCCGTCGCCATCGATATCTGCAATGCCAAGCGGCCCGCTATTTGCGCTCCCCAGCGCACCGTGAAATGGCGCCGCGAATCCCGTATCTTCTAGGGGTCGGAGCAATAGGTCGTCTTCGTTCATGCCCAGCAGATCGTCCTGCTGTGGCGAGAACAAGGCCGCCGCAACCCAGCCCTCTCCGACCACGTTCGAGCCGTGCGACTCAAGAATGATGTCGTCGTCCCACGACACGAGGGCGATATCGCCAGCTCCAGAGCTGTTCAGGAGTGCGAACCGTCGATCGCTGCGGGGCCCAAATCGGCCGCCTATTGCGGCGTCGAAGTCCCACTCCAACTCGTGAGTTCGGTAGCAGAATGGTGGATAAGTAGCGGATGCCTCGCAGTCAGCGTGCGAGCCCGTCGACGACTCGTCCGCGGAAGTGCCGGACGATTGAATCGCGGTGTCGCTGGTCGTGTTTCCCGTCGCTCCACCACTTGATCCCGAGGCGTCGCCCTCACCAACGCCGTGCTGCGGACCGCAAGCCACGAGCCAAGCGGCCATGAACGACCCTGCAAACGTCTTGCTTCCGGCTTCCTTCGCCTCCAGCCACATCGTACGGACCACGGTGAACGGAAGCGTTCCCCCGGTCAAGGAGGCAGACACGGCCGCAGCATCCATACGACCGAGCGCGCCTACACGAGTGCTCTTGCACGTGCTGGGGCGAGTCGTCACACATCGCGTCGGCAGCGTGCCACCCGGTAGACCGTTCAGCCCAGGGATCCAGCGGGCGGTACGCTCAACAGCGTCCTGCGCCGCGGGGTAGGTTTCGGCGACCAAACTCGCCGCACCTCGGGTCCATGATCCACACGAGCAAGCGGGACACCCGAGCGGTGCGCACGGCAACGACACTTACGCTCATGGGGCACAGCTCACGTCGATCGAACCCAGATCGTCAGGGGGCCGAGCCGGGGCACCGGCAACACTCTTGCGACGCAAGCGGGGCCCCCCTCGAGACACGGGCACTCGGCGCGGCAGCGCTGTTCGGCCCGCTAAGCCTCGTGGTTGCAACGCGTGGTGGACGGCGCGACCGACATGGACGCGGGCGGCTTCGATCTGAGCATCACGCAGCTGGACCTGCTCGAAGGCGACTGCTGTGCCGCGCACGACTCACCCGGCTGCGAGAGCCTCGCGGTGACGCAGTGCCTGTGCGATCTCGGCGACGCCGAGCACATCCAGTACTGCTGCGACGAGGCGTGGACGGGGCTGTGTGCAGCGCTCGCATTCCAGGAGTGCGGCGCGAGCTGCCCGCTCGTGCCCGGCGAGGACTGCTGCGAGATGCACCTCTCCGCGGGTTGCAGCGTCGAGTCCATCGAGACGTGCGTCTGCAACCTCAACCCGTTCTGCTGCGACGAGATGTTCCAGCACTGGGACCCGTCGTGCGTGTACGACGCGGTGAACTCGTGCTTCGCGGACTGCAGCTGAGCACCGCCGCGATCAGTCCGGCCGTTCGAGCTCGATGCTCTCGCGCCAGTACCAGTCGGGTGCCGGCACGCACGAGAGCATTTCGCCGTAGAGGCCGCACGTCGTGTCGAACTCGTACGGCGTGCAGTCGCCGGGCTCCTCGCAGCGGAACGCGAACGCGTAGTCGCCGTCGACGACGGTGATGGTGGCGTGCAGCTGCACGCCCCACAGCCCACCATCCATGTCGTAGTACAGCTCCGCCGTCGCAGTGCCATCGTCGCGCACCGTCATGTGATCGGAGTAGCCCGGCACGAGCATTTGGCCGCCGACCCACTCCCCGACGATCGCGTCGACACCTTCGGTGCCGCCGTCATCGGCTCCGCCCGCCGATTCATCGGCTGCATCGCCGCTCGAACCTCCGGTGGGCATGTTCGCGCCCTCGTCACCGTCCTCGCTGGCTCCGCCGTCGCCGGTGCCCTCGTCGCCCGCGCTCGCGTCCTCGCCCCCTGTCCCCTCGTCGTCGGAGCAACCGCCACCGAGGAGGATCACCATCACGAAGCCCATCCGTGCTCGCATACGTCCCGCTAGTGTACGCGGAGAGCGATTCGATCGCGGGTCCGTCACATTCTTCTCGAGGCCGACTCCACCCGGTAGAACATCCGTCAGTAGCCGGCACATGCGACGACGGCGGCGTCTTGTCGCGCCGCAGCATCCTGCTCTACATCCCATCGCACGTAGTCGGCGCGGGGTCGTCGGTGCAGAGATCGACGGTGACGGTGCAGTTGATTCCGTCGTCTGGATCGCAGGGCACGACGAGACAGATACGCCCGCGTCGGAGCGTCGTCTCGTACGTCGTCCCGGGTGGCGTGTACGTCGTCTCCTGTTCGAGCGTCGAGCAGTCTGGCCCGGGCTGCACCACGACCGTCTCGTTCGCACCCCCCGACACAGGCGGCCAGTCGACGTGATCCCCACCTTCGTCCGAAACGAGCACCAGCTCGTCACCGTCGACCTGCGTGGAGAACATCACGGTTCCGGAGTCTTCACCTGTCGAGTCGAAGTAGTCGACACGGACGCCGGCCGGCTCGAGGCTGATGTTGTAGAAGAAGTGAAACGCTGGCGACGATGGACTTTCGACGCCGAGGTCGACGTCCGTCGCTTGGTAGTACTGGCCGTACCAGCGTTCAGGCCAACCTTCGACTGCGGCGCCGGACGACGATGAGCTCGTCATCGCGGACGTGGAGCTCGTGCTCGTCGTCGTCTCGCTGTCCGAGCTTTCATCGGCGCCGCCACAACCGACAGAGATTACGAGCAGCGCCGCCGCAGCCGCGAGTCGACGCCTCCGCAGCCTCGGCAACAGCAGTGCAAGCCACATCGCACCTGACCGTCCGTCGGCGCGATCCGTCAGTAGCCGCAGCTGACGGTGATCGTCTGCGTGGGTGCGCCGCACGAGATCGTGCCGACGCCGCCCCAGTCCTGATGGTTGATGCAGGGGCGGATCGAGTAGCCGGGATTCATCTCGTCCAACATGCACGCGCAGGAGGCGTTGTCGGCGGTCAGCTCGATCCCGCTGCAGTTGTCCACGAACCAGGTGTTGCCGTCGCACGCGATCGAGAAGAAGGGGCTGCCGTCGCGGAGTGCGTCGCAGATCTGGCGCGCTTCGTCGCCGGTGCACGTGCGGCCCACGGGGTCGCTCGTGCCGGTGATCGAGACGAGCGTGTGATCGTTCGCGATCGTCGAGCGGAAGTCGGTCCAGGCCTCGCAGTCCTCGGGCGTCGACGCGACGAACTGCGTGAAGCTGCGCGTGAACTCGAGCGCCTGGACGTCGGAGCACGCCGTCGTGCACCCGTCGTTGTTGATCTCGTTGCCGTCGTCGCAGATCTCGACGCCCTCGACGATGCCGTTGCCGCAGAACTCGCCGGCACAGGGACACACCGAGCGACGCGCGCCCACGAGGTTGCAGTTGAGCCCGAGGTCGTTCATGTCCGTGCGATGCGCCGCCGGACAGCTCGGATCCGACGAGCACGACAGTCCGCCGGTGAGCCCACCGCCGACGAGGTCGTTCAAGCCGGCGTCCTCGAGGCACGCGAGCGGATCGTCGCCGAAGTTCACCGGCATGTTCAGCCCGAACGCGTCCGAGATCTCCTGGCACTCGGCGAGGCTGTCCTGCGCGGCGAACCACGCGGCATCGTTCGGCTCGATCGTGAGGCCGAGCGTTTCGCACACGTCCTCGCACGCCTGGCCGCACGCGTCGTCGTTGAAGCACCACTGCCGTCCGTCGACGACGCGGCAGTAGCCGCCGAAGTCGCCCTCGAGCACGCACGTGCCGGAGCAGCCGTCGTCGGAGAGGTTGTTGCCGTCGTCGCAGCTCTCGAGCGCGGCGAGGTTCTGATTGCCGTCGCCGCACAGCGGCAGCGTGCAATCGTCGTCGCACGTGGAAGTCGGACCTCCGCCGTCGCAGACCTCGTCGTGGCTCTCGTTCGTGATCCCGTCGCCGCATACCGGCAGCGTGCAATCGGAGTCGCACGAGAAGCTCTCGCCGCCCTCGTCGCAGACCTCGCCGGCCGCTTCGTTCACGATCTCGTCGCCGCAGTCGGCGAAGGTGCAATCGTCGTCGCACGTCGCGGTCTCGACGGCCTCGTCGCACTCCTCGTCGCCCTCGACCATGCCGTCGCCGCAGACCCCCATGGGGCCTTCACTGCTGCTGCTCTCGCTGTCCTGCGGGCCTTCGGAGGTGGTCGTGCTGCCGGGGTCGGTCGTCGTGGTGGTGGTCGCGTCGGTCGTGGTCGCGCAGTCCGTACCGCACGTCGTGTCGCCGGGTGCCGTCGTGTCGCTCGTGCTCGAGCCGTCGCTCGAGATCGACGTGTCCGGTTGCGAGCCCGGTCCCGGGCCGTCGTCGTCCGGCGCGTCATCGCCGGCGCTCGTCGACGCGTCGTCGACGGGGGCATCGTCGGAGCAGGCGAACAGCAACAGCGCAACGATCAGACGCGACCGACAACCAACCATGGAAGCAGGATCGCACGGGCGAGTCCCGGCCGCCACCGAGTGGCGCGACCGGGCTCGATTGCCCCGTTCGTCGGGGATCCCGTCAGTAGCCGCAGGTGATGTTGATCGTCTGGGTGGGCGCACCGCAGGTGCTGGTGTTCACGCCGCCCCACTCCTGGGCCGCGATGCACGGGCGGACCGAGTAGCCGGGGCTCACGCAGGAGCACTGCAGGTCGTCGGCGGTCAGCTCGATACCGCCGCAGTTGTCGACGAACCACGTGTGGCCGTCGCAGAAGATGGAGAAGAAGACGCCGTCGCGCAGTGCGTCGCAGATCTGGCGGGCCTCGTCGCCCGTGCAGACGCGACCGGCCATGTCGTTGGTGCCGGAGATCGACACCATCGTGTGGTCGGTGAGGATCGTCGAGCGCCACTCGTTCCAGTCCGTGCACTGCTGGGCAGTGGCCGGCACGAACTGCGTGAAGTCGAACGAGATCTCCAGGTTCTGCACGTCGCTGCAGAACGTGGTGCAGCCGTCGCCGTTGACGTCGTTGCCGTCGTCGCAGATCTCGGTGCCCTCGACGATCCCGTTGCCGCAGAACGCGCCCGCGCACGGGCACACCGACCGGCGCGCGCCCACGAGGTTGCAGTTGAGACCGAGGTTGTCCATGTCGGTGCGATGGGCCGCGGGGCACGTCGCATCCGACGAGCACGACAGGCTGCCGGTGAGGCCGCCGCCCACGAGATCGTTGAGGCCCTCGTCCTGCAGACACCCGAGCGGGTTGTTGCCGAAGTCCACCGGGTCGGTCAGGCCGAACGCGTCGGAGATCGCCTGGCACTCGGCGATGGAGTCCTGCGCCGCGAACCAGACGCCGTTGTCCGGCTCGATCGTGAGCCCGAGCGACTCGCACACGTCGTCGCACGCCTGGCCGCACGCGTCGTCGTTGAAGCACCACTGCGTGCCGTCGACGACGCGGCAGTACCCGCCGAAGTCGCCCTCCAGCACGCACGTCGAGGAGCACCCGTCGTCGGAGATGTTGTTGCCGTCGTCGCACGTCTCGAGCGCGGCGACGTTCTCGTTCTGATCGCCGCACGAGACCAGGCTGCAGTCGTCGTCGCACGACGCGCTCTCGCCCTCGTCGTCGCAGACCTCGTTGTGGCTCTCGTTGGTGATCCCGTCGCCACACAGCGGCAGCGTGCAGTCGGCATCGCACGCGAAGCCCTCGCCACCTTCGTCGCAGATCTCGCCGGCCGCCTCGTTGACGACCTCGTCGCCGCAGTCGGCGAACGTGCAGTCGTCGTCGCACGTCGCGGTCTCGACGGCCTCGTCGCACTCCTCGTCGCCCTCGACGATGCCGTTGCCGCAGTCGCCGATCGGCCCTTCTTCGCTGCTGCTGCCATCGTCCTCGGGACCTTCGTCGGTGGTCGTCGTGCTGTCGGCGTCGGTCGTGGTGGTCGGGCCGTCGCTCGTGGTCGGGCAGTCGGCCCCGCACGTGGTGTCGGCGGGCATCGTCGTGCCGGTCGTCGTCGACCCGTCGCCCGCACTCGACGTCTCCGACAGCGACCCCGGCCCCGGCCCATCGTCGTCGTCGTCGTCGTCCGGCGTGGTGTCCCCACCGCTCGTCGACGTGTCGTCGACGGGCGCATCGTCGGAGCAAGCGAACAGCACCAGCGCAACCAGCAGACGAGACCGGCAACCAACCATGACCCGCAGCATGGCACGAGGACGCCGATCTGGTCGAGCGTCTCGGGACGGCCCCGCCCTACTTGCACTTCCCCCAGCTGCACTGGCCGCTCTTGCACTGATCCTTGTGCATGCAGCCGTCGCCCTTCGGGCGCTTGTCCTTGCACTTTCGTTCGCCCATCACCGGGTCGCCGCAGTATCGGCCGGTACCGCACTCCGAGTTCGAGTTGCACCGGTCGGCGTCGCCGCACTTGCCGAAGGAGCAGCGGTCGCTCGCGCACTGGGACGCTTTCGTGCAGCCGTCGCCCTTGCCCTTCAGGGCCTTGCACGTCGCCTTGCCCGAGATCGGATCGCCGCAGTACTGGCTCGAGGTGCAGTCGCCGTTGTCGCGGCACTCGTCCTTGTCCGCGCACATGCCCCACGCACAGCGATCGCTCTTGCACTGATCGTCCTTCGTGCACACCGCGCCGTGCGACTTCTTGTCCGACGGTGGATTCGTCGTGAACGTCTTGCGCGGGATCTGCTTGCCGACCTTCGACTTCGCCTCGGAGCGTTCCCACATCTGCACGAACGCCTCGGGCCCGTCGTTGCGGAGCTTCGTCATGTACTTGTCGGCGAGCCCCACCGCCTCGAGCTCGTCGTGCCAGAACTTCATCATGCCGATGTGCGTGAGGCCCTCGGCGATGTGCGTGCCGTACTTGTGCAGGTGATCCTTGCCGCCGAGATCGCGCCCGCAGTTCGCGAACGTGCGCGAGTGCACCGCCTGCGTCACCGTGGCGAAGTCGAGCGAGTAGCCCACCGTGAGGCCCTGGTCGATGAGATACGCCAGGATCTTCGCGGTCTCGGTGGCGGTCGTGGGGCAGTTCTTCTTCACGCCCGACGCCGCGTACTCCTTGCTGTCGAGCGGTCCCACGCGCACACCGAAGAACCCGCCGCTCTTCTTCACGAGCTTCAGCTCGTCGAGATCGAAGTCGTACTCGTGCGGCCCCGGCGTGTGGTACTCGCCGTGGTTGTTGGCCACGAGCATCTCGTTCGGGTTGTTGTGCAACGCGTTCATCGGATACGCGCCGAAGTCCTTCGAGATCCGATCGACGTCGCGGCGCGCGCGGCTCGATACGTGATCGATGTTCACGATCATCCCGCGCAGCATCGCCTCGCGGACCACGCGCTCACCGTCGTGCGACAGGCCGAGGTTGTTGCGCTCGATGCCGTGATCGTCGTCACTGCTGCCGGCCGAGCCCGAGAAGCCCGGCGGCTTCGGATACACCTTGAAGCCGTTGAACCACCCGCCGCCGTGGCCGAGGAAGTACTCGACGTAGTTCGCCTCGGACAGCTCGCTCATCTTCTTCACGCACGCGTCCGTGATCTTGCCGCCCTTGAACGCCCCGTCACCGCACTGGTTGTCGCAGAACTCGTGTCCGCTGCCGTTCTTCAGCGGGAACTGGGCGACCGCGTCGTCCACGTAGAAGCACCCCGCCATCGCCTGCGCCGCGCGGATCACCTTGCCGTCGCTCGCGCCGGCGGACCGATAGATGTCCGCGCCCGCGAGCCGGCTGTTGAGCTTGTGCGCGAGATAGAACGTGCGCACGCCCTTGTCGTAGTAGTGATCGAGCCGCTCCACTGGATCGAACGTGCGGTTCTCCGCGCCGAACGCGTAGTCCGACTCGACCCCGAGCACGATCGCGAGCTTGCCGGCGTTCACGATGCGACGCGCATCGCCGGCCGTGTACGCGATTTCCATCCACGAGCTGTTCCGCTTCACCCAGTCCTTCAACGAATCGATCTGCCGATCCATCGACGCGACGGTGTCGCCCTTGCTGCACGCCCACCCGTCGCCACCGGGCCCGCCGTTGCCCTTGTTCTCGTAGTAGAGCTGCTCGCACATGGCCTCGCTCTCCACAGCGAACGCGACCATGATCTTCAGCTTCGTACCCTCGGCGTCGCCCTCGAAGGCAGCCTTGGTCCACTCGGTGCTGTAGCGCAGGTGCGAGAAGCTGTCGTGCAGCGGCCCGTCGTACGCCTTGTGATCGCCCATGTCCTTGCCGAGCGCACCCACGGCCGCGGTGAAGTTGCCCTTCACCTCGGCGTGGTCGCACTTCTTGCCGGCCTTGCACCCGCCGCACTCGGCCGTGTAGCCCTTCTCCATCACCCCGTTCTTGTAGTTGCCCGGCGCGCCCGCGAACGCATAGTTGCCCCCGAACGCCATGCCGTTCGTGGGGTGCTCGTGCGTGAGCACGTACCCGCCCTCGAGCTTCTTCTTGCCGCCGCCCTTGGGCGAAATCGAAGCGGACATGAGGCTCGGTGCGACCTGCGATCGCATCTCCTGTGCGATCTCCGGCGCAGGCGCACCGATGCAGGAGACGACGAACAAGCTCGCGAGAGAGGTGATCCGGTGGGCGGTCATGCGCACCAGACCCTTGGTCGGTCACGGGGCCGCCGATGACGCGCGCCCTACTCCACCCACTCGAGGTCGGTGAGGTTCACCGTGCAGCCGAAGCTGGCGAGCTCCTGGTCCGTCACCGGCGAGTAGACGTGGGTGTCCAGCGTGCCCGCCTCCGTGTCGATCTGCACCACGCGGACGGGGTTGATGCCGTCGAGGCGGTTGTAGAGAAACTGGTGGATCGCGTTGCCGTTCACGCCCACGTCCTCGCGGTAGCCCGAGACGCCCGTGTGGCCCGAGAAGACCAGGCGCACGTTCGCGTGTTGGCTCAGCACCTCGTCGAAGATCGTCTGCGGGCTGTTGTCGCCGTAGCCGCCGTTGCTGTCGAAGATCCCCGACGCGTCGTCGAGGTGCGAGTGCGTGATCACGATCGCGTTGTGCCCCGGATGTTCCGCCAGCACCTGGCCCATCCACCCGTACGCCTCCGAGCGCGCCCACAGCTCGAGGTTGATCACGATCCAGTCGAGCCCGCCCGCCTCCATCAGGTGGTAGCTGTTGTCGCACTTGCCCGCCTCGAACACGTCCGTCAGCGTCGGGAAGCGCGACACCGGGAAGTACTCGTTGAACGTCGACGTGTCGCGCAGGTGCATGTTCGTGTCGCCCGGACACGCGCTGCCGCCCTCGCAGGTCGCCGCCGTGTCGTGGTTTCCGATCGCGATCACGTACGGCAACGCCGCGTCGTCGAACGCCGCGAAGCCGTCGCTCGCGCGCACGTACTGGTCGTGATCCGGCGTGTCCCAGTTCACGAGGTCACCCGTCTGCAGCACCCAGCGCACGTCGAGCGCCTCGCGTTGGTCGAGGATCCAGTCGATGCGGTGATCGAAGTACATCACCGCGCCTGCATCGCTGAGCACCTCGTTCTGCGTGTCGGGGATCACCATGAACGAGAACGTCGCGTCGACGGGCTCGCCCGTGCTCGAGCTCTCCTCGCCCGCCGACGAATCGCCGCCGCTCGAGTCGGCGACCGCGCTCGACGAGCCACCACTCGCATCTCCGTCGCTCGTCGGCGCGACGGTCGGATCGACGGTCGCCGCCCCACTCGTGTCCACGCGCCCCGTCGACGACCCACCCTCGCTCGAACCGGCGTCCCCGCTCGCACCGTCGCTGCATCCCGCCACGACGAGCCACCATCCCCATGCGCGCGTCTTCACGAGGTGAGGATAACAAGGCCGTTACGTACGCAATGACGCGTTCGAGCCGCAATCGATCTCACGATCAGGTCACGAGCGACCCGACCACTGATACGCTGTCGCGATGTCACGCAGGATGCGTTTCGAGGTGGACTCGTCCGTCCAGGAAGAGGCCGAGCTGTTCTTCACCGAGCTCGTCGGCGCCGAGGCGAGCGCGACGCGATCGTCGACACGACGGCCGGAGCCGAGGGTGATGCCGCGACGCGTGACGGTCACGACGGCCCCCACACTGCCGGCGCCGAGATCGATCTCCGCCGACACCATCGTCGACGCCGCCGCGTACATGGTGGATCCCGATCCGCGTGTCGCATCGCAGAGCATCACGCCCCAACGCGTACACGTCACGAAGGCGTGGCTCGCCGCCCATCCACCGTCGGCGGAACCGATCCGCGTCGCGAGCCGCGAGGCCGTCGCCGATCCGGTACCGCATCACGATCGACTCGTCGACGCGCTCGTGATCGCCGGCTTCCCGCTCGGCATGTGGGGTGCCCTGATCGCGAGCTCCGAGGCCGACGATTCGCCGCTCCCCGATCTCGCGCGCGAACACATCGGGTCTCCCATCGTCCGCACGTGGCTGCAGCGCGCTGCCGAGATCGCCGAGCTCGCATGGAACGACGCCCAGCTCGGCGACGTGCTCGGCCGGATCGCGACCGCCGCGCGAGCTCGGACGTCGCACGGCATCGCCGTCGCCATGTGTGCACGCTTGGCCGCCTCGAGCCATCGCCTGGTCTCCGCGTTCGACACCCCGGCCGCGCGCACCGCTGCCGCGACCTTCGTCGCCCGGCTGAGTCCCGGCGAGCGCGCGGCATTCGGTTTCCTCGTCTCGTCGTCCGCCGATGGCCGCGAGCTCGCGCGCAACCGCGTCGCCGGCCGCGACGGTGCCGTGCCCGAGCCACTGCGCCGCCGCGCATCGAGGATCGCCGAGCGCGTGCAGGCGCTGCACCGCCACTTCTCGGCCGAGCTGCCCAACCCCTACACCGTGCTGGCGAGGTGGTGAGCCATGGCGAAGCTCCACGACTTCCAGCGCCCGTCGGCGCGCCAGCGCCGTGACGCCGATCTCTTCTTCGACGCCCTGCTCGGTCGCGATCGCGAACCGCCGCGACGCCGCGCCCGCGGCATGCTCGCGGAGCAGAGCGGCTCGTCGACCACGGTCACGCCGTTCATGGTGTTGGACCACTACGCATTCGACCGCGACGACTTCCTCGCGGACCATCGCGCCGGCATCACGCGCGTCGCCCACCTCGTGGTCGACAGCCAGGGCACCGGCGCACCGATCACCACCGTGCGGATCGTCGGACACACCGACTCGCAGGGCGGCGGCACCTACAACACGGGCCTCGGTCGCCGTCGCGCCACGAAGGTCGCGACGTTCCTGCGCACCGAGATCGATCGATTCCGGCCCGGCACGTCGAGCAGCATCACGATCACGCCGGACTCGCAGGGCGCGAGTCGAACCGCGGCGAGCAACGCGACGGCAGCCGGCCGCGCTCGCAATCGTCGCGTCGAGATCTTCGTGGACAGCACGTGTCAGGCGTTCCTCGCCCAGTACGATCTGCGCACGCTGCCGGGCGACGCGAGCTTCGGCGTGCCCGCGAACCCGTCGCTGACCGCGGCCGAGAAGCTGCTGCGCGAGGCCGACGTCCTCGCGTTCGCGGCTCCACCGACGCAGGAGCTCGTGATCCGCCGCGACGCGCGAGCCACCGCCGCGACGAGCGGCACGACCGGCACCGTCCCCACGGGCACGGCCGTGCCCACCTCGCTGCGGCCGGCTGCGGAGCGCCTGTCGGAGGCCCAGCTCGCGCTCTTCCGCGAGTTCATGCCGAACGGCTCCGGCGGGATCGACATGGATCGCGCGCGCACGTGCTTCGAGCTGTTCGCCAACGGCGAGGTGCGCAGCAGCATCACCGCGAGCATCGCGGAGCCGAACGGCGACTTCTTCTTCCTGTTCGCGGAGTGGGCCTTCTTGTGCATCGACTCCGGCATCGAGGCCGCCACGTGGACCGACCTGCTCCGCATCTTCGTGATGACCCAGGAGATGTTCATCGCGGTCTATCGCCCGCCCGCGGCCACATCGGCCCCGCCACGCTCGCTGTCCGACTTCGACTTCCGCAACTTCGCCGCTGCGCGCCAGTTCACGGCGACGCAGAAGACCACGCTGCGGACCCGCTACGCCTCGATGAACCTCGCGGCGCTCGGCACCGCCGCACGGGACAACCTGCGCCGAGCGATCACGATGCCATGAACGCGCGCGGTGACGAACGCGTGACGATTCCCGCTGCGGTTCGCTGCCATGGTGGTGACGTGATCGGGCGCTGGATCGTCACGAGCTCCGTGTGGCTCGCCGCGTGCGGACCCGTGGGGCCCCGCGGCGAGCCGCCCACCGAGGCGCGACCGCCGGCCGTCATCGCACCGACGCCTGCGCCTGCGCCGGTGGCGTCGAACGCCTGCGAGGCGCTCGCGTCGTGTTGCGCGGGCACCGACGCCGAGACGTACTGCATGAACGACGTCGCGAAGGGCGACGCGATCGGCTGCGCGCTGTCGCACTACTGGAACGGTTGCCCGGATCGGCCCAAGCCGGACGTCGACGCGAGCGGGGACTGCTTTCGTACGCGGGCGGGCTGCCACGACTCGCTGCTCGCGGCGTGCCGTGTCCAAGGCTGCGCCGACGAACGCGGCGTCCACGGGTGCATGGTGAGCGGCGTCGATCGGCGCGACGTCGTGTGCGGCAACTGGTAGCGATCAGAGCACCGGTTCCAGCCGCGGCTCGTCCTCGTCGCACACCGTCAGCAAGAGGCCCAGCCCGAAGCCGACCACCACCCGCATCCACCCACGCACCTTCCACGTGCGAACGTCCATCGACCGGCAACGGTCGATCGTCCGCGCCCTTTCACCACCCCATCACAACGGGCAGAGCTCGCTCGGTTCCGCCCAGCCGAAGGCCATCTCGAAGACGTAGTGCCCGCCCTCGAACGCGCCGTCCGGCAGCTCTTCCCAGTCGACGCCGTTGCTGCTGCGCCAGAACGATTGGTTCTCGTACGCGTCCCACACGCGCCCGTTCGCCGCGAACGTGCCGGTCGCCTCGCTCTGCGCGACGGCGCCGAGCCACACGCCCTCGGGCGTCGTCGGCGTGGCCGTCCACGTCTCGCCGTCGGGGCTCGTGTAGCGCAGGCCCGGTGCCCACGCGGAGAACTCGGTGCCCGTCCACAGCACGCGCGCGTAGATGCCTTCGCCGCCGACGTTGCCGAGCGTCCACGTGTCGCCGCCGTCGGTCGATCGACACGCCGTGCCGTCGTCGCCGACGCCGACGATCACGCCGCCCCCCGTCGCGATGCCGCCGTAGCTGCCGACGCTCGCGAGGCACGCGTCGTCCATCGACACCGGTGGGATCCACGTCTGCCCGCCGTCCTTGCTCACGAGCACGTCCTGCGGCGGATTCGCCGTCGCCACGAACGTGCCGGTGCCGTAGTCGGCGAAGCCGAGCCGACGCACGCTCCACACGATCTCGCCGCCCGGCCCCACGAAGTTCGCCTCTTCGCCGGCGGTCCACGTCGCGCCGCCGTCGTCGGACCAGTACGGATAGCGCGACGACAGCACGAAGCGCCCGGCCCCGTACACGAGCCCGCCGAACATCGCGTCCTCGCCGGACAGCGTCTCCTCCCAGTCGATGCCGTTGCGGCTGCGTCGCACCGAGCCCGGGTGTCCCCAGCCCCACGTCGCCACGAAGTATCCGTCGCCGTACGCGATGCCCTTGCTGAACCCGGGGCTGTGCCCGCAATCGCACGGGTCCGACGTCGCGCACTCACCCGTGATGTCGAGGTACTGGCACGCGGTCTCGTCGCAGCGGATCGGATCGGTGCTGCCGCACAACAGCGGATCGCCCTCGGTGTCCCACGATCGATCCGCGATCCACGTCATGCCGTCGTCGCACGAGATCGTCGTGCGTCCGACCATCCCCTGCGCGACGAACATCGGCACGAGCCCCTCGGTGCCGGTCGTGGTGCCCCCGCTGCTCGACTCGCCCGGACCGCCGCTCGAGTCCACGACGCCGCTCGAGCCCTCCTCGCCGACCGACGTGGGCCCGTCCGACGTCGACGGCGACGGTGACGTGGACCCGTCGTCGACGGCATCGTCGGCGGACGACGAGCTCGAGGCTCCATCGTCCCCCGCGGGGCGCGAGCACGCGAAAACGAGCGGAAGAGCGGCGGCGATGCGTGGCTTCACGGGGGGCTCCCGTCGGGAGCACCGCGAGCGCGCGGTTTGTCTCACTGGATCAGCTCGAAGACGAGCTCGACCTCGAAGTCGCCGGCGCGGCCGGTCGCGATGCCCGAGAACGCGCCGTCGTGCAGCACCTCGGCGGGCACGCGGCCGCACTCGTCGTCCCAGCAGATCGCGGCGATCTCGTCGTTGAACACGGGGTCGTCCTCGATGAACACGAGACGGAAGCCGAGCGAGCCGTCGTACTCGGCCGACTCGTCGGGCCACGACGACGGGCACTCGGAGTTGCCCGTCGTCGCCGCCAGCACGCCGCCGAAGTAGAACTCGACGAAGTTCTCGGCGCCGCCCACCCCGTCGCCGCAGCGCGGCGGCGCGAAGTACATGACGATCACGTCATAGCTGTGCGCGCTCGCGGCATCGCACGCGTCCTGCCAGCACACCTCGTCGTCGGGGCAGTCCTCGTTCGTCGAGCACACGCCGGTGCCATCGTCGGTGGAGTCGCCGCTCGAGCCCTCGTCGCTCGTGCCCTCGGACGAGCCCGCGTCACTCGACGAGTCGTCGGCGCTCGGATCGGTCGCGCTGACGGAGTCGTCGTCGTCGTCCGCGCTCGTCGGGCTCGTCGCGCTCGTCGGGCTCGTCGCGCTCACCGCGTCGTCGGCACCGTCGTCGGTGGAACCGCCGGTCGTGGAATCGGCGGCCCCGCGATCATCGTCGTCGGAGGCACACGCGAGCGCGAACAGGAGCAACCAAGGCGTCGCACGAAGGATCATGCCCGCCTGTTAGCCCAACCCGGCGCGCCCGCCAAGGGGTCTCGCGCCTACGTATCGCGCGCATGCGCGCCGCGCTACGATCGCCCGCGTCGTGCGCCGCCCTTCGCTCGTGCTCGTTGCCGCGCTCGCGTGCGGTCCCGCCGTCGGCGACGGCGAGGGCGAGGGCAACGGCGACGGCGAGACCGCGAACGGCAGCAGCTCGTCGGCGAGCCCCACGACGTCTGGTGCGAGCGTCACCGATCCGAGCGGCGTGATCACGAGCGACGACGGCAGCGACGACGCCGTGGACACCGGAGTCCTCTTCGACGTCGGCGGTCCGCCGTCGACCACCGGACCGTGCGAGGCCGCCGAGCCCTGTCCGTTGCCGGGCGTCGCGTTCGCGGACGTCGTCGGCACGTCGCCGGTGGGCGAGGTCGTCGGCACCGTCGCATGGAGCGGCGTGTACTCCGGCGAGTGCGGCGGCACGGGGATCTCGATCACGCCGACGCTCGAGTCGTTCGCGGAAGACGTCGAGTGCGCGGTGGGCTTCGCGAACGTCGACCCCACGCTCGACGTCTACCTCCCCTCGTCGTTCGGCAGGGGCTGCGCGATCGACGAGCCCGTCCCCGTCTCGCACGTCGTCGACGGCGCCGAGGCCTCGACGATGGCCTCCGTCGAGATCACGCTCTGCGAGCCGTTGGACGGGGACGAGGACACCCGCATCGAGGGCACCTTCACCGTGACCGGCGATGGCTGGGACGTCTCGGGCAGCTTCGTCGCGCCGCACTGCGCACGGCTCGACATCGCGTGCCCGTGAGTCGATCCTGTGGGTCGCGTGGCCGCCGTTCGCATCGCCCTCGGCGCGTTTTCGGCCGGACTCGTCGTCGGCGCCTGTGCCCGCGACGGGTGGTTCCACTGCAAGCGCGACGAGGAGTGCGCCGCCGGCGGAGAGGGCCGGTGCGAGCCGGACGATCGCTGCAGCTATCCCGACGGGTCGTGCGAGTCGGGCCGACGCTACGGCGAGTGGGCCGGCGAGCTGTCGCGCGACTGCGTCGATGCGCCCGCCACGACCACCGGGATCGCGAGCGACGCGTCGAGCACCACGCTCGCCGATGCGACCACCACCACGACCGATCCGATCGGCACGACCACCACCACCACGAGCACGTCCAGTAGCAGCACGTCGAGCACCGGCAGCTCGGAGACGACCGGCGGCGCGCCGCCCCAGCCACTCGGACACTGGCCGCTCGACGACGGCGAGGCGAGCGTCACCGCGAGCGACATCGGCAGCGGCGACCATCCCGGTGCGCTGATCGGCGGCACGTGGGTGCGCGGACGCATCGGCACGGGCGCGCTCCAGCTCGAGCAGGAGGAGGACGGCGTCGACCTCGGCAACGACGCCGACTTCGCGCTCTCCACCGCGAGCGGCGTCACGATCATGGGCTGGGCGCGCTTCGATGCGTTCCCCGCGACGAACGCGGCGCTCGTCGCGAAGTACGCTGCGTACTCGATCCGCTTCTGGGGCGACGCGGCGACCGGGTTCACCGCGAACATGATCATCGACCCCGATGGCGGCACCGGTGACGGCGACACCGACGGTCCGCTCGACGCCTACGGTCAGATCGTGTGCGGCACGCCGACGAAGCTCGTGCTCTCCGGCGCGGAGGCACCCGAGGACGACGCGACGCTGTGGCATCACTACGCCGGCACCTACGACGTCGAGGGGCGCTGGCTCCGCCTGTACATCGACGGGGTGCAGGTGTGCGAGAAGGACGTCAGCGGCGACATGCTCGACGGACCGGTGGCGACGAGCACGACGGGCCTGCAGCTCGGGCGCTGGCGCCCCAGCGGCGACACGCTCTTCGGGGTCATCGACGACATCCGGCTGTACGACGTCGCCTTGTCCGCGTCCGACATCGCGGCCATCGCGAACGAGGCCGAGTAGGTCGCGTCATCGCCGGGGCGCTCGTCGTCCAGGGTGGTTCGAGGGTTGGTGATGTCACTTCGGTGGACCGCGAGGCCGCGCGTGCGCGCGGCGATGGAGAGCGTCGCGCTCGTGCTGTCGGTGCTGGGCTGTGGATGTGTCGAGCGCAGCGACGACTGGGAGGACGACGTCGAGACGGGCGAGTCGTCCGAGGGCGAGTCGTCCGAGGGCGAGCCCGACGTCGTGCCGAGCTGCGTGGGCGAGCCGTCGATCGAGGACCTCCCCAACGCGATCGCGTGGCACGACCTCGACGACGACGGTGTGCCCGTCGTGCGCGTGCACGTGCAGAGCGAGCCCGTGACATGCGCCCAGCGCGACAGCGCCGTCACCGAAGGTACGCAGATCCGACTCGCGATCCCGGTGGCGATCGACGTGCCCACGCGACTCGAGCTCGGCGACATCGACGCGTTCGCGCTGATGTCACCCCATGGACCGGGCAACGACGGCGACGTCTACACGATCGCCTGGCTCACCGGCACGGTCGACATCGACACCCTCGACGACGAGCGCATCGCCGGTGGTCTCCACGACGCGTACGGCCCGTTCGACGGCTGCTTCGACGCGCCGATCTGCCCGGATTAGTCCTACCGCGCCGCGCCGTCGAACAAGAGCTTGCCGCTCGGCACGTGCGCGCCGAGCAGACGGTGCAGCTCCATCGACTCGCGATAGATCGCGCCGCCCTCCGCGGTCTCGCGCACCGCGAGGTGCTCCGTGAGCCACGCCGCCGCGACGTCGTCGCCCGCCTCGAGGCACGTGGCGATGCGGGCGGCGAGCGCGGCCTTCTCCGCGAGCCACGCGTGCTTGCGCGCGACATGGGTCTGCACGCGCACGAGCAACGTCTGCTCTGCGGGTGCGTTCGCCGCCAGCGCGGTCGCGTCGAGTCGATCGATTCGGATCACGGAAGCGTCCACGTCGTTCACCTCGCTCACATCGACGCGGCTTTCTTGCACGCGTGCTCGTTCTTCTTCGAGTCGCCGGCGCACAGCGCCTCGCAGGCCGCCTTGCCGCCGCCCTCGCAGATCATGTCGGTGGTGGTCTCGAACGCCTTGCATGCGTCGGCGTCCTTCGTGACGTCGCAGGAGATCCCACAGGTCTGGTAGACGAGCCCCGCGTCCTTGGGCACGCCCTCGCCCTTGGGCGCGCCGGCCTTCTCGAGGGTGGCGAAGTCGTCGAGGCAGAGCTGCGTGTTCGCGTCCTTGCCACAGGCGGCGAGCGACACGAGGAGCGACAGGGTGGCAATCGAGCGCATGCGAGTTCCTCCGGGACCCCTCCATAGACTCCCGACCCGGCCCATCGATCACCGGCGCGACGCATGGGACGTCCCCACGGGGACACCGGGCTGCGCACGCGCGCGACCTCGCGCGTCGATCGGCGACGCATCGGGGTTTCGGCTGGCATCGCGCTTGCCATGGGCGTGCGCACGATGACCATTCCGAAATCCCCCCGCGCGCTCCCCACCCTTCTCTTGCTCGCGCTGGCGCCGGCCTGCGTGATCGACGTCGGCGTCGACGAGACCGTCGACAGCCGGGTGCGCTTCGAGGTCGATCTGCAGGGCGAGTGCGAGGGCGAGGGCGAGATCGAGGCCGACGGCGGCACCAGCCGGTGGACCAAGACGCTCGAGGACGACGGCACCGTGTGTCGCGTCGACATCGAGTGGGAGGGCGTGCTCGTCGACATCCCGGGGCTGCGCGAGGACATCGAGAAGGACGTCGACATCGACGACGTCACGATCGAGTCGCTCGTGATGACGCTCGAGACCGCCGCACTCGCGGACGCCGACGGCAAGGTCGTGAACCCGCCGCTCGTGCCCTACTGGTCCGCGGTGATGGAGGCCGAGGGCCGCCCACTGCTCGACCTCGAGCGCGAGGGCGTGGAGGATCTCGTGGGCGAGCGCATCGACCTCGAGGTCGACGACGAGCTCGTCCGGATCACCGACGACGCGCTGCACGACAACGAAGCGATGCGCGGCGCCGCGAGCACGACGCTGCGCGTCTTCACGACCGACCTCGAAGCCCTGCAAGCCGCCCCCGGCCCCGTCGGCGTCCAGGTCGACATCCTGTCGACCATCTCCGCGAACGCCGAGGTGCGCCCGCTGCAGCGCTGATCACCAGCGCCGTCCGAGTCAGACGCGTGCCGTCGGCTTGGTGCCCGGCGGCCGCTTGCCGCCCCTGCGCGCGGCCGGCCCGGCCTTCGCGGCCTTCTTCGCGCGGCGCTTCGCGGTCGTCTCGTCGGCGCTCGTCGTGCGGGTCTGCTTCTTCTTGCCCGCCGCGACGTCGGAGGTTCTCCTCGTGTTGCGCTTCGGCTTCGAGGGGGCACGGGCGTCGCTCTCCTTGCGATCGGGCAGCGCCTCCTCTTCGTCGGCGTCTTCCGTCGTCGGCATGCCGAGCTTCGAGCCGGGCCGCGACTTGATCGCGTGGCCGCGGCCCTGCGACGAGTTGCCGGCCGCCTTCACGCGGCGCGTCTTCTTGGTGGTGCCGCCCTTCGCGTGCTGCTTGCCGACCGGGCGACCGAGGTTCCTGCTGTCTCGGATGCGGTTCATGGGTACCTCACGGGGCAGCGTGCGCCGCGGGAGCTCGTTCGCAAGCGACCGCCGGCCGCGCGTCACAGTCGCTCGAGCCGACTCACCCACGGGCCGAGTTGCTCGCCGCCCTCGAGGCCTCCGAGGACGAGCATCTCGCCGACCCGCGCGACGGTGCGTGGTGCGATCGCGCGGACGCTCGTCAGCGTCTTCGACCACGTCGGCTCGCCGTAGGGCGAGACGCGGCCGATCCACGCATTGCGATCGGACTCCCCCTGCTCCTCGCCCACGACGAGCGGCGCGCCGTCGCAGTCGACCACGACGGCGGCGGGCGCACCCATGCCGGTGGACCACACGCCGGAGGTGGTCCACTCGATGCTGCCGTCCGCGGCGTAGCGGCGCAGCTCGAAGCCGCTGTCGCCGGACTCGTCGTCGCCGATGCGGGCGAGCACGTAGGCCTCGTCGTCGTACCCGGCCGCGACGGAGCTCGCGATGACGTTGCCGGGATCGTCGTCGTCGACCCACACGGTCGTGCCGTCGCGCTGCAGCCGCCCGATCCACGACCCGCCGTAGCGTGCGACGACGACGTGCACCGCGTCCGTGGCCGACACGTCGACGTCGATGCTCTGCGCCTCGGAGATCGGGATGTCGAGATCGACGCTCGCGATCTCGTTGCCGAAGCGATCGAGCTCGAGCAGGTGCGGCGGCGCGATCTCCTCGGAGGTCGCGTCGCCGTCGACGACGATCGGATGCCCGTCGGCGGCCACCGCGATGCCGGCCACGCGTGCGTTGTCGTTGTACGGCGGCGGCGGTACCACGCGCTCGTATCGCCACCGCGGCGCACCAGCCGGCTCGATCGCGAGCACGACGATCGTGCGCTCGTAGCGGCTGCCGAAGCCCTCGGAGACGAGCTCGAGCGTCTGCTCGCGCACCACCACGTAGATCGAACCGTCGCTCGCCACCGCGACGTCGAGCGGATCGTCGGCGAGCCCCGCCATGCCCTCGTAGCGCAGGCTCCACACCTCGTCGCCGTCGGGATCGAGCTGCGTGACGACGACGTCCTCGTCGTCCTCGGTCACGTCGCTGACGGCGACCGCGATCATGCCGTCGGGCGCGATGGCGACGCGCGCGACGCCGCCGAGCGCCGGCAGTGCATCCTCGCCGTCGCGCTCCCAACCGAGCTCGACGCCGGTGCCCGGCACGCACGTGGGCTCGCCCGTGTCGGCGGATCCCGTGTCGACGGTCGTCGCCGACGACGACCCGTCCGCGCTGGGATCGCTCGTCGCCGCCATCGACGTCGAGGGCTCCTCGTCGGTCGTCTGCTGCGGACCGCAGCCGATCACCACCGCGATGGCGAGCGCGCCCGTGCGCGTCATCGACGGCGCGTCCGGGCGAGCGCCACGAGCACGACGAGGCCGAAGAGCGACGCGCCGGATCCCCCGCCGATGCGGCAGCCCTTGTCGTCGTCGGGGTCGTCCGTCACGTCGTCGGCAGAGTCGTCGTCGCCCTCGTCGTCGTCGCTCGGGATGTTGCCCGTGTCGGTCGTCCCGGTGCTCGCATCGCCGGTCGACGTGCCCGGCTCGGGCCAGCCCGTGGTGGGCTCGCCCTCGCACGCGCCCTCGTGCGCGACCTCGACGCCCGCGCACGTCGTCGCGTAGCACTCGTTCAGGTACGTCATGCCGTCGGTGCCGCAGACCGGCGCTTCGTCCTGCGAGCACTTGCAGTACGCCGGCTGGATCCGCGCGCACTCGGCCGCCGTGAGCCCGCTCGTCGCGACCCACTCGAGCAGGCCCGGCGTGCGCATGTCGGCGAGCAACGCGTAGTTCTCGGCCCTTCGGATGTCCTCGGCCAGCGGCGCGGCGCCCGACTCGATCACGAGGTGACCCACGGCGCACTCGCGGCCGTCGTCGTCGACGAACACCGGCACGCGCGCCCCCGGCACGACCTCGTTGTGCGGGAACTCGCCGGCGAGCCGATAGGCGTGCAGTCGATCGAGGTTCCGCGCGCGCTCGGCTCGCAGCGCGGGGGTCAGGTGATCGACGGGCCGCGCCCGCAGCTCCGTCTCCACCGCCTCGAGGTGCCGCTGGATCCGCATGCGATCCGCCGCCACCTCGTCCATCGGCGCCGACACCCCCGCGACCACCATCGCCAACGTTGCAATCATGCGACGAGCACAGCACGCCGGTGGCAGAGGGTCAAGCGCGAGCCCGCAGCGGAGCGGGCGCGCGTCGCCGTGCTAGCCTGGCCGCGCGATGGCGAGCATGGTGCGGGTCCGCGGCGCCCGCGAGCACAACCTGAAGAACGTCGACGTCGATCTGCCGCGCGACGCCCTCGTCGTGTTCACGGGCGTGTCGGGCTCGGGCAAGTCGTCGCTCGCGTTCGGCACGCTGTACGCCGAGGCGCAGCGCCGCTATCTCGAGTCGGTCTCGCCCTACGCGCGGCGGCTGTTCCACCAGCTCGAGGTGCCGGCCGTGGATGGAATCGACGGCCTGCCGCCCGCCGTCGCGCTCCAGCAACAGCGCGGATCACCGACCACGCGCTCGTCGGTCGGCAGCGTCACCACGCTGTCGAACCTGTTGCGCATGCTGTACTCGCGCGCGGGTGACTACCCCCGCGGTCAGCCGCTGTTGTACGCGGAGTCGTTCTCGCCGAACACGCCCGAGGGTGCGTGTCCCACGTGCCACGGCATCGGTCGCGTCTACGAGGTCACCGAGAAGACGATGGTGCCCGACGATCGCCTCACGATCCGCGAGCGCGCCGTCGCGGCCTGGCCCACGGCGTGGCAGGGCCAGAACCTGCGCGACATTCTCGTGACGCTCGGCCACGACGTGGACAAGCCGTGGCGCGAGCTGCCCAAGAAGACGCGCGACTGGATCCTCTTCACCGAAGAGCAGCCCACCGTGCCCGTGTACGCCGGCTACGAGCCGCACGAGGTGCGTCGCGCGCTGAAGAAAAAGGAAGAGCCGAGCTACATGGGCACGTTCACGGGCGCGCGGCGGCACGTGCTGCACACGTTCGCGAACAGCCAGAGCGCGATGATGCGGCGCCGCGTCGCGCAGTACATGATCTCGAGCGAGTGCCGCACGTGTCGCGGCAAGCGACTGCGCAAGGAATCGCTGTCGGTGACGTTCGCGGGGCTCGACATCGCCGACATCTCGCGGCTGTCGATCGTGCGGCTCGGGACGCTGCTGCGGCCCACCGCCGACGGCACCGCGCCCGCGCTCGGGCGGCTCGAGCGCGACCACCCCGAGAAGGCGATCGTCGCGCGCCGCATCGCCGAAGATCTCGTGCTGCGCATCCAGGCGCTGCTGGATCTCGGGCTCGGCTATCTGTCGCTCGAGCGCAGCACGCCCACGCTGTCGCCCGGCGAGCTGCAGCGCCTGCGCCTCGCGACCCAGGTGCGATCGAACCTCTTCGGCGTCGTCTACGTGCTCGACGAGCCGTCGGCCGGATTGCATCCGGCCGACACCGAAGCGCTCTTGGCCGCGCTCGGGCAGCTGAAGGCGTCCGGCAATTCGCTCTTCGTCGTCGAGCACGAGCTCGACGTCATGCGGCACGCCGACTGGATCGTCGACGTGGGCCCGGGCGCCGGCGAGCACGGCGGTCGCGTGCTCTACTCGGGGCCGCCCGCGGGGCTCGCACGCGTGCACGAGTCGGAGACGGCGCGCCACCTGTTCGGCGCGAGCGCGGCGAGCGAGCGCGCCCTCCGGACGCCGAAGGGCGTCTTGCGGCTCGCCGGCGTGACGCGCAACAACCTCGATCGCCTCGACGCCGCGTTTCCGCTGGGCGTGCTCACCACGGTAACCGGCGTGTCCGGCTCGGGCAAGTCGAGCCTCGTGAGCCAGGTGCTGATCGAGCTCGTCGCCGCGAAGCTCGGGCAATCCATCGAGGACGAGGACGACGACTCCGACGCGCTCGAGCGCTCGGTCGTGCTCACGACCGGCGGACGCATCGTCGGCGGCATGGATGGGATCGCGCGGCTCGTCACCGTCGATCAGAAACCGATCGGTCGCACGCCGCGCTCGAACCTCGCGACCTACACCGGCCTGTTCGATCACGTGCGCCGGATCTTCGCGGCCACGAAGGCCGCCCGCGCACGCCGCTACGACGCCGGGCGCTTCTCCTTCAACGTCGCGAAGGGGCGCTGTCCCACGTGCGAGGGCGAAGGGCTCGTCGTCGTCGAGCTGTTGTTCCTGCCCAGCGTGCACGCGCCCTGCCCCACGTGCCACGGCGCGCGCTACAACGCGAAGACGCTCGAGATCCAGGTGCGCGGCAAGAACATCGCCGACGTGCTGCGCATGACGGTGGACGAGGCGTGGCGCTTCTTCGAGGACGAGCCGGCGCTCCATCGATCGCTCGGGGTCGTGCGCGAGGTCGGGCTCGGTTATCTCCGGCTCGGCCAGCCCGCGACGGAGCTGTCGGGCGGCGAGGCCCAGCGCATCAAGCTCGCGACCGAGCTGCAGCGGATGAACCGGGGCGACGCGCTGTACGTGCTCGACGAGCCCACCACCGGCCTGCACGCGACCGACGTCGAGCGACTGATGAAGCAGCTGCACGGCTTGGTCGACGCGGGCAACACCGTGATCGTCGTCGAGCACGACATGGGCGTCGTCGCCGAGAGCGACTGGGTGATCGACATGGGCCCCGGCGCGGGCGAGGACGGGGGGCGCATCGTCGCCGAGGGGCCGCCGTCCGCGATCGCCCGCAGCGAGTCCAGCCGTACCGCGCCCTACCTCGCGCGCGTGCTGCAGCGCGCCGCCGCAGCCGAGTGAGTCGTGCTAAGAGCGAGCATGCTCGATCGCCGTCTCGCGCCCGTCGTCCTCGCGGCGCTCGTCGCGTGCAAGGCCGACGCCGCCGCCGACATGCGCGATGCACCCGCGCCCGCCACCGTCGTGGCGCCTGCGACCGACCCTGCCGCGTGCAAGGGTGCCGAACGCGAAGGCGGAGCGCTGCACTGGTTCCACGACGACTACGACGGCGCGCTCGCGTGCGCGCGCAGCAAGGGCGTGCCGCTCGCGATCGACATGTGGGCACCGTGGTGTCACACGTGCCTGTCCATGCAGGCGTACGTGCTCACCGACGATCGCCTGGCCGACTGGGATCGCCGCTACGTGTTCCTCGCGCTCGACACCGATCGCGAGATCAATGCGGGCGTCGTCGCGAAATTCCCACCCGCGGCGTGGCCCACGTTCTTCGCGGTGTCGTCGGTGGACGAGACCATCCAGTCGCGCTTCGTCGGAGCCGCGAGCGTCGAGCAGTTCGCCGAGTTCCTCGCCGACGGCGAGCGTGGGCACCAGGCGCTCACCGGTGGCGAGCTCGCACCGCACGAGGCGGCCGCGCGCGACGGCGATCGCATGTCGGCGAAGAAGGACTGGGCCGCCGCGGCCACGGCGTATGCGTCGGCGCTCGCGGCCGCACCCGAGGACTGGCCGCGCGGCCCGGACGTGATGGTGTCGCTGCTCGCGGCCCAGGTGCGCGCGCAGGCGTGGAGCGCGTGCGCGACCACGTCGAGCACGTGGCTCGCGCGCACCGGTGCGTCGGCGAGCGCGTCCGATTTCTCCGCGCACGTGCTCGGGTGCGCCGACAAACAGGAGGATCCCGCGACGGCGAAGGCCTTGCGCGAGTCCGCGGTCGCTCGACTGTCCGCGCTCGTCGACGACGCGGACGCACCGTTGTCCGTCGACGATCGATCCGACGCGCTCATGTACCTGCGACAGGCGCTCGACGCACTCGATCGCAAGGCCGAGGCGCGCGCCGCCGCGCAGCGCCAGCGCGCGCTGCTCGACGACGCGAGCTCGAAGGCGAGCTCACCGCGGATCGCGATGACGTACAACTGGCCGCGCGCCGAGGTGTACGCGTACCTCGGCGTGCCGCTCGAGCTCGTGCCGGCGCTCGAGCGATCGATCGCGGATCTCCCCGAGGAGTACGATCCGCCGTATCGACTCGCGTGGGTGCTGTTGCAGGCCGGCAAGGCCGACGACGCGCGCGTGCAGGCCGAGCGCGCCATCGCGCTGGCGTACGGCCCCCGCAAGGCGCGGGCGCAAGGGATGCTCGCCGACATCCATCGGGCGCGCGCGGACGTCGAGGCCGAGCGCGCGGCCCGTGCGGCCGCCCTCGCGACGCTCGAGGCGTTGCCCGAGGCCGCGAAGAGCCCCGACGCGATCGCGAAGGCGAAGGCGGATCTCGCAGCGGTCGGCTCGCCACCACCCGAGCCGTGATCAGCCGCTCGGGTAGTAGCCGACGTCGCAGCCGTAGCGCACCCGCACGATCGCGGCCGCGTCGGCCTGCACGAGCTCGCACGCATCGGCGCACAGGTGGATGTCCGTCGCGTCCACCCAGAACGCACCGGGCTCGCACGCCGCCATGCTCGGCACCTGGTGGAACACCTCGATCGCGCCGAGCTCCGACTCGTACTCCACCTCGAGCGTGTCGGGATCGAGCGGCTCGCCGCCCTCGGGCTCGGGGATCGCGATGTCGCACGTGACCGGTGTCGACTCGATCACCGTCGTCGCGAGCGCGTCCAGCAGCACACCGATGTTCTCGGGGTGACACAGCGGATAACGCAGCCCACCGGTGAGGATCGCGATCTGCTGCAGCGGCGCGCCCGTGCCCACCTCGTCGCCGCACACCGTCGTCACGATCGGCGCCGTGGACGGCCACGGCTCGTCGACGGGATCATTGGGCCCGATGCCGACGATCGTGTGCAACACGTAGTTGCGGGCGTCGGGTGTGCCGAACTGCACCGGATCGAGCGCGAGCAGGTCGAGGTCCCACTGCGTGCCCGCAGCTGCGGTGCCGCCGAGCCCGTCGGCATCCGTGACGACGAGGAACGTCTTCTTCGCCTCGGGCCGCAGCCAGCCTTGCCAGCCCATCGGGACCTCCTCGTACAGGTTCGGGTACTGCACGCCGGTCGTCCCGGTGTACGAGCTCAACAGGAAGCCGAGCAGTCCCGTCGAGCCGAGGCCGAGGTCGTAGACGAAGAGCCGCGGGCCCACGGGTGGCATCGGCCCGGGCGGGTCGCAGTCGTCGGGCCCGAGCGGTGCGGCGAAGCACAGCCGCTCCTCCGCGCCGTAGCCGGCGATCGCGATCACGCGCACGTCGATGCCGGTCGCCACGATGTCCGTGAGCAGCTGGTTGATGCCGCTCTCGATCGCGTCGCTCACGGGTCGCATCGTCCCGCTCGTGTCCACGAACAGGATCAAGTCGACCGGCTTGGGGGCGAGAGAGCCCATCTCTTCCACGCTCTCGCAATCCTCCGGATCACCGGGCGGCAGATCCGACATCGCGACGTCGAGCTTGTCGCCGTCGTCGGCCGCGTCGTCCACGCCCGTGTCGTCGCCCGTGTCGCCCAGCGTGCCGACACCGACGGTCGTGGGCATCTCCGCGGGCGGATGGGAGTCCACGCACCCGCCCGCGATCGAGAGGATCAGCAGAGCAGGACATCGCGAGTCGTGTGATCGCAGGTGCATGGTCCCCGAATTGCGCGACCCCCCGCACCGGATCACGGGCCCGTGCAGATCGGTCGCAGCACCCCGAATTCACGTTATCGCGCCGAAACTGCTGCTACGCTCCCCCTCGGTGGACGGTGCGATCGAGGATGCGCTGCGCGCGTGCGGCACGGCGGTGCCGCACGCCGCGCTCGACGTGCTCGACGAGGTCCGCGCGCGCATGTTCGGCCTCGCGCCGCCGCGTGCCCGGCTCGGTCGCTACCGGCTGCGCGCGCGCATCGGCTCGGGCGGCGGCGGCATCGTGTTGCGCGCGTGGGATCCGGAGCTGCAGCGCGACGTCGCGATCAAGCTCGTCCACGCCGACGGGATCGAGGGCGCGGACGCACGTCTGCTCCGTGAGGCCCGCGCGCTCGCGCGGATCTCCCACCCCAACGTCGTCGCCGTGTTCGACGTCGGGCGCGTCGACGTGAAACGCGACGCCGAGCTCGCGCGCTACGTCGGCGTCGCCGTCGATCGCTCGGTGTACCTCGTGATGGAGTGGCTCGACGGAGGCGACGTCGCCACGTGGCTCGCCGAGTCGCGCCGGCCGTGGCAGGACGTCGTGCGCGTGTTCGCAGCGGCGGGCCGCGGGCTCGCGGCCGTGCACTCCGCGGGCCTCTTGCACCGCGACTTCAAGCCGCACAACGTGCTGCGCGGTCGCGACGGTCGACTGCGCGTCGCTGACTTCGGGCTCACGCGCGCGCCCGCCCGCGCCGAGCCCTCGAGCAGCGACGACGTCGTCGCGTCGTTCGCCGTCACGGGCGTCGACACGATCGTCGGCACGCCGCTCTACATGGCGCCCGAGCAGCACCTCGGCGGCGACGTGGACGAGCGCACCGATCAGTATGCGTTCGCGTTCGCGCTGCACGAAGCGCTGTGGGGCCCTCGCACGTTCACGTCGCTCGAGGCGCTCGTGTCGAGCAAGCTCGTCGGCCCGCCGCCGCCGGGCGCCGGCCCGGTACCGCGGGCGATCGCACGGGTGATCGAGCGCGCGCTGCAGCCCGACCCCGAGCGGCGCTTCCCGTCGATGCACGCGATGCTGGCGGCGCTCGACCTCGCTCGGCCTCGCGCATGGCGACGCATCGCGATCGGGTGTGCGCTGCTCGCCGGAGTCGGTGCCTTCGTGGTGGGCGGCGCCGAGACGACGCCGCTGTGCGACGCGGCCGATCCCGGGTGGGCGGCGGTGTGGGGCGATCATCGCGACGAGATCGCGAGCACGTGGTCCGAGCGGGCCGGTGCGTTCGGCAGCGCGAGCTTCACCGCGGTCGACGAGCGCTTGAGCGAGCTCGGACGTTCATGGTCGGCCGCCCGCGACGAGACGTGTGCGCGCGCAGTCGCCCCCGCGCAGGTGCAGTGCCTCGACGAAGGCCGACGGCGCGCCGCTGCGCACGTCGACGCCTGGCGCGAGGCCTCGCTCGACGGCATCGCGGCAGCCGTGCGCGTCGTCGAGTCGCTCGACGATCCCGGCGCGTGCGCGCGCGCCCGCGACTCGGCGTCGAGCGCCGACTCGCCGCTCGCCGACGACGTCGCGCGCATCGATGCCCTCGTGGCTGCCGGCCGCATGACGGAGGCGCGCACGATCGCCGACGACATCGCACCGCGGATCGCCGAGCTCGACGACGGCGGCGCGGCCGAAGCGCTCTTGTCGTCGGGTCTCGCGCGCGAGCGCGACGGCGACTTCGCGGGAGCGGAGCGCGACCTGACGACCGCGGTGCACCGAGCGGAGACCGCCGACGATGCGGCGCTCGTCGTCCGGGCCGCCGCCGCGCTCGTCACCGTCGTCGGCGCGAACCTGGGCCGCACCGAGGACGGCGAGCGCTGGGGGCGACACGCATGGGCCGCGGTCGGCCGCGTGGAGGACGACGGCTCCGCGCGCACGCTGGTGCACACGCACCTCGGTCAGCTCGCCATGGCGCGCGGCGACTGGCGATCGGCCTTCGATCACCACTCCGCCGCGCTGGCGTGGACCACCGAGATGCACGGCGACGACGACCTGCGGCGCGCATGGGTGCTCGCCGAGGCCGCCGGTCCGCTCGTGCAGCTCGGTCGCTACGCCGAGGCGGTCGCGATGTACGAAGAGGCGGTCGCCGTCCAGCGCGAGCGGCTCGGCGAGCATCACCCGTTCGTCGCGATGACGCGGCACAACCTCGCGAACCCGCTCGCCCTCGCCGGCGAGATCGATCGCGCACGCGACGAGGCCACCGCGGCTCTCGACATCTGGGTCACGGCGTACGGTGAGCGCCATCCCCACGTCGCGCTCGCCTCGCACACGCTGGGCAACGTCTCGAATCGGGCGCACGACCCGAAGAGCGCCGAGCGCCACCTGCAGCGCGCGCTCGCGTTGCGGCGGGAGCTGCTCGGCGCCGAGCACCACGACACGCTCGCCACGGAGATCTCGCTCGCCAATGCGCTCCGCGATCAAGGGCGCCAGCCCGAGGCCCTCGCCCTGCTCGAGCACGTCGCCGAGGTCCACCGGCGCAGCAGCGCGAAATCGCCGGGGCGCGGGATCGTCGAGCTGAACCTCGCCGATCTGCGCCGCCAGAGCGGCGACTTCGAACGCGCGCGCGAGGGCCTCCGCTACGCGCTGCAGATCCTCCGCGCGGACTACGGTCCGGGCCACATCGCGGTCGGGCTCGCGCTCGTGAACCTCGGCGCGTGCGATCGCGAGCTCGGCGAGTACGACGCGGCCGAGCGCGCGCTCGGCGAGGCGGAGGGCGTGTTGCTCGCGAGCGTCGGTCCGCGCGATGCTCGAACCGCGATGCTGTACTACGAGCGCAGCGAGCTCGCGCGCCGACAGGGCGACGGCGCGCGCGTGCTCGTGGAGCTGGACCGCGCACTCGCGGCGCTCGACGGCACCCAGCACTCCGACACGGAGCGCGCCACGATCGAGGCGGCCAAGCGCAGCGCCGAGGAAGCGCGAGAGCTCGACCGATGACCGCCGACGACCGCGACCTGCTCGAGAGCTGGCGGTCCGGCGACGCCGCGGCCGGCGATGCGCTCCTGCAGCGCCACTTCCCCAGCCTCGCGCGCCTGTTCCACTCGCGCATGCCCGATCGCGCGGCCGATCTCATCCAGCGCACGATGCTCGCGTGCGTCGAGTCGCGCGAGCGCGTGCCGGACGGCGTGCCGTTCCGCGCGTACCTGCTCGGCATCGCCCACCGCATCCTCGTGGCGGAGCATCGCGCCGACGAGGTGCGCCGCCGTCACGCGCCCGCGCTCGCGGAGCTCGGCCCGGGCTCGCTCGCGTCGCCCAGCCAGGCGCTCGCGCTGCGCCAGCGCCACCGCGAGCTGCTCGCGGCGCTGCGCGAGCTGCCGCTCGATCTCCAGCTGCCGATCGAGCTGCACTACTGGGAGGAGCTCGGCCTGTCCGACGTCGCACTCGTGCTCGACGTCCCCGTGGGCACGGTGAAGAGCCGGCTCCGCCGCGGCCGCGAGGCCTTGGTCACGGCGCTGCGCGAGAGCACGTCGCCCGAGCTGCAGCGCACGAGCATGGACGACCTCGATCGATGGGCGCGAGAGCTGCGGTGGTTCCTGGGTCGCACCGGCGAAGAGACGCCGCGCTGATCCACGGCGGAATAGCCGGCGCGTGCCTGCGGTAGCGCGCGAGGCGTGAGCATCGTCGATCTCGTGCGTGCGGTCGTCGACGCGGGCACCACGTCGTGAAGGCGGGGCGACCGGCTCAAGTCGGGGCCGGACCGGGACGATGCAGCTCCGGTGCGACCCGACCCGGGCGCGGCCACGCGCCATCTGGCCCCCGCGGACGCCCTGACGGGGACGCTCGTCGCGGATCGGTTCCTCGTCGGGGCGCCGCTCGGGCGCGGCGGCATGGGCGTCGTGTTCCACGCGGAGCACGTCGCGACGGGCCGCAAGATCGCCCTCAAGGTGCTCGGGCCGCAGTGGGCGCTGCACGAGGAGGCGCGCGGACGATTCGTCGCCGAGGCGCGCGCCACCAACCGCATCGAGCATCCCGACGTCGTCGGTGTGCTCGATGCCGGCGAGCTGTCCGACGGCCGACCGTTCATCGCGATGGAGTTCGTGGACGGCGAGTCGCTGCTCGCCGCGGTGAAGCGCGGCGCGGTCGCGGTCGATCGCGCGTTGCAGATCGCGCGCGCGATCGCGGACGTGCTCGTCGCGGCGCACGCCAAGGGCGTCGTCCACCGCGACCTCAAGTGCGACAACGTGATGCTGTTGCGTGCGCCCGATCCGAGCGCGCCACCGCGGATCAAGCTGCTCGACTTCGGCCTGGCCGCCGCGTTGCGCGACGACCCGAGCCAGCGCCTCACGACGCCCGGCATCGTGATGGGCACGCCCGCGTACATGGCCCCCGAGCAGGGCCGCGGCGCACCTGCGACGGCCGGATTCGACGTCTACGCGATCGGCGTCGTGCTGTTCGAGATGCTCACCCGCACGACCCCGTTCGGCGACGGCGATCCGCTCGTCGTCATCGCGACGAAGCTGACGAGACGCGCGCCGTCGATCATGGCGTTCCGCGACGACCTGCCGCCCGCGATCGTCGAGCTCGTGGACGAGTGCCTCGCGCTCGATCCGGCCAAGCGTCCGCCCGACATGGCGGCGGTGCGCGCTCGACTCGACGCGATCGTGGCGCCCGCGCTGCCCGCCCGACCGCGCCTGCGCCGGCGCGTGCGGTCGTTCGCGGTGCACGTGGCGATCGGCGCGACGGCGCTCCTCGCCCTTCGGCTCGTCGCACCGCGCGTCGCCCACGGCGAGCCGGCGGTCGCGACCGAGGTGCCGAGCGTCGGCGAGTCGATTCCGATGTCCGCGCTCGCGATCGTGCCCGACGAGCGACAGATGCTCGTCGCTGCGACCGCTCCGAAGACGCCGCCGGCACCGCCCGCGATCGAGCCGACGACGAAGAGCCCGCGTCCGACGGCGCGACCGGATCCGATCGACAGCGCGGCGTGCCAGCGCACCCGCGCGCGCGCGCTCGATGCCCGCGCCGCCCACGACTGCGCAACGTGGAGCGCCGCGCATGCTGGGGCTCGATGGTGGAGCGCGCGCGTCTGCAGGTGCTCGCCCTCGCGGAGCTGCAGCGCTTCGGCGAATGCGTCGTCGCGGGCGAGCCCTCGCGCGACGCCCAGGTGCGCCGCAGTGTCGAGCTGTGCAAGCGCCGACGTTAGGGAACCGGCTTCACGGCCCTCAGGGCCTGGGCTCGACTGCGCCGATGGAGGGCGGATCGGCGCGCGGATTGCCGAAGAAGTCGTCGGTCGGGATCGGCACGTCGGCATCGCCGGCCCAGCCGGCACCGACGAGTGGGCTGCCGTCCGCGGGCGTGAAGTCGGCGGGCTGCGGATCGGCGACCGCTTCCCCGTCGGCATCGGGGATCCCCGTGAAGCCGGCATCGATCGCGACGACGTCGTTGGGCCCGTCCTGCCACTGCCCGAGCGATGCGGCGAACAGGTTGTAGTCGCCGCGGTGCTCGGCCGCGTCGTAGGTGGACCCGAGGTGGTCGTAGTTGATCGACACGATCGCGTTGTCGTAGAGGTCGAGCCCCGCGACGTTCACCCCGATGGCGAGCCCGCCGTACGCGCCCTGCCGCAGGCCCCACATCACGTTGCCGAACACCTGCACGCCGCGCACGTCCTCGATGTAGACGACGAAGCCGGTCTCGGGGCTGTAGAAGATGTTGTTCGCGAGCAGCAGGTTCTCGCAGTACTCGCTGGCCCCGCCGCCGAGCTCGTCGGCCCAGTTGCCGAAGAACACGGCGGCCGTGCTCGCCACGTCGTAGACGAGGTTGCCGACGATCTCGCTGTCGTGCAGGTCGTAGAGCTCGAGCCCGTCGCTGTGCCCGTTGTAGCAGGGGCCGCACCCGCCATCGGTGCCGCAGCCCTTCAGGGCGTGCACGACATTGCCGCGGAACGACACGCCGGTGCTGCCGGTGATCGACACGCCGTCGTCCGCGATGTCGTGGATGACGTTGCCCTCGACGACGACGCCGTCGCCGGCCACGCTCAGCCCGGTGCATGCGCCGTCGCTCTGCTGGTCGCCTTCCATCTGGAAGTTGCCGTCGAGATCGCAGCCACGCAGCGTGACGTTGGCGGCCGCGATGTCCACCACGGTGCTCTCGAGTGTGCCGACGATGCGAAGCGCTCCCCGTCCGTCGAGCTCGAGCCCCGGTGCGGCGAGCACGAGCGGTCCGAACTCCGCGAGCCCTTCCGCGTAGGCGGGATCCCAGCCGGCGTCGGTGCCGTGATCGTCGGCGGTCGCCCGCAACACGCGGATCGGATCGGTGCCGCCCGGATCGTCGAACGTCGCGCCGGGGTAGCTGCCCGCCGCGACGAAGTACACGAGGCCGCGCCCGAGTGGATCCGGCAGGGCCGGCATCGCGTCGTCCCAGTCGGCCCCGCTGCCGGCAGCGCCCGCGCGCACGAACCGACACTCGTCGGTGCACTCGACCGGTGGCGATCCCGTGTCGTCGACGCTCTCGCTGCCCGCGGTGGTCGCCGAGGCCGAGCCGTCCGTGTCGTCGCTCGCGGACGCGGAGCCCGACATCGTCATCGAGCCGGACATCGTGGCCGACGCACCGTCGTCGTCGGCGCTGCCGCCCGTCGTGCCACCCTCGCCCTCGCCGTCCTCGCCGCACGCGACCGCGAGCGCGAGCACCAGCGCGGCGTGGCGCGTCACGCCGGCCCCTCGAACAGCGCAGCCACCGTCTCGGGCGACGCGTCGTAGTCGAGCGCATCGAAGAGCGGATAGCGATTGCCGATGATCTCGGGCAGGTGCGCGCGCAACAGGCCACTGTTCGCGACGCGGCCGGACACCGCGCGGATCCTGTCGCCGTAGCCCCAGCGCTCGAGCTTCGCGAGGCCGTTCTGCGCGTCGAGGACGCCCGTGCACGCGAACACGACGTGGCCCACGCGCTTGCGGACCTCTTCGTCCTCGAGCAGGCAGCGCGTCTCGGGGTACCAGATGCCGTCGGCGAGCCCGATCACGATCATGCCGTCGGGGGCGCACGCCGAGCGCAGGTGATCGAGGAGCCGGAAGAAGAGCTGCAACACGCGCCGACGCGGGAGGTCGACGGTGGCGGGCTCGCCGAAGTCGGCGAAGTCGGCGACCGCGCTGGCGCCGGCGTCGAACATCGTGCCGAGGTACTCGAGCGACGCGATGCCCGTGGCCTTGCCGGCGACGACCTGCCGGCCCATCGCGCGCAGGCAATAGATGATGCGGCGCGCCGCCGTCATCTTGCCGACGTCCATGTCCGAGCCGACGACGAGGACGAGCTCGGGGTCGCGCGACGCGTTCGATCGCGCGCCGACCTCGGAGGCCGGCCCGAACGCGCGCGTGTTGATGGGGCGCCCCTCGCGATCGCCGAGTCGCGCCAGCACCCGCACCCGCGTGAGCGGAGCGCGGTAGAGCACGCTGTGCTGGCTGCCGGGCACGACGAGCCCGGCCTGCCCACCGACGCAGTGCAGGTGCAGCTCCTCGACGGGATGGCGCGGCACCTCGGCGATGCACGTGTTGGTGCCGGCGCGCGGTGCGAGCACCACGACGGCGACGGTCCCTGGATGCAGCGGCGCGTCGCGGAACTCGATGCCGACGCAGCGGTTCACGTTCTCCATGCGATCGACGAAGCCCACCGGCGCCTGCACCTGCGCGAGCAGAAGATCGCCCGTGTCCCAGTGATCCTCGGGCGTGATCGGCAGGAGCACCTCGATGTCGGCGGGCCGAACGACGCGCGCGCCGCTCGGAAACAGCCATTGATTGCGGCGCTGGGGGTCGACCGCGGTGCGTCGAGAAATCGCGGGCACGTGGGGTCAGGGTCGCGCCCGCGGCTCGCATCCGCAAGTGCGCGCGCGGGAGCACGTTTCGCCGCACGTTCTCGACGGCGCGGCGCTGCCGGCGGGCGGCACGATGCGGGCCGGTGGACAACACACTGGCCTTCGTGAAAGCTAGCGACTCGTTCGTGACGGGATGAGCTCACGCGTGCGCCCGACCTCGGAAGGAACCGCGAGATGTTGAAGAGCCTTCGATACGAGCTCATCGGTACGCCACTCGAGCGTCCGGCCAAGCGCGTCCGTGCGATCGTGCGATCCCTGAAGCAGCTCGTGAACCCCGAGCTCAAGGAGATCTATCTGGAGGACGGCCGGGTCGAGCGCGTGCTCGCGCAGGTGCTGCGCCCCGACGCGAACTGCCTCGACATCGGTTGCCACTTCGGCTCGATGCTGAGCGAGATCGTGCGGCTCGCTCCGCGCGGCAATCACATCGCGTTCGAGGCGATCCCCGAGAAGGTCTCGTTCCTGCGTCGCAAGTTCCCCGGCGTGCGCATCCACGACACGGCGCTGTCCGACAAGGAAGGCACGTCGAGCTTCTTCATCAACGAGAAGCAGACGGGCTTCAGCGGGCTCGCGCGGCACGGCGAGGGCACGTTCCGCGAGATCGTCGTGAAGTGTCAGCGCCTCGACGAGATGACCGACGACCTGCCGACCATCGACTTCGTGAAGATCGACGTCGAGGGCGCCGAGCTGTTCGTGCTCAAGGGTGCGCGGCGTCTGCTCGATCGCGATCGGCCGATCATGTTGTTCGAGTGCAGCCCGTCGGGCCCGGTCGCGTTCGGCTACCAGCCGGGCGACCTGCACGACCTGCTCACGAGCTACGGCTACGACATCTTCCTGCCCAAGGACTTCCTCGTCGGGGCGGGGCCGATCCAGCGCGACCGGTTCGAGAAGGCGCTCGTCTACCCGTTCCAGGCGTTCAACTGGATCGCGCGGCCGGCTCCTGCAGCGGCGCCCGTCGGCGCCCAGTGAGCGGAGCGGACGCGAGTCCGCGCCAGAGCATCCGCTCGATCGGGCCCACGTCGAGCAAGTCGTGCGCGACCGCGTGCGCGAGGAAGTCGCGGCCGTGGGCCTCGAAGGCGCGCTGCTCCGCGGCGCGGAACCTCGCGAGCGCGCGTGTCCGTGTCTGCGGGTCGGGCGCGTACTTCGAGCTGATCGCGCGGGCGTAGCGGACGTGGCGCGCCTCGTCCTCGACGATGCGCATCACCGTGTCCGCGCTCTGGGGATCGACGGGTCGCAGCGCGCTCGCGATGAGCGGGAACCGCATGACCGCACGCTCCTCGATCACCTGCAGCAGGAGGTACGCCTCCATGACGCCGCCGTCGTTCGCGACGAAGCGCTCCGCGAACCCGTCCATCTCCTCGTCGATGCGCAGGACGATGCGCAGTCGATCGGGCAGCTTGCCCGGCACGATGCCGGTGCGCACGACGCATTCGTGCATCATCTGCGCGTGACGCGTCTCGTCGTCGCGGTGGATGCGAACGAGCCTGTGCAGCCGCTCGTCGTCCACGCGCGCCAACAGCGTGTCGAACACGTTCGCCTCGTCGCTCTCCTCCGCGTCTTCCATGAAGCCGAGCAGGAACGCGCGGCCGGCCGGCCGCCGCACGAGCCGGGCCAGGAAACGCCGCTCGAGGACGGTGCCGCGGGCGGCGACGGGCATGGGGTCGTGGGGTTCGGGTCGCATCGTGATTTCGCCTTTCTGGGGCCTGGCGGCCCCCGGAGAGCTCGTTCTCATTATTTACAAATCTGTTAATAGCGCTACCGACAAGGTTGTCAACAACAATCCGGCGGCTCATCATGAAGGCGGTGGAGACGAGGCGGCGCCGCAAGCCCGAGGAAGCGCGGGCCGAGATCCTCGACGCGGCGGAGCGACGGCTCGCGGCGGCGGGACCCGCCGCACTGCGGCTGCAGGAGATCGCCGCGGACGTGGGCATCTCGCATCCCGCGGTGCTCCACCACTTCGGCAGTCGCGAAGCACTCGTGCACGCGGTGGTCGACCGCGCGATGCAGCGACTCGAGCAGGATCTCGTGCAGGCGTTCGCGGGCGCGACGACCGGTACGCCCGGCCCCGAGGCCCTGCTCGATCGCGTGTACGAGACGCTGGCGGATCGCGGCCACGCGCGCACGATGGCGTGGCTGCTCCTGTCCGGCTACGCGCCGAGCGTCGCTCCGGCCGCGCGCGCGAACTGGACCGCGATCGCGAAGGCGACCCACGCGTTGCGCCCCGCGGGCGCAGACTTCGACGACACGATGTTCACGGTGCTGCTCTCGGCGCTCGCGCTCTTCGGCCAGGCGATCGCCGGCCAGTCGGCGTTCGACCTCGCGTCGCTCGGCGATCCCGAAGCGGGGCTGCGGTTCCGGCGGTGGCTCGGGCGGCTGCTCGTACAGCACCTCGAGCGTACGTGAACGGCTACACGTCCTCGCAGGTCACGCCGGGCTGTGCCAACAAGTTGCAGTCCACGTCGATCGCGGTGCCCGACGGGATCGGGACCTCGGGCCGGCGCTCGACGATGAGCTCGAGGTTGAAGCCCCGCGTGATGCACTGCTGCGTCATGTCGTCGACGGTGGTGGGCGTCGAGCCGGTGGCGTCGACCAGCGCGCGATAGCAGGCGTCCGCCGCGTCGCTCGGGAACTCCCAGCCCTCGGGCGTGATGCGACAGGCCTCGACCGGCCGATCCGCCATGCCGGCGTCGGGCGGAAAGCGCTCGACCAGCGTGCAGCTCGGCTGCAGGCCCGGCTTGTTGGTGTTGTCGTCGGCCACGCAGCCGCCGACGCACGCGCGCTCCGTGATGTTGCCGATCGCCTCGGCGATCGACACGAGCGCGACGCCGTAGTCGTCGGAGCAGATCGAGAAGACGTTGGGGTCCTCGCCGGCGAACGACTCCACCACCTGCCGCATGCGCACGTCGGGGATGCCCGGCGGGTCGTTGACCGTCTCGGTGCCGCGATCACACGCCGGTCCGATGCCGTACTCGAGGTTGAAATCGGGGAAGTCGGAGAGCTGGTACACGATCTCGCCGGTCTCCGGGTAGTCGAGCGGCACGCCGGCGATGAGCGAGAGCAGCACCTGCCCCTGCCCGCCCTCGGCCTGCTTCTTCTGCGCGAGATCGTTGACCGTGTCGATGTAGCGCTGCACCGGATAGAGCACCGCGGAGTCCGGATCCGACGTCGCATTGCCCGAGTGATCCTTGTCCTCGGGGAAGCAGTCGTCGTAGATCGTCGGCCCGCCGATGCACGTGACGCCGGCGTTCCAGCACGCGCCGGACGTCGAGCGCGTGGGGTCGCTCCAGAACGGCGTGCCCTCGAACTGCAGCCAGTCGTGCTCGAACTGCGAGCCCGAGCAATCGGCCTCGTCGGTGAGGAAGATGACGGCGAACAGCGCGTCCTGGCGCAGGAAGCCGCTCGTCGGGTCCTCGATGACCGCGCGCATCGCCTCGAGCGGCGCCTCGAAGCCGGGGCCGTTGATGCCCTGAGGGCCGATGCACTGCAGCGCCGCGGCCATGTCGACGCCGGGCGGCAGGTTCGTGGTGCCCTCGCTCTTCTCGACCCACGGCTGGGCGATGTCGAGGGTCTCGTAGACGCAGTGATCGCGGCAGCCGCGGTCGCGCTCGTCGAGCGTGCCGAACATCCACTCGAACTGGAACTCGTGCAGTCGCGAGCGGCAGCTCGTCGCGCGCAGCAGTCCATCGCCCGCCGTGGTGGTGACGCCGATGCGGTAGTTCGCGCCGACCTTCTGATCCTCGAGCACGCTCACGAACGACGCGAAGCTCTGCACGAGCGTGCCCTGCTCGCCGCCCATCGAGCCGGAGTTGTCGACGACGAACAGGATGTCGACGGCGCGGCGCAGCTTCAGCTCGAGTGGGCACAGGCCCGTGATCGGATCGCACTCGATGGGATCGCCGGTGCTGCTGCTCTCGCTCGCGGTCGTGCTCGTGAAGCCGGGGCCCGACGAGTCGCCCTCGTCCGTGCCGTCAGCGCCGACGTCGTCGTCCGGCCGCGCGTACACGGGCGTGCGACCGCATCCCGCGAGCACGACGGCAACGACGAGGAAGCGCGGACACGAACCCATCCCAATACCCGTGACCACCGCACCGGCGGTACGGACTCAGCATGGGCGACCTCCGCGTCGCCGTCAAACGGACGGGGACGTCAAGCGCCCGGCTCGTCGGTGCCGCTCGCGCTCTCCGCCGCCTCGTGCTTCGGCATCGCGATCTCCGCCCACACGACGAGGTGCTCGCCGATGTCACGCTTCGGATCCTGGTCCACCGGGACGTCGGTCCAGCGCGCATCGGGCGGATCCACGGGTCCGCGCACGACGAGCTCGCGGCCGGACGACCAGGCGCCCGACAGCCACAGCCCACAGCTGAAGATGCGGTGGGTCGGCGTGTCGGAGACCGTGGTCTCGCCCACGTGCGCGGCGGAGTCCTGGCAGTCGTCGGTCGGCGTCTTCGTGCTCGCGCCGGCGAAGATGCCCACGCTCGAGCCGGCATACTCGGCGAACGACGGCGTGTACACGTCGTGGAACGTGCCGAGCACCACGACCGGGTGCTTGCGAGCGATCTGCACGATCGAGTGCTTCACCGAGCGCGCCTGCTTGCGACGGTCGGCGAGATACGCGGGATAGTGACCGGAGCGGGCGTGCACGACGACCACCGTGACCGTGTCGCCCGACGGCAGCTCGACGTCGGCCGCCATCTGCTTGCGCATGTTCGCGTCCAACCTGCGCGCGTCGGAGATCGGCCAGCGCGACAAGAGCCCCACGTGCAGACCGGTGGCCTTGTCGTCGGTCTCGACCGTCGCGTAGTCGTAGTGGTAGCCGCCCTTCTGCTCGATCGCCCACGCGATGTCGGCGAGCTCGCGCTCGCCACCGAGCTCCTGCAGGCCCACGACGTCGAGCCGCTCCTTCGCGAGCAGCTCGCCGATCGCGTCGCGCTTCCACTCCCAGTCGGCCTCGGTCTTCGCGCGGTTCTCCTTGCCTTGGCTCGTGCGCGGCACGTCGGCCGCATCGATCGCCCAGTCGAGGTTGAACGTGCCGATCGCGAACGCGCCCTCGGGCACCTTCGGCGGCGGAGGCGGGGGCGGGGCCGGCTCCGCATCGGCCACGGGCGCCGGCGGCCCGGGCTGCGGCGGCGCCTCGGTGGCGGTGCGCGGAGCACACGAGCACAGCACGAGCACACACGCGAGCGCGCGGGTCGACGTCGTCATCGACAGCCGGAGTCGTCCGAAACCGGTCCGAGCTGTAGCCCCCGGATTGAGCGCGGGCGCGCGCGTGCTAGCCCGTTCGCGAGCCCATGCGAGGAACGTCGATCCGTGCACTGGGAGAGCGGCTCGACCGCGGGCTGTCCGCGCGCTGGGGCCTCGTGTTCGCGCTGGGCGTCCTGCTCGCGGCCACCGTGTGGTTCACGGTGGATTGGTTCTTCGACTTCGACGACAGCCCTCGACTCGAGCTCCGCGACGTGCCCGACCACGGCGACGGCTTCTCGATCGCGCTCTTCCAGAACCTCGGCGTCGACATGCAGCCCGGTCACGACGTCGAGGTGATCCACGACGGCGCGGTGTTCGACGCGCTCGAGCGCGACCTCGCGGGCGCGCAGGCGAGCATCCACGTGCTCGTCTACATCTGGGAGGACGGCACCGCGTCGGATCGCATGGTGAGTGCGATCTCGGCGCGCGCGCGCGCCGGTGTCGAGTGCCGCATCGTCGTCGACGCGTTCGGCAGCCCCGATTTCGGCAAGGACGTCGCACCGCAGCTCGAGGCCGCCGGCTGCGAGCTGCGCTCGCTGCGTCCCGATGCAGAGATCGCGCGCGGCCACCGGAAGGTCGTGGTCGTCGACGGTCGCATCGCCTTCACCGGCGGCTTCGGGGTGCGCGACGAGTGGCTCGGAACGGGCCGCCGCAAGGACGAGTGGCGCGACGTCGCCGTGCGTGTGGCCGGCCCGGCCGTGCGGTACGGCCAACACGCGTTCGCGGAGAGCTGGCTCGAGGCGGGCGGACAGCTGCTGCCGGCATCCGCGTTCCCGGAGCTGCGGCCGCGCGGGCACGCACGCGCTGCGTTCGTCACGAGCGCGGGCGCACCGGTGCTCACACGCGCCGATCGACTCACGCAGCTGCTGATCGCCGCCGCCGACGAGCGGCTGTGGATCGCGAACGCCTACTTCGTCCCGTCGGAGACGATCCGCGACCAGCTCGTGGCCAAGGCGATCGCCGGCGTCGACGTGCGCGTGCTGACGGCCGGCGAGAAGAGCGACTCGAAGACGTCGTGGGGCGTGCAGAACATGCACTACGACGAGCTCACCGACTACGGCGTGCGCGTATGGGAGTACCAGCCCGGCATGATGCACGCGAAGACGATGGTGATCGATCGCGACGTGTCGCTCGTCGGCACGATCAACCTCGATCCGCTGTCGCTACGCGAGCTCGACGAGAACGCCGTCGTCATCGACGACTACCCGACGAACGAAGAGCTCGCGCGCGCCTTCGTGGCCGATTGCGAGTACGCCGAGGAGCAGAGCTAAGGCGCCGCGGTGGTCGGCGCCGCGTCGTCTTGCTCGATCACCTCGAGCTCGACGCGCCGGTTGGCCTCGCGGCCCTCGGGCGTCTCGTTGTCCGCGATCGGCTGGGTCTCGCCGTAGCCCTCGGAGATCAGCTTGCCCTCCGGCACACCCTTGCCGACGAGGTAGAGGCGCACCGCACGGGCGCGACGCTGCGACAGCTCGAGGTTGTGCTGGTCGTTGCCGTCCGCACTCGCGTGGCCTTCCACGCGGATCTTCCGGATGCGGGGCTCGGCCAGGATCGCGGAGGCCGCCTCGTCGAGCACGGCGTGCGACACCTCGAGGATCTTGTGCGAGTCGTGGGCGAACTGGACCTTCTCGCGCAGCTCGATGCGGCTCGGCACCGGTGTGGCGACCACGGCCGGTGGGGGCGCGTGGCCGACGATCTGGAAGCCGGCGGTGTCCGAGAACACGCGGGGGCGACACCCGGAGGCGAGCAACACGGCAACGACCACGGTTCCGGCGACGCGGATGGGATGCATGGGAGACCAACCTTGCAAGTGCCGTGCCGACGATGGCACTACGTCCGGCATTCACACGAGCGCAAAGATCGTCCATCCGGCCGCGCCCCAGTTGGGCAGCGGTGCCCGACTCGCGCACTCGCGGGCGCGCTACCGCCCGCCGAACTGCCAGGTCGCGTCGAGCACGACGTTGCCGATCGGATCGTCGAGGTCGGGCAGCGCGATCGCGTACGCGATCTGCACCCCGTCCCCTTCGGCCCCCGGCCCGTGCAGGTAGAGGATGGCGAAGCACGCCCGCTCGCCCTGCGGATCCCACAGCACCACGTGCACCTCGTACCAGCCCGCGCCGCCACAGGCGGTGCAGTCCACGGTCTCGAACGGCGCGACGATCCACGACTGCCCGTCGATCGTCGCGGACCCGAGCTCGCCGTCGACGACCGCGAGGTCCGGCCCGTCGATCGCGAACGGATCCCCGTTGTAGACGACCGCGAGCTCCGTCGCCGGGAACTGCACGGCGACCTCGACCGGTCCCGGCTCGATCGCGCACGTGCCCTCGGTGCTCTCGGGCACGAGCTGCTGGCCCGACGTGCTCTCGAGGTAGACGTCGGTGAGCTCTCCGTCGCGGCAGTAGAACCAGAGCAGCGTCCAGCCACTCGGCGCGACCGCGATCGCCTGATAGAGCGTCCACTCGCCGAACGGCTGCTCGTGATGCACGAGCGCCGGCAACGACTCGCCGTCGACGACCACGGTGCCGAAGCCGTCGACGAGATCGATCTCGCCGACGAGCAGCGAGCCCATGCCCGCGATGCCGACCCGCGGATCGAACGTGAAGGTGCCGTCGGTCGGCTCGACCGTCGGCACGCCCGGATCCGGCTCGGTCGTCGAGCCGTCGTCGGTCGACGCGTCGCCGCTGCTGCTCGTGTCCGCGCCGGACGAGCTCGCCTGCGTCGTCGCGTCGCTGCTCGAGGCGCCGTCGTCCTCGCTCGCGATCGCGCTCGACGTCGTGCTCGATCCGCCCGTCGTCGTCGCGCCCCCGTCGGCCGCGTCGCCGCACGCGGGGCCGAGCAGGGCGAGCGCGAACGAGCGTCTCACGGCGTGGGAATCCAGATCCGCACGTTGCGGTCCTCGAGCAGGCCCTCGCCGGTCAGGTTCCACCCGGCCGTCGTGTCCGTGATCCCGCGCTCGCGCGCCTCGGCGCCCAGCACGTCGTCCTCCACCGAGAAGTCGAGCGCGACGGCGGTGATCGTGATGAAGCCGTTGTCCTCGTCGCGCACCTCGAGGATCCGCATCTGATGGGGATGGTCGGCGATGGCCGACGTGATGATCTCCCAGTACGCGTGGCCGCCCATCGGCGCGATCGGCAGCACGCGATGCACGTGCGAGTGGCCGCACAGGTGCGCGATGACGTTGTCGTACTCGCCGAGCAACGCCTGCCAGTCCTCGGTGGACAGCGGATCGGGCTGCTCCATGCCGCCCACGCCACCGCCGGTGCCGAACGTGTCGGACGCGTGGTGCGACGCGAGGATCACCCACTTGCCGTCGGCCTCGGCTGCGTCGAGCGCGGGCCGCAGGAACGCGTCGACCTCCACCTGGCGCACGAGCCCGGACGCCGCACCGGTCTGCGCCGCGGTGTCGACGACGACGAAGCGCAGCGGCGTGTCCGGCACGTCGAACGTGTAGCTCGCCTTGCCGGTGCCTGCCGTCGCCTCGTCGATGCCGTGGCCGTCGCCGCTGCCGCGCACGAGGTCCAGCAGCTCGACGCCCGACAACAGATCGCGCTCCGGATCGGCGATCACCGGCGACTCGACGAGCGGCCCACCCGGCATGCTCCAGTCGCGCACGACGTCCGCGGTGGAATCACCGACCGCAATCGCTTCGCGCGTCTCGATCGTGAAGTTGCCCTGCACGAGCACGTCGTGGTTGCCCATCACCCAGTACCAGGGCACGTCGAGCCCGACCGGTGCGAACGGATCCTTCGGATCGTTGCCGGGTCCCGGCACCGGATCGTCGTCGGCCCCGGAGTCGCAGTGCACCACGGGCGCACCGTCGAGCACGTCGACGAACCACTGCAGCTCGTTCTTCTGCGCGCTGTCGGCGTTGTCGCCCCCGAGCACCACGAAGTCGAGCTCCATCCTGCCGTTCACGGCGTTGATCGTGCGCGCGGCCGCGTTGAGCATGTGGCACGCGTACGCCTCCTGCGCCCGGAACGCGCCCGACGTGACGGGGTTGTCGAGGCTGATCACGCGCGTGGGCGACTCGTCGTCGGGCAGCTGCGTGTCGGCGAGGTGCACGAAGCGCGCGAGCAGCTGCGGCGCGGCCCCGGGCTCGGGCGCCGGCATGCCGTCGGCCGTGATGTCGGTGATGGGCTCGCCCTCGACCACGTCCTCCACGCCGTAGCCGTCCGCGAGCAGTTGATCGAGCTCGCCCGGGATCCGCACGTCGAGCACCGGATCGGGATCGGTCGCGTGCATCGGCACCCGGCGCTCGTCGGTCGTGAGCGGCGCGGCCGACAACGGCGGCAACGGATCGGGCAGATCGGCCCCCGTCGTCGTCGTGTCCGCGCCGCCCGAGCTCGACGTGTCGGGGCCCCCGCCCGAGCTCGACGTGTCGACCGGCGCGGTGCTGCTCGAGCTCGAGTCGTCGCCCCCACCGGTCGTGCCGTCGCCCGACTCACCGTCGTCGCCACACGACGCGAGCAGGCAGGAGCCGACGACCAGGGAGACCAAGCGGAGGCGAGCCATGGACCGAGTCTAACGGCCCTGCCACGCCGACGTCACCGCATGGACACGTGAGCGGACGACCTCACTCCTTCATGATGAACGTGGACTCGTGCATCCAGCCCATGGAGCCGTCCTGCAGCTTCACCTTGGCCCACTCGCCCATCATCTCGAGGATCTCGACCTGGGCCTTGCGCGGCACGTAGCGGATCCGGCGATCCTTCTTGCTGGGCCCCATGCGCAACGCGGCCTTGTCGCCCGAGATGATCGCGGTCTTCACCTTCGGCGGCTCGGGCTCGGGCGGCTTCTCCGGCGGCTTCTCCGGCGGCTTCTTCTTCTCGACGACGATCGGCTTGCCGGCGAATGCGGCCACCTTCATCGGCCCGAGCAAGCGGTCGAACAGCGCAGCGACCGTGGTCGCCAGCGTCGTCTCGTCGCCGAGGAAGTCCACGAAGATGTAGTTCTCTTCGACGATCTTGCACCGCTTGTCGACCTTCGCGACCCAGCTGCCCTTCAGCGCATCGAGCACGGTCTCGTGCCCGGAGCCGACCCACAGCACGCTGCCGGACGCCGAGTCGATCAAGCGCGCCTCGACGCGGATCTCGTAGTACGGCACGCGCACGAGGCACTCCTCGGAGTGCGAGTCGTAGTAGCGCCCCTTCTTCCGGATCTTCCGCTTCTTGGTGCGCTCCTTCACGCGGCTCGGCTCGACACGCGTGGCCTTCATCTTGTCGATGTCGAAGTACGCCTCGGCGCCCACGACGGAGACCGAGTCGAGCACCATCACGGCTTCGGACTGCGTCTCGCGGCCGAGCACCATCGCCTTCTCCACCGGCGACAGCTTCGCGTGCCCCTTGCCGAGCGACTTCTCCACGCGAGCGACGATCTCGGGCGAGATCACTTGGAAGCCCAGCGCGAGCATCGACTTCTCGAGCTTGCCGACGTAGTACGACGCGTCCTTCTCCGCGGCGACCTTGGCCTCGACCTTCTTCTTGTCCACCGCCTCGGCCGGTGGCAACAAGAGGACCTTCTTGTACTGCCACTCCTGCAGCTGCGGCGACGGTACCAGCTCGGCCGGTTCCGCCTCGGTCGGCGCGACGGTGAGCGTGTCGGTCTTCCGACATCCGACGAAGAGCGCGAGGCCTGCGAGGAGCAACGCCTTGTACATGCGCGGGAGTGTAACGCAACACGAGACCGGGGGGCCCGGGAATCAGGGGTGCCGGCGATCCGCGAAGCGCATCAATTCGCCGAGCGCACGCTTCATCACGCGTGCATTCGTGAAGCGCTCGGCGGGGAGCTTCGCACACGCCGCGATGAAGAAGCCGTCGATGGCCTCGGCCTCGTCGGTCGGGGTGTCGCCCGGCAGGTACGAGCTCGGCATCGCCGGCGGTCGCTCCCGATGGGCCCGCATGATCTCGCGGGGATGTTCCTCGAAGCAGTCCTCGAAGGGGTGGACGCCGGTGATCGCCTCGAAGAACGTGATTCCGAGCGCGTACAGATCGGCCCGCCCGTCCACCGCGGCGGCGGGCCGCGTCTGCTCGGGCGCCATGTAGCGCGGATCGCCCAGGATCAGGGTGGGGTCCTCCGGCGTCGGGTCCTCGAGCACGCGGGCCACACCGAAGTCGAGCACCTTGACGGGGCGCAGCTCGGGGTCGAACGGGTCGCGGGTGACGAAGATGTTCGCCGGCTTGATGTCGCGGTGCACGATGCCGCGGAGGTGGATGTAGTGCAGTGCGTCGAGCACCTGGCGGAAGATCTCGCACAACACGTGCAGCGGCACGGTGCGGCCCTGCTCCATCGCGCCGCGGATGTCCCGGCCCTCGAGGAACTCCATCGCGAACCAGAAGAGCCCGTGCTCGCGCGTGGTGCCGAGGTCGAGCACGCGCGGCAGGTTCGGGTGGGCGAAGCTGCCGCACAGCCGCGCCTCCAGCCGGAAGCGACGCTGCTCCGACTCGGGCACGTCGACCTTCATCACCTTGAGCGCGACGTAGCGGTTCATGAACGGGTCGAAGGCCTTGAAGACCTTGCCCATGCCGCCCTCACCGAGCTGGCCCACGACCTGGAACCGCTTCGTGAACTGGATGACCGCGCCCGGCTCGAGGTCGTGGTGCTCGGGCGCGCTCGCACCGGGAGCCCCCGCGCTGCCGGACGAGTCGTCCACCGAAGCAGGTTATCAGTTCGCGTGCACGTTCGTGGCCCGCGTCAGCGCTCGCAGGTCCACACGCCTGCATCGCACGACACGACGACGCCGCCCTCGGCCGCACACGCGCTCTCGGCTTCGTCGCAGGGCTGGCCGCACCATGTGTCCCAGGTCGGGTCGCACACCGGGAGACACTCGGCGTCCGTGCAGTCGTCGGTGTCGGTCGTGCTGCCGTCGTCCGTGCCCGCACTCGCAGAGTCGACGCCGTTCGTCGGCGGCTCCGTCGTGGTGTCGCCGTCGCCCTCGGTCGTGTCGTCCGGACCGGGGTCCCCGCTCGTGCCGTCCGTGCCGTCGTCCCCTTCGCCGCTCGAGCTCTCGCCGTCGTCGGTGCCGGTCGTGCCCTGCGGGGGCTGGAGCGGATCGTCGCCGTCGTGTCCGCCCGAGGTGCCGTCGTCGCCGCTGCTGGGACTCGGCGGGCGATCCTCGTCGTCGTCGTACGGCGGCTCGTCGTCACCGGCCGTGAAGCGGCCTTCGGCGCCGCCTTGCAGCTCTACACCGCCGAGGCTCGAGCACGCAGGTGCGAGCAACGTCGACAGGAGCGCGAGCGTCGTGCGGCAGGACGAGCGCACTCCACCAATCTACCATCGGGCCCCCACGCGACGCACGTTCGTGGCCCGCTGTGGTGGCTCACGACGTTCATGGCAGACGCTCGACCGCGCCCGATCGGCCGGAGACCTCGTAGCGGCCATCCGTGGCGTGCACCATGACATTCGCGCGACGGTGAGTGGGCTCGGCTCGGGTCGACGCAGCTCGAGCGGCACGCGGTCGAACGCGCCCGACGGATGCACGACGTCGTGCTGCAGGATCGGCGGCAAGCCCTTGAGCGGCGGGAAGTCGACGACGATCTCGAGATCGGGACCATTCGGTGCGACGGCGAGCGCGTAGACGTTCGTGACGAAGCCGCGCTCGGCGTCCTTTTTCTTCACGGGCGGCGGCGCCACCATGCGGCGATCGAAGCGGTGGAAGGCCTGCCCGGGCGCGATGCGTTGCAGCTCGATCGTGGCGGCGAGCAGCGCCGACACGCGCACGCCTTCGTCGCTCGCCGGCGCGACGCGGCCGTGCAGCACCTGCGTGTCGAGCACCTTGTCGGGCCCGAGCAAGAGCGACACCATCATCCAGCGCTCGGCGTTCGCGACCGAAGGCGGGTCCTCGTTCGGCTCGAGCTGGATCGCCGCCTTGCCGCCGGGGATCCGCACGAACACGACCTGCGCCGACGTGGCGCCCGGATCGACGTCGACGAGCGGCAGCACGAGGTCGTTCGCGAAGTCGCCGCGCGGCGTCACCGCGTGCGCGGTCGCGAGCTCGACGGCGTGCTCCGCCGCGTGCAGCCACCGGCCCACCTCGGCGACGCGCGAGAGGTCGCCGCGCGCGATCGGTCGGTCGAGCCCCGGCGGCGGAGCATCGCTCGACTGCCCGATGCCGACGTCGGGCAGCTCGGGGCCCTTCTCCGCATCGGGCTTCGTCGGGCAACCCGCGAGCGTGGAAGCGAGAGCGACGACGGCGAGCGGAGTGATGCGCATCGGTTCCTAGTCCACGAGCTTCTTGTTGCCGCGCACCCGCACGCGATCGAGGCCTTCCAACATGCGTGCGTGGGCCTCTTCCAACGCTGCGTTGTCGGCCGGATCGGTGGCGTCGAGGTGGATCGACAGGGCCGAGAACGCATCGTTCGCGTTGCGGTAGAGGTCGTCCCACTCCTCGCGCTCGAGCTTCGTGCGGGCCGAGCCCACCCGCTCGACCTTGCGCATGATCCGATCGAAGCCACGCTCCGCGCTCGCGCGATCGATCGGCGTCGCGGCATCCGGATCGACCACCGTGCGGTTCGCCGCATCCTGTTCCCGCTCGCGCATGTTGCCGAGGTTGCGCGCGATGGCGCTCCGCTCGTCGCGCTCTCGCGACGCGTCGTCGACCGGATCCACCGGATCCGCGTCGGGCCCCACGAGCGTGTCCATCACGTCCTCACCGCGCCTCGACAGTGTCCACGTCGCGACGAGGGCGAGCCCGACCGCGAGCACGCCGGCACCGAGGAGCTTTCGCTGCGAGATCGCCATGGCGATGGAACGTTCCGCGCCCGCGGCGCCTACAGGCCGCGACGCGCCGCTCCAGGCGACGCGCCGCCCCAGGCGACACGCCGCTGCAGTATAGGATCGCTCCGGTGCCTGCGCCAAGCGAGCTGTCGGAGCATGCCGCGGCGCTCTATCGCGGCGCGCTCACGGAGTTCACCGCGGAGCGCAACCGGCTCGCGGCGGAGCTCAAGAGCCGCGACAAGACGCTGGCTGCTGCGGTGAAGGCCCTCGCGAAGCCGAGCGTGTCGGCGTGGGCGGTGGACCAGCTGTTCTGGCGCGACGAGCCGCGCTTCGCTGCCTTCTTGGCAGCGGCGACGCGTCTGCGCGACGCGCTGTCGAGCGGCGCGGGGCCCAGCGAGCGGCACGTCGCGACTCGCGAGCACCGCGACGCGCATGGCGAGCTGCTCGCGCGCGCGCAAGCGATCCTCACGGATGCGGGCAACAACGCAGCACCGGCGCTGTTGCGACGGATCGGCACGACGCTCGAGGCGATCGCGACGCGCGGATGGCCGGAGCCGGGGCCCGGGTGTCTCGCGGAGGATCTCGATCCGCCGGGCTTCGACGACACGTTCGCCCTCGGCGGCTTCGCGCCGGCGCCCCGCGAGCCCGCGCGCGCGCCGGAGCCCGAGCCGGCCCGCGAGCCGGCCCGCGACCGGGCGCGCGAGGCCGCCGCGAAGCAGGCCGAGGCCCGTCGCGCCGCGATCGCGGCGGCGCGCGAGGACGCGACCCGCACGGCCCGCGAGCTCGACGCGCGTCGGCGGGAGAGCGACGAGGCCGAGACCGCGGCACGCGAGGCCGCGGACGCCCACGACGCGCTCGTGCACGAGCTGAAGGAGCTGCAGCGCAAGGTCGATCGCGCGGCGAGCTCGCGAACGCGCACGCAGGCGAGCGCCGAAGCGCAGCGCGAGCGCCTGCAGGCCGCAATCGAGGATCACGAGCGCGCGGCGGCGAAGCTGCGCGCGCTGCAAGAGGACTGACCGGGCGCGATCAGCCCCCGCTGGAGGAGGACGAGCCGCCGCCGTCGCTCGAGCCGCCGGCGCACACCGTGACGTCGGGATTCTCCGAGCAGTCGAAGTCGTCGCAGTCGATGTAGCCGTCGAGGTCGTTGTCGCGCTCGTCGGAGCACAGCTCGTCGGTGTTCTCCGGCGGACACACGGTGACCTCGGGGTTCATCGTGCAGTCGAAGTCCTGGCAGTCGATGTGCTCGTCGTCGTCGTTGTCCCAGCCGTCCATGCAGGCCTCGTTGGAGTCCTCGGGGCCGTCGCACACGGTGACGTCGTCGTTCATCGAGCACGAGAAGTCGATGCAGTCGAGGTAGCCGTTCTCGTTGTTGTCGACCCCGTCGCTGCACAGCTCGTCGGTGTCCTCCGGCATGCCGTTGCCGGTGTCCTGACCGCCGCCGCACACCGTGACGTCCGGGTTCATCGAGCAATCGAAGTCGTCGCAGTCGATGTAGCCGTTGCCGTCGTTGTCGATCTCGTCGCTGCACGCCGCGTCGTTGTCCTCGGGGCTGCCGCCGGTGCCGTCGTCGTCGCCCGGCGTGGAGGACCCGCCGCACACGGTGACGTCGGGGTTCATCGAGCAATCGAAGTCGTCGCAGTCGATGAAGTTGTTGTCGTCGTTGTCGATGCCGTCCATGCACGCGGCATCGTTGTCCTCGGGGCCGGGCTCGCCGGTCGCGCTGCCCGATCCGTCGTCGTCGCCGTCGTCGTCGGCCGAGCCGGTGTCGCCGTCGCCGTTGGTGTCCGCGGACAGACACGCGACGAAGGGGATGGCGAGCGCGAGGAGGCAGGAGGCGAAGCGAAGGGACGAACGACGCATGGGCCGGCTTCTAGCAGGGACTGCGGCCGGGGGACATGGCGCAGGAAACGCGAGCGCGCACGATCACACGCGGGGTCCGCAGCCCCTTGGGGCGATGCGGTCACGCTGTTAGAGTCTCGCGCGCCCTGGTGTCCCCGCCCACGCCACCGGCTCGTCGCGAACGCGCGTCGTCGCGGCGCGGTCGCGCGGGTGCGACCGTCACGACGGCGTTTCGCTGGGGCGTCGCGCTCGTCGGCGTCACCGTGAGCCCGCGTGCCCTCGCGTCCGCGCCCGCGAGCCCGACCACGTCGCCGACGGAGTCACCCGCCGACGATCCGGTGAGCCGCATCGTGCCGCCGGTGGCCGAGGGCGATCTCGTCGTCGAGTACCCGCCCGAGCTCGCGCTCGAGCCCGTGCCGCCCGCGGGCGACGTCGTCGTGAAGTTCGTCATCGGCAAGGACGGCGTCGTGAAGAACGCCGAGGTCGAGCGTTCGCTGCATCCGCGGCTCGACGCCATCGCCCGCGATGCCGTCCTCGCCCGCCGGTGGACGCCGGCGACGCTCGACGGCCAGCCGGTCGAGATCCTCACGCGCGCGACCGTGCCGTTCGCACCACCGCCGCCGCGGGTCGACACCCAGGACCCGGACGAGCCGACGGGTCCGGGCGCGAACGATGCCGCGATCGGCGACGCCACCCCCGACGATGCGGCGAAGGGGCCGGTGCGACTGCGCGGTCGCGTGCTCGAGGCGGGCGAGCGCACGCCGATCGAAGGCGCGACGATCACGATCGTCGATGCGCCGGCGGATGCGACCGTCGGCAAGGTGCGCAAGCGCGACTTCGCGGCCAAGGTCGATCCCGCATGGATGGTGACGATGCGCGCCGCGACCGACGGTGGATTCGCGGCGCGCGGCGTGCTGCCCGGCCGCGGCGCGACCACGTCCGGCAAGGTGCGCGTCGTCGTGCTCGCGCCCGGCTTCGAGCGCCTCGAGGTCGTCGAGAACGTCGCGGCCGGCGAGGCGCTCACCGTCGACTACTACCTCGTGCGCGCGTCCGACAATCCGTACCGCACCGTCGTGCGCACGGATCGGGGCGAGCGCGAAGAGGTCGCTCGGCGCTCGATCACGCCGGTCGAGATCGGCAGCCTGCCGGGCACGCAGGGCGACGCCCTCAAGGCGCTGCAGAACTTCCCCGGAGTCGCGCGCGCGCCGTTCGGCATCGGCTTGCTCGCGATCCGCGGCACCGGGCCGAACGACTCCGCCGTGTTCCTGGGCGGCCACGAGATCCCCCAGCTCTTCCACTTCGGTGGCCTCACGAGCGTGTTCAATGCCGACCTGCTCGAGCGCATCGACTTCGTGCCGGGCAACTTCGACAGCCGCTACGGCGACGCGCTCGGCGGCATCGTCGACGTGCGCCCGCGCAAGGGCCGACGCGACGGCTTCCACGGCTACGTCGACAGCGACGTGTTCGACACCGGCGTGCTCATGGAGGGCCCGGTCGGCAAGGGCTCGATCGCCGCGTCGGCGCGCCGCAGCTACATCGATCTGATCCTGCCCGCGGTGCTGCCCGACGACGCGGGCATCGACCTCACGCTCGCGCCGCGCTACTGGGACTACCAGCTCTTGTTCGACTATCCGCTCGGCGGCGGCAACTTCGGCGTGCGTGCGTTCGGCTCGGACGATCGCCTCGAGCTCGTCTCCAGCGATGCGAACGACGTCTCGCAGGATGCCCGCGACCGCTTCGAGAGCGTGACGTACTTCCACCGCGCCGACCTCCTGTACGAGAAGCGCCAGGGGCCGTGGGAGTTCTCGATCATACCTTCGTATCGCTACGACTACATCAGTCTCGGGCTCGGCACGGCCGTGCAGCTCGCCATCGGTGCGCACAACATCAACAACCGCGTCGACATCTCGCGCCGGCTGTCGCGCAAAGCCGAGCTGCGCGTCGGCACCGAGCTGCGCACCGCGTTCTTCGACGTGGCCGTCACGGCGCCGCCGGTCACCCCTGGCTTCGGGCCCCCGTCCACGGCCCAGCTGCTCACGACGAAGGTCACCGGCACGCTCGTGACGCCCGCGGTGTACACGACCATCGTGATCAACGCGACGCCCACGTTCACGCTGTTGCCGGGCGTGCGCTGGTCGTATTACGCCGGCGCATACAAGAGCGGCTCGGTCGAGCCGCGGTTGCGCGCGTCGTGGCAGGTCGCCGATCGCACCACGCTCAAGGCGGGCGTGGGCATGTACAACCAGGCGCCGCAGCCGGTCGAGTTCAGCGATGTGTTCGGCAATCCGCGCCTGGGGCTCGAGCGCGCGGTGCAGTCGAGCATCGGCGTCACGCAGACCTTCCGCCAGGGCTTCTCCATCGATGCCACCGGCTTCTTCACGTACATCTGGGACGAGGTCGCGCAGTCGCCTCGGATCGTCCGTCGCGAGGACGGCACCGTCGGGCCCGAGACGTTCGCGAACACGCAGCGGGGCCGCACGTACGGCCTCGAGATCCTCGCGCGCAAGGAGCTCACGCGCCGGCTGTTCGGCTGGGTCGCGTACACGGCGATCCGCAGCGAGCGGCAGCCGCGGCCGGGCGAGCCCTACGCGATCGCGGACTTCGATCAGACCCACATCCTCACGCTCATCGCCGTCGTGCGCCTGCCGCGGAACTGGCAGTTCGGCGGCCGCTTCCGCCTCGTGTCGGGCAACCCGAACACGCCCGTCGTCGGTGCTGCCTACGACTCGGCCCAGGGCAGCTACGTGCCGATCAACGGCAAGGTCAACTCCGAGCGCTTCCCCACGTTCCACCAGCTGGACCTGCGGATCGACAAGTCGTGGGTGTGGCGGCGCTCGAAGCTGACGCTCTACCTCGACGTGCAGAACGTCTACAACCGTCAGAACGTCGAGTTCTGGAACTACAGCTACGACTTCACGCAGCGGATGCCCATCGCGGGCCTGCCCATCATTCCCTCGCTCGGGATCAAGGTGCAGTGGTAGAGATCGATCGCATGCGCCCGTGCGCCCTCCTGCTCGTGCTCGGCCTGCCGGCCTGTGCCGGCGACCTGCCGCTCGAGGAGCGCATCGCGTCGGTGCGGCCGCTGGCGATGCGCATCGATGCGATCGATCCGGCGCCCGCCCCCGACGAGGCCGTGCGTGCCGAGGTGCTGCCGCTCGAGACGGTACGCCTCACGCCGCTCTTCAGCGACGAGGATGGGCCTTGGTCGAGCGGTCGCATCACTGCAGCGCTCGAGCCCGTGTGGGTCGCGTGCACGATGCAGCCCGTGCAGGGCGTCTTCGGCTGCATCACCGGCGCGCGCCCGCTCGACGTCGACGCGCTGCCGACGTGTCCGCCCGTCGATCCGTCCGCGTTCGATCCGACCGATCCGCAGGCGGCGAGTCGGCCGAGCCCGTGCCTGCTCGAGGTCGACGACCCGGGCCGGCCCACGCTGACGATCCCGATCGAGGGGGCGTTCCTGCTCGGCGGCGATCTCGAGGTCACGATGATCGGCCACGTGCCGGGCGCGGGCTCGACGAAGGAGTGCCTCGCCGCGGTGCTCGCCGACGGCGGCGATCCGAGCGAGGACTGCGTGATCGTCAGCCAGCGCGTCCCGGTCGGACCCGACGGGCAGCTCGTGGAGCTCGCCGAGTCGCTCGGCATCCCGGTCGATGCACTCCCGCCGCCGCCGGATCCGATCCCCGATGCGGATCGCAACCCGCGGATCCTCGAGCTGCGCGTCTCGGTGTTCGCCGACGCGCAGGCCGAGACGCCCGAAGAGGAGCTGGTGCTCGAGCGCGGCGCTCGCCTGCAGCTGCCCGCCGGATCGCGCCTCGAGGTCGAGGTGGAGGCGAGCCCCGACGATCTGCAGACGTACGCGATCCCCGGCGACGACGGCACGTACATGCCGTACTCCGAGTTCTACGCGGGGGGATGGTTCCGCACGTGGGGCAAGCTGCTCGCGCCCGACAGCGACGACCCGCTCGCGAAGAACACGTGGACGCTCGTGCCGGGCGCGCAGGACGAGGACCCCGAGATGACGGGCGTGCCGGACAGCGGCGTCGCGACGCTGTTGTACGTCGTGCGCGACGGCCGGTCCGGCGTCGACTGGACGTGGCTCTCCGTCGAGGTGGCGTCCGCGCCGATGTGAAGCGCGGGCGCGTGCTAACGTGGGTCGCGTTGTCGGTGCGATCGCCCTGGCTGTCGGTGGCGCTGTTGGTCGGGTGTCCGTGGGACACCGACGATCCCGCGGCCGATGCCGACACGGGCCCGCCGTCGCCGTCGGATTCGTCGTCGACGGGCGAGCCCGTGGATCCGGGGCCGGACGGCGCCACGATCACGCACGCGTTCGGCGTCACGACGCTCGACGGTTACGAGGAACGCGAGCGCTGTGTGTCGTGGACGCTCGACAACGACGAGGCGATGTACGTGCAGAGCGTCACGCTCGCGAACCTGAGCGGCTTCCACCACAGCAACTGGTTCGTCGTGCCGGACAGCGTGTACGAGGGCGACGACGGCTGGTGGGAGTGCGACGAGCGCGGCTACGAGGAGATCGCGGCCGCGACGGCGGGCACGGTCTTGTTCGCGCAGTCCACCCAGAGCTGGGTCGAGACCCAGGCGCTCGGCCAGGGCGTGGTGATCAAGATCCCGCCGCGGAGCCGCATCGTCGGCAGCGTGCACCTCTTGAACCTGTCCGCGCACTCGGTGTCGACGGATCTGTGGCTCACGCTCGAGCTGCTGCATCCGCGGTTCGTGCGGACGGTGGTGACGCCGATGCGCTTCTCGTTCCTCGATCTGCGCATCGAGCCGCTCGGCGAGACGCGCCACACGGCCGACTGCGCGGTGGGACAGGTGCTCGCGGCCGCCGACCCCACCGCGCTCTCGTTGAAGGTTCACTACGTCCTCCCCCACTTCCACGCGCTCGGCAACTACTTCTCGTTCGCCGAGTCGAGCGAGCCGCCGCTCTTCGAGCTCGCCGGGTTCGATGCCGACGCGAACGGGCGCGTGTTCGACCCACCCGTCGAGGTCGCCGACGTGCCGTGGCTGCGCTTCGAGTGCGGCTACGACAACTGGCGCTCCGAGGCCGTCGGGTGGGGCATCGGCGATCAGGAGATGTGCGTGATGCTGCTCCTCGTCGAGTCCGACTGGATCATCGAGACGGCGGTGCCGGCCTCGATGCCCGTGTACGTCGAGGACGAGATCACCTATGTGACGGGCGAGTGCGGCGTGCTGCTCGCGCCGAAGAGCCCGCTGCAAGGTCCGCCGACCTCCGACGAGATCGCGGCGCCGTTGTACGTGCCGCCCGTCGATCCCGCGGACGCCGACGTCCCGCCGGTGCCCGAGTGCGTCGACGCGAAGCTCGGCATCGACCCGTGGAGCGATCACTCGCTCGAGGCGCTGCGCGCCGGGCTGTTCACGCCCGCGTGTACGTTCAGCTCGTGTCACGGCGCGGCCGCGGCCGGCGGGCTCGACCTCACCGTGGAGGACCTCGAGACCGCGCTGCTCGAGCACGTCCCCACGACGAGCGGCGGCATCCCGCTCGTGGTCCCCGGCGACCCCGCGGGCAGCTGGCTGTATCGAGTGCTGTCCGAGTGCGCGCCGATGCGGGCCGACGGCACCGTCGCATCGCACATGCCCCTGAACGCACCGGTGCTGCTCGACGACGCCGCGATCGCGTCGGTGCACGAGTGGATCCAGGACGACGCGGGCTGATCACAGCACGTTGATTCGCTCGAGCATCTTGCCGATCGCGCGGTGGTACTGGCCGCGATAGACCTGCAGGATGTGGCCGCCCGCGAAGCGGATGCGCTCCGGCCGACCCCAGTGCTCCCACAAGGGCTCGATGTTGTGCTCGCCGACGAGCCCGTCGCCCGTCGCCGACACGATCAGTCGCCCGTCGAACGGCACCTTCGGCGCGTGCGACAGCGGCGAGTGCAGGGCCCACGCGCTGCGGAAGCGCTCCTGCGTCATGCCGATGCCCTCCGCCATCTCGCGCACCGGATCGCCGGCGCCGTGCTCCCAGAAGAGGTCGGCGAGCGACGACGGCGGCAGCACGGGGATCGCGAAGCGCACGCGATCGTCGAGCGAGGCGAGCAGCGCCGTGGTGTAGCCCCCGAGGCTCGAGCCCATCATGCCGAGCGGCGCGGGGTTGTGGCGCTGGATGATGCCGAATGCGGTGCGGAGCTCGCGGGCGGTCTGGATGAACGCCTCGTTCGTGCGCATGAGGTTCGGCGAGGGGTGCAGCTCGCCCGAGAAGCGCGCGCGCGTGGGCCGACGCAGCCAGTGGAACGGCGCGACGTAGTAGTAGACGTCGAGTCCGAGATCGCGGAACAGGAAGTCGAAGCCGAACTCGCGCGCGTGGATCTGCTTGGCGCCGAGGCCCCAGCCGTGCGTCACCACGATCGAGGCGGGCGCCGGCGTCGAGTGCTGCCATGCGAACAAGTGCACGCGATCGAGCTTGTCGTAGCGGCGGAACTCCGCCGCGTAGATCGGGTGTACCGGCCGATACGGCGACGCGAAGTCGAGGTGTGCATGGGTGCCGCCCTTGATCGGTCGGCGCCAGTGCGTGACGACGACCGGCAGCTCGGCGGGTGGTGCCATCAGGCGATCCGGATCGCCCACCACGTCGGGATCGGTGTAGCAGCGCAGCATCGCGAAGCTGCGCTCGAGCTCCTCGGCCGACTGCATCGGCACACCGCGGCGCAGGAACAGCTTGCGCAGCGCCTGGCGTACGAACACGTCGACGCGGCGCCCGGCCCACGACGCGAGCCGCTCGCGGCGCCCGAAGGTCTGTTCCACGGCAGCGAAGGAGGCTTCGAGGGCGACGGTCGACGCGGGCTGATCCATGCACGGGCCCGACCGGGCCCATCCCTCAGCATAGCATTCGCGGGCGGACCTCCAACCGGCGCGCGCGCGCGCGCATCGCTACTCGCGACGGGCCGGGCGCGTCATGAGCTGCACGAGCACGTCGGTCGTGCTCGCCTGACCCGACAGCAACGCCGCCATCGCGGTGCAGATGGGCGCCTCGAAGCCGTGGCGCTGCGCGAACGAGGCCGCGTGGGCCGCGATGCTGCTGCCTTCGACGAAGGCGCCCGCGCGCGCAGCCGCCTCGGCGAGCGGCAGCCCCTCCGCGAGCGCGCGCCCGAAGAGCGCTTCCGGCCGGTCGTCCCCGGCGACGGACGCGGTGAGATCGCCGAAGCCCGCGAGCCCGCTGAACGTGCGCTCCTCTGCGCCACAGGCCATGCCGATGCGCGCCGCCTCGGCCATGCCGCGCGTCGCGAGGATCGCCGTCGTGCTCGGTCCGAACCCGCGCCCCTGCGCGTACCCGATCGCGAGCGCGAGCAAGCCGACGAGCGCCGACGCGACCTCGACCCCGATGACGTCCTGCGTGGAGTAGATGCGCAGCGTGGGTCCGCCGATCGCATCGCGCACCGCATCGCCGACCTCGGGGAACAGCGTGCCCACGATCCCGCCGCCGGGCTCGCCGCGCTCGAGCGCGCCCGCCACGAGCGGACCGGCGAGCACGCCGACGCGCCGGCACGGCGTGACCTCGCGGAGCAGCTGCGTGATCGTGCCGAGCTCGTCGCCGAGCAGTCCGCGGCTGACGTGCACGAGGAAGTGCGCGCCGTCGAGGTGCTGGCCCATGTCGCGCGCGACGGTGGCGACGTGGATCGACGGCACCGCGACGAACACGAGCTCAGCCTCGGCGACGTCGGCCAGCCGCGTGGTCGACTCCACCCCGGGATGGGGGAGGTCGCGTTTCTCGCGGCTCCACAGCGTGACGCGCCGTCCGACCCGGGCGCACTGCACCGCGAGCGAGCGCCCGAACCCTCCACCCCCCAACACGGCCACGCGAGTCATGCGCGGACCTCCATCGTCTCGATGTCGCGCGCGGCTGCGCGATCGCTGTCGTTGCTGCCCGCGATGTCGACGGCGAACGGCTTCACCCGATTGCCGTAGTAGAGCAGCAGGTTCGGATCCTCGGCGATCACCGAGCCGCTGACGACGCGTGCCACGGGACGCAGGTGGTAGCCGCTCCACGTCGCGAGGCAGCGCTCGAGGATCCGATCGGGCGCCTCGCGGCGCAGCGATGCGTCGAGGTGCACCTTGCCCGCGCGCTCGAGCTCGAGCAGCGCGTCGCGGCTCGCTCCGATCTCGGCCGCGAGCTCGTCCGCCGGGATCGCGATGTCGCCGCGGTGACGCAGGCGCGAGAACAGGTCGAGCCCCGGCGTGGCGCGGACCATGCGGCGGAAGATGACGTGCGCCACGAGCTGGGTCGGCATGATCACCGTCTCCGCCTTGTAGCTCTCCGCGATCGCGTGGCCGAGCTCGCGCGTGTACGCGGCATCGCGTGCGTGGTCGACGACGGGCTGGCCGCGCCGCATCACGTACGTCGCCGGATCGATCACGCGTCCGCCCGGCGCGAGCGACTGGCCCTGCTCGTCGATGGGATTGCAGAACGGATCCATCGGCTCGCCGAAGCGGATCACGCACGCGCTCTCCAGGTGACGGAAGCGCCCGAAGAACGCGACCCACCGCTCGATCCGCGAGAACTCGTCGTCGTCGATGATGTAGCGGTGTCGCCCGGCTTCCTTGAGGTGGTCGTCGATGAGCGTCTCGGCCTCGAGCACGAGCGCGTAGTTGATCGTGGCCGGCACGAAGTACACGGGGCGCTTGACGCCGCGCGAGTGATTGCGGGCGAACGCCTCGACGCCGCTGCCCGCGAGCCCGAGCTTGAGCCGGCGCTCGATGTTGCCGGAGCGCGAGCGCGTACCGCCGGGAAAGAACAGCGAGTGGTAGCCGCGCTCGATCATCACGCTCGAGTAACTCTTGAGCACGTCCTTGTAGACGGTGGCCTTGATGCGCCGGTCGACGCGGTAGGCCCCCAGGTTGTGCATGAAGAACGAGATGATCGGGTTGGAGAAGAGGTTCTTGCCCGCGCCGTAGACGACGGGCGACAGGCCCTCGCGGAACAGCACCCACGCGATCGCGAGCGAGTCCAGGTTGGACACGTGCGTGGGGACGAGAACGACCGTGCCCTTCTTCTGCAGGTGACGCAGCTTGTCGAGCGGCCCCTGGGCCGACACGAGCTCGTCGAGCTTGGCGCCCGAGTCGAGCATGTTGCGCATCATGTTGCTCGGGTTCATCACCGCCGTGAGGAGCCCGGGCACCGCCTTGCACGCGAACTTGTACACGCGCGGATCGAAGTTGCCGGCGACGTCGACCGCCATCTTCGTCGCGACCTCGCGCAGCGTCTCGTGCTTGCCCTCCGAGGACATGCGCGAGAGTCGACGGATGATGCCGCGCCAGTACTCGAGCCGGCCCTTCGCGCCCTCGTCCGTCCTCGCCTCGTGGCGCCGCACTTCGTTGTACGCGGCGTCGTTGAGGATGAGCTCGACGTCCTCGTCGGTCTGGTAGCGCTCCATGATGCGCCGCACGACCTCCTGCACGATGTCGTCGCGCTCGCTGTTGAACCAGAAGATCTTCGGATCCGAAGGCTCCGGGACATACGTCCGCAGTCGCGGCAGCCGCAGGGGTTTCGTCGGTAGCAACCGCATGCTCGTCAGCGCTGCGGAGCATACCTGCTACCTTCGGGGCGGTGGAGGTCCTCGTCCTCGGCGGCGGCGTGTCCGGCCTCTCGTGCGCCGTGGCGCTGCTCGAGGCGGGTCACGACGTGCGCGTGTGGGCCCGGCAGTTGCCGCCGCACACGACGTCGAACGTCGCGGCCGCGTTCTGGTACCCGTATCGCGCCGACCCGCCCGAGCGCGTGCTCGGGTGGGCACGCACGAGCCACGCGCGCTTCGTCGAGCTCGCCGGCAAAGGCGACACCGGCGTCGCGCGCCGTCCCGCCGTCGAGGTCGTGCGAGCAGGCGCGCCGTCGCCGTGGTGGGCCGACGCGGTGCCCTCGCTGCGGGCGGCCACGGCCGACGAGCTGCCGCGTGGCGCCGAGGCCGGGCTCTGGTTCGACGGCATCGTGGTCGACACGCGGCGCTACCTCGAGTGGCTGCTCGCGCGGGTGGTCGCGCTCGGCGGGACGATCGAGACGCGCGAGGTCGCCGATCTCGGCCAGGCCCTCGCCGCGTGCTCGGTCGTCGTGAACTGCACGGGGCTCGGTGCGCGCGATCTGTGCGGTGACCGCGAGTTGTTCCCCATCCGCGGCCAGCTCGTGCGCGTGCAGGATCCCGGCGTCGCCGCGGTGATCCTCGACGAGCGCACCGACGGCGAGATCACCTACGTCGTGCCGCGCGGCGACGACGTCGTGCTCGGCGGCACGAGCGAGGTCGGCGACGAGGACATGGCGGTGCGACCCGCGTCGGCCGAGGCGATCCTCGCGCGCTGCGTCGCGCTCGCGCCGGGACTCGCCGATGCGCGCGTCGTCGCCCACGTCGTCGGGCTGCGACCCGGGCGTTCGATGGTGCGGCTCGAGGCCGAGCGCATCGGCGAGGGGCTCGTCGTGCACGACTACGGCCACGGCGGCGCGGGCGTCACGCTGTCGTGGGGCTGCGCGGCCGAGGTCGTCGCGCTCGTGGAGTCGCGGTGAGGGTCGTCGTCGCAGGTGGCACCGGCTTCATCGGTCGCCACGTCGTCGACGCGCTCGTCGAGCACGGGCATACACCCGTCGTCGTGTCGCGATCGGTGCGCGCGCGCGCCGATGGCGTCGCCACGATCGCGGCCGACGTCGCGCGTTCATGTGCGCCCGACGTGGTGCGCGGGGCGGACGCGGTGGTGAACCTCGTGGGCATCAAGATCGGGCGCGGCGACAACACGTTCGCCGCGGCCCACGTCGACGCGCCGAAGCACCTGGTCGCGGCGATGAAGGCCGCCGGCGTCGCGCGGCTCGTGCACGTGTCGGTCGTGCAGACCGGCGACGCGAGCGGCGACTACCACGCGACGAAGCGCGAGGGCGAGGCCGTCGTGCGCGAGAGCGGGCTCGACTGGACGGTGCTGCGCCCGGCGCTCGTGTGCGGGCCGGGCGACGACGCGATCACGCGGCTCGTGCAATTCGTGCGCGCGGCTCCCATCTTCCCCGTGCCCAGCGGCGAGACGGGGCCCTTGCAGCTCGTCGACGTCCGCGACGTCGCGCTCGCGGTGGTGCGCGCCCTGGAGCGGTTCGCCGCGATCGGGCGCACGTACGACATCGTCGGCCCCGAGCGCGTCACGCTGCGCACCCTCGCCCATCGCGTCGGCGCGGCGCTCGATCTACCCGTCGTCACGCCGCCCCTGCCGCGCGGGATCATGCGCGTCGCCGCGAGCGTGCTCGAGCTCGTCCCCGGCGATCCGCTGCTCACGCGCAGTCAGCTCGGCATGCTGCTCGACGGCCTGCACGGCGACGGCACGGCTGCACGCGACGAGCTCGGGCTCGAGCCGCGTGTGGTCGACTCCGGTGCCATCGGAACGTGGGCCGCACGTGCGCCCGCACTGTTGCCGAGCGTGCGCCTCGTGGTCGACGGCGAGCACCGCGCGTGGTTGTACAGGTTCGGGGCCGCGCTGCCCGCGGTGGCGTGGCTCGCCCCGCTCGCGATCGCGACGCTGCTCGCCGGCCCCTGGATCATCGCCGACGTCTGGCTGCGCATGTGCACGCTGGAAGCCGCGCTCGCCGTCGTCGCGCTCGTGGCCGTGCCGTTGCCGTGGCGCGCGCTGTGGCGCCCGCGGACGCGCGCGCTCGTCACGGGCCTCGCGATCGGAGCCGCGACGTGGGCCCTCGCCGTGCTCGTGATCGCGGCGCTGCAACGCGGTGCGCCCGCAGCGATCGACGCACTGCCGGCGATGCGCGCGTGGGCGGGCGCGTGGCCGCTCGCCACCGCGGTGCCGATGCTCGTCGTCGTCGTCGCGGCGGAGGAAATCGTGTGGCGCACCGCGATCTCGCTGCCGATCGCGGCCCGCATCGGCCCCGTGCGCGGATCGATCGCCGCGGGCCTGCTCTTCGCCGCCGCCCACGTCACGATGGGCCCGCCGATCCTGCTCCTGGCCGCGGTGCTGGCCGGCACCGGCTGGGCGATGATCGTGATCCGCACGCGCAGCGTGTTCGCGGCGTTCGTCGCCCACCTCGTGTGGGACGCGACGCTGATCTGGGGACCTTGATACAACAGGCCATGGCGATCCCGAGCATGCGAGACGCGCTGCGCAGCGAGGGGCGCCTGCTGTGGGCCGCGTTCGCCGGCGCGGCGAAGCGCGGGTTCCTGTGGGTCGGTGGTGCCTGTCTCGCGTTGATGCTCTACGCGCTCGTCACCGGCGACATCGAGACGTCGTCCGCCACGGAGTGGCTGATCGTCGCGTTGCTGGCGTTGGCGTATGCGATGTTCCTCGGCGGCTGTGCAGGGCTCGCGCTGGGCGCTCTGCGCATGCTCTGGTTCATGGTCGGCGGCTGGGTCGCGCTCCCCGTCGTCGCGGTGCCGCTGTGCGCGTGGCTCACCGTGTGGCTGTTCTACGAGTTCCTGATCGCGCAGCTCGCCGACGTGGGCAACGCGATGATCGAGGCCGGGGCGGATCACGTGTGGGTCACGGGTGCGATCGGACCCGCGGCGCGCATCGGGCCCGTGATCCTGGTGATCGCGTTGCCGCTGCTCGTGATCGATCTCGGCATCATCATGCTCGACCCGCGCGTGCTGTGGCAGATCGCGATCATGGCCTTCGATGTCGCGCTCGTGATCACGCTCGGCGCGATCGTGCCGCTGCTCGCCAGCTCGATCGTCCTCCTCGCGGTCTACGTGCGCCGCTTCCGGCGGCGTCACGCGGCGTGACGTCAATCCGGGATCGCGCACACGCCGACGTGGTCCCACTGCGGCTCGGGGGACATCCAGTCGACGCACGACAGGCCGTTGTCGATCGCGGTGCACGGCGCATCGCCCTCGCCGAGATCGCAGTACGAGGTGCAGCACGCGTTCGCGGTGCAGCCCGGCACGCGCGACGCGGGCACGCACACGAGCCCCTTCTCGCAGTCGTTCGCGAGCGCGCACGAATCGAGCAGTCCGCTCGGATCCTCCGGCGGTGGCGACACGCAGATGAACCCGCTCTGCCCGGCCTCCGTCGGCGAGTCGGGGATGCACAGCCAGCTCGCGAGCGGGCAGTCCTGCACGAGCGGATCGCACTTGTCCATGCACAGCGGCACGTTCGGCACGATGGGCAACAGCTCGAAGAACGTCTTGCACGTCTGATCGACGGTGCAGTCGTTGCCGCCGGGCTCGCAGAACCTCCGGCACTGGCCGCCGAGGGTGTCGATGTCGTCGAGCACGCACATCGTGCCGACGTCGCAGCTGTCGAGGCAGCTGCCGTCGTAGTCCTGGATCGTGCAGGGATCACCCTCGACGTCGGGATCCTCGGGCGCCGGGCAGCACCGGATCTCGTCGGGGATCCGATCGGGATTCAGCGACCACGGCATGCACTTCTGAGCGGCGCCGCACTCGTCGATCTCCCACAGGATGCACTCGCCCGAGGGACTGTCGTCGCCGGAGTCCGTCGAGTCGGCCATCGTGGGGTCCGACGTCGTCGACGGCGTGTCCGTGGTGGACGTGCCGGTGTCGCCACCGCTCGTCGTCGGATCGGTGCCGGTGCTCGGGCCCGAGTCGGCCTGGCCGTCGTCACCCTCGCCATCGTCGGCACAGCCCCCGATCGACAGGACGATCGCGACCACGAATCCCGCGTGAGACCACTTCACGAAGGCAGCATACAACGGCCGCTCGCGCGGCGCCCGTTGCCGGGGTGCGATCGCCGTCACCCGGCGTCGAGCAGCCGCTTCATCGCCTTGCGCATGGCCAGTGCATCCGGGAAGCGCTGCGCCGGGTCCTTCGCACACGCGCGCGCGAACAGGGCGTCCAACGCGTCGAGCAACCGAGGCGGTCCACCCGGCAGGTGGATCGACGGCGGCGGCGGGATGGATTGCAGCTGCATGCGAAGGAGCTGCTCGACCGGCGCGTCGAGGTCGCCGTGGAACGGGTGGCGACCGGTCAACGTCTCGTAGAACGACATGCCGAGCGCATACAGGTCCGCGCGCTCGTCGATCGGGCCGTCGAGCACCGTCTGCTCCGGCGCCATGTACAGCGGGTCGCCCGCGATCTGCCCCTGCAGCTCGATCGGCGGCGCGAAGCTGCGACACACGCCGAAGTCGATCAGCTTCACGATCACGAGCTTGCGATCGTAGCTGTCGCGCGTGACGAAGATGTTGTCGGGCTTCACGTCGCAGTGGGCGATCTTGCGCGTGTGGATGTAGTCGAGCGCGTCGAGCGTCTGGCAGAAGATGTCGACGAGCAGCGGGATCGCGATCATGCGCCCACGCTCGATGATGCGACCGAGATCGCGGCCGCGCAGGTACTCCATCGTCATCCACTGCGCGCCGGTGCCCGGCACCACGCCCACGTCGAGCACGCGCGGCAGGTTGGGATGCGAGAAGTTCGCGGCGATCACCGCCTCGCGGTGGAACTTGCGCCGCACGTACTCCGGCATGTCGGGCTTGAGCAGCTTCAACGCGACGTAGCGATCCATGCCGGGCTCGTACGCGCGGTAGATCCGACCCATGCCGCCCTCGCCGATGCACTCGACGACGTCGTAGACCTTCGCGTGCGCGAGCTGGGTGCCGACGCGGACCTGCGTCGGCGGCAGGACCGGCGCCGCAGTGGCGGTCGGGGCGACTCCCGGGACGGTGACCTTGCGGGCCCACCGGGCGGGGCGCTCGGGCTCCACCGGAGCAGAGTATCAGGCGGCGGGCGCGAACGAGAGCTGGTAGCCTGCGCTCCTGCATGGAATCGGTGCTCGGGAATGGGCCACGCCGGCGCTCTCGTGCGCGAGCTCGATCGCACGTGCTCGCTTTGACATGTGCGCTCGGGTGCGAAGGTTCAGGCGGGAGCGCGTCGACCTCCGGGCCCAGCGACGACGGCACGAGCAGTGGATCCTCGACGACGGACGGCGGCACCACCTTCGGCGACGCGACGCCGTGCACCGCGAGCGCGGACTGCAGCGAGGGGGTGTGCGTCGCGCCGTACGATCCCACGGCCGGCACCGGCGCGGCCGGCATGGGCGCGCCGTTCTGCGTGCCGTCGTGCGTGCCCGAGGACGCCCTGTCGCTGTGGTGCATCGACGATGCGTCGTGCTGCGAGGGCCTGTCGTGCAGCGCGAGCGACGGCTTCTGCGTGGGCGCGCCGGGGACCACCGGCGACACGACGGTGGGCGAGACGTGGATGGTCGACAGCTCGAGCGACACCGGGTCGAGCTCCGGATCCTCCACTGATTCCGGCTCGAGCTCGGGCTCGGAAACGTCGTCGTCGTCGACCGGCGGTCGCTAACCGACGCGATGGTTGTGCGCGAGGCGGGTGTACTTGCCGGCGAGCGCGCGGTGGAACGCCTCGTCCTCCGCCGTCAAGGTGCGCACGACCTTGCCGGGTACGCCGAGCACGAGGCTGTGGGCGGGGATCCGCGCGCCGGCGATCACGAGCGCGCATGCGCCGATCACCGAGCCCTCGCCGATCGTCGCACCGTCGAGGATCGTGGCCTGGATCCCGACGAGCGTGCCCTCGCCGATCGTGCAGCCGTGCACGACCGCGCGATGGCCGACGACGACGTCGTCGCCGACGATCGTCGGGTCGCGATCGCCCACGTGCAGGACGGACCCGTCCTGCACGTTGCTGCGTGCACCGAGCACGATGCGGTTCACGTCGCCCCGCAGCACGCACCCGAACCAGACGCTGGCTTCGTCGCCGATCTCGACGTCGCCGACGAGCGCGGCCCCGGGCGCGATCCAGGCGCTCGCCGCCACGCGGGGCACTGCACCGAGATAGCGCTCGACGATGACGCCGGGACACCGGCCGCGCAGCGCATCGAGATCGCGCTGCAGGCGTTCGAGATCCGCGGGCGGGCCATCCACGCGCGCAACGGAATCGGCGACGGTTCGCGAGGTCACGCCCGAGCGTAGCGCTTGCCAGGCGCGGACGGCTCGCGTACACACAGCGACGATGGCGAAGGCCAAGAAGAAGCCGGCGGCCAAGAAGCCGGCGGCCAAGAAGCCGGCGGCCAAGAAGCCCGCGGCCAAGAAGCCCGCGGCCGAGAAGCCCGCCGCGGAGAAGCCCGCGCCGCGAAAGAAAATGATCGCCCGACGCGCGCCCGCGAGCGTCGACACGCTGTCGCCGACGGAGCTGCTCGGCCGCATCGCCCTCGAAGCGCGCGCCGACGCCGAGCCCGGCGACGAGCTGCCCATCCTGCTCGCACGTCTGCAGGACGTCGCGACCGCGGCGCTCGTGCCCGCGATGCTCGGCGTGCTCGAGGACGACGACCCGCACGGCGTGCTGTGGAGCGTCTTCTACCTGCTCGAGGGCTTCGACGACGACTACCTCGCCGGGCTCATCGCGGCGCTCCCCGCCCTGCACGAGCGCGCGCCGGGCTGGACCGACACGGCCCTGTTGCGCATCGTGAACACGCGCGGCGAGCCGGAGGACTGCACGGGCGCCTTCGTGGCGCTCGCGAAGCGCCGACGCGCGAGCGAGCGCAAGGAGGTCGTCGCGATCCTCCGCGCACTCGAGCGCGGCGACGAGCCGCTCGCCCCCGTGCAGCGCAAGGCCATCACCGAGATGGCCGCCGCGATCGCGAAGTGAGGACGACTCAGTCTTCGGACTCGTAGTCGGACTCGGCGATGCACTCGGTCTCGTACGGACCGCACGCCATGCGCACGTGGATGTGCGCGAGGTGGCCGGGGCTGTGGCGCACGAGGCCGAGGTTCGCCTTGTTGCCGCGCGGCCACTGCAGCACGCGCTTGCGGTCGACCTCGGTGACGCCCATTGCGACCGCCGCCTTGTAGAGGTGCTCCTGCATCTCGTAGTCGAGGAACACGACGACGACCTGCCCGGTCGCCGAGAACGACTCGATGAGGTGCCACAGCGCGTTCCAGTCGACCCGGGCGGGCACGACCGGCGAGTGCTGCGGCACGTTCTCGACGAGCGGCAGGCGGATGTCCAGGTCGCGCCCGCTCTGGTGCGAGCGATGGCCGGTGAGCGGTCCGCCGTGCTTCGAGCTCATCGAGCCCATCATCAGCTTCGGCGTGTAGCCGCTGCGCTTGACGAACTCGTCCATCGCGACGACGACGTGTGCGACCGCATGCGTCGTCCCGTAGGCCGTCGGCGGCAGCTTGAGCTGATAGGCCGCGTGCGCGGGCAGCTGCACGCCGTTGATGAGCCGGCCGGCCTGCGGCGGCCCGATGCCCACGGCACCGCGCCTCACGTTCTGCGGCGTGTGCGGATCGCCCTCGCCCGACACCCAGAGGTACACCACGGGATCGATCCACAGCTCGACGGACTGCCCGACGCGCAGACGCTGCGGCGTGGACCAGTTCGACGATCGCAGGTCACGGGAGTCCACGCCGAACGCGGTCGCGATGCTCCACCACGTGTCGCCGGGCTGCACCCAGTACTCGTACTTGCGTCGCGCCGGCGGGATCCGCCGCGGCTTCACCTTCACGCGGGCGCCCTTTCGCAGCTGCGTCGTCTCGGCCTTGATGCCGTTCCACATGCGCAACGCATCCGGGCGAACCGCGTAGCGGTACGCGATCTGATCGACGGACTCCACGGGCACCGCCTCGTGGATCACCCAGTCGTTCTGCTCGTCGACCACCTCGACCTGCGCGTCGCGGATCTCGAGCTTGCCGGCCTTGCGCGGCGTGGCGTCGTCGCCCTCTTCGGCGGGCAGCTCGTCCATCACCGACTCGGGGTCGGGCGTGTCGGGCGTGTCGACGACGGGGATGCGCTCGTCGGTCGCCGCGCGGACGTCCTCGGGCGGCTTCACGAGCCCCGTCATGTCCATGCGATCACCGGTCGGCTTCTTCGTCGAGCCCATCGCCGACTCGTACATCAGCGCGAGCACGCCCTCGTCGTCGGTCCACACGAGGCCCACGACCCCGATCACGGCGGCGAGCACCACGACGAAGACCCACGACAGGAGCCCGGTGAGGAAGGACTCGTTGTTCACGACCCGGCGGCAGTCTAGCGCACGGCCGCCCGCCCGCGAGGGCGGTCAGAACGTGCCGACGACCTTGAAGAAGACGATCGACGAGCCCGCCGCCTTCTGCCCGAATTTCGTGTCCGGCTTGCCGAGCAGGAAGAAGCTGCCGAGGTGGAACGTGACGCTGCCCCACGGGGGCGTGAGCTGCAGCTCCGGGTAGATCACGTATGAGCCGTTGTCGCCCTTGCCGGTCGGGAAGTCGACGACGCCGAACGTGCGGAACACGAAGTGGCGGCCCCAGAAGAGCAGGTCCGCGCCGGCGACGAGATAATTGCCGATGTGCCCGGCGCCGAACTCGTCGATGAAACCGCGCAGGTACTGGGCCTGCACGTACACGTGCTTGCCGAACGTGTAGTCGGCTCCGGCGGTGACCTTCACGAAGGGGGTGTCACGCACGGTCGTGCCCGACATCCCCTCGACGGGGTTCGCGATGCCGTCGTCGTTGCTGCCGCTCGTGACGTCGACCGGCACGGGGAACTCGATGTCGAGCGTCTGCGCCTGCGGGAAGAAGAGCGCGCCCTCGCCCCACAACCCCATGTCGCCGAGAAAGGGCACCTGCGTCGTGAAGTCGAACCCGAGCACCTGCATGCGCGGGTAGATCAGCGTGACGTCCGATTTGTACGTGCACTCCGGAATCGTCGGCGCCGCGCCTCCCACGGCGCCGCACTCCTGCGGCGTCGTGCCCTTGCGCGACGACTGCACGTCGACCGGCGTGGGGATGTCGTGCCGACCGTTGTAGTACGACATCGACATGTCGATGCCACCGAGGCTCGTGCCGATCTTGACGGCGCTCTGCCCCGTCGTGAACTTGCGGCTCGGCATGTACACGTGGGCCTGCACCTCGGGCACGAGGCCCGGCGAGTCCACGAGCAGGTCCTGCAAGTGCTCGATCTTCGCGACGTCCTGCTCCGACGCGTACGGCACCGGCGTCTGCGGATCCTTGAGCGCCGACGTGGCCGACGGGGGCAGGAGCGCGGGATAGAAGAGCGGCACGTACACGCCCTGGAACCAGAGCTTGTCGTCGAGCGGTGAGTAGTCCACGACGATCATCTGGTTCGCGATCGGCTCGGTGAAGAGCGGGCGATCCTCGAGATCGTCGGAGTTGATGTTGTTCGTGGGGTTGAACTTGTCGGCCGTGCCCCACTGCACGATCTGGCGGCCGACCTTGATGTCGAGGTTCGGCACGAGATCGAAGATGGCGATGTAGGCGGCGTCGCTCTCGATGTGGAACGGCGTGAGCATCTGCATCGTCGCGAGGTCGTCGAGGTTCTGGGCCTGCGGCAGGCCGTAGAACACCGGCTCGATGTCGCCGACGATCTGCAGGTGGCGATCCGGCGTGTACGCGAAGTAGAACTCGAGGCGGTTCTCGTTGCGGCTGAAGCCGCGCTTCTCGACCTTGTGGACGTCGTAGTACGCGCTGGAGACGATGCGCACGCGCGTGTCGAGCTTCTCGAAGAACTCGTCGCGCTTGCTCTTGCGCGTCGCGGCCTTGCTCGCCTTGCGCGCCTCCACGACGTTGGCGGGCCCGGTGTCGGTGCCGACGTCCTGCACGTCGGTGTGATCGGCGTCGGTGCCGAAGATGTCGTCCATCGAGTCGCCGCCCGGCTCGGTCGCCGGTGACGTGGACTCGCTCGGTGGGGGCTCGGTCGGCGCGGGCTCGGCCGGGGGCGGCTCGGCCGGCGGCGGCTCGGCGGGAGCGCTCGGTGGAGGGGCGGGCGCGGGTGTGCCCGTGCCGCTCGCCGGTGGAGGACCAACGCGAGCGAGCACGGGCAGAACGGCACGAGCCCCCTCGTAGTCGCGCCGCAGTGGCGGGGCGACGACGAGGAGAGAGAGCCAGACGACGAACGATCCGAGTGCGGCGCCGGCTCCCAAGTCACCTCCCGCTAGCCGCGCAGGAGCTCGCGGCGGGTGAACACGCTCGGGTCGAGGCCTTGGTTCACCTTCAGATCGCTGATGTGGATCGCGCCGACGTCACCGCTCTTCACGTCGAGCATCGAGACCTCGGTGGGCACGAGATGGCCTTCGACCTTCACCCAGCCGCTGCGCGACTGCTTGCGTCGCAGGTTGCCCGCTCCGTCGTAGTAACGGATCTCCGTGACGCCACCCTTCGACTTGTCCACGTCGCACTCGAGCTTCGAATACGGGCTCTCGGTGTCCTTGGGCGTGAGCACGAGCGTGGTGACGTCGCCGCTCTTCGGGCCGAACGCCGCCGTGTAGTGGGCCGACAGCTTGACGTCGCGCATGTCCGCGAACTCCCACGGACTGCCGAGGAAGCCCTGGCCGGCAGCGTGCAGCGCGACCTTGCGGACCTTCTTGAACTCGGGCAGGTACGTCTCGATCGAGTCGCCGAGGAGCAGCACCTTCATGCCCGCGACGTCGCCAGGCCCGGTGAACTTGAGGTACTGCTGCGTCGAGCCCCGCATCATGGCTTCGAAGGTCAGCGTCTTCTTGATCTCGCCACCCTTGATGATGTCCATCGTCGCCGTGTAGCTCTGATCCTTGAAAGGATCGGCACGGCGATCGACCTCCGCGAGCACTTGGTTCGCGTCGACGGACGCGACCGCGATCGGCAAGGAGGGCGACGCGACCGCGGTCGGAACGACCGCGGAACCGAGCAGGAGGGCGACCAGGAACGGGGTCTTCGTCATCGTCTCGGGCTCCGGAAGTGTAACCTTGGCCGACGCGGCTCCCGCAAGGCCGGGGCTTTCGACGAGCGTCGCCTCGGCCTATTTACTGGGGCACCACTGAACGTGTGCAAGGGTGCACGATTTCTGGGGATCAGGCCCGGTCGGCGTCGGGCTTCCCCCGCCGCCGGAAGAGCGCGGGCGCGAACCAGACCGCACCGGCCGCAGCGCAGAGCAGGCCGATCGCCAGCCCCACGCCGAACTGCCGCAAGGGCGGCATCACGGACGCGAGCAGCACGAGGAAGGCCGCCGCGAGCTGCAGACCCGTGACGAGGGCCACACCGCCGAGCTCGTCGGCGGCCTCGCGCCCGGGGTCGGGCCCCGTCGCTGCGCGCGCGCGGACGCTCAGGTGTATCGCAAAGTCGACACCTGCGCCGACCGCGATGCAGGTGACCATGCTCGTGCCGATCCCGATCGGGTGGCCCAGCAGCTGGACGATCCCCGCCGTCACGAGCAACGTCCACAGCGCCGGCACGAGCGCGCGCAAGTGCCCGCCGAGCACGAGCACGAGCGCGAGCGCGACGATCGACACGGCGGTGGATCGCCGCAGGCTCGTCGTCACGCTCTGCGCGAACGCCTGGCCGATGATCGGCTGCCCCGTGAGCTGCAGCGACCACGGGATCTCGCGCAGCGTCGCGGCGGTGCGCGTGGGAACGCCCCACTCCTCGTCGTCGAGCTCGGAGAACGCGTCGGCGAAGCGGCGACACGGACCCGCGGGCGCGGCCGGTGCGTCGGGCTCGGGCGCGAGGCCGAGCTCCGCCATGCGAGCGGCTTCCTTGGCAGCCTCGTCGTCGGGCTTCGCATGTTCATCGACGTTCGCGAGCCCGAGCGCCTTGCACGTCGCGGTGACGCGCACGCTCGCGCGCGCTTCGGCGAGCCAGCCCTCGACCTGCGTCGCGACGTAGCCGATGCCCTCGGGATCGCGCGCGACGACCGTGGGCAGCTTGCCCTTCAGGTACTCGACGAGCGGCGGGCCGGACAGCCGCAAGAGCTCGGCCGGATCCACCGCCTCGACCTCGGCCTGCGGTGCGGGCTCGATCACCTCGTCGGTGGTGAGCGCACGATCCCGGACCCGGATCGCCTCCGCGGCCATCGCACTCTCCGCGGCCGCACCGGCGATGAGCCGCTCGAGCTCCGCCGCGGGCACCTCGCGGTCGAGCACGCGCTCGAGCCGGCGGCGCACCGCCTCGCGCTGCACCGGCTGCGTCTCGGCATCGGTGCGCGGCGCGACGAACAGCGGACCCTGCGGTGCGCGGGCGACGATCTCGCGGATCGTCGCGGTCGCGGTCGCGAGCGCGTCGCCGTCCATCGGCGCGAGCTTCACGTGCACGATCGCGCCGGTGAGGTCCGGCACGAGCAGCTGGGCCATCGCAGGGTGATCCGCGAGGTTGCCGAGCACGCGCTGGGCCTGCCCGGAGGTCTGCGGGATCCCGCGCCGCCCACCGAAGCCCTCCGTGAGCGTCTCGACGGGATCGACGAGCGTGCGCACGTCGGCGACGCCGGGCACCGGCCGGATCTCGTCGGCGAGATCGCGGATCGCTCGCAGTACGACCGGCTCGCGCACGTCGGCCAGCACGCCGATCTGGAGGTACTGCGATCCGCCGAATCGATCGTTGAAGAACGCGTCGGCCTGCGCGGGCTCGCTGTCCGGATCGAAGAGGTTGCGCGTGTCCGGATCGGCGCGCAGCTGCAGGCCGAGGCCGAGGCCGATCGCAGCCACGACGAGCAGCAGCCACAACGGCGGGCGCACGGGCATCGGCACCGTCGCGGCCGTGCGATGGCGCAGCGCCCAGCTCGGCATGAACGCGAGCATCGCGGGCACGAGCAACAGCGCCATGGCGAGCAACAAGAGGACGCCGAGGCCGGCCGCGATGCCGAAGCGCTGCATCGGCACCTGCGGCATCACGACCAGCGCGAAGAAGGAGACCGCAGTCGTCGCGGCCGACAACACGACGGCGACCCACAGCTCGCGCAGCGCTTTGCTCGCGCGCGCAGGGGAGCTGCCGCCGTGGCGCTGGAAGCCGGCGATGAGGTGCATGCCGAACGCACCGCCGAGCGCGACCATGAGCACCGGCGTCGTGCTGCTGACGACGCTGAACGGCTCGCCGAAGACGCCATGGGCGCCCACCACCATCGCGACGCCGAGGCCCGCGACGACGAGGTTCGCGAGCGCGGCCGCGAGGCTGCGCAAGAGCAGCGCCGAGGTGAGCGTGAGCACGGCGATCACGATCGGCGACAGCCGCTCGATGTCGGTGCGCGACGAACGGGCGGCGGTGTCCTCGATGAACGGGCCGCCGCCGAAGTACGCTTCGCCGTCCCACGCGCTCGTGACCGTGTGACGGATCGCGTCGAGCCGCTCGCTGCGACTCCCTTCCTCGTCTCGGGCGGGCAAGAGATACACGAGCAACACCGCCGCCGTGCCGTCCTTGCTGACGAGGTTGCCGACCGCGTCGCGGCTGCCGAGCACGCGCTCGCGGATCGTCGGCGCATCGAGGCCCTTCGGCACGAGCGGATCGACGGCGAGCGTGTCGCCGACGACTCTCACGTCCGGGAAGCTGGGGTAGTCGAGCACGAGCCGCACGCCGGGCAGCTCCGAGACGGACTTCGCGATCGCGCGGACCGACTCGGTGCGCTCGGGTACGAGCAGGTCGCCGCCATCGCTCGCGCGCAGCCCGACGAGCCCGACCTCGAGCATGCCGAAGCGGTCGGCGACCTCGCGGAACGACACGACGTCGGGGTGGTCGGGGGGCAGGAACGCGAGGACGTCGTCGTCGTGCTGCAGGCGCTGCACGCCCGGGATCCACCACGCGGCGAGGAGCGCGAACACGAGCACCACGGCCCACCGCAGCCGCACGACGGGGTGCAGCGAGCGATCGTCGGCAGGCGCAGGTGCGTCGAGCACGAACCTTCGGCCGTCATGCCACAGTCCTCGCGCGATGGATAGGCCGGGGCTCCGGAACACGAACGCCCCGCCCGCGTGGCACGTCGGAGGTCGATGCGGCGGGCGATCCTCTCCCTGGCGTGGGCACTCGCGTCCGGCGTGCCTGCGTGCGCCGATCCGGATGCCGAGGTCGGCGTTGCCCCGGCGGCCGAGCCCACACGATCGTCGGCGCCACCCGACGGCGCGCGCTCGATCGTCGCCGCATCCGGCCCGGGCCCGAGCAGCGCACGCGGCGTCGTCGCGCTCCAGGTCGTCGCGACGCGCCATGGCCCACTCGCGCTCGAGGTCGACGAGGCGATGGAGCTCCTGCGCGCGAGCGTGGAGATCGTCGAGATCGTCGACGACGGCGCGCTCGAGCGCGATCCCATCGCGCTCGCGGGCCTGCGCGAGTTCCTGGGCGACCACGCGCCGCGCGACGTGCGGGCCGTGCGGCTCGCCGCGCGTTGGCCCCACTTCGCGATGCTCGCGGCCGAGGTCGGGCCCGACGAGCACGACATCGACGCCCGCGGCGCGCGGTGGGACGGCGCTCGGTGGCGGCGCGACGACGTGATGGTCGGCGCGCTGCGACGCATTCATTCGCCGATCGGGCCCGACTCGCTCGGCACGCTGCTCACCCGCGTGGAGATCCACGAAGAGCGCAAGCACGAGTACGCCGACACCCGGACCCGACGCGCGCGACCGAAGGCGCTCGTGCGCCGCATGCCCGACGGCTCGCGGCGCACCGGCCCGCGCGAGCCGGCGCCGGGCTTCTCGCCGTGGGCCGCGCTGGCGTCGACGTCGACCGGATACGTCTTCGCCGGCGATCGCTCGCTCGCGGTGTGGTCGCCGGATCACGGCGCGTGGACGACGACCGAGATGCCGGGTCGCGGCGACGTGACGGCGTGGGGCTTCCGCGTGTTCGCCGTCGACGACGTGCTCGTGATGGGGGGGCACACGTACGGGCCGTGGCTTGCCCACTACGACGGCGCGCGCTGGAACGACGTCGTGGGGCCCCCGTGCTCGAACGCGATCGTGCGCGTGGCCAGGCACGAGCACCGCCTATGGGTGCTGTGCGGCACCGACGACACGATCCTCGGATCCACCGACGATCCGAAGTGGCTGTGGACGAGCGACGGCACCGGCAGATGGACGCCGATGTCGATCGCGTGGCGCGACGACGCCCGGCGCGTGGCCGAGATCGTCGCCCGCGAGGTCGACGCGCGGCTCGAGGGACTCGCCGTCAGCGACCTGGCCTCCACCAAGACCGGAACGCTGTGGATGGTGGCGGGCGAGCTCGGCTCCGACGGCGTGCCCACGAGCGACCAGCGTTGGCTCCTGCGCACCGGCGCGGCTGCGCGCGTGCTCGAGCTCCCGGGCGACGCCGAGCTCGACCGCGAGCTGCCGCGGTAGGCCAGGGCGAACCGATCCCGGCCCACCCGCACTGATCGGGGGCATGACCAGGACCTCGGGCCTCGTCGCCCTCTTCGCCGCGCTCGCGCCCGCCCCAGCAGGCGCCGCGTTGTGGCGCGACGTCACCGAGACCGCGCTCGGCACGACCGGCGGGTGGACGAACAAGGTCGACCTCGCCGACGTGAACGGCGACGGCCGGGTCGACCTGCTGTTCGCGAACGGCGGCAACTACAACGAGCCCGGCGAGCCCACGCGCTGCAGCGTGTGGATCAACGAGGGCAGCGAAGGCGGCGTGCCGCGCTTCGTCGATCGCAGCGCGGAGATCCTCGGCGAGGGCGACCTCGCGCGCGTGATCAAGGCGCGCGACGTGAACGGCGACGGCATCGTCGACATCGTCGTCGGCAACACCTACGAGCGCAAGAGCCGGCTGTACCTCGGCGAGGGCGGTGGGACGTTCGTCGAGCGCACGGAGCTGTTGCCCGACGTGCCGGCGAGCGTGGGGGACCTCGAGCTCGGCGACCTCGACGGCGACGGCGATCTCGATCTCGTGCTGGCCGACTGGGGGCTCGACGGTGCGGAGGGGCTGCTCGATCCGTTCACGGCTCCGGGCGCGCCGCCGCTCGTGTGGATGAACGAGCTCGACGGGCCCGCGGGCGCGTTCGTCGACGCGACCGAGCGCGTGGTGGGCGACGTGGCGGTGGCGTGGGCGTGGGAGCTCGAGCTCGTCGACGTCGAGGGCGACTTCGACCTGGACGTACTCGCGAGCTCGAAGGTCGGCGAGAGCAGCGTGCTCTTGCGCAACGAGAACGGTCGCCTCGAGCACGACGCATCCGCGCTGCCGCGCTTCACGAACAACTACGACTTCGAGCCGCTGTTCGTCACGCTGCCGGGCACGAAGGTGCCGTCGCTCGCGGTCGTGACGATCAACGACGGTGCGCAGGACGACCCGAACGACCAGTTCGACCTGCGCGAGCACGTGTTCGTCGCGGATGCGCGCGGCAACTTCACGGACCAGTCGCCCACGCTGTGGCCCGACGAGCACAACGCGGGTGCCGACGACAACATGGTCGTCGTGCTCGACGTCGACTCCGACGGCGATCCCGACTTCCTCATCGGAGCGCTCGGCGACGGGCCCGATCGCCTGCACGTGAACGAGCTGGCCGGCGCCGGCACGTTCGTGCTCGACGAGAACACCGGGCTCGAGGGCACGCCGGGCACGCTCGGCATCGCGGTCGCGGATCTGAACGGCGACGCGAAGCTCGATGTCGTGCAGAGCCAGGGCGAGCTCGCGGATCCCGAGCGCGTGTGGCTGGGCGACGAGATCGCGGCCGACACCGCGGCGCCGAAGATCCACGCGGCGCGCATCGACGATGTCGAGGGCACGCTCGTCGTGCGCGCCCGCGTGCACGACGACAAGAGCCCGAGCCTGCCCACCGACTGGCGTGCGGTGGTCGTGCGCACGACGGTGGGCGGCAAGGCCCAGCCCGACGTCGCGATGCAGTGGTCGGGCGAGTTCTACTGGCGCGCGGAGCTGGCCGTGACCGACGCCTTCACGTGGCAGGTGTGCGCGACCGATGCGGCCGGCAACGAGGCGTGCGGCGAGGCCGTCGCGTTCGAGCCCGACGAGAAAGCCGACGACCTGGACGCCGACGAGGCGGACGAGGCGAGCGGATGCGCGATCGCGGGCCAGCCCACCGCTGCGCCGTGGCTGCTCGCACTCGTGCTGGCGAGCCTCGGTCGCCGGCGTTCGCCTCGCTGCTGAGCGTCGATCCGGCTCTCTGCGTTCGGAGCTCGGTTCAGCGCGAGACTGGATTCGAGGGCGGACAGACCGCTGTCGGCGATCGAGTCCGTCGCGAGACCGGATTCGAGGGCGGACAGACCGCTGTCGGCGGTCGAATCCGTCGCGAGACCGGATTCGAGGTCGAACAGCCGGCTGTCGGCGGTCGAGTCCGTCGGGAGAATCGCCGTCGATCCTCTCGAACGGGGCGGATCAGGCGGCGACGGCGTCGCCGTCGAGCAGCGCGCGGGCGCACGGCGTGAGCACGTCGGCGACGACGGTGCGCAGCAACCGAACGCGTTCGCGGGCGGACGAGATGCCGTGGGCGCGGCGCTCGAGATCGTGCGCGAGCACCGGAGGCAGCGGCCTGGTCCGACCGAGATCCGCGAGCGCATCGGCGAACGTCGCCTCGACGTGCGCGTGCAGCGATGGATCTCGACCGAGCGCCCACGCGACGAAGCGCCACGCGAGCTCCGCATGGCGCTGCTCGTCGCGGCTGATCACGGTGAGCACGCGGTGCACGGCGGGGTCGGTGCACATCCGACGGGCGTGATCCGCTCGCGCGGCGCTGATCGTCTCGCCGATGCAGCCCTCCTCGATCGCGGCCCGCACGATGCCCGCGAGCGTCGGCGCGGCCGGCAGCGCACCCTCGACCGCGAGGGGACCCGGCCCCACGTCGACGCCGAGGTACGCGCTCGCGAGCCCGAATGCGAGGCGCGCGTGGACGACCTCGTCCGCCAGCGCACGCTGGGCGGACGCGACCAGATCGGCGGGCGCTCCGACGGCGAGCAGATCGAGCACGAAGCGCGCGAACGAGGCGATCGATGCGTGCTCGGCGAGCGCGATGCCTCGCCAGGCTTCGCCGAGCTCGGCGCGGACGCGATCGTCGAGGTCCGCGAGGTCGGGCTTCAGCACGCAGCTCCAGTCGTCGCGCGCCTGCACGGGCGCGACCCGCGACACGCCATCGACGACGAACGGACGCCCCTCGCCTTCCTCGTTGCAGCTTCCGTAGTCGTCGTCGACGGCGACGATGTACGCACACGTGCCGTCCTCGAGCAGCTCGGGTCCGCAGCTCACCCCATAGGCCTCGGGATCGCAGAACCCGTCTGCGTTGGCTTGCTGCTCGGCCGCGAGCGCGCACGCCGAGCCCGCGTCGCACGGCGGACACGCGCCGCCCTCCGACGGGAGCTGGACCGGATAGCGGCCGTAGCCGGGCTCGCAGCCGTCCGGCTCGCCGGTCGTGCCGATCGGACCCGTCGTGCCGATGGGCCCCGTCGTGCCGATCGGCCCGCTGTCGACCACCGAACCGTCGTTGCCCTCCGTCGCCCCCTCGTCGACCTCACCCTCGGTGGTGCCACCGTCGCTGCTGCCGCCCTCGCCGGCGCCTTCCGCAGCATCGTCCGGCCCGACGGCGCGACTCGAGCAGGCGACCAGACCCATCGCGATCAAGATCGCGCGCCGCAGCTCCGCGGTACTACCCAACGCATTCCAACCCATGCATCGAGCGTAGCAGTCTGCCACCGACGCGTCCAACCGGGAGGCTCAGAGGTCCGGCGACGGGAAGACCACGAAGCTCGCGGTGGAGCTGTCGTCGTCGCCGCCGAGTCCTCGGCACGAGGTGGCGACCGAGACGTCGTACGACGCACCGCCCAGCTCGATCGTCGACTCGGAGCTGTCATGGACGACGGCCGACTCTCGACCCGCGCGCACGAGGATCGGTGCGGGCTCGTGATCGGCACACTCGAACGTCGGCTCGCACGAGCCGGGGGGCGCGAGCTCGAAGGAGAGCGGAGCCGTCGCTTCGGCACCGCCCGGAGACTCGACGCTCTGCGCAGCGACGCCGATGAAGAGGAGCTCGCCGACCTCGTCGCGGAGCACCGTCCAGATCTCGTTCACCCGATTCCGCGGCGAACCGGTGATCGAGACGTACGTCTCCAGGTGGACGGTCTCGCCCGGGTCGAGCGTCCGCAGATCACACGTCGTGAAGAAGCAGTCGAGCTCGAGCACGAGCTCGACGGATCGCTCGACCGGATGCACGCACGCGAAGTGCCAGTCCGCCGCGTCGTCGAGGCCCTGCTCGACGAAGATGCACTCGGTGTCCACCGCCCACGAGGTGCCGTCGTCGGAGGGCCACGCGGACAGATCGATGAAGTGGCCAGCAGTGAGCTGCTGCTGTCCGCCGCCGGGGCACTCCAGTGCAGCCCCGGTCGATTCGCCGGAGCTTCCGCTCGAGCTGGTGTCCGCCCGCGACGACGTCGACTCCGATGTCGACAGCGATGCGCTCGTCTCGGTCGTCGCGACGGCGCCGGTGCTCGTCTCGTCCTGAGGCTCGCTCGTGCTCGGGCCGCACGCGGTCGCGATCAACAGCGCCGAGATGGGAGTGCGAGAGCGTCTTGTCTCTCGCATCGTCGCCTCGCCGCTCAGCCCCACACGGGGAAGAGCCAGCTCTTGCGGGCGGGGACGCGGCCGTGGACCACGTCGTCGAAGTGCTTCTGCAGCTTCGTCGTGACCGGGCCGATCACGCCATCGCCGACCTTGCGCTTGTCGATCGCCTTCACCGGGGTGATCTGCGCACCGGTGCCGCACAGGAACAGCTCCTCGGCGACGTACAGCTCCGAGCGACCGATCTCGCGCTCTTCGACCTCGAGCTTCAGGTCCTCCACCGCCATCTGCAAGAGGCTGCGGCGCGTGATGCCGTCGAGGTTGTCGTACGTCGACGGCGGCGACACGAGCCGGCCGCGGCGCACGATGAACACGTGCTCGGCGCTGCCCTCGGACACCTTGCCGTCCTCGGTGAGCAGGATCGCCTCGTCGTAGCCGTTGTCGAACGCCTCGCGGCGCGCGAGCGCGCTGTTGAGGTACGCGCCCGTCGGCTTCGCACGCGTGGGGATCGCGTTGTCGGCCACGCGCCGCCACGAGCTGATGCACACGTCGATCATGTCCTTGTCGATGTAGCGCTTGAGCGGGCGACAGAACACCGCGAAGCTCGTCGTGCTCTCTTCCAAGACGGGCGCCATCGCATCCGAGTTGTGGATGAGCAGCGGCCGGACGTAGACGTCCTCGTGGATCTGGTTCCTGCGCAACAGCTCGAGGTGGATCTCCATGATCTCCGCGAGCGAGCCGGGCACCTTCAGGTACAGGATCTTCGCGGACTCCATGAGGCGCTGCGTGTGCGCGTCGAGCCGGAACACCAGCACCTGCTTGCCGTCGTCGGCCAGGTAACCGCGCACCCCTCCGAAGCAGCCGAGCCCGTAGTTCAGCGCGCGCGACTGCACGCTGACGGTGGCTTGGTCGTTCTCGACCCACTTCCCGTCGAAGTACGTGATCATCCGCGGCCAGGATGCCAGAGCGGCCCCGGCAGAAGCCAGGCCGAAACGACCGCGCGATCTCGCCTCGCCCGCGCCCGCGCCGTGCGGTCACTCGCGGCGGGACCGTCGCGTCAGGCCGGATTGTCGCGATTGTCCCGCGCGCTCGTCACTCGCACGCGGCGTAGACCTCGTCCGCCTCCGCGCTCAGCACCGTCGCGAGGCTCGCATGGCCGCCCGCGTCCGGATGGATCAGGTCGGCCATCCAGTTCTCGGCACCTTCGATGTAGTGAGGGCAGCTCATGTCGTTGAAGTGATGACCGTGACCGAGATAGGGCCCGTGCTGATCGGCGATCGCAGCGTTCGGCTGGGCATCGGCCTTCGCCACCAGGTCGTCGTTGTACTCGTGCAGCAGGTCGATCTTCACCTGGCTCAGGTACTCGGGCGGCGCCGTGCAGTCGTCGAACGGGTTGTACTGCGTGTTCATCATGACGGTCGTGCCGTCGGGGAAATTGGCCGCGTCGTTCATGAACTCGAAGATCGTGGCCCAGTCGGCATCGAGCTCGGGTCGCATCTGCTCGTACTGCGCGAGCGTGGCGTCGTCTCCGAGGTAGATGAACGGCTGCAGGTCGTTGCCGCCGATGAAGATGAGCACGAACACGTGGCCGGGCATGCCGACCTCGATCGTGTCGAGCTGGTTCGTGACGATGTCGTGCGTGACGGCGCCGTTCACCGCCAGGTTCTGGTACGCCATCGGACCGAGCTTCTCGGACAGGTACGAGTGCAACGCCTTCGCGGAGCACTGCTCGTTGTCCTTCCCGCCGACGTTGGTGCACGCGAAGATGCTGTCGCCGAGCACCACCACGCGCGTCGGCGTGGGCGGGCACTCGCCGGCGCCCGTGTCGTCGCTCGGCCCCGTGTCGTCCGCCGGGCCGGTGTCGTCGACCGCTCCGGTCGCGTCGTCGTCGGCCGGCGCGTCGTCGGCCACCGTCGCGTCGCCCTCGGGCGCCGTGGGCATCGTCGCGCCGTCGACCATGTCGTCGCCGGCGTCTCCCGCCGTCGAGGAGCCGTTGCCGTCGTCGCCCCCATCCTCCGCGAACGGATCGTCCTTCGCACAGCTCACCGCACCCAAGGTCAGCACCAAGCTCGTCGCCACGAAACGCATGCGAACCTCCCCGATCGTCTCCTCCTATCACGGGTGCGCGTGCTCGCGCATCGGTGACCGGCGTGCGTTCACACGCGCAGAGTCAGACCTACACCCAAGATGTCGAAGAACACCCGCGTGACCCCGTGGTGGAAGCTCGGCGCGGGCTTGTTCAGGATCGTGCGATCCGATCCGGGCTGATCGCGCGACAACGGGTTGTCGCCCGAGTCGTTGGTGGTCCAACCGTCGTCGTCCTCACCCGAGAAATCCGACCCGATCGTCTGCGGCGCGATGTTCCGCTCGCGGAAGAACAGGTGCATGAAGCCGGCCTCGGCCGCGAGCCGCACGCGCCGCCCGATGCGGAAGTCGTAGCCGACGCCGATCGAGATCCCGATCTTGTCGGAGTCGGGCGCGAGCACGTCGTAGTTGCGATTCGGGATCGGGCTCTGATCGTAGAGCACGCCCGCGCGCAGCGAGAACGGCACGCGAGCCGGGTCGAACGGCATCGCGTCCATGCCGAGCCGCACGGTGTGCGAGTTCTGCCAGTTGGGCTCCAACACCACGTCGTACATCGCGGCGCCGGGCGTCTCGAGCAGCGGGTAGTGGTTCGCGAACTCGACGGTGAGCGTGTCGAACGTCTTCCACCGCTGGAAGTTGTAGTCGAGCTCCACGAGCACGCGCTCGTGTGGCCGCACCGCGGCGCCGAGCCGCACGACGAGCGGGAGCGGATAGAACACGCGCATGTCGTCGGTGCGCTGCCCCGCCGGCTGGAGCTCCGCCATCGTGTCGGGATCCTGCAAGGGCGCGATCTCCGGGTTGCGGATCGTCGCCTTGCCCTGCAGCTTCAGCTTGGTCGGCACCATCACGCTCGCGCCGAACGAGAAGCGCTCGGACAGGTCGTTCCAGCGCAGGCCGATCGTCGCGGAGAAGCTGGCCGGATCGCGGCCGCGCAGCTGCGTGGTGCCCTCGAGCATCGGATCCGGATCGGGGAACTGCTCGGGATCGCCGGTGACGAACGGCACCGCGTTCACCTGATCGATGCCGAGATCCGCGTAGACGTACGACAGCCCCACGCCGATCGAGAGCCGCTCGAAGAACCGGTACGCGACGGTCGGTGTCACGTAGATCGTGCGCAGGTGCACCGACGTGAGGATGTGGCGCTGCGCGCCGTCCTCGGGGAATTCCAGCCCGGCACCGAACGGCGCGTACACGCCGATGCCCACCGCCAGGTTCCGCACGCCGAAGTCGCTCGACACCGCGAGCAAGGGCGCGCCGCCGATCTTGTTCGTGTTCTGCGCCTTCGCGAACTGGATCCGATCGCCGGTGAGCGGATCGTCGACCGGCGCGCGGAAGAACTGCACGTTGCCGAAGAACATGCTGCCCGCGACCTGCACCTGCGTGCCCGCCTGCCCCGCGAGCCCGGCGGGGTTGTGGAAGATCGCGCTGCCGTCCCGCGGATCCGCCACGACCGCCCCCGCCATGCCGACGGCGCGCGGCCCGACCTCCGGCACGTAGAAGCCGCCCGCGTGCGCGAGAGCGGGCATGGAGCAGGCGAGCGCGGCGAGGATCGGGGCCGTCCAACGCATCACGAAGCGCACGCTACTGCAATGTGGGGCCCGGACCAACGCCGGGCGCGCCGGCCTGCGTGCACCTGCGGCACGCCCATGAAGGCTGTTCTCGACGTGCTCTGCACCGTGGTCCATCGCGGTGCTTGACGATGGCTCGCACCCGCCGGCATCCCTTGTGGGTGCGAACGATCGCGCTCACGTTCCTCGGTTGCCTGGCGGCCTGCACCCAACCCGCGGCGTCCGGAGGTCCCAAGCCCGAGAAGGACGATGCGAGCGTCGCGGGCGGGGCCGCACGCACGCCGCCGATCGCCCTGCCCGATCCGGGCGACATGTACCTGCGCCAGACGCCCGCGCAGTACGCCGTCGAGCGCGGGGACTTCGGGCTCGGTGCACACGCGGGCGACAAGCTCACGCCGTACCCCGGCGGCAAGCCGGGCACGCGCACGCCGTTCGATCTGTGGCGCTACGCCGGCAAGAACGGCGGCACGTGGGGCTCGCCCACGTTGCACATGCCGTGGGACGAGTGGGTGGCGCTGCACGCCGAGCAGAAGCCCGAGCTGATGGCCGACGTGCAGACGTACATGGCCATGCGCTACGACTTCCACGGTCGCGCGATCGCGGGCGCGACGATGTCGGGCGGCAAGCCGATCATGGCGGGTCCCGTCGCGCGGCTGCCCGAGGGCGTCGCGAGCTTCGATGCGCTGTCGAAGATGACCGCCGAGGAGATCCGCGAGCGCGACCTGTTCCCCTACAAGCCGCTCGCGCACCCGCTGCAGACCACCGCGCACATGGTGTTCCCCAAGAGCTGGGTCGAGGTGCACCCGGAGTTCGAGCGCATCGACGTCGATCACGACATCCCGGACGCGTACCTGCCCGAGTTCCCGCCGCCCTTGTTCCTCACGACCCACAAGGAGCTCGGCGACGTGTCGGGCGGGCGCGAGATCACGCTCGGCAACTACTACGAGATCTTCGACGGCCTGCTCACCGGCGAGCAGATGGAGGGGCTCAAGGAGCTGCTGCGGCCCACGCCCACGACGTGGTTCAACCACACGCCGCATCGCGTCACGAAGGATCCGAGCGCCGGCGTCGCGTGCTTCTCGTGCCACGTCAACGGCCACACCAACGGCGCGATCGAGCTCGCGCCCGACAGCCGACCGAACGAGGCGCGGCTGCGCACCGACACGCCCACGATGCGCGGCAACTACAACCTCATGCAGCTGTCGTCGAAGCGATCGATCCGCTCCATGGACCACTTCGCCGAAGTGGAAGAGTACTTCGACGGCGATCCCGGGCTCATGCAGGCGCTCGGGCCCCGCGGTGCCCAGCGGCAGATCACGAACCGCATGGGCGATTTCAACGCGATCCTCGACGTGCCGCCGGCCCCCAAGCTCGACCCGCTCGGGCGGCTGCGCCCCGAGCTCGCGACCGCGGCGGAGCTGCGCGGCGAGAAGCTGTTCCACGGCAAGGCCCAGTGCGCCGTGTGCCACAACGGGCCGGCGTTCGTCGACGACTACATGCACGACCTGCAGGTCGAGCGTTTCTACGTCGGACGCCCGCAGGGACCGATCAAGACGTTCCCGCTGCGCGGCATCAAGGACAGCCCGCCGTACCTGCACGACGGCCGACTGCCGACGCTGCACGACGCAGTGGAGTTCTTCGACTTGGTGCTCGGGCTCGATCTCTCGCCCCAAGAGAAGGACGACCTGGTCGCGTTCATGTTGTGCCTGTGAACGTCGCACGACGTCGCGCGCGCAGCCGTGGCCCGGATCGGACGCCCGCCGGTGCTGGCGGCGACCGGACGCGACGTTAGTTTTCTAGCTGTCGTGCCCCTCACCTCGTCCTCGGCTCTCACGAAAACGCGCACTCCGGCGAACGTGCTCGTCGTGGACGACGACGAGCGGGTGCTCCGCGCCATCGCGACGATGCTGCAGAACCTCGGTCACGAGGTCGCGGCCGCCGGCGACGGCGAGTCCGCCCTCGCGATCGCTCGCGAGCGGATCTTCGACGTGGCGATCGTCGACCGCCACATGCGGGGCGTCGACGGCCTCGCGGTGCTGCAGCGCATGCGCGATGTCCAGCCCATGTGCACCCGCGTGCTCTTGTCGGGCGTCATCGACCTCGACTCGACGCTGCAGGCCGTGAACGACGGCGCCGTCACCCACGTGCTCGAGAAGCCCATCGGCTACGACTGCCTCGAAGCGGTCATCGACGAGTCGATGCGCTCGCGCCAGCGCATGTTCGAGGCGTACCAGGATCTCCAGCGCGCCAACGGTTCCGCCTCGCGGATGCGCTTGTTGACGCTGCTCGCCAGCGACGATCTCATGCTCGCGCTCCAGCCCATCGTGCGCGCCGACGACGGCAGCGTGTGGGGCTACGAGGCGCTCCTGCGCTCGCGCGACCCGGTGCTGAGCGGCCCCCTGCAGGTGCTGCGCGCGGCCGAGGAGCATCGCCTCGTCGATCGACTCGCCAGCGCCGTCGCACAGCGGGCGTCCGCCGTGCTCGACCGCCTGCAGCCCGACTACCGCCTCTTCGTGAACCTGCACCCCGACGAGCTCGGCGATCCCGACGGCATCTCCGAACGCCTCGCGCTCTTGCAGCGGCACGCCAGCCGGGTGATCTTCGAGATCACCGAGCGCAGCTCGCTCGTCGACGCGCAGGGCTGGGAACGCTCGCTCGAGTCGATCCAGCGCCACGGCTTCCAGATCGCGGTGGACGATCTCGGGTCGGGCTACAGCTCGCTGTCGGTGCTCGCCGAGATCCAGCCGCGCGTCATCAAGATCGACATGAGCATCGTGCGGGACATCAACCGCATCGGGCGCAAGCAGCGGCTCTTCGAGCTCCTGTGCCGATTCGCCGAAGCGACCGACGCGCTCGTCGTCGCCGAGGGCATCGAGACCGCCGAGGAGGCCGAGACGGTGAAGCGCTGCGGCGCTCACCTCCTGCAGGGCTACTTCTTCGGCCGCCCCGAGATCGCCGACACGCTCCTGCCCCGCGGTTAGCACTACCTCTCCGCGGAACCGCTATCCTCGGGCCGACGTGGCTCTCGTGCTCGCTCTCGCCGTGCTCGCGCTCGGTGCTGCCACCACGCTGCGTTGGCGTCGCGGCGCAGGACCGCGGGGCGTCGAGGCCGTGGTGCTCGGCGGCGCGCTCGTGCTCGCCACGCTCGGCGGCGCGGCGACGGTGCTCGCGGTGCTCGGCGTGCTCTCGCCGGTGACGCTCGCGATGGCGCTCGGCGGCGCGGCGGCGCTCGTGTGGCCGTGGCGCGTGCCCGCGGCGCCCGTGCCGGCGTCGACGCGCCGAGGCGGATGGGTGGAGCCGCTGCTGCTCGTCGGGATCGCGCTCGCGCTGCGCCTGCCGTTCATGGACTACGCGCTCGCCGGTCGCGATCAGGGCACGTACACGCTGCGGGCCGAGCACACGGCGAGAACGGGCGCGATCGCGTTCGTGGATCCCGTGCTCGAGCGCGCGGGCGCGGAACGGACCGAGCGCAGCGGTCCCGACGATCTACTCGGGCTGTATCCGCGGCGCGGCGAGTCGTGGCGCACCGACGTGTACGAGGGCTCGTATCGTCCCGGTTTTTACCTCGCCGATCGCGAGAGCGGCGTCGTCGTGCCGCAGTTCCTCCACCTGCACCCGATGACGCTCACCGCGGCGATCTGGATCGTCGGGCGCGACGCGATGGGGCTCGTCGTCGTGCTCGAGGGCGTGCTCGCGGTGCTCGCCGTGTTCGCGGTGGCGCGCCGCTTCTGGCCGACCGGACCGTGGGCCCTCGTGGCCGCGGGGCTCGTCGCCCTGTCACCGCTCGCGGTCTGGGTGCACCGCAACGCGTTGACGGAGTCGCTCGCAGGCCTGTTCACGTGGGCGGCCGTGCTCGCGTGCATGCGCGCACGCCAGGGCGAGCGCGCCGGCCTCGAGCTCGCCGCGGTGCTGCTCGGCGCGACCGCGTGGGTGCGCGGCAACGCGTGGATCACCGCGCCGGTCGTGCTCGCGGTGCTGTGGTTGGTCCCCGCGGACGCACCACGACGCGGGCGCGCGCGCGCGATGTACCTCGCGTTGCTCGCGGGCAGCGTGCTCGTGCACGCGTCGTCGTCGTTCCCCTATCTCGTCGACGAGCTGCGCCGCCAGCTCGCGTCGTGGTCGCAACCGGCCCCGCTCGGCATCGTCGGCGCGTTCGTCCTCGGCGCCATCGCGTGGGCGAGCGTGGACGCGCTCGTGTTCGGCGCGCAGGGCCCTCGCGCGCTCGCACCGTGGATCGATCGCGTGCGCGCGCAGCTGCCCCGCGCGCTCGTCGTGCTGTTCGGCGGCGCGATCGCGACGTGGCTCGTGCGCCTCGTCGGCACGGACGGCCCGCCGTACGCGCGGCTCGATCTCCTGCCCGCGGGGATCGGCATGCCGCTGGGGGTGGTCGGCGCGATCGGGCTCGGACTCGCGGTGCCGCGGCTGCGCGTGCGCGGAGCCGCCGACGTGTGGCTCGCCGCGATCGCGGCGCTCGTCGTCGCGACGGCGTGGCTGTACGCCGGCCGCAACCTGCCCAAGACCGGCCTCTACTACTACGGGCGCTACCTCGTGCCGGAGCTCGTGCCGCTCGCGGCGATCGCCGCGACGCATGCGTTGGTCGTCGTGCACGAGCGCTCGCTCGTGCGACTCGGGAAGTGGGCGAGCGTCGTGACGGCCGGCGCCGCCGCGGCGCTCGTCGCCAGCGTGGCGGCGGTGCACGTGCTGCAGCCACAGACGCGCCTGCAGGAGTTCGAGGGCGCCCATCGCATCGTCGATGCGATCGCGTCGCACGTGCCGGCCGACGGCATCGTCGTCGCGGGCGGCGAGGGCTGGCACCACGGCCACACGTTCAACCAGGTCGCGGGCGCGCTCGCGTTGCGCCACGGTCGCGTCGTGCTGCCGTACGTGACCCGCGAGGCCGCGTACGCGACGCTCGTGGAGCTGCTCGTGGAAGGCCCGCGCGCGCGCGGATCGGATCCACCGCCCGTGTTCTTGCTCGTGAACGAGGCGACGCACGCGTATCGTCCGAGCCCCGACGAAGCCCCGCGCGCCGCGATCGACGACCTCCTGCCGCCGCCGTTCGTCGCGACGCAGGTGCACGGGCTCGAGCTCGTCGTGCATCGGCTGACCCCCGACGAGCACGCGCCGCCGATGCGAGCGACCCGCGACGAGCTGCGGATGGCCCTCGTGCGCGTCGAGGTGGATCCGGCGCGCGAGCCCGAGATCGCGAGGCTCGGCTTCGATCCGCCGGGCATCGCGATCGCCGGTGGCCGGCTCGAGCCCGGGGTCGGCCACTGCCTCGCGCAGGGCGGCGACGTCGTCGTCGAGCTGCCGTCCGCACTCGCTCGCGACACGCGATCGATCGCGATCGTCGCGGTGCCCGGCACTTCGAGCGTCAACCACACGTGGTCGGTCGCGATCGATCACGAGCCGCGCAGCCTCGATCCGCCCGGCGTGTCGGGCCGCGCGCGCGACACGATCGGACCGTTGCCGGTGACCGAGCCGCCGCAGTTCCTCCGCATCGGTGGGAACCGCACGCCCGTCGCGGGGGCCGCGTGTCCGCACGGCGGCCTCGCCGAGGTGCGCCTGCTCGGGGCCGACGGGTCCGCGCTCGCGGGCAAGGGCGTGCAGAGCGAGGTCTTCGTGCCGTCGTCGGACCTCGGGCATCCCCATCCGCCCGCGCGCTGGGTCGCCGGTCGAGGCCTGTCGCGCTATCGCAGCGGCTTCGCCGTGCCGCCCGAGATCGGTGCGCTCAGCGTCGCGGTGCGCCCCGGCGTCGCCGTGCAGTTCGGTCCCGAGCCGATCCCGGGGCACGGTCGCACGCCGCTCGACGTGGTCGTCACGTTGACGAGCGCGCAGACCAGCAGCGACGCGCGCGTGCGCGTGCTGGCGGACGGGCGCGTGGTGGCCGAGCTCGATCCACCGGACGCCCGCGATCGCAGCTGGCAGTCGCCGCCGGCCCGCATCGAGATCGATCGCGAGGTCGTGCGGTTCTCGCTGGAGATGATCGACGGAGCACCCGACGACGTGACCTGGGTGCGTGACATCGCTCTGTTCACCGCGACGCCGTGACCTCCGGGCGGCGTCGGCTGGTACACTGCCGCCCGTGAGCTCGGGAAGCGAGCGACCGCTCGCGGTCGTGACGGGTGCCAGCCGGGGCATCGGGGCCGCGATCGCGGCCGCGCTCGCGCCCACGCACGACCTCGTGCTCGTCGCGCGTGCGACGTCGTCGCTCTCGGCGTTGCGGGAGTCGCTGCTGCCCACCGGCGCGCGCGTGGACGTCGAGGCGGCCGACTTCGCGGTCGAGTCCGAAGTGAGCGCGCTCGCGGGGCGGCTCGTGCCGCGCGGGCCCGCGGTGCTCGTCAACAACGCGGGCGTCGCCACGTCGGCGCCGTTCGTGAAGACGACGGACGAGGTGCTCGCGCGCGTGCTCGCGATCGATCTGGTGGCGCCGTTCGTGCTCGCACGCGCGCTCGTGCCCGGCATGATCGCGCGCGGCTCCGGTCGGATCGTGAACGTCGCGTCCACCGCGGCGCTCAAGGGCTATCGCTACACCGCGGCGTACTCCGCGGCGAAGGGCGGCCTGCTCGGGCTCACGCGCGCGCTCGCGGCGGAGCTCGCGAGCAAGGGCGTCACCGTGAACGCGGTGTGTCCGGGCTTCACCGACACGGACATCGTGCGCGATGCGGTGCGGGTCATCAGCGCGACCGGCAAGCGCACCGAGGAGCAAGCGGTCGCCGAGCTGGCGTCGTTCAATCCGCAGGGCCGGCTCGTGCGGCCCGACGAGGTGGCGACGATGGTGGCTTGGCTGTGCAGTGCAGCGGCGGCGAGCGTGAACGGACAGGCGCTCGCGATCGACGGAGGCGAGACGGCATGAGCGGACATCGAAGCGTGTTGCCGCCGGGCTGGCCGCGACCGAGCGGCTACGCGAACGGCATGGCGGGTACCGGTGAAGTGCTCGCGGTCGCGGGGCAGATCGCGTGGGACCACGAGCAACGGATCGTGTCCGACGACTTCGTCGCGCAGTTCCACCAGGCGCTCGCGAACGTGGTCGCCGTGGTGACCGCCGCGGGCGGCGAAGCGCAGGACATCGTGTCCGTCACCGTGTACGTCGTCGACAAGGTCGAGTACACGGGCGCGCTCGCGGACGTCGGTCGCGTGTGGCGCGACGTCGTGGGCCGCCACTACCCGGCGATGGCGCTCGTGCAGGTCGCAGGCCTCGTCGAGGATCGCGCGAAGGTCGAGATCCAGGCGCTCGCAATCCTGGCCCCGAGGTCGGCATGACAGACGCACCCGACATCCGTCCCCTGCCCTTGCCGACGCCGGTCTCGTTCCGCTACGAGGAACGCGATCGCGTCGCCATCGTCACGCTCGCGCGGCCCGATCGGTTCAACGCGCTCACGTTCCAGGTGTACCGCGAGCTCACCGACTTCTTCGCGGTGATCGAGCGCCGCGCGCTCGTCGAGGGCGGCGCGCGGGCGATCGTGCTGCAGGGTGAGGGCAAGGCGTTCTGCAGCGGCGGCGACGTCGAGGACATCATCGGTCATCTCTTTGCCCGCGATGCGGAGGGCTTGCTGTCGTTCACGCGGATGACGGGCGAGCTCATCCACAACATGCGCAGGTGCAAGCTGCCGATCGTCGCGAGCGTGAAGCGCGTGGCCGCCGGTGCCGGCGCGGTGATGGCGTTGGCTTCCGATCTGCGCGTGATGGGCAAGACGTCGTTCTTCGCGTTCCTGTTCCCGCAGGTCGGGCTGTGCGGCGCCGACATGGGCGCGAGCTGGTTGTTGCCTCGACTGGTGGGACTCGGGATCGCGAGCGAGATCCTGCTGCTCGGCGAGCGCGTGCCGGCCGAGCGATGCGAGCGCATCGGCCTCGCGAACGCGGTGGTGGACGACGAGGATCCGGCCGCGGTGGATCGCGCGGCGTTCGAGCTCGCGGCGAAGATCGCCGCCGGGCCCCACTTCGCCGCGCGCATGACGAAGACGATGCTCGCGCACGAGCTCGAGCTGCCGCTGTCGGGCGGCATCGAGGCCGAGGCGCAGGCGCAGGCGATCTGCATGCAACACCCCGACTTCCGCGAGGCCCACGAGGCGTGGAAGGCCGGGCGACCGCCGCAGTGGAAGTGATGACGAAGTTCGACGCAGCGCGGGTGCTCGATCGCGGGCTCGGGGTCGTCGCGGGCGATCTCGACGAGCTGCGCACGCTGGAGGATCGGTTGATCGCATTCGTCGAGGCGCTCGCGTCGGCGGGCATCGACGATCGCGACGATGCCGCGGCGACGCTCGCGTACGTGCAGCGGCTCGGGGCCGCCGGGCTGCTCGGGCTCGTGGTGCCGGCAAGGTTCGGTGGTGCGCACGAGCGCGTGCGCTCCACGCCGATCTGCATCGCGCGCCAGTGGTTGGCGCGCACGAGCGGCGCGCTCGACAGCGCCTTCGTCATGCAGGGGCTCGGCTCCTATCCCGTGACGCTCGGCGGGGCCGAGTCGCTGCGCGAGTCGCTGCTGCCGCGGGTGGCGGCAGGCGAGGTGGTGTGCGCGTTCGCGTTGACGGAGCCGGGTGCGGGCTCCGACGTCGCCGCGATGTCGACGCGCGCGACGCCGCACGAGTCCGGCGGGGTCGTGCTCGACGGCGAGAAGTGCTTCATCTCGAACGCCGGCATCGCGACGAGCTACGTCGTGTTCGCGCGCGAGGCCGAGGACGGACCGCAAGGCAAGCCGCGCTTCGGCGCCTTCTGGCTGCCGGGCGATGCGGCGGGGCTCTCGGTGGATCCGATCCAGGTGATCGCGCCGCACCCGATCGGCACGGTGCACCTGCGCGGCGTCGTGGTGCCGGCGGAGCACCGGCTCGGCGCGGTGGGCGAAGGGATGAAGCTCGCGCTGTCGACGTTGGACGTGTTCCGCGTGACGGTGGGCGCCGCCGCGCTCGGGCTCGCGGATCGGGCGCTCGCGGAGACCGTCGCGCACCTCGAGCGGCGCGTGCAGTTCGGGCGGCCGCTCGCCGATCAGCAGGGGCTGCGGTTCCTCGTGGCCGAGGTCGCGACGGAGCACGTCGCGGCGCAGATGCTGGTGTATCGCGCGGCGGCGGCCCGCGATGCCGGCACGTCCACGCCGGATCAGCCCGCGATGGCGAAGCTGTTCGCGACCGAGTCGGCCCAGCGCGTGATCGATCGCGCGGTGCAGTCGCTCGGCGGGCTCGGCGTGACGGTCGGGTCGGCGCCGGAGCGGCTGTATCGCGAGATCCGGGCGCTGCGTATCTACGAGGGCACGAGCGAGATCCAGAAGCTGGTGATCGCGCGCTCGCTCTTCGGCAAGTGATTCACCCTTCGACGCACGCGCCGAAACGCTCGGCGTGCGCGACGATGGTGTCCTGCTGATCGTCGGTGAGCTCGGCGCCCGGAACCGGGTGCATCACGTTGTCGGGGTCGTCGACGTGAGCCTCGTTGCCGCCGAGGCCGAACATGTGGCCGAGCTCGTGCGCGACCTTCTGCGCGTCGCGCTCCCCGTCGACCTCGACGTTCATGACGCGGCGGCACAGGGCATTGCGCACGAGCGTGCGCGCTTCCTTGTCGCCCCCGAGATCGTTGACGAGCGACACGACGACGACGCCGTAGGTGGTGGGGTCGGGCTCGGCGATGCACTCGATGCCGACGAGGTTGCAGCCCTCGTCGACGAACGCGGGCAGGTCCGTCATGGGCCGCGCTCGATCGCCGCGCTCGTCGTAGATCACGATCGGGACGGGTGCACATCCGGCGGCCGCGAAGAGGACGGCCGAGAGAAGGCGTGCATGCATGGATCGGTGTCCATGCACGCGCGAGGCCGAGGCTCGGGCGTCAACGGGCCGACGGCTCAGCGGCCCATGGCGCCGTAGACGAGGATCGCGAGCACCCACACGAACAGCGTGAGCGCCTCGACGAACGCGATGCCCATGAGGAACGGCGTGGACATGGTCTTCCACGCGCCGGGATTGCGCGCGAGCCCGTCCATCGCGGCGGCGACGGCCTTGCCTTGCCCGATCCCGCACCCGAGCGCGGCGAGCCCGGCCCCCACGACCATCGCGATGGCGAACAAGCCGTCGTGCGGCCCCCCGCCGCCCTCGGGCGCCGCGAGAGCGACGCTCGGGATGCCGAACGCGGCGAGCACGATGGAGCCGAGAATGAAGCGAACGCGCGAGACGAATCGCATGCAGACGACCTCCGACAGGTGAATGTCCGCGCGCGCGCTTCTCCGTGGCGGCGCACGCCGGCAACGCTTGCGCCCCCGCTCAGTGCGGCAGGTAGCGGCGCACCAGCACGTTCGTCTGCTCGCCGATCACCGTTTCCGAGCCCACGGCGATCACCGAGCCGTCGCTCGCGATCGCGGCCGAAAAGAATGCGTCCTCGAGGTCGGAGTCCCCGTTGTACGCGTCGCCCCACCACGGCGAGCCGTCGGCCCGATACGCGATCACCCACGCGTTGTCCTGCTCGCCGGTCGCCGCGCGCGTGCCCACCGTGACGACGTCGTGCGTCGGGCTGATCGCGACGCCGTTCGCCCACTCGTCCGTGCCCTGGAACGGCTGCGACCACGTGGCGAACCAGCCCGGATCGTTCAGGGACGTCCACGCGTCGGCATCGCCGAAGTCCTCGTCCTCGACGCCCGCGATCGCCGTCCACGCGTCCGGCGACATGGCCGCGTCGGTCGCCGTGAACTCGAACGGCAACGACTCTCCGTACGCACCGCCCACGCCGTCGAGCAACCACAGGAACGACTCCGCGCCCTGGTCCCGCTCCGCCACCACGGTCACCTGGCCCATCGGATCGAGGACCACGGCATTCGCATCGTCGCGCTCGCCGGCACCTCCGGCGTACGAGAGCGACCACGCGTCGCCGCCCTCGGCCGTCAGCTCCGCGACCCACACGTCGTAGTCGCCCGGGCCCACGCGCATCGTCGCCGCGACCACCACGTTGCCGTCGGGATCCACGCCCACGTCCTCGCCCACGTCGATCTCGTCGTACTCGCCCGCGCCCGAGCCGGGCCCGTCGAACACGCGCGACCACACGAGCGACTGCGAGCCCGGATCGAACAGCATCACGAGGATGTCGTCGCCCGTGGCCATCGACTCGGTCGAGCCCGTGATCGCGAGCTGCCCGCTCGGCGTCCACGCGACCGCGAGCGCTTCGTCGGCCATGGACTCCGCCCCGTCCCACAGCCACGTGAAGCCGAGCCCACCGTCGGCGAAGACCTGCTGCACCATCAGATCCGCGGAGCCCACGCGCATCGACCCCACGACGTACGCCGTGCCGTCCGCCGCGAGCACGACGTCGTTGGCGACGTCGAACGAGCCCGCACCGTCGATCGACACCGACCACAAGAGCTCCACTGCGATCGTGCACGACGACGAGCACGCATCGCCGTCCTCGACGTCGCCGTCGTCGCACTCCTCACCGGGGTCGAGCACGCCGTCGCCGCACCCGTCGATGGGCCCCGAGGTCGCAGTGGTGGGATCGGTAGCGCCGGTGTCGGAATCGGGATCGAACGTCGGATCCGACGAGGGCCCCGACGGATCGGACGGATTCGGCGAGCTCGACGGATCGCCCGGTCCATCGTCGTCGTCGTCGTCCTCGTCTCGACCGCCGTCGTCGTCGTCGTCGCCCGTCCCGTCGTCGTCGCCGAACGGGACCTGCGGACCGCAGCCGATCCCGACGAGCGCGAAGACGACGAGCGTGCGCATGGCCGCCGATTAAGCACACAGACCCGCGACGCTGCCAAGCGCCGCGGGTCCGAGAGGCGAGAAACGCCGCGAGATCAGAGCGAGTGGTACTGCCGGATCATCGCGTTGCGCTGCTGGCCGAGCACCGACTCCGAGCCGCCGACGACGAAGTCGCCCTCCGCCGTCACCGCGACGTCGCTCCACGTGTCGTCGAGGCCCGACTCGCTCTGATAGTAATCGCCCCAGACCGGTGCGCCGTCGGCCGCGTACACGCCGATCCACGCGTCGGCCGCATTCATGGCGTTCACCTGGTGGAAACCCACCGTCGCGACGCGGCCGTCGGCATCGAACGCGACCGCGCGCGCGAAGTCGTCGATGTGCTGCGGGCCATCGTGGTACGCGACCCACTGCTCGGCGAACGACGAGTCGTACAGCGCCGTGCGGATGTCGGCGCCGCTGTTCTCCGGCTCCTCCCATCCGACGATCGCGACGTTGCCGGCGGCATCGAACGCGAAGTCGTTCACGACGTACGCGAGATCGACGGTGGCGGTGTCGTCGGGCGTGCCGTCGTCGCCGTAGACGAGGATCACGCCGTTGCTCACGTTGTCCATGACTTCCTGGTTCGCGAGCACGTAGACGGTGCCGTCGTCGGCGACGTGCACCTGCTGGGCGCTGTCGGGACCAGCGTTCGGGCCGTTGAGCGTCTGCTCCCACACGACCGGGCTCGGCATCGCGGCGGGATCGATCTCCGCCGTCCAGACGTTGTAGCTCTCCGCGTCGACCCGCACGCCACCGACGACCACGAGCAAGCCCGTGGGATCGATCGCGACGTCGCTCGCGAAGTCCTCGTCCTCGAAGTCGCGGTCGCCGCTGCCCGGGCCGTCGATCACGATCGGATCGCCGATGACCTCCTGGGTCGCGATGTCGACCTGCAAGACGAGGATGTCGTCGACGCTCACGGCGGACTCGGTGGTGCCCACCACGACGAGGTTGCCGTCCGCATCGAACGCGATCGCGGCGGCGGAGTCGTCGAGACCGTCGGCGCCGTTCCACACGAACGTCCAGCCCTCGGTGCCGTCGGCCATGTACTGCTGCACCCACACGTCGGCGCCCGAGCCCGTGTTGCGCTCGCTGCCCGCGGCGTAGATCGAGCCGTCCTCGCCGATGATCACCTCGTTGATGAAGTCCTGGTTCGACGCGGAGCCGTCGTGCGTGGCTTCCCACACGATCTCGAACGGGATCGTGCACTCGGCCGTGCACGCGTCGCCGTTGTCCATGTTCTCGTCGTCGCACTCCTCGCCCTCGTCCATGACGCCGTCGCCGCAGAACGAGGCGGGCGAGGTGGTCGAGGAATCGGCCACGGTGTCCTCGGCGGTGTCGGAGCCGCCGTCGCTCGAGGAATCCGGATTCGTCGCCGAGTCGTCGGACGACGAGCCGTCGTCGTCATCGTCGTCGTCGTCGTCGTCGTCGTCACCGTTGTCGGTGCCCGTGTCTTCCGGGTTCTCGCCGGTGTCGTCGGAGGGACAGCCGGCGGCGAGCAACACGAAGCTAGGAAACAGCCAGAAACGTCGCATGTCGGGGTTTTACGGGGTCGGATCCGCTTGCGCAAGGCGCCCGGTGTCGATGGTTCGCCGGACGACGCCGGCGGGGGGCGTCGCGGGAGGAACGGGGTTCTCGACGCCGAGATCACGCGGGATCGGAACCGCGGGCCTCGCCGGTGAACGCAGCGAGCAACGCCCGCGCGGCCTGCTCCGGCGACATCGTGCCCGCTCGGATCGCGGGGGCGAGCGCCGCCATGCGTGCGGTCACTCGCGCGTCGCGAGCGATTTCCTCGCGCACGAGTGAAACCAGCGCGCCGAGCACCGCCCGCTCGCGCTGCGCCCCCCGCTGCTCGGACCACGCGCCCGATGCCTCGAGCGCGCGCCGATGATCGACGAGCGCCGCCCACACCTCGGCCACGCCGGTGCCCGCGAGCGCCGAGCACACGAGCACGCGCGGGGTCCAGGCCGCGACGCGCGGTCGCACGAGCGCGAGCGCCTGCGAGTACTCGGCGCGCGACAGCTCGGCCGCCGTCACGCCGTCGCCGTCGGCCTTCGTCACCGCGACGATGTCGGCGCACTCGAAGAGCCCGCGCTTGATGCCCTGCAGCTCGTCGCCACCGCCGGGTGCGACGAGCACGAGCACGCTGTCCACCACGTCGACGACGTCGACCTCCGACTGGCCGACGCCCACGGTCTCGACGATGACGACGTCGAAGCCGGCGGCCTCGACGAGCGCGATCGTCTCGCGCGTGTGGCGGGCGAGCCCCCCGAGCACGCCGCTGGCCGGCGTGGGGCGGATGAACGCGTGGGCCTCGCGTGCGAGTCGCGGCATGCGGGTCTTGTCGCCGAGGATGCTGCCGCCCGAGCGCAACGAGCTCGGATCGACGGCGAGTACCGCGACGCGATGACCTGCGCCCACGAGATGCATGCCCACCGCGTCGATGAACGTGCTCTTGCCGGCCCCGGGCGCGCCGGAGATCCCGACGCGATGCGCACCGCCGCCGGAGTCGCGCAGGGCGTCGAGCAACGCCTCCGCTTCGCGGCGATCCTCGGGCCGTGCGCTCTCGACGAGCGTGATCGCGCGCGCGAGCGCGGTGCGATCACCGGCCCGGATCGCATCGGCCGTGCTCACGACCGGCGCCCCGGCTCGAGCACGTCGAGGATCCGCGCGGCTGCGGCCGTGAGCGCGGTGCCGGGCCCGAACACCGCGGCGACGCCCATGTCGTGCAGCGTCGCGTGATCGGCCGGCGGGATCACGCCACCGACGACGACCGCGATGTCGTCGCGGCCCTGCCGTGCGAGCGCGGCGCGCAGCTCGGGCACGAGCGTGAGGTGGCCAGCCGCGAGCGAGCTGACGCCGACGACGTGCACGTCGTTCTCCACGGCCTGGCGCGCCGCCTCGTCGGGCGTCGCGAACAAGGGGCCGATGTCGACGTCGAAGCCCATGTCCGCGAAGCCGGTCGCGATCACCTTGGCACCGCGATCGTGGCCGTCCTGCCCGAGCTTCGCGACGAGCAATCGCGGCCGCCGACCGTGCGCGGTCGCGAACGCATCGACGCGGCGACGGATCGCCGCGAGCTCCTCGGCGTCGCTCAACTCCTGCGAGTATACGCCCGCCACCGTGCGGGCCATCGGCTCGTAGCGCCCCCACGCGCGCTCGAGCGCGCTCGAGATCTCGCCGACGGTCGCCCGCGCGCGCGCGGCCGCGATCGCGAGCTCGAGCAGGTTGCCGCTGCCGGTCGTCGCGCTCGCCGTCAACGCCGACAGCGCGGCCTCCACCGCCGCGGCGTCGCGGCTCGCCTTCAGCTCGGACAGCCGCCGCAGCTGGGCCTGGCGCACCGCCGAGTTGTCGACGCGCAGCACGTCGATGGGCTCCTCGGACGCGGGCCGGAACCGGTTCACGCCCACGACGACCTGGCGCGTGCCGTCGATGCGCGCCTGCGTGCGCGCGGCCGCCTCTTCGATGCGCAGCTTCGGGATGCCCTGCTCGATCGCACGGGCCATGCCGCCCATCGCTTCCACTTCGTCGATGATCGTGCGCGCTCGATCGTGCAGCGCCCGCGTCAGCCACTCGACGTAGTGGCTGCCACCGAACGGATCGATCGTGCGCACGAGCCCGCTCTCGAGCTGCAGCACCAGCTGCGTGTTGCGAGCCACGCGTGCGCTGTGCTCGGTGGGCAGCGCGAGCGCCTCGTCGAACGCGTTGGTGTGCAGCGACTGCGTGTGCCCGAGCACCGCCGCGAGCGCCTCGATGCACGTGCGCGCGACGTTGTTCATCGGATCCTGCGCCGCGAGGCTCCACCCCGACGTCTGGCAGTGCGTGCGCAGGGCCAGCGACTTCGGATCGCGCGCACCGAGCCCGTGCATGAGCTCGGCCCACAACCACCGGCCGGCGCGCAGCTTCGCGATCTCCATGAACGCGTTCATGCCGATGCCCCAGAAGAACGAGATGCGGGGCGCGAACTTGTCGACGGCGAGGCCGGCCGCGATGCCGGTGCGCACGTACTCCAGCCCGTCGGCGAGCGTGTACGCGAGCTCGAGGTCGGCCGTGGCTCCGGCCTCCTGCATGTGATAGCCCGACACGCTGATCGAGTTGAACCTCGGCATGTGCGTGGCGGTCCACGCGAAGATGTCGCCCACGATCCGCATCGACGGTGCCGGCGGATAGATGAACGTGTTGCGGACCATGAACTCCTTGAGGATGTCGTTCTGGATGGTCCCGGAGAGCGCCGCCGGCGGCACGCCCTGCTCCTCCGCGGCGACGACGTACAGGGCGAGGATCGGCAGCACCGCGCCGTTCATCGTCATCGACACGCTGATCCGATCGAGCGGGATGCCGTCGAAGAGCACGCGCATGTCGAGGATCGAGTCCACCGCGACGCCGGCCATGCCCACGTCGCCCGTGACGCGCGGATGATCCGAGTCGTAGCCGCGGTGCGTCGCGAGATCGAACGCGATCGACAGGCCTTTCTGGCCCGCCGCGAGGTTCTTGCGATAGAACGCGTTGCTGTCCTCGGCGGTGGAGAAGCCGGCGTACTGGCGAATCGTCCACGGCGACTGCAGGTACATCGTGGGATACGGCCCGCGCACGAACGGTGGCGAGCCGGGCACGCCGACGTCGCGCGCACCGTCGGTCGGCGCGATCGCGGGCACCGCGATGCCCTCGGGCGTGGGCCAGTCCGGGGTCGCCGCACGCTGCGGAGCCGCGACGCCCGCGACGAGCTCGTCGAACGACAGCGCGACGACGCTCATGCGCGAGCTCCCGCCTCGAACGGTGCGGCGAGCACGAGCGGCGCGAGCGGCGGAACGCGCTCGACCCACCCGCGCGGGTCCGTCACCGCCTGCTCGCGCATCGTGACGACGCGCGACGGATCGCGCTGCACCGCGAACTTCGACACGCCGACCAGGGGCGTCTTGCCCTCGGCCACCGCCTCGCCGCGCGCGCGCGCCGTGCCGGCCACGCGGGCCTGCAGCTCGCCCGCGCGCAGCCCCGCGACAATGCCTCCGCCCGCCTCGATCGCCTGCACGCGCGCCCACGCGGCGCGGGCGATCGACTCGGTGAGCGCCTCGATCGCGCCGCTGCCCGCAGTGGGATCGACGACGCGATCGAGGTGCGCTTCGTGGCGCAACAGGTGCGAGACGTTGCGAGCCCATCGCGCGCTCGCGATGGTGCCGCGATCGTGGGGCGCCACCGCGATCGCATCGGCCCCGCCGATGGCGGCCGCGAACGCCTCGACGGTGGCGCGCACGAGGTTCGTGTCGGGATCGGTGCGCGAGCGCGTGCGTCGACCGGTGTGCGCGTGGATCGGGATCGCGGCACCGAGCTCCGGCACGCCGAGCCGGCGCGCGAGCGCGAGCACGAGCCAGCGCAGCGCGCGGAGCTTCGCGACGTCGACGAGCACGTCGCCGCCGAGCCCCAGGCGCATCACGAGCGCGCCGAGCACCGCGGGCTCGCGCGCATACGCGAGCGTCGTCGCGAGCACGGCCGCGACCTCGTCCACCGCGGACGCACCGGCGTCGTGCCAGGGCATTCCGCACGCGAGCACCGTGCGCAGCCCCGGCGCGCTCGCGGTGGCGAACGACCGCAACGCGGCGAGCCGATCGATCGCCGCGTCGATGGGGACCTCGAGCCCGCCCGACTGCGCGAGGTCACCGATCGGATCGGCGACCAGACCTCCCTGCAACGCTCCGAGATCGACCTTCGCCGCCGAGGCCGCGGCGTAGAGCACCGCCTCGGCATCGTCCGGCACGCCGACGCGCACGACCAGCTCACGCCCTGAAACGATGCGCAACACGTCCGCGAGCGCGCCACGATCGCGCGCATCGACCAGCCTCGGCGGCGCGTCGACCCACGCGAGCTCGAGATCGTCGGCCGACGCGAGCGTCGCGATCGCATCCGCCGCGGGATGCAGCGCGAACGACTGCGCGACGCGCCAGCCTCCCGCGCGCGTCCACGCCGGTGCGACGTGCTCGGCCGGGGGATACAGCGGCTCGAGCACGGGCCCGTCCACGGTGACGCTGGAGAGCGCATCGAGCGACACGCCGGCGGCCTCGACACGCGCGCGCCAGGTCGCCTCGTCGATCGTCGGAAAGCTCGATTCGCCCACGCACCTCTCACGTACCAACGGGGGCGCGCGCGAGCAAGCGATGCTGGCTCACTTCACGGTCTTCGTCTTGAAGGCTTCGTAGCGGACCATCAAGCCGTCGAAGATGAAGCCCGCCATCTTGTCGCGGCCGAACATCGACAGGTGCTGCAGGTCGGGATCCGACAGGGGCGGGCTGGTCTTGCGCCACGCCCGGATGCCGCCGGGCCCGCCCATCGCGGCGACCGCGTCGAAGAACGCGCAGCCCTCGGCGAACGCGGCCTCGCGCTGCGCCTTCACCATCGCGATGTTGTGCGGGGCCTTCACGGGGTACGGACCGGCGCGCGCGTGATCGACGACGCTGACCACGAGGCACGACAGTCCCGGCTTGCCCTTGCGCAGCCGCTGCAACACGCTGCGGAACTCGCCCACGAACGTCTCGTGATCGACCGTGTCCGCCGAGAACCGGCGCAGGTCGTTGCCGCCGAACCCGAACACGAGCAGGTCGGGGCTGCGATGCGCGATCTGGGCGGCGACGTGGGTCTCGTCGAACTTGAGCAGGCGCTTCGTGAACGCGCCGATCATGCTCACCGTGTCCCAGACGACGCCCGGCCCGTCGGTCTCGAGCACGACGCCGTAGGCGCGCGGGCGCCCGTTGCCGGTGGAGCGGATGTCGAGGCGATGGGGGCCCGGCGTGACGCGCAGCTCGTGCCACTTGTCCGCGAGCGCGTCCGCCTTCGTGTCGACGACGTGATCGACACCGTCGGCGCGCATCTTCAGGGTGCCGCCGCGCGGATCGGCGGAGTACCACAGCTCGATGCGCGACGCGGTGCGCCCGTGCTGGCCCTTCGTGCGCGTCTTGATCTGCGTGCGCGCGCCGGCATCGGCCCGGAACACGTGCCCGCCGTAGCCGTAGTGACCGGTCTTGTCGCAGCCGTACGCGATGTAACAGACCGACCAGTTCTGGCTCGTCAGATGCACCGCGCGGTTGTCGTAGTTCGGCGACTTGCGGCCGAGGAAGACGAAGCCGGCTCCACCGTCGCCGAAGCGCGACTGCATGCGACGCCGCAGGGCGTGCGGCAGACCGTCGAGCCCGATCGACGAGTCGCCGAGGTGCAGCACGCGGGTCATCGCGCCGGCCTCGCCCTTCTCGGTGCGCCGCAGCGACCTGAAGAACGCATCGAGCGCGACGCCGCTCGGATCCTCGATGGGGAACTGCGCCGTGCTGCTCGACGCGCTCGCGCCCGCCGTGGCCGCCGGCGCGGCGGCCGACGATGCGAGCGCGGAGAGCAGCACGAGGAGCGAGACGGACGTCATGGCGGCGACGACGACGAGCGCGCGGCGTCGTCGGCATCATACGACATCGCGAGCGCATCGCAGAGCGCCTGACCGAGCGTCGCCGACCCGCGTCGACGGAAGTGGAGGTGATCGTCCCGCGCCAGCGGAGGTGTCGCGGCGACCCACCGCGCCATCGCTCCAGGTCCGCCCATGAACGCCATGCCGTCCCAGAAGCCGCACCCGTGCTGCGCAGCGAGATCGCGCTCGATCGCGGCGATCTCCAGGAGCCGCGGGCGCGGGATCCAACCATCGGGCGTTCGCTCGGGGAAGTCGCCAGGGCCGAGCATCACGCATGCGGCGTCGGGCAGCTCGCGGCGCACTCGCTCGACCACCGCGCCCATGTCGACGCGCAAGCGCTCGATCGGCTCGTCGACGTCGACGGACTCGTTCGTGCCGTAGGACAGCGAGACGAGATCGTACGCGCGGCGTTGCACCGCGGCGATCCAGATGCCCTCGTCCCACCGCAGGTGGTTCGCGGCGCGCGTGCCGTCGATGCCGAGCGTATCCACGACGACGCCGCGATCGCTCTCGAGCACGAGCCCGAACACGCGCACCTCGGCGCGATCGAGCGTCTCCACGCGCACGACGTGAAGGCCCTTCGGCACCGCGTACTCGCGCACGAGCAGCGCGGACTCGGCGGCCGCGGTGGCGATCGTCTCCCGTACGCTGCCGTCGATGCGCACGCGCACGCGTCCGCCCTTCGGTTGCGCGAGCGCATGCAGCTCGATGCGCGTGACGACCTCCGCCGAAGGCGAATCGGACTTGCCGGCGACCTCCGCCCACGCGCCCGCGCGTGTCGCCACGAACCCGGCGCCGAGCAGACCGAAGCGCCCGTCCTCCGCATGCGCACGCTGGGCGTGGAGCACGGTCCAGCCCTTGCTCGCGCGCACCTCGACCTCGTTGTGGCGATACCACTTGCCGAGCGGCACGAGCGGCACGAAGCCCGGGCCGCCGACCCCGAAGCGCGATTGCAGATAGGTGCGGACGTAGGCGGTGCCGATGTCGGCGGCGGTGCCCGAAGCCCCGTACATCCCGATGCGCACGCGATCGCGCGCACCGGTCTCGAGCTCGCGCAACACCGCGTGCAACGGCGCCAGCGCGGGCCCGGAGGGCGGGTCCGCGATGGGAATGAAGCGCGCGAGCGGGACGTCGGGGCCATCGGTGACGACGGCGTTCGAGAGCGGCGGCAACGGCGGTTCACGCGGCAACAACCGCGACTGGGCCGCCGCGTGCCCCACCCTCGCCGCCGGCACATCCACCGGACCGGTCGCGGCAGGGACGGCCGTGACCGATCCGGCTCGTTCCACGGGCGTCGTGACGGGCGGCGGCGCGGGCGTCGGAGCTCCGTTGCGGCACGACGCGAGCGCGAGCGCGAGCGCGACGTGCCGGGCCACCATCGGATCATCTCTGACGCGCCGCGCTGCGCTCGTCAAGTCGTTCGCGCTCGCGTGCACGAGCGTGCTCGCCTCCGCGTGTCGATCGCACGCGTCGATGGACGAGCACACGCCGGTCGGCACCGCGCTCGCCCACGGCGACTCGCGAACGGAGAGCGGGCCGACGTTCGGACCGCTGTCCAACGATGCGCAGCGCGTGCTGTTCGCGTCGCGCGAGGACGATGCACCGCTCGTGCTCGGGGGCGTGGCGCCGTCGATGGAAGGGCGCCACTACTTCACGAGCAACGAGCGCTCGCTGCACGCGTTCGAGCCGACGATCCGCGGCAAGGGCGGGTCATACGTCGGCGTGGGCACCGATCAGGCCTACCTCTTCATCGGCTGGGCGCGCTCCGAGTTCGCGTGGTTGTGCGACTACGATCCGATCGTCGTCGACTTGCACGACGTCTATCGCGCGCTGTTGCTCACCGCCGAGACCCACGCGGAGTTCCTCGAGCTGTGGAGCAAGGAGGGCCGCTTGCTCGCCCACGAGGCGATCGACATGCACGCGCCCGAGCGCGACCGCAGCCACCTGCGCGCGCTCTACCGGCGCCAGCGCTCCGCGGTCGCGCGGCGGCTCGGCGAGGTGGCGGCGACGATGCTCGCCGCGAAGGTGCCGTGCTGGCTGACCGACGAGGATCAGTACACGCACGTGCGCGAGCTGGTGCAGCACGGGCGCACGCGCGCGATGCTCGTCGATCTCGCGGGCCCGCGCGGCATGAAGGGGATCGGGCACGCCGCGAAGAAGGCGGGCCTGGAGATCTCGGTGCTCTACCTGTCGAACGCCGAGGAGTACTGGCGGCTCTACCCGGACGCGTTCCGCCGCAACGTGGACGCGCTGCCGTACGCGGACGACGCGGTCGTCTTGCGCACGATGCTGATCTGGAAGATCAACCGCGACTACCGCTACCACGTGCAGCGCGCGGCCAACCTGCAGGCGTGGCTCGACGAGTCGTGGGTCGGCAACGTGTATCACATCACCTACGAGCGACCGGACGTCGACCCGCTCGGCATGAACCTGTTCGAGACGACGTCCTTGCCCGCGGATGCACCGTCGTCGCTGCGCCACGCGGCGCGGCGGAAGATCGACGAGCTGCTCGCGTCGGGCATCACCACCGACGGCACGTGAACGTGCTGCGAACTACTTTGCGCACGCCGTAGCGTGCTCCACCCGCAGGGCGTACCGAGCTCCACGCGCGGTGAGCCGCCGCACGGCCGCTGCGTGCAACAGCGCGCGTCGGGCTCCGTCTTGCCCGGCATGGCCTTCCGCCCTGCGCTGTCCTTCGCCCTCGGCCTCGTCCTCTTGGGAGGTTGCAAAGGCGGAGCGGAGCGGCTCGAGGGCACGTGGGAGCGCACCGACAACCCGGGCCAGCTGCTGAAGTTCGAGGCCGGCCGGATGGTGCACAGCTACCCGCACGGTGGCAAACCGATCACGGGGCCGTACGAGGTGCTGGAGGACGAGAGCGACACCGTGGTGATCGAGCCCACGATCGAGCTCGGCGACGGCAAGACGCTGCGCGCGGATCGCCAGCAGATCGAGTTCGTCGGGGCCGACACACTCACGATGAAGAACGTGAAGAACGGCTCGGGCGGCACCTACCGCCGCAAGTCGTGAGCCGGGATCAGGCTCCCCCCTCGCCCCCTTCGCTGCCGCTGCCGTCGTCGCAGAAGCACACGTCGCTCGCGCTCTCGTCGTCGTAGGCGCAGCCGAGCGATCCGAAGAAGCCGGCCTCGATGCAGAGCTCGCCGCAGTCGGCGGACAAGAGCTCGCCCTCGATGCACACGGTGATCGTCGCCTCGTCCTCGCAATAGGCCGTGCCCTCGTCACACGCGGCGCCGGTGTCGACCGCACCGCCCTCGCCCGTGTCGTCCACGCCGCTGTCGGTGCTGGGATCCACGCCGCCGTCGCCGGTCTCCCCCGCGTCGCCGCCGTCCTCCGTGCCCGCGTCGTCGCCGTCGTCGGCGCCCTCGTCCTCTTCGTCGGCGCCGTCGTCGTCGTCGTCGTCGTCGTCGTCGTCGTCGCCGTCCTCACCCGACTCGGACATGTCGTCGTCGTCGTCGTCGTCGAGATCGTCGAGGTCGATGAGCTCACAGCCGGAGGCGAGCAGTGCGAAAGCCAGCAAGCGCTTCAGGATCGTGTCCGTGTTCATGCCGGGTGAGTGGGAGCGCCCGCGTCGACTCGTCATCGCCGGATGTGGCTCGCGTCACGGTCCCCCGCTACCCTCGCAGCGTGGCAGAACGCGACACGGACGAGCCCGAACGCACCGTCGGCGTGGGTCCCCACGAGCGCCCGTGGCCCGACGATCCGCGGCTCGACCCCGACCTGCTCGCCCACGGCGATCGCCGCAACGTGATCGATCGCTACCGCTACTGGAGCATGGCCGCGATCGTGGCCGACCTCGACGCGCGCCGGCACCCGTTCCACGTCGCGATCGAGCACTGGACGCGCGACCCGAACATCGGCTCGGTCGTGCGCAGCGCGAACGCATTCGGTGCGAAGGCCGTGCACGTCGTCGGTCGTCACCGGTGGAATCGGCGCGGCGCGATGAAGACCGAGGCGTACCTGCATCTCGAGCACCACGACGATCTCGACTCGCTCGTCGCTTTCGCGTCGCGCGAGTCGTTGCCCATCGTCGCGATCGACAACGGGCCCGACGCGCTCCCCTTGTGGACCGCCGAGCTGCCGCGCGCGTGCGTGCTCTTGTTCGGTCAAGAGGGGGCCGGCCTCACCGACGAGGCGCGCACGGCCGCGACCACGACGCTCGCGATCCCACAGTACGGATCGACGCGCTCGATCAACGCGGCGGCGGCCGCCGCGATCGCGATGGCGGAGTGGTGCCGGCGCTACTGCACCGGCGCGGCGTAGATGCCGAGCAGGCACATCTCCTGCTGCGTGCCGAGCCCGGGGAACGTGGGGTTCTCGCGGCTCGTCGAATCCCAGTCGCACGTGACCTCGAAGCGGTCGAACGGCGACATGATGATCGGCTCCTCGAAGAAGAACGCGCGCTGCCAGTTGAAGTTCCACCGATCGACGAAGATGCCGCACGTGCGCGAGTCGTCCTCGCTGCGGATGATCTCGACCTGCATGCGGCGGCCGAGGCCGTGCATGTGCGGCGTGACGCCGAGCAGCTCGACCTGCTCCCAGCCGCTGATCCGCGAGTCGAAGTCGCGGATCGGAGAGACCCACTGCCACACGAACGACTCCTCGCCGGGCGGGATCTCGATGGGGGCGCCATTGAATGCGGTGGCGAGGAATCGATCGTCGAGCGCGCTGACGAGCTCGCGCTCCACCTCGTCGGCGAACGACAGGTGCACGTCGGTCTGATCCTCGCCCGGACCCGCGGCGAGGTTGTAGTGCATCTGCAAGACGAGCACCTGGCCCGGCTCGATCTTGATGCCGGTGCCCTCGGGGAAGTTCATCGCCCCGCCGCCCGGCGCCCATCCGACCGGCGAGCCCGACGGGATGATGCCGTCGCCGGCGGTGCCGAAGCAGTCCCAGCCCGGTTGATCGGGGCTCGCGTCGTCGAGCGCGGCCATCATCTCGGCGTTCGTGCCGCCGAACGCCGACGGCGTCGTCGGGTCGACGAGGAAGCCGATGAGGTGGTGCGTGACCGCGGGGTTGCCCGGCACGACGTCGTGGCCGATCACGTAGCGCGGCGCGTCGACGATGCCGGGGTCGGCGAGGAAGCACTGATAATCGTCGATGCCGTTGTCCTCGTCGGCGATCGGCGCGTAGGCCATCGGCGTGGACACGACCTGGATGTCGTCGCCGGCGAGCTCGGTGGGCACCGGCGGCTCGGGGATCTCGGTGGTGGGATCACCCTCGGGCGCGGCCGCGTCGTTCCACGCGACGATCGTCGCGATCTGTTCGTCGGTGAGCCAGTGCGCGTTCTCGAACGTGTTGCACACGCCGCTGTTGTCCGCGACGAACGGCGGCATGATGCGCCCCTCGACCTGACCGGCGATCGACGGCGCGAGCACGCGCGCGGTCTCGTAGTCGGCGATGTCGAACGGGCCGATGCCGCCGGGCGTGTGGCAGTTGCCGCACTGCTCGACGAAGATCGGCAGCACATCGCCGTAGTACGTGGGGCCGTCACCGGGCTGTGCGGCCGTCGTGGAGTCGGCGCCGTCGTCGTCGTCGGCGCTCGTCTCGGGGATCGGCGCGTCGTCGGCCGCATCGTTGCTCTCGTCGTCGTCGGCGCCCGACGTGTCCGCGTTGTCGGGATCGGTGTCGTCGTCCTTGCACGACGGCACGAGGGCGAGCGCGAGCGACGAAGCGACGAAGGCGATAGGGCGCATGGGGAAGCCTCGCCCGCAGCATCCCGCACCCCGGCGGCGGCCACCAGGCGGTCCCCCGTGCCGGGACTCACGGCACCGGCGGGGAACCGAACTGCAATCCGATGGGCGCAGGCGCGTCGCGGCTCAGAACCAGACCGACGCGCCGAGCAGGACCCCGAAGTTGATGAGGTCGCCGAGCTTGTCCCAGCCCTCGTCCGTACCGGGAGGTGGGTCGCCATCGAACGTCGTGCGGGCATGCGGCGCGACGTAGTCGAAGTTCAGGCCCAGATCGACGGAGAAGTAGTCGACGGGGAAGAGATGCACGCCGCCGCCCGCTCCCACGAGCGGATAGATGAAGTGCTGGGTGAACTCCACGTCCGGATCGTCGTCGTCCCGCGACGATCTGGCAGCGCCGCCGAATCCGAACCGGACCTCGACGTAGGGGCGCACCCAGCTGCCCGGCAAGAACATCCACTGGAAGTACGGCACGAGCCGGCCGCCGACGAGCGTCTCGGTCCCGTCCTCGCCCACGTCGATGCCGTCGACGGTGAGTGCGAGCTTGCCACCCACGATCGCGCGCTCCTTGGAGAACGCGTACCCGAACCCCACGCCCACCAACGGGCGTCCGAGGACTGCGCCGCCGACGAGCGCGCCGTGGTCGTCGAGCACGGACGGCCGTGCGATGCCGAAGCCGACGTTCGTGTTCTTCTCGTCCGGATCGTCGTCTCCGCCGTCGGGGTTGTAGTGTGTGACGCCGAGGAACTCGGACTCGAAGTGAAGCCGCCATGGCTTGCCGAACGCGCCTTTCGCCTTGGGCTTGGCGAGGGCTTCGTTGGGCGCGAGCACGAATGCGAGTGCGAGGCACGATCCCGCGAGCAGGCTGACCTTCGTGAACATGGCGCGAGCGTGCCACGGGACCGCGCGGAACCGGCACTGAACGGCGCGTCGGGGGATCCAGATCACAGCGAAACCGACGTTGGATCCACCGCAGCGCTCGAGTGCCCCGCCATTTCGTTGCGCGCCTTACGCCGTGGGCGCGAGGCCCCGCGCGTCCTCGCACGCCGACGCGCGGTCGGCCCCTTTCGCCGCTGGAGCGCCGATGCGATCGTGGCATCGGGGGATCTCCTCGGATGCGACGTACGACCTGGATCTCGATCGCGGTGTTGCTGGGGTGCGAGAGCGGTCGCGCGCGCGACGACGGAGGCGACGACGGGATCTCCGGCGACGACGGGCCGACGAGCGGCATCGACAGCGCGGGACCCACGGGCAGCGACTCGCAGACGGGACCGGGCGACGACGACGACGACGACGATGCCGACGGCACCGCCGACGAGGGCCCGAAGTTCGACGTGCACGGCAACTCCGACGCCGACTCGGCGACCGGTGGGCCCACCGACGTCTGCCACGTCATCGACGACATGAACGCCGTCGGCGACTGCGAGATGCAGGCGCCGGCCGACAGCTTCACGCCGTCGCTGCAGTGGTCGTTCGGCATGACGGAGCAGAGCTGGGTCACGCCGCTCGTCGGCAACTTCACCGACGACGACGGCAACGGCGAGATCAACCTGTGCGACATCCCCGACGTGATCCTCGTGTCGAACACGACGATCAGCTACAGCACGATGTGCTACGTGCACGTGATCGACGGCGAGACCGGCGTCGAGCACTTCAACATCCCGCCCAGCGAGGGCGTGTCGTGCACGGCGACGCCCGCGTTCGGCGACATCGACGACGACGGCATGCCGGAGCTCGTCACGATCTACAACAACGGTGGCGTGTTCCGCGTGAAGGTGTTCGAGCACGACGGCACGCCGAAGTGGGCGAACACCACCGACGGACAGAACGCATCGCAGTTCTATCGCGAGTCCGGCGCGGTCGCGCTGCACGACCTCGACGCCGACGGCGACGTGGAGATCGTGTTCAACCACGAGGTGTACGACCACCTCGGCAACATGCTGTGGGAGAAGACCAATCCGCTGCCGGGCGAGCTCGAGGCGACGACCGCCGTCGACCTCGACGGCGACGGGCAGATGGAGGTGGTCACCGGGCACTCGGCGTACCACGCCGACGGCACGCAGTACTTCGAGAACTCGCCCACCGTGTCGGCACAGTCGATCCCGCAGATCGGCAACCTCGACGACGATCCCGATCCGGAGATCTTCGTGACGTCCGGGCAGGGCATCTGGATGTTCGAGCACACCGGTGCGATCAAGTACGGCCCGGTGACGCCCACGGGCGTGCCCGCGTCGGCGTACCTCGTGTGGCAGCGACCCGGCACGATCCACGACTTCGACGGCGACAACGTGGCGGAGTGGGCGAGCTCGTCGCAGTCGGCCTACGCGGTGTTCGAGGGGCCCGATGCGGCCGACGTGCTGTGGCAGGTCGTCGTGGCCGACTACTCCGGTGCCGCCGGCGGCACGGCGTTCGACTTCCTCGGCGACGGCGTGGCCGAGGCGATGTACGCCGACGAGCAGTTCTTCCGGATCTACGACGGGCTCACCGGCGCGGTGCAGCTCGAGCAGATGCGCTTCAGCCCCACCATCAGCGAGTACCCGGTCGTCGCGGACATCGACAACGACGGCTCCGCGGAGATCCTCGTGGTCTCGACGAGCGGCGCCCCGGCCCTGCAGGCGCTGCGCGACGCCGACGATCGCTGGATCCAGGCGCGCCGGATCTGGAATCAGCACGCCTACTACGTCACGAACGTGCGCGAGGACTCGACCATCCCGCAGACCCCGGTGAACAACTGGGAGACGCTGAACACGTTCCGCACGAACGCGCAGATCGAAGGCGGCGGGCTGTGCAAGCCCGACCCCGAGGGCTGATCCTCGGCGTCGCAGGCTGTCGCACACGCGGCGTGAGCAGGACGCTCCGGCTCACGCCACTTCCGTGAGCAGGTCCGAGGTGGTGCCTCCACATCCCGGCTGGACCCGGCTGGAGGACCCGCATGCGGATGCATCGAATCACGAGCTCGTGCCTGTTCGCGTTGTTCGTCGGTTGCTCGCACGATCCCGACGGGATCGGCACCGGGCTCTCCGGCGCCGAAGGCGGTGAGGACGACGACGACGGCGGCGAGAGCAGCGGTGCCGACGACGACGACGACGACGACGACGACGGCGAGGCCGACGATGGTGACGTTTCAGAGGGCGACGACGACGGCGGCGACGTGTCCTCCGGTGACGATGCGGGCGACACCGCGCCCGCCGACGACGACGGCGGCGACGAGGCCGGCGACGATCTGGGCGAGTGCTCGAACTTCACGTCCGTCATGCAGTTCCACTCGTGGGTGAACACCGAGCGCGCGCAGTACGGCGGCGGGCTCGGGGGCATCGCCCACTCGCGATGGAAGGGATATCCGTGGGAGGGCGAGGGCCACGAGAGCTTCACGTTCGCCGTGCAGTTCGCGTGGGACGACGCGCTCGCGGCCCAGGCCCAGGCCGAGGCCGACGCGCTCGCGAGCGGAGCCGCGCCGCAGGGCCACGTGCAGAACGGCAGCAACGGCCTGCCGTTCTGTGCGGCCGCACCGTTCTGGATCGACGGCATCAACACCGCGAGCTGGAAGATCTCGCTCGCCGAGCACCCGACCGACTGGATGCCACCGGCCGCGCATCCCGACAGCTGCCCTGCCCCGTTCGCACTGTCGGCCGACAACCAACACGCGCGCATGGGCCTGCACTACCACGACTTCGGCGGCGACGGCCCTTCGATCCAGACCGTCGGCGTGGGCGCGGCGGTCGGAGCCGACTGCGAAGTGTGGTGGGTGCTGCAGTTCGGGACGTGACGCCATGCGACGCACGTGGCCCATCCTGCTCGCCGCCGCCTGCGGCACCGAGGTGCGCGAGGACGTCGTGACGACGGCCGCCGACGGTCTCACCGCGGACGACGACGACGACGACGACAGTGACGACGGTAGCAGCACCGACGAAGGCGACGACGACGACGACGACGACGGTCTCAAGCTCGACGTCGCCTTCGACACCGACGCCGACGACTGCATGGAAGGCGGCTGCGATCAGGGCTGCGAGGTGCCCGCGCACGTGCCGTGCGACGCCGACAGCGACGATCCGATCCACGCTCTCGGCCTCGACTGCACGGGCGAGCTGCAGACGGGCGCGGCCGTCAACGCGGCGCCGGCAGCCGCGGGCGTGCGCACCGGCTTCGGCCCGACCGACACCTGGGCGCCGCGCGAGGGTGCCCGCTTCGCGGTGCTCGGCAGCGGCGTCGTCGCGGAGCTCGACACGGAGACACCGGCCGGGGATCAGGCGATCGCACCCGCGATCTGCAACGACGATCTCGGCCCCACCTGGGATCCCGGCCTGTCGCTGCCCGCCCCGCTCGTGCCGCTCGACACGACGGGCGACTGCGCCGACGACCCCGGCCTCATCGGCACCGGCGACTGCTCGCGCAGCATCGAGAAGCAGTACACGCAGGGCGTCTCGGCCAACGACTACGCCGAGATCCGCATGGAGATGACCGTGCCCGGCGGTGCGACGTCGTTCAGCTACGACCTCGCGTTCTTCTCCGTCGAGTATCCCTTCTATTACTTCTCGGAGTTCAACGACATGTACGTCGGCTGGCTCGACTCCGAGCGGTGGACCGGCAACATCTCGTTCGACGAGTACGGCAACCCGATCTCGCTGAACGCCTCGTTCCTGGACTTCCGCGACGACATGGGCGACCTGCCCGAGCTGCAGGGCACATGCATGCGCACGCACGCCGGCACGCGCTGGCTCGAGACGAGCGCGCCCGTCGAGCCCGGCGAGGAGGTGACGATCGTGTTCGCGATCTTCGACCTCAGCGACTCGATCCTCGACAGCTTCGTCTTCCTCGACGACTTCCAGTGGGGCTGCGAGGGCGGCGACCAGCCGGAGACGAAGCCGGTCGGGTGACTCACGGACGGTGCGCGCGGAGCCACGCGTCGGCCTCGCGCTTCGTGTCGGCCGTCGTCGACTCGCGCAGCGCCTGCTCGACGTGCTGGATCGCCTCGGCGCGGCGTCCGAGCCTCCAGCTGCGATCGGCGAGCGCGACGCGGATGGACGATCGGATGTCGCGATCCGTGGCATCGATCGCGGCCGCGAGCGCGCGCTCGAGCGGTTCGCCAGCCTCGTCCGCGCGACCGAGCGCGAGCAGGCACTCGCCGATGTAGAGGAAGGACGTCGCGACCCGCGGATCCTGCTCGCCGTACGTCGCGCGATACACCTCGAGCACCTCGCGGTGCACTCGCAGCGCGCCCTCGTGATCGCCTTGCTGCGACATCACGCGCGCGACGTTGCGAAGCGGCAGCACCGTCTCGGGGTCGTCCGCGCCACGATGGCGACGATCGAGCTCGTACGCGCGCTCGAACGACGCGCGCGCCTCGTCGAGCCGACCGAGCCGCAGGAACGCGTCGCCCAGGTTGTTGAGCGCGGCCGACACGCGCGGATGATCCGCCCCGAGCTTCACCTCCCACGTCCGCAGCGCGCGGAGGTGGAGCTCGAGCGCGAGCGGCAGGCGCCCGGCGGCGGCATGCACGAGCCCGAGGTTGTCGATCGTGCCCGCGGTGTCGGGATGATCCGGACCCGAGGAGACCACGCGGATCCGCAGCGCGCGGTTGCACGCGTCGAGCGCCTCGTCGAGCTCGTTCGCGGCGTACTCGAGCGCGCACCGGCTGTTCAGCAGGTGACCGAGCTGCGGGTGCAGCGGACCGAGGGTGCGCTCGAACGTCTCGTGCGCCTGGCCATACGCGGCGCGGGCGTCGCCGAAGTCGCGCAGCTGCAGGTGCGCATTGCCGAGGTTGAAGAGGAGCAGTGCTTCGGTCGGATCGTCACCGTCGTGCGGACCGATCCGCGCGAGCGCACGGCGGTACGCGGCGACGGAGTCCGTGTAGCGGCCGGCTCGGAACGCGACGACGCCCTCCATGCGCTCGACCGCGAGCCACAGCGGCGCATCGCCGCCGGCGCGCTCGGCCGCCGCGCGCGCATGGTGTGCGGCCCAATCCGCGTCGACGGGCCGGCCCATCGTCTCGGCGAGCACGAACGCGAGCTCGATCCACGCGCGCGTCGCGAGTGGGTCGTCGCCGCTGCGCCACGCCGCTCCGATCGCATCGATCAGCACGTCATGGCTGCGCGCGCCGTCGCCCGAGCGACCCACCAGTGCGCCCTGCAGCACCAGTGCTTCGGCCACGAGCGCGTCGTCGCCGACCGCTCGCGCGGCCGCGAGTGCATCCGCGGCCGCCGGCACGCCGTCGGCATGGCGACCCGCGACCTGCAGCGCACGAACGCGTGCGAGCTGCGATCGCACGGCGTCCGCTGCTCCCTCGTCGGCGCGTTCGCGCGCGCGGCCTCGACCGATCGCCGTCGCATCCGGACACTCCGCCGGCTCGGGCAACGATCGCGCGGCGACGACCGCCCGCTGCACGACCTCGGCATCCGCTTCGGCCAGCACGCGCGTGACCGCGTCGAGCTCCGCGCGTTGGTGCTGCAAGCACGTCATGCGCGCGTCCTTGCGTCCGTCGGCGTCGTCAGGGGCTCCGCAAGCGTCCTGCCACGCCGCCGTCCACGCGTCCGTCCACCCGTCGAGCGTGCGCTGCACCTCGCGCGCGGCCTCGGGCGCCAGCGGGCTGCCCGTCGTCGCGAACACGCCCGAGATCTCGTCGGCGCGCGCGCCGTTCCACACGTCGCGCACGCGATCGGTCGCCGCGTCGCACCTCGCGAGCTCGGCCCGCGCCCATGCTCGCGCGCCGAACACGAGCGCGCCGATGCACGACACCGCGAGCGCGGCCACGAACACCCGACGTCGCCGGCGCTCGGGCGCATCGCCCAGCGCGTCCGCCCAGGCCGCCGCGGTCGGCGGCGCCGGTTGGCCCCGCGCGAGCCCACCCAGGCGCCGTGCGAGCGCACCCCGACCGCGCCCGACCAACGCGCGCGCCAACGCGTCGCGAAGCTCGTCGAGGTCGGCGACGACCCGTGCGCGCGTGATCCCGTCGTCGTCGGTGCAGCCCGAGAAATCCGCGAGCCGCAAGCGGCCGTTGCTCTCGACGCGCACCGCATGCGCCGCTGCAACGGCCCCGTGCGTCACGCCGGCGTCGTGGGCGGCTGCGAGCGCGAGCGCGAGATCGCGGAAGAGCGCGCGCACGCGAGTCGCGTCGCACCGCGGGTCGGCGAGTGCTTCGGCGAGCGTCTGTCCATCGACGAGCTCCTGCGCCACGAACGATCGCCCGCCCGCCTCGCCCACGTCGTGCACCGCGACGAGATGGGGCTCGCGCAGCCGTGCCAGCGCGCGAGCAGCCGCGACCCGCTCCCCATCGCCGTCGTCGAGCACGACCAGCCGCACGCGCCGCTGCAGCGTGGGGTCGTAGGCGAGGTAGGCCGCGCGATCGCCGGGCAGCTCGCGCAGCAGGAGGTACCGCGAGATCCGCGTCGCGCTGCTCATGGCGCCAACCCCTGCAGCGCACGCGCGCGCCACCGCTCGGCGCGCTCGTGCTCTCCCACCGCCACGAGGTCGTCGGCGACGCGCAGCGCACCCGAGGCGGCAACCGGATGACGCGCGCCGAAGACCTCCTCGAGGATCGCGATCGCCCGCAGGTCGTCCGCGAGCGCACGCACCGGGTCGCCGCGCGCGGCGTCGATGCGGCCGAGCAGCAACCACGACGACGCGACGTCGGGATGACGCGCACCGAGCTCGGCCTCGCGCGATGCGAGCGCGCGCGCGGCGGGCTCGACCGCGTCGGCCGCCCGCGCACTCGCGAGCAGGCCGCGCGCACGCGCGTCGTCGATGTCGGCGGACAGCCGCAGGTCGCCGCCGCCGCGCTCGACGGCTGCGTGCGCGAGCGCGACGAGCCGCGCCGCCTCGACCGCGCGCCCGGGATCGAGGGCCACTCGCATCGCGAGCCGAGCCCACGCGTGGGCCGCGAACCGATCGCGGTGCAGCGGCTCCGCGGCGCGCACCGCCGCATCCAGCTCGGCCTCGTCCACCGCCGCATCGGAGCCACCCGCCACCGCCACGACACGCGCGTCGTCGGGTACGACGTCGGCACCGACGCCGATGCACCGGGCGGGAGCCGTCAACGCATGCACGGCGATCACCGCCTCGGCCCCGGTCGCGGGCCGTCCGCTCTCGATCGCATCGATCAGTCGATCCACCGCGACGTCCTGCCGATCGAGGCACGCACGCGCGCTCTCCCACGCCGATGCGGCTCGCTCCGCCCGCACGAGGCTCGCCGCGCAGCTCTCGGCGCGCGCGGTCGTCCAGCGCTCCGCCCACCCATCGAGCTCGAGCGCGATCGTCGAGGCGACCGTCTCGCCCTCGGCCCATCCCGTCGCCGCACGCTCGAGCGCTGCTCTCCGCGCGGCCGACCACGCGGGCGGCGACTCGAGTGGACACGGCTCGGGCCCCAGCGAGCCGATCGCGACGGCCGCGATCGCCACGGCTCCGGCAGCGCCGAGCCACGCGAGATTGCGGCGCCGCGCCGGCTCGCGCCGCAGCGCCTCGAGCAGCGCGTCCATCGCGGGAAATCGATCGCCGGGGTGCGCCCGCAGGCCCCGCAGCATCGTCGCGCGCAACCAGCTCGGCACGCGTTTCCCGGCAGGCGTGGGGGCGAGCTCGTGACGCATGATCGCGGACACGAGCCGATCGAGCGACGCACCGACGAACGGCCGCGTGCCATGGACGGCCTCCCACAGCGCGACGCAGAACGAGAACTGATCGGCGCGATCGTCGATCGCCCGTCCGGCGAGCTGCTCGGGTGACATGTACGCCGGCGTGCCGACCACGAAGCCGCGCTGGCTGTCGTCCGCCCCCTCGTCGATCGCCACCATCGTCCGTGCGCTCGGGCGGGTCGGCCCGATGCGGCGCACGAGGCCGAAGTCGCCGACGAACACGTGTCCGTGCGGATCGACGAACACGTTGTCGGGCTTGAAGTCGCGGTGCACGAGTCCCGCCGCGTGAGCGGCCGCCAGCCCACGTCCCGCCGCGTCGAACACCGCGAGCACCTCCGCGAGCGATCGAGCGGCCGCGTTCCATCCGCGCAGCGTCGTGCCCTCGACGAGATCCATCGCGATGTACACGAGCGCACCGTCGGTGCCCGCATCGTGCACGCGCACGATGTTGGGATGGGACAGCCGTGCCATCGCCCGTGCCTCGCGGACGAGCCGCGAGCGTCGTGCGGAGGCGTCGGGGGCCGCGGCCGGATCGAGCTCGTGCAGCACCTTCAATGCGACGCGCCGATCGACGTCGGGATCGTACGCGCGGAACACCACGCCCATCGCACCGCGGCCGATCTCCTGCTCGATCACGTAGCGACCGATCAGCGCGCCCGGTCCGAGGCCGCTCGCGTCGATCGTCGACAACGGACCGTCGTCGTCGCCCGCCCCAGCCATCGTCCTCTTATCGCGTGGAACGGACGTCCGCCGCAACGAGAGCGGGCGGAACCGCCCTCGTCGCGCGCGTGAGCAGGGCCGGGGTGCTCGTGGCACCTTCGAAGTCGGGTGGGTCGAGTCCCCCAGGCGCCCGAGCCACGCGGCAACGTGGTGGTGCTGTCGTCGCTCGCCGACGACGGGCGTGGTGCGACCGATTTCCACGCGGCGTGGCGCGTGCTCGAGGAGCGCGGCGCGACCGCGAGCGAGTTCGTCAATCTCGCCTTCGATCACTGCAACGCCATGGTGTACGCGATCGCCAACCGGATCACCGGGAGCCGCTGGGAGGCGGAAGACGTCACGCAAGCGGCATTCGAGGCGTTGCTCGCCCAGATCGGTCGGATCCGCGATCATGCGCGCGTGCCGGGTTTCCTGCGCACCTGCGCGGTGAGGATGGCGCTGCGCCACGTGAAGCGCAGCCGCTGGCGACGTGCGCGGACCGAGGTCGCGTACGCGTTCGATCCCCACCAGTTCGTGGCCGAGGAGCCCACGCTCGCCGCGATCGTGAACGAGCTGCTCGCGCGGCTGGATCCGGAGGAGCGCGCCGCCGTCGTGCTGAAGTGCGTCGAGCTGCACTCGCACGACGAGGTGGCCGAGCTGATGGGCGTGTCGGTCGCGACCGCGCGCCGCCGGCTCGACAGCGGGCGCAAGAAGCTGGCCGCGATGGTGGGCGAGGACCGCGTGGGCGAGCTGCTCGGCGCGTCGATCGACGACGCGGGCGAACGCGGCGCGGGAGGAGAGCGATGAAGGAGGTGCAGGAGCGCTCCCAGTCGATGCGGGCGTACGCGAACTCGCACGCCGAGCCGGACTCCGAGACCACGGCCCGCATGCGCGAGCGACTGCAGGAGGCGATGTCGGATCGCACGCGCCGCCGCCAGCGCGTGCGCGCGTGGGTGCAGTCCGCGATCGTCACCGCGCTCGCGGCGAGCGTGCTGCTCGGCCTCGCGTGGTGGCGCGGCTGGCTCGGTGCGCCGGGCGAGCTCGATCACCGCGGCGTGATCTCCACGCGCGAGCTCGGCCAGGAGATCGCGATCGGCAGAGGCCACGCCGTGCTCGCGCCCCACACGCTCGTGCGGCTCGTCGACGACGGCGAGACGATCGAGCTCGTCGAGGGCGAGCTCGTCCTGCGCGACGCGCGGGGTGTCGTCGTCCGCGTCGGCGCGTACGAGGTGCACGCCGCGTCGAACGACGTCGGCATCCGGCGCACGCCCGGGGTGCCGCTCGTCACCGTGCGCGAGGGCACCGTGCGGCTCACGGGTCCCGATCTCCCCGCGAGCGGCGTGTCGATGGGCCCGGCCGGCGACTGAACGATCGAGCGCGTTCGTGGTAGCGTCGACGCGAAGTGCGAGCCACGAGCGTGCGATCGATCCTCGCGTGCCTGCTCGTGCTCGCGTGTGCCCACGACGCGGAGCCGCTGCCCTGCGCCGAGACGGGCGACACCGACGGCTGCGGCACGTCCACCGGCACCGATACGACCGGCGGCCCCACCGACGCGAGCGGGCCCGACTCCACGGGCGCGCCCGACTCCACCAGCACCGCGCCCATCGACACGAGTGAGACCACGCCGCCCGACACGTCGAGCACGGGAACGACGTCGTGCACCGAGGACTCCGAGTGCGGGCCGGAGGCACCGTTCTGCGTCGGCGACACGTGCATCACGTGCGATCACCTGCGCGAGCCGGATGCCGGCTGTGCTGCGCTCGATCCCGACTTGCCGCTGTGCGTCGACGCGACCTGCGTGCAGTGCAGCGAGCGCGACGCGACCCAGTGCACGGGCGCGACGCCGGTCTGCGACGCCGCCACGCACGCGTGCGGCCCGTGCACCGAGCACGAGCAGTGCCCGGAGAGCGCGTGCCACATCGTCGACGGCAGCTGCTTCGCGCCCGACGTCGTGTTCCACGTCGACGGCGATGCGGGGGGTTGCGTCGCGGCCGACGGCACCGAGATGGATCCGTTCTGCTCGATCGACGACGCGCTCGCCGACGTCGGCCCCGGCTCGCGCGCGGCGCTGCGCGTCGCGGCCACGGCCGTGCCGTACGACGAGACGTTCCAGATCACCGCCGATCGCATCGTCGCGATCGTGGCCTGGGGCGACGTGCCGCCGGTGTTCGACCCGCTCGGCGCCGGCTCGACGATCACCGTCGACGGCGCCACCGCGTACCTCGGCAGCGTGCGGCTCGAGGGCAACACCACGTCGCCTGCGCTCGCGCTCGACGGCGCGATCACATACGTCGACCGCGTCGTGATCGCGCTCAACCCCGGTGGCGGCATCGCGCTGCAGAACGACACGGAGCTGCACCTGCGCAACACCGTGATCGGAGCGGGCGGCACCGGCCTCGCGGAGCGCTACGCGATCGATGCGGAGGCCTCCACCTTCGACATCCTCGACGCCACGATCGCGGGCAACGACGGCACCGGCCTGGCTTCATTGCGGTGCACCGCGGGCGCGACGGGCACGGTGCGCAACAGCATCGTCGTGGGTGTCGACACGCCGTCGATCCAGTGCGCGGGCCTCGAGGTCGAGACGAGCGCCATCGACACCGACGGCCTCGGCGGGGCCGACGTCGTCGTGCTCGACGACTTCGTCGCAGGCTGGTTCGTCGATGCGCCCGGCGGCGACTTCCACCTCGTGCCGGACACGCAGTTCGAGGATCTCGGCGCGTGGCAGACGGGCGATCCCACCGTCGACCTCGACGGCGATCCGCGGCCGGCCCGCGACGGCGCGGTCGATGTCGTCGGCGCGGACGTGCCCGGCTGAAATCCCCCGACGGACCACCGCCGCGCCGGGCTGCGCTGAGCGCGCCGTGGCATCGGGTCGCATGGGGAACGATTCCGTGCGTGGACGCACAAGGGCTGCTAGGATGCGCTGCGATCACTCCTTTCGGCGCGTCCGACCGCTGCGGTCGGACGGTTCGAGGCGAGGGAATTGACCATGACCTTACGACTGAACTTGAAGTGGATCCGAGAGAACCCCGCCCGCTGGGACGTCGACAAAGCCCGCATCGTGGGCGAGGCCCCGATGGGCACGTTCGCCGGCGACTACCGGCACCTGCGGGACGGGGCCGTGGCGCCCGGCGAGTGGTGGCGCGTGGAGGACGAGGGCGGCCGCGTCGTCGCCTATGGCTGGATGGACGTCGTCTGGGGCGACGCGGAGATCCTGCTGGCGGTCGATCCCTCCGCGCGCGGGCACGGGGTCGGCACGTTCGTGCTCGAGCAGCTGCAGCTCGAGGCGGCACGGCAGGGTCTGCACTGCCTGTGCAACGTCGTGTCGCCCGATCACCCGCGCAAGGCCGAGGTCACGCGCTGGCTCGAGCAGCGCGGCTACTCGGCGACGGCCGATGGACGACTGCTGAGGACGGTCGTGCGCGGCGCTGCTGCTTGAGCGTTCGCGCTCGCGGAGCGCGAGAGCGCTTCGAGGAGCGCGTCCATGTGCGGCCAGCGTGACGCTGGATCGACCGACAGCCCCTTCACGATCGCGCGATGCAGCGCGGTCGGCATGCCGGGCAGCGGCAACAGATACGACGCCGCGGTGCGCAGGCGCGGCATCGCGTCGCCGTGCAGCGATGCCGCCAACGCGTCGCGCAGCGCGAGACAGAACGCGGGCTGATCCGAGCGCGGATCGGCGAGCTGGTCCGCACTCGCGAGGCCGGGATCCGACAGGCGCACGCGACCGTCGTCCGCGACGACGACGTCATCCGCCTCGAAGCCACCGTGCACGAGGCCGTGCGCGTGCGCGCTCGCGAGCCCCTGACCGGCCTGCACGAACACGTCGAGCACGTCTGCGGCGGAGCGCGGATGGGCCGCGGCCCACTGGCGCAGCGTCGCGCCGCGCACGAGCTCGGTGACCACGAACACGACGCGCACCGGCGCCGTGGAGGTGGCCGACGCGGACCACGGCCCCACGAGCACGAAGGCGCGGGGATCCTGCGTCATGCCGGCGTCGAGCACCTCGATGCGATGCGGATCGACGAGGCCGATGCGCTGACGCGCCGCGCCGACGATGCGCTCCGCGGCAGCCGGCTGCTCGACGGCGACGAGCGTGAGCGCCACGGTGCGATCGCGCTCCTCGTCGTGCGCGACGAAGCTGCGCCCGAGGCCGCCCTGCTCGAGCGGCTCGACGATGCGGTAGCGATGGAAGCCGCGCTTCGCGGGCGCATCGAACAGCCGTGCCCGCACCGAGGCCCACGCGCGCTGGCTCTCGGCGTCGAGCACGAGCTTCGGACCTCGCAGGACGCGAGCGTCGAGCTGACGACGCACGCGGGCGAGTCGGCCCTTGACCGCGCCGGCGCCGAGACCGATCACGTGCGCGACGTCGGCGACCGACAGCCGCTCCCAGTGGTGGAGCTCGACGGCGAGCTGCACGTCGATCGGCAGATTCCGCAGCGGGGTGTGCACCTCGTCGTCGGCGGCGTCCGTCACGAGTCGCGCGAGCGCGGTACTCGTGGGGTCGATCGTGCGCGCTCCCACCCGGGCGAAGTGCTCGAGCAGGCGGGCGCGGGCGACCGCGAACAGCAGCGCCTTGAAGGTCGGTGCCCGCTCGTCGCCCTCGCCGTCACGACAAGCGACGAACGTCGCGTGCGCGAGCGCATCCGCGGTCGACTCCGCCTTGCTGCGGAAGAACCGGTACACGGCGCCGAAGTGGCGGGCGAGCAGCTGATCACCGGCACGGAGATCTCCCGCGCGCCAGGTCCGGAGTCGTTCGAGGTCGTCGATCCGTTCGTCGAGGGTCATCCGCTCGAGCAGACGTCGTTCCGCCTGCCCCGTGCCTCCATGGCACCGTCCCGGTCCTGCCTTCATCGATCGCGGGGCGCGCCTGCCGGAAACGGCGCCCGGACAGGCGCCACCGAGGTCGAGACCACGGCACGAGACGCGCGCTGTCGCACCTCGAGCACGAATCGACCGCCGCCGCGCTCGCCCCGATCGGCGGTGCGGACGTCGGTTTGCCCGTCGACGTGTGCGGGCTAGGACGACCCTCATGGACCATCCCAACGCGGTCGTCGTGCTCGTTCATGCCCCCGTCCGCGCGCGCATGGACGTGCGACTGGCGAGGCGCGTCGAGGAGGCCAACGCCAGAGATCCCCGCACGGCACGCACGATCGCCGCGCTCGCGCACCCGGATCGCACCTACGACTTGACGCTCGCCTTCTCGCCGGCGCACGAGGGGGCGACCCTGCGGCTGTGGCTGCCGGGCGCCGATCGCTACGAGCCGCAACCCACCGGCGAGCTCGGCCTGCGCATCGGCGTTCCGCTCGAGCGCGCACTCGAGCGCGGCCACGCACGCGTCGTCGTCGCCGACGCGCACGACGATCGCCATCCGCTCACGCGCGCACGCGTCGAGGACGCGCTGCAGTGGCTCGAACAGATCGATTGCGTGCTCGGCCCGACCGACCTCGGAGGCTTCTGGCTCCTCGGAGCTCGTCGTCCCCTGCCGGGCCTGCGCGAGCTGCCGTGGGGCACACCCGATCTGCTCGAGCGCGTGCGCGAGCGACTCGTCGCCGCCCAGCTGTCGTGGTGCGAGCTCGACGGTACGGCCGTGATGGTGGGGGAGCCGAGCGCTACAAAGGAGCGCCCGCGGCGATCCGGAAGTCGGTGACGTACCAGCCGCCTTGGTTGTTCGCGCCGTCGCTGCCGAACACGAGACGCACCTGCACGTCGTCCTCGCCGACGAACTGCGACATGTCGAAGCTCGACTCGTTCCACTCCTGCTCGTCGATCGTGCCGGAGAAGCCCGGCGTGCCGTCGACCGGCGTGTACGTGGCGGACAGATCCGCGACGCTGTACGGCGCGCCGTCGATCGGCACGAGCGTCGTCCACGTGTCGCCGCCGGTGCGCGCCTGCACGATGCCACCGTCCGCGTTCGCGGCTCCGCCTTCGAAGTTGTGCCAGTGATTGATCGTGAGCGTGAGCGCCGGATCGGTGCACGTCGTGAAGTCGAGCGTCGGTGACGACAGCGCGCTGATCTCGTTCGCGTTGTATGCACCCGACAGGTTCGTGCCCCACATGCCGTCGGTGCCGACGCCGGGGCCACCGGCGTAGTTCGACGGCTCGCCGCACTCCCACGACGATGCACCCGCGGTGTCCTCGAGCGTGTCGGCCGTGAAGCCGTCGAGGCCGCACTCGTCCTCGTCGAACACGAGCTCGAGGCCGCAGTCGGTGCACATGTCCGTGTCGTACTGGCAATCGGCCCCACAGCCGACCACGCCGGCCGTGCCCGCACCGAGACCGAAGCAGGTCACGCTGGGATCGATGTCCATGCCGGGCTCGCACACCTCGAGCCCGCTCGCGGTGTCGAGGATGCGGTCGCCACAGTACGTGCACTTCGACGTGTCGAACCGACAGCTCGCCGGGTTGCAACCGAGCACGCCGCCGGTGATCGGTCCGGGCAGCGTCGGATCGACGACGTCGGGACACGTCGCGCCGCCGAGATCCTCGGTCGCGCAGCCGAGCCCACCGCAATCGCAGTCCTCGTTGCCACTGATGATGCCGTCACCACACTCGGCGAAGTTGCCATCGTCGTCCGACGACGACTCCGAGCCGGGGCCCGAGCTCGAGTCGGGATCCGGCATCGTCGGATCCGTGCTGCTGTCCGCGCTCGGATCGTCGGTCGTGTCCGTCGGCCCGTCGTCGTCGTCGTCGTCCTCGGCGCCGCCCGAGCTGCTGCCGCCCAACGTCGGGTCGGTCGGATCGTCGTCGCCATCGTCCGCACACGCACCGAGTCCGAAGAGCACACACGTCCACCCAAGCCATGACGTCCGCCGCATAGGGCTCGGGTATAAGCGAAAACGAGGGCGCGCCGCAGCTCTCGTGCATTCCACCGTTCCGAGCTCGCGATCTCGCGCGTCCGACCGACGCGACCGCGACGTGAGAACCCGCTCTGCCTCGACGGCGGCCTGACGGGCGCAGCGGGCGGTGGCCGGCCGATCGCATCCGACACCGTGCCGGGATTGCGTACCAACGCCTTCGTCGTTGTCAGTGGGCGCCTTCGCAACCGACAATCCAGGCATGCGTACGCTTGGATCTCTGTCTGTCGTCGCCGCGCTGGTCGCCTGCTCGTCACCCCCCGACGACAACCCGTTCGACCCCACGAACGCGTCGCTCGAGGGCACCGGTGACGACGGCGACGACGATGACGACGACGACGGCGGATCGGGTGAGGACACCGGCTCGTCCTCGGACGACGGGGCCGACTCGGATCCCACGCTCACGACCATGCCGGTCGACTCCAGCGAGGGCGACAGCAGCAGCGGCGACGGCTCGACCACCATGGAGGAGCCGGCGGTCTGCGGTGACGGAATGGTGAGCGGGGACGAGGTGTGCGACGGCACGGACTTCGGCGACGCCACCTGCGTGACGCAGGGCTTCGGCGGCGGCGAGCTCGTGTGCAACCCGACGTGCCAGGGCTTCTCCACCTCGGACTGCTTCATCTGCGGCGACGGCATGGTCCAGGGCACCGAGCAGTGCGACGGCGCCGTGCCGGGCGGCGTCGACTGCGAGAGCGAGGGCTTCACCGCGGGCGAGATCACCTGCGACGTGGCGACGTGCCAGTTCGACACCTCGGGCTGCTCGCTGTGCGGCAACGGCGTCGCCGAGCTCGACGAGTCGTGCGACGGCGCCGACCTGCTCGGGGAGACCTGCGCGACGCTCGGCTTCGACGGCGGCGACCTGGCCTGCAACGACGCCTGTGTGTACGAGTTCGTGGCCTGCGAGGGCACGAACCTGGCGTGCGCGGAGGAGTTCGTGGGGAACATCGTGCCGCAGAGCATCGTGGGCTCGCTCGTCGGCGAGGACGAGGACTTCGCCCAGTCGTGCGGCTTCGGCGGGTCCGTCGACTACCTGGTCGGCTTCATCGCGCCCAACGACGGCACGTTCCGCTTCGACGCCGTCGGGTCGGACTACGACACCGTCATCTCCGTGCACCTGGATTGCGACGGCGCCGAGTTGGGCTGCAACGACGACTCGATCGGTCTCATCTCGCAGCTCGACGTCCCGCTGACGGGCGGCCAGGGCGTCGTCATCGCGATGAGCGGCTACAACGGGGCCACGGGCAACTACGTGCTCAACATCAGCGAGCCGTAGGCCCGGCGTTCATCCACCCAGCGGCGAGAGCGACACTTCGCCGCTGAACGTCGTGATCTCGAGCGTACCGCCGCCCTTGCCCAGCTCGCGGCGGTGCTCGCCGTCGTGGCGCGCCGACGGATCGGTGAACGCATCGACGATCTTCCCGGAGAAGCTCGACACGACGATGCGCAGCGCGACGGCGCGCGGCACCGCCACCTTCACCTTGCCGGAGTTCGTGTCGATCTCGTGGGGCCCCTTGCGCAGCTCGCCCGCGACCTCGACGGCGCCGCTCACGGTCTGCACCTGCAGCCGATCGAGCCGCGCCTTGCCGATCTCGACCTTGCCCGACACCGACTCGACGTGGGCCTCGCCCTTCACGCCGAGGAGCCCGACCTTGCCGGAGATCGTCGCGACGTCGACGCGACCGCTCGCGCCGTCGACCCGCACCGCGCCGGTCGTGGTCGCGATCTCGATCTGCGTCGCCGGCCCGGCCAGCGCGACGTCGCCGTTGATGGTCGCCACCGTCGCGCGGCCGTGCAGGTTGGCGCCGCGCACGTCGCCACCGCGCGCGGTGACCTGCAGCTCGGCGCCCTTGGGCACGCGCAGCTTGATCGTGCCGCTCGTCGGGATCCCGGGCGGACCGTCGATCCGCACGTGCACGCGTCCGCCGTCCTCCTCGAGGTGGGCGGTCCACTTGCCGTCGATCTCCTGCTCGACCTCGACCTTCGCCTTCGCCCACCCCTCCACCTGCAGATCGACCCCGCCGAGCTCGACCTCGACGACGACGTCCGCGTCCGTCGGCAGCGACGTGGGTGGCGGCGCCGCGAGCACGAGCGCGAGCACGAAGCCGATCATCGGGTGCCCTCCTCGCTCGACGCGCGGCGCAACAGCGCGAGCTTGTGGCGATACGCGCGATCGAGCACGCGCTGCAGGTGGGGATCGGCCGGCCGCTCGACGAGCGCCGCGCGCGAGCGGTCGATCGCGTCGTCGACGATGCCGAGGTTCTCCTCGTAGACCGCGAGCAGCTCGCGATCGAGCAGCGGGCGGCGCGAGTCGAACGCGCGCGCGAGCTCCGTCGCGGCCCCGCGCAGCTGGGCCTCGCCGGGGATGAGGTCGCGCGGTGCCGTCTCGGGCAGCGCAGGCGCGGGGATCTCGGGCGCGACCGCGATCGTCCAGCTCGAGGCGAGCGCCGGCCTGGGCGCGGGCACGGTGCCGACCCACAGCGCGACCGCGGCCGCGATCGCGAGCACGCCGGCGATCGTGCCCCGTCGACGCGCGCGGGCGCGTTCGTCCACGCGCGCCCGGATCCCCGGGAACAGATCCTCGGGCGGATCGATGGTCCGCGGCAGCTGCCGGATCGCCTGATCGAGCTCGTGGTCGTCGGTCATGCCAGCACTCCTCGCAAGAGCGCGCGGGCGCGGTGCAGCTGGGCCTTCGACGTGCCCACCGAGAGATCCATCATCTCTGCGATCTCGTCGTGGCGGTAGCCCTCGATCTCGTACAGCACGAACACCGCGCGGGCCCCCGGTGGCAGCTCGGCGATCGCTCGCTCCAGATCGACGCCGGCGTCGACGCGCCCGAGCGGTGCGCCGCTCGATTCCGCCAACGCGGCGCTCTCGGTCTCGCGTGCGGCTCGGCGCAATCGCGTGCGGCGATCGCCGAGCACGAGGTTCACGGCGAGCCGGTGCAACCACGTCGCGAACGCCGACTCGCCGCGGAAGCCCGCGAGCTTCTCCCACGCGCGCACGAACACGTCCTGCGTCAGCGAGCGCGCGAGCTCGGCATCGCCGGCGAGCCGCACGCACAGCGCGTGGATCCGTCCGACGTGCGCGCGGTACAGCTCGGCGAACGCGGCCATGTCCCCCGCGGCCGCGCGCCGCACCACGGCCGCGACGACCTCGTCGTCCGTGCGGGCGGCCGAGGGCGGAATGATCGAGAGGGCGGCCAGGGCGATCCCCACGTGCCCCTCTTGGATGCCACGGAACCGTCCAAGGTTGGATCCCCGATCCGCGTGCAAACCCGAACGCCGTCGGCGGCATCGAAGCCTCGACATGCGATTCCACGCCATTCCCACCCTCGCCGCCGCCTGCCTGCTCGCCTGCACCGCCCCCACCCGGGCGGACGGCGCCTCCCGCACCGCCGCCACCGTGGCCCCGGCCACCAAGAGCGACTTCGAATGGAAGGGCGAGCTCGCCGCGGGCGGGCGCGTCGAGGTGTCGACCGTGAACGGCGACGTGAAGGTCGAGCGCACGAGCGGCAAGGGCATTCGCGTGCGCGGGACGAAGTCGGGCAAGGACGCGTCGCGCGTGACGATCGAGGTCGACGCGAAGCGCGACAGCGTCGCGATCGGCCCGAAGTACCCGAAAGAGGGCAACACCGACGCGCGCGTCGACTTCGTCGTCGAGGTGCCGGCGGGCATCGAGGTGGAGCTGAACACCGTGAACGGCACGCTGACGGCAAAGGACATCGACGCCGCGCTCGCGCTGCACACCGTCGACGGCGACATCTCGGCGTCCGCGTGCGGCGACGTGCGCGGCAACACCGTGAACGGTCGGGTCGAGGTCGTGCTGCCGAAGCGCGCGAAGCGAGCGGAGCTCGAGGCGGTGAACGGCCAGCTCGAGGTGCGCATGGCCGCGGACACCGGCGCGAGCGTGCAGGCCAACACCGTGAACGGCGAGATCGACTCCGACTTCCCGCTCGAGCGCTCCAAGGAGGTCGTCGGCAGCCACGCGCGCGGCAAGCTCGGCGACGGCAGCGTGAAGATCGAGCTCAGCACCGTGAACGGTGCGATTCGGATCAAGCGCGCGTGATCAGAGCGGGCGGCCGGCGAGGTACTGCGACGGCCAGTGCACGCGCTTCCACCCCTGCGCGACCGCGGCGTGCAGGGTGAAGTACGGGTCCGCCAAGTGCGGCCGGGCGAGCGCCACGAGGTCGGCGCGTCCGGCCGCGAGGATCGTGTTCACCTGATCCCAGTCCTGCACGTTGCCGACGGTGATCGTGCGGATGCCGACCTCGTGCCGGATCAGATCGCTCCACGGCGTCTGGTACATGCGCCCCCACACGGGGCGCGACTCGGCGGTGGTCTGCCCGGTGGACACGTCGACGATGTCGACGTCGGCCTGCTTCAGCGCTTGCGCGAGCGCGATCACGTCGGCGTCCGTGATGCCGCCGTCCGCCCAGTCGGTGGCCGAGATCCGCACGGACATCGGACGCTCCGCCGGCCACGCCGCACGCACGGCTTGGACCACCTCGAGCGGATACCGCATGCGATTCGCGATCGTACCCCCGTACTCGTCGGTGCGCCGGTTCGTGAGCGGCGAGATGAACGACGCGAGCAGGTAGCCGTGCGCCATGTGCAGCTCGAGCAGATCGAAGCCCGCCTCGATCGCGCGCTCGGTGGCGCGCACGTGATCGGCGAGCACCGCGTCCATGTCGGCGCGATCCATCGGCTTGGGCGTCTGGCTGTGCGAGTAGTACGGGATCGCAGACGCGGACAACAGCGGCCAGTTGCCGGCGGGCAGCGGCTGATCCATGCCCTCCCACATCAGCTTCGTCGAGCCCTTGCGCCCGGCGTGGCCGAGCTGCAGGCCGATCTTCGCCTTGCTGTGGCGGTGCACGAACTCGGTGACGCGCCGCCAGCCGAGCGTGTGCTCGTCGGTCCAGATGCCGGCGCAGCCGGGCGTGATCCGGGCGTCGCGCGACACGTCGGTCATCTCCGCCATCACGAGCCCGGCGCCGCCCACCGCACGCGCGCCGAGGTGCACGAGGTGCCAGTCGTCGGGCTGGCCCTCGACCGACGAGTACTGACACATGGGAGACACGACGACGCGGTTCGCGAGCACGAGGTCGCGCAGCCGCAGCGGCACGAACATCGGCGGCGGCGTGGGGCCGGCCCCGCCGTGGCCCTGCGACGCCGCGTACCAGCGATCGACGCGATCGGCGAAGTCCGGGTCGCGCAGCCGCAGGTTCGCGTGCGTGACCCGCTTGCTGCGCGTCATCAGGCTCATCGTGAACTGCGTGGGCGACAGATCGCGATAGCGGCCGATGTTCTCGAACCACGCCTGGCTCGTCTCGGCCGAGCGCTGCAGCTTCGCCACGTCGAGCCAGCGCGCCTCCTGGTAGGCCCGCAGCGCCGTGGGCACGTCGGCGTGCTCGCGCACCGCCTGCGCGAGCGCGATGGAGTCCTCCATCGCCAGCTTGGTGCCCGAGCCGATCGAGAAGTGCGCGGTGTGGGCCGCGTCGCCGATGAGCACGACGTTGCCGTGGTCCCACGTCGCGTTGCGGATCCGGCGGAACGAGATCCACTCGCTCTTGTTCGACATGAGCCGCGCGCCGTCGAGCTCGGGCGCGAACAAGCGCTCGCAGTACGCGACGCTCTCGTCCGCGCCCATGCGATCGAGCCCTGCGCGCGCCCACGTGGCCTCGTCGGTCTCGACGATGAACGTGCTGTGCTCGGCATCGAACGGATACGCGTGCACCTGGAACATGCCGGCGTCGTTCGTGCGGATGTAGAACTTGAACGCGTCGAACGCCCGGTCCGCGCCGAGCCAGATGAACTTCGCCCTGCCGTGGACGATCTGCGGCCGGAAGTGCTCGGCCATCGTCGTGCGGGTGCGGCTGTTGATGCCGTCGGCGGCGACGACGAGGTCCGCGTCGGGGAACGCCTCGGGACCGGGCACCTCGTGCTCGAAGCGCAGCCGCACGCCGACCTCGCGACAGCGCTCCTGCAGGATCTGCAAGAGGCGCCGGCGCGCGATGCCGGAGAAGCCGTGGCCACCCGAGCGCACGATCTCCCCGCGGAAGTGGATGTCGATGCGATCCCAGTGGACGAAGTCCTTCGTGATGCGCTCGTGCGTGGGTGGATCGGAGTCGAGGAAGTTGCCGAGCGTCTCGTCCGAGAACACGACGCCCCAACCGAAGGTGTCGTCGGGCCGATTGCGCTCCACCACTTCGATGTCGTGCTCCGCCGCCGCTTTGCGCATGAGGAGCGCGAAGTACAGGCCGCCGGGGCCACCGCCGATCACGCGGATCTTCACGGCGCGCATCGTACCCGAGAGCCGTCGTCGGTTTTCTCCACGGTCGCGCGCGCGACCTGCGGTATGCTCACGGCCCACTTGGCGAAGGCGCACGATCGGTTGCTGCTCGTCGCGCTCGTGCTGTCGGGCTGCGCGGCGCTCGGCGACGAGATCATGTGGACGCGGCTCGCGACCCTGATGCTCGGCAGCGAGACGATGGGCGTGTTGGCCGTGCTCGCGGGCTTCTTCGGCGGCATGGCGCTGGGCGCCGCGGTGCTGCACTCGCGCGCCGCGTTCGGCCGCGATCCGGTCGGCCTGTTCGTGAGATTGGAGCTGGTCACGGCGGGCTACGCCGCGCTCGCGCCGCTCTCGTTGCCTTGGCTGGCCGAGCGCGTGCCCGCGTGGCTCGGCCCCATCGCGGGCGACAACTCGAGCCCGCAGGCGGTCGGCGTCGGGATCGCGGTCGTCGGCATCGTGCTCTTGCCCGGGACGTTCTGCATGGGCGCGACCTTGGCCGCCGTCGTCGAGGCGCGCCGTCGCGCGCTCGCATCGGATCACGGACCGAGCGGCGACGACAGCCTCGGCGTCGGGCGCCTGTACGGTGCGAACACGTTCGGCGCGGTGGTCGGCGTGCTCGGGGCCGTGCACGTCGTGCTGCCCACGCTCGGTGTGGGCTGGGGCAGCGTGGTGTTCGCGATGTGCTCCGTCGTCGCGGCCGTGCTCGCGCGACGGTGGGGCGAGCTGTGCCCGGCGTCGCGGCGGCCCGCGAGCACCGAAGCGCGTGTGCCCGAGCTCGACACGTCGCGGGATCCCGACGCCGAGGTGCGCGAGCCGGTGCCGTTGCTCCTCGTCGTCACCGGTGCGGGCTTCGTCGGCGTCGGCCTCGAGGTGATCGGCGTGCTCGTGCTCTCGCAGCTGTTCGAGAACACGATCTACACGTTCGCCCACGTGCTCGCGGTGTACCTGCTCGGCACCGCGATCGGGGCGTGGCTGTGGTCGCGCCTGGGACCGCAGCACGTCGTCGGCCGCCCGGCCACCGCCACTGCCGCGCTGCTCGTCGCACTCGCGGCGTCGTGCGTGCTCGCGGCCGTGGTCGTCGCGAACGCGCGCGGGATCCTCGAGGGCATCGCTCCGGAAGGGGCGAGCGCGAACGCTCACATGCTCGCGGAGGCGTGCGTCGCCGCGGCGGTGTTCACCGTGCCCACGCTGCTCATGGGCGCGCTCTTCAGCCACGTGATGGGCCTCGTGGCGCCGCGCGGCATCGGCCGCGCGTACGCGCTCAACACGTTGGGCTCCGCGATTGCGCCGTTCGTGTTCGGCGTGTCCGCGGTCGTGTCGCTCGGCTATCGCGACGCGTTCTTCGTCACGGTGTACGGCTACCTGTTCGTGTTCGGCGCGTTCACGTGGTACCGGCGCTTCAAGCCGGTGCACCAGATCTCCGCGATCGTCGCGGTCGTCGTGCTCACCGTGATCGGGCCCAAGTCGCTCGTGCTCGTCGACGCCGACGAGGGTTGGACCACGCTGTCGCAGCACGAGACGCCGATGGGGCTCGTGAGCGTCAGCGAGAAGAAGGCGAGCGAGAACCAGCGCGCCCAGCCGAACTTCACCGCCCTGCGGCGCCTGCGAGTGGGCGGGCACTTCCGCATGGGCGGCAGCATCGCGATCAACGAGCGCCGCATGGGGCACGTGGCGCTGCTCCTGCACCCTGCGCCCACGAGCGCGCTGTTCCTGGGCGTCGGCACCGGCGCGACGATGAGCGCCGCGCTCCGGCACCCGCTCGAGCGCATCGAGGGCGTCGAGCTGATCCCCGCGGTCGTCGACGAGCTGCCGCAGTTCGCTTCCATCAACCTCGACCTCGTCGACGACCCGCGCGTCGTGCTGCACAAGGCCGACGCGCGGCGCTTCGTCAAGGCCACGCGCGACTCCTACGACGTGATCGTCGCCGATCTGTTCCACCCCGGGCTCGACGGTGCCGGAGGGCTCTACGCGCGCGAGCACTTCGAGCACGTCGCCGCTCGGCTCGCACCGGGCGGCTTGTTCGCGCAGTGGCTGCCGCTGTACCAGCTCGACGAGCGCACGCTGCGGAGCATCATCGCGACGTTCACCGACGTGTTCGCCGAGACCCACAGCGCGCTCGGCGTGTTCAACGTGCAGACGCCCGCGGTCGTCCTGGTCGGTCGCATGCCGGTCACCGACGGCGACCACCTCGAGATCGATGTCGAGGCCCTGGCCGCCCGCATGTCCGATCCGACGCTGGCGGCCGACCTGCTCGGCGATCCCCGCGACCTGCTCGGCGCGTACATGCTCGATCGCGACGCGCTGCGAGCGTTCGCGAGCGACGTCGAGCGCAACACCGACATGTTCCCGTTCGTGACGATGCGAGCGCCGCACGTCGCGTACGAGGAGAACGCCGATGCACACGGCGTCGAGAACCTGCTCGCGTTGCTGCGCCTGCGCACGGGGGTGCCGTCCGCCGTGCTCGTGGGCGACGCGGACGTCGTCGACGCGCTGCGCCGGGACGCGGGCCGCTTCGGCAGCGCGCTCGACTCCTACCTGCTCGGTGAGGCCGCGCTCTTGCGCGCCACCAAGGGCGACGGCGATGCCGACGCGGCCATCGAGGCGTACCTGCGCGCATACGCGATCGCGCCCGAGTTCCGCCCCACCGTCGGTCGACTCCTGCCGCTCAGCGAGCGCAATGCCGCCGACGCGGAGCGCATCCTGCCCGCGATGCTCGAGGCGTCGCCCGACGATCCGCGCCTGTGGCGGGCGTGGGTCGGACACCTGCACCGGCAAGGCGACGCGGCCCGGTTGGCCGAGGCGCAGGCGGAGGCGCAGGCGCGTTTCGGCCAGTCCAGCCAGCCGTAGGGAACATCGCGGCCGGCTGCCGCGGTAGAGTCCCTCGATGAAGGTCGTCTCGTCTTCCACCGGTGCGAGCCGGCTGTTCGCGCGGTTGTCCGAGCTCGGCAAGAAGGGCCTCGGCCCGATCGTGTGGCTCGTGCTCGCGTTCATCGTGATCGTCGCGACACTCTTGTCGACGTTCGTCGTGATCGAGCCCGGGCAGGTCGCGATGCGCGTGAACAACCTGACCGGCGCGCGCGACACCATCGTGCAGCCCGGGCTCGTCGTGCGCGCACCGTTCGGGCTGCACTCGATCTACGTCGTCGATGCCTCGCCCCAGACGTTCGTGATGAAGGGCGACAAGAACACCGACGACCTGCACGTCGCGGAGCTCACGGTGCGCGCGAGCGACGGCTCGAACTTCCTGTTCAACGACACTACGATCATCTTCCAGGTGCTCGGCGACGACGCAGAGGCCGTGCTGCGCGACGCGGGCACGGGCGCGGCGTTCCGGCGGTGGATGCGACCGTACAGCCGCTCGATCCTGCGCGACGAGTTCGGGCGCGAGTCGACGATCTCGGTGTCGAACCCCGCGAACTTCGGCGCGGCCACCGAGCGCGCGCGCTCGCGGCTCAACGAGCTGCTCGCGCCCCACGGCATCGTGGTCACGCAGATCGTCACGCCGCGCCCGCGGTTCTCCGAGGACTACGAGAACCTCATCGAGGCGCGCAACGAGGCCGAGAACCAGCTCGCGGTGATCGGCAGCGATCTCGCCCGCGCCGGCACGGATCGCAGCCGCACGCTCGCCGAGGTCGATCGCGATCAGAACAAGCTGATCCAGGAGAAGCGCGCCGAGCTCGAGGCCACGCTCGCCACCGCCGTCGCGGAGCAGGCCCAGACGATCCGCGAGGCGGACGCGTACCGCATCGATACGGTCGCGAAGGGCCAAGCCGCGCTCGCGGCCGCCCAGACGAAGGCGGAAGAGCTGCGCGGGCAGCTCGACGACGAGTTCGCGGCCCAGAAGGCGTCGATCGACGCGTTCCAGAACCAGCCGGTCGAGCGCGTGATGGAGCGGCTCGGTCAGAAGCTGTCGGGCGTCACCATCTCGATCCAGCCGTGGGTGCGCGACGCCTCGCCCAGCCGCGTCGAGCTCGAGGGAGGTGTGAAGTGATCGACACCATCCGACGTCTCGCCCGCGGCATCGCGCTGTCCTTCATCGCGCTGTGGTTCGTACCGCTCCTGTGCACGGTCACCGTGCCGCCCGATCAGATCGGCGTGCGTCAGAGCAACTTCTCCGGCGTCGCCGAGGAGGATCACGAGCCCGGCTGGGCGCTGCGGATCCCCGGCGTGCAGCGCATCATCCTGCTGCCCAAGCGCTACGGATACCTCGACTACACGAGCGACGACGCGGGCCCGCAGCAACCGCTGCAGATCCGCACGAAGGACAACAACACCGTCACGCTCGACGTGTCGGTGCCCTACCGCATCATCCCCGGCCAGGGGTGGAACGTCGTGCAGGTCGGCAACCATCAGGTCGACGCGAACGGCTCGTTCCGGTTCCAGCGACTGGCCGAGGAGACGACGGTGAGCGTGCTGCGCGAGCGGCTCGCGGATCTCACGAGCGCGGACTTCTACTCGACCGATCGCCGGCTCGAGGTGAGCGCGAACACGCTGGAGATCCTGAACGGCGAGCTCGCCGAGCTCCACCTCGAGGCGTCGGCCGTGCTCATCCGCTCGGTGAAGTTCCGTACCGAGTACGAGCAGCAGCTGCAGCAGATCCAGCTCAACGAGCAGAAGAAGCTGCTCGACGCGGCGGCGGAGATCGTCGCGATGCAGCAGCAGCAGCTCGACAACTTCACCCAGGGCACGAAGGCGCAGGCCGCCGCACGCGAACAGAAGTGGATCGAGCGGCGCGCGAACATCGAGCGCGGCTACCGGGTCGGCTTCGTCGACATGGGGGGCGACACCGCGCCCGGCGCGGTGCGCAAGAAGCTCGGCGAGCTCGGCGAGAGCGAGCGCACCGCGGTGCTCGCACGCGCCGCGAAGACCCTCGAGCTCGGCGAGGACGACGCGAAGCGCCTGACGGACGACTATCTGCTCGGCATCGCGACGATCCAAGCCGAGACGCTGCAGTACGATCAGCGCGTGCGCGCGGAGTCCGACGGCGTGTCGGCGCGCCTCACCGCCGAAGCGGGGGCCCTCATCGCCAAGGTGCAGGGCGAGTTCGAGACGAAGCGCAACGCGCTGCTCGGGACGAACGCGGGCCGAGCATTCATCGCCTGGCAGGCCGCCGACAACGTGAAGTTCGCCGACGAGCTCACGTTCGCGAGCAGCGACGGCGTCCCGAGCGTCCTACGCCTACGCGACTTCACGCTCAGGTTCATGGGCGGCGAAAAGTAAGTCACTAACCACCGCAGGTGCACGCGCACGTGCCGAGCGCGGAGTCCTGGCACTCCGTCCACTCGCCGAGCGGGTTGGCTTCGCTGCCGCAGTAGTAGGTGCGCAGGCTGAGCAGCTGCCATTCGTTGTCGGCGATCCGGCGCACCGAGCCGCCGAAGAGCTCGGTCGGGCCGGGGCCCCAGGTGCACTCGGAGCCGCCGCAGCCGTCGTCGCCGCCGAAGCGGTTGTACGTGCCGGCCAGGCAGATCTCTCGCTCCTCGCCCATGCATTGGTCCGTGGTCTCGTCGTACGTGAGGTGCACGATGGGGACCGTGCGGCAGTTCCAGTCGTGCTCCGCGTCGTAGGGGATCGCCGGGGTCGCGTCGCACTGGTCGCCGGGCTCGATGCCGGCGCAGTACGCCTCGGGATCGATGGCCGAGAGCGGCGCGCACTGGTTGCGGCCGTTCGCGTCGGCCGTGCCGCCGCACAGGCAGCGCGGCACGTCGCTCGTCTCGTCGTCGAAGCACTCGATCGAGCTCGCGGCGCCCGGTACGAACACGCACACCTCGCCGTCCGCACAGTCCGCGGCCTCGCTGCACCCCACGCGCGGGCAGCCGTCCTCGTCGAGGGCGGCGAACGGATCGTCGGTGCACGGTTGATCCACGCAGTCGAACGGCACGGTGCACGAGAAGAGCGGATTGCCGGGGCACAGCTGCGGATCGCCGCCGGTCGCCGACGGATCTCCGCTGTCCTCGTCCTCGCCGCTGCCGCCGTCGCTCGAGCTTCCTTCGTCGACACCACCGATCGCCTTCGATTCCAGCGCGCATCCCGTCGCCAGCAGCACCACGCATCCCGCCTTCACTCTTGCCAACCAGTTCATATTCGGTTGGTGTCGGGTCCCCCGTGATTGTATCGAGCAATCGACGACAGCTCGCGACGACGCTCGTGGGGCTCGCCGTCGCCGCATTCGTGCGAGGGGCCGCAGCCGCCGAAGCGCCGGCGGAGGGCGCGTCGGTCGTCGCGGTGCGGTGGACCGGGTCGAGCGATTGCGAGCGGGCCGAACGGGTGCAACGTCGCATCGCGGACGATCTCCGCGGCCGCACCCTCGCGGCGGCGAGCGAGCTCGACGTGCGCGTCGAAGGCAGCCCGGGGGCCTGGCGGGCGGCGCTCGAGCTGCGCGGGGCGACCGCGATGCAGCGCTCGATCGCCGCGGCCGACTGCGATGCGCTCGCCGATGCGGTCGCGCTCGTCGGCGTCGTCGCGCTCGATCCGTTCGCGCTCGCGCCGCGTGTGCACGCGACGAGCGACGCCGTCGTTCCGGCGCCCGGCGTCACACCGCCCGGACCCGCGATCGCCTCCAGCGCGACACCGTCGACGCGCTCCCCCTCGCGCCCGCCTCCACGCACGCGCACGCGCGAGCCGCTGCACGCGGCGCTCCGGATCGAGCTCGGCGCGTCGGGCTTCGGGCTGCCCGGCATCGGTGCCGTCGTCGGAATCGCGCCGCTCGTCGAGGGCGATCGCTGGCGTTTCGAGGTACCGGTCCGATGGTCGTTGCCGCGCGAGCACGACGTGCGCGCGGACGTGGTGGGTCGCTTCCAGCTCGTCGCCGCCAACCCGCGCGGCTGCTTCGTGCCGGGTCGCGGCCCCATCGGCGTGCCGCTGTGCGGAGGCGTCGACGTCGGCGCGATGATCGCCCGCGGGTCGGGCGACGCGCTCGCCAGCGAGTCGACCGCCGCGACCCAGTGGATCGCCGGCACGCTGTCGGTCGCCGTGCGCTGGCGCGTGCATCCGCGCTTCGCGACGTGGCTCGCGGTCGAGGGCTCGGTGCCGTTCGGGCGGCCCACGTTCCACGTCGAAATGCCCGGCGACGCGTACGAGGCCGGGCCTGCGACGCTGCTCGTCGCGATCGGCGGCGAGGTGCACTTTCCTTCATCATCGCGGTCGGCTCGGCGCACGAAGGGAGTGCGAGCTACGATTGGCGAGCGTGTCCACGCCTTCCGCGATGTCCGCGGCCGTCGATCTCGGTCCTTCTGAGACCGAGGCCACGGCCACCGCGTATCGCGAGCACGTCGACGCGGTGTGGGGGCTGCTCGGTCGGCTCGGGATCGCGGGCGAGGATCGCGAGGACGCGCTGCAGGAGGTCTTCCTCGTCGTGCACCGCGGGTGGGCGCGCTTCGAGGGGCGCTCGTCGCTGTCCACGTGGATCCACGGCATCACGGTGCGCGTCGCGATCGCGCATCGGCGCCGGCGCGGGATCGCGGCGCGGCGTATCCAGGCGCTCGATCGCGATCCGATCGGCGACCTGCCGGATCCGCACGAGGATCTCGAGCGGCTCGATGCCGCACGCGTGCTCGACGGGTTGCTCGACGAGCTCGAGCACGACAAGCGCACCGTGTTCGTGCTGTCCGACGTGCAGGGCCTGCCGGTGCCCGCGGTGGCGGAGATGCTCGCGCTCAACGTGCGCACCGCGTACTCGCGGCTGCGCGTCGCGAGGGCGGACTTCGAGCGCGCGCTGCAGCGTTGGCATGCGCGACGGGCCCACGCGGAGAGCCCACCGCCGGCGCTCGCGCAGCTGCGTCGGCGCGCGCACGAGCACGCGCCGCGCCGCACGTGGATCGCGATCGCGGCCGCGATCGAAGGTGGGCGTACGGCCGGGCTCGGCACGTGGCTGGGGATCGGCGGGGCGAAGCTGGTCGCGGGCGCCGCGGTGATCGGCACCGTGGCGATCGCAGCGATCGCGTGGCCGCGCGCGCCCGAAGGTCCGACGCCCGTCGCCGCGATCGAGCCGGTCGTTCCCGCGGAGCCGCCGGCGATGCAGCCCGCGACCGCGCGTGCGCCCGCCGTCGTCGCGGCGGACGAGCCCGCGCCCCCGCCCGCGGCGATCGCCGACGCGCGCCGCGCGGAGTCGCGCCCGCTCGTGCGCGACGAGCCGGCCGAAGCCGTGCCCGCGGACACGACGGCGGCAGAGATCGATCTCTTGCGACGCGCGCGGACCGAGGTGCGCGCCGGCGCGGCCGACCGGGCGATCGCGTTGCTCGACGACCACGCTGCGATGGCGCAGGGCGGGCGGTTCGCTGCCGAGCGCGAGATGCTGCGGATCGAGGCCCTGTGCGCGGCCGGTCGGCGCGCGGAGGCGGAGGCAATCGCTCGCGCGTGGGCGGAGGGGCATCCGGACGCGACGGCGGCGGGGCTGCTCGCCGAGCGGTGCCGGTGAGACGAATCACCGCTCGTGCCGCGGTGTGCATTTCCCTCGCACGATCCCCGCGGTCGGCGGCCAACACCGGTCGTCATGGGGCGAACGGGACTGGCGTGGGGCATTGGTTGCGGGGCATTCGGGCTCGTCGCCGCGTGCGCGGTGGATCCGGAGCCGCTCGACTTCTCGGACGACAGCGGTGATCCGAGCGCCGCGGACGACGACGACGACGACGGCGAGTCGGGTGACGACGACGACGGCGACGACGACGACGACGGTGCGTCCGGACCAGCCGATGACGACGACGGCGGCGACGACGACGACGGCGGTGGCGTGGACGACGGGGCCGACGACGGCGCGCCCGAGACGTGTGGCAACGGGGTGCTCGATCCGGGCGAGGGCTGCGATGGTGCGGAGCTCGACGGCACGACGTGCGAGAGCCTCGGCTTCGACGGCGGCACGGTGAGCTGCACGGCGAGCTGCACCATCGACTCGAACGCGTGCGTGGGTTGTGGCAACGGCACGATCGACGACGGCGAGGCGTGCGACGGCAACCTGCTCGGCGGTGAGTCGTGCGAGGGGCTCGGGTTCGCGAGCGGAACGCTGTCGTGTGCGGACGACTGCAGCGAGATCGTGACGGATGCGTGCGTCGAGCCGGTGTGCGGCGACGGCGAGCTCAACGGCGAAGAGGTGTGCGACGGCGACGACTTCGGGGGCGAGACGTGCATCTCGATGGACTTCGTGTCCGGCGAGCTCTCCTGCGCCGCGGACTGCAGCGAGATCCTGGTGGACGCGTGCGTCGCTCCGTTCTGCGGCGACGGCCAGCAGAACGGCGAGGAAGCGTGCGAGGGCGCCGACTTCGGCGGCGACGACTGCGAGGACGCGGGCTTCGATGCGGGCGAGCTCGGGTGCAACGACGACTGCACGCTCGACACGTCCGGCTGCTTGATCTGTCAGCAGTGGACCGAGGACTGCACGACCGACGCGGACTGCTGCCCGGATCACGTCTGCGACGCGTTCTTCGGCAACACCTGCTGGCCGCGCTGACGCTTCGTCGCGTTCGACCTCCGTCGGCGTCCGACCGACCTCGAACGCGACGA
>CAYXVR010000007.1:156374-246030 GCA_964468635.1 uncultured Nannocystaceae bacterium
GACGCTTCGTCGCGTTCGACCTCCGTCGGCGTCCGACCGACCTCGAACGCGACGATGCGCGCGAAGCGAACGCGGTTGTGATCCCGGTCAAGCCCGCGAAAACCAGGGCAGCGCGACGGGTACGACCCTCTTCGCCGGCGACATGGCCGGCGAGGAGCACGAGACCATGGAGTTGCGCACTGCGTTCACGACCGCGCTCGCCCTGTTCGGCGCGGCGGTTGCCGTTTCCGCCTGCGAGCTGCTCGACGACGACGAGATGCTCGTCTGCGTGCCGAAGCTGCCGGAGGGCGAGAACCCGCCGCCCGAGCAGGACCCGCAGTGCAGCGCATGCGTCGAGGAGAAGTGCAGCGAGGCTGGAGAGAACTGCGCGGGCGAGTGCAAGGAGTACCGCGATTGCACGTGCGACTGCGCCGAAGAGGACCTCGCGTGCTTCGACCTGTGCGCCGACGGCAAGAGCGCGGAGTGCCGCTCGTGCGAGGACGCGAACGCGAACGCGGTGCTGTCGTGCATCATGGATCAGTGCAAGGTGTGCCTCGGCGGCGGCACGGGGCCGACGACCGCCGGCGACGGCAACGCTGACGGCGATGCGTCGGCGACGGATCCGTCGTGGAGCGACTCGGGCGATCCTTCGTGGTCCGACAGCGGCGATCCGTCGTGGACCGACACGGGCGATCCGTCGTGGTCCGACAGCGGCGATCCGTCGGCGGAGGACACGGGCGGCGGCATGGCGTGCGAGACGTTGCACTCGCAGTGCTGCCCGAACCTCGAGGGCTTCGACCTCGAGCTGTGCGAGACGACGACGGACGAGGCGTCGTGCGAGCTGTGGCTCGAGATCTTCCAGGAGGAGGGCTCGTGCTGACCGCGATGTTGGCGATGACGATGCTCGCCGCGCCGGGCACCGACAGCGATCGTCCGTGGAGCTTGCAGCTCGGCCTGGGCCCCGAGGTGGGCCTGCCGAGCGGCGGCGTCCAGGGCCGGCTCGCGCTCGACTTCCAGTACCACTTCGAGCGCACGGACGTGGGTCCGGCGCTCGGCCTGCAGACGCACATGCACTTCGCGAGCGGCCTGTTCGGCATGAACGTGGGCCCGATCTTCCTGTGGGACTTCCGCGTCGTGGCGGCGAAGAAGTTCAAGCTGTACGTCGCGCCGCTGGTCGCCCTCGGCTACCACTTCACGACGATCCCCGCGCTCGACGCGACGGGCCACGCTTTCTTCATGGACTTCGGCGCCCAGATCAAAGGCATCGTGAACGACCGCGTCGGCTTCTTCGCCCGCCCCGCCAACTTCTCGCTGATCGCCGGCCCGGGCGGCGCCACGGGGGCCTACTCGTTCGTCGCCGGCCTGGCCCTGTCGTTCTGATCACTCGCGCGGCGCGAGCTTGGTGATCCATACGCCCGTGCGATCACCGTCGACGACCGCGTAGAGGATCTCGTCGTCGTCTCCGATCTCCGTGTTCGCCGTCAGCACGTCTTCGTCGACGATTGCCTCGGCGAGTGAGTCCGGGTCGACGACCACGAGCTTGCCCGTCCAGTCGCCGCCGACGTCCAAGGGCGTGAGCAGGCGGCCGTCGGAGAGCCACTCGTAGCCGAGCGTGACTCGCGGAGCGAGCTGCTCGCGCTCGCCCTCGAGATCGACGAGCCAGAGCTCGCCTTCGGTGCGGCCCCAGTCCGCGTCGACACAACACGAAACGCCGGTGACGATCTCGAGTCCCTCGTCCCTCGCGTGGCCGAGCGTGCCCGGGCCGTCGTGGATGGGTCGCGTTTCTCGGGTATCCGGATCGAAGGCGATGTAAGGGCCGCGATTGAAGAACTCACCGAGCAACCAACGGCCGTCCGCGAGCACCCGGATCGGTTCCAGATCGAGCGGCAGGTCGAACGACGTGAGCGCAGGCAGCACGTAGATCCGCTCCGGCTCCCGGTAGGTACCCGAGCCGGAGGCGGATGACGCCCTGCTCGATGAAGCTGAAGGGCAACGAGGTCCCCGCCAGCGCTGCGTCGGCGAGGCGGGTCGTGACGCCCGCGTCTCGATCGAGCAGGAAGATCTGCCCGGCAGGCCAGTCCGTATCGTCGTCCGTCGGCTCAGTCCCTTGCCACAAGATCCAACGGCGATCCGGCGAGACCTCGAACTCGCGAACGTCGGTCGCGACGCTCACGACGCTGCCGTCGAGCAGGGAGAAGTGCACGAGCTCGTCATCGGGCGTGATCGCGAAGAGCTTGTCCTCGAACACCTCGAGCACCTCGTGATACTCCGGGAACGTGTGGGGTGGCACTGCGCGGATGCGAATCGGGTCGAGCAAAGTCGTCGGCTGCGCGGTCTCCGTCCACGGATCGTCGGGGTACGGGTGCAGGACGAGCGCGCCCGTGTCCTCGTCGTGCGGTCGTATCTCGACCAGGCCCCACGGCGTTCGCGACACCTCACACTCTTCAGTGTCGAACACGACGTGGCCCGGGCGCTCTCCCATCCGATCGATCGTGATGACCTCGCCGGTCTCTTCGCGGCAGGCAAGCAGTTGGTCCGGCCAGCGATCGACCGGTCCGAACATCTTGTCCTCCGTGCCGATCTTCCGGGGGTCCTCGCCGCACTCGCCGACGGACCACAGCTCGCGGTCGTCGGAAAGGGGGAAGTCCTCCCCGCTGTCCTCGTCGAGGTAGGACACCCACAACAGCCGGCGATCGTCGGGGTCGTCGAACTCGACGACGGCGGCGAGCGGTCGCTCCGGATCGAGCTCGAGGATCCGCAACGGGCCCGGCTCCCCGCACACCTCGTCGTGCGTCGCGGGGTCGAGCTCGTCGGGCTTGCACGCCGCCGCCGCGAACCAGGTGAGAACCGCCGATGCTCGACGCCCGAGCCCCATGTGATCACGCTAGCGAAGCGGGTCGCGCGTGCCAAGCGGGCTGGTTCGGTACACTGACTGGATGTCGGTTCGCGTCATCGTCGTCGGGTTGGGGCCCATCGGGGCTGGGGTCGCGGCGCAGATCGTGGCGCGGGAGGGGTTCGAGCTCGTCGGGGGGGTCGATGTCGATCCGGGGAAGATCGGGGTCGATCTCGGAGTGGTCACCGGCGGGCATCCGCTCGGGATCGCGGTCGTCGGCGATGCGAGCGAGGTGCCGGCAGGAACTGCCGATGTGATCGTCGCGTGCACCGCGTCGTCGCTCGTGGAAGTGACGCCGCAGATCGAAGCGCTGCTCGCCCTGCGGCTGCCGATCGTGTCGACCACCGAGGAGCTGTCGTACCCGTGGCGCGATCGGGCCGCGCTCGCGCAACGCATCGACGATGCGGCGAAGCGAGCCGGCGTCGCCGTCGCCGGCACCGGCGTGAATCCGGGCTTCGCGATGGACGCGTTGCCGATCGCGCTCACGGCGATCTGTGCCCGAGTCGAATGCGTGCACGTCGATCGGATCCAGGATGCACGGATCCGGCGCCTGCCCTTTCAACAGAAGATCGGCGCAGGCCTGTCTCCCGCCGAGTTTGCGAAGCGCGTCGCCGGCGGCACCGTGCGGCACGTCGGCCTCGCCGAGTCGATCGCGATGATCGGCGATGCGCTCGGCTGGACGATCGATCGGATCACCGACGACATCCAGCCGAAGATCGCCGACCTCGACGTCGCGAGCGATCTGCTCTCCGTCAAGCGCGGGCAGGTGTGCGGCATCATCCAGGACGGCGTCGGCTACGTCGGCGATCGCCCCGCGATCACGCTCCACATGGAGGCCTACCTCGGCGCGCCCGAGAACCGCGACAGCGTGCGTATCACCGGCACTCCGGACCTCCACGTGGTCTCGCGCACCGGCTACCACGGCGATCTCGCGACCACGTCGATCACCGTGAACACGATCCCGAGGGTGATCGCCGCGGGCCCCGGCCTGCACACGATGCGCTCGCTCGCCCTGCCCTCCTTCGCCGGCGGCCCGCTGCGCTGACGCCCGTTGTCGTCGACTTCGACCGCCGACAGACCGCTGTTCGACCTCCAATCCATCCGATCGCCGACTTCGACCCTCGACAGGCCCCTGTTCGACCTCCGAACCGGAGCCCGATCGACTTCGACCGCCGATAGACCCCTGTTCGACCTCCAATCCGTCGGTCAGCCGCGCATGATCGCCTGCAGGCGCGCGCTGTCGAGGTACTGGTGGAAGCTCGCGACCTTGCCGTCGACGAGCCGCCACACGTGGCACACCTGAACGTCCATCGCGCGGCCGGTGGGCACGTACGTGCCGCGGTAGCGGCACTCCACCACCACCGCGCTCGGCGACTCGAGGAACGCCGACGGCGTGATCGTCCAGCCGTCCCACTCGCCCGCGGCCCGCGCGAAGAAGCCGCGCGCCACCGCGTCCTTGCCGATCCACGCCTCCCCGGACGGTTGGTACGGATGCCCTTCCGCGAGCCGGAACTCCACGTCGTCACGGAACAGCGCGAGCACGCCCGGCGCATCACCGCGCGTGAACCTCTCGTACACGCGCTGCACGATCTCCACGCCGTTCATCACACGTCCTCCATGCAGACGGCCTCCACGTTGTTGCCGTCCGGATCGATCACGAACGCCGCGTAGTAGTTCGCCGCGTAGTCCTCGCGCACGCCGGGCTTGCCATGATCGCGCCCGCCCGCCTTCAGCGCCGCTGCGTGGAAGCGATCCACCGCCGCTCGCGTCTTCGCCGAGAGCGCGACGTGCACCGGAGCGCCGACCGCCTTCGACGCGTACAGCCACAGCGCCGGCGCGTCCTTCGGTCCGAGCCCCGCGCTCGCCTCGTCGCGCGCGCCGAGCACGTGCCCGAGCGGCGCCAACGCGGCCTCCCAGAAGCGCACGCTCGCCGCGAGATCCTTCACCTTCAAACCGATGTGATCGTACATGTCGACCTCCACGGCCGAGCATGCCTCCGCGCTCACAGCCGTTCTTGGAGGATCTTGCGATCGCGCGCGCCCATGCGCCGGAATCGCAGCGGCGACACGCCCGCTGCGCGACCGAACGTGCGCACGAAGTTCGACACGTCGCCGAAGCCGACGTCGAGCGCGACGCGGGTGATCGAGATCGTGTCCTCCACGAGCAGCGTCGCCGCCCGCCGCAATCGGCAGCGCACGAGATACTGGTGCGGCGTCACGCCGAGCACGCCCGCGAACACGCGCAGGAAGTGGAACGCCGACAGGCCGACGCGCCCGGCCACCGTCTCGAGATCGATCGGCTCGGAGCAGTGCGCGTCGATCCACAGCGCGGCCTCGACCGCGCGCCGACGGTCGCTCGCCGACGCGGCCTTCGCCGGCGGCTCGCGCCCGCCCACCACCGCGACGAAGCGCGAGGCGAACGACAGCGCGGCCTCCCCCAGCCCGATGTCGCTGCCCCCGTTCGCGACCGACTGCGCGAGCTCGCCGAGCACCATCAGCTCGGGCAGCGGCGGCACGGCGACCACGCGAAACGCCGCGTCCGCCCCGAGCGCATCGACGAGCGCGGGTGCGAGCCGGATCGACAGGCACTCGTCGCCGCACACGTGCTCGTGCGTGCACACGTACTCGTCACCCGTCCAGCCGACGAACACCGACCCGGCCACGAGCCGGTGCTCGCGACCGCGACTGCGCACGCCGAAGCTGCCCTTGCGCACGTACGAGATCGACACCGCCGTGTGCTGCTCCGCGAACGGTCGCGCGTGCAGACCGGCCTCGCATCGCCAGTCCACGACGGCGACCGAGGCGGTCTCGACGAGCGTCGTCGCGCCCACGACGAAGAGCCTACTTCGGATCGACGAGGCGTCCCATGAAGAGGATCGCGCCCGTCTTCGTGTCGCGCACGAGGAACAGGAACGGGTGATCCGCGACGAACGGCACCGGCGGATCCGTCGGCGCCGCCGAGCCGGCCTTCATCGACACGGCGGTCGCCGCCGCCGCCTCGGTGCCGGCCTCGTCCACCGCGACGAACGCCTTGTGATACGCCTCGGAGATCACGATCTGCTCCTCCTTCGGCGCCATGCCGGTGAAGTCGGCCTTCGATGCATCGAAGGCCGTGACGACTCCGAGCTTCTCGAGGTGCTTGCGCAGCTCCAGCGCCTCGCCCGGTTCGACCTTGAAGCGCGGCAGCTTCAGCTCGACGCGCTGCGACGTCGCGCCGTCGATCCACTTCTGCAGCGACTCCGCCGTGATCGCCTTCTCCAGCTTCGCGAGCCCCTTCGCGTCGTCGGGCAGCACGACGACCATCGAGTATCCCCCACCCTCGTACGGCAGCTCGAGCACGCGCGCCTTCGCGTCCTTCGCCTCGCCGAGCCGGTAGTGGTCGGTCTTCGTCATCATCTTCACGTCGGCCTTGCCGCTCGCGCCCTCGAACTTGCCCGGGTCGGTGAACGACTCCTCGAACGGCTCCTGCCACTTCGCCTTGAAGTACACCGCGTTGACGAGCACGAGCCGCGTGTCGGCCGTGACTCCGCCCGCGGGCAAGAGGTCCTTGATCTTGTCGTGCGTCTGCTCGGCCACCCAGCCGTTGATGTGATCGCGCGCCGGCCCCGACCCACCCTTGAAGTCGAGCGCCTCGAGCGGCGCGTTGAAGGTGGCCTTCGTCGCGTCGAGGAACGCCGGCTCGAACTTCACCGTCTTCTCGCCGAACAGCCGGTTCGCGACGTCGAGCTCGAGCCCGCCGCTCGCCGCATCCCAGCGCGCGAGCGTGCCCGAGAAGCCCGCGGCCAGCTTCGCGTCGTCGGGCCAGTGGAACGCCTTGGTCATCTCGGTGGCGGTCTCGCCCTTCGCCCCCGCGTGCGTCATCGCGAACGCGATGGAGATGCTCGCCGGCGAGACGAACAGGTTGCCGGGCTTCGCCCCGAGCTCGCGATGCAGATCGATCGCGAACTCGTTGATGCTCTTCGCGACGGCCTGCTCCGTCTCCGGCGCGAGCTCGGGCGGCGGCGTGGGCTCGGGCGGCTTCGGCTCCTCCTTCGCGTCCGTCTTCGCGTCGGTCTTCGCATCCGTCTTCGCGTCGGTCTTCGCGTCCGTCTTCTTGTCCGGCGACTTCTTGTCCGGCGCCTTCTTCTCGGCGCTCGCCTTCGCGGTCTTCGCGTCGCCGTCGGCGCCCGACGGGCATCCGGCGACGGGAGCGAGCGCGAGCGCGAGGAGCGTGGCGTGGACGTGGGTTCGATCGAAGGGCATGGGCGCCCCAGTCCTACCACGTTCGAGTCACCTCGACACTCGAGTCACTCGGCGAGGGGCTTCCACATCGTCACGAGCTCTTCGGCCGCCGTCGGGTGGATCGCGAGCGTGCTGTCGAACTGCTTCTTCGTCGCGCCCATGCGCACCGCTACGGCAAAGCCCTGCACGATCTCCGGCGCATCGGGCCCCACGATGTGTACGCCGAGCACGCGATCGGTCGCGGCCTCGACGACGAGCTTCATCGTCATCCACGACTCGCGACCCGCGAACGAGTACTTCATCGTGCGGAAGCGCGACCGGAAGATCCGCACCGGACCGCGTGCGCGCGCCTCGGCCTCGGTGAGCCCCACGGTGCCGATCGGTGGTTGGCTGAACACCGCGGTGGGCACGTGCGAGTGGAGCACCGTCATCGGGTTCGCGCCGAACTCCGTCTCCGCGAACGCGCGACCGTCGGCGATCGCCATCGGCGTGAGCGCCGGACGTGCGGTGCAATCACCAATCGCGAAGATGCTCGGCACGCTCGTCTTCGACCACTCGTCCACGACGATCGCACCGTCGTCGTCGAGCTCGACGCCCACGTCCGCGAGCCCGATGCCCTCCGTGTTCGGCACGCGTCCCGTCGCCATGAGCACGGCCTCCGTGCCGATCGATCCGCCGTCCGACAGCCGCACGCGCAACCGCGGGCCGTCGCGCTCGATCGCCTCGATCTCGACGAAGCAGCCGGGCTCGCCGCTGCGGATCTCGATGCCTCGCGCCTGCATCTCCTTCGCGAGCTCCTCGCGGATCTCGTCGTCGAAGCCGCGCAGGATCCCGCGCCCGCGCGCGAGCAGCGTCACCGCTGCGCCCGCGCCCCGGAAGATCCCGGCGAACTCCACACCGATGTAGCCCGCGCCGACGATCGTCACGTGCGACGGCACCGGTGCGAGCTCGAGTGCCTGATCCGACGTCATCGCGAGCTCGCTGCCCGGGATGCCCGGGACCCACGGGCGGCCACCGGTCGCCACGAGCACGCGCGCAGCCGTGTACGTGCGCTCGCCGACCGCGACGGCGTTCGGCCCCACGATGCGGCCACGCCCGTGCTTCACGTCGACGCCGGCGTCGGTGAGCAGCTGGTCGTAGATCATCTCGAGCCGCGCGAGCTCGCGGTCCTTCGCGGCGACGAGCGCCTTCCAGTCGACCGATGCACCCGTGATCGACCACCCGAATCCCGCAGCGTCGTCGAGATCCGCGCGCACCTGCGACGCGAACACGAGCAGCTTCTTCGGCACGCACCCACGCAACACGCACGTGCCGCCGAGCCCACGGTCCTCGCACAATCCCACGCGCGCGCCATGGTGCGCCGCGCGGCGAGCCGCCGCGACCCCACCGGAGCCACCGCCGATCACGAAGAGGTCGAAGTCGTGCGCCATGAACGAGCCTTTCCGCGAGCGACGCTCACGCGAGCGTCGCCGCCTCCGCCAACCAACCCACGATCGCGCCGATCGCCAGCGTGAGCGCGAGCGCCCCCGCGCCGAACCAAATCGTGCGCAGCAACGCCGTCTCGTAGCGGCGAGCGCCGTCGGGGCCGTCGACGTCGCGCGCCCGCGCGGCAGCCCCGAGATCGCGATGCAACACCGCCATCACGACGAGCGCGGGCACGCTCGTCCACCAGCTCGCCACGTGCGGCGCGAGCCGAGGCATCGCAGCCCACACGATCATCGCGCCCACGACGAGTCCCTCGGCGGCCCCGCGGACCGACGTCGCGCCGAACCACCCCACGAACGTCCTGCGCCCGGCGAGTCGATCGCCGTCCTCGTCCACGAGTCCGCGGGCGAGCGCGCCGGACAGCACGAGCAACGCGAACCCCGGCAGCCACGCGAGCGGTTGCGGCACCGCCGTGCCCGACTGCACGTACGCGTGCCACCACGGCAACGCGAAGCCCACCGCGATCGTCTCGAGCAGCTCGCTGCCGCCGCGATCGCGCAGCCGCAGGGGCGGCACGGCGCCGAGCAACCACGGCAACAGGCCCATCGCGGCCGCCACGGCGGCGCCCGGACGCGCCATGGCGATCTCCGCGACCACGGCGACGGACAACGCGAACGCGCCGGCGCCGAGCCCGACGTAGAGGAGAGATCGCGCCTCCATCACACCGTCCGCGATCGGCCGGGGCTCCTCGTCGTCGGGGTCGATCCTGCGCAGCATCGCGTCGGTGTCGCGATCGGTCCACGTCTCCAGCGCGACGACCGCGACCACGAGCACGAGCGCGTGCAGGAGCCCCAACGCGAGCACGGCCACGTCGACGCGCCCGGTCGCCGCGATCCCGATCGCCTGGCCGAGCGCGGCCGAGAAGAGCAGGCGCGGCCCGCTGGTCGCCGCTGCGCTGCGCGCCGAGAACAGCACGAACACGAGCCGCTCGAACGCGGACGTGGTCGCGGGCGCGAGCGGACGGGCCGAGGTTCCGGGCGGGTCTGACACGGGCGGGGCGCCAGAGAATACCGCCGTCGCCCTTGCCAGGCTGCCCGGCGCGGACGTAGCGTGCGACCGATGCCGCCCTCTGCGATGCGTCGTCGCGCCCTGCGGCTCGGACCGTGCGTGCGGGTGCTCGCGGCTCTTCTCGTGCTCGTGCTGTCCGCGTGCACGCCCACGCCCGCGCCCACCACCGCGCCGTCCGCCCCGACGTCGAACGTCGCGAAGCCGCGCCCGTCCACCGCGCCGGTCGGGCGCCCGCTGCTCCTGCGCGGTGCCCGGGTGATGACGGCGACCGGCGTCGTCTACGAGAAGGGCGACGTGCTGCTCGTCGGTGGTCGCATCGCCGGCGTCGGCGCGCGCATCGACGACGCACCGGCCGACACCGACGTCGTCGACGTCGCGGGCAAGACGATCACGCCCGGGCTCGTCGACACGCACTCGCACCTCGGCGTGTACGCTGCGCCGGCGCTGAAGGCGAACGAGGACGGCAACGAGATGGTCGCCCCCACGACGCCGCACGTGCGGGCCGAGGACGGCTACTGGCCGCAGGACCCCCAGATCGCGCGCGCACGTGCCGGCGGCGTCACGACGATGCAGATCCTACCCGGCTCCGCGAACCTGATCGGCGGGCGCTCCGTGACGGTGAAGACCTACGCGAACGCGCGCGGAGTCGCCGACGCGCGCTTCGTCGACGCGCCGTCGGGCCTGAAGATGGCGTGCGGCGAGAACCCGAAGCGCGTGTACGCCGAGAAGGGCGGGCCCGCCACGCGGATGGGCAACGTCGCCGGCTATCGCATCGCGTTCCAGAAGGCACGCGAGTACCAGCTCGCGTGGGAGCGCTACCGGCAGAAGCTCGCCGCGCGCAAGGCCGGCGGCAAGCCGGCGAAGAAGAAGGATCGCGACGACGACGGCGACAAGAAGAACGACCCGCCCGATCCGCCGGCGCGCGACCTCGGGCTCGAGACGCTCGCGGGGGTGCTGCGCGGCGAGATCCTCGTGCACAACCACTGCTATCGCGCCGACGAGATGCTCGGGATGCTCGCGGTGGCGCGCGAGTTCGGCTTCTCGATCCGCAGCTTCCACCACGCGACCGAGGCCTACAAGATCGCCGACCACCTCGCGAAGGCGCACACGGCCGCATCGGTGTGGGCCGACTGGTGGGGTTTCAAGGCGGAAGCGTTCGACGGCATCCGCGAGAACGCAGCACTCGTCGCGAAAGCCGGCGCGCGCGCGATCATCCACTCGGACTCCGGCATCGGCATCCAGCACCTGAACCAGGAGGCGGCGAAGGCGATGTGGGCCGGCCGCCGTGCGGGCCTCGACGTGCCCGACGACGAGGCGCTACGCTGGATCACCGCGAATCCGGCGTGGGCGCTCGGCGTGCACGATCGGATCGGCACGCTGGAGAAGGGCAAGCACGCGGACGTCGTCGTATGGGACGGCGATCCCTTCAGCGTGTACACGCGAGTCGAGCGCGTATACGTCGAGGGCGAGCTCGTCTACGCGAAGGACGGCACGGCCGGCGTCGAGCCCAGCGACTTCGAGCTCGGCTATCCCTCGTTCACCGCACCGCCGGCCCGCGCGAAGGAGGGCACGCCGTGAATCGCATCCGTGCACTCGTCCTGGCTGCCCTCGCGTGCCTGGGCGCGCCCACGATCTCCGCGGCGCCAGCCGCTCGCGCGCCGGCCCGCGCGAAGCTGCCGTTCGACACGGACGGCGGCGCGACGACGGTGCTCGTGGGCGCCACCGTGCTCGTCGGCGACGGCACCACGCTGGAGAACGCGACGATCGAGCTGCGCGGCACGAGGATCGTGCGCGTCGGGACCGGTGCGAGCGCGGTGCCGGAAGGCGCCACGCGCATCGATCTGGCCGGCAAGCTCGTGACGCCCGGGCTCGTCGCGGCCGACACGTCGCTCGGCCTCGTCGAGATCGATCTCGAGACCTCCACCCGCGACGACAGCCGCGGCGTCGGCGATGCCGTGCGCGCGGGCTACGACGCCGCGTCGGCGCTCCACGCCGACAGCGTGCTCTTGCAGGTCGAGGCGATCGACGGGGTCACGAGCGCCGCCGTCACGCCGCAGGGCGGGCTGTTCGCGGGCCGCGTGGCGTGGATCGATCTCGTCGCCGGCGATCATCGCGGCCTCGTGGCGAGCGAAGGCGTGGGCATGCGCGCCTCGCTCGGACAGGTCGTCGACGGCTCGCGCGCGGCCACGCTGCAGCGCATGCGCGAGGTGTTCGACGACGCAGCGTTCTATCGCACGCGCCGCGGCGCCTACGATCGCCGGCAGAGCCGCGATCTCGCCGCGCACCGGCTCGACCTCGAGGCGCTCGTGCCCGTGCTCGATCGCCGGACGCCCCTCGTCGTGTCGGCCCATCGCGCGAGCGACCTGCTCGCGCTCGTCGAGCTCGCCACCGACCTTCGCATCGACGTCGTCGCGATCGGCGGCACACAGGCGTGGCAGGTGGCCGACGAGCTCGCGCGCGCGAAGGTGCCGGTCGTGATCCAACCGTCGCAGAACCTGCCGGGCAGCTACGACATGATCGGTGCGCGACTCGACAACGCGGCGCTCCTGGCCCAGGCCGGCGTCGAAGTCGGCATCGCGGTGCTCGGCGAGTCGCACAACGTCCGCAACGTCACGCAGGAGGCCGGCATCGCGATCGCCCACGGCCTGCCGCGCGACAAGGCCCTGGCCGCGATCACGCTGAACATCGCGCGCGCGTACGGCATGGATGCGCACTACGGATCGATCGCGGCCGGCAAGGTCGCGAACCTCGTCGTGTGGGACGGCGATCCGTTCGAGCTGTCGCAGCGGCCGAGCGCGGTGTGGATCCGCGGCAAGCCGATCACGATGCGATCGCGCCAGACGGAGCTGCGCGATCGCTATCTCGACTTGAAGCACTTTCGCCGGCGAGGCGCCCGATGAGTGGGCTCGAGCCCGATCGCCCGACGCTCGCGGCGTGGCTGCGGGCGTTCGGTGATTTCACGCTCGACGAGCTCGACGCGATCGATCGCGCGCCCGCCAGCGGTCCCGTCGGCGCGGCCGGCAATGCGATCGGTGCGGAGGTCAGTGTCGAGATCCCGGAGGATCCGCTCGCGGGCGGCGTGCCCGGGATCCTCGAGCGCATCGGTCGCGCCGCGTCGGCGTCGCTGTACACGATCGGCGGCAGTTACCTGGCGTACGTGCCGGGCGGTGGGCTGCCGGCCGCCGCGATCGGCGACTTCGTCGCGTGCATGCTGAACCGAGCCACCGGCGTCGCCGCGGCCGCGCCCGCGCTCTGCCGACTCGAGAGCGACGTGCTCGCGTGGCTCGCCCACGAGTTCGGCATGCCGCCCACCACGCGGGGTCTGCTCACCAGCGGAGGATCGCTCGCGAACCTGTCGGCGATCGTCACGGCGCGCTTCTCCACGTTCGGCGACGGCGGCGACTTCACGCGCGCGTGCGTCTACACCTCGGGTCAGGCCCATCACAGCGTGACGAAGGCGGTGCGGCTCGCCGGCATCCCGCCCAGGAACGTGCGCACGATCGCCGTCGACACGCGGCTGCGACTCGACGTCGAGGCGCTCGCGGCCGCGATCGCGAGCGATCGCGCCGCCGGGCTCGTACCGCTCGTGGTCGTGTCGGCGGCGGGCACCACGAACAGCGGGGCGATCGATCCACTCGCAGCGATCGCCGAGCTCTGTCGCACGGAGCTCGTCTGGCACCACGTCGATGCGGCCTACGGTGGCGCGTTCGTGCTGTGCGACGAGGGCCGCCGCCGGCTCGCGGGGATCGAGCTCGCGGACTCGATCACGTTCGATCCACACAAGGGCATGTTCCTGCCCTACGGCACCGGCTGTCTGCTCGTGCGCGATGGCGAGCGGCTGCGCGCTGCCCATCACATGCACGCGCCCTACCTGCAGGACTTCGAGGCCCACGATCGCGCGGGCCAGCCGCCCTCCCCGACCGAATACGGGCCGGAGCTCAGCCGCGACTTCCGGGGGCTGCGTCTGTGGTTGCCGCTGGTCCTGCACGGTGCCGGCGCGTTCAGGCGCGCCTTGGCCGAGAAGCTGGAGCTCGCGGAGCGATTGCACGCCGGGCTGAGCGCGGCCGACGTGCCGATCGACATCGTCGATCCGCCGCAGCTGTCCACGGTGACCTGGCGCGCTCGCCGGCGCGCGGGGGAGACCCTCGAGCACTGGAATGGCCGCAATGCCGCGATGCTGGGCCGCGTGAACGCGAGGAACCGCGTGCATCTGTCGAGCACGGTGCTGCCGGCCCCGGCCGCCGAGGGCGACGAGGGCTCGACGGTGCCGGCCTTCACCCAGCGCGCGTGCGTGTTGAGCTTTCGCACCCACGCGCGCCACGTCGACGCGTGCATCGAGGACGTGCTCCTCGCGGCCAGAGACGTTTGATCCTTCGGAGGGAAGCTCCGCTTCCCTCCCCCTGCTCGGCACAGCCGAGCAGGGAACCCCCTCCCTTCCGGCGCTGCGCGCCTCCCGGTGTGCCTGTGTGCACGAGCCTCGTTTGTCGACCGCTCGCGCGACGTGCGGTATATCGGAAGGACGCCATGACGTCGCGACTCGATACCCGGGGGATGGAGCACCGACCGGTGTTCTCGTGGCACCGCACGCACGACGGCTTGATCTACACGTCCGGGCACGCGGCCGTGGACGTCGACGGGCTCGACATCCGGCCCGGCGACTTCCGCCACGAGTGCCGCATGACGCTCGACAACCTGCGGCGCACGCTCGAGCGCGCGGGGTCCGGGCTCGCGAAGGTCGTGAAGATCACCGCGTACATCACGGACATGAACGACTTCCCCGCGTTCAACCAGATCTACGGCGAGTACTTCCCCGGCGACTCGCCACCGGCGCGCACGTGCGTCGAGGTGAAGCGGTTGCCGTACAACTTCAAGGTCGAGATCGAGGCGATCGCGACGACGTGATGGTTGCGCACGCTCTCGTGCTGGGCCTGTTGATCGCCAGCGCGTGTGCGCACCGCGGAGCGTCGCCGTTTCCCGCGCCGTACGTCGACGAGCCCATCGCGCCCGAGGTGAAGGTGATGCTCGTCGCCGGGGGCGACGACGTCGCGAACTTCGCGGCCGAGGTGGTGGAGCAGCGCCGCATGTGGAAGGCGGCGGGCGTCGCCGACGAGGAGATCGCGTGCTACTGGGCGCAGCCCACCGCGCGCGCGTACAAGGCGGATCGCCGGCAGTACCGCAAGCTCGCTTCGGCGGTGGAGGACTGCCGGCCGGCGACCGCGGAGCGCGTGTTGGCCGACATCGCGGACGTCGGGCGGCGCTCGCCGGAGTGGTTCTACCTGTACGTGACGACCCACGGCGTGCAGGCGCTCGCGTCGGACGCGTCGGGCTGGTACCTCGACGCGGACGAGCGGCTGTTCCTGCAGCAGCACGCGCTGTCGCTCGACGCGGATCCGAAGCTGCGACTGCAGCACGTCGATCAGATCCTCGCGGCGCGTCGCGACGGGGTGACGGACGATGGACTGGTGATGACGCCGGCGACGCTGCGGCGCGCGCTCGGGACGTTCCCGGAGGCGTCGGAGAAGATCGTGGTGCTGCAGGGCTGTTTCTCGGGCGGCTTCATCGCGCCCACCGACTCGCTCGCGGATCTGTCGGGCACGACGGTGTTGACGGCCGCGTCGGCGGACCGCCCGAGCTTCGGCTGCGGCTCGGGCACGCGCACATCCTTCTGGGGCGGCGCGCTGAACAAGGAGCTGCGCAAGCACGTGCGACTCGGCGTGACGCCACCCGAGGTGGACTGGAAAGCGGTCCACGAGTCGGTATCGCGCCGCGTGACGAAGCTGGAACGCGCGCTCGGGCAGAAGCCCTCGAAGCCGCAGTTCGATCCGTGAACGCCGCTGCGGCGAGGCCAGGCCACGGCGGGCGCTCTAGTCTCGTCCGATGCTCCTCGACGTTCCTGCTCGGACACCGCCGAGCAACGGCGACGCGGCGTCGACCGGCGTCTCGTCGAGCGCGAGCAGCCCGTGGCGCTGCCAGCCGACCGAGAGCAACCAGGTTCGCGCGGGCGCGGTGCCGTAATCGAAGTCGGCGAAGCGCGAGCGCAGCGGCGTGCGCCAGCCGTCGAACTTCGGCGCGGTGCTGAAGCGGTCGACCCAACCCGGCTCGAAGCGCTGCTCCGCGCCGGCGTGCTTGCGGTAGTTCAAGAGGACGTAAGCGATCGCGCGGCGGACCTCGAGCGGCGTGGTGAGAGCGCGCGCGTGATAGCGATCCGCGAGCAGCGGCCCGGAGCGACCGAAGTGCGCGTTGAGCCGGGCGGCGAGCATCGTGCACAGCGCCCGCATCCCGCGGCAGAGGCTGTCACCACCGTCGTGCTCGACGATCATGTGAAGGTGATTGCCCAACAGGGAGTATTGGTGAACGGAGAGCCCATGCCGCATCCGAGCAGCTCTCATCACGCGAACGACGACGCCCCACGCCTCGCGCGTGCGCAAGCTCGGCACGCCCTCCCGCACGCGAAGCGTGACGTGGACCGGATGCGCCTTGTCGTACCTCTCTCGCTTCCGATGGCGCACACGCTTCTTCGCCGCAACGCGCTTGCGCCCGGAGCCCTTGCGAGCACCGCCCCACGTCGGCAAATCGAGCTCGAGTTGCTTCGGCACACGCTTGCACGAACGCTTCGATCCATTCACCGATTTCATCCGCGCTTCATAGCAACGACGTGCGCGAGATCAACTCGTCGTCGATCCGTGATTGCTGTCGACATGCGATCGCAATCGAGAAACTTGAAAGGGCGATCCTCGATCGTCGCCTCGCGATTTCACTTCGCCCAGATCACGAAGCGGAGTGCCCAGGTCTCATTGCCGAGCTCGTGCATCGTGCAGCTCGCGTCCTCGACGGCAGCTTGGAGCTGGCCGAGGGCCGTGATCGCGCCGGGGTAGGCGTACGTGTCTCCGCCGTCGGCGGTGCGGACGATCCGGAACTGCGAGTCCGGATCGCAGCCCGCAGGCTCGACGCGGGAGTCGACGAGGGCGAGCCACTCGTTCGCCGTCACACGGAAGTCGTCGTTCGGCTCCGAACAGATACTCGGACTACCGGGATCGATGTCCGCGCTCTCGGCGATGGCGACGAGGCGCGCGCTGCCGTTCTGCACGAGCGATAACTGCAGGCCGCTGCCGAATTCGAAACCCCACCATCGCGCGTGGTGCAGCTCGATGGGCATCTCGGCCTCGAGCGTGGCGAACGGGGAGTCTTCCGACTCGACGACGATCGAGTACGGCTGCGCGAGCTCACCGTCGACTTCGTCGCACGTCAGCGCGAGCGTCCACTCCGCTTCAGTCTGCACAGCGGGCGCGTCCATCGTGCACGTCGCCATCACGTCGAGCTCACCGGCCTCCGTCTGCCGTGGGGGCTCGGGCAGCGCGATGTCCCAGCTGGCGCTCACCTCACCTCCCGGACACTGCACGAGCGTGTTGGTGTCCTCGCTGCTCGAGTCGGCGTCGGCCGACGTCGCGTCAGCGCCGGTCGAGCCTTGGTCGGTCGACGCTGGGCTCGACGAGCTCTCGTCGCCGGCCGGTGCGGGCTCTGCTCCACAGCCCAACACCGCGGCCCAAACCGCCGTCTGCCACCCACGCGCCATCCAGGGAGTCTACGCGATCACAAGCGCATGTGCGCTTCGATGTGCACGTGGTCGCCGTGATCGTGCGGGTCGTTCGCGGGCGTCAACGGCGTGCGGAAGAGCTCGGAGCCGTCGAAGGCCGCCGCGACCTGAGCGAGCCGGAGATCGGGCGCGCTCCAGTGATCTTCGACCACCAGCGTCGCTCCGTCGTCGAAACCCACCTCGAACAGATCCATCGCGAGGCCGATCGCGTGACGGCTCAGGATCCTGGTCTTCTTGTTCTTCTTCCGCACCGTGCGGTAGCTGTGCAGGCTGCGAAAGCGCAGCGTCGCGACGCCCAGCGCTCGCAACGTCGGCGCGAGCTCGACGATCGCGGCCGCGAGGTGGCAATCCATCGGGTAGATGCCCTTGCCCTTGAGGGGCACCAGCTCGAGCTCGCCGAGCTTCATGTCGCGCAGCACGATCGGCGTCGCGATCTTCGGGGTCGGCTTGCCCCGGACGTAGCTCACCTTCGCCGCGTCGAGCTTCGCGAGACACGTCGCGCCGGCGGCCTTCATCGTGGCCGACGGCGGCCACGTCCAGCCGAGCGGCATGTTCGGCACCTTCCGCGGCGCCTTCGCGGAGGACCCGAGCGCCAGAAGAGCCGCGAGCACGAGCGCGTGCATGCGCCCTCGATCTTGCCGAACCCCGGCATGACGCACAACGGCATCGCGTCCGGATTCTCACGGCCCCCGGGGTGCACACGCGCACCTGGAGCCGGCACGCTTCGGTCGGGGGATTTCGCGATGGCACGCGGTACGAAGCGCGCGACTTGGATCGGAGTGCTGCTCGCACTCGCTTGCGGTGGCGACGACGAGGACAGCGGTCTCTTCGGCGACGCGACCGACGCGAGCGCGACCGACGGCGACGACGGCATGACGGCGCCCGCGGACGACGACGGCGCGACCGGGCCGGACACCGGAGTCGACGACGACGGCAACGTGCCGAAGCTCGACATCTCGTGGGACGATCTCGGCCCCCAGGTGCCGCCCACCTGCAACGTCGTCGACGGCATGGACGCGGTGGGCGACTGCTCGAACGAAGCGCCGGCGAACTCGTTCGACCCCGACGTGCAGTGGACGTGGAACGGCGGCGCCGTGATCACGACGCCGCTCGTCGCGAATCTCACCGACGACGACGGTGACGGCAAGATCGATCTGTGCGACGTGCCCGACGTCGTCGTCGTCGCCGGCGAGCTCGCCGCGACGATCCGCGTGCTCGACGGCGCGACCGGCACGGAGCAGCTCGCGTTCTCGATGGGCGTGAACGGCCAGGTGACGCCCGCGATCGGCGACATCGACAACGACGGCTTCCCCGAGGTCGTCGCTGGCGTCGGCGCGCTGCTCGGCTCGCTGTCGGTCGTGGCGTTCGAGCACGACGGCACCGTGAAGTGGCAGAGCGAGCCGGTGTGGCCGCAGGACCAGGGCGGCGGGCTCGGCATCGCCGACTTCGACAACGACGGGTCGCCCGAGGTGTACGCGGACGGCTTCATCCTCGATGCGAACGGCGCGCTCGTGACGATGGTACCCGCGCAGACCGGGTGGATCTTCGGGCAGCGCAACACCGTGACCGTCGCCGCGGATCTGGACGACGACGACGACCTCGAGCTCGTGCTCGGCCAGTCCGCGTATCACCACGACGGCACGGAGATCTGGAACGACTCGACGATTCTGCCCGGCTACCCGCAGATCGCGAACCTCGACGACGACGACGATCCCGAGGTGCTCGTGAACAACGACGGTGGCATCACGATCCTCGAGCACGACGGCACGAAGAAGTACGCCGACATGAAGCCCACCGGCGACGCGGGCCTGGGCGCGTGGTTCCGGCCGTCGACGGTGCACGACTTCGACGGCGACGAGGTGAGCGAGTTCGCGGTGAGCTCCGCGGCGAGCTACAGCGTGTACGGGCAGAACCTCGTGATCCACTGGACCACCGACGTGCAGGACGGCAGCGGGTGGGCGGCGGGCACCGCGTTCGACTTCCTCGGCGACGGATTGGCGGAAGCGATGTACGCGGACGAGGCGACGCTGTTCGTGTTCGACGACACCGGCATGCCGCTCTTGTCGGTGCCGCGCAGCAGCAAGACGCTCATCGAGTATCCGGTGGTCGCCGACGTCGACAACGACGGATCGGCGGAGATCGTGGTGGTGTCCAGCACGGACTGGGACGGCAACCAGACGGCGCCGGGCGTGCAGGTGATCCGCGACTCGCAGGATCGCTGGATCCAGGCCCGCCGGATCTGGAACCAGCACGCGTACCACGTGACCAACGTGCGCGAGGACGCGACGATCCCCGAGGTCGAGCCCAAGTCCTGGCAGCTGTTGAACACCTACCGCACGAACGCGCAGATCGAGGACGGCCAGGTGTGCAACCCGCCCCCGGCGGGGTGATCTCAGTTCGGGCGCTTCTCGCGGGCCGCTCGCGCTTCCGCCAAGGCGTTGCGCAGATCGTCGATCTCGGCGGGCGGTGCCTGGTTCTCGATCGCGATCTCGAGGCCGCGCTCGAAGAGCGGGATCGCTTCGGTGAAGCGGCCCTGCTGCGCGAGCGCGTGCCCGAGATCGTCGAGCGACATGCCCGTCACCGGATGAGCGCGACCCAGCGTCTCCTCGCGGATCGCCAGCGCGCGTCGGTGGCGTTCGATGCCCTCCGTCACGCGACCGAGCTCGATGAGCGCATCGCCGCCGTTCGACAGCGCGATCGCGACGGTCGGATGGCGCTCGCCGTACGTCGCGGTGGCGATCGCCAGGAAGCGCTCGTGCAGCTCGAACGCGCGATCGAAGTTGCCGCGCGCGTCCTCGACGAGCGCGAGCCCGTTCAGCGGCCCCGCCAGTCCGATGTGCGAGTCGCCATACGCCGCCTCGATGACGCGCAGGCCCGCCGTGTACTCGCGCTCGGCGTCGTCGAGCCGCCCCGCCCGATGCGCGACGTTGCCGAGGGCGTTGTACCCGTCGGCGAGTCGCGGATGGTGCTCGCCCAGCTGCGCGCGCCAGATCTCGATCGCGTGCCCGTAGTGCGCGATCGCCATCTCGTCGTCCTTGCGGAGGAAGGCGACGTTGCCGAGCCCGTGCTCCACCACCGCGACATCGAGACTCTCGGGGCCGTAGAGGCGCTCCCAGATCGGCAGCGCTTCGAGGTGCAGGGCCTCGGCACGATCGAGCTCGTGTGCGTTCAATGCGATCTCCGCGAGCGTATCGAGGAAGCGTGCCCGATCCTCGCTCTGATCACCGAGCCGGTCGAGATCCGCGCGCGCTTGCTGCTCCCACAGGTCGACCTCGTCGGGGTGCGAGAGCGACTTCATCGACATCAGCTGGCTGGCCGTCTGGGCGGCGACCCGATCGGCGCCGCTCTTGCGCGCCGTCCAGTAGGCCTCCGTCATCGTCGCCTCCGCAACCTTCGGATCGCCGAGCTCGTCGAGCACCTGCGCGAGGATGAACAGCACGTGTGCGCGCAACGGCGGCCAATCCTCCTGATCGAGCCGCGCGAGCACGCTCTCGAGCGATACCCGAGCGTCGGCCGAGCGACCCGCGGTGCGCTGCGCCTGGGCCACCGCGACGTCGACGCGCAGCAGGTCCACGTACGTCCGCATCGCCGTGTCTTCGGGCAGCGGCACGTTGGCGACGAGCACATCGACGTCCGCGCACATCGACAGATCGACGGCGGACGACACCGCCCACGTCGCCCGATCGACGAGCCGCGGCGTGATCTCCTCGAGCTGGCCGAGCAGCGCATCCACGTCCGCGAGTCGGCCGCGCAGGCACGACATGCGACGGTCCAGCAGATCCTCGGATTGCACGTGCGCGAGACTCGTGGCCTCGCAGGCCTCACGGTACGCGGCCGGCCATGCGACGACCCAGCCGTCGAGCGCGTGCTCGACGCGCGCGCGCGTCTCGTCGGCGTGACCGAGGCTCGTTCCGGCGAAGGCGGTCGCGATCGCCGTGCGCCGCTCGTCGTTCCACACTTCCGCGACCTGCGCATCGCCACCCGCGCAGATCGACTCGTCGCGCGCGTCGTCGAGTCGATCGAGCATCACCGCGCCGGCCACCGCGAGCGCGGGCACGGCCGTGATCGCGGCGATGCGGCGCCACCGTCGGGATGGATCCCGCTCGAGCTCGGCCACCAACGCGCGCATCGACGGCCAGCGCGCGGCGGGCTCGGTCGCGAGCCCGCGCACGAGCGCCCGATGCACGCGTGCCGGCACGCCACGCAGATCGACGGGGTCCTGCCGCTCGCCCCTCGTCACGGTGAGCGCGAGCTCGGGCGCCGTCGCGCCCGGGAACGGCCGCACGCCGAAGAGCGCCTCGTGCAACGCGACGCAGAACGAGAACTGATCGGTCTGCGCGGTCGTGCGGCGCTGCAGGTGCTGCTCCGGTGCCATGTAGGCCGGCGTGCCGAGCAGCGCGCCGGTCTGCGTGAGCCCGGAGTCGAGCGCGGTCGGTGCGTCGGGATCGAGGATCCGCTCGGCCTGGGTCGGCATCAGGTCGACGTCGGCCGCCGTGCGTGCGAGGCCGAAGTCCATCACGACGACGCGCAGCGATCCGCGCGGACCGCCCGCGATCATCACGTTCTCGGGCTTGAAGTCGCGATGCACGAGCCCGGCCTCGTGCGCGGCCGCGAGCCCCTCCCCCGCCTGTGCGAACACGGCGACGATCTCCGACCACGTTCGCGTCTCGGCGGTGAGCCACTGCGACAACGTGATGCCGTCGATGAACTCCATCGCGACGTAGACGCTGCCCTCGTACGGGCCGACGTCGTGCACGACCACGACGTTGCGGTGGTTGAGCCGCGCCATCGCTCGCGCTTCGCGGAGCATCCGCTCCTGCCCGCTCGAGCTACCGATGCTCCCGCGCGCATGGGGATGCAGCACCTTGATCGCGAGCCGACGATCGAGCTCGGGATCGTGCGCCGCATACACGACACCCATGCCGCCGTGACCGATCGCGGACGCGATGACGTAGCGACCCACCAGGTCGCCGCGCGCGAGCGGACGCCCGACCTCGGTGGATGCACCGGGGTCGTCGCCGAGCGTCGCGTCCGACGAGCCGCCGGCCGAGCTCTCGCTCTCGCTCATGTCCTCACTCGCGGGTGAGGTAAGGATAGCTCTGTAGGAGTCCGAGTGCCCAGGACTCGCCCAGCGTGGTCTCGGCGCCGAGGTGGCGATTGCGAACCTCGTGGAGCATGTTCTCGACGTCGAAGCCCATGGAGGCAAGCGCGTCCTCGTTGGTCGCGCCGATCTTCACGTCGAGGAATACCTGACCGAACGCGATGCGTTCGACGCCGGGAAGCGCAGGAGGATCGCCCTCGGCCCGCACCACGATCTCGTGCGTGCGCGAGAACAGGTTGTGATCGTTGGCCAGGCTGTCCTGGTACGCGCCCGTCATGAAGAACCCGAGGTAGTAGCGCTCGTTCTTGTCCTGCCGCTCGTGCAGGGGCAGATAGCGCAGGTTCTCGTCCGGGTGCGCGAAGATGTTCACGCAGCCGTCGCTGTCGCACGTGATGTCGACGATCTGCGTCTGCAGCGTGGGGCGCTCGCCGTGGCGTGACAACGGCGCCGCCGGGAACACGTGATCGATGCTCCATGTGTCGGGGAGCGACTGGAAGATGGAGAAGTTCGCGAGGTACTTGTGCTGCGCCATGGCGAGGTGATCGGTGATCTCCTCGGACGGCCGGGTCAGCTGCTCGACGATCTTCGCGGTCTTGATGCGCACGCGCTGGAACAAACCCTCGGCGCTCGCGCGATCCTCGATGGTGAGATAGCCGGTGGAGAACAGCTCGAGCGCCTCGTCGCGGAAGTCGATGGCGTCGTGGAAGTACTCCTCGTAGTTCTTCGCGTTGATGTTCTCGAGCGTGTCGCGCAGCTGATCGATGAGGCGGTGCTCGTCCTCGTGACGATCGGGGATGGGTAGGAGCTCGCCCTGCACCTCGCGGAGGTCGGTGATGCACACCGCGTGGTTCGCGACGATGGCACGGCCGCTCTCGGTGACGATGATGGGCGGACGCGCCTCGGTCTCCTCGATGACGCCGGCCACCTCGTAGACGACCTGGCTGGCGTACTCCTCGATGGTGTAGTTGGCCGACGACGGATACGATGTGCGGCTGCCGTCGTAGTCGACCCCGAGACCGCCGCCGAGATCGAGGTAGCGCAGCTGCGGCGCGTAGCCCTGCAGCGCCGAGTACAGGCGCGCGCCCTCGCGCACGGCCTGCTTGATCCGCTTGATGCGGGTGATCTGCGAGCCGATGTGGAAGTGCAAGAGCACGAGCTTGTCGGCGAGCTTGGCTTCCGCGAGCTGCCGCACGATCGCGAGCATCTCGTTGGTGGTGAGGCCGAACTTCGACGTCTCGCCGCCCGAGCCGGTCCACCGCCCGCTGCCCTTCGTGTACAGCTTCGCGCGCACGCCGAGCTCGGGCACGGCGCGCCACTTGTGCTCCTTGCCGACCTCGATGAAGCGCACGACCTCGCGGATCGACTCGAGGATGATGACGACGTGATGGCCGAGCTCGGCGGCGTGGTACGCCATCCGCATGAACTCGCGATCCTTGAAGCCGTTGATCAGAAGCGGCGCGTCGGGTCGCGGCTCGCGGGACATCGCGATCAAGAGCTCGGGCTTGCTGCCGGCTTCGAGCCCGTAGCGCGTGTCCTTCTGCGCGGCGACGACGGCGTCGACCACCGCGCGACGCTGGTTCACCTTCACGGGGAAGACGCCGATGTAGTCGCCGACGAACGCGTTCTCCTTCATCGCGGCCTCGAAGGCGCGACGCAGCCGCTCGATCTGCCCCTGGATCAGCGTGGGGAAGCGGATGACGAACGGCGTCCGGATGCCGCGCTTCTCCAAGAACACCGCGACCTCCTGCAGGTCGATGGGCGGCAGCTTGGGCGCGCGGAACACCAGATGGCCGGCGTCGTTGACACCGATGAACTCCGCGCCCCAGCGATCGACGCCGTAGCGCTTGAGCGAGTTCTCCATCGCGTACGCGTTGACGGAGGGCGTGTCCACGCTTGGCTCACTACCCCCCGGGGGGCCCCACCGCAAGTGGCGATACGAGGAGCGGCCGCTGGCGCCCGCGCGGCCCTTCGCGGCCCAATCGCTCGCGCCGCCTCAGTCTGGCTGCGGCCCGTCGCCCTCGGCCCGGGTCGGCTGGAGTCGTCGCGCGAGCGTCGACCACGTGAACGCGCCGCCCTCGCGTTTCAGTACGACCACCCCGTCCTCGAGTAGCCAGGTCGTCGGCAGTCGGCGCTGGAGCGCCGAGAAGAGCCGATGATCGATCTGCACGATCGGGAACGACGGGGCGACCGCCTGTCGGTAGCTCGCGAGCTCCTCGTCGTCGCTCGCGGTGACGCCGAGCACGTGCACACCCTCGCGGCGCACGAGCGTCTCGATCTGTGCGGTCGCGTTCCAACACTCGTCGCAGCCGGCAGCGAACGCGAACACGACCCACCGCCCATGCGCGACGCCGTGCTCGCTCGCGGGCAGCCGCTCGACCGGGAACGACGCGTCGAGCGGCGCCGCGGTGCGATCGACGAGTGGTGTGCTCGTGGTGATGCCGGTGAGCAGCGCGACGAAGCACGTGCAGACCGCCGTGGCCCACACGCCCGCGCGCGGATACGTCGCGGGCGGCGGCACGAAGCGCCATCCCAGCACGACGGCGAGGGCGACCAGCGCGACGTTGCGCACGAGCGCCGGCCACGGTCCCGCGCCCGTGCCCGGTCCGAGGCATCCACAGTCCACCAGATCGCCGAAGAGCATGCCGGATGCGATCGCAGCCGAGAACACGACGAGGATCGCGGCCGCAGCACGCGCGGCGAACCGCACGCCCACACCACACAACAGCGCGACACCGACCGCCATCTCGCACGCGGGCGCGAGGACCGCGAGCGACACCATCGGTGCGGGCAGTCGATAATCGGTCCACAGCGCACGCGTGAAGCCGGCGACGTCGACCGCCTTCGTCGTGGCCGCGATCACGAACACGAGACCGAGGGCGACGCGCGCGACGAGCACGAGGAGACGGACACGGCTGGACACGCTCTTCCGAGAGACTCCCGAGCGAGCGAATCGATCACTCGTCGCAGAGATTTTCTCGACGCGTCGAGACGACCTCCACGGCCGCACGCGTCGGTTGCGGCGTCGTCGGGGAGCGCGTAGGCTCGACGACCGGTGACGAAGCTCTCCACTGCGCCGCTCAAGGGAATGCGCGACTTCCTCCCGCCCGAGATGTCGGCGCGGCGTCAGGTGTTCGACCTCCTTTTCCGACACGTTGAGCGCTTCGGATACGAGCCCTACGACGGTCCGATTCTCGAGCCCGCGACGATCTACGAGGCCAAGTCAGGCGAGGAGATCGCGAACCAGCAGCTCTACCGCATGACGGATCGCGGCGGGCGCGAGCTTGCGATGCGCCCCGAGATGACGCCCAGCGTCGCGCGGATCGTCGCCGCGCACCGCCAGGATCTCGTGCTGCCGCTGCGCTGGTACTGCCTCGCGAACTGCTTCCGTTACGAGCGTCCCCAGCGCGGTCGCACGCGCGAGCACTGGCAGCTCAACGTCGACACGTTCGGCGTCGACTCGGTCGAGGGCGAGATCGAGATGTTCGACATCATCGCTGGGATGTTCGAGGCTCTCGGCGCCGCGACGACCGACTACGAGCTCCTCGTGAACGATCGCAACCTCGTCGCAGCCGCCCTCGAGCGCTTCGTCGGCGCCGCCCCCGAGGGCATCCCGGCACTCGTCACGGTGCTGGACCGGTGGGAGAAGCGCGAGAGCGCCGACCGCATCGCCTGGCTGCAGGAGCTGGGGTACTCAAGCGACCAGATCGATCGCGTCCACGAGTTCGTGGGATTCGACTTCGAGCGCGTGATGGCACACGTCGACGACGTCACGCGCGCGAGATCGAATCTGGCGAAGGTGCTCGATGGCGGTCTCACGCGCGCCGCGATCCGCTTCGAGCCCAAGATCGTGCGCGGCTTCACCTACTACACCTCCACGGTCTTCGAGGTGTTCGACACCGCACCGGAGAACCGCCGCTCCATCTTCGGCGGCGGGCGATACGACGACCTCGTCTCGCTCTTCAGCACCGAGCGCATCCCTGGCATCGGCTTCGCGGTGGGCGACGTCACGCTCGTGAACTTCCTGACCGCGCACGGCCTCCTGCCCGCGCCCCGCATCGCGCCGAAGGCGTGCGTGTTCGCGACGGACGCCGAGCTGCAGTCGGCGGCGCGAGATCTCGCACGCACGCTTCGCGATGCAGGTCTGCGTACCACGCTCGGCACCCAACCCGAGGGTTTGCGCAACGTGCTGCGCCACGCCAGCCGCGTCGGTGCGGAGTTCGTGGTCGTCGTCGCGCGCGAGGAGTGGAGCACCGGCCGCGTGCTGGTGAAGCGATTGTCCGACGGCGAGCAGTGGAAGGTCGAGGTGCGCCAGGTCCCCGGCATCGTCGCGGGCGCCGGATGACGACCACGATTCTCGTCGATCCCGACCCGTGCGCCGATCGACTCGAGCACGGGGGAATGCCCGTGTGGCCCGCACGCACCCGCGACGAGCTCGCCGCGATGGAGCGTTTCGCGACCCGGTTCGGCGCAGCCCTCGTGCGCGTGCGCGGCCAGCCGTGTTCGGACCCGCGCCCGCCGACGTCCGAGGAGCTCGTCGTCGCGGTGGGCGCACACCTGCGGGGCGCCGCCGAGCTCTACGCCCACCTCACCGGTCGCGGCGCAGCAACCGTGGACACCCACGCCGATCCACCGCAGGGCACCCGCGTCGTCGTGGTCGACTCCCAGCGCCTCGATCGCGACTGGCTCGAGCGCCTCCATGAAGGCGGCCGCGCGCCCGGTCTGATCGTCGCGCTCGACGACGTCTCTTTGCGCCGCCAGATCCTGTTGCGCTCGGCGGCGACGCGACTGCCGAGTCTCACGCGTCAGCGCCACGCCCGGATATTCGCACTCGACCCGCGCCCCCCGCAGTGGATCGAGCCGCATCGCGGCCTGGTCCTCGACCTCGACGGTTCCGCGAGCGCGATCGCGACGATCTGCGACAAGGGCGTCGACGTCCTGTCGATCACGAGCCACTGCGATGGCCTCGACGCGAACCTGCGCAACGCCGTGCTCTGTCCCATGGACCGCAGCCCCATCGGCGACCTCCAGGGCGCGCCCCCGCGGTGCGTCGCGAGCGGTCACTGTCATCGCTTCGATCGACCGCTCGCCGATGTGCTCGGCACCGAGCAGCTGCTGCACCCCGAGCGCATCGCGGCGCGCGTGCTCGTCTTCAATGCGTGCTGGGGGGCGATCCTCTCGCCGTATCTCTTCGATCCGCGCTGGACGGTGTGGGCGCGGCTGCTCGAGCAACCGGAGCTGGGCGCGTTGGTGGCGTCGGTCGGTGTGGTGTATGCGTCGGCGTCCGAGTGTGATCGCTTCGACGACGTGCTCGCGAGCGAGCCAGATCTCGGCCGGGCGCTCGCCCGCTATCGCCACGAGCGCACGAGCCCCGAAGCGCTGCGCTACTACCTCTTCGGCGATCCCCGCGTCGCGCTCGCGAGCGCGAGCGCGACGGCGGCACGCATGCGCCCCCTGCCCGGCGACCCAGTCGCATCGCAGCCATCGGCCCGCGGCTCGTTCCTGCACGAGCATTTGGCTGCGCTCGACGCGAGCGGCCCACCGACGCAGTGGGGCGCGCAGGCACGTGCGGGGCTCGATTGCGAGCTCGACGAGCGCGTGCCGTTCTCCGCCGAGCTGCGCGACGCACTGCTGCGAACACAGGCGGAGCGCGGCCCGCTGCTCGTGCATTCGTGGGCGAACGTCGCGCGCGTGCTCGACGTCCGTTTGCCGCCCACGCGATGCCTGCAGTGTGGCTCGCCGATCGAACTCACGATCTTCGCCGAGCGCACCGAGGGTCGCTGGCAGCGCAGGTTGGGTCGCTGCGACTGTTGCGGTGTGGTGTCGGATGATGCGCCCGACGATGGGCTGCTCCGCGTGCGCCTGCAGCCGCCGGTCGTCACGCTCGTCGGCGCCGAGGCCATGCGCGACTGGTCCGCGCTGCTCCTCGTGTGGCCCCGTCGCGACGCGCCCCGCGTCGTGCTCCAGTGGCCGGCGACGGCCGACGGCCACCCGGCGCCGTCGCTGCAGCTGCCGGATCCCCTGCCCTACGGTCGCATCGAGATCACGTTGTTGCTCGCGACCGGCCGCGGGCTGCGCTCGACCGGCTCGATGTTCATGCACACGGACACCGCGGCGCTCAAGCGCTCGTAGGGCTGATCGGCGCGCTCTTCGACGATCACGCAGCCGTCCCAGTCGAGCTCGACGAGTGCCTGCCCCACGCCGGCGAGATCGATCGTGCCCGTGCCGGGCAGCCAGTGGCGATCCTCGCGGCCGTCGTTGTCGTTCACGAACACGGCCGCGATCGATCGCACGAGCGCGCGAACCGAGCCGACCACGTCGCCGTCGCCGATGTGCCCGTGACCGAGATCGTAGGCCAGCCGCAGCCCGGGCACGCGAGCGAGCAGGACGCCCAGCTCCGCGGTGGTGCAACCGGGTGCTGCATGCCGATGGGTCGCAGGTCGACTCGGCAGGTTCTCGAGCCATACGGCGCTGCCGAGTCGTTCCGCGTGAAGGCTCAGTTCCTCGCAAGCTTCGCCGAGCGCGATGCGACTCGAGACGAGTTGCGCCTCGGTGCGCTCGACGTCGTCCGGCGTGGGATGCACGACGAGCGGTCCCCCGAGCTCGCCCGCCAGGCCGAGCTCGCGCACGATGGCGGCGATCGCCATGCGACGACGCGCGGGATCCACGGCGGCCACCGGGATCCGGAAGTCTCCGTGCACGATGGGCCGCAGGTCGGCCGACCGCATGCGCTGGCGGACCTCGCGGATCCGGCGTCGGTCCCACCCCTCGATGGCGTTCGCCGGCTGGAAGAGGTCGAAGAGGACGCCCGAAGCGCCGCACGCGGACGCGCGATCGATCACGCGATCGACGTCGCATTGGGAATGCAGACAGAACGGGGCGAAGAGGGGCCTCATGCCACGCCTCCCGCGGCGTGCGGCCGCTGCCGATCCCACGCCGGCCCGAGCGCAGCGATCGAGGGCAACACCAGATCGGCACCGGTGGCCGACAACAGCTCCCGGCGACATGCGCCCGTCGTCACCGCGACGACGCAACCCACACCCGCCGCACGCGCGGCAAGCACGTCGGCCGGCGTGTCGCCGACCGCAACCGCCTCCGCGGGCGGCACGTCCAGCTCGCGGCACACCCACGCGAACATCTCCGTCTTGTCGGCGAATCCGGCCCCGCGCGAGCACACGCGATCGAGCGGAGGTCCACCGAGCGCGTCGAGCTCGCGCACGAGCGCGTCGATCGGCGTGTGACGACTCGTGCAGACCGCTCGCCGCAGCCCGGCCCGCTCGGCGATGCGCACCGCCTCGCGCGCGCCGTGGACCCACTTCGGCGCCGGAAGCCGCGCGGGCTCGAATGCATCCCAGAAGAGTCGGTCGACGACGCCGACGTCGTCGGGGCGGAGGAACCCGAAGATGTCGTCCTTCGCCGCGCCATCGGCGAGCTCCGCGAGGGAGAGCTCGTAGCCCATCGACGCGACGAATGCGAGCACCTCGCGCAGCAATGCTTCGGTGTGCAGCTCGAGCAACGTGCCGTCGAGGTCGAAGACCGCGAGTCGTGCGCGTGTCACTCGATCCCACGCGACGAGCTCGTCGACGCGCGCTGCGGTGGCCGCGACGATCGTCCGGATGAACGCTTCGGTCCTCCGCGTCTCATCGGGGGCCTCGATCGGGACGTCGCACGTCCACGCGGGCGTCGAGACCACTGGCACGGCGCGGTTGCCCGTGAGCACGTCGGATGCCAGGTGGTGCGCGAGCCGCAGGGCGAGCGCGACGATCGTGGAGGTGGGATTCGCGACGCCGCTCGTCGGGAAGAGCGAGCTGCCGGCCACGTAGATGCGAGCGTGCTCGAACAACCGTCCGTTCGGATCGACGGCGCCGCTCGCTGGCGAGTCGGCCATGCGCGTCGTACCCATGTGGTGACACCCTCCGACCATCGGCGCGGGCCATTCGTCGGCGCGCTCGGGCGCGTTCGCGATCACCTCGCCGGTCCCTTCGCGTCGGAACGCGTCCGTACACGCCGCGAGCAATTCGTCCATGGCCCGCCGATCGAGCGGCTGCAGCCGCCACTCGACCTCGAGCCGCGCTCCGCGGTCGGCGAGCCGCACCCGGCTGTCCGGATGGGGAGATTGTTCCGTGCGGGCGAGCAGTGCGACCACGCCCGATCGGGGCGTTCGCTCGAGCATGACGCTGGCGCCCGGGCAGCGTGCGTGCGCGAGATGGCTCGCGCGCAGCTGCAGCAGGAGGCGCCCGAATCCTCCGGCACCGCAGCCAACCTCGAGGTACGGCGCGAGACGATCTTCGTCCGCGTCCCGCACCAAGCCGAGCAGCGCGTGTGGATGGTCCATGAAACAGCGACCGACCCACGCGTTGCCCAGCCCCGCTTCGAGGAGCAAGCGCGTGTTCTCGAGTGCGCCGGCAGCGAGCACGACGGCCTCGGCGCGCACGCGCAGCGATACGCCGTCCCGGCGACGTCCGTGGACGACTGCATTTGCGTCGCCGTCATCGATCCCGATCACCGTGCAGTCGTCGATCACGCGCGCACGCGCCGATCCGAGCACGCGTGGTGCGAGCACGCGCGGCAACCGACCGACGTCGGCAAGTGCATAGGCGGCGTGCTCGAGGGCGGTGGAACCGAGGTCCATCGGTGCACCGCGCCAAGCGTCGTTCCACTCGCGCTCGTCGAATGGGTCGGCGACCCCGAGCAGCTCGTGCGCACGGCGCTGGAACGGCGCGAGGACGTCGCGCGTGAGGGGCCACCCGCTCGCGGGCATCCAGTCGCGCGGCGCGAAGTCCTGGGGCGCCAGGGCCCGGCAGATGCCCCGCCAGTGGCGCAATGTTCCGCCCACGCCGCGCCCGAGCGCCGCATCGATCGGCCAGCTCGCCACGCCGACATTCTCGGCCGTGGCGGTCGTCGGATAGCCCGACGTCTGCACGCCGCGTTCGAGCACGCAGACATCGTGCCCCTTCGCGAGCAACTCCGCGGCGAGCGTGAGACCGGCGGCACCTGCGCCCACGATGCACACGGAGGCGTCGATCCTCTCGGCGTCGGCAATCATTCGTCCTCCTCGGCGACCATCGCCACCAGCGCGCGCGCGGGCGCACCGTGCTCGAGTCGATCGAGCGTCTCGCGACACGCGTCGGCGATCGTGACCTCGGGGCGTGCGGTCGCGACGATCACCGCCGCAGCCGCAGCGACGAGCTCCGTCCACGCGCGGGGCGCGTTCCCCTCGAGCGTCGTCCACAGCGCCGTCGCGGCGTCGAGCGTCGCTGGCACGCGCCACGCTCGGGCCGACACGCGCGCGAGCCCGAACGCTTCCGGCTCCACCATCGCCTCGGTGCGGCGGGTCCCCCACGACATGACGATCGTCGTGGTGCCCGCGGTGCTCGCATCGTCCATGCGCAGCCCCGGCAAGTCGGTCGCGCCGGTCACCACCGTCGTCCGTCGCGCATCGGCACCGTGCAACGAGCCTTCGACGGCGTCGAGCGTGGCCACACCGTTCACCTTCCAGCTCGCGTGGACCGGGTCGAAGCGCAGGTGCTCGCGCGCCTCGACCAGGAAGGGGAACGTGCACAGCAGATCGTCGTGCAGCCACGGGAACGCATCGTTCGAGTCGAGCAGCGCGAAGCCGTGACGCTCGAGTCGGCGCTCCATCGCGGAGGGGCTCGCCGCGGCGAGCAGACCGATCGCGCCGAGCACCCCGACCGGACCCACGCCCTTCGCACGGCTCGAGCGCGAACCGCACTTCACGAGCCGCACGCCCTCGACACCGCACGCGGTCAACGCGGCGGCGGTGGACACGTTCACCGTCCGCAGCGCGACGCCGCCGCTGCCGGTCACGAGGCCCACGTGGAGCGTGGCGAAGTCGACGTCCCCCCAGACCGGCTCTGCGAGCACGGACGCGGCCGCCGCGACGAGGCGTTCGTGCTCGTGGGCCGACTCGAGTTCGGTGAGCACGGCGGCGGACCGCGGCGCGCCCAACAGTGCGTCGCGCAGCCGTGTGCGCAATCCCTCCAAGTCGGTGCTCAGTGCGTGCATGCCTCGACCCTCGGCGGGATCTCGCGGAAACGGGTGAGCTTCGCGATCCATGCGGGTACGGGTCGTCCGAGCTCGGGATCCGCCGCCGCATCGGGAACCAGTCGCAGTGCGTCACTGGATGCCACGACCAGGACGAGCGGCGCGCTCGTCTGCGCACGCGCGTGCTCGACGCGCATGCGGAGCTCGAGCTGCGGCATCCACCGCGGCGCGTCGAATTGCCCGGCGACCTCGTGCGGCGCGGCGCCGAGCACCATGACGAGATCGTCCTGCTGATGGAACACGCGCAGGACCCGGGGCGCGAGGAGGTGATTCCAGTACGGCCCCTCCGTCCGCAGGTTGCTGAACATCGCGAGCGACACATCGGTCTTCAGTCCGACGTACGGGCTCGCACCGTTCAGGAGGAATGCCGCGCCGAGCAGTCGACCGGCCGCGGACATCCGGGTTCCCGGGGGCGCCGACGTCCGGCTCGCCGAGCCGAGTGCGTGGCGCACGCTCACGACGAGCAGCGCGCCCGCGTAGAGCACCCAGATCGGGAAGGCGAGGGCTCGCGGTTGGGGCAACGCATGCAAGAGCACGACGAGCGCGACGACGATGCCGATGCGTGCGATCACGGGCATCGGGCGGGTGGCGAACGCGCGCGCCAGGCGATCCACGATCCCGCCGCCGAGCGGCAAGCCGAGCGAGACCACGAGGAGCGCCGCGGCGATCGCAGAGAAGTCCTCGAAACCGTTCCACCCGAGCAGGAAGTGGAACGCCAGCGCGACGACGACGCCCCACGGCCGGGCACCGCGGACGAGGAGCGCGACCGGCACGCCGATCTCGATCAGCAGCGTGGCGACGACGACGAGCATCGACGCACCCGCGGGTACGCCGTCACCACCGAACACGCGCGCCAGTCGCTCGGCATGATCGACCGCGCAGCTCGTCGCAGGGTCGAGGAAGCCCTCGTTCAGCTTGTGGAAACCGGCCCAGGCGTAGGTGACCACCAGCAGCATGCGCAAGTGCACGACCCATCGATCCGCCGAGGTCCGACGCCGATCGAGCAGCTCGATCAGGATGACGACGTCCACGAAGGCGACGAGCACCGTGTGATTCGCCACCCACGGGTATGTCATGGCGACTAGCGAGAGCTGGATCGCCGCGAGCACGAGCAGCCCGTGACGCGAACGAGGATGCAGCGCGACGAAGCAAGCCGCCGCGGTCTCGAGCAACCACGGCCCCCCGAATCGACCGGTGTGTCCGAGGTGAACGAGCGTACCCACGGCCCAGAGAAGCGCGAAATCCGACAGGCGCGCGTCGATCGGGCGGCGGCGGGTGGGCGCCTCCATCGTCGCTCCCACCTCAGCAGGCCCCCGAGCGACGCGCCCACGCCTTCGCGCGTGGTCGTTGCCATGCGCGCGTGCCGATCCGCGCCCGACGATACGCTTCGCGCACGACGGTGAGCACGGAGCGCGCCTCGGACAGGGTCGCACCGCGGCATGCCCGATCCCTGGCGAGGTCCTCGATGGGTCGAGCTTCGTCCGCATCGTCCACGGTGGTGCATCCGTCGTCGGCGTCCATCCGCGCGGTCGACTCGTCGATCACGATGCGGCCTCGCGTGCCGACGAGTTCGAGACGCCGCCCGCCGCCCGGCCCGATCACGAGGTGCAGACGACACCCGTTGGCGTCGACGAGTTCGACCTGGGCGCCCACGTCGACGCCGCGCGCGTTCTCCTCGAGACGACACGCACGGGCGTGTCCGAGCCGCCCCGTGACGAACAGCGCAGCGTCGAGCGCGTGAGCGCCGATATCGAGCAACACGCCGCGTCCGCGCCCGTGCAGCCGCCCCCGATGGGTCGGCGCGTCGTCGGCGTAGCGCACTTCGAATGGACCGCGCCAGTCGGCCACGATCGTCGTCACGTGGCCGATCCGACCGCTGCGCACCCATGCCCGCGCACTGGTCCACGCTCGCTGGTAGCGGCGGTTGTACGCGAACGCGACGCGGGCCGTGGTGTCGACCTCCGCCAGCTCCTCCGGTGTGACTCCGCCGGGCTTCTCGGCGAGGACCGCTCGCCCCGACGCCACCGCTTCTTGCAGGATCGCCGCGGCGACCTCGGGCGGAGTCGCGACGACGATCGCTTCGCACTCGCGCTCGTGGTCCAACAGAGCGTGGACGTCGACGTACGCCCGCGGCACGGCATAGCGCTGCGCAACGGCCTCCGCACGATCGCGATCGCGACCGCACACCGCCACCACGTCGAACAGGTCGGGTCGCGCCAACGCGTCGCACAGATGGCTCTCACCCGCGAGTCCGAGGCCGACGACGGCGAGCTTTACTGGACCACGGCGAGCTTCGGCCGCGTCGTATCCCTGTCCCATTGCGCCCTCACGTCCTCGATGCGTTGCAGGTTCTCGTCGGCCATGAACTCCGCGCTGCAGAATTCGAAGTAACAGCGCGCGACCCAGTCGCCGATCTCGTCGGCGGTGAGCGTCTCTGTCGCACACACGGGCGATCGCAGCCAACTCGTCGTCTCGTACCAGTACGGGTCCGGGATCTCGATGCCGTATCGCGAGGGATTGTGATAGACGTCCGTGCCCGGACGAGGCTCCATCACGTTGAAGGTCGCCACGGTCGGTGCGATCACCCGGATGAAGTCCAGCGTCTCGGCGAGCGATTCGTGCGTGTCACCCGGAGCTCCGATGATGAACGACGTGTGCAGCTCGAGGCCGTGCGACTTGACGAGCTGCGCGACACGATAGAGCTTCTCCGGCGTCGCGCCCTTCTTCACCATCTTGAGCGTCGCGTTCTGGATCGACTCGAACCCCATGAACACGCGATAGGCACCCGCCTCACGCATGGCGTCGAGCACATCCGGTCTCGCATCGATGGCGCGCATGTTGCTCGTCCAGGGGAACGACAGGCGCCTGCGCCGGATCTCGCGACAGATCTCGAGCACACGTGGCGTGTTGCCGGAGAACGTATCGTCGCCGAAGAAGACCGACGAGAACCCCATGTCGAGCACCTCTTCGACCTCGTCGCACACGTGCGCCGCGCCGTGCCATCGGTACTTGCGTCCGATCTGCGTGGTGGAGCAGAAGGTGCATCGACTCGGACAACCGCGCGCGGTCATCACGACCGTCTCGTAGTCGTAGTCGAGGTATCGACGCATGTCGAAGATGCTGCGATCCGGCGCGGGCAACAAGTCGAGGTCGCGCAAGGGCGGCTCCGCGTCACTCTCCACGATCGCAGCTCCGCTGCGGAACGCGAGGCCCGGGATGCGGCGCATCGCCTCGTCCGCGGCCCCCTGAGCGAGCGCGTCCGCCAGATCCCGCAGCGAGTACTCCGCGTCGTAGCTCAGCACGTAGTCCACGGCGGCGTGGCGCTCGAGGCACTCGCGCGCCACGAATGTCGCGTGCGGCCCGCCGAAGAGGACCTTCACACCGGGCGAGTGCTCCTTCACTCGCCTCGCGATCTCCAGCGCGTGGAAGTAGCTCTGGGCGACCGAGGTCACGCCGACGACGTCGGGCCGGACGTCATCGAGCCACCGATCGAGCGCCGCCACACAGTTCCCTTCGAACGGAAGATCGACGTGGACGACTTCGTGGCCGGATTGCCGCAGCACCGCCGTCATGTACGCGTACGCGAGCGGCGGGTGCAGCAGCAGGGTGAACGGATCGTGCGTGTAGTGGGGATTGACGAAGAGCACGCGCATGACGGTTTCCTCGGACGCGATCTCAACCGAGCACGCGCAGGCGGCCCCGCGCGAACTCGCCGGCCTTGCGGCTCTGCGGTGCGGCTGGATATGCCGGCAGCGGCATCGCTTCGAGGCCGTGATCCGCGTGCGCACCGAAGTGGCGCTCGCCACAGCGCTCGTCGAACTTGCCGGTGTAGTGGAACGCCTTGCAGCCGCCCATGCACTGTGGCCGCGACGCGCACGACTGGCACGGGCCGCCCGGCGGGTCCTCCTCGTCGGAGTACGTCCGCGTCAGACGCTCCCAGATCGCGGCGACGGGCTCGTCGCGCGTGTTGCCGATCACCTTCTCGATGAAGTTGCACCCCGTCACGTTGCCGACCGGATCGATCGAGATCATGCTCGTGCCGACGTTGCAGATGTTCGAGCCGATGAACGCGGCGCGGGCCTCCTCGTCGTCGAGGCGATCGTCGAGCACCGTGAGCATGAACGGGTCGTGCGTGTACAGGTCGATCACGCCGCGGTAGGTCAGGATCTTCTCGTAGATCTCGCGACAGACGGCCACGTACTTCACCCACAACGTCCGATCGAAGATGCCGGGACGGTTGTAGCGATTCTGCATGAAGCTGATCGCGTCCATCCCGAGATCCAACGCGAGCCGGATGATCTCGTCGATGTGATCGTAGTTGTGCGTGTCGATCGTCGTGGAGAAGCCCACGGTCGAGATCCCGGCCTTCTTCAGGCGGACCAACGCCGAAGTCGCGACTCCGAACGCGCCTTCGCGGCCCCGGGTGCGGTCGTGCGTGGCCGGATCGCTGCTGTCGATGGACACGAGCACTCGGTCGATGCCGGTGTCGCACAGGCGTTGCACGTCCTGCTCGCTCTGCAGGTAGTAGCCGTTGGTCATCAGCGTCTGGTACATGCCCAGGTCGTGGATGTGCCGCGCGATGCGGTGGAAATCCTTGCGAATGAGGTTCTCGCCGTGCGAGTAGACGACGGCGCCCGAGCCGAGGTCGTACAACGCGTCGACCAGGGCGAGCGCCTCCTCCGTCGTGAACTCGTCGAGGTCGCGTCGGTAGAGTGCGTAGCAGTGGGGACATTTCAGGTTGCACCTGAACGTGAGCCCGAGCTGCACGAGGATCGGGATCTTGTGCGCCGGGAGCTGGAACTGCTCCGGCGAGGACGCGCCCCCGTTCATGACCGGACCTCGAGGAGGCCGGCGCTCACGAAGTCGCCGAGGAACGCCTCGACGTCGCGGGAGAGATCGGCTTCGTCTACGGAGAACGCTGCCGAGAGTCCGGCGACGATCGCAGGCTCGGACTCGGCACCGCCGTGGATCTGGGTGATCACCGCCGACGCGGTCTCGTTGAGCTCGTACATCACGCCGCGCTCGCGATCGAACAGCATGCACAGATCGCCGCTCGTGCGGCGGAAGACGGCGTGTTTGGCCAGGGCGTAGGTCTTCACGGGTTCGTCCTTTCTCGGGTTGGGGACGCTGGCCATCCGCCGCGAAGGCGGATGGCCAGCGAGTGGACGCAGTGCGTTCGGCCTCGGCCGAAGCGCACCGATCCTCGACTAGCAGTGCGTTCGCACGTTGCGCGCACGCCACTGCGGCTTGCGCCACTCTCGCTTGGCTTCCATGTGCATGGACGTCCTTTCTACGTCTTACGAGTTGATGTTTCGCAGAGCTCAGCAGTCGCGACGTCGTTCGCGCGATGCGTGACCGGGCGGTTCGCGAACCGTCCCTGGCACGCGCGTGCGCGCCGGCTCGGCCGCGCCTCCTTCTAGACTCACGACGACCGGTTTCGATCACGAGCTTTCCTCGCGGAGATGTGTCGAAAATTCCGCAGCCCGAGCGATCGATGTGCGTCGACCCGCGTCTAGTTCGTCAGCGGTCCGAGGACGGGCCGCATCCGCAATGGAAGAAAGGAGGATCGAGTGAAGAAGGAAGAGAACGTCGAGAACGAGTCGCCCATCACGCTGGCGGACATCGAGGAGCTCCGTCAGGCGCTCGGCGCCGCGGCTGCGAAGCCGGGCGGCGGCGGTCCGAGCACTTGCATGTGCCCAGCCCATCCCTGGGACTCGGGCGGCTGCACCTGCTGGTAGCCGCTGCTCCGGGAGGGGGCCGTCCCCCTCCCCTTTCCACGAGGTCTCCACGAGGTTTCACGAGGACCCATGCGACAAGAGCTCGACCTCACTTCGTTCGTCACCGCCGTCGACGCGCGGGCCCGTGAGGTCGTGCGCGCCGCGGAGCTGCACGACGACCAGACGATCCAGCTGCTCGCGGAATTCCCCGACGATCCGACGCGCCGCGTGCTGTCGCGGCAGATGGCGCCCTTCTACCTGTTCGTGCGCGCGCACGGCGGGCGGGTGGACGCGCACACCGTCGATATCGGCGCCGCGTTCGCGCTCGTCCAGCGTGCGGTCAGCCTCGTGGATCAGGTGGAGGACGACGATCTCATGGGCAACGCAGCGCAGCTCGGCGCGATCGTCACGGTGAACTCGGGGATCGCGATGTTCCTGCTCGGGATCGACGTGCTGTGGGCCCTCGAACAGACGGGCGTCGGCGGGACGCGACGCCTGCGGGCCGGCCTCCACCACCACGCGATGAGGATGGCGCGCGGACAGCATCGCGAGATCGTAGCGCGCCACTGCTTGCTGCCGCTGGACGAGCGGATCGAGATCGCCGGCGAGAAGGGTTCGGAGTTCGGACTCCTTCTGGAATACGCTGCGATCGCCGCCTCCGCGACGCGGGATCGCGATGCGATGGACCCCGCGAACTACCGCGCGATCGGGCAGGACCTCGCCCTGATGGTGCAGGTGGTGAACGACGTTGCCGACGTGCTCGGCGACCGGGAGAGCGACGACCTGCGCACGGGCACGTGGAACATCCCACTCACCGCGATGCTCGAGACGATGGCAATCGAGGAGCGCGCAGACTGGATCGAGCGCGTCCGCCTGGGGCGATTGCCGGATCGCCCGACGCTCGCGAACCACCTCTACGGCAGCGGCGCGATGCTGACAGCGGCGCGCCTGGTGGAGGACGCTCGCGTGCGCTTCCATCGCGCGATGGCAGCCTCCGTGGGGGACGGACCGTTCACCAGCATGCTGCTCGCGTGGGTCGACGACCTCGCACGCGTGCTCTATCGGCCTCGAGCGCTCGACCTGGCCCGCGAGATCGGTGACATGGATCCGAGCGTGCTCTCGCTCGGTGATCGAAACTTGTTCGACGCGTTACGCGACGCTCGAGCAGAGGCCACCACGAAGGGCCATCGGTGACTCGCTTGCGCGACGACCTGCACCTGCAGGTCCATTACGAGGACGCGACGCCGACCGGTGCGGCCATCACCGGACTCTGCGACGCGATCGTCCAGCGAACGTGTGCACGTGCGATCGCTGCCACCCGCGCACGCGGAGGACGCATCGACGCGCGCACGTGTCGTCGGCTCCTCGCACCGTGTTTCTCGCCGACCGCACTCGGTGCCCTCTACAGCGGCCCACGCACGCTGCGTGAGTCGTGCGTGTACCCGCCGGCAGACCGTGTGCGGCCGATCGCGCTCGTCGCCCGCATCGAAAACCGGACGCACCGCCTCGTGCTCGACTCCGACTGCGTGGGCGACCTGGCCGCGTGGATCGCCGAGTGGGGGGTGGATGCTCGGCGGCCGGGTGCCGGCGCGTCGCAGCGCCTGTGGGACGAGCTGGAGGGCATCGGTGCGTGGACGCGGCACGCGAGGACGAGCACCCCCGCGCCGGAGGGCGTCACGTGGATCGGTCACGCGACGGTCGCGGTCTCGACCTCGGGATCGACGCTGTTGTTCGACCCCTTCCTGCTCGGCATCGGCGACGACGGGCCCACCCCGATACCGGAGGTCGACGCGGTCTTCGTCACGCACAGCCACCCGGACCACTTCGACCTCGCGAGCCTCCTGCGACTGCCGGCGGACGTGCCGATCCACGTGCCTGCAGTCGATCGGGAATCGCTGCTCGCGATCGACATGTGCGGTCGGTTGCGCGAGCTCGGCTTCCGCCACGTCGTTCCGCTCGCGTGGGGCTCGAGCGTCGTCGTCGGACCCCATCGCATCACGGCGCACCCGTTCCACGGCGAGCAGCCGACCGCGGGCGACGTGTTGCATCCCGAGACCCGCAACGCCGGAAACACGTACGTCGTCGAGACCGACGGGCTGCGGGTCTCCCTCGTCGCGGACGCCGGTCGCGACGCCGCGGGCGACTGCCGAGCGGTGGCCGAGCACGCGCGCACCGTCGCCGGGCCCGTCGATGTCGTCTTCGGTGGCTTCCGCGCGTGGAACCGGCGACCGATCGACTTCCCGTCGTCGTCGGTCGCTCGCTATCTGCTCTTCGTGCCCCCGGAGGCGCGTGGAGATCGCGAGAAGATTATGAACGACGCGGACGATCTGGTGATCACCGCCGCGCGCTGGGGCGCGCAAATCGTCGTGCCTTACGCGAACGGCGGAGCCGCGCGTTATTGGCGACGCGGTCTCGGACCCCATCCCGCTCGCGCCAACGATCCGAGCTTCGATCCAGACGTCGCGGCCGTGACGTCCGCCGCCGAGCGCCACGGAGGATCGGGCCGTCCCACCCCCACGGTGTACGTGCCGAGTCCGGGCCACACCCTGCGGCTCCCACCGGGGGTTCGCACGTGAACGCTGCCGCCCGCCCCCGCCTGCGCCGCGAACCGACGGCGGCGGATCGCAAGGTCGTGCTCGCGCGGATGATGGCGCTCGCGGAAGCGGAGCGGCTTGGGATCTCGCCGACCGAGGCGGACGTACAACGCATCGCCGCATGGTGGCGCTCCGAGTACGGGCTCGACGACCTCCATCGATTCGCACGGTGGCTGCGGTTCTCGGGCCTCGACGTGCACGCCTTCATGAGGATCATGCGTCAGTTCGCCGCGCTGTCCGCGATCGAGGCGTACTACGCCGCGGAGATCGACGCGCGCATCGCACAGCACCTCGCGATCCACACCATCCACGCGTTCCGGGAGCTCGACGATCCGTGAGCACGCATCGGCTCGCTCCCGCCGCGATCCTCCGCGCGTCCGCTTGGCCGCTCGAGTCGCTCACTCGCCTCGCAGCACCGGATCTCGCCGCGCGCGCGGCAGCGCTGGACGGGACGCCCGAAGCGCGACGGGAGCTCGCGCACGCGCATGCCGAGGAGATAGATCGCGAGCGCGAGGTGTTGTGGGCGATGACAGCGAGCGACCCCCGCTTTCGATGCGGCCTCGCGCTCGCGAGCACGACGCTCCACCGAACGTGCGGCGACGGCCGACCACCCGCGCACCGCAACAAGCGAGTCCGTCATCGAGAGACGTCGCTGTACCGCTACCTCGCGCGGGCGGTCGCGTGCCCGGATCCCGCTGGGCTGTGGGCGTCCGTTTCGGTCGCACCGTTCACAGGTCGGCAGCACACCAGTGTCGAGCACACGGCACCGGCATGCATCGTCGCCGTCGAGCTGTGCCCGTTCCGCGCGCTGCTGCAGGGGCTCGAGGCCCGTGAGCCCTATCGGTCGCGCGCGCGCCATCGCCTCAACCCGACGCTGCAGCACCACGACGGCACGTGGCGATATGCACGGCGAGGTCCCAACGGTGACCTCGAGTGGCGAGCATTGCCGAACAGTCCGTTGTGGCGGCTCTTGTACACCGCTCTCGCTGAGCGCCCACCCTCCACGCGCACCCAGATGTCGCGAGTGCTCGCGCGTTCGCTGGGTGACGAAGCGGCGACGGCCGCGATTTCGTGCGCGGTCGAGCTCGGGCTCGTCGTGGGTGGGATGACGTTGCCGCCGCGCTTCGCGTCGCCTGCGGCTGCGCTCGCCGAGGTCGAGCACGGCCTGTCGCCCGTCGATCGCGAGGCGTGGCGAGGCACTCGATCGCTGCTCACCGAGCTCTGCAATGGCGTCGCGCACCATCTCGAGGACGTGTGGTCCTGCCCGCATGCCCACGATGCGTGCGCGGCCGCGGAGCGGGTCGCGGCGGCGGGTGAGCACGCGCGCGAGCTCGTCGCCGCGCTCGCTCGCGCGCTCGGCGTTCCGCCGCCCGAGCTCGACGGTCCCGCGTTGCGCGTCGATCTGTCCGGAGCCTGGCTGGTGCGTCTGGGCACCGACGACGCGGCCTGGATCGAACGTGCGGCGCGGTGCTGGGACGAATTCGCCACGCGTCACGCACTCGTGCACGCGCGCGCGCACTACATCAACGAGATCCTCGGCGACCGGGCCGAGCGTTCGATCGCGTTCCCGCCCGAGCCCGCATCGCCGCCCCCGTCGTCTCCTCGAGCGCCGAGCGATTCCGCGGCGATCGATCCCGGCGCGCCCATCTCGGCGCTGATCGTCCGTCCGGCGGCCCACGGCCTCGCGGACGGGTGGATCCGGGGGATGAGCGATCATCCGACCGCGACGCACGCGCGGCACGCCCATCACCTCGCGCGCACGGGTGACCCATTGACCGACTGGTTCCGCGAGAGCTTCCTCGATCTCGAGCAACGCACGGGCGTGCGATGGATCGACATCGTGCTCGACGCGGCCGCGAGCCCCAACGTGGTGGCCCGCCCCGTCTACGTCGAGGAGATGCTCGACCCGTGGGGCGCGGGCGCGATGGGTCTCGATGGATTGCGCCTCGCGCGAGGCGGTCATCCGAGCGTCGCGTTCGTCCGCGGAAGCGCAGGGCGGTGGGCAGCGCACGTGTTCACCGCGCTCGCCGTGCCGGAATCGGACGTCGTCGTCGAACGTCTGCTCGCGACGACGTTCGCGTCGCGAGCTCTGTTCGGTCCCACCCGCCGACCGCGCTCGCGCCCGCGTCGTGCGTTCGACGAGGGTTCCACCTCGGAGCCAGCGCTCTGGGTGCTCGACCCGGGTGACGTGAAGCGACTCCTGGAAGCCGACACGGTGGGCCGCTACCTGCAGTGGATCGCTCTCGCGCGCGCCCATGCATGGCCGGAACTCGTGCGCGTGACCATCGGCACGGGACGCGCCATCGCGATGCCGACCACGAGCCCGCTCGCGCTCGAAGCGGTCCTCGAGGGCGGTCGACACGACACGCACTCGCCTCTCTTCAGCGTGGAGGAAGTGATCGACGGTGGATGGCTGGGCGGCCCCGATGGCCACCATGTCGCCGAGCTCGTCGTGCCGCTGCGTCGCGTGCATCACTTGTGGTCTCACTTCGAGCGGCCCTCGGCGGAAGACGGTGCTCGATGCAACAGTTGAACGTGCGCTTCCGGCGAGAGTCCGACGATGCGCCGGCCCGCGCCGGCCCGCTCTTCTCCGGGCTGCGGCGACGACTGGCGAGCTGGCGCTCGACGGCCGACGTCAGGCTCTGGTTTCTGCGCAAGCCCCCGGGGCTGCGCTTGCGCTGCGGCGGCCCCGGCTTCAACGACGTCGCGCGGGCAGAGCTGCATGCGCTACTCGACGACGAGGTCGCGGCCGGTCGCGTGGACCGCTGGTGGTCGTCGGTGTACGAGCCGGAGACGTGGCGATTCGGCGGGCACGAGGCCTACGCGGCCGCGAACGTGTGGTTGTCGTGCGATGCGTCCGCCCAACTCGACGCGTGCTTCCCGGATTCCGGTTGCTCGCCGAGACTCTCGTCGGAGGTGATGGCGCTCGCCATCCTCTCGGATCTCGTCGAGCGTGGCACGGGATCGGCGGCGGGAGTCTGGGACGTATGGGCGGGTCTCCTGTGGGCGTACGCCGGCGAGCCGCCTAGCGAGCCGCCCGCGCCTCCGCCGGGTGGCACGCTCTCGTCGGCGACCCTCCGCACGCTCGCGGCCCCCCACGAGCGAGCGATCCTCGATCGCGGCGCCGCAGCGAGCGACGTGTATGTCGCTGCGATCGACGGACTGTGGGAGCACGGTCGGCTGCTGGGAGGTCGCCGAGCACTGCTCGGCGCGCTCGCGGCGTTTCACTTCAACCTGTGGTGCATGGAGCGTGCGGCCATCGTGGGGGTGTGCCGCACGATGGTCCGAGAGACACATCCCGCGTGCGCATTCATGCACGAACGCGGTGCGCCCACGCCGGGAGCGGGCCGATGACGCTGCTGGCACGACGGTCGCGTCGCGTGCCCGACGTGCGCCAGCTCGGGCTCGCCGACTGCGGCACCACGTGCCTCGCGATGGTGCTCGCCTACCACGGACGCTGGCCCAGCACGAGCGAGCTGCGCGACGCCCTGCCCGACGATCGCGACGGCCACAGCGCGCTCGCACTCCTCGATGCGGCGCGCCGCCAGGGCCTCGACGGCCGCGGCCTCAAGATTCACGCCGACGCGATCGGCCGTCTGCGGATGCCCGCGGTGCTGCACTGGCGCGGCAACCACTTCGTGGTGGTCGAGCGCGTGATCGGTGGACCACGCCCGCGCTACGTCGTGGTCGATCCCAGCACCGGACGACAGATCCTGGACACGACGCACGTACGCGAGGCGTTCAGCGGCATCACGGTGGAGCTGTGGCCCGGCAGCGGGTTCCTCCGCCGCGGGCGACCCCGCGGCGCCTTCGGACGCTACCTGGGACTCGTGGTGGAGCAGGCTCGCCTGCTCGGCGCCGCCGCGGCCTTGTCGCTGTTGCTGCTCGGCTCCGCGCTCGCGCTCCCGATTGCGACCACGCTGCTCGTCGACGTCGCGATCCCCCGCGCTCAGACCACCGTTCTCCACCTCGTGATCGGAGGAGGTCTCGCGGCTGCCGTCGCACAGGGCTGGACGACGTGGGCACGCGCGAACGTGCTCCTGCACCTGCAGGAACGCACCGACCGGAGCATCGTCACCGCGGTGCTGCGACGGCTACTCGGCCTGCCCCATGCGTTCTTCCTGCAGAGATCGATCGGCGATCTCGTCGCACGCCTCGCGAGTCTCGGACAGATCCGCGACGCACTCACCGTCACGGCGCTTTCCGTGGCCATGGATGCGGCACTCGTCCTCGCATACCTGGCCGGACTGGTGTGGCTCAGCCCTGCGCTCGCGGGCGTCGCGACGGTGCTCGCCATCGCGCAGCTCGTCCTCTTCGCGATCTCACGCCGATGGCAACGCGCGAGCGCGGCGAACTATCTCGCCGTAGAGTCCGACGCCCGGGCCTATCAGACGCGGGTGTTGATGGGGATCGAGGCCATCAAGGCCAGCGGCAGCGAGGCGCACGTGCTCGACGGCTTCGCACCGCTGTTCGATCGCGTCGTGACGGCGGCGCGGGCCCAGGGCCGGGTCGTCGCGGCGATCGAGGCCGCGACTGCTGGGCTACGGATGCTCGGGCCGGTCGCACTGCTCGGCGCCGGCGCGGCGCTCGTGATGCGGGGCGACACGAGCCTGGGCGCGATGCTCGGTGCAGTGCAGCTCGGCCTCGCGGTGCTGGTGCCGCTCGCATCCCTCGCCGCGACGGCGGGACGCCTGCAGATGACGGCGAGCGCGATCGAGCGTGTCGACGAGATCTTCGCGACACCGCTCGAACGCAGCGACGGCGAATCCCCCGAGCTCGTCGGATCGATCCACATGGACGGCGTGGTGGTCACGTATCGGAAGGAAGGTCTGCCCATATTGCGCGACGTGACGCTGGGCGTTGCACCCGGCGAGCACGTCGCCATCGTCGGCGCGTCCGGAGCCGGCAAGTCCACGCTGGCCCGCGCGATGCTGGGCCTCGTCCCCCTCGCGGGCGGACGGCTCGAGATCGGCGGCGTCCCGTTGGAGGCGTGGAACCTCCAGGCCCTGCGCCGCCAGATCGGTGTCGTCACACAGGACGCGAGCCTGTTCAACCTGTCGATCGCGGAGAACATCGCGCTCGGTTTTCCTTCGGCGAGCGTCGAGGCCATCGAGGATGCGGCTCGGCTCGCGTGCGTCCACGACGAGATCGTGGCGATGCCACTCGGTTACGCGACGCTGCTCGCCGACGGCGGCGCCACGCTCTCCGGCGGGCAGCGCCAACGCATCGCACTCGCGCGCGCGTTCGTACGCGCGCCCCGTCTGTTGCTCCTCGACGAGGCGACGAGTGCGGTGGACGGGGCGACGGAGCAGGCGATCCATCGGGGCCTCGCGGCGCGCGGCTGCACGACCGTCTCCATCGCGCATCGGACGAGCACGCTCTCGCTGGCCGATCGGATCGTGTTCCTCTCGAACGGTGTGATCGCGGCCTCGGCCGCCCATGCGGACCTCGTCGACGGCGACGGCGAGTACCGGCGCGTCGTGGGCCTCGCATGAGCCCGTCGCGTCAGGGCAGGATCTGGAGGTGCCGTAACGCGGCGGTCATCAGGGCGGCGCGGTCGTCGGGGTGATCGATCGATTCGAACGGGAAGCCGAGGAGGACGACGCCGTCCGAGCGGATCGCCGCGGCGTCGCCGGTGCCGCCGCGGTAGCGCAGCCACGTTTCCGCGCCCGGGCCGGGTGCGAGGCGGTCGGGGAAGTCGACGATCTGTGTGCCCGGTGTGTGGAACTGCATCGTCGGCAGCTCCGACGGCTGGGTGGCAGCCTCGACGATCTGCGTGCCCGCGTCGTCGCCGAGGTAGGTCGCGTGCAACACGTCCGTGAAGAAGGCGGCGTCGTCGGGGTCGCCGAGCTCGACGAGGTCCCAGCCGATCTCCGCGCCGGACAGCAAGAGCGCGCCACCGCCTGCGAGGAACTGGGCGAGCAGCTCCTGCTCGTCGATCGCGAGCGCCTCGTCGACCTCGCTCTCCTCGCCGGTCATCCAGATCACGGCGCGGTAGTCGTCGAGCGCGACGAGGCCGGTGGTGACCGCCTCGTTCGTCGCACAGTCGACGCCGACGCCGGTGATCGCCGCGACGTGATCGACGGCGAAGTCGTGGCCGGCGGCGAGCGGGTTCTCGACCAGCGGCTCCGCCTGCCAGCGATCGTTGCCGTCGACCACCAGCACGCGGTCGGCGAGGTCGTCCACGCTCGCGCCGTAGACGTCGGACGGCTCGCTCTCTGCTGCAAGGCCGACTGCACTCACGCGCACGAACACCTGCGGCCACGCGGGCAGCGTGCCTGCACGGTACGGCGACGCGCTCACCAGGCGCGCGTCGGCACGATCGAAGCGACGGCCGTCGGGCGACAGCCACACGAGGTAGCCAGTCGCACCATCGACGGGATCCCACGCCACCTCGACGACGTCCTTGCCGACGTCGGTGCGCACGCTCTGCAGTGTCGGTGCGGCCGGGCGCGGACCGAGCCCGCGCAGGTCGGCGGCGACGCGCCCGAACACCGCGTCGTGCACGGCGCGGGTCGACCCGGCGTCGCCCGTGTCGTTCATGAGGATCGACACGAGGTAGCGGCGGCCGTCGTGGCGATGGAAGAGGATCCCGCTCGTCGCGATCACGCCGGTGAGCGTGCCGCTCTTGCCCCACACGCGGCCCCACGTGTCCTCGCCCGTCATGCGGCCGCCCAGCGTGCCGCGCACGCCCGCGATCGAGAACGTGCGCGTCCACGCCAGGCCCCACTCTTCCTCCAAAGCGAACGCGAGCAGGTCGACGACGTTGCGCGGACTGACGCGGTTGTCGTGCGACAGGCCCGAGCCGTCGTAGAGCGCGACGCCCGTCGTGTCGGTGCCGAGCGACGCGAGGAACTCCACGACCTCGGCGCCACCGATCGTCGCGTCGCTCGTGCCGCCCACCTCGAGGCCGATGTGGCGGCCGAGGATGTCGGCGTACTCGTTGTGGCTCTCGACGTTGAGCGGCACCGACGTGACGGCGAGCGGCGGTGACCGCCACGTGCCGAGCATCGTGCCCGCCGGGGGATCGAACGACGCCGACGTCTGCCCGCCGCCGCTGCCGATGCCGACGGCCGACAGCGCGTCGCGGAACGCGGTGAGCGCCCGACCTCGATGTAGCTCCGCGTCGTAGTACGAGAAGTTGTCGCCCTGGTAGAGGAACTCGCCGCTCGCGGTGACGGTGCCGATCGACGTCACGCCCGCGCGCTGCACGTCCTCGGCGATCCGGTCGAGCGCGACGCGGGCCCCCTCGTACGAGAACGCGGACCAGCTCGGATCGTGGTGGCCGACCATCACGACGTCGCCCGCGTCGGTCGACCACAGCGTCGTCTCGCTGCGATGGTCGGGCCCGAGCAGATCGAACGCGGCGCCGGTCGTGAACAGCTTCGTGTTCGACGCCGGCGCGCGCACGACCTCGGCGTTGCGTGCATAGAGCTCCTGACCGATCTCGCCGTCGACGACGAGCACGCCGTGCGCCGCTCCGGCCACCGCCGGATCCGCGAGCACGCCGTCGATCGCCTGCTGCAGCTGGGCGACCGCGTCGTCGGGCAACGGCGGCAGCTCGGGCGCCGGCTCCCACGGCTCGCCCGGATCGGGCTCGTCGCCGCCGGAGCTGTCGGACTCGCTGCCGTCGCCGGATTCGTCGGCGCTGCCCGTCGAGTCGCCCCCGTCGTCGTCGTCGTCGTCGTCGACCAACGACTCGCCGCTCTCGTCCGTGTCGAGCGTCTCCTCGCCCATGTCGCCCCCGTCGGAGCATGCGGCGACCAGCGCGACGACGAGCACGAGCGACGAACGAGCCATCGCCGCATCATCGCAGCCGGACTGCGGTGCGGCGATGGGCCGTTCCACCTACGGCGATCGATCTGCGTCGTTCGCTGCACTCACGGGCACGGCGTGTTGCAAGCGGCGACGAGGCCGTCCGGGCAGATCACGGGCTCGCCGGCCGCACAGCTCGTGAAATCGCAGCCATTGCCGTAGCCGCTCGGGCACTCGAGCGTGCACGCCGAGCCCGCGCTGCAGTCCGCGTGGCACGGTGGTGCCTCGCACAGGAACGCGCACGTCGAGCTCTCGCCGCACGAGCACGTGCCGTTCGCACACTCTCCGTCGCATCGCGGGTGATCGCCTTCGCAGGCGACGTGGCACGGCGGCGCGTCGCACTCGAGCGAGCACGTCGCGCCTTCGCGGCACGTGCACGTGCCGTTCGCACACTCGCCGTCGCACGTGCTGTCGGGGCCGCAGTCGATGTGGCACGGCGGAGCGGCGCACGGCAGGTTGCAGTCGCCGCCCGCCGGGCACACGCACGTCCCGTTCGCGCACGGGTGGTCGTCCTCGTGACAGGCGAGGAGCGACACGAAGAGCATGGCGACGAGCGTGCGCATCAGTACATCAGACAGTAGCCGAAGCCCGCGCTCGCAGCGGGCTCGATCGTCGCATTGTGCTCCGCGCCCGTGAAGACGGTGTCCGCACCATCCGGGGTCGCGACCGCATTCCACACCGTCGTGAGCGTGCCCATCAGCGTGAACGTCACCTGCCACTGCACCGCCGCGTCACCGACGTTCGTCACCGTGACCTCGTTGCACTCGCCTTCCGCCCAGGTGCCGGTCTGCACGATCGAGACCTCGAGATCGGGATCCGTCGGTGGCACCCCGCCGCTCGTGCTCTCGTCGGCGGCGCCCGTCGAGTCGTCGTCGCCCGCGTCCGTGTCGCCGCCGTCGTCGTCGGTCGGCATCGGCGGCGCAGTATCGTCGCCATGCCGGGTCGTGAATCCGCGGGTACCGACCAGGGCGAGCACCGTCGCGTCGAGCCGACCGTCGGCCTCGGCCAGTCCGGCATCGACGGCCTCCGCCATGCATTCGAGCCCGGGATCCTGCACGACGCCGCCCAGCACGTACGTGCTCCACTGGTGCGCATAACAGGCGCGGATCTCCGGCGCTGCCGCGAGTGCGGACGCGAGCTCGCCGACGCCGTCGTACACGATCGGCTCGGCCGTCGCACCGGTGATCTCGCCGCTCGCATCGATCGCGACGCCGTCGTCGTCGGCGCGCCAGCGACCGACCGCGTCGTAGTGCTCGAAGCCCCAGCCGATCGGATCGATCAGCGCGTGACAGCCCGCGCACGCGGGGTCGGCGGTGTGCATCGCGTAGCGCTCGCGCGTGGACTGGCCCGGCAGGATCTCTGGCGGCGAATTCACGACGCCCGGCGGCGGCGGCGGCAGATCGTTGCAGAGCAGGCGCTCGCGCACGAGCAGGCCGCGATGGATCGGCGACGAGGACAGCGGCAGCGCGTGCGTCGCGAGCACGCTGCCGTGGGTGAGCACGCCGCCGTAGCGGTCGCCGAGCGCGGTGCGCTTGAAGCCGGCCGCATCGGGCTCGCCGTCGCCGGGCGCCACACCGTAGAACGCCGCGAGCTCGTCGGTGACGAACGAGTGATCGGCGAGCAGCAGGTCCGCGAGCGTGCCGCCCGAGCTCCACGTCTCCGCCACCAAGCGCCGCGTCTCGCCGCGCATCGCGGCCCGGATGTCGAGCGTGAACTCGGGGAACTTCTCCTCGTCGCGCGTGACGAGCTCGAGCTGCCCGGTGCGCAGCCACGTCTCGACGAACGTCTGCACCGGTGCGGTCGCGCGCGCGTCGGCGAGCAGGCGCTCCGCGTGCTCGCGCAACACCTCGGGATCCGCGAGCGCACCGCTGTCCGCGTCGGCGGCGAGCTCCGCATCCGGCGGACCGCCGACCACGAGATACGACAGCTCCACCGCGAGCTCGTGCGGTGTCAGCCGCCACGTGCCCTCGTCATCGGGCTCGCCGAGCTCCGTGCGGTACACGAAGCCGGGCGCCTGCAGCATCGCGGCGATCGTCCAACGCACGCCCTCGTCGAAGCCGTCCTCGGCCGTCACCTGCGAGTGGAGCTCGAGGAAGCGCGCGAGCTCCTCGTCGTCGAGCGGACGGCGGAACGCGCGGCGGCCGAAGTCGATCACGAACGCTTCGGCGCACTCGGCCTCGCCGTCGCTGGCGGGGTCGCACGGCAGCACCGCACCGAGATCGGCGACGAGCTCGTCAGCGATCGCTTCCGCCGCGACGCGGTATTGATCCGCGAGCAGGCCCGACACCACCGATGCGGTCGCGTCGTTGGAGTAGCCGTCGACGACGTTGTCGGGCGCGAACGCGATCGCGAGGCCGAGATCCGTGCCGACGAGATCGGTGACGGTGCGATCGTACTCCGCGTGCGACAGCCTTCGCACGCGCCGGGCGGGCAGCTGTTCGGCACAGGAAACGTCGTCGTCGCCGGCGGTTCCATCCTCGTCCGCATCGCCATCGCCCTCGCCCTCGCCAGCACCCGAGCCCCCGCATCCGCAGCCGGACGCGAGACCCGCGAGCACGAAGAGCACGAGCCGAAGGTCCGTCATGCGAGCCCTGACAGCGGCCCCTGGCCGAGTGAGGGGTCGCCGAACGTGTCGTTGTCGAGCCCCATCGCGTGGCACAGCGACACCAGCAGGTGGTTGTGCGCGGCGCCGCCGAAGTCGAGGTAGCGGCCGGGCGCGAAGCACTGGGGCGCGCCCGCGATCACGAACGGCACGGACTTGCACTCGTGCAGGCGCGAGTCGCCGAGCTCCTTCGCCCACACCACGAGCGTGGTGTCGAGCATCGTGCCCTCGCCGGCGGGGTCGGGCAGGGCATCGAGCGCGAGCAACAGATCGCGGAAGCGCTCGGCGAACCACCGCTCGCACTCGACGAACTGCATGACGCCGGCTTGGTTGCCGTCGTCGATGTGCGACAGCGAGTGGTGCTGCTCGCCGATGCCGAGCCACGAGAACACGACGGGGCTCACCGTGTGCGACCACTGGATCGATGCGACCCGCGTCATGTCGCACATGAGCGCGGTGACGAGCATGTCGGTCATCGCCTGGCCCACGGCCGGGAAGCTCTCGTTGGCCTGGTGGTTCGTCGCCATCGGCGGCTCGACCGCGTCGCACGACACCGCCTGCAGGCCCTGCTCGACCTTCGCGAGCGCCTCGAGGTGGGCGTCGAGCTTGAGACGCTCGGTCGCACCGAGCTTCGTGCGCAGCGACTTCGCGTCGTCGACCAGCAGATCCACCACCCGCTGCCTGCGCGCGCGCAGCTTCGCCGCCGCGTCGTCGCCACCCACGAGATCGCCGAACATGCGGTCGAAGACGTGGGCCGGATCGTCGTCGGGGGTGACGTACGTGCCCGGTGCGGAGTAGCTCATCCGGGTCTGCGTGCTGCCGCCCCACGGCGACGTGATCACGCCGAGGTCGAGCGACGCGAACTTCGTGGGCGCGGCGAGCTCGGCTGCGACGTACTGATCGAGCGACTTGCCGCCCGTGACGGACGCGGCGTCGCCCTGCCCCGTCAGCATCGCCGCCATGCCGCCCTCGTGGTTCGTGGCGGCGATGAAGTCGATGCCGTCGCACACGACGAGGCGTTGACGCAGCTCCGCGAGCGGCTCGAGCACCGAGCCGGCCGGGAACGTGAAGTCGGTCTCGCCACCGCTCGGGCGCCAGTGCTCGTGCACCGTGCCGTTGGGCGAGAAGAAGACGAGCAGCCGCTGGGCGACGGCGTCGCCTTCGGCTCCGCGCAAGGGCGCCAGCTTCCCGCCGAACGCCGGCAGGGCCGCGAGGCCGCAGCCGAGTCCCTGCACGAAGCGCCGACGGAGCATGGGGTGTCCCATGGTGGCACCACGGGCGCGCGAGGGGAGCGCGGCCGCGCATGAAAGGATCGCGGTCGCGCTCACGACGACGGCGAGACAGCGTCGAAAGACCGACGCACGGTCGGGTGATCGCGGCCCGTGGGCGGACGGTCGGCGCGGCACGACGATTGCTTCGTGGAAGGAGGTGCCCGGCCTCGCGCTCGCGTTGTGGCTCTTCTCGTCGCTCGCTCCGGCGGACGCTCCCGCAGCCGCAGCCCCGCCGCGCACGAGCGATCACATCCGTGCGATCGATCCGCGCACGGCGCCGCCCTTGCGGATCCGCATCGCGCGATCGAAGGCCGACCACGAGATCGCGCTCTTCGACGACGAGGGCCGCATGCGCCACGAGGCGCTCGCCGAGCTGCGCGAGGTGTTGTTCGACCCGAAGACGGGGATCGATCACCCGATCCACTGGCGGCTCGCGACGCTGCTCGTCGCGGTGCAGGCCCACTTCCCGGGCAGCCGGATCGAGGTGGTGTCGGGCTATCGCAACGTCAGCAAGCACACCGATCGCAGCAACCACACGCGCGGCCGTGCGATCGACATGCGCGTGATCGTGGACGGCGAGCGCACGGACAACCGCCGCATGTTCGAGCTGTTGCGCGCGAGCTTCGCGGAGGTGGGCGTGGGCTACTACCCGAACGGCACGTTCGTGCACCTCGACGTGCGCGACAAGGCCACGATCTGGGTGGACTACAGCGGCGCGGGCGAAGTGCCGTGCTACAGCCGCTCACCGCAGAAGGACCTCCGCGACGGCACGGCCGAGCGCACGAGCTACGAGCAGGCGCTGGCGGCCGGCTGCCGCAAGGCGAGCTGAGTCAGTCTGCGGGCAGGCTCGCAGACCATTTCAGCAGCGCGTCGAGCTCCGGTGCCGCCGCGGCGCCCGCGTTCGCGAAGTCTGCGCTCGCGCCGTCGACCAGTGTGCGGGCGCGCTCGGCATCGCGGTCGATCGTCCACACCGCGCGCGCCAGCCAGGTGCGCGCGCGGCCGCGGATGAGCGGGTCCGTCTGGGGCTTCGCGTCGATCGATTGCATCACGCGCTCGAGCAGCGGCAGCGCCTCGCGCTCGCGGCCCGCCTTCACGAGGTGCTCGCCGAGCGTGATGATCGTCTCCGTCCACTCGGGATGATCGGTGGGGCCCTTCGCGTCGTAGATCGCGAGGGCGCGCTCGCCGAGCGCCACCGCCTCGTCGAGGCGACCGTCGTCCGCGAGCGAGGCGGACAGATCCGTCAGTGCGTCGGCGACCTGCAGCGCATCCGCACCGAACAGCTTCTCCGCCATCGCGAGCCGCTCGCGGTACAGCTTCTCCGCGTGCGCGTAGTGCTGCTGCACGTGGTGTGCATGGGCGAGATTCGCGATCACGGCCAGCAGCGCCGGATGGCCGTCCGCGTGCAGCTCGCGATAGATCTCCACCGTACGTTCGAGCAGGAGCTGCGCCTCCGCGTACTTCGCGTCGCGCATCGCCAGGTTGCCGAGCGCGTTGAGCGAGTTCGCGATCTCGCGGCTGCCCGGATCGAGCCACTGCTCCTTGATCGCGAGGCTGCGCTCCGACAACGCGCGCGCCTTTGCGATGTCGCCGCGGTTGTACTCGACGCCCGCCGCGTTGTGGAGATAACGCGCGACCTCCACGTGCGACTCCCCGTAGGCCGCCTCCGCCAGCGCACGCGCGCGCTCGAACGCCGCGGCTGCGGCCTCGTCGTCGCCCGTCTGCAGGTACACGGTGCCCACCGTGTTCACCGCGCTCGCCACGTCGGGGTGATCCGCGCCGTACACCGACTCGACGAGTGCGAGCGACTCGACGGCCTCGGACGTCGCCGCGTCGAAGTCGCTCGCGAGCAGGTGCACGCGCGAGCGCGCCGACAACAGGTGCGCGCGCAACAGGGTGGTGTTGCCGGTCTGGCGCTCGATCGCCGCTTCCGCGAGTCGCCCCCAGTGCAGCCCCTCTTCCATGCGCCCGAGCTGCTCGCCGATCAGCGTGAGCAGCCGCGTCGACGCACGTGCGGCGGTGCGGTCGTCGGCCAACCCCGATGCGGAGAAGTACGCCGTCTCGAGCTCGGCGCGCGCGGGGTCGAGCTCGCCGGCGAGGAAGAGGCCCTCGCCCAGCTCGTTGCGGGCGATCGCGACGAGCCCGGGGACGGCGAGCGCCTCGGCATCCGCGAGGGCGGCGCGCGCCTGCACGACGCCTTCGTCGTAGCGTCCGAGATCGAACAACGCATCCGCCTCGGCGCGGCGCCGCTCGAACACGGTGCGATCACCGTGCTCGTCCGTGCGCGCATCGTCGGCACACTCCGCGATCGGCCGCAGGCGCGCCGTCGCACCGATCGCCGCGATCACGTCGCGTTTCTCGGCGGCCACGAGCACGTCCACCGTCTTCGCGAATGCAGCGCGTCGCGCCGCCAGGCACGACGTACGCGCGCGCCCGCGGACGGGGTCCTCGCGCGTCAGCAGGCACGCGTCCCGCTCGGCCTCTGCCCACGTGTCCGCGTACTCGTCGAGCCACGCGCGGCTGCGATCGTAGGTGGGCTCCGCGAACGCGAGCCCCGTGGCGACGAAGTGCTCGCGCATCTCCAGCGCGGCGCCCTCGTTCCACACCTCGTCGATCGACCGCCCCTCGAGGTCGCACGCGGCCCGGCGGCCGCGCTCGGACACGGAGCTGGCGACGATCCCGACGACGCCCACGAGCCCGAGCAGCCCGAGCCCCACCATCCACCGCCGCCGGCGCGACGGATCGCGCTCCAGCGCGTAGAGCAGCGCGTGCAGATCCGGCCATCGTGCCTCCGGCTTCGCCGCGAGCCCGCGCTCCACGACGGCTCGCAACCACTTCGGCACCGTCGACGACGCGGGCGGCGCCCGGATGTCGCCGCGTGCCGCCGCGGCTGCGATCTCGTACGCGACGTCGCCCCCGAACGGGCGCATGCCGAACAGCGCGCCCCACAGCGCGACGCAGAAGCTGAACTGATCCGCGCGCTCGTCCGCGCTCGCGCCTGCGTACACCTCCGGTGCGAGGTAGGCCGGCGTGCCCACGAGCGTGCCGGCGGCCGTGAGATCGATCGGCAGATCCGTCGCGGAGCCGGTCGTTGCGACCGGCTCGTCCGACGCGTGTCCCACCGCGACGCGTGCGAGGCCGAAGTCCATCACGCGCACGCGCCCGTCGACGCCGACCATGACGTTGTCGGGCTTGAAGTCGCGGTGGACGAGCCCGGTGGCGTGCGCGGCCGCGAGCCCGCGGCCCGCTTCCACGAAGATCGCGAGCACCTCGCTCCACTCGCGACGCTCGCGGAGCCACTGCGTCAGCGTGACGCCGTCGACGAGCTCCATCGCGATGTACACCGCGTCGTCCGCCGTGCCGGCGTCGTACACCGCGACGACGTGGGGATGGTTCAACCGCGCGAGCGAGCGCGCCTCTCGGAGCACGCGCGCACCGTCGATCGACTCGGGCCCGGTGACGCGGAGTATCTTCAGCGCGATGCGGCGATCGAGCTGCGGATCGAACGCGCTGTACACCTCGCCCATGCCGCCCGCACCGAGGAACTCGACGACGATGTAGCGCCCCACGCTCGCGCCGCGGGCGAGCGGCGCCGGCCGAGCGGCGGAGATCGAGCTGCCGGCCGAGCCGCCGATCTCGGTGTCCTCCGCGACACCGTCGCCGGTGCTCGACGATGCGTCGTCGTCGTCGTCCGCCGCCACGTCGGTGATGCGATGTTACCCCTCGGGCTCCGGATTGCACACGCCGTCGACGAAGCCCTCGGCCGTGGCCACCGCGATCCTTCACTCGCTCTTGCGCGCTCGCGCGAGCGCGGCCTCGATCGACGCGTTGAAGCGACCGTTGGGATGCGCGACGAGGAATGCGGACGCGCGGGACTCCGCACGCGAGAGCTCGCCCGCGCCCGCGAGCGCGAGGATCTCGAGCGCGTCCCACTCCTCGTCGAAGCGCAGCCGCGTGAGCGTGGATCGAGCGCTTGCGATCGTCTTGCGTGCGGAACTCGCCTCGCCACCGACGAGCTGACGTCGGGCCTCGTCGAGCAGCGCCATCTCGCGCGCGAGGGAATCGTCCGCCGGCGCGACATCCTCGGGCGGCGCATCCGGCTGCGCGGCCACGGGTGCACGCGCGCGCCGGGGCTTCGGTGTCGCCTTCGGCTCCGCGGGCGGCGGCGCACGCTCCACGGCGTCGCTGCCGATCTCCACGGGGGCCGCGATCGCGATCGCCTCCGGCGGTGGCGCGACGGGCCGCGCGACCGGTGCGAGCGACGACAGCCCCGGCGCGAGCGCATGCGCCGGCTCGCGCGTGCGCGTGCCGATCACCGCGGCCGCAGCGACCACGACGGCCGTGACGATCACGAGCCGCGCGCGTGCACCGAATCGCGACGTGGTCGCGCTGCCGCTACCCACCGCGCGCTCGAACCGCTGCACGCCGGCGTCGACGTCGTAGTCGGGCTCGAGCGCGAGCAAGGCATCGACACCGGTGCGCAACGCCGGGTGCGAATCGACAGGCGGCGCGCGATCGTTCATGGACGCGACTCTCCTTCCACGGCCGCGACGAACGCGGCTCGGGCCGCGGACAGCCGCGAGTACACGGTCCCCACCGGGATCCCGAGCGTCGCCGCGATCTCGTCGCACGCGACGCCCTCGAGCTCGAACAGCATGAACACGAGCCGCTTGTCCTCGTCGAGCCGCCACAACGCCGCTTGCGCGCGCGCGGCCGCCATCGCTGCGTCGGCGGTGGCACCTCCGCGGACGAGATCGTCGACGAGCGCGCCGGGCTGGGGTCGCTTGCGGCGACGATGGTTCGCCGCGATCCGCAGCGCGATCTGGGCGAGCCACGTCGTCGGCTTCGCCGGCCCCGGGTCGAAACCACCCTTGCGATGCGCGACGAGGAAGACCTCCTGCACGAGATCGTCGAGCTCGTCCTTCGCGATGCCGGCGCGATGGAGCATGCGCGCGACGAAGCGTGCGTGTGCGCGGAACAGATCCGCTGCGTCCAGCCGCGCGCGCTCGTCCGCGGCCGGGAGGTCCGGCGGGACGTCGTGGTCGCACAGGGGCTCGGCCGCGGTCATGCCTCTCCAGCGTCCCATGTCGCGACCCGGGCGATCCTTCACCGACTGCGTGCCGCCCCCGCGCGGGCGCCCAAGCTCGAACGCGGGCCCGACGCCGGCGCAGCCGCGCGCGATCACGCGCCGTCCGTGGTACGAAAGGCGTCATGCCGTCCGCGCCGAGACCCGGCACGCTCGCACTCGCGCTCGCGTTCGGCTGCGGCCCCTCGGCGGGCGCCGGCGACGGAGATGCCGGCGCGACGGAGTCCTCGTCGACCGCACCGACGATCACCGGTGACCCCGCCGGCGATTCGGTCGATCCCACGACGGCCACGACGGCCACCACCGCGAGCACCACCGTCGACGACACGAGCGGCGAGACGACGAGCGAGCCGGCCGACTCGACGTCGAGCGAAGACACCGGCCCCGCGCCGGCGGACGGGCTCACGCACCTGTTGATCGTCCGCACGCCGCACGGCGTGTACGAGGATCAGGTGTGGGCGGGCAGCGGCGACGACTTCGTGCTCGGTCCCGTGCTCGAGCCGCTCGCGCCGTGGTCCGACGCGCTCGCGCTCGTCGATGGGGTGGAGAACTCGATCCACCTGCCCGAGGGCGCCGAGCTCACGAACATGTACGGCGTCACGTCGTCCTCGATCCTCACCGGTGGCCTGCTGGGCTCGGCGAGCGGCGAGCCACCGTGGGTGTACTACGCCGGCGGCGGTCCCTCGCTCGACGTCGTGCTCGGCGAGGCGCTCGGCGTCGACACACCGCACACCAACGTGCACCTCGGTGTCGATGCCACGGACTTTCCCGGGATGCCCACCGGTGTCTCGTATACCGACGTCGATCAGCCGTTGCCGCCGATCGACTCGCCGATGCTCGCGTTCGAGTCGCTCTTCGCCGGAATCGACGACCCACTGGTCGATGCGCTGGCGGACCGCCTCGCAGAGCCGATCGACGGCGCGGCGCAGACGCTCGAGGTGCAGCTCGCCATCGCGGCCACCGCGATCCAGCTCGACGTCACGCGCGTGCAGCTCGTGTCCGTCGATCGCGGCCTACCGGACATCACGTGGAGCGAGGTCGGCCTGTTCGCGGGCTACCACGAGGTCGTCGCGAGCGACGACCACGAGGGCGTGCAGAACGTGCAGACGCTGTGGGCCCAGCAGATCGCGGCGCTGCTCGCCACGCTGGAGGCCGTGCCCGACGGCGCGGGCAACCTGCTCGATCGCACGCTCGTCGTGTGGATGAGCGCCGAGGGCAGCCCACCCAACGGGTACAGCACCCAGGACGTGTTCATCGTGATCGTCGATCGCAGCGGCACGTTCGCGACCGGCCGCATCGCGAGCGTCGAGGCCGACCAGGCCGACTTCGCGGCCACCGTGGCCGACGCGATGGGCGTGGCGCTCGGCGAATTCGGCCATCCCGATCTCGCCGCCACCGTCGTCGACGAGCTGCTCGCGCCCTGATCACTCGCAGAGGCACAGCTCGGTGCCGGCCGAGCCGAGCCCGCACGGCGGGTCGGCGGCGCCGGAGAACCCGCTGTCGACGCAGGCGACGTCGCAGTCCGTGATCTCTTCGGTGGCGCAGTCGCGCAGATCGTCGCCCGCGCACTCGTACGCGTCGCCGTGGTCGCAGCCAGCGAGGCGGAAGGCACCACCCGCTTCGCAATACGGAGGATCGGTACACATACCGTGGCTCGCCTCGCCCGCGAGCACTCCGCAACAACCGCTCTCGCAGTCCTCGTGCGCCACGCAGATCGACTTGCACGTCGCTTCCTCCTGGTAGTCGATGCACATCGCCCCGCCGACCTGCGGCGTGAATTCGTAGTCGCAGCAGTCCGCGTTCGCGCTGCACGGCTCGTCGAGCTCGGCGCAGGCGGGTGCGTCGTCCGCCGATCCCGTCGGATCCGAGGCGTCGCCGTGGGACACGTCGGTCGCCGAGCCGCCGCCGGAGGTCGAGACCTCCGGCGAGAAGCAACCCGTCACGCCGACGAGCGCGAGTGTGATTCGTGCGCGGACCATGTCGACGCCCTCACATGCACGAGGCCGCCCACTCGGGCCGCAGGCAGTAGTTCCCGCCGCCCTCGCCGAACACGCCGTCGGCGCTGCAGCACCCGAGCGGCCACACGTCCGTGCAATCGGTGTTGCTCGTGCACGCCTTGGTGCACCAGTTCTCGCCGGGGTCCGACTGGAAGTCCGTGCCGGTGTAGACGCACGTGCCCTCGCCCTCGACGAACGCCTCGCACCAGCCCGCGGCCGACGTGACGCACTCTTCGTCCAGCGCCGGCAGATCGGCGGGCGCGCAAAAGCGCTGGCCGTCGTCGTCCTTGCACTCGTGCCCGTCGGGGCAATCGTCGTCCGACGCGCAGCCGTGCCAGCACAGGCCTTCGTGGCACACGCCGTCGACGCCGCAGTTCACGTCTGCGGTGCAGGTGGACTCGCAGCTGAAGACCGCGTTGCAGTTGCTGCACCACGCGACCTCGTCGTTGAGGCGCGCGCACAGGAAGCCGTCGAGGCACTCGTCGTTCGAGCCGCACACGTCGCCCGCGCAGCCTTCGCACGGCAGGTTGCCGTCGGGGCCGGAATCCGAAGACTCCGAACCGCCGGGCAAGGGCGGCGGGTCCTCGATCGCACCGGTGGATTCACCGCCGTCGCTCTCGCTCTCGTCGCCGGCGGGTGGTTTCGCGTAGATCTCGCCGTTCGACTCGCGCGGCTCCGCGCACGCGGAGAGCATCGAGAGCGTGGTGAAGAGGACCGAGGGGGACAACATCCTGATGTCGCGTCGCATGCCGGTGAAGTGGTTGTGTTGGGGATTTCGATCCATGCGATGCTCGGCGGCCGTGAAGCTTCTCGCTGCGTTCGCCCTCCTCCTCTCGCTCCCGATCGCCGTCGCGCATGCCGGCGGCACGGACACCACGACCGACACCGGCGCGACGACCGAAGGCGCCGACGAGTCGAGCACCTCCACCGGCGACGATGCGGGCTCGAGCTCCACGACGGAGGGCACGTGCGAGATCTGTCCGCCGAACACGAACACGGGCGACATCGTGTTCGCCAACCTGGGCGACAGCACGTTCCCGCCGGGCGAGACCACGTTCGAGGTCTACGCGGAGCCGAAGTGCCGCTGCGAGGACTGCGTGTGCATGGATCAGGAAGCGACGGAGCTGCGCCTCGAGCTGAACGGCGACCCCGTCGGCGATGCGTGTGAGAGCAACGAGTGCTCGTTCACCGTCGTGCTCGAGCCCGGCCTGCACGACATCACCGCGATCGCGCGCTACGCCTTCGGCGAGTCGGCGACGTCGGTGCAGGTGCTCGTCCCCGGCGAGGGCACGTCGAGCGAGACGGGCACGCCCACGGAAACGCCGAGCGGCGACGAGGGCTGCGGGTGCCGGGCCGATGGGCGCCCGACCGCGGGCGCCGCGATGGCACTCGTGCTCGTCGGCTTGTTCGCTCGCCGGCGCGGCCGGCGATGCTGAACGGCGCCGCGGTTTGCTATGCTGCGCGCCCGCGACCGCGACTCGGCCGCGGGCGGACGCACACGCCAATGGCCTCGTATCAGTACATCTACACGATGAAGGACCTCGGCAAGGTCTACCCCGGCGGCAAGGAGGTGCTCAAAGGCATCCACCTGCAGTTCTTCCCGGGCGCGCACATCGGAGTGCTCGGCAACAACGGCGCCGGCAAGAGCACGCTCTTGCGCATCATGGCGGGGCGCGACAAGGAGTTCCGCGGCGAGGCATGGCCGGCCGAGGGCGTGTCGGTCGGCTACCTGCCGCAGGAGCCTCAGCTGGACGAGAGCAAGACCGTGAAGGGCAACGTCGAAGAAGGCGCGGCCGAGATGGTCGCGACGCTGCGGCGCTTCGAAGAGGTCTCGATGAAGCTCGGCGAGGTCACGAGCGACGACGAGATGAACAAGCTGCTCGAGGAGCAGGGCAAGCTGCAGGACAAGATCGAGGCCGGCAACGGCTGGGATCTCGATCGCACGCTCGAGATCGCGATGGACGCCCTGCGCACGCCGCCCGGCGATGCGTCGGTCAAGAACCTGTCGGGCGGCGAGAAGCGCCGCGTCGCGCTGTGCCGCCTGCTCCTCAGCAAGCCCGACCTGCTGCTCCTCGACGAGCCCACGAACCATCTCGACGCCGAGAGCGTCGCGTGGCTCGAGCGTCACCTGCAGGAGTACGGCGGCACGATCGTCGCCATCACGCACGACCGCTACTTCCTCGACAACGTCGCCCAGTGGATCCTCGAGCTCGACCGCGGCAAGGGCATCCCGTGGAAGGGCAACTACTCGTCGTGGCTCGATCAGAAGCGCAAGCGGCTCGAGCAGGAGGAGAAGGCCGAGAGCGCCCGCCGTCGCACGTTGGCGCGCGAGCTCGAGTGGATCAACATGACGCCGCGCGCACGACAGGCGAAGAGCAAGGCGCGCGTCGCCGCCTACGAGCAGCTCTTGCAGGAGTCGAACGATCGCAAGGTCGACACCACCGAGATCAAGATCCCGTTCTCGCGCAGGCTCGGCAACAAGGTCGTCGAGTTCAAGGGGGTGAAGAAGTCGTACGGCGATCAGCTGCTGTTCGACAACCTCACGTTCACGCTGCCGCCGGGCGGCATCGTCGGCGTGATCGGCCCCAACGGCGCGGGCAAGACCACGATGTTCCGCCTCCTGGTGGGCCAGGAGAAGCCGGACGAGGGCCAGGTGATCATCGGGGACACGGTGGACATCGCGTACGTCGATCAGAGCCGCGACGCGCTCGATCCGAAGAAGACGATCTACGAGGAGATCAGCGAGGGCGCCGACACGATCCCGATGGGCGGTCAGGAGGTCAGCGCGCGCGCCTACGTCGGCAAGTTCAACTTCACCGGCACCGATCAGCAGAAGAGCGTGGGCGAGCTGTCGGGTGGCGAGCGCAACCGCGTGCACCTGGCCAAGCTGATCAAGCGCGGCGGCAACCTGCTGCTGCTCGACGAGCCGACGAACGACCTCGACGTGGACACGCTGCGCCACCTCGAGGACGCGCTCTTGTCCTTCCCCGGGTGCGCCGTGGTGATCAGCCACGATCGCTGGTTCCTCGATCGCATCGCGACGCACATCCTCGCGTTCGAGGGCGACAGCCAGGTCACCTGGTTCGAGGGCAACTTCCAGGCCTACGAAGCGGACCGCAAGGCCCGCCTCGGCGAGGACGCCCTCGTGCCCCACCGCATCAAGTACCGCAAGCTGACGCGCTGATCTCGTGCGGCCCGACCGGGCCGCGGCGGCGTCATCACGCCGCTTCGAACGAGCACTCGCTGCCGTCCCAGAAGCAGAACGCGACGTCGTCGCACGACGACTGCGAGTCGAGGGCGGTGCAGTCGGGGATGCAGTCGCCGTTGTCCCACACGCACACGCCGTGGTCCTCGCATGCGCCCTGGGCGGTCTGCTCGAAGCACGCCTGCGGGTCGTCGTCGCCGTCGTCCTCCGGACAGCCCGCACCGGCCAGCGCGGACACGACGAACAGCGTGGGCACGCGGAGTGTACGCCTCATCGCACGAGCGTACGCGCGCGTCAGAACGCCGGCAACCAGTACGCGAGCGCGGTGAGGACCACGGCGAGCGCGATCGACTGCGCCCACACGACGCGCGCCTGGGCACGCGCCGCCCGATCCTGCTCCGGATCCACCACCTTCTCGATCCCCGTATCCAGGTCACGCAGACCGCGTGCCGCGAACGCGACTCACGTCTTCGCGCGGGCCTGGAAGATCCCGACGGCACCGGCGACGAACGGCAGGAACAGCGCGATCCGCCATGTGGGCGCCACCGCCGTGGCCGCGAGCGCGACGGCACCGGCGACTCCGAGCACCAGCGCCACGATGCCGAACGTCATGCGTTGCCGACGACCCGCGGGTCCGATGTTGGGGACACACTCGCTGGTCGTCATCGAGCTTCGGTCTATCACCCGTCGCGGCGCACGTCGAGTCGCGACACTCGGGCACCGCACACGGCGCCTCGCTCGTCGCGCTGGAAGAGGGTGACGCCGCCGTCGTGCGACGTGACGATCGCGGTGCCGCCATACGTGTTCACGAAGCCCATCGCCGAGCCATGACGCGAGCCACCGAACGCCGCGGGCCCCACGTCCTCGACGTGGCGCAGGTCGTGATGACCCAGCCGAACGATGCGTGAGGGGATGCGGAGATCGTGGGCGATCACGCCGAACGCGAGCAGCTCCGGCGGCGCGCGCATGAGGATCGCTCCATCGACGCCCGACAGCCGCGCGATCGCCTGCACGAGCCCCTCCGACGACAGACGCCGATGATCCTGCAGCGCTTGATCGACGACGACACGTTCGCCGGGCTCGTCGACGCCGACGCGCATGCGGAAGATCCGATCCTCGAGGACCGCGCGGTGCGGATCCCAGAAGCTCGGGGCCGCCTGGACCGCGCGCCCTTGTCGACGCACCGAGTCCGCGTGGGGGTGATCGCGCGGCAACAGCCAGATCGCACCGCCCTGCCCCAGTTTCTCGATCGCGAACGCGACGGTGAGCACGAAGTGGCCGAAGAGCAGCACCTCGCGCGCGTCGCCTTGCCCGCGCGCCCACGACAGCGAGCGCGCGATCGCATCGGCCGCGCGTGCGGAGTCGAACGGGAACTCCGTGGGATAGACGGCGCCGCCCTCGGCGACCTCGAGGATCCGCTCGGCCTGCCAGTACACGTGCAGCTGGCCGGGCCCCCTGCCCTCCACCATCAGCGCCGCAGGATGGGACGTGCGGCGGGGATCGTGCAGCAAGCCGACGAGCGCGACGTCGTCGTCTTCACCGGTCGCGATGAGCACGCCGTGGCGCGGATCGTGGGCCTGAGCGAGCTTGCGGATGCCACGCACGGACACGCGCTCGGCCGCATCGAACCACAGCACCGGCCACGTCGACACCGACGCCTCGCGGCGCACGAGCGCGATGCGGAACCTCGTCGCGCGCCCCTCGTCGGTCGCGAGCGTCGCCCAGAACGCGGCGTCGAGCAGCCGGGCGACGACGCCGCGCGTCGGCGGACGTGGCAGCTCGCCGGTGTCGCCCCGCACGCGGCGCCCGATCACCTCGAGGATGCCGTCGGCCATCGCGTCCCAATCGAGCCCGCTCGTCATGCGTCCACCCTCCACGGTACACGGTACGATGCGAGGTGGGGGTGGGCATGCTCGCGCAATCGACTCGACGGATCGCGATCCTCGCTCTGTGCTCGTGGCCGTGTGCGGCGACGGCCGCGGAGTGGCACGCGGCGCCCGAAGGCACGCCCGCGGGCGACGGCAGCACGGACGCGCCGTGGGACCTGACGACCGCGTTCGCCCACCCACCGTCGGTGCAGCCCGGCGACACGATCTGGCTGCACGGCGGCACCTACCCCATCGTCGGCTCGCTCACCGGCGTGCTCACGGGCACCGTCGACGCGCCCGTCATCGTGCGCGCGATGGAGCACCAGCGCGTCACCCTCGACACCGGCGACTCGCCCGACAACCGCATCTTCATCGAAGGCGCATACGCCTGGTACTGGGGCTTCGAGGTCACGAGCAGCGCCGAGGACCGCTGGGCCGACGACGGCAACGCGGCGGATCGCGGCTACAGCATCGACGCGGGCGGCAACGGCAACCCCGGCATCAAGCTCATCAACCTCGTCGTGCACGACACGCAGGGCGCGATCGGCTTCTGGAGCGGGCTCACCGACGGCAGCGAGGTGTACGGCTGCTTGATCTACTTCAACGGCTACGACGCCGAGGATCGCGGCCACGGCCACGCGATCTACACGCAGAACGTCGAGGGTGCGAAGTACGTGCGCGACAACCTGATGTTCGGGCAGTACAGCCACGGCATCCACGCCTATACCGAGGGCGGCGAGATCGACGACTTCGTGATGGAGGGCAACATCTCGTTCGAGAACGGGGTGGTGTCGACGATTTCGGGACGCACGCGCAACCTGCTCGTCGGTGGAGCGCCGGTCGCCCTCGATCCGCAGCTGCGGCAGAACTATGGATGGTTCGATCGCGAGGGCGGCGGCACGTCGTGCGACATCGGCTACGGCTCCGGCACCGCGAACGCGATCGCCGACGACAACGTGTGCGTCGGCGGTACGGCCTTCCGCGTCGCCGGCACGCCGACGTCCATCGCGGGCAACACGTTCGTCGGTGCGGTGGACGGCGTCGACGCGGCGACGTGGCCCGACAACGACGTGTATCCCGACACGACGCCCACGGGCGCGCTGTCGTTCGTCCGACCGAACGCGTACGAGCCCGATCGCGCGCACGTGGTCGTGTTCAACTGGGATCTGGCGGAGACGGTCGACGTCGATCTCTCGTCGTGGCTCGCCGACGGCGACGGCTTCGAGGTGTACGACGCGCAGAACTACTTCGGCGATCCGTTGATCACGAGCACGTACGAAGGTCCGGTCGCGATCCCGATGACCCCGGGGCCGGCTGCGCAGGTCGTCGGCACGCCCGCGACGCCGTACGTGCACACGTCGGCCGAGTTCGGCGCCTTCGTGCTCGTGCGTACCGAGATTGCGGGAGGGACCGAAGACGGCGGCAGCGGCGAGTCGAGCGGGATCGACGAGAGCGGCGGCGGAGACGACGGCCCCACGAGCGCGTCGGACGACGATGCATCGGCGTCGGCCAGCGCCGGAACGAGCACTGCGAGCAGCGAGGGCGGCGGCTCCGAGGGGGGCGCGAGCGGGGGCGACGACGCGGCGGGCGGGTGCGGCTGCGCGACGAGCCGGCGATCGTCGTGGTGGTGGATCGCGCTCGGCGCGTGGATCCGTCGGCGTCGGCGGTGAACGACCGCGTGCGCCCTCGGACGGGCGCGCTACACCGAGGGCGCATGAACGCGGTTTCGGCAGCGGCGCGAGGGTGGACGCTCTTCACGATGCTCGGGCTCGTCGCGTGTGGCGACGACGGCGCGGCCGACGGGGACGACGACGACGGATCGACCGGGCCGTCGAGCGGCGACGCCACGATCGACGACAGCGACGACGGCGAGTCGAGCGACGACGACACGAGCGGTGGCGACTCGAGCGACGGCACCGTCGACGACACCACGGGGGGTCCGTCGCCGAACGACTGCACGCCCACGACGCTGCCCGGCGAGCTCGCCGATGCGACGTGGGACGATCGACTGACGGTTCCCGGCCTCACCGGTCGCGACGGATACCTGCCGACCGCGTGGGACCTCGCCGTCGACGACGACGGGGCGATGCTCGTCGCGGGCTACTTCCGGTGGGCCGACGGCGAGCGCCACGAGTCGCTCGCGCGCCGCGAAGACGACGCATGGTGGACGCAGCCCGGCTGGCACGCGCTGCCCGGCAGCGGCATCACGGCGATCGCGGTGGGTCCCGCGGGCGAGCTCGCGGCGGCGAGCAACGATCTCGCGATGCACGGCGACGGCGAGATCCTCGTCGACACCGGCAGCGGCCCGACGGTGATCGGACAGCACGCTGGCGCGTTCCGCCGGCTCGCGTGGATCGACGGCGCGCTGTGGGGCGTCGGCCGCGTCAGCGTCGAAGGTGGCATCGCCGGCATCGCGATCTGGGACGGCGACGGGTGGAGCGGAGCGCCGGGCGGCGATCCGGACGCCGACGTGTTCGAGATCCTGCCCGACGGCGAAGGCGGAGTGGTCGTCGCGGGCGAGTTCACCGAGATCGGCGGCATCGCGGCCGACAAGGTCGCGCGCTTCACCGGGAGCGCATGGGAGCCGCTCGACATGCCCGAGGCCGCGCGCGTGCTCGCGCTCGAGATCGACGACGAGGGCACGCTGTGGGCCGGCGGCCTGTTCACGCTCGCGCCGCAGAACCTTCCGGCGGCCAGCCTCGCGCGCTGGACCGGCAGCGAGTGGGAGCTCGCGGGCGGCGGCGTCGCGGCCGGCGAGGCCACGGGCGTCGTCTCCGATCTGCAGTGGGTCGACGGCGCGATGATCGTCGCGGGTTGCTTCGACGTCGTCGGTGGGGCGACCGGTGATCCGAACGCGATCGACGCGGCGGGCCTCGCCGTGCTCGACGGCGCGTCGTGGGCTGCGCTCGCGAGCGACGACGAGTACGTCGGCATGCCGTGGTTCGACGATCTCGTGTGCGGCTTCGAGCCCGATCCCGCGGCCGTGTTCGCGATGACGCTGCAACGGATCCACCACGACGGCGCGCGACTGTGGGTCGCCGGTGGCTTCGGCGGCATCGATGGCGTGCCGTCGCAGAGCGTCGCCGTGCACGACGACGAAGGCTGGCACCCGGTCGGCGACCTCGGCCTCGGCGTGAGCGGCACGATCGATCAGCTCGGCTCGGGCGGCAGCGCGTGCGACGTGCTCGCGCTCGCCTCGGCGACCCATGCGGGCGGCGATCCGCTGACGAGTCGCGTCGTGCGATGGGACGACGGCCGCGGCTGGACGAGCGCCGCACCTGCCCTTCCGGCGGGCCAACAGTGCACCGAGCTCGAGGTCGACGCCGACGGAAGCCCCTGGATCGGATGCAGCTCGTTCGATCCGATGGTCGACGGCGAGGTGTTCCGCCTCGTCGACGACGGGTGGATCTCGATCGGCGACCTGCCGGGGCCCGTGAACGATCTGGCGCTCGCCGACGACGGCGCGCTGTGGATCGTCGGTGGCGACGGAACGGGGTATCTCGCGCGCGCCGTCGATGGCGAGCTCGAGATCGTCGAGGACGGCTTCGACGTCGTCGCGCTCGCGGTCGACACTGCCCCGCGCTCCGACGAGCCCGGCGACTACGACGTGGTCGTGGCCGGACCGTTCGGGAACGTGGGCGACGTGGCGGCGAATCGCATCGCCCGCTGGGACGGCGAGACGTGGGCTGCCCTCGGCGATGGACTGAGCGCGACACCGTCGGCACTCGAGGCCACGGCCGATCACGTGTGGGTCGGCACGTTCGACGAGGGCACGCCCGATCGGCTGGTGCTCGGGCGCTGGGACGGCAGCGCATGGGTCGACGTCGGCACGCCCGAGCACGGATTGCCCGCGCCGATGGGCGAGTCGTCGCACACGTTCACGCGACTCGTCGCCGTCGAAGGCGGACTGCTCGCAGTGGGCTACGTGTGGCCGTCGATCGGCGGACGCAATGCGTTCTTCTTCGACGGCGAGCAGTTCACGCCGATCCAGGGCGGCATCGCGGCGATCAGCGTGGACGACGTGCTGCCCACCGCGGACTCGCTGTTCTTCGCCGGATCGATCGCCGAGGTCGGCGAGGGCGAAGCGCTCCGTCCGTCGGTGGGCATGGCGCGGCTGCGCTGGAGGTGATCAGCGCCGCCGCGCCGCGAGCGTGGCGCTCTCGGGCAGCTCGCGCTCGTTCCACAGCGCGACGACGAGCTCGCTGTAGTGCGCGGTCTCGTCCGGCAACGGCTGGCCGTGCAGCCAAGCGTCTGCGCTCTTGCGTCCGCCGTTGTACGCGGCCGCGGCGAGCGCGATCGTGTCGGCGTCGAGCGAATCCCCGGCGCCGTACTCCTCGATGAGCTCGGCGAGGTGGTACGCGCCGAGGTCGAGGTTGTAGCGGGGGTCGTCGAGCAGCTCGACGCGGTGGTCAGAGAGGCCGCGCTGCTCCGCGATCTTCTGCGCGGTGGCGGGCATCAGCTGCATCAGGCCGCGCGCGCCCATCGGGCTCTTCGCGTCCACTTGGCCGCGCGACTCCACCCACGTGACGATGGCGAGCAGTGCCGGATCCACGCGGTGGCGCTTCGCCGCGCGATCGATCTCGGCGGCGACGGGGCTCAGATCGTCGGCGAGCCATGCGACGGGCACGGCGACCTCGGAGGGCGTCGCAGCGGCGACCGCCGTGGGCTCCACCGCGTTGCGAGCCTCCGGCGCGTCGACGTCGTCGGTGAGCCCGACGCACGCGGGCACGCCGATCGCGATGGTCGCGGAGACGAGGATGCCGGCGAACGACGGCACCGCGCCGCCGAAGCGGGGCGAGACGGGCCGCCTCGTCGCGCGAGGGAAGTCGGGATCGAGCAGGCGAGTGATGCGGGACATGAGCGTTCCTCCGTGGGCAGCGAGGGCGGGATGGGCGGACGAGCGGGCGCCCTCGAGCTCGGCGAGGCCGCACGCGTAGTCGAGTCGATCGACGGCACGCGCGACGGCGAGCTCGTCGCACGCGAACTCGCGCTCGAGTCGCACGCGGGCCGACAACCACCGCGCGACCGGGTGGTAGAAGAGCACCGCGTCGACGATCGACTGCAGCACGTTCAAGAGGTAGTCGTGGCGCAGCACGTGCGCGAGCTCGTGGGCGAGCGCGGCCTCGATCGCCGCCGACGGCATGCGCGCGGCGTGGGCCAGCGGCACGAGCACGAGCGGACGCAGCACGCCGACCACCATGGGGCCGTCGAGATCGGCGACCGCCGCGATCGCCACGTGCACGCGCACACCGATCCGCTCCGACAGCCGCGCGAGCGTGTCGGCCCACGCCGGCGGCAAGGGCTGCGCGCGTCGACGCAGGCGCTGCACGCCGACGAGCCCGAGCGCGAGCCGAGCGGTGCGCACGAGCGCGCCGAGGCTCCAGCCGCCGAGCACGACGAGCGCCGCGATCTCGGTGCGCGCGAGCGTGCGCGCGCCGAGGGCAACGGACGCGCGCACGCTCGGCGCCGCACGGACGGAATCCAGCTCGACGAACGTGGTGGCCACGAGCGCGCCGGCGATCAGCCACAGCGCGCCGTGGGCGATCGCGTGACGGATCGCCGCGGGGCCCGATCGCGCGCGACGCAGCGCGAGCGCAGCGACTGCACCGACGAGCGCACCCTGCCACAGCGAGTGCACGAGCGCCCACGCGAACGCGACGAGGACCGCCGGGATCATCGTCGCCTCCGCGCTCGCTCGGCGAGCATGCGATCGAGCAACGTCCGGATCTCGGCGAGCTCCGCCGCGTCGGCCGGCCGCTGGGCGAGCGCACGCAGCACGAGCTGCGACGTCGAGCCGGCGAACGCGCGATCGATCAGATCGCCCACGAGCTCGCCCTGCATCGCGCCCTGCTCGTGCGTGGCGCTGTAGACGTGGCTGCGATCGCTCTCGTCGCGAAGGACGAGCCCCTTGCCCGCCATGATCTGCAGGAGCTTGAGGACCGTCGTGTAGCCGGTGGCACGCCGGGTCGCGAGCACGTCGTGCACCTGTCGCACGGTCGACGGCCCTCGCTCCCACAGGACCGCGAGGATCTCCATCTCGGCCGCCGTGGGCCGCGGCGTCTCGACGCTCACCACGGCATCCTACGAAGCCTTTCGTAAGATGTCAACGAAGATCTTCGTAGTTCGATCCGCGCCGGCGACGTCGAGCGCCGCGCAACGCGAGCAGCAAGCCGACAAATGTCAGGTTCTCCGCCACCGTCTGGCCCTTGCTCGTCGACACGCTGGCCGAGCAGCACCCGCGCGTCGGCCCGGGCTTCGGCTCCTCTCCGGTCGTCGCCGCGCGCGGCGGAGGGATCGTGGGCGGCTCGCAACCCTCGGGCCACGGCTTGGGCGCGCTCGCATCGGGGCACTTCGGCGTCGTGCTGTCGATCGCACGGATCGTCGTCGAGATCGTGTGGATCTCCGATGGCTTCATGTCGAGCACGTACACGTTGGGCGCGGCGGCCGGCTCGTGCACGGCACCGTGCAGCGCATGCTCCCAGCCGTTCACCTGGCCCTGGTGCTGCACCGCGTAGCCGAACGCGGAGAACGGCATGTGGATCTTCATCGACTGGCCCTCGAGCTCGATCGTCTTGCCCGAGTCGACGAAGCCATGGACGAGGTAGGTGGGCAGTCCTTCGATCGTCGTGCCCCACTGATTGCGCTCGCTCGTGAGCAAGGGCGGTGGTGTCTTCGCGCCGTCGACGTGGCAGCCGGGGATGTCCTGGTAGCCGGGGACATCGTCGTCCTTCGGCATCACCCAGCACTGCGAGCTGCTCGGCATGTTGCGGGTGTCGACCACGAGCGTCACGCGCTGCGGCTGATCCACTGGCGTGCGACCGACGAGGTTGATCTCGGCGAAGCGCTGGAACGTCGACGCCCACACCAGATCCATATTGCGGTAGACGCTGTCGTTGGCGAACGCGAGCGCGGTGCCGCCCGACGCGTTGTCTTCGAGCTGCACGTGCACGCACTGGTGCGCGTAGCCGATCGTTCCGCCCGGCGTGTAGGGCGTCGCCATCTGCAGGGTGCCCTGCCCCGGCCCATGGGCCCAGCGGCCGTCCGCCACCGTACCACTCAGCGTCGCTTCACCGATCTCGTCCCATGTCGCCTGATCCCAGTTCGCGTACGTCATGCCCCAGTTCGCGATGCGGAAGGTGGCCTTGACCTCGCCGCTCGCCAGCGCACGACCGAGCTGATTGCGAATGCCCGCACGCAGCTGCGATCCACTCGTGCGGCGGATCTCGTGGCTCGGGTAGTCGTACGGCTGTCCGTCGGGCGTCGTGCCCGCGGACAAGGGCGTGCTGCTGCCGACGAACATCGGATCGAGCGACACCCCATTGCACTGCTGCGAGGTGCGCGTGGGCTTCCACCGCGCGACCTGTGGCAACCCGTTGGGGAGCTGGGCCGCGACCGGACTCGCGAGCAGGCACGAGTCGGCGCTCGCCCCCATCGGATTGCACAGCGAGGCGAACTCCACGAGCGTGCCACCGCTCGGCGATCCCAGCAGCGCGATCGCGCTGGCGTAGGTGCGCGCACCTGGGCCGGCCTCACCGCTACCGTCGACGGGCAGGTGGACCGCGAACTGCACGGTCCACGAGCGAATCGTGCCGCCACCCGGCATCGGATCGTCGGCCACGCTGATCCACGCGTGCTCGACCGTCATGTCCGCGAGCGGGTTCGTCGGCGACAACGCGTTCCACTGGTCGGCGTTCGTCGGGTGCGGCGTGGCGTACTGCACGCCGCCCCCCGTCCCCGTGGGGATCGCCCTGCCCGCATCGCACGCGTCGTCGACTCCGTTGCCGTCGGCGTCGGTGATTCCGGTGCCGACGCAGCCGCGCATCGGATCGAGGACGATCGCGAGCGCTCTCGCGCCCGCCGTGTCGGTGAGCGCCATGATCACGCGATCGAAGCCGGGCGTGAGCGTCTGGTCCGCGTTGACCTCGTAGCGCACGAACATCGTGCGTGACGGTCGATCCCAGATCGTGCGCACGCTCGCCATCGGTGACGCGGCGGTGACGGTCGGCGCACCGGCGGCGCGATTCGATCCGGTCCACCGCTCGTCCTTGCCCATCGCCGCCGCGTTCCACCACTCGGGTGTCTTCGGTTGGGGGCCCGGAACGCCGAAGGCCTGCGGAACACAGAGATCACCCGGGGCGGCCGCCGCCGTCCGAGCGCACAGGAGGAACGCGGTGCCGAGGGCTGCCGCGGCGAGCGTCGTCTTCATGGATTCGCCTGGGTCGGTGAGCGATCGCTGCCGCGGCGCCGCGGCGTGCGAGTCGCGAGGAGAGATGGTGCCGGCGCCGGATCAGTCGTCGTCGTCGACCACGACGTAGAGGTTGTACAGCAAGTCGTTGAACACGACGTCGTCGTCGACCGACGCGGGCATCACCGCGTCGAAGTCCACGACCGTGTAGAATTGCTCGTGCGTGTCGTCGCCGATCGCCGTGCGACGCAGTGGCGTGACCGCCTCGACGACGATACCGATCCAGTACGTGCCTGCGGCGAGCGCGACTGGATCGACGTCCGACTCGTTCGCGCCGGCGGCGAGATCCATCACTTCGCTCTCGGCGACGAGCAGCCCCGGACCGCCGCCGTCGTGGGCGAAGAGGGCCATGCGCGCCGAGCCGACGCCGCCGGCGAGCACACCGAACCGGCGCAGCTCCACGGCTTCGGCGAGCGTGAAGCGGTGGCCGAACAGGACGTCGGCGTTCACGTTGCCGGAGAAGCCGAGATCGTCGGGCTGACCATACTCGGTGCCACACCAGTCGCCGTCGTCGAGGCAGGTCTCGCCGGCATCGCAGGCGCCGCAGGCCTCGCCGCACACGGGGTCGTTGCCGCACTCCTGCGTGCCGCACTGCGGCATGCACTCGCCGCTGTCGGTGGGATCGTCGGTGGTCGGATCGCTCGTCGTCGGGTCGTCGGTCGTCGTGGGATCGCCGGACGTCGGCTCGGTCGCCGTCGCGTCCGTCGGATCGGTGCCGCTCTCGCTCGCGTCGTCGTCGCTCGCGTCGACCGTCGGATCGGCGGTCGTCGGCGAGGTCGGGTCGTCCCCGGTCCCGTCTGCGTCCGCCGATCCTTCGGCCGAAGCGGTGCCATCCTGGCTGGCGCTGGCCCCCGTGGTGTCCTCCGACCCCTGACCCTCCTGGCCAGTGCCGTCGCCGTCGGTCTCCGAATCGCCGGCGACGTCGTCCGTTTCGATGTCGGTCGGTTGGAAGCAGCTCGCGGTCGCGAGGATGCTTCCGACCAGAACACCGCGTGCCCGTCCTGTGTGCATGCGCCAGCCGTCCATACGTCCGCGCGCGGGCCGAGCTGACGGGCCGCGGTGTCGTTTAAGGAGCGGTCGCCGACTGGCAAGACGGACAGTGGTAAGTCGATCGCGCGTCGCGACCGAGGCGCGTCATCTCGATCTTCGTGCCGCACCTCCGGCACGGCTGATTGCGCCGACGATAGACCCACCGACGACGGTTCGGGTGCACGCGCGTGCGCGGATCGATCGCGGCGACCGTGTCGCGTCGTCCCGGCCCGACGTTCGCGCGCAACAGCTCGCGCGCGAGCTCGTAGAGGCGGCGCAGCTTCGCGTCGTCGACGTCGGCGATCGTCGCGTCCGCGGGCACGCGCTCGAGGAAGAGGACCTCGCTCTTGTAGACGTTGCCGATGCCGGAGGCGATGCCTTGGTGGAGAAGCACGTCGACGAGCAGCGCGTCGGGAGCCGCGGTGGCGCGCGCGCGCGCGACGACCTCGTCGAGATCGATCTCTTCTGCGATCAGATCGGGCCCGACGAACTCCAGCGCACGCAGGGCAGCGAGCTCGCGCTTGCGCACGAGCTCGACCGTCTTCGCCGCGCGCCACACGAACGCATGCTCGGCGGTGGCGAGGATCGCCGACGTGTCCCAGTGCATGAACACGCGCCCGGGCTCCCACCGCCGCACGCGCCCCCGCATGCCGAGGTGGATGCGCAGCACGGCCTCGTCACCGATGCCGACGAGCAAGTGCTTACCCACAGCCTCGACGACGTCGACCGCCTTGCCGACGAGCCGCGGCACATCGCCGGCATCCCGCACCCACACGCGCTCGAGCGTCGCACCCACCAGCACGGGCGCGAGCGCGACGGCGATCGAATGGATGCTGTCGCCTTCGGGCACGCACGGATCCTGTCAGGAAAACAGGCGGCCGCTTGGCACACATCGTGCCGTTTTTCCCCGAGCAGGCCGTCTGGTCGGGCGAAAGTGGCACGGTTCATACCGGATCGCATCACACTTCCAGGCTGAGGCCGCGGACGTCGGCGTGGAAGTCGGCGGCGCGCAGCGCTTCCGCGAAGCGGGAGCCGCGGGCCGGTTCGCCGTCGATCGTCTCGACGCGCAACGCCTTGCCGCGGCGCGTCTCGGCGATCCGCGGCAGCGCCTTCGCGGCCAGCTCGAAGGTGCGGGCGTCGTCGGCCGCGGGGAACGTGACGATGCGCTTCGCGCCGCGCTCGAGCCACAGCACCGGCACGCCGTCGACCAACACGACGACCGAGCCCGCCGTGCGCCGTGCTCCGCTCGACGCCCCATCGCGCGCCGGCCACGGCACCAAGGCGCCCCACACGTTCGCGGGATCCGTCGTCGCGAGCACGAGCACGTCGCCGTGATCGTCGGGCCGGAGGCTCCGTAGCCGATCCACCGCGCCCGGCGCGGCGAACTGCGCTCCACCCAACCCTTCGATGAAGTAGCCGCGCCGGACCTTGCCCACGTCCTCCATCTCGCGCAGCACCCGTTGGATCGGCGCGAAGCCGCCGGGCAACACCTCCACGCCCACGACGTCGCGCGTCACCACGCCCCAGCGCGCGAGCAGCATCGTCGCACGCGCGTGCGCGCGTTCCGTGGCGCTCGCCGCGGTGCCGACGAGATCCGCGACGAGCGACCACCGCCCTCCGCCCATGCGCGGCCCCGCACCGCGCTTGCCCGGACCGGCCGCGAGCGCGCGCAACGGCAGGAACGTGTCGTTCGTGACGAGTCCGGCCCACACGAGATCGAGCAGCGATTCCTCGAGCGCCGCGAGCTTCACGCCCTCGCCCGCCGCACGCGCGAGCTCGACGAGGAAGGACGCGCCGCGCGCCTTCAGGTGATCGAGGATCGCGCGATGCACCTCGTCGAGATCCGCCGGCTCCACCGGCGGCTCGAGCACCAGCCCCACGCGATCGCGGCGATACAGCGCGATGCGCCCGTCGCCGCGCCCGAGCGCGCCGTGCCCCACCCAGCACACGAGCCCCGACGCGCCGAGGTCGTCGAGCATGCGCGGCGCGAAGCCGGGGATGCGCGCCGGCAGGATCGCGCGCTCGAGCTCGCTGTACGGCAGCGGCAGGCCCTCGAGCACCGGAACGACCTCTTCCAACCGCAGCGGCGTGCGCTTGCCGTCCGCGATGCCCTGCCACGCGGGCACGAAGCGCGCGAGCGCAGTCGTGTCGACCGCCGCGATCTCGTTGCGTAGCTTCGCGAGGCTGCGCCGCTTGATCCGCCGCAACACGTCCGCATGACACACGCTCGGCGTCGTCGTACCCGGCCGCAACGCGCCGCGCACGAGCGTCTGCGCGGCGACCATGCGCGCCGCCGGCGGCTCGAGCACCGACGCCGCCACCTGCCAACGACCCGCCGGCACGTCCAGCGGATGCGGACCATGCGTGCGGTACCAGCGGAGCACGAGCCCGTCGAGCGCGAGATCCACCGTGCCGAGCCACGCGTGCGGCAGCCCCGGTGGCGGCGTGCACCCGAGTGCATCGCGATACGCCGCGACGTCCTCGATCGCGACCAGGCATCGCCGCCCACCGACCTGCATCCACACCGCCCGCCGCGCGGCCACGAGCGCCTCGATCCACGCCGTCGGATCGTCTTCGCAGCGCGCCGCGATCTCGTCTGGCTCGAGCTCGCCCACGCGTCGCAACAGATCGTGCAGCTCGTCCACGTCGCGCGCGCGATGCCCTTCCGCCAAGCCCTGCAGCTCGGCCTCGATCTCGTCGATCGCCCCCGGATCGAGCAGCTCCGCCAGCTCCTCGTTGCCGAGCAACTCGTGCAACAGCTTGCGATCGAGCGCGAGCGCCTGCGCGCGCCGTTCGGCCAGCGGCAGATCCCCCTCGTACATGTACGCGGCGACGTAGGCGAACACGAGCGAGCGAGCGAACGGCGACGGTGAGGTCGTCTCCACCTGCTCCACCCGGATCTCGCGCGAGCGGATCGCTCGCAACAGCTCCACCAGCGCCGGCACGTCGAACACGTCCTGCAAGCACGCGCGATACGTCTCGATCACGATCGGGAACGACGGATGCTCGCGCGCCACCGCGAGCAGCTGCTGCGAGCGCTGGCGCTGCGCCCACAACGGCGTGCGCGCGCCGGGGCGGCGCCGCGGCAACAAGAGCGCCCGTCCGGCGTTCTCGCGGAACTGCCCGGCGAACAGCGCCGAGTGGGCGAGCTGCTCCACGATCCGTTCGCGCGCATCGTCGGGATCCGGCAACAACAGGTCGAGGTCGGGGATCTCGTCGACGTCGACCAGTCGAAGCGCGATGCCGTCGTCGCTCCACAGCGCCTGCACCTCGAACTCGAAGCGTGCCGCGAGCTCGGCCTGGATCGCGAGCGCCCACGGAGCGTGCACGCGCGCGCCGAACGGCGTGAGGATGCAGATCCGCCAGTCGCCGATCTCGTCGCGGAAGCGCTCCACCACGATCGTGCGATCCGTGGGCACCGCCCCGCCCGACTCCTGCTGCTCCGACACGTACGCCCACAGGTTCGCGGCCGCCCACGCATCGAGGTCGTACTCGCGCTGCAGCCACGCGAGCCCGTCCTCTTCACCGCGCCCGAGCAGCTCGCGCGTGAACGCCCCGATCGCGCGGCCCAGCTCGAGCGGTCGGCCGGGCCCGTCGCCGCGCCAGAACGGCAGCCGTCCGCTCTCGCCGGGCGCGGGCACCACGATCACGCGATCGCGCGTGATCCGCTCGATGCGCCACGTGCTCGCGCCCAGCGTGATCGTCTGCCCCGGTGCGGACTCGTGCACCATCTCCTCGTCGAGCTCGCCCACGCGCGGACCGAACTCGCCGAGGTGCACGCCGAAGAGCCCGCGATCCGGGATCGTCCCCGCGTTCGCGATCGCGATCTTGAGCGCGCCCTTGCGCGGCTCGAGCTGGCCCGTCGCGCGATCCCACACGAGCCGCGGCCGGAGATCCGCGAACGCATGCGACGGATAGCGCCCCGCCAGCATGTCGAGCACGCCGACGAGCGCGTCCTCGGGCAGCTGCCGGTAGCTCGCCGCGCGCCGCACCACCTTGCCGAGCTCCGCCACGGACCACTCGCCCGTGCCGCACATCGCGACGACCTGCTGCGCGAGCACGTCGAGTGCGTTCTTCGGCACGGCGAGCGATTCGATCTCGCCCTCGCGCATCCGTCTCACCACCACCGCGGACTCGAGCAGATCGCCGCGATGCTTGGGGAACAGCCGCCCGTGGCTCGTCTCGCCCACGCCGTGGCCCGCTCGTCCGATGCGCTGGATGCCACGCGACACGGCGCCGGGCGACTCCACGAGCACCACCATGTCGACGGTGCCCATGTCGATGCCGAGCTCGAGCGAGCTCGTCGCCACGATGCCGCGGATGTCGCCGCGCTTGAGCGACTCCTCGATCTCGGTGCGCTGCGCGTGTGCGAGGCTGCCGTGGTGCGCACGCACGAGCGGCGCACCTGCCAGCTCGTTGAGCCGCTGCGCGAGCCGTTCGCACAGCCCGCGCGAGTTCACGAACACGATCGTCGTGCGAGCTTCGGCGATCAGCGAGAGCAGCCGCGGATACACGGCCGGCCAGATGCTGTGATCCGTGGGCTCGCCGAGCCCGGGCGGTGCGGGTGCCGGCGCGAGCACCGAGCCCGCGCGCGCTTCCTTCTTCGCGGCTTTCTTCTTGCCCCCGCTCTGGGCCAGATCGAGCGCGCGCGCGACCTCGTCGCCGGTCTTCTTCACACCGACGTCGGGCCGCGTCATGTCGGGCACGGGCACGACGATGCGCACGTCCATCGCCGGCATCGCGCCGCAGTCGACCACGTCGACCTCGCGGTCGCCCCCGAGCCACGCGGCCACGGCGTCGAGCGGACGCGCCGTCGCCGAGAGACCGATGCGCTGGGGCTCGCGCCCGGTGAGCGCGACCAGCCGCTCGAGCGACAGCGCGAGGTGGGCCCCGCGCTTGCTCGGCGCGATCGCGTGCACCTCGTCGACGATGATCGTGTCGATGCTCGTCAGCGTCTCGCGCACCGCCGACGCGAGCATGAGGAACAGCGACTCCGGCGTGGTCACGAGGATCTCGGCCGGATGCTTTGCCTGATCGACGCGCTCCTTCGTCGTCGTGTCGCCGGTGCGGATCGCCACCCGCGGCATCGCGTGCGCGAGCTCGAGGCCCTCGGCCGCCTGCGCGATGCCCCGCAGCGGCGCTCGCAGGTTGCGCTCGACGTCGTAGACGAGCGCCTTGAGCGGGGACACGTACAGCACGCGCACGCCCGGCGTGACCGGCGGTGCATGCAGCAGTCGATCGAGGCACGAGAGAAATGCCGCGAGCGTCTTGCCGCTGCCGGTCGGCGCGACGAGCAGGCTGTGCGCACCCCGAGCGATGCTCGCCCATCCGCGCGCCTGCACGAGCGTCGGCGCGGCGAACGACCGCTCGAACCACGCCCGCGTCGCCGGCCCGAATGCCTCCACGGCGAAGTCTCTTTACCAGACAAGCCGCCGCGCTCGACCGCCGCGGGCCGCACCGGCCCCGACCGGTGAAAACCCGTGCATCCGTTGGATCAGCGCGGGCGGCGGCCCGGCCTTAAATCGAGTCACACTTCGCCGGCCGGTCATCTAGCGTGGCATGCCCCACGCGTTCCGCACGCTCGTTCCCGCGCTGACACTCTCCACCCTCGTCGCGATGCCGTCGCACGCGGCTCCGACCGTTCGCAAGTCGACGGCGCCCAAGGTGCAGCCGAGCGCGCTGCCGAGCCTCGACCTCGAGCGCGCGAAGGTGCACAAGTTCCGCCCCGTCGTCGAAGGCAAGTCGACCATGGAGGTCACCGACGGCGTGACCACGCTCAAGCTGCGCAAGATGCCGAAGTTCGACATCAAGCCGAAGCTCGACTCTGCCGCGTTCGCCGAGGACCTGCACAACGCGCTCAAGGACAAGGTGCGGGGTTACTCGATGCAGCTGCGCCGCAACGGTGCCCCGGAGATCACGCTCATCTGGGAGTGGGCGAAGAGCCCGGAGCAGGGCGCGAAGGGCTGGGACCTCGACACCCGCCAGCACATCGCGAGCGTCAGCAAGCTCATGACCGCGATGGTGATTGCGGATCTGCTCGACGAGAAGGGTCTGTCCGTCGACACGAAGATCGGCCCGTACCTGCCCGGTTACTGGTCGGTCGGCAACAACGTCGCCGACATCACCTTCCGCGATCTCATGAACCACAAGTCCGGCTTCGTGACCGGCGGCTCGGATTGCTCGTTCCCGGTGATGAAGGCCGAGGTCGCACAGGCGGTGCCGGCGAACGCCGCGGGCAAGTACGAGAACGTGAACTTCTCGATCCTGCGCGTGCTCGGTGCGGTGATGGACGGCACGATCGGCAAGAACGCCGATTTCGGCCCGCTCAACGACGCGGCGTGGGACATCGTGACGACCGACTGGCTGCTCTCGCGCGCGCAGTCGAAGCTGTTCTCGCCCTCGGGCGTGTCGAACATCAGCGCGGTGCCGGGAGGCAAGAGCGCGTTCGCCTACCAGAGCAAGACCGACAAGCAGGGCTGGAACTCCGGCGACCTGACCACGCAGCTCGGCGGCGCGGGCTTCCGCATGTCGGTGAACGAGATGCTGTCCGTGATGCACACGTTCCGCAGCGGCGGCAACATCGTGTCGAAGGCCGAGGCCCAGGAGGCGATCGACGCGATGCTCGGCCTCGATCAGGTCTTCGACACGCCGGCCGGCAAGATCTACAACAAGAACGGCGGCTGGGGCGACGGCGCCGGCAACGTCGAGCAGTCCGTCGTGTTCTTCCTGCCCGAGAACATGGAAGTGGCCGTGCTCGTGAACTCGCCCATCGGTGCCGCCAACGCGTCGCTGCGCGACACGGTGCGCATCGCGTACATGAACAACCTGAAGTAGCCTCGTCTCCGGTGTGCAACGCGGCGTGCGGGGAGACCTGCACGCCGCGTTCGCGCGTCAGCGCTCCGCCGCCTTGTCGGGCTGCTTCGGGTCGGGCTTCTTCTTGTCGGCCATCTTGTCGGCGAACGGATCGACGACGGGCGGCGCCGTCGCTCGACACGCGTCGATGATGCGCTGCCAGTGGGGCGACAGCGCCGTGCCCACGATGAAGTCGCGGGCCTGGGCGCGCGAGGCCTCGCCGTGCTCGCGGTTGCAACGAACCACGATCTTCAGGGCATTGCGCTCGAGCTCGAGCTTGCCGTTCGGGAACTCCTTCGCGTGCTTGCCCAGCGCCGCGGAGGCTGCGCTCCAGTCCTCGCGGTCGAGCGCCGCGAGAGCGTCGGCGATGATCGCCTCCTCGATCTCCTGCGGCGTCGGCTCGCGTGCGGGCTCGGCCTGCGGCTCCTCGCTCGCGACCTTCCGCTTCGTCGCCGCCGCGGGCTTCCCGGGGGCCGTCGTGGCCGGCGTCGTGGCGAACGGATCGATCGTCTGCGGCGGCGGTGGCGGGATGATCGCGGCCACCGACGGCGCATCGCGCTGGCGCGGACCGCTGACGTGCTCTTCGCGCTCCGCCGCCGACTCGACGTCCTTCTTCGGCTCGGGCACATCGACAGCCTGATCCACCGGCGCGCGATCGAAGCGCACTGCGAGCGCGCTGCCGAGCAGCGACAGCCCGAGCGCCGCGAGCAGGCCGGCCGCCACCGCGAGCAGCACGACGCGCAGCGGGAGCACGCGCGCGGCGGGCCGTCGGGTCGGCGTCGTCTGGAAGCCCGGCAAGAACACCGGCCGGTCGCCCGGCTCGCGCAGGCGAGCGAGCACGCGCTCGTGTCGCGCCGTGCCCGGCACCTGCGCCATGCGATATGCGGCGAACAACACCGCGCGATCGAACTCGTCAGCCATCGGCCGCCCTCCTCTCGCGCGCACGCAACCGCGATGCCCAGCGATCGAACTGCGCACGCACGGCTCGCAGCCGCGCGTAGATGGTGTTGGAATTCTGTTCGAGCACGCGCGCGACATCGACGACGGCGAGGCCCTCGACCTCGCACAACAAGAAGACGGTGCGCTTGTCCTCGTCGAGCGTCTCGACGAACGCGTGCACGAGCGCGGCCGCCTCGCTCACCTCGAGCGCGTGCTCGGGGATCTCCGGCGGCGGTGGAGGCTCGACACGCTCCAGTCGCGTGCGCTCGCGCGCGAGCTTGCGATGCACGTGCATGACGACGTTGCGCGTGATGCCGGCGAGCCACGGTCGCGCCGAGCGGGTCGAATCGAGCGTCGCGATGCGACGGCGCACGACGAAGAACACGTCGTGCACGACGTCGTCGACGAGCGCCTCCGGTACGCCGAGCGCGCGGGCGACCCGCCACACGAATTCGGCGTGGGCGCGGTACAGTGCGCCGAGCGCCCTATCGTCGTCCTCGTCCGCCACGGTCCTCCCAGTTTCCCGGGCGCGGCCCCTTCCGTGAAGCGATGTGCGAGACCGGCCGGGAAGCCCCCGGAGGCCCTCACTGGAGGGCTTCGAGCATCGGGGCGGTGACCAAGGTGACCCCGGCCGGCGTGCGCTCGAACCGCTTCGCATCCAGCTCGGGATCCTCGCCGACGACCAGCCCCTCGGGGATCCGGCAGCCCGGCGCGACGATGGTCTTGCGCAGCCGCGCATGCCGGCCGACCTGCGTGCCCGTGAGGATGATCGAGTCCTCGATCTCGCAGAACGAGTTCACGCGCACGTCGGTGAAGAGCAGCGATCGCCGCACGACGGCGCCCGACACGATGCAGCCGGCCGACACGGTGGAGTCCACCGCGTAGCCCCGGCGATCCTCGTCGTCGAACACGAACTTCGCCGCCGGTCGTTGCTGCTGGTACGTCCAGATCGGCCACCGCCCGTCGTACAGATCCAGGTCGGGCACGACGCGCAGGAGATCCATGTTGGCCTCCCAGTACGCGTCGAGCGTGCCGACGTCGCGCCAGTACGGCTCGGTGGCGCCCTCGGACATCACACACGACTGCCCGAACGGATGCGCGTGCACGTCGCGCTCGCGCACGAGCCGGGGCAGGATGTCCTTGCCGAAATCGTGGCTCGACGACGGGTCGCGCGCGTCGCGGACGAGCTCGTCGATCATGAGGTCGGCGTCGAACACGTAGATGCCCATGCTCGCGTAGCAACGCCCCGGCTTGTTGGGGATCTCGGGCGGGCTCTGCGGCTTCTCCCAGAACTGCACGATGCGATCGTCGGCATCCGCTTCGACGATGCCGAACTCGCGCCCCTGCGCGCTGGGTACCTCGACGCACGAGACGGTGATGCCCGCGCCGGAATCGATGTGGCTCGCGAGCAGCCGGCTGTAGTCCTGGCGGTAGACGTGGTCGCCCGCGAGGATCAGCACGTACTTCGCGCCGTGCTCGCGGATGATGTCGAGGTTCTGGTAGACGGCGTCGGCGGTGCCGAGGTACCAGCTCGCGTCCGCGGTCTGCTGCTGCGCCGGCCACAGCTCGACGAACTCGCCGAGCTCGCCGCGCAGGAAGTTCCACGCGCGCTGGATGTGCCGGATGAGCGTGTGCGCCCGATACTGCGTGACGACGCCGATGCGACGGACGCCGGAGTTCAGGCAGTTCGACATCGGGAAGTCGACGACGCGGAACTTGCCGCCGAACGGCACCGCCGGTTTCGCCTGACTGTCCGTCAACGCGCCCAGCCGGCTCCCACGCCCGCCGGCGAGCACGAGGGCCAGCGTGCTGCGCATCGCTTGATTGAGGTCGCTTCGAAAGGGGCCCACGGCCGGCTGGTTGTGCCACGAGATCCGTGGGTCGCAACAGCGCCCGGACACGCGCGCCCGTGCGCTGCCACGGAACGCGCTTCCGGCCGCCCGCCGCGCGGGGCTCGGGGCGGAGCCCCGACAGGCCGAGTTCGACGCCGGGCACGCGCACGACGTACCCTTCGCTCTCGATGCGGATCCTGCAGGTCGCCTCGGAGGCGGTTCCTCTCGTGAAGACCGGGGGCCTCGCCGACGTGGTCACCGCGCTGTCGACCGCGCTGGTGCGCGGCGGGGACGAGGTGTCCGTGCTGCTGCCCGCCTATCCCGGCACGATCGAGCGCGCGGAGGCGCGACCGCGGGTGGAGCTCGGCGACCCGCTCGGCGTCGGACCGACCCGGCTGTGGACGGGACGGCTGCCGGGCACGGACGTGGACGTGTGGCTCGTCGACTGTCCGCCCCTCTTCGCACGCGGCGGTGGTCCGTACCTCGGCCCCGACGGCCGCGACCACCCGGACAACCATCTGCGCTTCGGGCTGCTCTCGCGCGTCGCCGCGATCCTCGGGTCGTTCGGCGCGCTCGCCGGCGTGTCGATCGACGTCGTGCACGCCCACGACTGGCAGGCCGCCCTCGCCCCGGCCTACCTCGCGTGGTGGGGCGGTCCGCGGCCCGCGACGATCGTGACGGTGCACAACCTCAACTTCGCGGGTCGCTTCGCGCCGTCGGTGATGGGCCAGCTGCTCATGCCGCCGTCGGCGTTCTCGATGCACGGCGTCGAGTTCTTCGGCGAGGTCTCCTTCCTCAAGGCCGGGCTCTACTACGCGGATCGGATCACCACCGTGAGCCCGACCTACGCGCTCGAGATCTGCACCCCGGCCGGGGGTGAGGGCTTCGACGGGCTCTTGCGCGCGCGCACCGGTGCGCTGTACGGCATCCTCAACGGGATCGACACGCAGCTGTGGGATCCCGCCCACGATCCCCACCTGCCGGCGTCGTTCGACGCCGACCGAATCGCGGCCAAGGCCAAGGTGAAGCTCGCACTGCAGGGCGAGCTCGGGCTCGCGCTCGACGCGGGCGCGCCGCTGTTCGGCCTCGTCGGACGGCTCGCGTGGCAGAAGGGCATCGATCTCGTGCTCGGTGCGGTGCCGCGGCTGCTCGCGCGCGGCGGACAGCTCGCGGTGCTGGGCTCCGGCGATCCTGCGCTCGAGTCGGCGCTGTCGCGCGCGGTCGAGCAACACCCGGGGCGCATCGCGTATCGCTGGGGCTACGACGAGCCGCTCGCGCATCGCATCGTCGCGGGCTCCGACATGTTCCTCATGCCGTCGCGCTACGAGCCGTGTGGGCTCACGCAGCTGTACGCGATGCGCTACGGCACCGTGCCGATCGTGCGCCGCACCGGCGGGCTCGCGGACACCGTCGTCGACGTGGACGAGGAGCCCTCTGCGGGCACCGGCATCCTGTTCGATCCGCCCAGCTCCGTCGCGCTCGGCGATGCGATCGAGCGGTCGATCGCGACGTGGACCGACGGCCCGCGCTGGCTCGCCGTGCAGGGCCGCGGCATGGAGCAGGACTTCGGGTGGGATCCCGGGGCTGCGGCCTATCGCGCGATCTACCGCGCGGCGCGGCCGGGGGTGGGATGAGCGACGCGGCGCGCACGCGCGCGCGTTGGCTGCTGCTCGTCGTCGCACTCCTCTTCTCCACGGGTGGCGCGGCGATCAAGGCGACGACGCTCGAGCCCGCGCAGATCGCCGGCTTCCGGTCCGGCATCGCCGCGCTCGCGGTGCTGCTGCTGTCGTCGCGCGCCCGCCAGTGGCCCACGTGGCGCGCCTTCGTGGTCGGCATCGCCTATGCCGCGACCGTGGTGCTGTTCGTGATCGCGAACAAGCTGACGACGGCCGCGAACACGATCTTCCTGCAGTCGACCGCGCCGATGTACGTGCTGCTCGTCTCGCCCTGGTTGCTCGGCGAGACGATCCGCCGGCGCGATCTGTTCTCGCTCGCGCTCGCGGCCGCGGGCCTGTCGCTCTTCTTCGTCGGCACCGAGCCGCCGCGCGCGACCGCGCCCGATCCGACGAGCGGCAACCTGCTCGCGCTCGCCTCTGGCGTCGCGTGGGCCGGAACGATCGTCGGCTTGCGCTGGATGGGACGCCACACGCGACCCGAGGGCGCGCGCGGCAGCGAGCCGATCCACGCGGTCGTCGTGGGGAACGCGCTCGCGTTCGCGGTGTGCCTGCCCGTCGCGTTGCCCGTGGTGGAGCTCGGAGCAGCCGATGCGATCGCACTGCTGTACCTCGGGGTGGGCCAAATCGCGCTGCCGTACCTCTTGCTCGCGCGCGCGGTGCGAGTCGTGCCCGCGTTGGAGGCCGCGATGCTCCTGCTGCTCGAGCCCGCGCTGAACCCCGTTTGGGCGTACGCGCTGCATGGCGAGGTGCCGGGCGCGCTCGCGATCGCGGGCGGGGTCGTCGTGCTCGGCGCCTGCGTGTCCACGGCGGTGCCCACCCCCGTGGGCCGTGCGTCGGCCTGAACGCAATCGATCGATCGAACGGCCATCGGCGAGGTGGCCGGGCGCCCACGCTCGCAGCGCATCCCCTGCGGGGACCGAGTCGGGCCGCTCGTGCACGGTCGCGTGTCCAGCGTGGCATGATGATCGTCCGTGCTCGGCGGGCGCATCCAGGAGGAGAGACTCGAAGAGCGAAGGCCGCGAGTCCTCATCGCGGACGACGAGGATCTCGTGCGCGGTGCACTCGCGCGGATCCTCGAGCGCGCGGGCTTCGACGTGAGCGTCGCCGGTGACGGCGACACGGCTGCACGCATGGCGAAGGCCGAGCGCTTCGACGTCGTCGTCGCCGACGTGTGCATGCCGGGTGGGGGCGGCGTCGATCTGCTCCGCGAGCTGCGCGACCACGATCTCGATCTGCCGGTCATCCTGCTCACCGGTGCGCCCGCGTTGGAGTCCGCGATCGCGGCGGTGGATCTCGGGGCGTTCACGTACCTCGTGAAGCCGGTGGAGTCGGCGCGCGTCATCGACGTCGTCACGAAGGCGAGTCGACTGCGGCATCTCGCCGAGCTCAAGCGCGAGGCGTTGGCGTTGCAGCGCGAGGCGGCGCTGGGATCGTCGGACAAGATCTCGCTGCAGGGCGAGTTCGGGCGCGCGATGGAATCGCTGTGGATGGCGTACCAGCCGATCGTGCGCAGCGATGGATCGGCGTACGGCTACGAGGCGCTCCTGCGCACGCGCGAGGCGTCGCTGCCCCACCCGGGTGCGGTGATCGACGCCGCCCGTCGACTCGGGCGCATGCAGGATCTCGGGCGCGCGGTGCGCGAGGCCGCGGCCGCGCCGTGGCTCGGCAACGACGATCGCGGGCACCTGTTCGTGAACCTGCTCGCGACGGATCTCGACGACGAGCTGCTCTTGTCGGATGCCTCGCCGCTCGCGGCGATCGCCGAGCGGGTCGTGCTCGAGATCACCGAACGCACTGCGCTGGACGAGGTGCACGACGTGCCGCGCAAGGTCGGGCGCCTGCGCGAGATCGGCTACCGCATCGCGATCGACGATCTCGGCGCGGGCTACTCGGGGCTCACGAGCTTCGCACTGCTCGAGCCGGAGATCGCGAAGCTCGACATGTCGCTCGTGCAGGGCGTGCATTCCAGCGCGACGAAGCGCCGCATCGTCCGCTCGGTGCGCGAGCTGTGCGGTGAGATGGGTATCCTCGTCGTCGCCGAGGGCATCGAGGAGGACGACGACCGTCAGGTGCTCGTCGATCTGGGCTGCGATCTGCTGCAGGGCTACCTGCTCGGCCGGCCCGCGCCGCTCGAGCTGCGGTAGCACCCGCGCGCGGGCTATGCTCGCGCGGCATGGCCGACGTGCTCACCGAGTTGCTCGAGCTCCTGCGTCTCGAACGCATCGAGCAGGACCTCTTCCGTGGACAGAGCCAGGACCTCGGGTGGGGCAACGTGTTCGGCGGGCAGGTGCTCGGGCAGTCGCTGTCGGCGGCCGAGCAGACGGTCGAGGAGAATCGCGCGGTGCACTCGATGCACGGGTACTTCCTGCGCACCGGCGATGCGAGGCGGCCGATCGTGTACGAGGTGGATCGGATCCGCGACGGCAAGAGCTTCACGACGCGGCGCGTCGTCGCGATCCAGGGCGGCCAGGCGATCTTCACGATGGCGGCGTCGTTCCAGATCTCCGAGCCGGGCTTCGAGCACGCGGCGGCGATGCCCGCAGCGCACGGGCCCGAGGGGCTCGCGTCCGAGGTCGAGCTCGCGCGCAAGTACGCCGATCGGATCCCGGCCGCCATGCGCCAGCAAGCGCTCGCGGATCGCCCGATCGAGATCCGCCACGTCGACGAGTACGACCCGTTGCACCCCGACGTGCGGCCGCCCGCGCGCATGGTGTGGTACCGCGCGACCGGGCAGCTGCCGGATCGCCACAGCGTGCACCAGTACCTGCTCGCGTACGCGTCGGACTTCAACCTGCTCGGCGTCGCGATGCAGCCGCACGGCGTGTCGTGGATGACGCGCGGCATGCAGGTGGCGAGCCTCGATCACGCGATCTGGTTCCACCAACCGTTCCGCATGGACGAGTGGCTGCTCTACGTGATCGACAGCCCGTCGGCCAGCGGCGCGCGCGGCCTCTCGCGCGGCCAGTTCTTCACGCAGGACGGGCGCCTGGTCGCCTCCGTCGCGCAAGAAGGCCTCGTGCGCAAGCACGGCTGATCAGATCCAGCGGAACGTCCACCGACACACGGGATCGCCCGCGGCGCGGCACTGCTCCTCACACACGATGCGGTCCTCGCCCGACAGCTCGGCGGCGCGGACCATCCAGCCCTTGATGCCGAGGCACTGCGCGCGGCTCGGCGACGGATGGTCCTCGAGCTCGACGACGACCTCTTCGCCCACCTTGCGGCGCACGACCTTCATCGCGCCCTCGTCGTACTGGGTCTCCCACGCCTTGGCGGCGCGATCGAGCAGCCATCCGACGTTGCCGAACTTGAAGACCAGCCGCATCAGCGTCGTGAGGTTGTGATCGCAGTTGAAGCGACCCATCTCGTACGCCAGCGCGAGATCGCCCTCGCCGAGCACGCGATCGATCGTCTCGGTGATCGTCACGAACCACTCGAACGGGTACCAGCGCGTCTCGAGGAACGCGGGCAGCTCCGCGCGCAGCTCCTCCGGCAGCGCGGCCAGCACCTGGGCCTCGGCGTCGCGACCGCGGCTGTGCACGTACAGCCATCGCGACCGCAGCACGATGCCGGATACCCGCACTCCGACGAGGGTAGCACCGGCGTCGTGTGCAGGCGAACTCAGTCGGGGATCGGGAACCGCCCCCAGAGCAGGTAGTCGGCGTTCTCGCCCCCACCCTTCAGGTCGACGAGCACGTCGTCACCCACTCGCATGAGCGTGCCGCGCTCGATCGCGATCGTCTCGCGATAGTCCCAGGTGCAGGTGCACACGCTTCCCTTGTCCTCCACGTCGTGGCAGTCCTCTTCGGACTTGTACGAGGACTCCCAACGCAGCAGGTCGGGCGTGATCTCGACGGTCTCGCCGTCGGCGATGTCGCCGGCGGCGACGCGTACGGTCTGGCGGCCGAGCGCCAGGTCGGCGGGATGTCCCGCGGCGAGCTCGTCGGTGTCGCACTCGAAGCCCGCGTCGTCGGAGAACACCCAGTCGTCGCCGTCGCGCACGAGCGTCGGTGTCAGCGTGAACTCGTTGTCCTCGCCCTCGACGCCGATGCAGCCCTCGAACGGGAACTCCGGGCCGGGCACGAAGCACTGCCCGCGCGCGGCCGCGGTGTCGCAGACGCGCAGGTACATCGGTTCCTCGCCGGCGCGCGGATCGAGATCGATCCACCGCGTGAAGCGAGGATCGGCATCGGTCTCGGCGACGACGCCGTCGGCGTAGGTGAGGAAGACGGCGCTCACCGCCGCGAGCCCGGGACGCGGCGCGATGTCGCCGATGTTCGTCACTTCGGTCTCGGTCCACGGATCGTCGACCGGCACGAGCTGGGTCGGATCGCCGGAAGGGCTCGCGTACGCGAGCCCGGCCGAGCCGTCGGCGACGACGAGCGGGCTGTCGCACGCGGGCAGCACGGCCTGGTCCTCCTCGATCCAGGCGACGCCGTTCGTGCCGAGGATCTCCATCCAACCGCGGCGTTCCGCGAGCGGCTCCCACTCGAGCTCGCCCGGATCGCCGCTCTCGCCCTCGCCTTCCTCGCCTTCGCCCTCGCCCTCGCCCTCGCCCTCGCCCTCGCCCTCGCCCTCGCCCTCGCCCT
>CAYXVR010000008.1:0-158536 GCA_964468635.1 uncultured Nannocystaceae bacterium
CCCATCGGCGCGACAGGAGCAAGGATTATGACCACCATGCTCCACGAGTTGCGGTAGCTCGTGACGACGAGCAGCAGGACCGCGAATGCCGGGCCGGTGATCCGGAAGCGCCAGCCGACGGTGAACGCGATACCCAGCGCGATCGTGGCGGCCACGAGCGCGATGACGAGCGCCTGCGGGAGCGGCGACTCGAGCCACGCGAGCGGCCCCACGGGCGCGAACTGACGCGCGCTGTGCTGGCCCGCGAGATGAGCCGCGCGGACGACCGTGTACACGAGCGCGCTGCCGCCGAGCACGAGCCGCAGCGCCGCCAGCCGCTCGGCCGGGGCGGGGCGCAGCCCGAAGATCGCGTCGATCATCGATCCACCTTGCAGCGCGCGTGGACCTTCGAGCGCTGCGGCTTGCGCTCGCCCTGCCAGTACTTCACGGCGTCGTAGCGATCCGTGCGGAGCTCGAGCATCACCACGTCGCTCCACGCGTCGCCGGCGTCTGCGACGTTGGCGGCCACCCGCGAGCACAGCTCGATCGCGCCCTCCGCCGTCTTCGCGGCCACGAAGGCCGTCTGGCTCGCCTGCATGATCTCCGGCGTGTCGAGCAGGCGCGGCGGCACCGGACGCATGCCGCCGCCTTCCGCGACCGCGACCACGTGGACGACGCGCACGGACGGATCACGGTGCGTGGAGAACATCGGGTAGTTCGACAATGGGAACCCGTTGGTCTGCGTGACCACCGGTGCGAGCACGAGCCCGAGCACCACCGTGCCGAATGCGATCGCCCACCCGCGCTCGAGCTGCTCGCCATTCATGGCGCGAGCCCGAGCACGCGTCCACCGTGGCCCATCCCGGCGAGGGCGTGCTGGACGAAGTCGATGCGGATCACGGGCGATCCCATGTTCTCGCTGAACGCACCGACGACGGGATGCGACGGATCGCAGGCGAACGAGTTCACCTCGTTCCACTGGTGATGCAACAGGAACCGCAGCGCTCGCGCGAGCGCGCGCTCGTCGTCGGTCGTGTCGATCCCGCGTTCGCGCGCCACCGCGATCGCGGCCGACATGGCCTCGCCGAAGCCCGACGAGCCCGTGTTGTGCGGGAGCAGCACGTTGCCGAACCCGTAGCCGCCCACGAGGTCGGCATCGACGCCGTCGTCGACGTCGAGGATGAGACGCTTCTTGTACTGCACGTAGTCGAGGCAGAACTGCTCGTAGCCGTCGTGGCGGTGGTGGCCGAGCGCCGCCCGAGCCGCGAGGCAGTGCCAGTTCTCCTCCATCCAGAAGAAGTCGCGCGCGAACGTCTGCCAGTAGTCCTCGGCCGTGTACGTCATCGCGCGCTCGACCGCCTCGCGCACGACGTCGTGTTCCGGCAGATCGACCTCGCTGTCGCCGCGCGCGGCCAGATCCTCGAGCAGCGTGAGCGCGAAGACGGCCTGGCCCACGGCGTATAGAGGATCGGGGCCGGGCACCGGTGTCTCCGTCTTCGTGTCGAAGCGCGGATAGAACCCGCCGTCGGGCCGCTGCATCGCGAGCAGGAACCGCGTCATGCGATCGATGTCCTCGTCGAAGCGCGGACCCACGAGGTCGCGACAGGACAAGAGCGCGATCGAGGCGAGCGCGGTGTCACCGAGCCCGATCGACTTCACCTGCTTTTCGGCCGGGTACGCGAGGGCCTGCACGCGACCGTGTCGACGCGCCGTGGACACGAGCATCTCGATCGCACGCGTGGCGACGACGCGCGCACGCTCGCGATCCTCGGCGATCTCGCACACCACGAGCGTGGTGCCGGCCTGCCGTGCGAGCGAGAAGCCCTTGTGCGAGACGACGCCCGTGAACGGGTCGAGCTTGTACTCGAAGCGCCCGTCGTCGCCGTTGGCGGCGAGGATGTAGCGCTCCGCGTTGCGACGCGCGGTGGCGAGCGTGTCCGCGTCGAGCTCGGGCGTCGGCTCGCGCAGGCGATGCAGGCGATGCAGGCCGCCGGCGTCGTCGATCGTGAAGCTCTCGGTCGTGATGCGGACGAGCCCGTCCATGCCGGGAGCGCCGCGTCGGCCGAGTGCCTTGCGCACCATCGCGGGGTCGAAGCCGAAGCGAAGATCCGGCACGACCGGGATCGGCATGACGACCGTGAAGGCATCGCGCGCGAGCAGCTGCCACGGCGCGAAGCACGAGCCGTCCTCGCACACGCCGTCGATGCCTGGCCGCAAGAGCAGTCCGTCCGCCACGGGCGCGAGGTGATCGAGGGCGTGCGTCGCGGTGATCACGTCGATCGCGATCGGTCCGCGCACCGCGTCGTCCGCGAGCGCTGCCTTGACGCGATCGACGGCGGCCGCGAGAGACTCGTCCTGCACGCAGATCGATCGCGGTCCGAGGTCGGTCGCGTCGTCGACCACGAAGCTGGCGAGCACGGTGATGGCCGCGTCGTGCGGCGCACGCTCGCACGAGGAGGCCGGCGCCGCGGCGAGCGACACCGTGGCGCGGGCCGGCATCGGGCTCGGCACGACCGCATCGATCGCGCGGGCGATCGCGGTCGCATCGAGCTCGCGAGCGACGAGGGTGGGACGCGCTGCACCGGCGGAGCGGCTCCACACCACGCCCGCGCCGAACAGCACGAGCGCCACGATCGCCGCACCGCCGCTGCGCCGGCGATTGCGGATGCCGCCGGTGCTCGCGAGCCCCCACAGCGACAGCGGCAACGTGAAGAACGCGGCGATCGCCCACACGAGCGCGAGCGCGACCGCCACGCCGCGGCCGAGCCCGCCGTAGAGCTCGGCGATGTACGACGCCGACGTGACGAGGTTCCACGTCAACCAACCGAGCCACGTGAGCGCGACGACCGACTGCAGGCGCCACGCGGATCCGCGGCGCGGGCTGCCGACCACGGCGAGCACCGCGGTGATCGCATGCACGGCGCCGACGATGGTGGTGGTGATCGCGAAGGCCGTCCAGGAGCGCCACGGCAGCACGAGCGCCGCCCACCCGCACAACGCGGCCATGACGGTGCACGGCACGGCGAGCGAGAAGCGAGGCAGGCGCGACTCCATCTCGTTCACGCGGTGGCCGGAGCGCCGTCGAGCCGCGCGCGCGACAGCTGCATGCGCCAGTCGACGCCCACGATGTCGCCCACCGCGAGCGGTGTCCACACGTTCTCGCCCTGTAGCGGCTCGCTGGAGACCACGAGGTGCTTCACGAATCCATGATCGGTGGGTCGCTCGCACTCGGGCCCGAAGCTGGGGCACTCGCCCCGCTCGGGGCACTTCTTCTTCCACGTCGTGAAGTGCAGGGGCTTGCCGCCGTGGTGCGCGACCATCGTCGTGCCGTTGGTGACGACGAAGGTGAGGTAGTTCGCCTCGGGCGGGCCGTCCTCGACGTCGTGCATCGGCCCGGCGAGCTCGACGACGTCCTCGATCGTCTCGCGGACCGCAGCGATCAGATCGGCGATGGGATAGCCGGGCCGCTGGAGCTCGCAGCGTCGCGCCATGTTGCCGAGCAACAGGTAGAAGAGCACCTCACTGTCGGTGTCGCCGAGGATGAAGCGCCGCAAGACCGGAGGGATGCGCGCGAGCAGCTCGGGCTTGATCCGATCGAAGTCGGCCACGTTGCCGTTGTGCACGAACACCCACGGACCGTACTGGAACGGGTGCGTGTTCACGATCGACAGCGTGCCCTGCGTCGCTTTGCGCAGGTGCGCGAGCACGGTCTCGGAGCTGACGATGCCGGACACGCGCCGGAAGAGCGCGTCGTCGAGCGCGGTCGCGACGCTCTTGATCACGTGCGGGGCCCCGGCGTTGTAGTACGCGACCCCCCAGCCGTCGGGATGCCGGTCGCTCTGGAGCACGAGGGCGTTGTCGGCACTGACCAGGCTGCGATGGACCTGGCTCTGGATGACGGAGCGAAACCCGAAGATGCGACACATCGCGCGAGAGCGAGCCTCGAAGGGCGCGGCCGTTCGACGGTAGCACGGCTTTGCCGTCGCGGCCGCGCTCCGGCACACTCGGGCCCATGGCTTGGATACGGTTCTCCCGCACGCTCGGCGTCGTCGCAGCCCTCGCGGCGTGCACTGGCGACGGCGGCAGCGACGACGACGACGACACGACGACCTCGCCGACCACCAGCGGCGTCGGTACCGACACCTCGAGCACGGGCAGCGCCGACACGTCGACGGAGTGTCCGGTCCCCATCCTCGGCTGCCCGTGCGACCCAGGGGGCTCGTGTGACGCCGATCTCGTGTGCGAGGCCGGCGTGTGCGTGGCTGCGGGCACCACCGGGACGAGCTCGAGCTCCGAGAGCAGCGTCGACGAGTCGAGCACCGGGGAGGCGATGTGCGGCGACGGAGTGGCGCAGGCCGGCGAGCTGTGCCTCGGCGTTCCGGCGATGCTGGTGATGGGGGCGGCGCCGAGCGGCGTCGTGGTCGCGAACTTCGACGGCGACGAGGCGCTCGACATCGTCACCGTGAATCGCGACGACGACGAGATCGCGATCCGCATCGGCGAAGGCAACGGCGACTTCGGCCCTCCCACGGGATTCTCCACCGGCGACGCACCGGTCGCGCTCGGTGCGGGCGACTTCGACGACGACGATCACCTGGACGTCGTTGCCGTGAACTCGGTCGACGCGACGATCTCGTGGCTGCGCGGCAACTCCAACGGCACGTTCTCGAGCGGCGGCGCGTTCGTGACCGGGATGGGGCCGTCGGCGGTGACCGTGACGGACTTCGCGGACGACGGTCGCGACGACGTCGTCGTCGCGAACGCGACGGACGGCACGATCGGTGTGTTCCTCGCCGACGGCGTCTCGTTCGCGGCGATGGTCCCCCACGCGGTGCAGATGGGACCGGTCGCGCTCGCGCTGGTGGACGCGAACGACGACGGTGCGATCGACGTCGTCGCCGCGAACACGACGTCGAACACGGCGAGCCTCTTGCTCGGCACCGGCACTGGAGCGTTCGGAGCGTCGGCGGCGTATCCCGTGGGCGCGCAGCCGCGCGGCGTCGCGGGCGGTGACGTGAGCGGCGATGGTCTCGCGGACGCGGTGACGGTGGATGCGACGGCCAACGCGCTCACGCTCCTGCGCGGCAACGGGTTGGGCAGCTTCGCGGCGCCGGTGCCGTTCGGCAGCGCGTCGACCCCGAGCGGGCTCGTGCTCTCCGACCTCGATCTCGACGGCGACCGCGATCTGGTGGTCGCCAGCGCGGGCGATGGCACGATCCGCGTGCTGCTCAACGACGGCGAGGCGGTATTCGCCGAGGTCGCGCAGTTCATCACGGGCCCCACGCCGGTCGCAGTGGCGACGGCCGACATCAACGACGACGGCCTACCGGACCTCGTGAGCGCGAACCAGGGCTCGAACACGATCACGATCGTGCTGAGCGGCGCGTGATCAGAAGCGTCCGCTCCACACGATGCCGCTCGTGCGGCCGTCGGTGAACATCGAGAGGCTCGCCTTCTTCGCCTTCTTGCGGTTCGCGCCGACGATCGCGAGCTGCACGATGCCGCCGACCAGAAGCGCGCCGCCGATCGACAGCGCCACGATGCCGCCCGTGTTCAGCGACTTCGCCTGCTTGCGGAGCTCCTCGTAGCGCGTCTGGCTCGTCGCGTCGTCGGTGGCCTTCGCGCGGCCGGCCGCGACGCCGAGCAACGTGCCGCCCGCGGCGAGGCCCGCCGCACCGACGCCCACGAGCGTCGCACCCACGGCGACGCCGATCTTGTCCTTGCGCGGATCGAGCTCGTCCTGCTTGCCGGGCGGCTCGTCGTCGGTCTCCACTTCGCCGAACGGCGCCACCTCGTCGTCCGTGCCTTCGATCGGCGGCGGTGGCTCGTCGCCCTTCTTCGCCTCCTTCATCCGCAGCTCGCAGCGCTCGATGTTCGACTCCGCCGCCGCCGCCATCTTCTCCGACGGACCGCTGTCGATGTACTTGCGATACAGGTCGATCGCCGTCTCGCAGTGGTCGAGCTGACGTTCCGCCTGCGCCCACGGGTAGAGCAGTGCGCCCTTCGGCTCGATGAAGTACGCGGACTCGAGCCGTGCGCTCGCGGTCGCGTAGTCGCCGGCCTCGAATGCCTGCTGCGCCTCGGCGAACAGCCGCTTGGCCTCGGGATCCGTCAGCAGCTCCGCAGGGGCGAGGGCGAGCGCGAGCGAGACGAGGACGGCGATCATCGGCGATCACTGGGGCAGGAACGCGTCGAGGTCGGGCGAGTGATCGCCGTCGCCTTCCGTCGTCGGCTTGTCCTTCTTCTTCGCCTTCGACTTCGACTTCCCGCCCCCGGGTCGCGGCCCGGGGCTCGGCTCGACTTCGACGATCGGCTCGTCCGCGACCGTTGGCGGTTCGGCCGTCGGCGCCTCGACGACCGGCGTGGGCGCGGCCGTGGGTGCGGGAACCGCCGCGGGTGCGGCGGTGGGCGTGGGCGTGGGCGTGGGGGTCGGAACGGACGTCGGCGTGGGCAACGGCTCGCTCGCGGGTGCGGTCGGCGTCGGTGCCGTGACGGCCGCGGGCACGGTCGCGTCCGCGTCGTCGCGCACGATCATCGCCGCCCACAAGCCGCCCAGCGCGAGCACGGCCACGCCCGCGCACAGGCCGAGCCCGATCGCGACGTTGCGCAGCGTCCGGTCGGGCGGATGGATCGCGGAGCCGGTCGACGGCATGCGCGACGACGCCGTGTGCGACGGATGCGACGACGGCGTCAGGTGCATCATCGGCGCCGACGACGAGCTCGAGCTGCGCGCGCTGCCGAGATCGTGATTGCCGGTGGGGATGAGCGACGGCGGAGCGACGGCGGTGCCCGCCAGCGCCCCGTACGGGAACGCCTTGGGCTTGAACACCTCGTGCAGGAACTCGCCGAGCGCTGCCGGCGTCGCCCGCAGCTTGCGGTCGCGGGCGAACGCCTCGAGATCCGTGGCGAGCTCTGCCGCGGTCGCGTAGCGCTGGTTCTTCTCGCGACCGAGCGCCCGCATGACGATGCGCTCGAGCTCCTTCGGATAGTTCGCGCGCTGGGTCGACGGCGGCGGCACGTCGCCGTTCACGATCCGGTTCATCACACCGAACTCGTTGTCGCCGTCGAACAGCCGCACCATCGTGGTGCACTCGTAGAGCACGATGCCGAGGGAGAACACGTCGCTGCGCCGATCGAGCCCCTCGGCACGACACTGCTCGGGCGACATGTACGGCACCTTGCCCTTGCGAATGCCGGCCCGCGTGACGTCGGTGCGCGAGGTGACCTTCGCGATGCCGAAGTCCGCCATCTTCACGCAGCCGTCGTACGTGATCATGACGTTCGTGGGCGACACGTCGCGATGCACGATCTGCAGCGGACGTCCGTCGAAGCCGACGCGCTCGTGCGCGTAGTGCAGACCGGTCGCGAGCCCGATGCCGATCGTGATCGCGTGCTCGAGAGGCAACGCCGTGCAATGGCGCCGCACGGCCCGGAGCACCGTCTGCAGGTTCTCCCCGTAGACGTACTCCATCGTGAAGAACCAGTCGGTGCCATCGCGACCGATGTCGAACACCTGCACGACGTTCGGATGGTCGAGGATCGCGGCGAGCCGCGCCTCGGCGAGGAACATGCGCACGAACTCCGGATCCGCCGACAGGTGGGGGAGGATCCGCTTGAGCACGACGAGCTTCTGGAATCCCTCGGGTCCGCTCGCGCGCGCGAGGTGGACCTCGGCCATGCCGCCCGCGCCGAGCCGACGCAACAAGTCGTAACGGCCGAGCCGTTCAATCAAGTCGCCGTCGAGCACGTCGTGCTCGACGTCGACGTCGCTCGGTGCGGCATCGCGCGTCATCCTGCCTGGACCATCCTATCCCCGCGCGCCTCGACCCTTCAAGGAACGTCGCCGGCGCGCCGTGGTACCCTGCAGCCTTCCATGGTCTGCGTCGGGCTCGGGTCGCGGTGGCTGCAGTGGGCAATGGGCCGCGCGATCGCGATCATGGCCGGAACGCTCATGGGCGGGGCGTTCGCGGGCTGTTTGTCGTTCGAGCCGTTCACCTGCGATGTCGACTCGCACTGCGACGCGCACGAGGGCGGAGTGTGCGCGGAGGGGCAGTTCTGTGCCTATCCCGATGCCGAGTGCCTCGAGACCGGCCTGCGGTACGACGACGCCGCGGGCGACGGGCTCGGGGGTGAATGCGTCGGCGAGGACACGGGCACGACGTCGCTCGATCCCACCACGAACACGATGAGCAGCCTCGACGCGACGAGCCCGACGTCGCTCGATACGAGCACCACCCAGTCGACGACGCTCGACGGCGACAGCGACTCCACCGAGGACACCGGTCCCGCGTGCGGCGGGGTGGGCGAGGCGTGCTGCGCCGGGGACGAGTGCGAAACCGGACTGGAGTGCGACGAGGGCGAGTGTCGTTCGTGCGTCTCCGTGCTCGAGGCCGGCGATCGCCACAACTGCGTGCTCCGCCACGACGGCGGCGTCGTGTGCTGGGGCGCGAACGACCTGGGGCAGCTCGGCGATTCCGGCAATCCGTTCGAGCCGGTGCCGGTGCCCGCGATCGCGACGGAGCCCGATGATCCGATCGTGGAGATCTCCGCCGTGCGGCACACATGCGTGCGCAGTGAGAACGGCAACGTGCGTTGTTGGGGCGACAACGGGGCGAACCAAGTCGATCCCGTGGTTGGCACTCCGGTGCTGCCGGCCACCCCCGCGACGTGGGCCACACCGAGCGCGCACGTGTCGGCCGGCCTCTCGCATACGTGCGTCGCCGATGCGACGACCGGCACGTGTTGGGGCAGCAACGCGGAGAGCCAGCTGACGTCGGCGGCCGTCGGTCCGGGACCGATCGTGTACTCGCACGCGGGCTACCTCGATCTCGTGCTCGGCGGCAACCATTCGTGCGGGATCCTGGTGGACGACACGCTGTCGTGTTGGGGCAGCAACTCCCACGGCCAGCTCGCGCAGGATCCTGCGACCGTGATGGTCGTCGTCGATCCCACGATCGTGCCGCTGCCCGCGGCGGTGGACGCGATCGCGCTCGGCCGCCAGCACACGTGCGCGCTCGTCGACAGTGCGGTGCAGTGTTGGGGTCGCAACGACCTCGGCCAGCTCGGCGACGGCAGCGGAGCGCATCAGTTCACGCCCGTCCCCGTCGCGTTGCCGATCGAGGCCGGGGCCGTCGTGGCCCTCGCGGCCGGAACGCACCACACGTGCGCCATCGACGACGACGGCGCGCTCTGGTGCTGGGGCAGCAACGACAACGGGCAGCTGATGCTCGAGCCCGACAAGGGCGGCAACGATCTCTACACGCTGGTGCCCGTCGAGATCGAGCTCGGCGAGGGCGTGGTCGCCGTCGCCGCGGGGCAGACGCACACCTGCGTGCAGACCGACCTCGCGCGCATCCTGTGTTGGGGCACCAACACGGAAGGCCAGATCGGCGACGGCACCACCGTCTTCGCGTTCGAGCCGACCCAAGTCGAATTCGAGTGCGGATGACCGCGGGGCCGATCGCGGTACACTCTGGCCGCCCGTGACCGAGATCCGCACGCTGCCGAGCCGCATGACCGGGTTGCCGGTGCGCGCCGTCGAGGTCGTGGTCAAGCGCGGGGCCGATGCCGGGCGCAAGGTCGTCGCGCGCGGGGCCAGCCTCACCGTCGGCACCGCGCCGGGCAACGATCTCGTGCTCGCCGATCCCAAGGTGTCGCGCTACCACCTCGAGCTCACGGCCGTCGGCGATCGGATCCGCGTCGCGGACAAGGACTCCACGAACGGCACGCAGATCGGTGCGGTGCACGTGCGGGGCAACGCGGTCACGGTGCCGCCCGGCACGCTCGTCGGCATCGGCGACTCGTCGCTGCACATCGCCGACGGCGGGCTCGTCATGCTGGAGCTGCACGGCGACGACTCGATCGCGGGCCTCGTCGGGCACAGCGCGGTGATGCGTCAGCTGATGGCGCGCATCACCAAGCTCGCGTCCGCCGACGTGCCGATCCTCGTGCTCGGCGAGTCGGGCACCGGCAAGGAGCTGGTCGCGCGCGCGCTCCACGATCTCGGTCCGCGCGCCGAGGGGCCGTTCGTCACGGTCGACTGCGGCGCGCTGGCGCCCACGCTCGTCGCGAGCGAGTTGTTCGGCCACGAGCGCGGCGCATTCACGGGCGCCGATCGTGCGCATGCCGGCGCGTTCGAGCGTGCGCACGGAGGCACGCTCTTCCTCGACGAGCTCGGCGAGCTGCCCGAGCCGATCCAGGTGGCGCTGCTCGGTGCGATCGAGCGCGGCCGCTTCCGGCGCGTGGGCGGCACGAAGGAGATCGAGGTCGACCTCCGCTTCGTCACCGCGACGAACCGCGACCTGCGAGCGCGCGTGAACGCGGGCACGTTCCGGCTCGATCTCTACCACCGGCTCGCGGTGGTGCTGCTCGAGATCCCGCCCTTGCGCGAGCGTGCCGGCGACATCGTGCCGCTCGTCGAGCACTTCCTCGCGCAGGCCGGGCGTCCGATGCCCGCGCATGCGCTGTTCAACGCCGACGACCTCGTGCGCCTCGAGCGACACGCGTGGCCGGGCAACGTCCGCGAGCTCCGCAACGTGGTGTCGCGTGCGCTCGCGACCGGCGAGCCGCCGCGGCCCGACCCGGTGCAACAGGCGCTGGCCGCCGCGACCGCGCACGGCGACCCGGTCGACGCCCTGGTGGACCAGCCCTATCGCGAGGCCCGGCGCGCGCTGCTCGACCACTTCGAGGTCCGCTACCTGCGAGCGCTGCTCGAGCGCACGGGTGGGAACGTGCGCGCCGCCGCGCGCATGGCCGAGATGGATCGCTCGTATCTCACCGAGCTCTTGCGCCGTCACGGCATCGTCTGAGAGCCCGACAGCGGATGCTGTCGGGCTCTCGTCGCGAAGCGACCGGAAGGAGGAGGGACCCGCGACGGCTCCGCCGGCGCGGGAGGAGGAAGCGGGAGCTTCCTCCTCGAAGACTTAGCCGTGCGATACTTCGGGCGCCATGATCGCCCACGGTGATCCGCGCACGGATGCACCGACCGTGGTGCATGCCGGCGCGACTCCGAACGCATTGCCGGCGGGCACGGTCGTGGGGCGCTACGTGGTGATCGAGCACGTGGGCGCGGGCGGGCTCGGCGACGTCCACTCGGCCTACGATCCGCAGCTCGATCGCAAGGTGGCGATCAAGCTGCTCCGGCCCGATCCCGAGGCACGGCGAGCGTTCGGGGATCCGACCGATCGCCTGCTGCGCGAGGCCCAGGCCATGGCGCGCGTTCGACATCCCCATGCCGTCGCGGTGCACGACGTGGGGCTGCACCGCGAGCAGGTGTTCGTGGCGATGGAGTTCGTCGCGGGCCCCACGCTGCACGCGTGGACGCGCGACGGCTCGCGCTCGTGGCAAGAGGTGCGCGACGTGTTCCTGCAGGCCGGTCGCGGCCTCGTCGCCGCGCACGAGGCCGGGCTCGTGCATCGCGACTTCAAGCTGTCGAACGTGATCGTCGAGCAGCGTGGCACCGAGTGGCGCGCCGTCGTGCTCGACTTCGGACTCGCGAAGGCGTTCGACGGCACGCCCACCGTCGACGGCGATCCGCCCACGCCGCCGTCCGGGAAGACGTCGCTGCTCGAGCGCGACATGACGCGCGTGGGTTATCTCGCCGGCACGCCGCCGTACATGGCGCCGGAGCTCTTCGCCGGTGGTGCTGGCACGCCCGCGAGCGATCAGTTCGCGTTCTGCGTCGCGCTCTGGTCCGCGCTGTACGGCGAGCTGCCGTTCGAGGGGCCGACCGTCGAGGAGCACCTGCGCGCGATCGAGGCCGGGCCGCCCGCGCCGAAGGCCACGCGCGTGCCGCCGTGGCTGCATCGCGTGATCGTGCGCGGGCTCGCCGTGAAGCCCCGCGATCGATTCCCCGACATGCTCGCGCTGCTCGACGCGCTCGTCGAGGATCGCCGCCGCCGCCGCCGCGGCTTGCTCGCGTTGGCGTTCGCGTTGCCGCTCGCCGGAGCCGCAGCCGTCGCGATTCCGATCGCGCTGCAGCCACCCATGACGCAAGCGGATCTCGAGCGCTCCGAGCGGCTCGCCGGCGAGGCGCGGGCCGCCGCGGCGCGCGGCTACTACGTGCATCCCCCCGTCGATGCGCCGGACGGACCCACCGCGTTCCGCAAGATCATCGAGCTCGAGCGCGAAGAGGGGCCCGAAGCGCTGCGTGTCGCGAGCGATCTGCGGGCCGAGATGTCCGAGACCCTCGTGCGGCTCGGCGACGAGTACTGGGAGCGCGAGGGCGGAGCGCCGTTCGCGATCGACTTCTACGCGGCCGCGCTGTTGTTCACGCCGGATCACGAGCATGCAGCCGCGCGCGCGTCGTTGAGCCTGGGCCAGCTCGCGGATCTGCGGGGCAAGGCCGAGAGCGGCGCGTTCTCGGCGAGCGAGCTGGCGGCGGCCGAGCCGTTGGCCGTACTGGCCGACGGCGATCGCTACTCGCGAACGGAGAAGGTGCGCGCGCTGTATCGTCGGCGCAGCGGCACGGCGGCGTCGACTCGCGCGAGGCTCGAAGCCCTGTTGGATCCGGGAGAGCGCGACGTCGCGAGCGCGAGCGAGCGCGAGGGCCAGCAAGTCGTCGCGCAGGCGAGCACGCGGACGGCGAGCCCGGCGTCGGCAACGGACGACGAGCCGTCGATCGTGGCCCCGGGCGATGCGAAGACGGCAGCTGCCCCGACCGCAGGCGATGCCGCCACCGCGGCGCGCGAGGTGAAGGCCGGCCAGCTCGCGCTGAAGAAAGGCGAGCTCGCCGACGCCGAGTCGCGATTCCATCGCGCGCTCGAGGCCCGCCGCAACGACGCGGACGCGCTCGCCGGGCTCGCGCAGATCCGTTTCGAGCGCGGCGACTACGACAAAGCCGTGCGCTTCGCGACGCGGGCGGCCGACGCCGCGCCGCGCTCGGCTCGCATCCGGATCCTCCTGGGCGATGCGCACTTCAAGGTGCTGGCGTACGACGCGGCGCGTCGCGCCTACGAGCGCGCGCAGGAGCTGGGCTCGAGCGTGGCCGACGAACGCCTCGCGCGCCTCGACAAGCTCACCTCGAAGCCGAAGTGATCAGAACGCGATCGCGAAGCCCCCCGCACGGGGCTGCAGGCGCACGCCGGCCTTGCGGCGCGCGGCCTTGCGTCGCGCGTCGGCACCGAGCGCCACGAGCGTGATGCCGAGGATCGTGCCGGCCGCGCCCACGGCGATGGTCGCGATGCCGGCGTTGGCGGTGCGATAGAGGTACCGGCAGTTGCCTTCGATGTCGGTCTGGCAGTCGCGCTCGTACGGCTCGCCGTCGATCGCGAGCAGGGCCGCACCTCCGCCGACCGCCCCGAGCCCGAGGAACCCGAGCACGCCGCCGGCGATGAACATGTCGCGCGAGCGACGAATCGCGGGATCGGGGCCCGGAGGAGACTCGGCCTCGAGCGGGATGTCCACGCGCTTGCGCATGCCCTCGATCGCCTCGTACTCGAACACCTGTTCGACGAAGCCGGGCTTCGTCACGCGCAGGCGATGCACGCCGGGCGCGAGCTCGAGATCGAGCGGCGTCGTGCCCTGCACCACGCCATCCACCTCCACGGTCGCACCGAGCGGTCGCGTGCCGATCTCCACCGTCGCGAACGCGGCGCGCAGCTTCTCCAGCGCCGCCGCAGCGGCCACCGCCTTCGCCTCGATCAACGCACCCACCTCCTCGAATCCGCACAGGTCGCACTCGCCTTCGACGGTGGCGACGACCTCGCCCGTGCGTGTGCTCGCCACGTCGATCGCGAACGTGTAGTCGCGCTCGCCCGACACGCGCAGCCGCGGTGTCGCCACGTGGCTCGCCGTGTCGGCGAGCCCGCGGATGCATGCGCGATCGCGGCAGCCCACCGCGCCCCCGGGCGCGCTCTCCACGAGCGTCACGCTCGAGCGCCCGAACCCGGCACGCATGCGGCTCTGCGCCTCGTCGATCCACTTCTGCGGGAGCTCGCCGTCGAGCTCGAGCGGCAACACGACCACCGTCTCGGGCTCGGGCGCACCCCCGAAGGCGAGCGTCAGTGCGAGTGCGGCGGATCCGGAAAGGAACACGCGCGTGCATCATCGCCGTACCCGGCCGGTATCGTCGAGTCTCGGGCCCGTGCTACGGTGGCGCGGTGCGCCGGTGCGCGCTCGTGACCCTCGTCGCAGCGGGCTGTCTCGTCGACAATCCCGCGTGGCTGGGTCTATCCGAGGGCGGGGGCTCGGGTGGCAGCGACGACGGCGGCGAGCCGTTGCCGCCGGGCTGCGATCCGCTGCCGGAGGCCGACGACGCCATCGAGGCCGATCCGGACACGATCGACGACGTGCTCGCGAGCGCCGCGCCGGGCTCCACCATCCTGTTGCAGGCGGGCACCTACGATCGCGCCGGGCGGCCGCCGCTCGTCGTCACCGCTGCCGGCGTCACGCTGCGCGGCGACGGCGAGGTCGTTCTCGACGGCGGCTTCATGGTGGATCCGATCGTCCGGATCCACGCGGACGACGTCACGCTGACCGACCTCGAGCTGCGCAACGGAAACGGCAATCTCATCTCGATTCGGCCGGGCGACGCGCCGATCCTGCGCCCGCGGATGTACCGACTCGAGCTCGGCGACTCGGTCGAGCTGAAGATCTCCGTCGAGGCCCCCGGCCCGCCGTTCGTGGACGCGGGCGAGCTGGCGTGCACGCGCTCCACCGTGTCCGACGAGTTCCGCACCGCGCAGGACCCGTGCATGCTCGGTGGTCTGCGCGTGAACGGCGGCCGCGACTGGCACGTGCACGACAACCATTTCAGCGGCAACTGGTGCATCGCGGGCACGACGGTCGACGGCTCCACCGTCAACCCGTGCGTGCAGTTCACCCAGGGCGCGCGCGACAACCTCGTCGAGCGCAACGTGATGCTCGATGCCCAGCGCGGCATCGCCTTCGGCAGCGATGGCACGACCGAGGCGCGCGCGTACGACGACAACCCGTGCACGCCGGGCGTCTACTGGGGGCACATCGGCGGCACGATCCGCAACAACGCGATCTGGATCGGTGCGGCGGCCACCACCGACGGCGCCGACTCGCTGATCACCGTATGGCACGGCTGCGACGTCGACATCCTGCACAACACCGTCGTCAACCTCGTCACGGTGTACAGCTCGATCGAATACCGCTACGGCGATACGACGGTGAGCGTGGCGAACAATCTCGTCACGGATCGGCTGTATCCGCGCGAAGGCGGCGTCGGTCAGTCGCTCGGCAACCTCGAGTACGCCGACCTCGCGCTCATCGTCGATCCGCTGGTGCCCGATCTGCACCTGCGCGACACCGCCACCGACGCCGTCGATCGCGGGCTGCCGCTCACGACGATGCCGGTGGTCGACGACTTCGAAGGCGATCCGCGCGACGCGTTGCCGGACGTCGGTGCCGACGAACGCGTCGCCGCAGACTAACGGTTCGCGCGCGCGTGGCCGTTGCTCGGGGCCTTGTGCGCGCCGTCGTCGGCTCCGTGGGCGACGAAGCCCTCGGCGATGCGCCACCACGGCAGCGCGCCGAGCACGGCCGTGCCCGCGGTGCGCAGCAGTGCGCCTGCGGCCATACGCACCGCGAAGCGCGGCAGCCCGCCGCCCAGCACGTAGCCGACGCCGAACGCGATGCCGAGCGTGCGCACCGGATGCTGGCGCGCCTGCTCGACGATCTGCGTGGTGGCGACGTCGAGCAACGCACCCACGTCGATGCCGTCGTCGTCGGGGTTCTCGCCGTTCGATCTCGAATCCACGTGTCCTCTAGAAGCGCCGTGCGAGGCGCCCGATCATGAATCCGGCGAACAGGGCGATGCCGACCGCCGCGAGCGGACGCTCGCGCACGAAGGCACCCACTTGCTCGCCGGCGGTCTGCAGCTTGTCGACGAGCGCGGCCGGCCCGGATGCGGGCTGCGGCTCGGCGTCGCCGTCGTCGATGTCGACCGGCGTGGCCTCGGCGGTCGTCATGGTCAGCGCCCGCCGGCGTTGATCGCTTCGCGATCGTCGCCACTGTCGAGGTCGGCGCTCTCGGCCACCCCGTTCGCGCGTCGACGCAAGCGCTGCCCGACTTGGTTGATCCCGCGACGCACGTCGCCTCGCAGCTCGATGCCGCGCTTGGGCGCGAGCATCAGCCCGAGCCCTGCGCCGACCACGAGGCCGAGGCCGAAGAAGCCGAGCGCCGGCATGATGAAATCGACCGAGCTGCGCTGCCGCTCGAGGCCGAGGGCCGAAAGGGCCGAGTCACCGTAGTCTCTTGCGCGTTCCCACATCGAGAGTCCTCGCTTTCACCGGTTGAGGGGCCGGGCCGTGAACGTTAAGCGCCGGCGGAGGCTCGGCGCAACCGATCTCTGCACATGCGCTGGATCCCGCGTGAACGGTCGTCCGTGGACGCACCGGTCAGCGCCGACGCCCGCGCGGCCGCAAGAGCGCGCGGAACAGCATCGCGGCGGTGAGCGTGACGGCGACCACACCCACGGCGATGGCGGTCAACCGGCCGACACGCACCACACGGTCCTTGGTCGCGGCGATCACCGCGACGCGATCGTCGAGGCTCGCGAGCGTGCGATCGAGTCGCGCTCGACGCTCGCGGATCTTCGCGACGAGCTCGTCCTTGCGCCGCTCGTTGGGATGATCGTTCACGAAGGCGCTCCCCCGTCGGGATCGACCTTCTCGCGCAGCGCCTCGAGCGTGCGCGACGGCTTGAAGTCGTGGGTGGACAGCTTCTTGCGCGAGAACTGGACCGCTACGCCCGCGCCGCTGGCGATGAGGACCGCGACGATCAGGCACGCCGCCCACGCGGGCACCACGAGCGCCAGCGCGAACGCTGCCGCCGCGCCGAGGAACGCGAGGGCGAACATCGCGAGCGCGGCTCCCACCGCGAACCCGGCGGCGACCTTCGCGGCTTCGCGCGCGTCCTCGCGGACTTCGAGCGCAGCGAGCTCGAGCTGGGCCTGCAGGACCTCCACCGCGTCCGTCATCGCCTCGCGCACGAGCATCACCGTCGACGGCGGCTTGCCGCCGGCCGGGACGAGCGCCTTGCTCGCCGTGCGCTTGGATTCCAGCTCGGCTGTCATCGGTCTCGGGGGGTGCCCCCGATGATAGCGCGGGGCGTGTAAGTCCCGCGCCCGGGCCGGCGTTCCGGGCCGCCGAGGTGACCATGCGTTCCGTTCGTGCCCTCCTCGCCGGTTCTCTCCTCGTCCTCGCTGCCGGCTGCGCGAAGCAGAAGGGCGCGGCCGATTTCTCCTCGCCGGCGGACGCGTCGAGCGCTCCGAAGGGCGAGCGGCTCGCGACGTCGGCCGGACGATCGCCCACGCCCCACGGCAGCGCCGGCTTCGAGGCCGACGACGAGGTGGCCGCGAGCGAGTCGCCGGCGCCGTCGCTCGGCACCGCCTTCGGCGAGGAGCGCATGAGCTCGGTCCGCACGGCACCGTTCGAGCGCGCGAGCGCCTCGCCGGACGAAGTGATCGCGCTCTTCTACGACGACACGTCGGGACTGCGGCGGCGAGCGGGGCGATCGAACGACTTCGGTCGCCTCGAGTCGCGCGTGACGAACGTGGACGGCACGCTCGCGGTATCGCTCATCGACGATCGCGGGCGTGTGTTCCCGGCCACGCAGATCGGCGACCAGCGCTTCGCGCTCGGCAGCCAGGGCCTCGCGTATCGCATCGGCATCGAGAACAACGCGAACGAGCGCTTCGAGGCGGTCGCGTCGGTGGACGGGCTCGACGTGATGGACGGCAGCGAAGCGGGCTTCGATCAGCGCGGCTACATCGTCGAGCCGTTCACGAGCATGGTCGTCGAGGGCTGGCGTACGTCGGAGGACACCGTCGCCGCGTTCCGCTTCAGCGAGCTCGAGGACTCGTATGCGGAGCGCACCGGCCGCGCGCGGAACGTCGGTGTCGTCGGCGTCGCGTTCTTCCGCGAGGAGGCGAGGGGCGGCGCGTTCCGTAGCAGCGGCGGCGCCGACCCATTCCCGGGGCGCTTCGCGCCGGCTCCGCCTCGGCGTTAATGCGGTACGCTGACGGGGGGATGTCGGAGGCAACCACCCGAGGGATCCAGGTGAGCGTGCAGTCGCGCTACGTGCCGGAGCAATCCGATCCGGAGCGTGGCGGCTGGCTCTTCGCGTACTCGGTGCGCATCGCCAACGTCGGTCGAGAAACGGTCCAGCTGATCAGCCGCCACTGGGTGATCACCGACGCGAACGGCGAGGTCGAAGAAGTGCGCGGGCCCGGCGTCGTCGGGGCGCAGCCGGTGCTCAAGCCCGGCGAGTCGTTCGAGTACACGTCCGCGTGCCCGCTCGGTACGGCGTTCGGCACGATGCACGGCACGTATCAGATGCTCACGGAAGCGGGCGAGTACTTCGACGCCGAGATCGCGGCGTTCTCGCTCTCCACGCCGTATTCTGTGAACTGAGACGGCCGGGGCGCGAATGCCCGAGAACATCATCCAGCTGCTCGTCCCGTTCTTCATCCTCGGCATCGTCGTCGAGGCGATGGTGGCGAAGCGTCGGCGGCGTCGCGTCTACAACGCGAGCACGATGGTATCGGATCTCGGTGCGGGCATCGCCTCGCAGGTCGTCGAGATCTTCCTGAAGGTGCTGATCGTCCTCGCCTACGCGTGGATCTACGAGCACTGGCGGCTCGTCACGTTCGCCGACGACAGCCCGTGGCCGTGGCTCATCGCGTTCGTCGGCATCGATCTCGGCTTCTACTGGTGGCACCGGCTCTCGCACGTCGTGAACGTGATGTGGGGCGTGCACGTGGTGCACCACCACAGCGAGGACTTCAATCTGTCGGTCGCGCTGCGTCAGCCCGCGTTCGAGCTCGCCACCGCGATCTGGTTCTACGCCCCGCTCGCGCTCTTCGGCGTGCCCGCGGCGGTGTGGGTCACGATGTACGCGCTCAACCTGTTCTTCCAATTCTGGGTGCACACCGAGCTGGTCGGCCGGCTCGGTCCGCTCGAAGGCATCCTCAATACGCCGTCGGCGCATCGCGTGCACCACGGCATCAATCCGAAGTACCTCGACAAGAACTACGGCGGGATCTTCATGCTGTGGGATCGCCTGTTCGGCACCTACCAGCGCGAAGAGGAGCCGGTCGTGTTCGGCGTCACCAAGCCGCTGCGCAATTTCAATCCGGTGTGGGCGAACTTCGAGTACTTCGCGCAAGTGATGAAGCAGGGGCGCGGCTTCCGGCGCTGGCGCGACAAGCTGTTCGTGTGGTGGGCCCATCCCGGCTGGCAGCCCGCGGAGATGGGGCCCAGTGCGCCCGTGCCCGAGGTGTCGCCGTCGACGTATCGCAAGTACGGCCCCGAGCTGCCGCGTTCGCTGCGCCGCTACGTGTGGGCCCACTTCTGGATCGCGTTCGTCGGCAGCGGTGCGGTGATGTCGATCGCACCGACGGTCGAGCCCGTCGCGATGATCCTGCCCGGCCTCGTCGTGCTCGCGACGCTCGCGGCACTCGCGGGGCTCGTCGAGCGGAAACCGTGGGCGTATCCACTCGACGTCGCGCGTCAGCTCGCGACGATCGGCTTGATCGCGTGGCACGGGCCGGCGGCGCTGTCCACCGCGCCCGGCTTCGCGCTCGCCGCGATCGTCACCTTCGTGTTCGCTGCTCTGCACGCCCGCTTCCGTCCGCGCGCGGCGCTGGCCGCCGCCTGAATTCCGGATGCACGATCTCGTCGTCGTCAGCGATCTCCACCTCGGACGGGGCAAGAACCCCGAGACGGGCCGCTATTACGAGCTCGAGGCGTTCTTCTACGACGACGACTTCCGCAGCTTCTGCGAGTGGCTGTGCGACGACGCGGCGCGCCGCGGCACCACGTTCGAGCTCGTGCTCAACGGCGACACGTTCGATCTGCTGCGGCTCGATCCCGTGCCGCTGCCCGACGATCCGAGTCGTCGCACGAAGTACGCGCCCGTGCTCACTCCGGTGCGCGCCGCGGCCGAGGTGGGGCGCATCCTCGAGGGCCATCCACGCTTCGTCACCGCGCTCGCCACGGTGCTCGCGCGCGGTCACTCCATCGTCGTGCTGCCCGGCAATCACGACATCGAGATCCAGTGGGAGCCCGTGCAGGACGCGATGCGCCAGGTGTTGGCCGCGAGCCCGCTGCTCGCCGGCGCCACGCGAGCGGAGAGCCTCGGCCGGCTGCGCTTCCATCCCTGGTTCCACTACGAGCCGGGGCGCATCTGGATCGAGCACGGCTGCCAGTACGATCCCGAGAACGCGTTCCGCTTCCCGCTGCGGCGCGGCCTCGTGGATCTGCCCGACGGCCTGATCGAGGCCGAGCTCGACAACCCACTCGGCAACTTCTTCCAGCGCTACCTCTACAACGCGTTCGGCCACATCACGTTCATCGTGCCGAGCACGCGCGCGAACGTGCGCTACCTGAAGTGGCTGATGGTGAACCACCCGCAGCTGCTCGTGCGCATCGTGAAGAGCCACTGGCGGTTCTGGTGGCAGGTGCTGCGCCGCGTGATGAAGTACCCGTCGCGCGCGCGCGATCGGCTGGCGGAGACGCACGCCCAGGAGCTCGCCGAGCTCGCCGATGCCAGCGGATTGGGAGAGAAGCTGAAGACGATCGACTCGATGAAGGAGACCCACACGGATCTCTTCCAGGCGATCCGCGGCTTCGGCTGGCAGGCGCTGAAGTTCCTGCTGGCGATCGCCTTGGTGGGATCGCTCGTGCTCGGGCTGTGGTTCGCGGGCTACCACGCGATCAACCAGGTGAAGATCGGCCTGCTCGCGAAGGGCACGCTGTTCTTCGCGTTCGGGTTCGTGTTCCTGCTGTCGGCGTTCATCGCCGTGCTGTACACGCTCATGCGCGGCACGGCTGCGGTGCCGCCCGAGCCGATGCGACGCGCGGCCGCGGAGATCGGTCGTCAGCTCGACGTGCCGCTCGTGTCGTTCGGCCACAGCCACGACGAGGTGCTGTTCCGCACCAACCGCGCCACGAAGGACTCGAGCTGGTACTTCAACACGGGCACGTGGATCGCGGTGTTCACCCACGACGTGCTCCTGCCACGCGAGCGCGTGCAGTTCACGTTCCTGCGCGTGCAGGACCACGAAGGCGAGCTCCTGCACTGGAGCCCCGGCCGCGGTGAGCCCGTGCCGGTGATCCTACTGGACGAGCCGCATCCCGGTGGCAGCAGCACGGCCGCGCGACTCGACGTGCCGACGTAGTCACTCGGTGCCGTAGATGCAGTAGTTCGGGCACGTCTCGACGTTCTGGAACACGCCGCTCGCACACTGCGTGCCGTCCTCGGGCGCGCAGCGGTTCGCGACCGGCGTGACCGAGCGGCACACCTGACCGTTCGGGCACGTGTCCGCGCTGCAGGTGCAGCGCCCGCTCGTCGCGGCCGGATGCGGATCGCACTCGGGCGTGTCGCCCACCGACTCGCACGCCTCGTCCGACGGACACGCGGTGCCGCAGCCGCCGCAGTTCGCCGCATCCGAGGAGATGTCGACGCACACGCCCCCGCAGCAGCGATCCGACACGTTCACGCCGCAGCTCATGCCCTCGGGCGCCGGCGTGAAGACGCAGGCGCCGTCGGTACACACGCCTGTCGCGCAGCCGTCCGCCTGCACGCATTCCGGACCTGGCTCGCACGTGCCGGTGGTGCCGCACGTGTCCCCGATCGTGCACGCCACGCCGTCGTCGCATTCGCTGCCGACCGGCAACGGATCGTAGGTGCAGTCGCCGTCGTCGCACGTGCCCGGATTCGCGTGGCACATCGACGGCGGGTCGTCGCACACGATCCCGCCGCACGGATCGCCCGTGCTGGACTCGCTCGCGCCCGACTCGGTCGTGCCGGACTCGCTCGCGTTCGACGTCGTCGTCTCGCCCCCGTCCGTGTCCGCGCAGTCGTCGGCGAGGCCATTCCCCGCGGCCGGCCCGAAGCGCTGCCCCGACGGACACGCGGAGTCGGGGTAGATGCACCAGCCCGACCCATGGCACGTGCCGTCGAGTCCATCGACGGTGCACTGCATCGCGGTGGTGCACGGGTATGCCACGGGATCGAGACAGCCCCCGATCGCCAAGAGCCCCATGCACGCGACGCGACGCACCTTCACCACGATACCGCGTGCACGGACTCAGTCCACGTACTCGCAGTAGTTCGGGCAGCTCGGCACGTCGTGGAAGTCGCCGCCCGGACAGTCCGCCGCGTTCTCGGGCGCGCAGCGGTCGACCACGGGTGCGACCGTGACGCAGATCTGCCCGTGCGGGCAGTCGGCGTTCTCGCCGTTGCACGTGCATCGACCGGTCGTGTCCGCGGGATGCGGCGAGCACTGCGTCGTCACGGCGATCGACTCGCATGCCTCGTCGCTCTGGCACACCGCACCGCAACCGCCGCAGTTGGCCGCGTCGGTGGAGATGTCCGTGCATGCGCCCGCGCAGCATCGATCGGCCGCCGCTGCGCCGCAGCTCGTGCCGTCGGCCACTGCGGAGAGCATGCACGCATTCGCGACGCAGGCGCCCACCTGACATGGATCGTCGGACTCGCAGAGCGGGCCGCTCTCGCACTCGCCGGCCGCGTTGCACGTGTCGTCCTCGGTGCAGCCGTCGCCGTCTTCGCACGCGGCCCCGGCGGGCAGCAGCTCGTACACGCAATCGCCGGTCGTCGGATCGCACGTGCCCGGCATGCGGCACACCGCCGGGGCTGCGCACTCGAGCTCGTCGATCGCGACGCACTCGCCGTCGCCGTCGCACTCCGCCGTGATCGCGCACGAATCTTCGTGGTCGCACGGCATGCCGGCCTCGAGCGGCTCGTACTCGCACAACCCGCTCGCGCCGTTGCATGCACCCGTCGCGGCGAAGCACGGCCCCGGCGGATCGGAACAGTCGCCGCACTCCCCGGTGGTCGGCTCGACCACGCCCGACGCCGCGCTCGACACGTCGCTGCTCTCGCCCGCGCTCCCGCCCTGCGACGCCGCACCGACGCAGTCGTCCGCGAGCCCATCGCCCGCCGCGGGCCCGAAGCGCTGCCCCGACGGACATTCGTCGTCCGGGTACACGCACCACCCCGACGCGTGGCACGTGCCGTCCTTGCCGTCGATCGTGCACTGCGTGACCGACTCGCACGGATACTCGAGCGCATCCAAGCAGCCGCCGCCGAGCGCCACCGCGAGCCCCGCGGCGCGCCACGGCTTCAGAACCATACCGACACCGTGAGCGCGGCGCCGCGCCGCGAGCCCGACACGCCCGCACGAACCCGTTGTTTGCGCTCGCGCGCCGCGAGCACGCCCCAGCGCGTCACGCCGGCCACCAGCATCGCACCGCCGACCGCGGCAGCCGCGATGCCGACGCGGTGCTGCACGAGGGCCGCGTGCTTGCGGTTGACGTACTCGTCCTCGTTGAACGCCGAGTCCGCGGTGCCGTCACGCGTCACCGCGAACGCGATGAGGCTGACACCGATGATCGTCGTGACGCCGCCGAGCGCTACGAGCACGCCGCCCGCGGGATCGCGGATCCACTTGCGGCGCGGCGTGTCGGCGGGCTTCGAGTCATGGGCCGGCGTGCTCGTCTTCGGCACCGGCGCGGGGGCGACCTTCGGTGGCGGCTCGGAGGTGCAGCGCGCGCGGTTGGCCAGCACGTACTTCGTCGTCTCCGCGTCGGGTCGCGTCCCGAGGAACGCGTCGTAGTCGGGCAGCGCGAGATCGCAGCGGCCCGCGGCGCGGGCCGCCTGCGCACGTGCGTAGAGGTACAGCGGCTCCTTCGTGTTGTCGTAGGCCTCGGTGAAGGCCTCGTGCGCGAGCATGTACTCCCGCCGCGCTTCCTCGAGCATCGCCTTCGCCTTCGCCGGATCGTCTTCGGGCATGGCCTTCTCGATCTGGAGGCCCTTCTCGAAGTGCGCCTCGGCGCGCGCGCGGATGGGATCCTTCGGCTCGGGCGGCTGCGGCTCCGCGGGTGTCTGCCCCGTCGGTTGCTGCACCGGCACCGGCGCAGGACCGCCGAGACCGATCGCGATCGCGACGACGCACGCGGGCGCGATCATGGGCGCAGCGACGGCGGGTACATGCCGTCGAGATCGGCGGGCTTCATGTTCGTGCCGCTCGAGCTCGGCTTCGTGCTGCGGTGCGAGGGCTTCTTGCGCGTCGACTTGCGATCGCGACGACGGTCGCGCGTGTCGTCGTCGGCAGCGACTTCGATCTCGACCTCGGGCGCAGGCTCGACGGGCGTCGATGCGGGCGGCACGAGCGGAGGAATCGCGGGCGGAGCGGCGATCGGCGACGACGTGCCGGTGGGCGGCGTCGCGGGCACGAGCAGTGGCGCGGCGACGGGCGTCGCACTCGAGCTCGCGCTCGGACGCGGGGTGGACGCGGGCCTCGACTCCACCGGCGCCGCGGGCCACGTGGCGCTCGCCGGCTCGGCGTCCGCATCGGCCTTGGTGAGCGCCGACAACGATGCGCCTCCGTCGGCGGGCTCGCGCTGCGCGGGCGTGTTGTCCTCGAACGCGCGGCGCAGCGCATAGCCGCCGGCGCCCGCGGTGACGAGCGCGAGGCCCAATGCGATGACGGCGCCCTGCAGTCGCGTGGCACGCGGCGGCGGGCGCAACGACGGTGGCATCGGCAGCACGTCGGTGGGCGCGGCCATACCCGCGGGCATGGCGAGCGCGCCGGAGCTGCCGTGGTGGATCTGCGTGGGCGCCGTCTCGTCGTCGTCGGCCAGCGGCGGCACGTCGCCGAACAGCTCGAGCATCGTCTGCGCCAAGACGCGAGGCGACAGCGAGATGCGAGCGTCGCGGGCGTACGCCTCGAGGTCGAGCTGCAACGCCTGCGCCGACACGTAGCGCTCGGCGGGATCACGAGCGAGCGCGCGCAGCACGATGCGCTCGAGCGCCTCGGGGTACGCGGGGTCCACCTCGCGCGGCCGCGCGTAGATCCCCCGCACGATCCGCGACATCACGTAGTAATCGTTCGCGCCCGTGAAGAGGGTGCGACCCGTCGTCATTTCGTAGAGCAGGATGCCGAGGGCGAAGACGTCGGTACGTCGATCGATGGTGTGGCCCTCGCACTGCTCGGGCGACATGTAGTGGACCTTGCCCTTGAGGATCCCGGTGCGCGTCGCGTTGCGCTGTTCGGTGGCCTTCGCGATGCCGAAGTCGACCAGCTTCACGCAGCCGTCGAACCGCACCATCACGTTGGAGGGCGATACGTCGCGGTGCACGAGGCCGAGGAACTTGCCGTCGCCGTCGCGCTGCTCGTGGACGTAGTGGAGCCCTTCCGCGATGCCGTGGGCGATGGTGAGCGCCGCGGGCAGCGGGATCGCTCCCGGTCGCGCGCGCAGCAGTGCTCGCACGTCGCGACCATGTACGTATTCCATCACGAAGAAGTACTCGCCACCGACCTCGCCGATGTCGACGACGTGGACGACGTTCGGATGGTCGAGCGTGGCCGCGAGCCGCGCCTCGGCGAGGAACATCTCGGCGAACGCTCGATCGTCGGCGAGGTGGGGGAGCACGAGCTTCAGCACGCACGGCTTCTCGAAGCCGGCGATGCCGCGCGCCTTTGCGAGGTAGAGCTCGGCCATGCCGCCACGCGCGAGCCGACGCCCGAGCACGTAGCGTCCGATGACGCCGCCCGGTGCGAGCACGCCTCGCGGCCCGATCCCTTCGGCAGACCCCTCCACCGCCCGCGATCATACGAGAGCGCACGTGCGGCGCTCAACCGCGCGCACACGCGCACGCGCGCCGAGAGCGATCCTTGGCGTGGGGCCCGGTACCGATCTTTCCTCGCTCTGGCGTGTCGCTGGTCGAATCTGCAGGTCTGCGGTGGCGATCCACCCAGTCCGGATCCGATGGCCCCAGGCGCGTTCGCGCGCTCCAGCGCGCCTCGGCGGGGCGGCGCGCGGGCCGATCGCGGGCTACGGGTGCCGGATCGTGACCGAGATCGCCGCGGCCTTCGGCACCCACAGGACGCCGGTCGAGATCACGGTGGCGCCGTCGCGCACCTGGATGTCGTTCGGTCCGGCGGGGATCGGGATGCTCGACAGCGGCGCGGTGCCGGCGTAGCGACCGTTCACGAACAGGCTGCCGCGCCCGCCGTCGACCTGCATCGACAGCGAGCTGCCGGCCTTCTCGATGCGCTTCTTCTTGTCCTTCGGGGCGACGGTGGTGTCGGCGATGTACTTCGCACCGCCCGAGTCGACGCAGAGGTTGCTGACGTCGTCACACCCCATGCTGCTCGCGGCTTCGGTCTCGCTCGCGAGCCCGATGCCGAGCCCGAGCGCGACGGTCAGCGCGAGTGCCTTGATCCTCGACTTGGCGCACATGGCTAGAATCTCCCCGAGATCGCGGCGCCGTTCAAGGTGGGCGACACGCGCACGAACGCGCGTCGTTGCGAGCGCGAGCGTGCAGACGCTTCTTGCGTCGGCGTCGCCTCCTGCGGTCCGGCCCCCGCCTTCTGCATGCGCTTCTTGCCGATGACGAGCATGACGATGCCGCCGACGAGCGCCGCCCCGCCGATCGCGAACCCGACCCCGGCGATGACGTTGCCCCGCTTCCCCTTCTCCTCGAGCAGGTCGTACTCCTCGCCGTAGACCGCCGGGTCCTCGGCCTTGTTCTGGTTGGCTGCGCCGATGCCCAGGCCCGCGACGCCCATCACCACGAACGCGCCGCCCACCGCCGTCGTCACGGCGCCGGCGATGAACAGGCCCTTGCCGGTGCCGGGCGCCCGCTTCTTGCGCTTCTTCTTCTTGTCCTCGTCCGCGCTCGCGACGGGCGCTGCAGCCTCGCCGCTCGCGATCGTCTCCATCAATGTCTCGCCGCGATCGATCGCGAGGTTCGCTCGCGAGATCAGATCGGCGATGTCGGGCGTGTCGACCATGCGGAAGTTCTTGTCCGACGCGGGATCGAGGTGGAAGTACAGGATGTCGAGCGCGATGCGAGCGCGCTCGATGCCCGCTTCCGCCATCGCGATCTCCTTGTCCCTCTCCGCCGCGTTCAAGTACGCGTCGGCGGCGTCGAGGAACAGCACCGGGTCGCCCCACTCGGCCGCCTTCGCGTCGTAGTGCATCCCGGCTGCGGCCGCGTCGGCGTTCGCGAGATCGCGACCGAGCTTCTGCGCGTCGGCGCGCTTCGACGCCGCATCCGCGGGCGTCACCTTCTTGGGGCCTGCGAATGCCCACGGGCTCGCGAGTGCAGTGGTCGGCAGCGCATGCAACGGCAGCGCGAGCGAGAGCGCAGTCACCAGACCACCCAAGCGATGGGAGCGACGGAGACGACCAGACATCGTCGGTCACGCTACGGGCACGACGCCGGGCTTGTCAAACCTCGCGGCGCACTGGGCGGTCTGGATCGGCATCGGGCGAGTTGCACAAGCGAATCGCCCATGACGTAGAGCGTCCGCGAGAACCTGACTCGCCTGATTTCGGTTCCGGTCGTGCGCAGGACTCTGCTACGTTGCCGTTCGACCGCATCGGTGGCTCGGCAGACCATCGACGCGGGGGCAGTCGACGATGCAACGCAAGAACGCATGGTTCGGGATTCGAGTGGGCCTGTTCGTGCTCGCCACGCTGCCGCTCGCGTGCTGGAAGGGTGCCGAACGCGAGAAGGAACCGCCGCCGGGCAACGTCGGCGGTCTGTGCCTCGCGCCCGACGGACACTGCATGGAAGGCGAGTGCAACAAGTCGGAGAACTACTGCTTCGATCGCGCGAGCCCGTGCACCGGGTTCTTCTGCGGCGGCAGCGAGCGTGGGATCTGCCAGCCCACCGCGGACTTCGAGCCGTCGTGCGTGTGCGCGCCGGGCTACAACAACGACGACTTCTCGCTGTACTGCTGCCCCGACGATCCGCTGCTGGATCCGGAGAACTGTCTGCCGCCGAACGGGGCCGACGACGCCGACGACGGCGAGGACAGCGGCAGCAGCGGCGCGACGTGAACGAGCGGGCCGCGGTCGTCCTCCTGTCCGGCGGGCTCGACTCGGCCACGGTGCTCGCGGTCGCGTGCGCGCTCGGCCGTCGCGTGCACGCGCTGAGCTTCCGCTACGGCCAACGACACGTCGTCGAGCTCGCGTGTGCGCGCGTGCAGGCGCGGCGCAGAGGCGTGGTCGCGCACGAGATCGTCGATCTCGATCATCTCGGCCCGCTCGTCGCCGGCGCCACCGCGCTCGTCGACGGCAGCGCGCTCGCGGTGCCGAAGGATCGCGATCCGGTGGGCGAGCACGGCATCCCGACCACGTACGTGCCGGCTCGCAACACCCTGTTCCTCGCGTACGCGCTGGCGTGGGCCGAGGCCATCGACGCGGCCGACGTGTGGATCGGCGTGAACGCGCTCGACTACTCCGGCTATCCCGACTGTCGCCCCGCGTTCGTGGCGGCGTTCGCCGAGGTCGCCGCGCTCGGCACCCGGCGCGGCATCGAGGGCGATCCGATCCGCATCGAGACGCCGCTCCTGCACCTGCACAAGCACGAGATCATCGCGCTCGGCGAGCTGCACGGCGTCGACTACGGCGAGACGCTGAGCTGCTACGACCCGGTCGTCGTGGGCGAGCACGGCCTCGCGTGCGGCCGATGCGACAGCTGCACGCTGCGGCGCCGCGGCTTCGCCGACGCGGACGTGCCGGATCCCACGCGCTACGTCACGACACCAGCGGCACCAGCGTGAGCCCGACGATCACGAGCACGACGAAGCCGACGAGGTCGAGTCGGATGCCGAACGCGAGCATCTGATCGATCTTCACGAGCTTGGTGCCGTAGGCCATCGCGTTGGGCGGCGTGCTCACGGGCAGCATGAACGCGAAGCTGGCGGCCACCGTGGCGAGCAGCGCCACCGGGATGGGGTCGAGCCCCGCCGCGCCCGCGATGCCGATCAGCACCGGCAGCATCATCGTGGTGACCGCGGTGTTGCTCGTGACCTCGGTGAGCAAGACCACGAGCGCCGTCGCGGCGATCATGAGGCCCACGGGCTGCTGCGCGATGGGGCCGGCGAGCTCGAGCACGCCCCGGCCGATCGCGTCGGCGAGCTTCGTCTCGAACGTCAGCTTGCCGAGCGCGAGGCCGCCCCCGAGCAGCAGCAGGGTGCCCCAGTCGAGCCGACGCGTGTCGTCCCACGCGAGCAGGCGCGGGGGCACGTCGCCGTCGCGCTCCGGCGGCGCGCCGCTCGGCAGCACGAAGAGCAGCGTCGCGCACGCGATCGCGACGACACCTTCGTCGAGGTGCTCGTGGGCCCACGCCGCGAGCGCGTGCTCGCGTCCGAGCGACAGCTGCAGCGCCGACGGCATCAGCCACGCCGCGATCGCGAGCGCGAACACGCCGATCGCCCGGCGCTCGGCCGAGCTCACCGGCCCGAGCGCGGCGAGCTGGCGCTCGACCTCGGCGGCGAGGCCCGACAGGCGCGCGACCGGGGCGGGGAAGCGGCGCGTGGCCATCGTCGCCGCGATGGTGAACATCACGAGCGCGGTGGGCAGCGCGAAGGCCATCCAGCGCGCGAAGTCGAAGCGCTCGTGCAGGCGTGCCTCGAGCATGCCGATCGCGATGACGTTGGGCCCCGTGCCGATCGGCGTCGCGATGCCACCGATCGAGGCCGCGTAGGCCACCAGGATGCAGAGCCCGCCGCCGTAGCGGTCGAGCGCGCGGCGGCGCTCCGCATCGGGACCGACGACCTCCGCCATGGTCGCGTGCAGACCGAGCGCCACCGGCAGCAGCATCGCCGTCGTCGCCGTGTTCGAGATCCACATCGAGAACCCGAACGAGATCGCACCGACCGCCACCATCGCGCGCGCGGGCGAGCCCGCAACGATCGGACGCGAGATGAGCCAGAGGGCAACCCGTCGATCGACACACTGACGCGACAGGCCCTCCGCGAGCAGGAATCCGCCGAGAAAGAGGAAGATGAGCGGATCGGCGATCGGGGCGAACGCCTCCTTGGCCGGCGCGACGTCGAGCAGCACGGCGAGCGCAGGGCCGAGCAACGCGGCGGCGGCCAGCGGGATCGCCTCGGTGATCCACAGGACGACGACGGCGGCGGCCACCGCCGCGAGGGCGTGGGCCGGCCGCGACAGGCTCGGCAACGGCAGCGCGAGCAGCACGCCGAAGACGAGCGGCGCGAGCACGAGCCCGACCGCGCGTCGGCGCGCCTCGAACTTCGCCTCCGCGGCGCTGATCGCTTCGGCGACGTCCACCCGCGTGAACGATACCTCGGTTACGATGGGCCATGCGCTCGCCGCGAGGCTGGACGATGCCTGCGGTGATCGTGGCGATGGCCGTCGTCTGGCTCGTCGCCGGCACCGGGTTCGTCAGCAGCAACGACGGCTCGCACGTCGCACTCGCCCGCGCCCTCGCACGCGGAGAGGTGGCGATCGACGAGGACGTCGGCCTCACGCTGTGGGTCGATCGCGCGGTCGTCGACGGGCGCGAGTACTCGGATCGACCGCCCGGCACCGCCGCCGCGGCCGTGCCCGCAGTGGTCCTCGGAAGCCTCCTGGACCCGCTCTTGTGGCGCGATGCGACGCGGCGGAAGAGCACGTTGGTGACGCCGGCCGGCCGGCGTTTCGCGGAGACGTACGTGTCGCGCAGCGAGTCGCACGGCGGTGCGCTGCCGCTCGCGAAGCTGCAGGGCACGGCGCTCTTCGTGGGCTTGCACTGTGCCCTCGTCGGCGCGCTCGGGCTCGTGTGCCTCGAACGACTGCTCCGCGTGCGCGGCTACGACACCGAAGCGCGCGTGTTCGCGATCGCCGGCGTGGGGCTCGCGACGCTGTGGGGACCGTACTCGACCGCGCTCTTCTCCCACGTCACGACCGGCACGCTGTGGATCGCGATGGCGCTCGCGCTCGCGCTCGCCGAGCAATCCACGGCGCGCGCATCGAGGTGGCGATTCGTGGCGGGCGTGCTCGGCGGTTGGGCGGTCGCGAGCGACTATGCGATGGTGGTGCCGATCGCTCTGTACGTCGCGCTCGCGGTGCCGTGGCGCGCGTGGCCGCTCGTCGCCGTCGGTGCGCTCGCGCCCGCGCTCGCGACGGCCGCGTACCATGCCGCGGCGTTCGGCTCGTGGCACGCAATCGGCTACGACCACCACGCCACCTTCGGTTTCGCGCGCGATCGCGGCGACACGTTCTCCGGCGACCCGATCGCGGGCGTGTGGACCTTGCTCGGCGCCGGCCGAGGCGCGGGCGTGCTCGTCCGCGCGCCGCTCCTGGTGCTCGGCATCGCGGGCCTCGTGGTCGCGAAGCGCTGGCGCGAGGGTGTCGCGATCGCGACCTTCGTCGTCCTGCTGGCGTTCCACCGCACGCCGTGGGGCGGCGCGAGCGAGGATCACCGCTACTTCGTGCCGGCAGTGCCGCTCGTCGCGATCGGGTTTGCGGCCGCGTGGCAGCGTTGGGCGGCCCACGGGGTCGGCACCCGGCGCGTGGCCGTCATGGGCATGCTCGTGCTCGCGACGTGCTCGAGCGTGCTCGCATGGGCCGGATTCGTGGCCGCACGGTGAACGTGAACCACCCGCGCGGTGCGGCAATTCGTACGCTGACGACATGGACACGAGGTGGGTGGCAGCAGGGGTGCTCGCCGTCGTCGCGGCGTGTGCGGGCGCGGGCGAGGGCGAGGCGAGCGACGGCGCGTGGATGCCGAGCTCGAGCGGGGCGGACGACGACGCCCCGACCGGCCTCGACGACGACGACGACGATGCGAGCGCGAGCGCGACGAAGTCCGACGCGGAGACGAGCGCTAGCGATCCGAGCGACGCGAGCGCGACGGCGTCGAGCAGCGACGCGACCACGGTCGCATCGACGACCGGCCCGGACTACGACTGCGCGACGCTCGGCTACACGGGCGTGTGCGAGGGCGATCTGCTCGTGTGGTGCGAGAACGACCAGATCATGATGGTCGACTGCGCCGATCAGGGAGAGGTCTGCGCGTTCCAGAACGACGAGATCGGCTACAACTGCCTGCCGGCGGGCGGCGGCGGGTTCGGTTATCCGGTCGGCGACACGACGACGTGGCCGGCCGGTGGTTGGACGGTCACGCAGGTGCTCGGCCACTACCTGAACGCGGGCAGCTTCGTCGGTGGACACCTCGCGCAGGACATCGCGAACGGCGAGGCCGCGACCGCGAACGCGCCGGTGTACGCCGTGGGCGACGGTACCGTGCTGTACGCCGGCACGAACACGAGCACGTACGTCAACGTCGTGCTGATCGAGCACGCGCATCCCGACGGCGGCACGATCTGCTCTTTCTACGGTCACCTCGGCAGCGTGAGCGTCGGCGAGGGCGACGTGGTGACGCGCGGGCAGCAGATCGCGAACGTGCTCGACTGGCAGGCGCAGTTCGGCGCCGCGAACTCGCACCTCCACTACGTGCTCTTGTCGTCTGCGCTGTGCGCCGCCTCCGACGCCGCGAACGGCGCGCTCGTGTGCGGCTACGACGACACGCCGGGTCCCAACGGCATCGAGACGCTCGACGACGAGCCCTTCTCGTACACCTCGGTGGGCGACCCCTGCGGCGACGATGCCTACCCGGACGGCTTCGTGAGCCCGAGCCAGTTCATCGAGCTGCACCACTTCTGAAGGTTCCAGCTCCGGAAGTTTGACGGGGATCGCCGGGCAGCGCACGGTCGACCCCGGCGAGAATGGCGGAGACGCGCGAGCAACGAGGGCCCAGCCATCCGGCGGCGTGGGTCACCACGACGTACTTCGCCGAGGGCTTCCCGTACTCGCTCGTCAACAACGTCGCCGAGGTGCTCTTCCAGGCACTCGGCGCGAGCCTGCAGGCGATCGGGCTCACTGCGCTCTTCCACCTGCCGTGGAACGTGAAGTTCCTGTGGGCACCGCTCCTCGATCGCTACGAGACGAAGCGACGCTTCCTGGTGGGCTGCGAGGTCGTCATCCTCGCGCTCGTGCTCGTGCTCGCCGTGCTCGGCAGCACGCCGACGCTCGGATCGCTGACGTTCGTGTTCCTGCTGCTCGCAATCGTGTCCGCGACGCACGACATCGCGATCGACGGCTACTACCTCGAGGCGCTCGACAAGACCGGGCAGTCGAAGTGGGTCGGGATGCGCGCGGCGGCGTTCCGCGGTGCGACGGTGATGTGCTCGGGGCCGCTGTTGTTCCTCGTCGACGAGGCGGGCTGGCGCGTGAGCTGGCTGTCGGCCGCCGCGGTCGCGGCGATCCTCCTCGCATACCACGCCACCTTCCTGCCGCGCGTCGAGGCGCGCCAGGCTCCGCTGCGGACGTGGCTGACCCCGAAGCGCGTCCAGGTCATCGCCGCGATCGCCGTCGTCGTCGTCGTCGTCGCGCTGATCGACCGACGATTCCCCTTCATCTCCGCGATCGGTGCCAGGCTCCGTGCGATCGTCGAGCCGATTCCATGGCTCGGACAGCTCGATCTCGAGGGCTGGATCGGCCTCGTGCTGCTCACGATCATCGTCGGCACGCTCGCGCTCCTCGGTCGTGTGCACCGCTGGATGGCCCGCCACGACTCGCCGTACGCGCGTGCGTTCGTGACGCTGTTGGATCAGCCGCTGATGGGCCGCGCGCTCGCGTTCATCATGCTGTTCCGACTCGGCGAATCGTTCGTCATGAAGATGCGCATGCCGTTCCTGCGCGGGCCCGCCGACATGGATCTCGGCACCTACGGCCTCATCAACGGCACGCTCGGATGGGGGGCGACGATCGCAGCGACCATCGCCGGCGGCTGGCTGATCTCCCGCCACGGCCTGCGCCGGTGGTTGTGGCCGTTCGTGCTCGCGCAGAACATCCCCAACCTTCTATACGCGTGGGCGGCCGGGCAGCCCGAGCCCGCCGCGCTCGGTCACGTGGTCCTGGGCGCGATCGTCATCGGCGAGGACATCGGCGCTGGTCTCGGCACGGCCGCGTTCATGGTCTACATCATGCGGTGCGTCGATCCCCGCCACAAAGCCACGCACATGGCGGTGCTCACCGCGATCATGAGCCTCGGCTTCACCCTCGCGGGTGTCGCCAGCGGCTTTCTCGCCGACGCGCTCGGCTTCTCCGTCTACTTCCTACTCACCTTCGTGGCCACGGTGCCGAGCATGGTCCTGCTCCCGTTCGTCCCCCATCTCGACGACCCGCCCGAAACCGCCGCGAAGCCAGCTCCGGAGGCGTAAGGCGACGGCGCTCCGTGCGTTGAGCCGAGACGGTGCCGGCCGCCCCGAGGGCATCACTCGCGCATCGGCCGCGGCGTCGCTTTGGGATAAGCTGGGGAGCGTTCCGCCCATGCGCCTGACCAAGACTCGCAGCTTCGCGCTCGTCGCCGCCCTCGCGGGTGGCACGGCGTGGGCGATGCCCGACGTGGCCCGCGCGGAGACGGGCAAGGGCGGCCGACTCGGCGCCAAGGCGAAGGGCGAGTACGGCCCGTTGTTCGAGGACGAGGCCGCCTCCGACACCTCTCACCGCTCCAAGCTGCAGCGGACCAAGACGCCGCTGTTGTCCGTCGGCAAGGGCGCGTTCTGCTTCCTCGACGGCAGTCGCTGCAAGATCTCGCTGCTGATCTCCGCGGGCGTCGGCGCCGGTCTGCGCGTGCCCGCGAGCGACGCCGGCCCCGACATGCCGTACAGCCAGTTCATGGTCCACGGCGGATTCGTGGTGCGACCGCTCATGCTCGCCGGTCGCGAGTGGCATCCGTGGGGCCTCGGCGCGGTCGCGAGCTGGTCGCGCGGCACCGGCTCCGTCACGGTCACCGGCGACTCGATGAACCAGGACGTCGATTCCACCGATCGCACCGACGCGATGCGCATCGGCCTGCTCAACCAGTTCTGGATGACGAAGAAGCCCCACGGCCTGCACCTCGACGTCACGCTCGGTGCGGTGCGCAGCCAGGTGCTCACGAGCGACTACAAGCTGTGGGGCACCCACGCCGAGCTCGGCGTCGGTCTCGGTGGATGGGCCACCGTGTTCGGTGGTGCCGACTTCCTCGATCGCGACGTGCGGCTCGTGCTCGGCCTGCGCGCGCACGGTGTGCTCTCCGCCCCGATCATCGCGCTCGCGGTGGCCGGCATGGCGATCGGAGGTGCGCTGTGAGCCCCGCGATCGTCCTCGCATGGGCGCTCGCGCCCGCCGCTGCCGCCCCCGCTGCCGACCCCCGCGCGATCGAGCCCGAGGCCGCGCCGTCCGTCGAATCGCCGGCCGTCGAAGAGCCGGCGCCCGCGACCGCCGATCCCGCGACGGCACCCGCGGACGAGGCTGCTCCCGCGACGCCGGCCGAGCCCGAGCAGGAGACGGTGCGGGCCAAGGTCGCGCGCGGCAACAAGCAGACGCACGCACCGTTCTACGATCCCGAGGACATCCGCACGGTGCGGAAGAAGCACAAGCTCGATCCCGACATGAAGACCAAGCCGCGCACGGCGAAGTGGCGCTGCCTCATCGCGGATCCGGTGTGTGGCTTCAACGTCGAGGTGAACGCGACGTCGGCGTACGCCGGCCGGTTCAAGCAGGGCGACGTCCGCAACAACGACCTGCGCAAGTGGTCGAGCGGACGCGCGCAGTACGACGTGTGGATCAACTTCCCCGCGCTCGTCGAGACCGTCGGTCGCGAGCGCTACACGCGGATGACCTTGGGTCCGAAGGGCGGCGCGATCTTCAGCGACACCGGCGACACCTGGGGCAACATCGGCCTCGCGATGCGCGCGTGGCTCGGTCGCGGGAAGTGGGCGCCTTCGATCGAGGTCACGACCGCGCTGTCGTTCAAGCTCGCGCGCCGCGCGACGAATGATCTCGCGCCCGACGAGAAGCCGAAGTACGAGATGTACCGCGGGCCGGTCGGCATCACCGGGGACATCGGCGTCGGCCTCGGTGGCTTCGGCGCGATCATCTTCGGTGGCCAGTACGACAGCCCGCTCGCGCGCGAGGACGTGCCGGAACGATTCCGCACGTCGTCGTCCGGGATGCTGTTCGTCGGCTTCCGCGGCAACATCCTGTGGGGCGCGCCGGCGGCCGCCGCCGTGGTGACCCACGGCCTGACGCAGCGGTACGCGCGAGAAGACACGAACTGAGATCGCTTCGCGCCGACGCCGTTTTATCGGCCCGGTTGCAGCGAATTCGAGGGGTCGTGCGCAGACGCACGACTCGGCGTGAATCGCTGTTTCCAGGCCGGATGAATGCGTTTCAACGCGGTGACACGGCGGGTGGAACAAACCAACGAGTCGTGCGTCTCAAGACCTCGCCATGCCGCGCTCGCTGCGAACCGTCACCGTCCTCGGTTGTGCTGCTCTCTCTCTGTTGGCGTTCCAGGCCGAAAGCCGATCGAAGTCGATCGGTCGCCACATGGAGCACTTCGATCCCGGTGCCGGGCTCGGCTTCCAGCTGACCGATCCCGCGCTCGGCGAGCTGCATGCGCCCGCGACCAAGGCGCCCGCTTCGCTCCAGGGCAGCACGATCGCCGCGATCAAGGACGGCGCGCTCGTGATCGACGGCGACAGTGGCAAGCTCCTCCGCACCGACCGCGACGGCAAGGTGACTGCCGAGCTCGAGATCGGTGACCACGCGAGCCAGCTCGTCGTCGACGCCAAGAAGAACCGCGCGTTCGTGGCCGACCGCCAGCACGACCGCATCGTCGTCGTCGACCTCGCGAACGGCGGGCTCGACAGCGTCGACGCGCTGCGCACCGCCGCCGAGCCGTTCGGCCTCGCGCTCTCGCCCGACGGCAAGACGCTGCTGGTCACGCTCGTCGCCGACCAGAAGCTCACGGCGTTCGACACCACCACCGGCGACGAGAAGTGGAACCTCGAGCTCGGCCCCGAGCCGCGCGGCGTCTCGATCTCGCCCGACGGCGACGAGGCGCTCGTCACCTTCCTCACCACCGGATCGATCGCGCGCGTCGATCTGAAGAAGCCCAAGCTCTCGTTCGTGTCCCTCGACCCCGCGCCGCCGACTGCGAAGTCGCCCACGCCGGGCTTCGACCAGCCGCAGGCCCAGATGATCGACGGCCAGGCGCCCGCGAACAAGACGAAGAAGCCGACCCACAACCCCGACAAGGGCCGTGGCTTCGTGCGCAACGTGTTCTCGGCCGCGTTCGTCGGACACGGCATCGCGGTCGTTCCGCACCAGCTCAGCACGCCGCATCTCGACACCAACGAGTTCGAGGGCGTCTCGTCGGGCTACGGCGGTGGCAACGGCTTCACCGCTCCCATCAACCACCGCCTCGCGTTCCTCGACACGCCCGAGAAGGGCTCGAGCGACAGCGTGCGGCTCGCGATGGCGAGCACCAGCCTGCACCAGCCGCGCGCGATGGCGTACGACGCGAAGAGCGACACGCTGTACGTCGCGGGCTACGGCTCCGACGACGTCGTCGCGGTGTCCGACGTCTCGCAGACTTCGGTGCACCTCGGCTGGCAGCACAACCTGGTCGATTCGTCGGGCACCTGCGCGCCCGACGGTCTCGCGGTGGACGGGGACACGGGCGAGGTGCTCGCGTTCTGCTCGCTCACGCGCAAGGTCGTGCGCCTCTCCGGCGACCCCGACAGCACGGTGGCGCCGAAGGTCGTCTCGTACAGCAGCGAGCTCGCGAAGAGCAAGCTGTCGGCGTCGCAGACCCGCGGCAAGAAGCTGTTCCGTCAGGGCCGCAGCGCGATGATCTCCACCTTCGGCGCGATGGCGTGCGAGAGCTGCCATCCCGAGGCGCGCACCGACGGTCTCACCTGGTTCCTGCAGGGCAACACGCTGCAGACGCCGCTCCTCACCGGCCGTCTCGTCGACGACCACGCGTTCAAGTGGGACGGTCAGGATCCCGACCTCAAGTCGAGCCTCACGAACACCGTGAAGCGCCTCGGCGGCAGCGGCATCTCGGCGAAGGACGCGAAGGATCTGCAGGCGTTCCTCACCAGCCTGCCCGCGCCTCGCACTCCGACGGTCGAGGACGCGAAGGCGGTCGCTCGCGGCAAGGCGCTGTTCGAGAGCAGCACCACCGGCTGCCTCAACTGCCACGACGGCCCGCTCGCGACCGACGAGAAGATGTACGACATCGCGACCGACCTGCCCAAGGTGAACACGCCGTCCCTCGTCGGCCTGGCCACGAGCGCGCCCTACTACCACGACGGTAGCGCGTCGTCGCTCGAGTCCCTGCTCCGGAACAACGGCAGCATCCACTCGATGGGCCGCACCTCGGGTCTCACGGACGCGCAGATCGGCGATCTGGTCGCGTTCCTCCAGACCCTGTAAGAACGAGCCATGCACTCCACCGCTCCCCGAGGGCGTCGCCGGCTCGCGCTGGCGGGCGCCCTCGCCCTGTCCGTCATTGCGTGTCGCGCGGGATCCGGCACCCGCTCCGCCGAGGGTGGCGGTGAAGACGGCAGCTCCGACGGCACGGTCCACAGCAAGCAGGTCACGCTGCGCGATGGACCTCGTCGACGCGCCGGCGTCGGGCATCCGGCCACCATCGATCGCATCGCGTTGTCCGCCGACGGCAGCGCCGCGCTGACGCGCGACGGCTTGGGCGGCACGCGCCTGTGGCCCACGCTCGACGGCTCCGTCGAGCCGGTGCTGATCCCGCTGCGATCGCCGCAGGCCTTCTCGCTCGCGCGCACGACCTCCGGGTGGAACGCGTTCATCGTGGACGCGTCGGGTGGCGCGAAGAGCTTCGCGCTCGGAAACGACGGCAAGATCACGACCATCGGCGAGCTGCCCCCGTTCAAGCCCCTGTTCGAGGGCCACGTGCTGCCCGGCGGCAAGCACGTGCTGGCGCTCTACCGCGATCACACGCTGCGGCTGCTCACGATCGGCGGCGAGGAGCTCGCGAAGCTCGAGGCGAGAAAGTTCAGGCCGAACGAGCTGCGCATCGCGAACGACGGCAAGCGGGCCGTCGCCGTCATCGAGGACCACACCGGCGGGAGCGGCACCAAGGTGGAGATCCAGCCGCTCGCGATCTCGACGGAGGGCAAGCCCTCCATCCGCGTCGATGGATCACCGCGGCTGCTCAACACCACCGTCGACGTCAATCCCGCCACCGCCGCGCTCTCGCCGGACGGTCGCCGCTTCGCGATCGTCGACAAGTGGAACGGCAGCGCGTGGGACATCGTCATCGTCGAGCTCGGCAACGAGAACCCGGAGTCGCGCTTCGCGATCAACTCGCAGGCCCACATGGCACCGGGCGTCGGGTTCGTGTCGCCGATGCGCGCGCTCGCGGCCGCGAACGACGGCAGCGTCGGCTGGCTCATCGACCTCGAATCGAAGAGCCTGCACGCCCGCAACACGCCGCCGCAGGACTTCACGCAGCAGCTGCGCGTGCAGGCGTTCGCGCGCGACCGTCACGTCGCCGCGCACGGCAACTGGCTGTACGTGTCCGACGTCGCGAAGGGCGATGCCGTGTACATCGGCTATCGCACGATGACGGCGAGCTCGATCGCGGTCTCGCCGAGCGCAACCCACGTCGCGACCTACTACCCGCAGGGCCCCGTCTACGTCGAGCCGCTCGACGAGGGGCCGGGGCAGTCCGCGCGCATCCCCGTCGATCCGATGGTGGGCATCTTCCGCGTGCGTTTCCTCGACGACGACCACGTCGTCACGGTCGACGGCTTCGGCGGCGTGCAGTTGCTCGAGTGGCGCACCGGCGAGAAGATCGCGGAGACGGGCGTCAACGGCTCGGTGCGCTCGATGCAGGTCGACGGCAAGCGTCGCATGCTGCTCATCGATCGCCACAGCATGATGAACGACAGCCGCGTGTTCGAGATCGATCTCGAGAAGGGCTTCCGCGGCCCGTACATCGTCGCCGATCAGTCCTATCGCACCGGCCTGCTGCGCAGCGGCCCGAAGGACCATGCGGACGCAGTGCTGTGGACGCTCGACAGCAGCAACAAGCTGCGGTGGTACACGCTGTCGGAGCTGCGGTCGGATCTCAGCGCGGCCGAGATCAAGAACAAGGGCATCGATCTCAAGCAGGGGCAGATCGCGCCGCTCGCGATCGATCGCATGGGGCGCAGCTTCGGCGTGCGATGGAACGGCACCAAGATGGAGCTGTTCGTCGACTACGGCGGCCACATGCGCAGCAAGGCGATCGTCGACGGCTCGGTGAGTGAGATCATCCCCGCCGAGGACGGCGAGATGTTCGTCGCCGTGCTGCAACGCTCGAGCGGCAACGCGATCGCGGTGTTCCGCAGCGACACGCTCGACGAGAACTGGTCGTTCTCGAGCGGCGTGTTCCACAGCGACATCGGGTGGTCGCCCGACGGCCGCTACGTCGCCGTCGCCGCCCAGACCGGCGCGGTGGTGCGCGAGGCGGACAGCGGCGAGGCGGTGCTGCAGCGCTGCGGCCTCGAATTCGAGGCCCTGGGCACCCCGCCGACGACGGCGCTGCAGACGATCAACCAACGCACGATCTGCGAGCCGTGAGCGCTCGCGCGCCGCGGCCGGCCGCACTGTCACACGGCTGTCACCGTCGCCCCGCCGAATCGTGGTAAGCACGACTGCGGCGCGATGGCACCGCTCATCCTGATCGTCGACGACGAGGCCGACCTCGTCGAGACCGTCGCCTACAACGTGGAGCGCGAGGGGTTCCGGACGATGCGGGCCGGCACCGGGTCGCAGGCGCTCGGCCTCGTGAAGAACGAGCCGAAGCCGGACCTCGTCGTGCTGGATCTCATGTTGCCCGACATCTCGGGCATCGAGGTGTGCCGCCGACTCAAGGAGACGCCGGCGACCAAGGGCATCCCCGTGCTCATGCTCACCGCGAAGGCAGACACGGTCGATCGCGTCGTGGGCTTCGAGCTCGGTGCGGACGACTACGTCACCAAGCCGTTCAGCGTGCGCGAGCTGATCCTGCGCATCAAGGCGATCCTGCGCCGCACGGATGCGCCCCCCGGGCCCACGGGTCGCATCGAGTTCGGCATCCTGCGCATCGATCTCGAGGGCCATCGCGTCTGGATCGAGGACGAGGAGATCGTGCTCACGGCGCTCGAGTTCCGCTTGCTCACCACCCTGCTCGAGCGCAAGGGCCGGGTGCAGACGCGCGAAGCGCTGCTCACCCACGTCTGGCAGATGAACGGTGAGGTCACGACGCGCACCGTCGATACCCACGTCCGTCGCCTGCGCAAGAAGCTCGGATCCGCGAGCGACTACATCGAGACCCTGCGCGGTGTCGGCTATCGGTTCCGCACGGCACCCGACGCGATCGAGTGACGGCCGTGCGGTTCGGATCGCGCACCCGCTCGTCGCTCCTCGCCCTGGGGATCGTGGCGATCGTGGATCTGCTGCTGGTGTTGTGGGTCGACGCGCAGCTCGACGCGATTGCGAGAGGAGCATCGCCCTCGAGCGCTCGGGTCGCGATCGTCGTCGCGATGGTGATCGGACTGGTGGTCACCGCAGCGGCGATCGTGTCGGCGAGCGCGTCGACCTCACGGGCGTTGCGCACGCTCGTCGCCGGGGCCCAGCGGGCCGCCCACGACGCGCGCCGCAGCATCCCGCACGCGGACGACACCGTCATCGCGGGGGTCGCCGGGTCGTTCCAACAGATCGCCGGTGAGCTCGACCACGCGTTGCACTCGCTCGCGGCCGAGCGCAACCGCTTCGAGGCCGTGTTGCACACGATGGCGCCCGCCGTGCTCGCGCTCGATGCCGATCGCAATGTCACGACCGTGAACCTCGCCGCGCGCCGGCTGCTCGGGCTGCCCGAAGTGGTGGAGGGCCGTCCGCTCGTGGAGCTCGTGCGGATCCCCGGGCTCCATGCGCTGGTGGAGCGCGCCCACGAGGGCGGTACGGAGCTCGGCGACATCGACCTGCCGGGCGCCGCGCAGCGCCAGCTGCTCGGCCGCGCGACCAAGCAGGCCGATGGCGGCGTCGTGGTCGTGCTCGACGAAGTCACGGACGTGCGACGACTGGAACGCGTTCGCAAAGACTTCGTCGCGAACGTGTCTCACGAGCTGCGCACACCGATCAGCGTGATCAAGGCCAACGCCGAGACGCTGCTGGAGGGTGCGCTCGACGATCCGGCCGCGGCGCGCCGGTTCGTCGAAGGGCTCTACCGCCACGCGGAACGGCTCGGCCGGCTGGTCGGTGACCTGTTGGACATCTCGCGGTTGGAATCCGGACGCCGCGAGCTCGCCCAGGAGCCGGTCGCGCTCGCCGAGGTCGTCGAAGAGGTCGTCGAGAGCCTGCGGGGAGAGGCCGAGGCGAAGCGAATCGAGATCACGAGCGCAGTGCCGGACGAGCTCGAGGTGCTGTCGGATCCGAAGGCGTTGGAACAGGTGTTCTTCAACCTGGTGGACAATGCGATCAAGTACAGCCCCGCCGGCGCCAAGGTGGAAATCGCGGCGCGCGACGATGACGGCGCCGTGCGGATGGAGGTGCGGGACGACGGCCCGGGCATCGATCCGAAGCACCGTGAGCGCATCTTCGAGCGCTTCTATCGGGTGGACCCGGGGCGGTCGCGCGAGATGGGCGGCACGGGCCTCGGCCTCTCGATCGTGAAGCACCTCGTCGAGGCGCTGGGCGGCGAGCTGGGGTGGGAGCCGCGTCGGCCCCGCGGTTCGGTGTTTTGGTTCACGCTCGTGCCGTCGGCGGGAAGCGGTGTCGGGGTCGACGCCGATTCGCCGAATGCTTCACAAGCCGGCGGATTCCGCTAGTCTGATCGACGGTGGTGTTGCGCATGACGCATACGGCACGCACGTACGAGCAAGAGCTGACGAGGATTCGTCAGAGTCTGCTGCTCATGGCGGGTCGCGTCGAGGACATGATCGCGCGGGCCGGCCACGCGCTGGTCGAGCGCGATGCCGACATGGCGCGCAAGACCATCGAGCTCGATCGCGAGGTCAACCGTGCCGAGGTCGAGATCGACGAGATGGGCCTGCTCATCCTCGCGAAGCGCCAGCCGATGGCGTCGGACCTCCGGTTCGTCACGCTCGTGATGAAGATGGTCACCGACCTCGAGCGCATCGCGGATCTCGCGGTGAACATCTGCGAGCGGGCGATCGATCTCGGCAACGAGGAGCCCGTGGTCGTGCATCCCGACATCCCGCGGATGAACGAGATCGTGCAGACGATGGTGAAGGACGCGATCGATGCGCTCGTGAACTCGAGCCTCGACAAGGCGTGGGACGTCATCAAGCGCGACGACGCGGTCGACGAGCTGTATCACCGGGTATTCCGCGAGCTGCTCGCGGAGATGCGCGAGAACCCCGAGCGCATGCACGCCCTGATCCACGTGCAGTCGGTCGCGAAGTGGCTCGAGCGCATGGGCGACCACTCCACGAACCTCGCGGAGCTCGTGATCTTCATGATCGACGGCCGCGACGTGCGACATCCGGGCAAGCGCGCGACCGTCTAGCCGGTGTCCCACAACGCGAAGACGACCACGCCGCCGGCGGCGATGAGGCCGGCGACGGTGAACATCGTCGCGTAGCTCGAGAGCTCGAGCACGAGACCGAGCAGGGGACCGCCGACGAGCAGCCCGAGATCGAAGAGCGCGGTGAAGCTCGCGAGCGCCGTGCCGCGCTCCGATGCCTGCGCGCGCGCGACCACGAGGGCGCTCACGATCGGGAACGTGAAGCCGTGACCGACGCCGCACAGCACGCCGGCGACGAGCACGACGGCGGAGTGCTGGGCATGCGCGAGCAGGATCGTGCCGAGCGCGGTGCACACCACCGCCGGCAAGAGCGTCGGGCGCGCGCCGATGCGGTCGGGCAGCCACCCGAGGCCGAGCCGTAATCCGATCGCGGCGACGGTGTACGCGGCGAAGAAGCCTCCGACCGAGCCGGATCCCTCGGGCGACGTCACGAACGTCTTGAGGAACGTGAAGTACGACGCCACCGCGAGCGCGAAGCAGAACCCGATCAGCCACAGCGGTCGCAGGCGCGGATCCGAGATCGCGCGGAAGTACGAACGCGCCGGTGCGGTACCGTCGGCGGGATCCGGGCGCGAGTCCGGCAGCCTCCAGCCGGCGATCGTGCCGAGCACGGCTGCGCCCGCCGTGATCGCGAAGAGCACGTCGTAATCGCCGCCACGCGCGAGCACGGCGTCGCCGAGCCAGCCGGCGAGCGACAGCGGGATCATGCCGGAGATGCCGAACATCGCGATGCCCTCGGTGCGGCGGGCCTTGGGCACGACGTCGGCCGCGATCGTGAACAACACCGAGAACAGCATCGCGTCGGCGAGCCCATGAAGGATGCGAACCAGGTAGAGGAGCGGTCCGAGCTCGTCGATCCCGAGGTAGGCGAGTGTCGCGACGACGTGCGTCACGCTGCCGACGAGCAGCACGAGTCGTCGACCGTGGGTGTCGAGCACGCGACCGACCGTGGGTCGCGCGGCGATCGCTGCAGCGGACATCGTCGCGACCACGATGCCGATCTCGAGCTCGTCGGCGCCGAGCTGTTCGAGACGCCCGCCGAGGTGCACGTAACCATGGAAGGCGAGCCCGTGGGCGAAGTTCGCCGCGAATCCGAGCGCGAACGGACGCGTCCAGAGGGTCGGCTTCGCCATGCTCGCGCGGCATCATACGCGAGCGTCCGCTAGACTTCGCGAGTGACGAAGCGCGAGAGCCGACCGCGGGCGGCGAACGAGACGGTGCGCGACGCGCTGCGGGAGGCGCTGCGCGGGGCGCCGAGCACGACGCTCGAGTTGTCGGCCGCCGTCGGGATCCCGCACAAGCAGGTCGACGAGCACCTCGGGCACCTGCAGCGCTCCGGTGTGCGGCTCGCGATCGAGCCGGCGACGTGCCTCGGCTGCGGCTACGAGTTCCTGGGGCGCACGCGGACGTCGCGGCCGAGCCGGTGTCCGGAGTGCAAGAGCGAACGCGTTCGTCCCGCGCGATTCTCCCTGCCAGAGTGACGGAGTCGCCCGCGCGCGGGCAATGCGATGCCATGAACCTGACCAAGACGAGGATCGTTGGAGGCGCGCTCGCGCTGTCGTTCGCCGCGTGTACGGAGGAGGGCTCGGTCGGCGTGTACCCCGAGTCGTCCAGCGGCGCGGAGGACGACGGATCGACGGGCGAGAGCGGCAGCACCACGGGCACCGCGAGCGCGACCGACACATCGGCGGACGCATCGGCGGACGGCACCACCGAGTCGGGCGAGGCGACGGATGCGACGGAGACGGTCGACGACGACGCGGGCTCGTCGTCCGAGTCGGGCACCGTAGGGATGTGCGAGCAACCGGGCAACTGCGTCGAGTACTCGCCGTGCGAGGGTGGCAACTGCGGCGAGCTCGAGTCGTTGTTCGACGCGAACGGCTGCGTGCGCCAGGAGTGCCAGGACCACGATGCGTGCGAGGACGACGAGCGTTGCTATCGCGCGATCGAGTTCGGTGGCTGTGCGCCGAGTGGCGTGTTCTGCGAGGACGACGAGAAGACCGAGGCGTGCCAGTGCGGCAGCCTTCCGGAGTGCGGCGGGGGCTTCTGCGTGCCCGAGGCGCTGTACCCCGCGTCGTCCCCGTTGCCGCAGGGCGTCGTGTTCGGACAGGCGACGTGCGCACCCGACGACGGGGCGGCCGTCTACTTCCAGTGGGGCGGCTTCGGTGCGTGCGACCTCGACGAGCGCCTGCTCGAGATCACCGTGTTCGAAGGCCCGCTCGAGGTCGGCACGTTCGAGTTCTCCGGCGCGCCCGAGGGTTTCGGATGGTACGTCGCGTCCGACGAGAGCGAGGTCGAGGTCGTGACCGCGACGATCGAGATCACGGCGTTCGACGGCGCCGTGTTCTCCGGTAGCGTCGAGGCCACGCTCGCACCGAACGCGGATGGCATCGCCGTGCTCGCGGGCGAGCTCGTCGACGTGCCCTTCTGCGAGGGCGGCGACGTCTGCGGGTGAGTCGCTACGGCTTCGCGCACGTCGATCGCACGCGATCGGCGTGCGGCGAGCCCGGGTGATCGCGCAGGAAGACCTGCGCCTCCGCGCGCGCCTGCGGGGCCTTGCCCGCGCGGCACAGCGCTTCGATGCGCAGCGACTTGCGCTCCTCGACGAGCTGACCGTTCGCGAAGCGGCGCTCGTGCTCCGCGACGGCTGCGAGCGCCGCGTCGGGTTCGTCGCGATCGATCGCGGCCCGAACGCTGCGCACGATCGCGAGCTCCTCGGCCAGCGTCGCATCCGAGCGCGCGGGGGCGGCCTCGCTGCGGGTCGTGGTGCGCGACGGCGCCGCCGTTCGTTCGGCATGCACCTCGGGGGGCTTCGGCACGGGGGTGTTCGAGTCGACGGTGTCGCGCGCCGGTGCCCGCGGGTCGACCGGCGCCGTGCGTTCTTCTCCGCGATCGTACGGCGCCTGCCCGCCGTCGTCGCTCTGCGCGGGCCGGGTCGGCACGGACCGCAGGCCCCGCGCGAGCAGCACGATGCACGCTGCGGCCGCGAGCGCGACGATCGTCGCGATCGCGATGCGGCGCCGCGTCTCGACCCGTGCGCGCTCGTGATCGCGGCGTGCGATCGAGTCGGCGAGCCGCGACTGCACGCTCTCGCGCGCATCGGCGGAGAGGGCGCGGCCACGGCGATACGCCGCGATCACGTCACGTGCGGTCGGGCTCGGGTCGTCCATCGTCCTCTCCGTGTCTGCGCTCGCCGGACCCGGCGAGATGCTGTTCGAATCGGCGTCGCGCGAGTCGCAGTCGCGAGTACAGCGTGTTGAGCTTCACGCCGAGGGCTTCGGCGATCTCCGGCATCGGTGTGCCCTCGATGTCCGCGAGCACGAACACGATGCGCTGCTCCTCCGGGAGCGTGCCGACGAACGACTCGACGATCGCGATCGCTTCGCTCTCTGCGGTGCGCTCTTCCGGATCGGGGCCGGCCACGGGTACGGGCGCGGCGAATCGAGCGCGTGCGTCGGCGCGCCGCCGGCCGCGATGGTGGTGCAGCGCGACGCGGCGCGCGATGCCGTACAGCCACGAGCGCAGGCTGCGGCCGTCGTACTCGTGCCACCGGCGATGCACGACGAGGAACACGTCGTGTACGACGTCCTCGACGTGCGCCGCGTCGACCCCGTACTGACACGCGACGCGAACGACGAAGTCCGCGTGCTCGCGATAGGTCGCGTCGAGATCTGGCGGCAGGATGGGCACGAGCCGGACGGCGCCGCGGGGTCGGACGTGCGCGGCGCGAGATGCTCCCACGGGCAGCATTGCCCGAGCCCCGTGCCGTCCGTCACCCCCTTCCGACGGCGATCAGGGGAATCGGCCCTCGAACCCGAGCCACAGCCGGCCGAACACCGGCCCCGTGCGGTAGACGGTGCCGAGGTTCTCGGCGGTGAAGCTCGTGCGCACGAACGGCACGCCCAGCGCCGCCTGTACGACGACCGCGATGTTCTTGTGGGGCTTGAAGCCGATGCCGGGGCCGAACGTCGTCGCGCCCCACGGCGATTTCAGCGTGTGGTTCGGCGACAAGCCGTAGCCCGTCGCGATCTGGCGTCCGCCTTCGAGTGCGGCGCACACCGGGAACTCCACGCGTTGCCAACGCGGCACGCCGCAGCCGCGCGCGCCGAACGACCACATCGAGATGCGCACGCCGACGGTCGGATCGCCGGCCGCAGCCTGACTCGTCTGCAGACGGTACATGCCCGTCACCTCCGCGCGGAACCACTTGCCACCGAGGCCGACTGCGCCTTCGAACATCGCACCGACTCGCGGGAACGCGCCGCCGTCGATGCCACCGCCCGCGCGCACGAGGCCGAAGACCTTCCGAGCGCGCGGTTTCGGCGTCGCGGTCGTGGTGCTGGTGGTCGCGGGTGGCTGCGCCGGCGTGCCGGTGGTGGGCGAGACCGCCGGTGGTGGCACGGCGGCCGGCTCGGGCACGGCAGGCTCGACCGCGCCGCCGCTCGCGAGCGACGGATCGATCGCGACGGCCACGACGAACGCCGCGGCGTCCAGCACCGTCTCGCAGTGGGGCGCCACGAGTTGGCGGAGGCTCCCGTTGCCGCCGACCTCCTCGATCACGAGATCGAGTAGCCACTGTCCGTCGGTGCTGCGGCGCAGGTGCGCGTCGATGGTCAGCCCCGCCTCGGCCTGCTGCTCGAAGGTGACGTACGAGCGCACGCGCTCCTCGAGCGACGCGCCTTCGCACGCCTCGCCATCGGTCGTGATCGTCGGGGGTGGCCCTGCGAGCGCCGCTCCGAGCACCGACCCTGCGATTGCGCCGACGAGGAGCGACACGGACGCCGCGAGCATAGCCCACCGCCGTGCGCGAATCCGACGGCTGCGGAGGCGTGCAATCGTCGGCGAACCGCTCTGGCGCGGCGTCCCGCGATGCTTGAACACACGTGCAATCGTGGCGCGTGCGGGGGCGTAGCTGCCTGTCCAGCGATGGTTGCATGGTCGTGCAAGCGTCGCTCGGGGCGTGCCCGCTCGGCGCTTGTTGCCATCGATGTGCGGGTGGGCTACGTGCATCGTGGCTTGTCGGAAACCGCGATGTCTTCGAGCTCGTCCATCGCGACCCACGGACGAGCATTTCGAGGACTGAGAGGAATCGGCGCCATGAACCAAACACGCGTATTGCTGCTCGCCATCGGTTGGGCTCTCGGCTGCTCGTCGAACGGTGAGGGCTCCGTCGCCTTCCGCGTGAGCGGTGAGGACGGTGCGCTCACCGGATTCCCGAACGACGAGGCGTCGTTCGTCGACGGCTGGGCGCTGCAGTTCGATCGGTACCTCGTGTCGATCGCCGACGTCACCGTGGGAGCGCGCGACGGGGGCAGCGTCCACGGCGACGAGCAGGTGTACATCGCGGACCTCCACGCCGGCGAGCCCGAGCTCGACGAGATCGGCCCGATCGGAACGCGCCGGTGGGACGCGGTGTCCTGGGACATGCGCGCGCCCACGGCCGACGACGAAGTCGTCGCGCTCGACGGCGTCACGGAAGCGGACGTCGCGATGATGACGGAGGGCGGGCTCGTCTACTTCGTCGCGGGTCGGGCGACGAAGGAGATGCGCGAGGTCACCTTCGCGTGGGGCATCGCGAATCCCACGCACAACAGGGACTGCACGAACGGCGTCGACGACACCGACGGGCTCGTGACGCGCAACGACGCCGTGACGGACGCGGAGATCACGATCCACGTGGAGCACGCCTTCTGGGACTCGCTGGGCACGGAGGAGAGCTCGCTGCGCTTCGATCCGATCGCGGCGCTCGCCGATCCCGACGGTTTCGTCGGTTGGGACGCCTTGGCAAGCGCGCGGCTCTCGGACCTGCAGGACGAGGACGGCAATCCGCTCGTGTACGACCCCGGTAGCTTGCCGATCTCGAACCTGCAGGAGTTCGTCCTCGCTGCCACCCGCACGCAGGCGCACCTCGGAGGCGAGGGGCTCTGCACGATAGAACCGCTGTGATCGCAGCGCTGCTCATCACGCTCGCGTCGATTCTCATCGGTGCCATCCTCGCCGCATTGCTCGCGCGCGACAGCGCGGTGCTGGGGGCGTTGCGCACGTTCGCGATCGCGGCCGTGGCGACCCTCGTGGTCGTGCAGCTCCTGCCCGAAGCGGTCGAGGGGCTCGGTGGGCTCGGCCTCGTGCTCTTCGTCGCCGGCATCCTGGTGCCTCCGTTGTTCGCGTGGATCTCGCGGCGGGTCGCGCGGCTCGGCAGCAAGGTCACCGCGGGTGGGGTGGGCATGGAGCTCGGCTACATCGGGTTCGTCGCGCACCAATTCGTGGAGGGGCTCGCGCTCGGCACGTACTCGGGGCCGCAGCATCTCGACCACGATCACGCCGATCTGGTGCTCGCCGTCGCGGCGCACACGGTGCCGCTCACGGCGTTGTTCATCGGCACCGTCCTCAAGCGTCGCGGGCGCCCGCCGGCGCTGCGGCGCCTGATCGCGCTCGTGCTCGCGACGGGGCTCGGCTTCGCGGCCGCGGGCTGGGTTCACCTCGGCGTCGCCGAGACAGTGACGCCCGTGCTCGGTGCACTCGTCGCCGGTTTTCTGTGCCACGTGCTCGTGCACAAGCCGGATGCGGAGCCGCGTCGCACGGGCGTGTTCCGCTGGATCGATCTCGCCGCCGTGGTGCTCGGCGTCGCGCTGCCGCTGTCCGCCTCGCACTCGCACGGGCTCGCGCACGCGGACGTCGAGCTGCGCACCCAGCTGTGGGACGGGTGGGTGGAGCTGGCGCTCGAGACGGCACCGATGCTGCTGCTCGGGCTCGTGCTCGGTGCACTCCTGCAGGTGGTCGGCTCGCGGATCCCCACGCGGTGGCTGGCGACCGGCAGCGCGTCACGGCAGGCGGTGCGCGGCATCGCAGTCGGGGCTCCGCTGCCGCTGTGTGCCTGCGGCGTGCTGCCGATCGCGGAGGGCCTGCGCGCGCGCGGGGCCGGGCCCGCGTTGGTCGTCGCGTTCCTCATCAGCACGCCGGAGCTGGGGCCCGAGGCGTTCACGCTGTCGGTGCGATTCCTCGGGTGGCCGTTCGCGCTCGTGCGGATCGCGGCGGCGCTGCTCGTGGCGTACGTCGCGGGTGTCGTGTTCGCGCGACTCGTGGGCGGTGCATCGGTCTCCGGTGATGCGAGCGCAGCGATCGCCGAGCCCGGGGCCCGACGCCCGCGTGCCGTCGGCACGGCGTGGCAGGCGTTCGACGAGCTGCTGCTGCACACTGCACCGTGGACGATCGTGGGGTTGCTCGCGGCGGCGTACATCCAAGTGGTGTTCCCCGCCGACGCGCTCGCGCCCATGGCGAAGCACGGGCTCGACATCGTGGTCATCGCGATCGTCGCGATGCCCATGTACGTGTGCGCGGCCTCGACGACGCCGATGGCGGCGGTGCTCGTCGCGAAGGGTGTGTCGCCCGGGGCGGTGCTCGTCGGGATGTTGCTCGGACCGGCGACGAATGTCGCGACCGTGGGCGTGCTCGGGCGGGCGTATGGGGCGAGGGCGACGTTCGGGGGGATCGTCGCGGTGCTCCTCGTGACGTGTGGGCTCGGCGTGTTGATCAATGCGGTCGGGGTGCCAGTCGTGTTGCCGGAGGGGATCGAGGCGGCGCACGAGCATGGGGCGTGGGCGTGGGGGGCGGTGGTCGTGATCGGTGGGGTGTCCGTGGCGCAGCTGTGGAGGCGGGGCATCGATGCGTGGTTGGGCGTGCTGCATGGGCACGACCACGCTCACGGTCACGACCACGCTCACGCTCATGCGCACGCGCACGCGCACGAGCGCGAGTGACTCAGGGGTCGTCGGACGGCGGATCTTCCAGCGCGTGGTCGAGGGCGTTCTCGATCAGCTCCACCACGTGGCGGTCGGCGAGTGCGTAGTAGATGTGGCGGCCATCGCGGCGGCGCGAGACCAGGCCCTCGCTGCGGAGCAATCGGAGGCGGTGAGACACCGTCGAGACGCGCTCGCCCGTCGCTTCGGCCAGCTCGCTCACGCATGCTTCGCCCGCGACCAGCATGTCGAGCGTGCGCAGGCGGGCTTCGTCGCCGAGGGCCTTGAACAGTCGGACGGCGCGCTCGAGCTCCTGGGTGGAGCGCGTTCGAGGAATGCGCGCTGCGTGCTCGTCGGGGCCGCATTCGGCATCGTGCTCGTGATCGTGCGACGACATGTCGAGTCGATGGCCGGCGGAGTAAACCTTGGTACCCTGAACGACGGCGCGGTGCAAGCCGGTGGGGAGGTCCGCGAACACCGAGATCCGTGGGGCGCTGCACGACGCCGGTCTGCGTGCGACGCCAGCACGCGTCGCCGTCGTCGACGTGTTGCGCCGCGCCAAGACGCCGCTCACGCATGCCGAGGTCGCGAGCGCGCTCGATCGACGCGGCTGGGATCGCGCGACGATTTTTCGCAACCTCGTCGCGCTCGTCGATGCCGGCTTCCTCGTGCGCACCGATCTCGGTGATCACGTGTGGCGCTTCGGCGTGACGGCCGTGGAGAGCGTCGGTGGCGAGGTCCACGAGCATCCCCACTTCCTGTGCACCGAGTGCGGTCTCGTGTGCTGCATGCCGCAGGCCCGCATCGAGCTGCCGCGCGACGCGAAGGTGCCGAAGTCCGTGCGCGCCCGCGCGATCGAGATCCAGGTGCGCGGGCGCTGCGACGACTGCGGCTAGCGATCGCGCTCGAGGTCATCGCGATCCATAGTTGTTCGCGCTCGCTTCCTCGTTGCGGTCGGTCGCGGGCGGAGGCGCAGGCGAGAGCGCGGAGATCTCCGCCCGCAGCTCCGCATCCATCACGATGTCGGCGGCGGCGAGCCCGGCCTCGAGCTGGGCGACGTCGCGCGCCCCGAGGATCGGCGCAGTCACGCCCGGATGGCTCGCCACCCACGCGATCGCGAGCGCCGTCGGCGAGAATCCCCGCTCGCGGGCGAACGCGACGAAGCGCTCCGCGACGTCGTAGTGCGAGGCGTCGCCGTAGCGCGTCTTGTACATCGCGACATCCACGAGTCGTCCTCGCTCCGGGCGCACGTTCGGCCCGTACTTGCCCGTCAGCAGCCCACCACCGAGCGGGCTGTAGCTCAGCACGCCCAAGCCCTCCGCCATGGCCAACGGCAGGATCTCGACCTCGGCCTGGCGCTTCGCGAGGTTGTACATCGGTTGCATGCACGTCACGCGTGCCCATCCGTGGCGATCCGCGATGCCGAGCGCCTTCGCGGCCTGCCACGCGGCGAAGTTGCTGACGGCGGGATAGAGGATCTTGCCCGCTTGGACCAGATGCTCGATCGCGCGCAGCGAGTCCTCGAGCGGAGTCACGTCGTCGAAGCGGTGGAGGAAGTAGACGTCGATGCGGTCGGTGCCGAGCCGCCGCAGGCTCGCCTCCACCGCGCGCACGAGGTGGTAGCGCGACGCGCCGCGGTCGTTGCCCCGGCTGCCGGTGGGGAAATAGCCCTTCGTGGTCAGCACGATCGCGTCGCGGCACCCCGCGTCACGGACGAGTCGACCGAGGATTTCCTCCGCGCGCCCACTGCCGTACACGTCGGCGCAGTCGAATAGATCGATGCCGCCCTCGCGTGCGCGGGCAAAGAGCTCGGCCGATGTGGCTTCGTCCGCATCGGTGCCGAATCCCATCGTGCCGAACGCCAACGCCGACACGCGCACGCCCGTGCTGCCGAGAAACCGCGATTGCATGCGCGAACGCTAGCAGCCCACCGAGCCTGTCCGTGCGCGGTGTCGCGCGTCCACCGGGACCCCGACCCGGGACGTGCCGTTCACTGTCCTGCGACGCAGATCTCGCACGATCGGGGCTTGCTTCGCGATGCCGACCCGGTGTACACCGACGGTGGGAAATCTGCATTTCGTGTGAGGTCGCTTGCACGAAAGGCTGTTGGTTCCCAGCGGAGGGGGAAGGGGTGACGCGTCACCAGGCGGTGCTGTTCCGGCAGATCCTGCTCGTCTTCGACGTGCTCGTGAGCGCCGCTGCGTTCCTCGGCGCGCTGTGGCTGCGGAGCTGGTTGACGACCGCGGGTCTGCCCGCGTTCGTCGACGTGCAACCCGTCGACGTGCAGGACTACGAGGCGCTGCTGTGGGGACTGATGCCGCTTTGGTTCCTCGCACTGCACTGGTCGAACGCGGCGGACTTCCGCGTGCCGTATCGCCGCACGTTCGTTCGCTACGCGCGTGCCGTCGGCATCGGCCTCGGACTCTCGGTCGTCGGCGCGTTCCTCTACAAGGTCGACTTCGTCGCGCGCAGCTTCGTCGTGATCTTTGGCGCGGTGCAGCTCGTCGCGCTCATGGTCGGACGCGTGCTGCTGCTGGAGATCGTCGCCTCTCTGCGCCGCCAACACGTGGATGGTCACCGCGTGCTCGTGGTGGGCTGCGGCGAGCAGGCGCTGGCCTTCGCCGGCTCGCTCAAGAAGACCTCGCCGTTCAACAACCGCCTCGTGGGGCACGTCGCGGTGCCGGGGGAGCTCGCGTTCGAAGGCGCCGAGCCGATCGTCGGTGACCTGGCGCGCCTGGCCAGCATCCTCGACAGCGAGCCCGTCGACGAGGTCGTGTTCGCCGTCCCGGGCTACGATCCCGACCGCTTCGCGGAGGCGCTCCACGCATGCGACGAGCGCGGCGTGGACGTGCTGCTCACGATGCCGTCCGTGCTCCCCCCGTCCGGCAAGGTGGAGCTCGCGACGGTCACCGGCTTCGATCTTCCGATGCTCGGGATGACGCGCGTGCCCACGTCGCAGGGCCGCTTGCTCGTGAAGCGCTTGATCGACATCGCGGGCGCGCTCGCAGGGTTGCTGCTCGCGTCACCGGTGCTCATCGCCACGATGATCGCGATCAAGACGTCGTCGCCCGGCCCGATCTTCTTCAAGCAGGTGCGAGCGGGTCGACACGGCCGCAAGTTCACGATGTACAAGTTCCGCTCGATGGTGGTCGACGCCGAGGCGCTACGCGCCAAGCTCGAGCACCTCAACGAGATGGGCGGCCCCGTCTTCAAGATCAAGCACGACCCGCGGATCACGGGCATCGGCCGCTTCATCCGCGCGACGAGCATCGACGAGCTGCCGCAGCTGTTCAACGTGCTGCTCGGCGACATGAGCCTCGTGGGTCCGCGCCCGCCGTTGCCGTCCGAGGTGTGTCAGTACGAGCCGTGGCAACGGCGACGGCTCTCGGTGAAGCCCGGGCTCACCGGCCTGTGGCAGGTGTCGGGTCGCAACCAGGTCGACTTCGATCAGTGGATGGAGCTCGATCTGAAGTACATCGACAACTGGTCGCTCTGGCTCGACTTCGTGATCCTCCTGCGGACCGTGCCGGCGGTCGTGCGGGGCAGCGGCGCGAGCTGACCGAGGCGCGAAACACGGGTTCTCGGGGCTGCCGGATCGGAGCCCCGGATCGCGTGCGCGCGCGATTCCGCGAAGATCTCGGAATCACCGAAAAATTGACTTGGGCGCATGGAGTACCTTGTGCCGACGGGTTGCATGCTGTCGCACATGCGCCACATCGAGATGGAGACGATGTGGACGCGTTTGCGGACGGGAATGCGCGAAATCGCCGATGACCACGGCACGGGCGGCTGGCTGCGGGTGGCCGTCATCGCGGTGCTGCTGCTCAACCTGGCCGACGCCGTCTTCACGCTCCTGTGGGTGCACACGGGCATCGCGACCGAAGCGAACGTGCTGTTGAGCGATCTCGTCGAGCGCAAGGCCGTCACGTTCGCGCTCGTGAAGATGGCGCTCGTGTCGTTCGGCGTGCTGCTCTTGTGGCGTCATCGCGAGCGCCCGCTCGCGTCGTTCGGCATCGGCCTCACGTGCTTCGCCTATCACGGGCTGTTCGCGTATCACGTCGGCATCGCGACGCTCGCGTTCAGCGGCGCGCTCGCCTAGATCACGCCGCGCACGCTTCGCACGATCGCGTGGCGGCCTCGCACTGATCCTCCGCGCGACGGCACACGTCCTCGTAGCGCACGTCGTCGGGATGATCGGCCGCGAGCCCGCACACGCGCGCCTGCAGCTCGCACGTGGTCTCGGACAGCTCGCACACGCGCTCGCATCGCGTGCGGCTGGCCTTGCTCCCGCGCTTGCGCTCGATCCGTCGTCGCTTGGAGTCGCGCTCGCGCTCGACGCGGTCCTCGCTCGCGCGTCCGGACAGCATGGGCGCGTCCGCTTCCTCGTCGGGCATCGCGGCGGGCTCGTCCGGTTGCGGGGGCTCGGTCGTGGGTGCGGGGGCCTCGGTGCCCGGCTCCGGCTCGACCTTCGTGGGCGACTCGGGCTCGGGCGCGGGCTCCTCGGCCGGCGGTGGGGCCTCGGGCGGCGCGGCACCGGTGGGCGCGGGGCTGCGATAGGCGACGACCACACCCGCCTCGGCGAGCCGGGCATCGCTGCGACGGAGCTCGGCCTCGATCTGATCGAGGTCGTCGACGAGGGCGGTCTTGCGCGGCGCCGTCACCTTGCACGCGACGAGCGACGCGATGCCGACGATCACCAACACGATCCGCGCGCGATCAGCCGCGACATGCATCGCATGCCTCCGTCGCGGCGTCGCACGAATCGGTGGCGCGCTCGCACGAGTCGGCGTAGCGCGCCTCGCCGTCGTGCTCGGCTGCGAGCCCGCAGATCCGGTCCTGCAACCCGCAGATCGCACTGGCGAGATCGCAGACTCGCGAGCACGAGGCCTCGTCGCTCGCGGACTGCGTCGCATCGCCGGCGGGTGTCTTGCCGCCCTCTTCCGCGTTCATCGCTCCATCGCGTCGACTGTCGGCGCCGGCCATCCGCAGCTCGGACTCGTAGCGCGACAGATCGGCCTCCAGCTCCTCGATCGACTGCGGTGCCGCGCTCTCGCTGGCCGGCGCGGCGGTACCGTCGGCAGCACCCTTCTTCGCGCAGCCACAGAGCAGGAACGCGAGGACCACGAAACGGGTGGGCATGGCGGGGCCGAGCATCCTCCGTCGGGATGTACCGGTGCAAATCCGGGGCGATGGGCGCGGGCGCATCGGGGGCCTGCCCGCCCGGAACGCGCGCGAGAGACCAGCCCTGACACCTCGCTCGCACGTTAGGATCGCCCGCGACCGGGCTCGAGCGGGTGAAAGCCACCCTGCCGAGGGGTCGTTCGGGGGCCGAACATGTCGAACACGCGGTGGATCAAGGGTTGGGGTGTGCTGGTGGCGCTCGCGGTGGGCTGCGGCTCGGCGACGGGCGCGGGACCGAAGGGCAAGGGCGGAGCCCTCGCGCTCCAGAACGGCGCCGACGATCCGCCGCACGTGTTCACGCCCCGACCGCATCCGCCGCGCACGCGTCCCGCTCCGCCGCCCGTCGACGTGTCCGCGATGCCGCGCATGGTGGAGCGCTCGGCGCAGTGCTTCGCGGGCGACAAGGACGATCAGATCGCCGCGCCGAAGAAGAAGCGGGCGTCGAAGGGAAAGGCGAAGAAGCCCCACGGCTTCGTGCCGTTCAGCCCGTCGCCGGGTGGCGGCACCGCGACGCCCGCCACGCCCACGACGACGTCGACGAAGTCGGCGAAGGACTCGAAGAGGAAGTCGCGGCCCGCGAAGAACGAGGAGGCCGAGGCGACGCCGAAGTCGAGCCCACCCCCCGCGGCCGAGCCGCCCGCCGACTTCGCGTCCGCCGCGGACGAGGGTGGTGCCGCGTCGGGATCGCAGCCGACCCCCAGCGCGTCGCCGCGTGGATCGGCCGACATGAGCCCGATGGCGGAAGCCGACGACGCGCCCACGTCGATCGCGCGGGACAAGTCCGCGCGCAAGGACAACCGCGAGGATCGCAAGGCGGAGCGCCAGGCTCGACGCGAGGCGAAGAAGAGCCGCGATCACGCGCTCGCGCCGAGCAACGCGGAGTCGGCGGCACCGCCGGAAGCCGCGATCGCGCAGGCCGATCCCGACGACGCGTACCACGACTGGGGCGCGGCGATCTATCTGTCGAACGACGACAGCATGAGCCTGTCGTCCGCGCAGCGGGTGATCTTCGCGATCGACAAGTTCCTGCCGCTGCCGATCGAGCACATCCGCCCGCACGAGCTGCTCAACTACTTCTCGTTCGACACGACGCCGGTCGCCGAGACCGACGATTTCTCGGTGAAGGCCGAGATCGCGCCAAACCCCGACAAGCCCGGCATCTACGACCTCGCGCTCGCCGTGCAGGGCCGTCCGCTCGATCGCGAGAGCCGGCGCAACACCGCGCTCACGCTCGTGGTCGACCGCTCGGGCTCGATGTCCGACGAGGGCCGCATGGACTTCCTCAAGCAGGGACTCCATCGCATGACGAGCGAGCTCAAGCAGGGCGACCTGGTCAACATCGTGATGTTCGACCACGAGGTCTGCGCGCCGCTCGAGAACTTCGTCGTGGGCCGCGATCCGGCGCGTTTGTTGGATGCGGTGATCGATCGCATGGAGCCGCGCGGCTCCACCGACGTGCACCTCGGGCTCACGAAGGGCTACGAGCTCGCCGATCGCGGCTTCCAGCAGACCCACGGCAACCGCGTCATGCTGGTCACCGACGCGCTCGCGAACTCCGGTGTCACCGACGAGGACACCATCGCGATGGTCGGCAAGTTCTATGACTCGCGCCGCATCCGGCTGTCGGGCGTGGGCGTGGGTACCGAGTTCAACGACGCGCTGATCGACCGCCTCACCGAGCGCGGCCGCGGGGCGTACGTGTTCCTCGGCTCCCCCGCCGAGGTCGACGCCGTGTTCGGGCCACGCTTCGTCTCGCTCATCGAGACCACCGCGAACGACGTGCACTTCCAGCTGCACCTGCCGCCGTCCTTGCGCATGAACGTGTTCTACGGCGAGGAATCGTCGACCGTGAAGGAGGACGTGCAGTCCATCCACTACTTCGCGAACACGTCGCAGCTGTTCCTGTCCGAGCTGATGGCGCGCGATCAGAAGATGCGCCCGCAGGACTCGGTGATGCTCACCGTCGAGTACGAGGACCCCGAGACCGGCGACGACATGGTCGAGGAGTTCGCGTTCAACCTCGGCGAGATCGCGAACGAGAACAAGAACGTCCGCAAGAGCCGCATGCTCATGCACTTCATCGATGGACTCGCGGTCATGGCCACGCGTCCGACCCCCGACTCGTGGGCGCCGCAGCGCGCGGCGTGGATCGACGAGGGTGGTTTCGATCAGTGCGAACAGGGGCGGGCCGAGCTCACCCAGCTCGCGACGGGCATCAGCGAGGATCCCGAGGTCCGGCGCGTCGCGGGCCTGTGGGACCGCTTCTGCTCGCGGTTCGAGCGGCCGCGCCGCCCGGTGAAGCGCCCGGTGCCGACGTCGCAGAGCTGGCCGTCGGCGTCCGGGGGCTGACCTCCGAGGACGTTTCGAGGGGCGCCCGTGCGGAGACCCGCGCGGGCGCCTTCGCGATTGCGGAAACAAGCCGACGGGTCCATGGGTCCAGGGTGGGCGCCATGCAGAACCGACTGTCGATCCGTGGACTGACCAAGACGTACGGCAACGGGGTGCGGGCGCTGCAAGGCGTCGACCTCGACGTGCCGCCGGGCATGTTCGGCCTGCTCGGGCCCAACGGCGCCGGCAAGTCGACGCTGATGCGAACCATCGCGACGCTGCAGGATCCCGATGCGGGCGAGATCCGGCTCGGCGAGCTCGACGTGCTGCGCGACAAGGACGCGGTGCGACGGATGCTCGGGTACCTGCCGCAGGACTTCGGGGTGTATCCGCACCTCGATCCGCTCACGTTGCTCGATCACTTCGCGACGCTGAAGGGCATCGCGGATCGCAGCGAACGCAAGGCGATCGTCGAGGCGCTGCTCCACCGCGTGAACCTGTGGCCCGCGCGCAAGAAGCGGCTCGGCGGCTTCTCGGGCGGCATGCGCCAGCGCTTCGGCATCGCGCAGGCGCTGCTCGGGTCGCCGCGGCTCATCATCGTGGACGAGCCCACGGCGGGGCTCGACCCCGAGGAGCGCACGAGGTTCCTGAACCTGCTCGCGGAGATCGGCGAGCAGGTCGTGGTGCTCTTGTCCACGCACATCGTCGACGACGTCGCGGACCTGTGCGCGAACATGGCGATCATCGCGGGCGGGCGCGTGCTGCAGCACGGTGAGCCGCGCGCGGCGATCGACGTGCTGCGCGGCAAGACGTGGCGCAAGATCATCGACAAGACCGAGCTCGAGGATCACCGCGAGAAGCACATGGTGATCTCCACCCGCCTGGTCGGCGGTCGCACGGTGATCCACGTGTTCCGCGAGGACGCGCCGGGGGCCGGCTTCGCGGAGGTCGAGCCCGACCTCGAGGACGTCTACTTCACCGCGCTGCGCCGCGCCGCCTGAGGAGCTCCGATGTTCGCCGAGTTCCTATCGTTCGAGCTGCGCTCGCGCCTGCGTCAGCCCACCGTGTGGCTGTTCGCGGGCTTGTTCGCGCTGATGGCATTCGGGGCGACCACCACCGACGCGGTCACGATCGGCGGGGGCTCCGGCCTCACCGCGATCAACTCTCCGTTCGTGATCGCCGAGATGCTCGGGATCCTCAGCGTGCTCGGCGTGCTCATCGTCACTGCGTTCGTGGCCACGGCGGTCGTCCGCGACTACGAGCAGCGCACGTACTCGCTGTTCTACACATGCCCGATCCGGAGTCGCGACCTGCTGTTCGGCCGATTCTTCGGGTCGCTGTCGATGGCGTGGCTGGTATTCGTCGTCACGGCATTCGGGCTTGCCATCGGCGCGGTGATGCCGTGGCTGGACGCGGAGCGGCTGGTGCCGCACTCCGGCAGCGCGTACGTGTGGTCGCTCGTCGTGCTCGTGTTCCCCAATCTCTTCACGATGGGGGCGGTGTTCTTCGCCGTGGCCACGCTGACGCGCCGCGTGATGTTCGCGTACGTCGCGGTCGCGGCGTTCTTCGTGATCTACATCGTGTCGCGCAACCTCATCTCGGGGCTCGAGAACGACACGCTGGCGGCGCTGTCGGATCCGTTCGGGCTGTCCGCGATCTCGGTGAACACGCGCTACTGGACGTTGGCGGAGCGCAACTCGGTGTTCCCTGGCTTCGGCCGGCTCGTGCTGCTGAACCGGCTCGTCTGGATCGGCGTCGGCATCGCGGCGCTCGTGTGGACGCAGCTGCGCTTCCGCCTGAGCGTGCCGAGCGAAGGGGGCAGCCGGCGGATCGCCGACGACGACGTGGGACCTTCGCGCGTCGATCTCGATCTGCCCGTGGTGCACATGCGCCACGGCTTCCGCCAGGCGCTCGCGCAGTGTCGACACCAGGTGAGCGTGGAGTTGTCGGGCATCCTGCGGAGCACGCCGTTCATCGTGATCCTCATCTTCGCGGTGCTCAACGTGTTCGGCGGCATCTGGGGCGCGATGGACGACATGTTCGGCACGCCCGTGCTGCCGATGACGTACCTGATGGTCGACATCATCGACGGCGCATCGGGGCTGTTCGTCCTGATCGTCATCGTGTTCTACGCCGGCGAGCTCGTGTGGAAGGAGCGCAAGGTCGGCCTCGGCGAGGTGTACGACGCGCTGCCAGTGCCGTCGTGGGTGCCGTTGGTGGCAAAGTACGTCGCGCTGGTGGCCGCGGTGGCGGTGCTGCTGTTCGCCAGCGCACTCACGGCGATGCTCTTCCAGATCGGCAAGAGCGGCGCTCCGATCGAGCTGTCCGTCTACGCGAAGGGGCTCTTCGCGCTCGCGCTCACCCGATGGTCGCTGCTCATCGCGCTCGCGATCGCGGCCCAGGCGATCACGAACCACAAGTACGTCGGCTTCATGGTGATGGTCGCGTTCTTCGTGGCCGAGGCGGTGCTGCCGGCCGTCGACTTCGAGCATGGCCTGTACCGCTACGCGGCGGATCCGTCGGCGCCGTACTCCGACATGAACGGCTACGGCCACTTCGGACGCGCGGTGCTGTGGTACCGCGTCTACTGGGGGCTCGGTGCGGTCGCGCTGCTCGTGATCGCGGGCCTCCTGTGGCCGCGCGGCACGGATGCTCGCTTCCGGCTGCGCGCGCGTCGGGCTCGCGTGCAGCTGCGAGGAGCGACCGCGTTCGCGCTCGCGCTCGTGCTCGCGGCGTTCGCCGGGACGGGCGCGTGGATCTTCTACAACACGAACGTGCTGAATCGCTATGCGCCGAGCGACGAGCAGGAGCGCCTGCAGACGCTCTACGAGGAGCGCTACAAGCAGTACGAGGATCTGGCGCAGCCGCGCGTCGTCGCGGTGGACGTGGACGTGGCGCTCTACCCGGCCGAGCGACGGGCGGACTTCGTGGGCGTGCTGTCGCTCGAGAACCACGCCGACGTCGCAGTCGATCGCGTTCTCGTGCAGCTCGACTCGGACCTCGAGGCGCGCGTGCTCGAGCTGCCCGGCGCCGAGCTCGAGCACCACGACGAGGAAGTGGGCCTTCGCATCTATCGGCTCGCCGAGCCGCTCGCGCCCCGGGCAGCGACGACCCTCGCGTTCGACGTGGGCTTCGCCGAGCCGGGGTTCAAGGAGCGCGGCTCGAGCACGTCGGTCGTCGAGAACGGCTCGTTCATGCACAGCCCGCGGTTCATCCCGCGCATCGGCTACGACCGCAACGGCGAGCTCGACGATCCGAACGAGCGCCGCGACCGCGGCCTGCCCGAGCGCGTGCGCATGGCCGACCTCGACGATTTGCAGGCCCGGCGCAACACGTACATCTCGCACGAAGCCGACTGGATCCGTTTCGCCGCCACGGTGAGCACGAGCGCCGATCAGATCGCGCTCGCGCCCGGCTACCTCGTGCGCGAGTGGACCGAGGGCGACCGCCGCTTCTTCCGCTACGAGATGGACGCGCCGATCCTCGATTTCTACGCGTTCCTGTCGGCGCGCTGGTCGGTCGAGCGCGACCGCTGGACGTCGGCCACGGGCGGGCGTGACGTCGCGATCGAGGTGTATCACCACCCGACCCACACGATGAACGTGGCGCGGATGATCGACGGCGTGAAGAAGTCACTCGACTACTTCACGGTGGCGTTCAGCCCGTACCAGCACCGCCAGGTGCGCATCGTCGAGTTCCCGCGCTACCAACGGTTCGCCCAGTCGTTCCCCAACACGATCCCGTACTCGGAGTCGATCGGGTTCATCGCGGATCTACGCGACGCCGAGGACATCGACTACGTGTTCTACGTGACGGCCCACGAGGTCGCGCACCAGTGGTGGGCCCACCAGGTGATCGGCGGCGACGTGCAGGGCAGCACGGTGATGTCCGAGACGCTGTCGCAGTACTCCGCCCTCATGGTGATGGAGAAGGAGTACGGCCGCGATCAGATGCGGAAGTTCCTCGAGTACGAGCTGGATCGCTATCTGTCCGGCCGCGGCACCGAGCGTCACAAGGAGCTGCCGCTCATGCGCGTCGAGAACCAGCCGTACATCCACTACAACAAGGGCAGCCTCGTGATGTACGCGCTGCGCGAGTACATGGGCGAGGATCGACTGAACGCGGTGCTGGCCCAGTACATCCGCGACGTCGGATTCCAGCAGCCGCCCTACACGAACTGTCGCGAGCTCGTCGGGCGCATCCGTGCGGCGATCCAGCCCGAGTACGCCTATCTCGTGGAGGATCTGTTCGAGACGATCACCCTGTACGACAACCGCACGCACGACGCGAAGATCGTCCCCACCGAGGACGGGCGCTGGCGGGTGGAGCTCGACGTCGAGACCCGCAAGCTGCGCGCGGACGAGACCGGTGCGGAGGCGTCGGTGGCGCTCGCGGACTGGATCGAGGTCGGTGCGTTCGTCGAGAAGGAGGTCGACGGACGCATGCAGCAGGTGCCCGTCCATCTCGAGAAGCAGAAGTTCACCGGCGAGCGCGGCACCGTCTCGTTCGTCGTCGACGAGAAGCCCACCCGCGCGGGCATCGACCCGCGGGTGCTCCTGGTCGATCGCGATCCGGACGACAACGTGCGCAGCGTGTCCGAAGGCTCGTAGGCGCGCACCCAGGCCGGCAATTCGGCCGCTCGTCCGCGCGCGGCGAGTCGTGGCATGGTTGTCGGACGTGATTCGATCCGTCGATCAGGTGCTTGCGACGGAACTGCTCGATCGCATACCGATCGGGATCTTCGTGTGGCACCTCCACGAGCCCGCCGTCGACGAATCGCTGCGGCTCGTGTACGCGAACCCGGCGTCGTCGCGCATGCTCGGCATCGACGCGCCCGAGCACTACGGCCAGCGGCTCGTCGACGTGTTTCCGTGGGTGGATCCCGGGCGGGTCAAGACTTACGCGGCGATCTGCCGCGACGGCAAGGCCCGCGAGATCGAGCCCATACGGATCGTGGAGCCGCCGGCGCGCGAAGGTCTCTACGCGATGCACCTCGTGCCGGTGCCCGACCAGTCGGTCGCGGTGTGCTTCGAGAACATCAGCGAGGCGCGCGTCGCCATGACCGAGGCGCAGCGACTCAGCTCGAACTTCGAGTCCATCCTCGAGCACGTGCCGGCGATGGTGTTCGTGAAGGAAGCCCAGCACCTCAGCTTCGTGCGGTTCAATCGCGCAGGCGAGGAGCTGCTCGGTATTCCGCGTGAAGGGCTCATCGGCAAGTCGGATCACGACTTCTTCCCGCCCGAGCAGGCCGAGTTCTTCATCTCGAAGGATCGCGAGGTACTCGCGAGCCGCACGGTGCTCGACATCCCCGAGGAGCCCATCGACACGCCGGTGGGGCGCCGGTGGCTGCACACGCGCAAGATCCCACTGTTGTCGGAGGCCGGCACGCCCGCGTATCTCGTCGGCATCTCGATGGACATCACCGAGCGGCGGGAGGCTCAGCTGCGCACCGAGAAGGCGCTGGCCGAGACCGAGGAACAGCTTCGTCACTCGCAGAAGCTCGAGGCGATCGGGCGGCTCGCGGGCGGTGTGGCCCACGATTTCAACAACCTGCTGAGCCTCGTGCTCAGCCACTCCGAGATGGCGCTGCTCGAGCTGTCCCACGCCGATCCATTGCGCACCGACCTCGAGCAGATCCGCGACGCGGGCTTGCGTGCCGCCGAGCTGACGCGTCAGCTGCTCGCGTTCAGCCGCCAGCAGGTGCTGCAACCGCGTGTCATCGATCTCAACGTCACGTTGCGTGGGCTCGAGCGGATGTTGCGGAGACTGCTCGGCGAAGACATCGAGCTCGCGCTGAGCACGGCGGCCGATCTACGACCCGTGAAGGCCGATCCCACCCAGGTGGAGCAGGTCGTGATGAACCTGGTGGTGAACGCGCGCGATGCGATGCCGACCGGCGGCAAGCTGACGATCGAGACGGCGAACGTCGAGCTCGACGAGGAGTACGCGGCGCAGCACGTCGGCGCCGTGACCGGTCCGTACGCGATGATCGCGGTGAGCGACAACGGCACCGGCATGGATCGCGAGACGCTCGCGAAGATCTTCGAGCCGTTCTTCACCACGAAGGAGAAGGGGCGGGGCACCGGGCTCGGGCTGTCCACCGTGTTCGGCATCGTGAAGCAGAGCGGCGGGACGATCTGGGTGTACAGCGAGCCGGGGCGCGGCACGACGTTCAAGGTGTACCTGCCGCTCACCGACGAGAAGCCGGCCGAGCGCGCACCGTCGGCCCCTGCGCAGGCGCGGGGGCGCGAGACGGTGTTGCTGGTCGAGGACGACGATCGCGTGCGTGCCGTCGCGGTGGAAATCCTGCGCCGCAGCGGCTATCGCGTGTTCGAGTCGCGCAGCCCGGCCGACGCGATCGAGCTCGCCGAGGGCCTCGGCGGGCGGTTGGACCTCCTCGTCGCGGACGTCGTGATGCCCGAGATGGGGGGACGTCAGCTCGCGGAGAAGGTGCGTGCACTCGTGCCGAGCGCGCGCGTGCTGTTCATGTCCGGCTACACCGACGACGCGGTCGTGCGGCACGGCGTGCTCGAGTCGGACATGGAGTTCCTGCAGAAGCCCATCACGCCCGAGTCGCTCGCCCGCAAGGTGCGCGACGTGCTCGATCGTTAGGCCGGTGTAAGGGTCGCGCCCCGTCGCGCGAACGTGCGGGACGGGTGGGGAAGGACGACCAGCGATGAAGCATGATCTCGGGAACACGGGCTTCCTCTTGATGATCGGAGCGCTGCCGCTCGCGTGCGTGGACCCCGACGAGGGCAGCGCGACGACGGAGCCGACGACGGGTCCCGTCGACGACGACGGCGGCACGGACGACGATGGTCCGGCGACCGCCGACGATGGTCCGGCCACGGCCGACGACGCGCCGACGACGGTCGAGACCGGCGACCCCGACGAGGGGACGACAGGCGACGTGCCCGACGTGTGTCAGACGTACGCGCAGCACTACACCGAGTGCTTTCCGGGGTCCGACGCCAGCGTGGCGGCCCAGTACTGCGCGATGTACCTCGGATACGGCGAGTACTACGGCGCGGCTTGCATCGGTGCGATGGAGGAGGTGTTCGCGTGCCTGTCGACGGTCGACTGCGGCGCGTGGGAGAGCGAGCGCACCCCGATCTGCGAGGCGGAGTACGCCGACCTCGACGCGGCGTGCCCGTGGCAAGACGACACCACCGGCGGCAGCGAGAGCGACGGTGGGAGCGAGGACGGCGAGAGCAGCGCGGGAGAGTGATCGTGCCGGCTGACCCCGGCGCGAGTGCCACCGTAGAGGCGATGTCGCAGCGAGAACCGAAAGCCGCAGCGATTCACGGTGCGGCGCTCGCTCTGCGACCGAGCGCCTTCTCGAGCGTCGCGCGGAGCTTCGGACCCCGCAGCGACTCGCCGTACTCGATGATCGTGCCGCTCGAGTCGACGAGCACCGCGGTGGGCACGGCGGAGAAGCCGAACTGTTTCATGATGGCGCTCTGCTCGGCCTGGCCGACGAACGCGTGCGTCCATGGCATCGACCAGCTGCCGGCGCGGAACTTCTCGACGTCCTTCGCGCTCCCGTCGAAGGACACGAACACGAACTCCACCGCGGGCTTCGCAACCGCTCGTAGCCGTTGCAGGGCCTTCATGCCCTTGCCCTTGCCCTTCTTCGCGTCGTTGACGGCGGCGTAGGTCTCGTGGAGGAGCGGCATCTCGGCGAGGCACGGGCCGCACCACGTCGCCCAGAACTCGACGAGATAGACCCGGCCCCTTCGCTCGGCCTTCGTCACCCGCTTCGACGGCGCTCCGAGTGCGGCGAAATCGAACTCGGGCAGCGGCTTTCCGCGCTGCATCAGGCGCGCTGGATCGTAAGCACGTGCGATCTGCTCGCGTTGGAACATGTCGCGGTAGCGAGGCTCGCCGGCTCGATCGTAGAGCTGCTTCACGAGTGCCGCGTCACCGCGGCGATCGACTCGGCGCAGGAGGATGCTCAACACTTCCAGCGCCAGGCCGGGCTCGGGTTGCTCCTTGGTGAAGCGATCGAGCCACGCCTCGGCGGCTGCGGACAGCTTCGGATCCTCGTCGTCGACGAGGTACAACGCGTTCAGTCCCATGCCCCCGGCGAGGCCGAGCCTTGGGTCGTCGACGGGTGCGTGGTCGAAGAACCAGCGGAACTCGTCGCGGCGAGCCTCAGGATCGAGCTTCTGCGCGAACGCGAGGCAGTGCAGCGCCCGGAGCAGCGACTTCAAGGACGCGTCGGTCTCCGCGTCGATCTCGGCCCGCGTTCGCCCGACCAGTTCGGCCATGGAAGCCAGGTACTCCTCGGTGGCGACCCGGATCCTGCCGTCCTTCACAGGCATCGTCTCGCTCAGTCGTTCGGCTTCGTCGTTCCAGCGGGCGACGCGATCGCGCACCGCGACCGTCGTCGCGGACTCGCCCTCCAGCTCCAGCGACGCGCGTTGCCCCGCCGGCGGGAGCTCGCGCATGTCCAGCCAGAGGGATCGATCAGCGGGGATCCGGGCGATCGACCAGAAGTCGCCTCCACCGTCGTACTCGAACGCCTCTCCACCCGGCGCGTTGGCAGTGCGCGACTCGTCGATGCGAAGCTGGTAGCGGATCCCCGTGGCAGTCTTCGGAGGCTCGCCCAGATCCACGCGATGGCGGCCGTCCTCCGTGCGTGTGGCCGTCGGCGGAAGCGAACCGACGGGCTTGCCTTCGGTGTCGATGAAGTCGCCGACCACGGCGATCGTGGCGCCGGGTTCTGCTCGCTTGTACGTCCCGAGGCTGCCCGTCACACGCAGCTCGCTCTCCACGAGTACGAGGCGGAACGCCATCGCGTGGTCCACTGCGGAGAACGCGACGACGTACAGTCCCGGATCGACTTCGACCTCGAACGTACCGTCGAGGTTCAGCGCGCCCTGCGACACCGCCTTGATCGACCCGTAGCGCTGCACCGAGTAGTGGCTCGCGCGAAGTGGGCCGCCGTCGTGGGCACGGACGCGTCCCGATATCGTCGGTCGACGCGCGTCGGGCTCGCGCGTCGCGGCGGCCGGCGCATCGGCGTGGCGCGGTTCGCCATCGTTGCCGGGTGCGCGTGCGCCACACGCGGAGGCCAGGCAAGCGATCGCGACGATACGCGCTCGCATCGGCATTGCGAGAGGATAGCGGAGATCGATGGATTCTTCGTCGTCGTGGGGCAGCTCGAGCTGGGCGGGCGTGTCGACGTCAGGCGCCGTCGAAGAAGTCCACTTTGCCGGTCTCGAGGTCGTACTCCGCGCCGATGACGGCGAGGCGGTCTTCGCCGATCAGTTGCTCGAGGATCCGACTGCCGTGGCGGAGATGGTTGGCGGATGCGCGCACGTTCGCGCGGACCGCGGCGCGCGTGTCGGGATTCGTGCTGTCGGCGCGCACGAGCTCCGTGATCGCGGGCGTGATGCGGTCGACGATCGAGCGGATGCTGTCCGAAGCGAACGACGGGTCTTTCGCTCGCAGCGAGTCGACGGCTGCTGCTACGGCGCCGCAGTGGGTGTGGCCCATCACGACGACGAGCTCCGTGGCGAAGGTCATGGCCGCGAACTCGACGCTGCCGACCAGCGAAGGCGCGACGATGTTGCCGGCGACGCGCACCACGAAGAGGTCGCCGAGCCCGCAGTCGAACACGATCTCCGCGGGCACGCGCGAGTCGGAACACGACAGCACGGTCGCGAACGGAGTCTGACCAGCGACCAGCGCATCGCGGCGGGCCTGGGTCGCGAGTGATTCGATGCTGCGCAGGTTGTTGACGAAGCGCTCGTTTCCGGCGCGAAGGCGTGCGAGTGCGTCTCGATGACTGACGGTGTTGGGCATGGGGGTGTCCTTCTCGGGGCTCAGCCGGAGACCGAAGCGAAGCGGTAAGCCGCGCTGCGGTGGGGCAGGAAGCTGCGGGCGGTCGAGACCACGACCAGCGCGGCCGGGGCGACGAACGCGAGATGTCCGAACGAGCTCATCAACGGGAGCATCAGGGCCGCGCCGGCGGCGAAGCCCGCGATCTTCGTCGCGCGCAGTCCAGCGGACGCCAACGCGAAGCGCCGATCGTCACCCCGCAGGTACCACGCCGTCGCGAACTGCACGCCGAGATCGGTCGCGGGGCCCGTCATGTGGGTCGTGCGCACCGCCGCGCCGGTGCTCGACGCCACGGTCGCGTTGAGCAGACCCATCGCGAACGCCAGCGTGCACATGAGCCAGAAGTCCGCGGCCTGCTCGATCTCGCCACCGATGGGGCCGAACACGCCGAAGTGGCCGAGCACTCCGGTCGTGAGCACGACGAGCGCGACCACGAGGAGCGGCGCCGCGTGCAGCGGCGCCTTGCCGCTTTGGAAGCGCCCCTGGATCGGGATGACGGACGCCATCGCGCCGGTGATGAACGCCAACAGCACGAGCGCGTAATCGAACACGAGCACCAGCGAAGCGCCGAAGTCCACACCGAGCTGCGTGACGGTGCCGGTCACGTGCGATACGAACCTCGAGCATGCGAGGAGCGCGCCTGCGTTCACCGCACCGGCCGCCGCGGCGAGCATGAGCCAGGTCGGCAGATGTCTGCGCGAGAGCACGTCACGGGTCGAGTGCAGGACGACGTCGGGCACGGGGGAGGATCTAATGCGGCCTCGTCATGTGGACAATGACGAAGTTTGAACGCATCATGTCGGAAAAATCGAAATATGCCCGAACGGCTCCACTCGCTCAACTACCACCACCTCCTCTACTTCTGGGTCGTCGCGAAGGAGGGTGGGTTGCAGCCCGCCGGCACGGCGCTCGGCCTGACCCACTCGACCCTCAGCGCGCAGATCCACGCGCTCGAGGACCAGCTCGGCGAGAAGCTGCTGACCAAGAGCGGGCGCAAGCTCGCCCTCACCGAGAGCGGTCGCATCGTGTTCCGCTACGCCGAGGAGATCTTCGGACTCGGCCGCGAGCTGCTCGGTGCGATCAAGGGACGAAGCGGCAGCCACAAGGCGCGTCTCGACGTCGGCATCGTCGACGTGGTGCCCAAGATCGTCGTTCGACGCCTGTTGCAGCCCGCGCTCGACCTCGGCGAGCCGGTGCTGTTGGCATGCCACGAGGACTCCCTCGACAAGCTGCTCGCCGATCTCTCTCTACACTCGCTCGATCTCGTGATCTCCGACTCGCCGCTGCCGTCGGGCAGCAGTGTGCGAGCGTTCAACCACCTGCTGGGCGAGACCGGCATCACGTTCTTCGGCACACGGTCGCTGCAACGCCACGGCGACGACTTCCCCCACCGGCTCGACGGGGCCCCGATGCTCCTGCCGCTCGAGAACGTCGCGCTGCGTCGCTCCTTGAACCAGTGGTTCAATCGCAACGGCATCTCACCGCGTGTCGTCGCCGAGTTCGAGGACAGCGCGCTCATGAAGGTCTTCGGAGGCGACGGCGTGGGCGTCTTCCCGTCGCCGACCGTCGTGGAGCGCGAGATCGTCGAGCAGTACGGCGTGCGGGTGCTCGGCCGCGCCGACGACGTGCGTGAGCGCTTCTACGCGATCTCGGCCGAGCGTCGCCTCAGGCACCCGGCGGTCGTCGCGATCTCCGACGCTGCACGCGACGACGTGTTCGTTCCGCCCCCGTGAGGTCGAGGCTCACGGCGAGAGCGCGACGAGGAACAGGTCGATGCCTCCGTGGCCGCCACCGGAGACGACGTCGCCCAGGCCCATGTCGAAGATGCCGCCGAAGTCCCCGCCGGCGTAGACGCGGCCCGAGCCGGAGATGCCGACACCGGCGCCGCGCTGATGGTTCGCCTGCTGGTTGTCGTCGGTGATCATGCGGACCCACTCGAGCGTGCCGTCGCCCGCGTCGTATTTCGCGATGAACACGTCGCGCGTGCCGCTGAAGGACGTGACGACCTCACCGTCGCCGAAGTCGAGCTGGCCCTCGAGCTCGCCGACGATCACGAGCCCGCTCGCGCTGTCGCGCGCGGCCGCATGGATGCCGACCTCGGCCCCGAAGTGGCGATCCCACTGCGGTACGCCGGCCCAGTCGAAGCGCGCCATGTGGAACCAGCCCACCTCGGTGCCGAACCCGAGGTCGACGTAGACGGGGCCGTATGCGCCGTCGGTCGTGAGGTAGATGCCGTCGTCGTCGAATTCGAGGTGCGGGATGCCGGGGTTGTCGCCCGAGTCGAACTGGTGGGCCCACACCTGTTCGCCCTCGTCCACGCCGAGCACGGCGAGCCACATCACGTAGTCGTTCAGCGCCGCGAGCGGACCCTCGCCGAAGTCGAGGTAGCCGTCGTTGATGCCGGCGAGCACGACGTTGCCGTCGGGATCGAAGCCGATGCTCGTGCCGCGCTGCTCGGCCGAGTCGCCGAACCGCCGGCTCCACACGTGGCCGAGGCTCTCGTCGAACACCGCGACGTAGACGTCGTTGCTGCCCGTGGACATGAGGTTGTTGCCGCCGAAGTCGACCGAGCCGTACACCCCGCCCGTGATCGCGATGCGGCCGTCCGGCGCCACCGCGACGTCGCCCGCGAGCACGAAGCCACCGTTCATCGGCGTGACCGCCCACGACTCGTCGATGTCGGTGTCGCCGTCGCCCGTGTAGCTGCGCAGGCGCAGCTCGCTGCCGTAGCCCGTGAACACGAGCACGTCGTCGTCGTTGTCGAGCGCGAGCCCGCCGACCCAGGCGTCGCCGAGCTCGACGAACCACAAAGGATCGCCGTCGGGATCGAAGCGCACGAGCCACTGGCCGGCGCCGGTCGTGCCCGCGTCGCCGAGGTCGAGCGAGCCCTCGACCTGCGCGACCGCGGTGGTGTAGCCCGCGGGGTCGGTGACCATCTGCCGCATCTCCTCGCCGGTGCCCGCGTCGTCCTCGTTGCCGTAACGACGGGTCCACTCCGGCTCGCCGGTGCACGGTTCCTCCGCGCAGTCCGGCGCGCTCGTGTCGGCGCCGTCGTCGTTCCCGCTCTCGCCCGTGTCGTCGACGGTGCCGCCGTCCGCGTCGTCGTCGTCGCCGGTCGAGCCGTCGTCGCCGTCGTCGTCGTCGCCGCCGGTCGGCCCGTCGTCGTCCCCGTCCGCCGAGCCGTCGTCGTCGTCGTCGCCGCCGTCGTCGTCGTCGTCGTCGTCGACCGACGCCGCGTCGCCGGACTCCGCGCTGCCGCCTGCGTCCCCGTCGGCTCCGCCCGAGCCACCGCCGCAGCCCACCACCGCGAGCACCATCCAGATCCCCGTGCGCTTCGTCATCTCACGCGCGCGAGGAGCAGGAACCGCGCCATCGCAAAGCGTCGCGGTACGGAGGAGCGACGACCCGAATCGTCACCCCCACCGCGCCCGCGCGCCTCGATCCGTCACGGCATGACGAACACGGTCGACGACGAGCCGTGCCCGAAGCGCTCGGGCTCGTACATCTCCTCGGCCTTCACGGGCGGCAGGTGGAACTTGCCGATCGTCGTGGCACGCGCCGTGTAGCTGTACGTGTAGACGCCCGCCGGCAGCTGGTCCGCGAAGAGCAGCATCCGGTCGTCGCGCAGGTCGGTGTGGCTGAACGTGTACCACCAGCCCCACCACCAACCGTCGTAGCTCGGCCTGATCGTCGACGTCGACGACGCGCCACCACCCACGCTCGTCACGAACTTCGGGTTCTGCCCCTCGAAGCCGGCCGGCAACGCGTCGTCGACGACGACGTAGTTCGCCCGATCCTGCACCACGAGCGAGATCGTCACCTTCACGTTCGTGCCGGCCTTCACCACCCACGCGCCCTCGTCGGTCTGCTGCACCGCCGTGGGATCGACCTTGCCGTCGTTGCCCGGCAACGCCTCGTACTGCCGCGTGACCGTGAAGCCCTGGTCCTGTGCCGGCATCTTCAGATCCTTCGGCGCGTAGCGCAGGCCCAGCCGGTAGTACAGCTTGCCCGGGCCTTCCTTGCCGATCGTCAGCTGCCGCGTGGCCGCGCCCTGCAGCATCGCCATCGGGATCTTCTGATCCACCTTCGTCATCGAGCGCCCGCGGAACTCCTGCTCCGCTGCGAACTGCGAGTCCACCCAGATGCGTGCGAGGTAGTCGGGCTCGTCCTTCTCCACCGTCTCGAAGTAGCGGCTCGCCGCGAGGAGCACCCACGCGTTCGCGTGGGTCGACATCCACCGCCCGCCCTTCTTCGGATCGCGGTCGTCCATGATGCCCGCCATGATCTTCGGCAGCCGAGCATCGGTGCCGTCGATCTCGAGCAGCGCCATGAGTGCGATCGAGTCGGTCTGCACGTTCGAGTGCATCAGCACGCGCAGGCCGTCCTTCGCCGCCTCGCTGCGCCCCTCGGCGAAGTGGATCGTGCGTGCGCTCTCCACCACGCCGTCCTTCAGCTCCTCGAGCACCACGTCGCGCTCCGTCGTGCGCCCGTAGCGATGGGCCGCGCTCGCCATGAGGATGCGGGCGTACAACGGCATGTCGTTGCGATGCGCCCACACGGTATCGAACAGCGAGCTCCCGCGCTTCTCGCCGGAGAGCAGCCACAGTCCGAATGCGCGGCTCGTCCAGTCGTAGTAGTCGCCCCACCGCGTGCGGTAGCCGTACTGCACGAAGTTCTCGATGTACTGCAGCGCTCGATCGAGCGACTCCTGTCGCACGTCGTAGCCCTGGCGCTTGCCCTCGAGCAGCGCGAAGGTCACCCAGTTCGTGAGGTACGGCCAGCTCTCGTCGGCCCGCCAGTACCCGAAGCCGCCGTCGTAGAGCTGATGCGTGAGCAGTCGTTCGATGCCGTCGCGCGCCAGCTGATCACGCAGCGACTTGTCCCGCACCGAAGCGATCGGGAACTGCTCGATCACGTCCGCCAAGGCGAAGATCGGCAGGATGCGGCTCGCGGTCTGCTCCGCGCACTCGTACGGGTAGTCGACGAGGTACGAGACCGCGTCTTCCAGCCCCGACAGCGCCGTGGAGCTCATCGACACCTCGAGCCCGCCGAACGCCGCCAGCGCGTCGGCCGGCGGCTCGATCGTCTGCTGCATCGAGCTGTCGATCATGCCGTAGTCCGCGAACGCCTTCGCGGTCGCGGGGTAGTGCACCGGCAGCGAGATCTCCGTGGCGTCGCGCCCGGCATTGCTCATCGCGGCGAACTGCAGCCGCATGATGCCGACCTTGTCGACCGCCATGTCGAACCGCACCTCGCGCGACTCGCCGGCGGGGATCTCCACCATCTTCTCGGTCTCGTCGCCGTAGACGACGTTGAGTCCGCGCGTGCCGACGAGCACCGACTGCGCCTCACCGGTCTGGTTGTCGACCATGATCGAGCCTTCGAATTCGTCGCCGATGTTCGCGAAGCGTGGCAGCGACGGGCGGATCATCAGCGGCTTGCGCACGCGCACCGAGCTCTCGCCCTTGCCGAAGCGATCCGCCGCGTTCGGATCCACCGCGACCGCCATGATGCGGAACGTGGTGAGGTTCTCGGGCATCGGGATGTCGATGCGCGCGTCGCCGTTCGCGTCGGTCTGCACCTCCGCATCGAAGAACGCCGTCGTCGCGAACACGGTACGCAGCGACACCGGCTGCGCCATCGCCTGCGCCGCCACGAGGCCGCTCGAGTCGCCGTCGAAGTCCTTCGCCGACTCCTTCTTCTCCTCGGAGCGCTCGCGCGACTTCGCCATGCTCGCGCGCGCAGCCTTCGGCTTCGCGGGCTCGGCCGCCGGCGCGCTCGATTCAGCGACCGTCGTCGGTGCCGGAGCGGGCATCGCATCGTCGGCCGACCGCAGCCCGCCGCCCCCTCGGCCGATCGAGCCGATCGAGCCGAGCTTGTCCGCGTTCCCCTCGTCGAACGCTCCGCCGCCCGGCGCGAGCCCCAGCGCAGTACCGGGCTTCGGCTCCTGGCGCGGCAGCACGTGGGCATGCAGCGCGTGCAGCCATGTGGCGCCGCCGCGCCGCTGGTGGAAGAACGCCATCGGATCCGGCGTCTTGTAGTCCATCAAGCTCAGCACGCCCTCGTCGACGACCATGATCGCGACGGCGGCCGGCAGGGCCTCGCCGTTGTCGGCGCGCTTCGTCTTGATCGCGAGCGACAGCGATCCCTTGGGCTCGATCTCGCGGGCGTGCGGCTCGAGCACGACCTCGATCGTCTTGCTCGCCGACGACACGTCGAGATCCACCTGACCGCTCGCCGCGGCCGGCATGCCGAGGTCCTGACCCGCCGGCGCACCCGGCACCTCGACGCGGCCGCGCACGAGCATCGCGGACACCGTGACGCCGCCGACCATCGACTCGTCCACCGGAATCTCGACCGCATGGGCACCGCCCTCGACCGTGACCGGGATCTTCTGCGAGATGCCCTCGCGCTCGACCACCACCACGCCGCGCGCGTTCGTGAACGGCGAGCGCAGCAGCAGCTTCGCGGTCTCACCGGGCGCGTAGGTCTTCTTGTCGGGCACGAGATCGACGCGACGCTCGTCCTGCTGCTCCCACACGATCTCGTCCTTGCCGTGGACGTAGATCGTGATCTCGCTGGAATTGGTCTTGCCGCCGTCGTCCTTCGCGCTGCCGCGCACGACGTACGTACCCGCCTTGTCGAACGTCGCGGCACACGTGACAGGCGCGGCCTCCGACGTGAGCGCGCAGCCGTGGACCTTCGTCTCGCTCGTCTTGTACTCGAACGTCCACGCGCCGTCCTTCTCGATCGCCTTGCGCGTCGTCTCGCGCCGCATCACGTCGACGCCCACGGCGGATCCGCTCTTGCGCTCGCCCTCGAGATCGACGAGCACGGCCTCGATGTCTGCCTGCTCGCCCTCGCGCAGCACCGACTTCGAGCTGCGCAGGCCCACGTAGACGCGCGCCGGGTGCACGACGAAGCTGCCGTTGCCGGCGATCGCTTGCCGGTTCTCGTCGGTGACGACGGCCGCGATCGAGTAGGTCGCCGCGAGCGGCGGGCCGGGATCCTCGGTGGCACCGGGCACCGGCGGCGGCACGGGCGTGCCGGGCGGTGGCGGTTCCTTCGCGACGACCTTGTGCTCGACGGGGAACTTGCCCTTCGCGTCGAGTCGGCCCGTCGCATGCTTCACCTGCACGCTGGCCCAACCGCCGCCCCAGTACCCGCCTTCGTCCCAGCCGTGGCGGCCGCGGTACATCCACGGGCCGTAGCCGTGGCCGCGGCCGAACGTGAACGCGTCGTTCACCGAGCCCGGCGGACGGAAGTCGGTGGTGGATCGCGTGAGCGTGTACGAGACCTCGGCCCCCACGAGCGGCGCGCCGTGCAGGTACTCGCCGAGGATCGACGCGACGAGCGTGTCGTCGTACACGAGCGGCTTCGACTCCGCGCGCGTGACGTCCACCTTGAACTCCGGCGCGCGATACGTCTCGACCGGGATGCCGTGCCAAAACGTCTGGTTCGACCCGAACAGGCTCGGCACCTCGAGCGAGAACTGATACGTGCCGGTGCCGCCCTCGGACTTCGTGGGGATGTCGACGCTGAACGTGCCGAACGCACCGATCTTCGCGTCGCCCTGCGCCACGTCGATGCCGCGCGGATCGACGACCTTGTACTTCGCCGTGCTCGACTGCCGCCAGATGGTCACGCCGCCCTCGGGGCCGCGCGTCTCCTGGCGCAGGATGCCGACGAGGTGGATCGTGTCGCCGGGCTTGTACGGCGTGCGCTCCGTGAACATGAACGCCTTCGGCGTCGGCTCCCAGCTGCCCTCGTAGCGCCACTGTCCGCGCAGGTCGCTCTGGTCCAGTCGCATGAACGCGGCGTCGTCGCCCTTGGTGGCGACCACGATGAGCGGCTCGTACGTGGTGGAGCGCGGCGTCATCTCGACCTCGGCGAGGCCGTTGGCGTCCGTGGTGCCGGTCCACAGCGTGCGCGAGCTCTGCGGCAGATCGATGTCGACCTTCACGCCCTCGACCGGCGCACCGGTGGCGAGGCTCGTGATCTGCACGAGGCCCGAGTCGCGATCGAGCGCCGTCGCGATGCCGAGGTCGGTGACCTCGACGAGCTGCGAGAGGCCCGCGCGCCACTTCCACGTGTCCTGCTTGATCTCGTTGCTGCGCGCGATCACCCACCCGATGTTCTTCGCGCCGAGCATCTCGCCCAGGTCGATCGCGAGCTCCTGTCGCTTGCGACGCGACTCCTTGACGGACATCTTCTTCGACCACGTCGAGTCGAGGCCGACGCCGGGCCAGCCCCACATGCCATCGGGCGAGTAGGCGTCGAGGAACTTCGGCGCTTCCTTCACCGTGAGCGCGCGGCCCTCGAGCTCGAGCGTGTCGATGCCGGCGATGCGCAGTCGCAGCTCGCGAGGTGCACCGCGCTCGATCACGCCGGGCGTGCGCGCGGTGTTCGACAGCGCGACCTCGGGGTACCAGGGGCCGAGCTTCACGCGCGCCTTGAACGGCTTCTCGAGCGTTTGTCCGTGGCTGTCGAGCAGGCCCGCGTCGACGGTGACGGTGTACGAGGAGTCGCCGAGGAACTTGCCCGACAGCTGGATGCCGTTCCATCCCGAGGTGACCTGCAGGTCTTCGACCGCGGGCGTGACGTGGACCTTTTCTTCCACCTTGGGATCCGCGATGGGGTTGCTCGCGGTGAGGGCGATGCCGTTGCCGGCCCAGCACGGCCCGTAGCACTCCTGCTTCGCGAGCGTGAGCGGCGGGTAGGTGGAGAACGTGGTGGTGAGCGCCGCGCTCTCGTTCGGACCCTCGCCGAACACGCCCTTCGGGAGCGACAGCGTGTACGAGGTGTCGGGCGCGAGCGCGACCTTCGGCTTCAGCGCGACGATGCGATCCTTCTCCCACTGCTCCATCGTGGTGACGCCGGACGGCTCGACCGGCGCGAGCTCGACGTCCTTGCCCTTGCCCTTCAGCTTCAACGCGGCGAGCAGCGCCGTGCGAGCGACGGGCTGGTTGAACGTGATCGTGATCGTGGGCTCGAGGACCACCCCCGTCTCACCGTTCCACGGCGAGCTGTTCGCGATCGCGAGCGTCGGCGTGGTGACCGTCCACTTCACCTCGTCGGCGAGCAGCGTGCCCGCCATCGACTTCGTGCCCTTGGGCACGCGCACGGTGTACGTGGTGGAGAACGGCAGCCGACCGTCCGGATAGAACGCGAGCGTCTTCGTGCCGAGCCACCGCATCTTGCCCGGCGGTTTCGGATCGATCTCGAGCGGCGCGACCTTGGTGGCGAGCGCCTCGACCGCTGCGATCGGCACCATCGGCTGATCGAACGTGACGCGCAGCGCGTCCACCAAGGCGATGTCTCCGGTGGGTCCGAAGCGCTCGACCTTCAGCGGACCGGTCGCGACCGTCGGCGGCGTGCCGGTGGTGGGCAGCTCGGGCGGGAACGGCAGCTCGACGGTCTCGCCGATCGACGGCGGCAACTCGGGGCCCGGGCGCGGCTCGAGCGTCTGGTCGATGTCGCCGGGATGCGGCGTGAGTGGCGGCACTCCCGCCCACAGATCGAGCTCGACCGGCGCGGCCGCCTCGGCAGCCACCTCCTCCGTCGGCTCGGTCTCTTTGTCCGCGCACGCGGCCCACGTGGAGAGGGTCGCGAGCACGATCGTCGAGAGCGCGAGCGCACGGCGTTCCATGGGAGAGATGGTACGCGCGAACGAGCGCCCCCGGTCTGTTTGCTGGGGCCAGCGCGGATGGCCTAACGTGCGACCGTGACTCGCCCCGACCGCCCGCTTCTCCGGCTCTTGGTCTCGTGCTGGCTCGCGCTCGCGAGCTGTCGCGCGAAGGACGACGCGCCACCGTCCGACTCGCCGACGCCATCGCCCTTGGGCATGCCGCCGCTCGCGGGGTTCTTCGCGGACAAGCTCGCGCAGCCCGGGCCGTACGAGGCGCCGCGCCAGTCGGCCGACTACGCCGCCGATGCGCCGCACATGATCGTGCTGGAGCTGCAGCGGCCGATCGGCGAGCTCGAGTCGTTCTCGTGGACCGGCGGCGGTGCGGTCACGACGCTGCGTAGCATCACGAAGAAGCTCGCGGACGCGGCGAACGACGAGCACGTCACGGGCATCGTCGTGCGCACGTCGGACCTCGCGATCGGGCTCGCGCACGCGAGCGAGCTGCGGGCGGCATTGATCGCGTACAAGGGCGACGGCAAGCGCACGGTCGTGTGCCACACCGAGCGGATCGCCGACGCGGGCTATCACGTGCTCACGGCGTGCGACCGCATCGCGCTCGCACCGCTCGGCGAGGTGATGATCCCCGGGCCCGCGGCCACGCCGATCCACGTGAAGGGCCTGCTCGACAAGCTCGGCATCACCGCCGACTTCCTGCACGTCGGCGCGTTCAAGGGCGCGGCCGAGCCACTCACGCGCGAGGAGCCGTCGAAGGAGATGATGCAGACGCTCGAGGCGATCGTAGAGCGCCACTGGACCACGCAACGCGACGCGATCGTGGCGAGTCGGAAGCTGTCCGAGGTCGACGCGGCGGCGCGCATCGATCGCGCGCTGTTCGTCGGCGATGAAGCGGTACGAGCCGGGCTCGTCGACGAGGTCGCGAGCTGGGAGAGCTTCCTCGCCGCCCAGGGCAAGCCATGGATCGCCGCGAAGGACGCCAAGGTCGCCGACTTCGCCGCGCTGCAGCGGTTCATCGGCATGTTGCCGCCCGAGCGCCCCAGCGGGCCCCACGTCGCGCTCGTGTACGCCGTGGGCAACATCGTGGACGGCTCGGGCACCGGCATCCTCGGCGCGCGCGAGCAGATCGCGTCGCGCACGCTCGTGCCCGCGCTGCGCGCCATCGCGAACGACGACGACGTGAAGGCCGTGGTCGTGCGCGTGGACTCGGGCGGCGGCAGTGCGCTCGCGTCCGAGCAGATCTGGGCGGCGATGAGCGAGCTCGGCGCGAAGAAGCCCGTCGTCGTGTCGATGGGCTCGGTGGCCGCCTCGGGCGGCTACTACATCTCCGCGCCCGCGAAGACGATCTTCGCCGACGCGGACACGTTGACCGGCTCCATCGGGGTCGTCGGCGGCAAAGTGGTCGTTCGCGATGCCTTGGCCAGCCTCGGCATCCGCACCTACGACGTGCATCGCGGCGCGCGTGCGCGCATCTGGTCGCCGGTGTCCACCTGGGACGACGCCGAGCGCACGGCGGTGCGCGAGCTGATGGAGCAGACCTACGCGACGTTCGTCGATCGCGTCGCCGCCGGCCGCCGCCTCTCGCGTGACCAGGTCCTCGCGTTGGCGGAAGGGCGCGTGTGGACGGGCGCGGACGCGAAGGAGCGCGGGCTCGTGGACCAGCTGGGCGGTCTGGACGCGGCGCTCGCGGAGGCCGCGAAGCAAGCCGGGTTGGAATCGGGTGGATCGCTCTCGGTCTATCCGCCGGAGCCCACCCTCCGCGACATCCTCACGAGCTTCGGCACCGTGTCCGTCGGCGCGTCGCTCGCGGTCTCCAGGCGCGGAGCGCCGTGGGATGGTGGGCTGGAGCTCCTGTCGCTGGTGGTGCCTGACGACCGAATTCGGGCCGAGGTCGTGCGGATGCTGCGGACGATCGCAGCCTTGCAGCATGCGCACGTGTGGGCGCTGTCGCCGTCATTCGGTTTCGCGGTGGGCGCCCGCCCTGCGGAAGCGACTGCGGCCGCGGGTGGTGGAGCGCCGTTCGTTCTGCCAAGATGATGGGGTGGGACAGTTTTCGGGCGGCATCGAGCGAGCCCATGCGCTGGTGCGCATGGACGACGCGCGGCCGCCCGCGCTGTACCGCATCCCGTTCTCGCTCGCGGCGATCGGGCTCGTGCTCGTCGCGCTGCAAGCCGGTCAGCCCGTCGTCGGCATGGTGATCATGGGAGCCGCGCTCGCGACCGCGGTGTCGCTGGCGTGGAGCTCGTTCACGCGTCGTCACGCACCGGCGCTCGCCCTGCGCGCGCAGGCGGAGCGCGAGCTCCGACGCGGTCGTTATGCGGAGGCGCGCGTGTTGTACGAGCGCGCGCTCGGCCTCATCCAGCGCGATCTGCCGCCCTCGGCGCCCGAGGTGCTGCTGTCGTACTACAGCCTCGCCACCGTGCACTCGATGCTGCACGAGCACGAGCGCGCCGACGACTACCTCGATCGCTTGCTGCTCGGGCTCGAGCAGCGCATCCCCGCGTCGTGGCGCGGTCAGGTCGCGTGGCTGCTGCGTCGCGTCGCCCACCAGCATTCGCTCGAGGGCAATCACGGGCGTGCGATCGAGCTCTGCGATCGCGCGCTGGAGCTCGTCGGGCCGGCGCCGGGCGCCGACGACAACACCGTGCGATCGATCCTCGACGACATCGCGTGGATCCACCATCACGCCGGCGAGTACGCCAGCGCCGAGCGGATGTTCCGCGAGGCGCTCGCGCTGCACGAGCAGTTCCGCGATGCGGCCCTCGAAGTCGCGCAGCGGCCCGCACGAGGGATGGCGCTCGCGGAGTCGCCGTATCGCGTGCCGGGGCCCGCGATCGCCACGACCACCGGCGGGCTCGATCGCGCGGTCGCCTACAGCCTGCTCGGGCTCGGTTGGACGGTGTACGAGCGTGCGCGCTTCGACGATGCACGCTCGTGCTTCGAGCGTGCGTCGCTCATCGCGTCGTCGCTCGGCGGTCGCGTCGAGGGTGAGAAGGGCGGCCCGCGCGGCGCGTCGGCGCTGCAGATCGAGATCCTGCGCGGGCGCGCGGCGATCGAGATGACGCTGGGGCGGTACGACGCGGCCCGCGAGCTGTACGAGCAGGCGCGCAATCGCGGCGATGCCGGCGACAGCGCGATGCAAGCGGCGGCGCTCGCCATCGATCTCGGGTGGTTGGCGCGCTGTCAGGCGCGTCACGACGACGCCGAGGCGATCTACGCGTCCGCGCTCGAAGCGATCGGGCGTCGGGAAGAGGGCATGTCGACCATCGCGTGCGCGCTGCACGAGAGCATGGCCGAGCTGCGGCGTCGGCAGGGCCGTCACCGCGAAGCGTTGCGCGAGATCCAGCGCGCATCGGTGCTCGCCGACGAGTGCCTCGGGTGCGAGCACCCCCGGGTCGCGGCGATCGAGGCGATCGCGTCGCGGATCCACAGCGCTCGCTCCGACTTCGTGGAGGCCGAACGGTGCGCGCGACGCTGCTTCGGCGTGCTCCGAGCCGCCCTCGGCCCGGACCATCCGCGTTTCGGCGAGGGCTACGTGGCGCTCGGCGAGATGCACCTGGGACGCGGCCAGTGGGGCGCGGCGGAGCGAGCGTTCGAGCGCGCGCTCGAGCTGCGCGAGCGTGCGTTCGGCGTCGATCATCCCGAGCTCGTCGAGGTGCTCGACGGGTTGGCGGCCGTGTTGCGTGGCACGGGTCGCGACGGCGAGGCCGAGGTGCTGGAGCGACGCAGCGCGGCGCTGCGCGACGAGCCGCGTGCGGCCGCAGAGCCCGAGCGCGCCGGCGACGGGCTCGCCGCCTGCGGTTAGTCCGCATCTGGTCTATGCTCGGCGCGATGAAGCGCCCGCCGTGGATCGCGATCGTGCTCGGTGCATGTGCGTGGGCGGCCGTGATCGCGCTGGCGGTCAACGACATCTGGTGGCCGTTGTGGGTCGGCGCGGGGATCACCGGGGTCGCGCTCGTGACGGGGGCCGTGATGACGTTGATCGTGCGGCGCATGACGCAGAGCGGTCGGCAGGTCGTGCGCGAGGAGGCGCCCGCGCGCAGCGAGCCGATCGCGGAGCCGCCCGTGCGCACCGGACGGGCGGGGCCGCGCACGAATGCGAAGACGGCGGGGCGGCGCAACAAGGGCGCGGCGACGGCGATCGCGCTGGGGTTGTTCGGCGCGCACGCGCAGGGGTGTGGACGGCTCGCGCAGAACGAGCCCGAGCCCGCGAAGGAGGTGAAGGCCGGTGAGACGAAGGCAGGCGACGCGAAGACGGGCGACGCGAAGACGTCCGCGCCGGTCGTCGGGGTCGGTGACGATCCGGCGCTCGCGGCTGCGCTCGCGTATGCGGTTCGACCGCCGCCGACCGGCGAAGCGACGTATCGCGTCGACCCGTTCGTCGCGGTGTTGGTGTTCGAGCGCGTGAAGGCGGGTGGCGATCCGAAGCTGACCCGGTTGGAGAAGCCGGTCGAGGGTGGACCGCAGGCGGGCTACACGATCGGCGACGTCGCGGACGGCACGCTCGCGCATCGTCTCGGGCTGCGCACGGGCGACGTGGTGGAGGCGATCAACGGAGTCGTGCTCACGGATCCGGATCGCGTCGGCTTCGCGCTCGACGGCGCGGGTAGGCTGGTCGAGCTGACGATCCATCGCGACGAAGTGTCGATCGTGATGCGCTACGAGATGGACGAGTCGCTCGCGTGGACGGAGCTGCTCGCAGGCTTCACGGGCGCCGCGGATCCGCGGGTCGCCGCCGCCGACGGCGGTGCGGCCGGTGACGAAGGCACGCCGGAGCCGGATCGCGGCGGCGGTGCGACACCGGTGGAGCCTCCGCCGAGCGACGACGGTGGCGAGACGCCGGCGCCGAGCGGCGGCGGCGGGAGCAAGCTGCCGAGCGGCGGAGGCGGGGGCGGCGGAACGACGCCGAAGCCGGATCCGACACCGAAGCCCGGACCGGATCCGACGCCGTCGGGGCCCGGACCCGTGTCGTGCGAGAGCTCGTCGAAGTGCACGATCTCGAAGGCGCTGTTCGACTCGATGGTGTCGAACCCGGCCAAGCTCGAGTCGCAGGCGAACATCGTGCCTGCGATCGCGAACGACGTGCACAGCGGCTACAAGCTGAAGACCGTGAAGCCGGGCAGCTCGATCGCGAAGCTCGGCTTCCAGTCGAACGACAAGATCACGCACATCAACGGCTACGATCTCACCGACGACTTCCAAGCCGCGCAGCTCTACATGGGCGTCTCGAACACGAAGATCTTCAAGATCCGCTACGAACGCGGCGGCGCCCGCCTGGTGAAGACCGTCGTGGTGAAGTGACGCGCCGGCGTTCGAGCCTCGTCGGGCGCTGACGGGGCTCGAACGCGACGACGCGGCGTGTCAGCGCGGGTCGTCGGAGGCGCGGTCGAGCGTCGCGTCCCAATCGGAGACTTGGTCGTCGCCGATCGCGAGGTTGCTGATCGTGCCGTTCGCGTCGCCCACCGCGGTCGCCGAGTAGGCGTCCTTCGCCGCGTCGTACGAGTAGTGCGCGAGGTAGTGCGGCGTGCCCTCGTAGTCGCGCACGATCGTGCGTGCCGCCTCGCTCTCGCCGTCCACGGAGACGTCGAGCGCGCCGTCGCCGTCCTGGTCCACCCAGATCACCGCGACGAGCTCCGTGTCCGCCGACAAGGACGGCAGCGTGAACACCACGCTGTCGCCGTCGATCGACGCGTCCTGCAGCGGCTCCACGCTCGCCGACGAGCCGCCGTTCGGGAAGTACGCGTCCACCCGGCCGTCGCTCCAGTCCACGTCGAGATCCACCTCACCCTCGGCCGACGTGCCGTCGCTCGCCACGATGTCGCCCGTCGCCGACGCCGCGAACAACCCCGCGCGCACCGACGCCGCGTCCACGCCGTCCATCTGCACCTGCGCCTCCATCGGCTCCTCCAGCTCGAGCTGGTCGGCGATGTCCTCGAGCGCCTCCCCCAGGTCGATGCGACAACCACCCAGCAGCGCGAGCGCCACCACGAACCGAGCACCACTTCTCGTTCCAATCATGCTGAGACGTCCTCCGGAAAAAGCGGGGCCTCACCCCGCGCCGCCCTCCGACGCGAGTCCGTGTCGTCGATTCGGCCCGCGCTCGCGCTGGTTGATCGGGCGCACAACCCGGGCCGCAGCCGTGGTGCCGAGCACGACTCGTTCAGCGCTCTGCGTGCGTCGACGCACGGTTCGTGCGATCGTCGGTGCTGCGATGGACTGCCTGTCCGAGCACGGCATCGCGGAGTTCGCCGAGGGCCGCGTCGGCGAGGAGGAACGCGACCGCATCGAAGCCCATCTGGACGCCTGCAGCGACTGTGCGCGCTTGGTGGTGGAGTTCGCGCGCGTGTTCTCCGACCGCCCCCGCGAAGAGACGCTCGGTGAGGCCACGCGCCCCGATCCCGATCAATCCGCCGTGGCGATCGCCGACGATGCGGTGCTGCGTGCGGGCACCTGCGTCGGTCGCTATCGCGTGCTCGAGTGCATCGGTCGCGGTGGCATGGGCGTCGTCTACGGCGCCTACGATCCGGAGCTCGATCGCCGCGTCGCCTTGAAGTTGCTGCGCGGTCGCGCGGCCCGAGACGGTCGACGCAACGCCCGGCTGCTCCGCGAAGCGCAGGCGATGGCCCGCCTGTCACATCCGAACGTCATCACCGTGCACGACGTCGGGACGCACGTGCGCGAAGGCGACGCGTCGGGCTTGCCGCTCGTGTACGTCGCGATGGAGTTCGTGCACGGCACCACGCTCAGCGCGTGGCTCGCCGAGACGAAGCGCGAGTGGGCCGAGCTGCGCGCCGTGTGTGTCGCCGCTGGACGCGGCCTCGAGGCCGCACACGCGGCCGGTCTCGTCCATCGCGACTTCAAGCCCGACAACGTGCTCGTCGGCGAGGACGGACGCGTCCGCGTGACCGACTTCGGGCTCGCGCGCTTCTTCGAGGTCACGAGCATCGACGACGACGGCCCACCCAGTCTCCCGACGACCGCCGTGACGCTCGCCACGCGCACCGGCACCGTGCTCGGCACGCCGGCGTACATGGCTCCGGAGCAGTACGGCGGCGGCAACGTGGGCCCTGCGTCCGATCAGTTCAGCTTCTGCGTCACCGTGTTCGAGGCGATCTACGGCGTGCGCCCGTTCGCGGGCCGCACGTTCGCGGAGCTCGCCGCCAACGTCGAGATCGGAAGTGTGCGCACCATCTCCTCCGGCATCGACGTGCCGAGCCGCGTGCACGCGGCGCTCGTGCGCGGGCTCGCGGCTGATCCGACCAAGCGCTTCCCGGACATGACGGCGCTGCTCGCCGAGCTCGACGAAGAGCGCCGCGTGACCGTGCGCCGCGCGTCGATCGTCGCGTTGCCGCTCGCTGTCGGCCTCGTCGCGTGGGCCGCAGTCGCTCCACCGTCGCTCCAGGCGATCGCGTTCTGTCGCGACGACGAGGCGCTCGACGTCGAGTGGTCCGGCACCAGGCGCGCCGCGCTGCACGAGGCGTTGGCGGGCTCGGGCGTCGTGTACGCGGGTTCCACCGCCGACGCGGTGGCGCAGCGTCTCGATGGTTGGGTGCAGGAGTGGTCGAGCGCGCGAGCCGAGTTGTGCGCACGCACCGATGCGCTCGCGGGCGATCCCGAGGTCGACACGGTCCTGCGTGCTCAGTGTCTGCGGCGTGGTCGCGTGGCGTTCGAAGCGTCGCTCGAGGTGCTCACGGATGCGCGACCCGAAGCGGTGCGGCAGGCACTCGCGCGCACCGAGTCGCTCGCGGATCCGCAGGCGTGCGCGCGTGCGGAGCTGGGCGAGCCGCCGCCGGAGCCGCCCACGGAGGCCGCCGAGGCGGTCGCGCGCGCACGCGATCGACTGGCGCGCGTCGAGACGCTCCTGTGGGCCGCTCGGTTCGCCGACGCCGATGCGGAGGTCGCCCTCGCGCGCGCCGAGGCCGACGCGATCGGCTTCGCGCCGCTCGTCGCCGAGGTCGCGCTGTTCGAGGGCCGCGCGCTCTTGGGGCGAGGCGAGGCCGATGCCGGCGCACGCAAGGTCGAGGACGCGGCGTGGGCGGCCGTCGAGGCCCGCGATCGCCATGCGGCCGTGCGTGCTTTCTCCGCGCTCGTCCATGCCCAAGGCGTGGGTCGCGAGGACATCGAGCCGGCCCGCCAGGCGGTGCGCGCCGCTCGTGCAGAGCTGCGTGCGCTCGGCGGCGACGCCTGGCTCGAGGCGAATCTCTTGCTCAACGAAGGCGCTGCCGAGTTCACCGCGAGCAACTTCGAAGGCGCACGCCGGGCGTACGAGACCGCGCTCGCCACCGGTGCATTCGAGACCCGACCGATGTCTCACGCGGACCTGTTGTTGAATCTCGGCGCCGTGTCGTCGGAGCTGCACGAGTTCGACGACGCCATCGCGGCGATCGAGCGGGCGCGTGCGATGTACGAAGGCGAGGCCGGTCCGCACCATCCGTCCGTCGCATCGGCCGAGTTCAACCTCGGTGCGACGTACTATCGCAAGGGCGAGTACGCGGTGGCGATCCAGCACATCGAGCGCGCCTCTGCGATCGAGGTCGAGACCCTGGGCGCACGACATCCGACCCACGCGAACACACTCGGCTCTCTCGGCGTCGCGCTCGTCGCAGAGGGGCGCGACGACGAGGCCGTCGCACCGCTGCAGGAGGCCATCGCGATCCTCGAGGCGGGTGCCGACCCCGGCGATTCCACGCTCGCGTTGCAGCGGGTCAACCTCGCGTCCGCGCTGTTCGAGAGCGGGCGCGTGAGCGAGGCGGAAGCGAGCTGCCAGCGCGGGCATCGAGATCTGCTCGCGCGCGTCGGGCCCGACAACGTCGCGGTGGCGAGCGCGGTGTCCCTGCTCGCGATGATCGACCGCGCACAGGGCGAGCTCGAGTCCGCCGAGGCACACGCACGCCGAGCTCTCGCGGTCCGCAGCGCGCTGTTCCCCCCGACGCACGGCGACCTCGTGTACACGCAGGTCGGGCTCGCCGAGATCGTCGCGGAGCGCGGACGCGCCGACGAAGCGCTCGAGCTGCTCGATGCCATCGTCGCGCGTCATCCCGACGACGCCGTCGCGCCGGAGGAGCTCGCGTTCGCGCGCTTCCTCGCCGCCCGCCTGCGCCTCGACCGCGGTGGGGATGCGGGTCCGGCCCGTCGCGAGCTCGCGAGCGCGGTCGAGCGGCTCCGAACGTTCGACGACGCGGAGCGGCGCGCGGAAGCGGAGGCCTGGCTACGCGATCATCCCGATCTCGCGCGTTGAGTGTGGGCGCCAGGCCTCGGAAACGGCGTCCGGCACGACGCCGTCGTGGGCGACGCCACGGATCTTTCACGTGGACGAGATGCGTCGCCGCGTGACTACCTGGTCCGTGACGATGCAGGGGAGCACCGCCCAGGGCCTGCTGCGCGCTGCCGCACTCACGTGTGCGGTGGCGACCGGCTGCTACTCGGGCGTAGGGAAGGGCGGTCCGGGCCAGGACGGAGACGGCGATGCGGGTGACGCCGCCGACGACGACGCGCCCGGGACCGCGGACGACGACGGTGGGGACGACGGTGGCGAGCCGGGTGCCTGCGCGGCCGAGATCCACGGTCGGTCGCTGCAACGGCTCGATCCCGTGCAGTACCGCAACACGATCCGCGACCTGTTCGGCGACCCCGAGTTCGAGCCGACCTACGACGACGAAGCGGTGGTCACCACCGAGCGCGGCGTGCGGCAGTTCCGTTCCGACGCGGAGTCGATCATCGCGCGCCGCGACGCGTGGACCGCTAGCGTGTATCCCTGCGCCACCGACGGTGGAGCCGACGACGCGTGCGTCGAGCAGTTCATCACCGACTTCGGAAAGCGCGCGCTCCGGCGTCCGATCGACGACGACACGCGCGTGTGGTTGCGCGCCGCGTACGACGCGGCGATCGCCGAGGGCCTCTCGTTCGAGGACTCGATGGACGTGCTGCTCGCGACGATGCTGCAGGCGCCCGAGCTGGTCTACCTCATCGAGGTGGGCGTGCCCGTGGAGGGCCAGCCCGCCAACATCCGCCGGCTCGACGACCACGAGCTCGCGAGCCGACTGAGCTATTTCCTGTGGGACACGATGCCGGACGAGGCGTTGTTCGCGGCCGCCGACGCCGGTGAGCTGTCCACGAACGACGGCGTGCGCATCCAGATCGAGCGCATGCTCGCCGACCCGCGCAGCGAGACCAAGCTGCAGTACTTCGTGTCGACGTGGCTGCAGCTCGACGGGGGCCAGTTACACAACCCGCTCGAGGAGTCCGCGAAGGACCCCGAGCTGTTCCCCGAGTACACGCCCGCGCTGCAGGCCGCGATGCGCGACGAGATCGAGGCGTTCGTGCACCGCGTGTTCTACGAGCGCGATGCCGCCTTCGAGGAGTTCTTCACGAGCCGCGAGGCGTACGTGAACAAGTCGCTCGCCGACCTGTACGGCGTGCCCGGCCCCGCCGCCGACGACACCTGGGAGTGGGTCGAGCTGCCGGCCGAACAGCGCGCGGGCCTGCTCACGCGCGCCGGCTTCCTCACCGTGTTCGCGGCTGCGAAGCCGCAGTCGCCGATCCGCCGCGGGGTGTTCGTCATCGAAGAGCTCATGTGCACCGAGCTCGGCGAGCCGCCACCGAACGCGAGCGACATGCCGGTCGACGGCGGCGACGTCGACGATCCCGACGGCCAGCGCACCGTGCGCGAGGAGGTCGAGATCCGCACCGCGGATGCGAGCTGCGCCACCTGTCACGGCGTGATCAACCCGGTGGGCTTCACGCTCGAGCACTACGACGCCATCGGTCGCTGGCAGGACGTCGAGCTCGTGAGCGGGCTGCCCATCGACGCGAGCGGTCTGCTCGGCGGCGAGGCGGTGAACGGCGGCATCGAGCTGTCGCAGAAGCTCGCGACGAGCGGCGAGGTGCGGGCGTGCTTCGCGGATCGGTGGCTGTCCACCGCGCTCGGGGTCGAGGGCGCCGAGCTCGACGACTGCACGCGCGAGGAGGTCACCACGCGCTTCGCCGAATCGGGCGACGTACGCGAGCTGGTCGTCGCGATCGCTCAGTCCGACGCGTTCCGATTCCTCAACACCGCGGAGGGCGAGTGATGCATCGCGGGCTCAAGCACTCGGGTCGTCGCGCGTTCCTGCGCGGCATCGGTGGCGGCGCGCTCTTGCTGCCGCTCTTGGAGTACACCCACGGGCACCTATGGGCCGGTGGCGGCGGAGCGCCGCGGCGCTTCATCACGTTCTTCGAGCACGGGGGAACGATCAGCAATCAGGCCACGGGCACCGGCACCTACCAGGGCGGCAAGCACAGCGGCAACGGTGCGAGCCACGGTGAGGACTGGTGGCGTCCGGGGGATCCCAGCAGCGCCGCGCTCGTGCTCGGCCCGATCCACCAGCCGCTCGAGCCGTGGACACAGAAGATCAACCTGCTCGAGAGCATCGACAACAAGGCCGCGACGAAGCAGGACCCCTACGGCCAGGGCGGCCACGGCATCTCCAATGCGACGGTGCTGACGGCCGCGAACGTGGAGTTCGGCGAGACCGGCGACGACTCGGTCCCCGACGGACCGAGCATCGATCAGGTGATCGCCGAGCGGCTCGGAGTGACGCAGCCGGTGCCGTTCAACCGCATCCACCTGATGGTCAACGGCCATCACTACGGCTCGCCGTTCTATCGCGGGGCGAGCGAGCAGGTGTACGGCGACGAGAGCCCGCTCGAGGCGTTCATGAACATCTTCGCCGGCGTCACCGGTGATGGTGAGCCGACGCCCGCGCAGATCCGCCAGATCGCGATGCGCGGCAGCATGCTCGACGGCCTGCTCGAGGGATACGAGCGCGCCCGCACCCGCGTGAGCGCGAAGGACATGCAGGTCATCGAGGCGCACATCGAGCACCTGCATGCACTCGAGCAGGAGCTCCTGCATCCGGTCGTGTGCACGTCGCCCACCGGCATCGACGCCGGTTCCGATGCGGGTGGCGACGTGGTCGGCCCGCTGCACGCGAAGATCATCGTGGCCGCGTTGCGGTGCGGGCTCACGAACGTCGCGAACCTCGAGGTCGCCGACATCCTCACGCCGTGGACGCCCGCGGGTCTGCAGGTGGAATCGGGGTACGGCATCGGCCACTCGCTCGGTCACTACGCGCGCGACGTCGGCCCCGAGGGCCTCTACCCGGATCTGCTCGAGCCGTGGCTCGCCGAGATGCTCGACAACCGGCGCTGGCGCATGAGCCTGGTCGCGCTGCTGCTCGAGGGCCTCGACGACCCGGCGTTCCCCGAGGGCGACGGCACCATGCTCGACAACAGCCTCGTGCTGTGCACGAGCGAGTTCCGCGAGCCCGCGGGCCACATCGCGCACAACACCCCGATCCTGCTCGCCGGCAGCGCCGGTGGGCAGATCGAGACCGGTCGGTTCATCGACTACAACGAGTACTACTCGGCGAGCGATCCGAACACGCTCGAGTACGCATCGTCCGAGTCGATCCACAACCTGTACGTGTCGATCCTGCGCGCGATGGGCGGGGACGACGACCACTTCGGCTCGGATCACGCCGACCACACGGGGCCGCTGCCCGAGCTCGGCGTGTGAGCTATCCTGATCGCCTGCCGACCCTCCCACGCATCGCGTCGATCGTGCTCGCGCTCGCGCCGGCGTCCTGCCTGCAGGACCCCGGCTTCGTGTGCCAGGAGGCGACGCAGTGCCTCGCGGCGGACGCGGGCGTATGCACGAGCGCGGGGCACTGCGCCTACCCGGACGACGACTGCGCCTCGCGCCTGCGCTACGGCGAGTCCGCGCCCACGGGATTCGCCGGCGTGTGCGTGGGCGAAGAGCATCGCGATCCGCCCGAGTCACTGTGCGGCAACGGAGTCGTCGACGAGCTCGAGGACTGCGACGACGGCAACCGCACCGCCGGCGACGCGTGCCATCCCCAGTGCGTCGCACCCGGCACGGTGCTGTGGACCGTGCGCTACGACGGCGAGGCGCACGGCGAGGACAAGGGCTACGGCATCGCGATCGACGAGGAGAGCGAGACGTTCTACATCTCGGGCTTCACCACGGTCGTCGCGACCGAAGGCCAGGACACGCTCGTGCAGCGGCGCTGGATCGAGACGGGCGAGCTCATCTGGTCGAAGAGCGCGGGCGGTGCGGGGCGCGTGGACGACAGCGCGGAGAACGTCGCGGTCGACGGCAACGGCGACGTGGTGGCGGCCGGCGGCCTGTTCGACGATGCGGCCGAGTCCGACGCATGGCTCCGCAAGTACGGGGCCGAGGGCGACGAGCGCTGGACCGTGAAGTACGACGACCAACACTGGACGAAGCGCGGCGACGGTGTCGCGGTGCTGTCCGACGGCACCGTCGTCATCGTGGGCACCGAGGCGGTCGATCGCGGAGGCGGCGACTGGGATGCCGACGCATGGATCGCGCGCTACGACGGTGCCGGTCTGCCGCTGGGCGAACCGCTGCTCGTCGGCACGCCCGGGCTCACCGACAACGCACTCGATGCCACGGCCGATCGGCTCGAGCTCGTCGTCACCGGCAATCGAACCGACGTCGCCGACGGCGAGAGCACGGTGTGGACGGCTCGATTCGCCAGCGACGGCACGCTCGCGTGGGAGGATCTCGCGCGCGCCGATCTGATCGGCAACGCCGCACGAGGCGTCGGCGTGGGCTGCGACGGCATGGGCACGTGCGGTACCGCGGGCGTGCTCTCGAACGACATCTGGGTGCGGCTGTACGACGAGTCCGGTACGCCGCTCATGACGATCACGGAGCGCGGCCCCGGCGAGATGCACGACGAAGCGGCCGATGTCGCGTTCGTCGGCGACGGGAGCTTCGTCGTCGTGGGCTTCATGGACTACGCGGTCGAGGGCTGGGCGACCGGCGACTGTTGGGTCGCCCAATACGCGGCCGACGGCACGCAGCTCTGGTCCGACGTGAACGACGGACCGGCCAACGAGATCGACAAGGCGCTCGCGGTCGAAGTGACGAGCGATCGCAGCGCGATCGTCACCGGCTACGAGACCGTGCCAGGCCAGGCGCGCGACGTTTGGATCCGGCGCTACGCGATCTGACGACGAGCCAGCGCGCGACGCCGCCGACGAGCAGCGCACTGCCCACGGCGAGCACGGTGCCGCCGGCGATCTCGAAGCGGTGCGCTCGCTCCACGCGATCGCTGTAACCGAGGTCGTCAGATGCCGTCGACGCGTCGCCGACGTCGCGATACGCCAGGCCCAGGAGCACCGAGCCCGTGACGATGCCGGCTGCGCCGGTGGCGACGAGCACCGCGCCCGCCGGATCGCGCGACCAGTGCTTCGATGGCGGCGCGGGCGGGTCGTCCGACGGCGTGTCGACGACGGGTGCCGGCGCGGGTGCGGGCGTCGGCGCGGGCTCGGGAGGGAGCAGCGCGCGACACTCGTCGCGATAGCGCGTGGCCACCTGCGCGGATTTCTCGGGCGGATTCGTGGCGAGGAACTGCGTGTAGAGCTCGATCGCGACCGCACATCGACCCGCGCGCCGCTCGGCCTGCGCGCGCGTGTACAGATAGATGGGCTCGCCGGTGTCGTCGAACGCGGCTGCGAACGCGACGCTCGCGTCGTCCCAGCGGCCGTCCTTGTAGGCCGCCTCGCCCGCGACGACGTTCGGGTTCTTCGCAGGCGCGAGCGCGAGTGCGAGCACGAGGGCGCGGATCATCGCGGATGGTCCGGCGGGTAGAGATCGCCGAGCCCGGCATCGGCGTCGGTCGACTTGCGCCGTGGTGTGTGCTTCTTCGTGCGGGCCTTCTCGCGGACTGGCTTGCTCGGGGTGGCCGTGGGTTCGCTCGCGACCGGCAGCGCCGGCGCGGCGGCTGCCGTGCTCGTGGGCGGCACGACGACCGGCGCCGGCACGACGAGCGGCGCGGCCGCGGGCACCACGGGATCGGGCGCGGGCTCGCGCGGCGCCGCGATCGCGGGCGTCTCGGCCGTGGCCGCTGCTCCTGCGCGGCCGAACGCCCATGCCCCGATCACGAGTCCGACGACGCCGGCACCCGCGAGCAGCGGCAGCGCGCGGCCGCGTCGACGCAGACCGGTGCCCGTCGCACTCGTGCGCGTCGCGACGATGGGCGCGACGACGCTGAGCTCGGCATCGGTCGTGACGGGCGGCGGCTCGCCGAACGCCGCGTGCATGAGCGCGCCGACGCCGGTGGGTGCACTGCGGAGATCGAGCGCAGCGGAGAGCTCGTCGAGCACGTCCGCGAGGCGGGCGGCCGTCTGGAAGCGATGCTCGGGCAGCGGCGCCATGGCGCACGCGATGACGTCGGCGAGCTCGGCCGGATACGCGGGATCGATCTGGAGCGGCGGCACGTAGTCGCCGCGCGCGACCTTGCCGAGCACGGCGAACTCGTTGGGGCCGCTGTACGCCCGCACGCCGAGCGTGGTCTCGTAGAGCACGATGCCGAGCGCGTAGACGTCGGCGCGGCGATCGACCTCCTCGCCGCGGCACTGCTCGGGCGCCGCATAGCCGAGCTTGCCCTTGAACGTGCCCGTGCGCGTGAACGAGGTCAGCTCCATCGCCTTCGCGATACCGAAGTCGGTGAGCTTCACGGCGCCGTCGTACGACAACAGCACGTTCGACGGGCTCACGTCGCGATGCACGAGCCCCATCGGGCGTCCATCGTGGCCGCGTTGCTCGTGGACGTGATGCAGCGCGCGACCCACCGCCGCGACGATGGCGAGCGCGGCCGGCAGCGGCAACCCGTGGCCCTTGTGCGCGCGCAACACGTCCAGCAGGTGACGCCCGTGGACGTACTCCATCGTGAGGTAGTGCTCGCCGTCGGCTTCGCCGAAGTCGAGCACGTGGGCGATGTTCGGGTGATCGAGCGCGGCGGCGAGCCGCGCCTCGTCGAGGAACATGCGGGTGAACTGGGGATCCGCGGCGAGGTGGGGCAGGATGCGCTTGAGGGCGACCAGCTTCACGAATCCCTCGGCCCCGCGCTGGTGGGCGAGGTAGAGCTCGGCCATGCCGCCCACGGCGAAGCGCCGCAACAGCGTGTAGCGCCCCATCCGCGTGCCAGGCGGCAAGCCGGATGCCCGTGCAGCGCTCGCCGGGTCCACGATGAGTCGACGATACCACTGTCGCGCACCCGGGCGATCCGGTGCGACGGAAGGGGCGCGGCGTCAGGGAGGATCGTCGCCGCTCGGGCCGGATGCGCGCGCGTTGGCCGCTCGCGTGACGGGACCGAGCGCGCGCGAGAGCCCTTCGAGGTCGGCGAGAATGCGATCGCGCAGGGGTCCAGGGCGCGTCATTGCGGCGATGTGCTCCCGCAAGAGCTCGCGCGCCCGCGCGAGCCGGCTCGTCACCGTGCTCTGGTTGGCCTCGAGCACCTCGCCGATCGCCGCTGTACGCATTTCCTCCCAGTAGTACAGCTCCGTCACGATCTGCAGATCGATCGGGAGCTGCGCCAACGCCATGAGCAGCAGCTGATGCTCCTGCTGACGCACGGCCACCATGGAGAGCGACGTGGCCGGCGATCCCGGGTTCTCGTCGAACCGCTGCACGCGCGGTGCGGCGTCCCGCAGCGCCCGCAGGAGCTGCTTGTGGGCGATGCCGAACAGGAACGTGCGGAACGACGACGCCCGCCGGAAACCGTCGCGCGCCTCGACGGCGGCGAGGAACGTCTGCTGGGTCAGGTCGTCGGCGAGGGCCGGCGCGCGCATGTCGAAGAAGCGGCGGATGGACACGTAGTGGCGACGCGTGAGCTGCTCGGCCGCTCGCGCGTCGCCCTGCGTCCACGCGGTGAGCAACGCGAAGTCGTCCTGCTCCTCCGCCATCGCTGGAGGACGATGATACTCGATCACTGCGCGAACCTGGGCGCCGACACGCTACCATGGCGGGCCGATGGACTCGGATGCCGAGCTGCTGGCGCGCTGGCGGGCCCGCGACAATGCCGCTGGCGCGGAGCTCTTCTCGCGTCACTTCGCGTCGATCCGGCGGTTCTTCGCGAGCAAGATCGGGCCGAGCGACGTCGAAGATCTCGTGCAGCGCACCTTCATGGGCTGCGTCGAAGCGGCCGAGCGTTTTCGTGAGGACGCCAGCTTCCGCACGTTCCTGTTCGCGATCGCGAAGCGCCAGCTCTACAAGTACCTGCGCGATCGTGCGCGCAAGGACGCGCGCGAGGAGCCCGACTTCACGATGTCGTCGGTGATGGCGCTCGGGCACTCGCCGAGCTCGGTGCTCGCCGCCGAGCAGGAACGCTCCGTCGTCGCGACGGCGCTGCAACGCGTGTCCGTGGAGGACCAGACGCTGCTCGAGCTCCACTACTGGGAGCAGCTCGCGGCGCCCGAGATCGCCGAGGTGCTGGGCATCACCTCGGGGGCCGTGCGCACGCGGCTTCATCGGGCACGGCGCGCGCTCGAGTCGATCGTGAACGAGTTGCTCGCACCGTCGAACCGCGATGCGACCTCGATCGATCTCGATGCCGTGGCTACTGCAGTGGGCGGCGACGTGTAGCCGACAGCGCATCGATCCGTTGCTGCGCTTCGGCCCTGCGTTTGGGCGCGAGCAGGAATGCGAGCGATTCCTGGTAGCTCGCGCGCGCATCGTCCGCCCGGCCCAGCCGTTCGAGGATCTCGCCGCGCAAGAAGAGTGCGTCGCCGCGCTCGGCCCGTACGTTCGCACCGGTCGTACGCGGCAAGAGAGCGTCGATCGACGCCAGCGCAGCGTCGGCGCGATCACGATGCAGATCGAGCTTCGCACGCGAGATCTCCACACCGAGTGTGTCCGCGCCGTTCGGCTCCTCTTTCGCGAGCCAGATTCGGTGGCTGCGATCGAGCACGCGCTCGGCCTCGTCGTAGCTCCCCGCGTGATCGAGCGCCTGCCCGAGTCCCCACAGCGCGAGCGCGACGCGGGGGTGGTCGGGTCCGTGGACCTGCTCGTATCTTCGCAGGACGTCGCGCTCGATCGCGATGGCTTCCTCGAATTGGTCCAGTCCCATGAGCGCGATCGCGAGGTTGTGACGCGCGAGCAGGACGTTCTCGTGATCGGGCGACCCCCGGGCTTCGAACACCGCGATCGCGCGGCGGAGGTAGCCGGCCGCGTCGGCGTGACGAGCCGCGAAGAGGGACGTCGCTCCGAGATCGCCGAGCGTCGAGCCGACGCGCCGGTCGTGCGGGCCGAACCACTGCGTGAAGGCGTCGAGCACCTCCAGATCCAGCGCCAACGACTCGTCGAGCCGTCCCAGTCGGGCGAGCCCGGACGCCAGATTCCGGCGCGTCGACACGCTCGACAGCGCGTCGCGGCCGAGGGCGACCTCGCGGATCGCGAGCGCGCGCCGGGCGGCTTCCACCGAGCCGACGAAGTCGTCTTGGCGGTAGAGCACCGCGGCCCGGTTCACGAGGGCCGTGGCGGTGGCGGGATGGTCCGCGCCCCAGGCGGCTTCGGCGAGCGCGACGGCGAGCTCGCTGTGACGTCGCGCCTCCGGATAGTCGCCGACGACGGTGGACAACCGCGCAGCGACGGCCTCGATGCGGCTGCGCTCGTCGTCGCCGACGCCGGCTCGCTCGCCCAACACGCGCGCGTACTGCAGGCGGTCCGCGGCCGCAGCGTGATCTTCGAGCCTCAGCATGATCGTGGCGGAGATAGCCGCGAGCGCGGACGCCATCGCGTCCTCGCCGTTCTCGAGTGCACGCCAGTAGGCGAGCTCCACCAGATCGTTCGCTTCGTGGGCTCGGCCCAGGCGCTCGAGCGCGTCGATGCGGACCATCGCTGCACGCGACCACAGTGGAAAGTGATCGGTGGCCTCGATCTGCGGATCGATCGCATCCAGCCGCTCGAGCGCGCCATCCCAATCGCTGGCCTCCCCGATCAGTCGAATCTCGGTGAGCTGGCGGAGGAGCGCGAGCACCTCGTGCGCGCGGTCGGCGTCCGTCGGCAACCGCATCGCGTCGTGCGTGCGCCCGTCGGCACAGCGGGCGGGCGATCCCACGCCGTAGGCGAGAGCCACCGCGCCCGCCGCGATCTCGACACCGCTCGACTCGAGCACGACCAACGCGGCATCGAGCTCGGCCAGACGTACATCGAGGCAGCCGAACGTGGCCTCCATCTCGGCGGCCGGGATCTCGCCGCGACGACGGCCGCCATCGCACACCGCGTCGCGCGTCGCGCTCCACTCGTGCGCGAGCCCGTCGAATCGAGCCGCGCTGCGCGTCCACGCCTCGTCGGCTCCGTCGACCCCGAGCTCCGCGAAGTGACGCTCCAGCGCGGTGCGCCGCTCGTCGTTCCAGACCTGCGCGAGCGCGGCGGGGCCGTCGTCGCACAGCGTGGCGCGCCGATGGGCGATCGTCGTGACCACCGCACCGGCGGCCACCGCCGCGACGAAGCTGCCGACCGCGATCCACCTGCGCTTGCGAGGGTCTCGGCGCAGCGCGTCCAGCAGCCGCTGCATGTCCGGATGACGATGCGCGGGGTCGACGTGCAGACCGCGTTGGAGCAGCGCGACGATCCATCGCGGCGCGCCGTCGGGAACGGAGATCGTGTCCGCGCCGGAAGCCCACGGTGACGTGCCGAGTAGCAGCTCCCACGCGGTGACGCAGAACGAGTACTGGTCGGAGCGCGCATCGACGTCGTCACCACGCTGCTGCTCGGGTGCCATGTAGCGCACGGTGCCCAGCATCACGCCGGCCTGCGTCACGCGCGAGTCGTCTGGGCTGCCGCCGCTGATCGAGTCGCCCGCGTCGTCGCACCAGCCTGCCGCACGCACGAGCCCGAAGTCGGCCACGCGGACCCGTCCGTCCTTGCCCACGAGCACGTTCGACGGCTTGAAATCGCGATGCACCAACCCCGCCGAGTGCGCGGCGACGAGTCCTCGACCCGCCTGCTGCAACAGGTCCATCGCCTCCGCGAATCGAGCGGACGACCCGACGGGATGCTCGAGCATCCACTGGGCGACGTCGACTCCGTCGACGTACTCCATCGCGAGGAACGTCTGCCCATCGATCGTGTCCACCTCGTGGATCGTCACGACGTGCGGATGCGAGAGCTTCGCGAGCGCCACCGCTTCCCGCTGCATGCGACGCTGCGCGTTCGGGTCGTCGCGCGCGATCTCGGGCCGCAGGAGCTTCACCGCGACGCGTCGATCGAGCTGCGGATCGTAGGCGCGGAACACGGTGCCCATGCCCCCACCGCCGATGCGATCCAGCACGATGAAGCGGCCGATCCGGATCGGTGCCCCGACGTCCTCGCCGAACATCCGGCGCGCGAGCGTGGCACCCATCACTCGCGCATCGAGATCGTTCCGCGGCGGCACCGGTCCGCTGACGGGCTCCACACCGGGATCCATGGCCGAGCCCCGAGCTTACTCCGGGTCCCGCGGCGCTGCGCATGCCCTGCGGATCACGCCTGCAGACGAGGCAGCATCGCGCGCAGATCGCCGACGACTTCCTGGCCCGCCGGCGTCATGTCGTACTGCGCGCCGCGCAGGTCGCCGTAGCCCTCCACGCCGCCGACCTCCCAGTCGGACGGCTCGACGCCCATCGCGAGCATGCAGGTGACGAGCACCCAGTTGTACGACGTGCCGATGTACTGCGACCACCGGCTGCGCGTGAAGTCGGTGCGGTAGTCCATGTATAGACCGGTGCGCAGCGCTCCTCCGCACGAGCCCACGAGCAGCACCTGCGTGTCGATGCCGATGTGGTTGTTGTCGTAGTCGCCCGCGGCATCGCCACCCGAGGCACCCGACTGGTTGCCGATCTCGTTGTTCACGAACACGAGCGAGTCGTCGAGCATCGTGGTGCCGTCGGGGTTCGTCGTCTCGTCGAGCTTCGCGAGGAAGTCCCACAGGTAGCCCAGCGACCAGCGATGGGCGTTGAGGATGCTGTCGACCGAGGCCGGGCTGCTGTCGTGCGAAGCGCCGTGATGCCCGCCGATGACGCCGTGCAGCGCCTCGTTCAGGAGCGTGTCCGGGTCGATGTAGAAGTTCACGACGTGGGTCAGACCGCAGCGCAGCGCTGCGATCGCGATGTCGACCTGCGATTGCGCGGCGGCATTCACCGCTTCCGGCGTCCAGTTGTAGACGCCGGGCTGCTCCGGCGGTGCGCACTCGATGGGGTTCGCGAGCTGCAGCTCGAGCGTGTGCATGTGCTCGATGTGCTGATCCAGCGCGTCGCGATCGGCCGCGGACAGCCGCGGGTTGTTGCGCAGCGCGGTGTAGTGATCGAGCACGCGATCCACCATCGTGAGCCGCTGCGTGCGCAGGCGCGCGGCCACGCTCTCGTCGGGATCGAAGCCGGTGAACAGCGTCGCGAACGCCTGCTCGGGGAACAGCCCCGGCTCGTACACGACCTGGCCCTGCGGCGTCATCGAGCACGACGCCGAGCGCCCCTCCGTAGACCAGTGCACGGTGAGGTTGAGCGGCCGCCACAGCCCGCCCGACAGCTTGTTCGCCATGATCTGATCGATCGACGGCGGCAGCCCGGGCTCGACGCCGGTGAGGCTCGTGGACGAGTCGGACCATCCGAACAAGCCGCTCGCGGTGTTGTGATCGGACCAGTCCATGCGATCGATGTGGCGCAACAGGTTCGCCTTGGCGCGGAAGGGATCGAACGCCGCGTCGAGGATCGGCGACACCTCACCGACGATGTCCGACAGCGCCATCTCGCGCACGTTGGGCTCGACGAGCTGCAGGCCCGCGGATGCGGTCGTGTTGGGGAACCAGTGCTGGCCGTAGAAGCCGTTGCTGATGCGCCAGCTGACGAAGTTCTTCGGGTTCGCCGAGCCGCCCGCCAGCGCGTCGCGCCCGAGCAGCGACGACAGCGTCGGGATCACCAGCGCGGTTCCACCCGCACCGAGCAGGAATTGGCGACGGCCGATGGTGCGTGGAGTGGTCATGGGATCGACACCTGGCGGAAGTGGGAGGAGGTCACGATCCGGACGATCGCGTCGCGCAGCGTTCCGGGCTCGCCCTCTTCGGGAGCGAGCGTGTTGCGGGCCGCGTCGGCGAGGCATGCGTCGCTCTGCTCGATCGGGCGGGCCACCACGTTGCGCACGAGCTGCTCGGCGAGGCAGCGGGGACCCACGCTGCTCTCGGCAATCGCCTGCGAGAGCTCGACCGCACCGTCGACCGGGACGTCCTGGTCGAGCACCGGCGTGCTGCTCGCGTCGATCTCGATCTCGACGCTCTGTCCGTCGACGTCGATGGTCTCGACGTCGATCCACTGGCCGGCCGCACCGAAGTGGCCGAACGGCGCGCCGTAACCGTCGAGGATCGCGTGGCAGCCCGCGCACTGGGCCTCCGACGCCGCCTCGAGGAAGCGCTCGCGGATGCCCTGCATCGGGTTCGTCTCGGGATCCGCGGGGTCTTCCGTGGGGAAGTTGCCGGGGTCGGGTGGTGGCACCGGTAGGCACAGGAACTCGCCGAGTCGACGACCGCGCTTGATGATGTGGCCGGCGTTCGAGCGGATCACCTCGTTGGTCGCGAGCCAGCCCGCGCGCGTGAGCAGGCCGGCGCGCTCCTCGGGCAATACGACCTCGCCCTGGTCGACGCCGTAGATCTGGGCGAGCTCGGGCGTGCTCACCGTGGCGGAGCGATCGAGCAGCAGGTCCGCGTACGTGCCGTCCTGATCGAATGCGACGCCTTCCATGAAGCGCAGCAGCTCCGCCTTCATGTCGTCCCGCAGGGCCTCGCGCGCAGCCGCGTCGGGGAACAGCGCCGCCGACGGATCGGGCAGCACGTCGAGCGCGAGCCACTCTCCGGCGAAGCGGCTGAACGCCACACGCGCGCGGTCGTCGGCGAGCATGCGCTCGATCTGAGCGGCGAGCGTGTCGTCGTCGAGGCCCGCGTCGGCGGCGGCGAGCAGCTCGTCGTCGGGAATGCCGTCCCACAGCACGCGCGCGAGTCGGGCGGCGAGCTCGTGATCGGTGAGCTCGACGATACCGGGCGCGACCTCCTCGCCGTCGACCTCGGCGTAGTAGAGGAAGCGCGGATCGAGCAGCATGCCGACGAGCAGCGTCGCGATGCCCTCGTTCACGCTCTCGACGCCGCCCACCGCATAGTCGCCCGCGAACTGGGTGCGATCGTCTTCGCCGAGCGGGCGCCTCAGGACCCGTCGGCCGTAGTCCTCGATGAAGGCGACGAGGCATGCGTCGCTCGTCGCGTTCGCGCCCGGGGGCACGGCGGGGAGGCAGTCGCTCAGGGCCGTGAGGCTCGCGTCGTCCTTCGTGAGCTCGAGCGAGAGCTGGTTCGCGATGTTGTAGTACGCACTGACCTCGGTGAAGCCGGCGGGCGGGAGCTCGGTCGCGAACATGCCGGAGCTCGCCGCGGGCAATGTGCCCACCGTCGCGTCGATCGCCGCGACCGCATCGGATCCGAACACGGACTCGAGCGCGTGCACGTAGTTCGTGCGATGCATCCGCAAGAGCGACACGCGCGGCGCGGTGGTGTCGTCGCACGAGGCTGCGTCGGTGTCCGTACCGTCACCGTCGTCGTCGTCCGCCGTGCCGTCGCCGTCGTCGTCGACCGTGCCGCCGTCGCCTTGGTCGTCGTCGTCACCGTCGCCGCGCGCACCGGAGTAGCAGCCGGCCATGGCGAGGATCACCAGCGTCACGGTGGAGCGAGTCATGGCGGATCCCATCTTCACCCGGAAAAGACGGATCCGGGGCCCATCGGTTCGCGCACCGGCCGCGCCTTGGTCGACGAATTCGGGGCACAGCGGCTCCGAAGCGCCGAGTTTGCGATCGGGCTCACTCGCTTTTTCCGACGCGCGCCCGCAACCGCTCCAACGCGACCCGTGCGGGCTCGTACCCCCGCTCCAACGCACTCTCGTACGCGCGCTCGGCCTCCGGGTATCGCACGACCCGCACGTACACGTCCGCGAGCAGCTTGCGATAGCGCCCGTTCTTCGGCGCGGCATCGACCGCCTTCTTCGCGTACTCGAGCGCGCGGTGATAGCTGCCGCGCTCGAAGTGGACCTCGGAGAGTCCGGCGAGCGCCGCCGCGTGACCGGGGTTCTCGCCGAGCGCGCGGTGGAACAGCTTCGCCGCCTCGTCGAGTTGATCGCGCTCGAGCGCGTCGTAGCCCTGCTTCGTGAGCGGTTCCGCTGCGGCTCGATCGCGCGGTGCCTTCGCGGTCGCGGGTGCGCCCGCGCGGTCCGGCGGTGGCGAGTCGGGAGCGGGTGGCGTGACCTCCGGTGCGATCGCCACCGGCGGTGGCGGCTCGGCAGGCGCGAGCGTCTCGAGCTGCCGACGCGTGTGATCCCCCATCGCGCCGCGCGTGCGCAGCAGCTGGGCGACGCGATCGCGGCGCGCCGTCGCGTCCAGTGTCGCGAGCGCGACGAGCGGCTCGGCGGCGACGAGCTCCTGCGGAGAGAAGCCGCGCTCGCTCGCTTTCGCCTGTAGATCCGCGAGCTGACCAGGGGTGAGCGCCGAGCGTTCGACGGCGCGTGCACTCGTCGGATCGAAGAGGCGCGCCGCGGCGTAGAAGTCCATCGCGAAGCCGCGCGCGCCGGGCTCGTCCCACAGCGCATCGCCGAGCGCCACGAGCTCGGTCGCGAACTCGCCGCGCAACGCGTCCGCCCGCGCATTCGCAACCTTCGAACGTCCACCTGCGAGTTGCTCGAGCGCGACGACGCGCTCGTAGGCCGTCGCGCCCGCACCGTCGGAAGGCGGGTAGATCCAGCGACGCGCGTCCGCGGCCGCACGTGCCTCCAGCTCGAGCTCGTCGATGCGCACCCGCACCTCGTCCTCGAGGCGAGCGCGCTCGATCGCCGTGGCGATCCACGCCGAGCCAGCGAGCGCAGCGGCGAGCCCACCCGCGGCGAGCCATGCACGCCGCCGCGATCGTCGATCGCGCGTGAGCGCGACGAGCAACGCATCGATGTCGCCATGACGCTCGGCTGGATCGAGCTTCAGGCCGCGCAGCAGTGCATCGTGGACGAAACGTGGCACCCTCGATCCAAGCGGGCGCGCGGTGGGGTTCCCGGCGAGCACCGCCGCGCGCAGCGTCGCGAAGTCCGTGCCCGCGAACGGGCGCGCGCCGTAGCACAGCTCCCACAGCGTCACGCACAACGCCCACTGATCGGCGCGCGCGTCGACGTCTCCGCCCGTCCACAGCTCGGGCGCCATGTAGGGCGGCGTGCCGGCGAACCGGGCCGCCTCGGTGCGCGGACCGAGTCCGCTCGCGAGTCCGAAGTCGACGACCTTCGCGCGCCCGTGGGCGTCGACGAGCACGTTGCCCGGCTTGAAATCGCGGTGCACCACGCCACGGGCGTGGGCGGCCGCGAGCCCGCGCCCGGCGTCGACCACGACGTCGCGGATCTCCGCCCAGCCGCGCTCCCGCTGCACGACCCAACGATTCAGCGTGACGCCGTCGACCAGCTCCATCGCGATGAACAGCTCGTCGGCCGCCATGCCCGCCTCGTACACGGTGACGATGTTGGGATGGTCGAGCTTCGCCATCACCTGGGCCTCGCGCAGGAGGCGATCGCTGCCCTCGCGTAGGCCTCCGACGGTGCGCAGGACCTTCAGCGCGACGCGTCGATCGAGCTGGGGGTCGTGGGCCGCGTACACGACGCCCAGGCCACCGGTACCCAGCTTGTCGAGCACCACGAACCGACCGATGCGCGTGGTGTCGATCTCCGTCGATCCGAACAAGCGAGCGTGCACGCGGTCGCGCATGCGCTGCTCTTCCTTGTCGATCGTCGGGTCGTCGGTCGCTGCCGCCTCTTGACCGGATTGCGGCACCTTGGGAGGGTAGCATGCCGTGCGAGGCGACGCCGAGCTGCTCGATGCGTGGCGCGCCGGAGACCTCGCGGCCGGCAGCGAGTTGTTTCGTCGGCACGTCGCGGTGGTGAGTCGCTTCTTCGCGACGAAGGTTGGCGACGAGCGTGAGGACCTCATCCAACGCACGTTCCTCGCGTGCGTGGAGTCGCGCGACCGAATCCGCGACGGATCGACGTTCGGCGCATACGTGCTCCGAGTGGCGCGCAGCAAGCTCCACGATCACTTCCGGGCGCGCCGCGGAAAGGAATACGACACGCTCGCCACCAGCATCGCGCACCTCGGCGACACGCCGAGTCAGATGTTGTTCCGAGGCGAGCGCGATCGGTTGTTGTCGGCGGCGCTGCGGGCCGTGCCGGTGGATCTGCAGATCGCGCTCGAGCTCTACTATTGGGAGCGCATGTCCGTGCAAGAGCTCGCCGAGGTTCTCGCCGTCGCGCCGGGCACGGTGAAGAGCCGGCTGCACGACGCGCGTGGACGCGTGCGCGATCAGCTGGTGGCACTGGCGGGCGGGGCGAACCTCGCGGCGCTGCCCTCGGACGAGGATCTCGACGAGTGGATCAGCTCGATGCGCACGCGCATCGATCACATGGCCAGCGGCGGCGGCGGTTGAGTCACGCGGCGCGCTTGCGGGCGCGTTTGCGTTCCACTCGCTTGGAGTGGCCCGCGATGAGCAGCCCCACGGACGTGACGATGAGCGCGGCGCCGGTGGCGACGAGCCCGATTCCGGGGTTCTTCGTGAGGTAGATGTAGCGACAGTCGCCGTCGGGGTCGACGTTGCCACCGGAGCATCGCGTCTTGACGGGATCGTGATCGATCGCGATGAGCCCAGCGCCCACGCCCGCCGCACCCAGCCCGACGCCCAGCGCAGCCCAGCCGATCGCGCGCATGAGCGGGCGGCGGTCCTTGCGTCCGAGCGCCTGCAGCTCGAACCGCACGACCTCGCGCACGCCGACGACCGCCGTGAAACGGCGCTCCTGCGGGGCGTAGCCCTCGAGGATCGCGCGGGCGCGATGCGCTCCCGGGATCGGCGTGTGCTCGAGCGGCGTCGGTCCGATCGTCTGGCCGTCGAGCTCGATCGTCGCGCCGTTGGGCACGCTCTCGAACGCGATGACCGGGGGCTCGGTGACGAGTGCGTCCAACCTCCCGCGGATCGCCGCGGACTGCTCGTCGATCATCTGCACGACTTCTTCGAGCCCGCACAGATCGCACTCGTCCTTCGAATAGGCGACGAGCCGAGAGCCCTCGGCAGCGATCACGGCGATCGCGAGCTGGTACACGCGATCCGCCGCGGTGATCGTCACCTGGACGGCGAAGTCGACCTTGGCCGCCTGCGCCGCTTCGCCGGCACACGCGTGGGTCGAGCACTTCGTCTTGGGATCGGCGGGGACCATCTTGTACTCCCCGCGTTCCAGGCCGCGCCGCACCGCCGCATGCACCGCCGCGTGGAACTTCTTCGTGTCGCGCCCGCGCACCTCCACCGGCAGCACGAGGATCTTGCGTTTGCCGTCGTCCGGCGGCGGCGTCATCGTCAACGCCGAGCTCGGCAGCTTCGTCTTCGACACGGTCGGTGCGGTGGTCGCCGGTGGCGGCGATGCGGGCTTCGTCGCGGCGGGCGCGGGCGGAGGCGCCGGCGGAGGCTTGGCCGGGGCCGGTGCGGGTGCAGTGGCCGCGAGTGCGAGCGCGAGCGCGGCGATCACCATTTGATGCGGGCCTCGTCGACGCGCACGGTGGCGCCGTCGCTCCAGTGTCCACCCACCACGAACGCGGTGACGCCCGGCTCGAGAGCTTCGTACGGCACGGGCTCGTCGTCTTCTTCGCCCGGCTCGTTGGGGTACACGAAGACGTCGAGCGGCGCTTGGATCACGCGGTACTCGCCATCTGCGGCGATCTGCCAGCCGGAGTAGGTCGTGAGCGCATCCTCTCCGCCGTACCACAGGTACGCGCCGCCGTACCACCACGGGATGCTGTCCTCGAGCGACGCGGCGAACTCCAGGTATGCGGTGGTCGCGTAGTCGCCCTGGCGGATCTCGGCGAGATCGATCATGAGGCCCTGCCGCTGCAGGTTCTCGGCGCACGTGGGCATGTCGCAGGAGTGCACGTAGCTGAAGTGCTCCGCGCCGGCGTACGGCGCCGTCGTGTCGACGACGTACGTCGACGGCACGGAGGTGCCTGGCGAGTCGCCTTCGGCGAGCAGCACGAGCTCGTAGCTCGGCGTGGGGTCGGTGTGCACGATGGCGACGTTGCTCAGCGACTCCGCGCCCGCGGTGTCACGCACGAGCAGCTGGGCGAAGTACGTGGTGTCGGGATCGAGCAGATCCGTCGTGGTCGCCTCGACGACGAGCGCTTGGAACGTGCGCGGCACGATGAACACGCCGAGCTCCGGATTGCGGGTGCTGTCGAACACGGTGGTCGATGGCGCTCGCGCGCGCACGTCCTCTTCGCTCGGGCCGATGACGAGCTCGTACTCGACGAAGTCGTCCTCTTCGCCCTCGGCCTCCCATACCCATCGAACTTGGTTCGGCGTGGACCAGGCCGCGCGGAGATCCGTCGCACGGATCAGCGCACCGCCGCCGGAGTCGCCACCGGCATCGGCCACGTCGAACTCGGGATTGATCCCGCACCCGAGGAGGAATGCGAGTGCCGTCGCCGGCCGAAGCCCCTGACTCACGGCTCCGAGTATGACGGTCCGCGGCTCGAATCGCAGCTGCAGTCGCGGCATCCGTGCTCGGCACAAGTCCCGCAGCACCGCGCCATGGCCTTGCGAAGGCTTCCGCGCGCGCGAAAGAGCCGGACCCCCGCGTTGCTCGCGGTGATCCCAGCTTCGGCAGCATAGTCTTTCACGGCGAGCCCGTCGAGGTCGACCCGGCGGATGGCCTCGGCGTGCTCCGGCGACAGCGCGCTTGCGAGCTCGCCGAGGCACTCGCACACGCGCTCGCGATCGTCGGCCAATGTACCGTCGCCGTCGTCGAGAGAGCGCGCGAGTCGCTCGAGGCTGCGCGCTGCCGTGGCGGCGCGACGCTGGTGGTCGATGACGGCGTTGCGCAACACGCGGTAGAACCAGGCGGTGACCGACTCGGTGTCGCGCACTCGATCGGCGCGCTCGATGCCACGCACGAACGCGCTCTGTAGGATGTCCTCCGCAAGCGCTCGGTCGCCGGTGTGGCGCTCGAGGAACGAGAGGAAGTTGCGGTGGCCGGCGACGAGCACGTCGAGCGGCGCGGCGTCCACTCTGGCGGAGTCCTCGACGTGCGTCGTCATGGTCGGGATCCTAGCGCGCGCACTCGCAGTCGTCGCAGTCGCAGGCCGGGCCGCACTCGCACTGGCCGCCGCCGCAGTTGCAGGGCGCGCACGCGCAGGGCGAGCAGGTACAGACGTCGTTCGTGGAGGTGGGGTTTGCGTCGTTCATGCCCTGCCGACGCGCGAGCCTGGCGAGTATTACGGGGTCATCGTCGGGTGCGCTCAAAGGCGCTGTTTGCCCGGAAACCACTGCAGCGCGGCGAGGAACTGCATCGTGTCGCCGTGGGTGCCGGCGCCGGGTCCGTCGTAGGGCGACGGCTCCGGCGTGCGATAGCCGGCCGCCTCCATGCCCGCGACGATCGCGTCGGCTTGCGCAAATGCACCGCCGGGGCCGGCGTTGCCGAAAGGTGCGAAGCCGAGCGCCGCGGCGTCGAGCGCAGGCACCGCGCTCGCGTTCACGTCGTTGGCCCAGTACGCCGCGAAGTACGACGGGCGCAGCGTGAGCCCGAGCTCGAGGCCCGCCGTCGTGCCCGCCGACTCGCTGAGGAGATACGTGCGGTCGTTGTCGATGTCGTAGTCGGCGCGCACGTCGTCGAGCACGGACACGCCCGCATCGCCGTTGCCGTTGTACTGCACGCCGTCGAGCACCGCGAACGCGAATCCGTCGGTGCCGGTGAAGGCCGCCACCATGAGCAGGTTGCTCGTCATCGTCGCGCCGCCCTCGGTGCCCGAGAACACGATAATGAGCGGCAGCGGACCGGCGTCGCTCGGCGCGATCATGCGGTACGTGACGCCGTCCTTCGTCATGCGGACGTCGCCCGACGCCGCGCCGCCGCCCGATCCGCCGGAGCTCCCGCCTTCGGGAGGATCGAGCGCGCTGCCGCTGCCCGTCGATGCATCGCTCTCGCTCCCGTCGGAGCTCGACGACGATGTCGACGATGTCGTCGTGTCGTCGCCGTCGCTCGCGTCGTCGTCGTCGTCGTCCGCGTCGTGGCTCGAGTCGTCGTCGTCGTCGTCGTTCGACACGGTCGAGCCCGTGACGTCGACGCCCATCGGTCCGCGCGGCTCGTCGCCACCGCACCCCGACCCCACGAAGGAGAACGCGGCGATCGTGAAGGTGCGGCGGACCATGCTCCCCCAGTGTCGCGAGCGCGCCGAAGCTGCTCAATGAGCGAACGTGTGGGCAGGACCACGCTCCGAGCGGGCGCGGCCGCGCGCGTACGCATCCCTGCCCATGGCGACGACGCGCGGTCGTACGCACCCCGTCCGATGCGGCGAACGGCGGTTGCTCGCTAGCGTCGACCCGATGCAACGCGCTCTCTTCGTGTTCGGCGTGACGATGCTCGGCGCGAGCTGCTACTCGGGTGCCTCCGGGGGGCCCGACGGGGGTGGTGGCGACGACGGCGAGGATTCGGCCGACGACGATGGAGACGCCGACGACGGCGACTCGGTCGGTGCGTCGTGCGAGGAGGACGAGGGCATCGATCCCGGCCCGATGTTCCTGCGGCGGCTCACGCATCGCGAGTACGAGGCGACGGTCCGCGATCTGCTCGGCGTGGATCCGGCGGCCCAGGTCGCGACGTTCCCGGCCGACGTGGTGACGAGCAGCTTCGACAACAATGGCCTCAACCAGACGATCTCCACGTTGCTCGGCGAGCGCTACCTCGTCGCGGCGAGGTCGTTCGCTGCCGAGGTCGTCGGCGACGCGGACCTGCGCGCGAGCGTGATCGGGTGCGACCCCGCGAGCGCGGAGTGCATCGACGAGTTCGCCGCGCGCTTCGCCGCGCGAGCGTTCCGCCGCCCTCCGACCGAGGAGGAGGTCGCGCAGCTCGTCGCGCTCGCACAGACCCAGAGCGATCCGCTCGATGCCGCGTCGATCGTGATCGAGGCGGTCCTGCAGTCGCCGAAGTTCCTCTTCCGCATCGAAGTCGGCGTGGAGGACCCCGAGCACCCCGACCGCCGCAAGCTCACCGGGCACGAGGTGGCGACGCGGTTGTCCTATTTCCTGTGGGGCACGATGCCAGACGACGGCCTGCTCGCCGCGGCGGCGGCGGGCGAGCTCGACGACGCCGACGGCGTCGCGACGACGGCGGCGGAGATGATTGCCGACGCGCGCGCGAGAGACACGATGCGAGCGTTCGCCGATCAGTGGATGCATCTCGAGACGATCGACGCGCAGACCCGCGACGAGACGTTCCCGGAGTTCGACGACGCCCTGAAGACGGCGATGCGCGCGGAGCTCGATCGCATGGTCGAAGACGCGATGTGGGCCGACGGCGCGGACTTCATGTCGCTGTACACCACGCGCACCGGCCACGTGAACGACGCACTCGCGGCGGTGTACGGCGTCGAGCCGCCCGGCTCCACCGAGCTGCAGCCCCACGACTTCGGCGACGACCCCATGCGCGGCGGCCTGTTCACGACCGTGGGCTTCGCGACGGCGTCGAGCCGCGCGAGCGAGACGTCGCCGGTGCAGCGCGCGATGTTCGTGCGCAAGTCGGTGCTGTGCGATCCACCGCCACCGCCGCCACCGAACATCCCGTCGGTGGAGCCCGACGAGGGCGAGTCGGTGCAGGACGCGTTCGAGCGCCACATCGACCAGGGCGAGTCGTGTGCCGCGTGCCATCTGCTGCTCGATCCGATCGGGTTCGGCCTGGAGCGCTACGACTCGATCGGCCGTTTGCGCACCGAGTACGCGAGCGGTGACCCCGTGCGCACCGACGGGACGATCACGATCGACGGGGAGGCCCACGAGTTCACCGACGGCGTCCAGCTCGGCGCGCTCGTGGCCGCGAGCACGCAAGCCGAGACCTGCGTCGTCACGCAGACGTGGCGGTTCGCGCTCGGCCGCGACGAGGACGTCGCCGATGGCTGCGGCCGCGAGCAGGCGCTGTCCACGTTCGTCGATTCGGAGCACGGGTTCGCGGCATTGCTGGTCGCGGTCGTGCAGACCGACACGTTCCGTTACCGCCGTGCTCCGGAGTGAGAAGGAAATCGAACATGCCGTCCACGAAGCTCAGCCGCCGCACTCTCCTTCGCAGCTCCGGAATCGCCGGCATCGCGCTCGGGCTCCCCGTGCTCGAGGCGATGATCGATCGTCGCGGGTTCTTCCACGGTGAAGCCCGCGCGGGTGTCGACGATCCGAAGCGACTCGTGATGTTCCACTGGCCGCAGGGCCTGCCGGTGGGGTGGGGCGCCGCGGACGGAGGATGGTGGTACCCCACGACGTACGGTCCGAATTGGACGGTGACGCCGGGCCTGCAGCCGCTCGCCGACAGGGGGCTCATCGGCGACGTGAACGTGATCAACGGGCTCACGTACCGTCAGATCACCGAGCACGTCGGATCGCATGGGCACTCCGCCGCATACATGACGGGTTTCCGTGTGCAGCCGGAATCGCCCGGTTCGTCCGAGCCGACGACGCAGGGCCCGTCGGTGGATCAGCTCGCAGCCCAGCGCATCGGCGAGGCGACGAAGTTCGCGAGCGTCAGCACCGGGCTCTACGATCAAGGAGAGGGTTGGTGGTCGTGGTCGGCGGCGGGCGTACGTGCGCCGCTCGAGCTCGATCCGCGGATCCTGTGGCAGCGACTGTTCGCGGATCTCGATCTCGATCCCGACGCCGCGCTCGCGGCCCGGATGCGCACGGAGAGCGTGCTCGACCTCGTCGAGGACGATATCCTCGCGCTGCAGGGCAAGCTCGGCGCCGCCGATCGCCAGCGGCTGGACGAGCACCTCACGACGATCAACGAGCTGCAGGGCCAGATCGGTGACCCGGTATCGGCCGACTGCGCGCTGCCGCTCGAGCCGGGCGCCGTGCCCTACGGCGATGGCGACTGCGACGCGTACGCGAAGCTGATGATCGATCTGGTCGTGATGGCGCTGCGCTGCGATCTGACGCGCGTGGCGTTCGTGTCGCTCGGCCCGTCGCAGAACTACCGCACGTTTCCGCACCTCGACATCCCGTACACGTATCACAACGTCTGTCACACGGGCGGCGCGAACGGAGCGCCCGACATCGACGCGAGCGGAGAGGACCGCGACACCATCTACCGCAAGATCGCGACGTGGCACATGGAAGTGCTCGCGTACTTCCTCGAGCGCATGAAGGGTGTGGACGAGCTGTCGAACCTGCTGCCGACGTCGGCCTTCATCGCGTCGAGCGAGTTCTCCGGCGGCGGGCTGCACTACGAGGAGTTCGTGCCGGTGATCGTCGCCGGTGGGCTCGGCGGCATGCAGACGGGCGAAGTGAAGGCGTTCCCGTGCACGTTCGCGGAGGACTGGCAGACCCCCGACTGGTGCTCGCAACCGGGCGCAAAGTCCGACGTGTGCATCAACGATCTCTGGACCACCGCGTTGCGAGCCGTGGGTGCGCTCGACGACACCGAGGTGTTCGGCGACACGACCATCGGCACCTCGACGATCGACGGGCTGTGGGTGTCGTGATGGTCGGTCGTGCGTGGATCCTGGCGAGTGTGTTCGGCGTCGGCGGCTGCTACGCGGGCGCGCAGATCGGCGACGGCGACGGCGACGGCGATGGAGACGACGACGATGGTGACGACGACGATGCCGACGACGACGGTACCGACGGCGACGATGCGTGCGTCGCACCGGTCGGCACCGCGCATCTGCGGCGGCTGACGAATACGGAGCTGCGCAACTCCGTTCGCGACCTGTTCGGTCCCGGGCTGGAGGCCGCGACCGCGGCGTTGCCCCGGGACGAGATCATCGCGGGATTCGACAACAACGCGGAGGTGTTCGCGATGAGCGACGTGCACGTCGAGCGCTATCGCGATGCGGCGGAATCGATCGCGCGTTCGGTCGTCGAGGATGCCGAGCGCAGCGCCGCGGTGATCGGTTGCGATGCCACCGCTGCGACATGTCGTGCCGCGTTCGTGCCGTCGCTGGCCCGGCTCGCCTGGCGACGCACACCGACCGCGGAAGAGATCGACGCGCTGCTCGCCGTCGCGGACGCGGCCACGGACGATCCCGAGCCGACGATGCCCGCTCGGCTCGCGATCGAGGCGATCCTGCAGTCGCCGAGCTTTCTCCTGCGCATCGAGGTCGGTGAGGCGGATCCCGACGACCCAGCGCGCTTGCGCCTCACGGGTCCGGAGGTCGCGACGCGATTGTCGTATCTCGTGCTGGCGAGCACACCGCCGTCGTGGTTGCTCGACGCCGCGGAGGCCGGCGAGCTCGGCGATGCCGATGGTGTGGAGGAGGCCGCGCGCACACTGCTCGCGGACGAGCGCGCGCGCGAAGGCCTGCGCAACTTCCACACGCAGTGGCTGCGGCTGCCCCTGCTCGCCGGGCTGCAACGCGATCCGGAGCTGCATCCGCAGTGGACCGCGACGCTCGCGGCCTCGATGGCCGAGGAGACCGCGCGGTACGTCGACGATCATGTGTGGAACGACGGCGCGGACTTCCTCGACGTGCTCGTCGCACCGTACGCCTGGGTCGACACCGATCTCGCGGCGCTGTACGGCGTCGCGGCACCCGATGGATTCGCGCGCATCGATCTCGATCCCGCGCAGAAGCGCGGCGGCCTGCTCACCCAGGCGAGCGTGCTCACGCTCACCGCGAAGAACGAGTCGGGCATGCCGATCTTCCGCGGCAACTTCGTGCGCGAGGTGCTCTTGTGCCAGAGCCTGCCGCCTCCGCCGTCGGACGTGCCGGCGATTCCGGACCCGATACCCGGCGAGTCCGATCGCGAGCGGCTCGAACGGCATCGCACCGACCCGGCGTGCAACGGTTGCCACGCACTGTTGGATCCGCTCGGCTTCGGCCTCGCGGAGTACGACGCGATCGGAAAGCTGCGCACGCTGGACTCGAGCGGTGCACCGGTCGATGCGCGCGGCTCGTTGGACGGGTACGAGCAGTTCGACTTCGACGGTGCGCTCGAGCTGTCCGCGCTCTTGCGCGACGATCCGGCGGTGGCCGACTGCTTCGTGCACCAGCTGTTCCGCTACGTGAGTGCACGGCGCGAGAGCACCGACGATGCCTGCGCGCTCGAGCACCTCGGCGCCGCATTCGACGACGCCGAGCACTCCGTGGTGGAGGCGCTCGTCGCGTGGGTGCGCAGCGATGCGTTCCGTTACCGCCTGCCCCACGAGGAGGACCGATGAAATCGCTGTCACGTCGCACGTTGTTGCGCGGCGCAGGGGTGGCGATGGCGCTGCCCGTGCTCGAGGGGATGCGTTCACGCGCCGTATCCGCGGCCGAGGGCGATCCGCCCCGACTGATCACGTTCTTCGTGCCGAACGGATTGCCGCTCGAGTTCTTCACGCCAGCGGAGGAGGGGGCGGCGTGGACGTCGACGCCGCTGCTCGATCCGCTGGCGGCCCATCGCGACGCGCTCACGATCGTCAGCGGCATCATGGGCGTCGGTGGGCCCGACTCGCACGCCGCGGGCATCTGCGCGTTCTCGACGGGCCAGCTGTGCACGACGCTGGGCGCCGCGGGGCCGTCGATCGAGCAGGTCGCCGCGAGCACGAGCACCGTGCAGACCCCGTTTGCCTCGCTCGCGGTCGCGGTGCAGGACTCGGGGCAGTGGTCCAGCAACGGCTACTCGAGCGCGTGCTTCGTGAACGGATCGTGGCTGTCCGCGGACACGCCGCTGCCCGCCGATCGCGACCCGGCGCTGTTCTTCCAGCGGCTGTTCGGCGACGGCACGCCGGACGCGGCGCTCGCGGCCGAACGGCGCGCGGCGTATCGCCACAGCGTGATCGACTCCGTGAAGGACGATCTCGGACGCTTGGAGCCGAAGCTCGGCACCGCCGATCGCCAGCGCTTGCACGCGCACCTCGCCGCGGTGCAGGAGCTCGAAGGCCGCATCGATGCCGTCGTCGACTGCGAGGTACCGCCGGCGCCCACCGACGTGCCCGTGGAGATCTGGCAGAGCGGCTACTACCAGCGCGCGAACCTTCAGATCGATCTGCTCGCGATGGCGATCCAGTGCGGGCTCGCGCGCTACGCGAGCTTCATGCTCACAGACGGCGCCGGCACGGGCGGTCCCGACCTCGACGTCGGGCTCGAGGGTCATCACCACGAGCTCGCGCACGCCGGCGAGCGCGAGCGGATGCGTGCGTTCTCCACCGTGCACATGCAGTCGTTCGCGCGCCTCCTCGATCGACTCGCGGCGGCCGCCGAGGGCGATGGAAGCGTGCTCGACAACAGCCTCGTCGTGCTCGGCACGGAGCTCGGCGATGGCACAGGCCACACGCCGAACGACCTGCCGTTCGTGCTCGCGGGCGGAGCCGGCGGTGCGATCCAGACCGGACGGCACGTGCGATTCCAGGACGCACCCATCGCGCAGCTACACCTCACGTTGTTGCGCCGCGCGGGCATCGACGCGGCGTCGTTCGCCGGCGCGACCGACGAGCTGCCGCTGTGAGACGATGGAGGCGATGGGGCGTTCCGACGCCACGCCGCGCAAGTCGACCGCCGGTGCGCCGTCCGTGCGTTCGGAGCTCGGGCGCGGCACGATGGTGGGGCGCTACATCGTGCTCGGTCTGCTCGGCGAGGGTGGCATGGGCACGGTGTCCGCGGCGTACGACCCCGAGCTCGATCGCAAGGTGGCGCTCAAGCTCGTGCGCGCCGATGCGACGGGCGAGGATGCGGCGCGACTCTTGCGTGAGGCGAGGGCGCTCGCGCGGTTCAGCCATCCGAACGTCGTCGCCGTGCACGACGTCGGCGAGTCCGACGATGCCGTGTACGTGGCGATGGAGCTCGTCGACGGCGTCACGCTGCGCGAGTGGATGGCCGAGCGCAAGCCGTGGCGCGAGGTCGTGCGCGTGTTCGTGGCGGCGGGGCGCGGGCTCGCGGCGGCCCACGCCGCAGGGCTCGTGCACCGCGACGTGAAGCCCGCGAACATCCTGCTCGGTCGCGATGGTCGTGTGCGCGTGGTGGACTTCGGGCTCGCACGCTCGAGTCGATCGCTGCAGCCCGAGCCGCTCGGGGGAGTGCCGGCGCGTCGCGGCCCGCTCGACGTCGTCGTCACCGCAGCCGAGTGGATCGGCACGCCTGCCTACATGGCACCGGAGCAGTTCCTCGGCCGAACGGTCGACGCGCGCGCGGATCAGTGGGCGTTCTGCGTCGCGCTGCACGAGGCGTTGTGGGGCGTGCGGCCGTTCCTCGGCAACGACGACGATCAGATCCGGCGCTCGGTGCTGCGCGGGGTTCCGGTCGCGACCCAGGAAGGCGACGTGCCGGCCGCGTTGCGGCGCGCGGTGCTGAAGGGGATCGCGGTGGATCCCGACGCGCGCTACTCCGACATGAACGAGCTCTTGGTCGCGCTCGAGCGCACGCGTCGTCGCCGGCCGCTGCAGATCGTCGCGGTCGCGCTCGCAGCGATGCTGCTCGCGGGCGCAGGCGCGTTGGCGTGGACGCTGCGCGAGCCCGTGGACGATCGCGGCGCCGAGCTCGATGCGATCGCCACACGCGCGCGCGAGGCCGCGGCGCAGGCGTACTTCGTGTACCCGCCGTCGGACGAGCCCGAGCACCCGACGGCCTATCGCACGGTGCTCGAGCTCGAGCGCGAGGACGACGACGCGGCGACGGAACGAGCTCGCGCGCTGCGTCGCGAGTTCGCCGATACGCTGGTACGACTTGGCGATCGCTACTGGGACGTCGAGGGCGGGCGCGGCTTCGCGATCGACTACTACGCCCAGGCGCTCGTGTTCGAGCCCGACGACGGGCACGCCCGCTCCCGCGCAACGCTGACGGTGGGCGAGCTCGCGGCGCTGCGGCAGCGTGCGGACACGGCGGAGTTCACCGACGCGGAGCTCGATGCGGCCGAGGTGCTGATCATCCTCGCGGAGCCGGAAGGCGCGGCGCAGACGGAAGCGCTGCAGCGCCACCGCGCGCACCCGAAGCGTCGACGCGCGCATGCGACCGACGTCGCGCTCGACGAGCTCATCGGCGATCGCACGCCGAGCGAGCGCGGTCCGAAGGACACGACGAGCGCGCCGCGGCCGACGACGAGCCCCGTCGATGCGGCCGCACCCGCGCCGGCCGTCGCGAAGCCGGCGAAGTCGACCGAGTCGGTGGGCGATCTCGTTGCGCAGGCGCGCAAGGCGTGGAAGGGCGGCGATGCGGCGACGGCCGAGACGCTGCTGCACCGCGCGCTCGCGATCGCGCCCGGCAACGTCGTCGCGCTCGCGACGTTGAGCGATCTGCACTTCGATCGCGGCGCCTACTCGAAGGCGGTCGACTTCGCGGAGCGAGCGGTGGCGCGCGCACCGAAGCGTCCCGATCTCCGCATCGCCCTGGGGGACGCGCTCTTCAAGGTGCTGCGCTACGCCGACGCGCGCAAGCAGTACGCGGAAGCGAAAGCGCTCGGAAGCACGGCCGCCGACAAGCGCCTGGCCCAGGTCGATGCGAAGCTCGGTGCTCGTTAGAGGTCGTCACGCATGACGGTCCAGCGACCGTGGGTGATCGACTCCGGAAGATCGGCGCGCGGGATCGGCGTGTCGAAGGTCGCGCCACCGAGCGCGTCGAGCCCGACGATGTTGCCGTCGGCATCGATCTCGAACACGAGCATCGCCCGCGGCGACGTGGTGTCGGTGCCGATCCACGCGCGCGGCCCCGAGCCGAGGCACGCCATGCTCACGTGGCGGATCGATCCGCGCCGGCCGGGATAGTAGACGTGGTGGTGTCCGCTCACGAACATCGCGACACCGTGCTCTTCGAGCAGCTGTTCGAGCGCCGGATCGCCGATGATCTCCGTCTCGCGATCCACTGCGAACGGCACGAGCGGCACGTGGCCGTAGACGATCTTCGTGGGCGCGTCGGATTGCGCGAGCTGGCCCGCGAGCCACTCCATCTGATCGGCCCCCAGCGCTCCGATCGTGGTGGAGTCCAGCGCCACGAACAACGCGGCGCCTGCCGTGAAGCTGTAGCGCAGCGGGTAGTCCGTGTCGTCGACGAACTCGAGCGCGGGCTTGCGTGCGAGCCACTGCGTCACGAAGATCTCGCGCTCGCCTGCGAACGCCGGATAGCCGGAGGCATCGTGATTGCCCGCCGTCACCGCGAAGGGCAGACCCGCGACCGCGAGCTCGTCGGACACCGCCGCGTGGAATCCGGCCCACATCGCGTCGTAGTCGAGCCCGGCCTGCTGGCCCGCGACCATGTCACCTGTCGACAACACGAGGTCCGGCGCGAGCGCCACGATCGCCGCCACCGCGTCGTGCACCGGCGCAGAGTAGGTCGTGCTGCCGTAGCTGTCGTTGAGATCCGAGATCACCACGACGCGCACGGGCTCGTACCCGAGCACGCCCATGTCGGGCGTCGGCGCGCCGCTCGTCTCGTCGGCGCCGCTCGAGCTCGTCCCGCCGGACGTGTCGACGATCGCACCGCTCGAGTCGTCGTCTGCGACAGAGGCGTCACCGGACGACGAGCCCGACGACGTCGGCTCCCACGCGGTGGTCTCGTCGGACGCCGCATCGCCGCAGGCGCCGAGGAGCACGAGCGCGATCGCGAAGCCCCGCATCGACCTCCAGGCTACCGCCGTGTGCCACGCGATGACATCGAGCGAACGCTCGATCAGCGCCGACGCGCGCTTCGACGCGACGCCGCGAGCAGTGCGATCCCGGTGACGATCGCGGCGACGCCGATCGACGTGAGGACGATGCCCGCGGTGGCGGTGTCGTATTGGTAGCGGCACGTCCCCGCGAAGTCGACGTCGTCACCCGAACACTTCTTCTCGTACGGGCGGCCGTCGATCACCCACAGCGGCACGCCGCCGCCGACGAGCGCGACGCCGCCGATCAACGTGCCGAGTCCCGCGCCGAACAGCGGACGAGGCGAGCGCGACAGATCGAGCGCGAGCGTCTCGTCCACGCCGGCCACGAGGTCCACCGAGCGCGCGACGGTGACGAAGCCCGGCTTGCGCACGACGAGTCGATGACGCCCGGCGGTCAGTCGCAGCGTCCGCGGCGAACGGCCCTGCGCGCGCCCGTCGATCTCGAGCTCCGCGCCGTCGGGATCCGTCCGGAGCACGAGCTGGGCGGGCTCGGGCTCGAGCCGCGCGAGCTTGCCGGCGAGCGTGGCGATCTGGTGGGCGAGCTCCTCGGCCACCTCGGCGTTGCCGCACAGCTCGCACGACGCATCGACGGTGGCGAGGATCGATCCGTCGCGGACGTCGATCAGGCTCGCCGCGATCTGCCAGTTGCGATCGTCGACGCGGAGCACCGGCTGCACGACCCAGCGAGCCCCGGCCTCGCGTGCGATCGATGCCACACAGGTCGCGTCGGCACAGGCGGCCGCGGCCGCCGTTCGTGACGCATCGAGCGACGTGCTGGTGACCGCCGCGCGCTCGAGCCCGGTGCGTACGGCCGCGACGAGCTCGGCCTTCGCGGCCGGCTCGATCGCGGCATCGACGACGATCGGCCACGCGAGCACCTCGTCCTGCACGGGCGCGCGGGCAGACGCGCTGCCGCTCGCGAGTGCGACTGCGGCGACGATCGCTCCACTACGACTACGGCACGAGCTGCGCATGGCGATGGGCGACCTCGGCCGCCGACAGACCGCGACCCCACACCCGTACGTCCGCGAGCTCGAACGCGAGGCGCTCCTGCGTGTGATAGTACTCGCCGACGAGCAGCGGCTGTTCGCCGAACGCGAAGTCGTGCGCATCGAGTCGTCCGCTCGCGGGTACCGGATCCACCGGCGCTTCGCCGTCGACGTACAGCGCGACCTCCTCGCCGTCGTAGACGCCATGCATCGTGATCCACTCGTCCGCGTAGAGCTCGTCGCGCCACACCTCGACGTGCTCGTCGCCGACCACGATGTCGAACTCCACGCGGCGGCCCGCCGTGTAGACCGTGAGGCCCAGGCCGTAGCTGCCCGAGGCCGCGGTCTGCGGCACCGAGATGACCGAGCGATGCGCCCAATCCGACGTGGAGTCCACGACGTGCAGCCGCGCTTCGAGCGTGATCGCGTCGAGCATCGGCACGACCTCGGCGAGATCGGGGCCGACGCCCACGTCGTCGACGCCGTCGAACACGAGCCGCGGTGGCGAGCTCTCGACGGTGGCGCCGACGAGCTCCAGGTCGTAGCCGTTGCCGCTGAGATCGGCGACGGGCGAGCCTCCTTCGGGCAACCACTCCACCAACAACGCGCCGCGGGGATCGACGAAGTCGTCGGCGGGCTCGAGGCAGCCGCCGCACAGCGCCGCCACGAGCCACGCGCCGCGCTTCACGAGTCCCCGCCGTCGCGCAACAGCCCGGCCTCCGCGAGCTGCGAAGCGAGGGCGGCGCGCGAGTTGATGCACAGCCGGGTGTAGATGTGATCGAGGTGGCTCGTGACGGTGCGCGGACTGATCTGCAGGCGCTCGGCGATCGCCGTGTTCGTGAGGCCGACGGCGACCAGTCGAGCGATGTCGAGCTGGCGCTCCGTGAGCTCGTACACCGCACTGCGCACCGGGCGTGTGTCCTCGCCGATCGGCATGCGAGCATCGACGACGCGCAGTCGGACGTCCGGGCCGAGCTCGAGCATGTCGCCGAGCTGCAGCACGGAGATCTCGACGCGCTCGCCGTTGACGAACACGCCGTTGGTGGAGCCGAGATCGACGACGTTGATCAGACCGCCCGCCGACGGGAGCAGCTTCGCGTGCTTGCGTGACACGCCCTCGTCGACGAGCATGAGATCCGCATCGTCGCCGCGCCCGATCACCGTGGAGCCATCGGCGAGCCGGTGCATGGTGCCAGGACTCGGGCCCGCGACGACGAGGAGCGCGAGCTCGACGCGCGGCGCAGTCGCGTCGCGCGCCGGGCCCGGTCGGCGCTTCGTCTTGTCGTCCGCCACCGCGGACGGCATCGTAACACCGCTACTGGGAGACTTCGATATCCCACTTCTTGGAGATGTCGTCCTCTTCCACGACCACCAGGGGCTTCGCGGCGTTGAAGACGAACTGCTTCTTGCCGTACTTCTCCTGCTCCTTGGGGTCGCCCCACTTCGCCTTCAAGAGGCCGAAGATCTCGTCCTTGGCGGCCGGGAACGGGTCGTAGTCGATGCCCACGCGGAACCGGATGATCTTGCCGTTCTCCATGGTGGGATTCACGCGCGTGAACGTGCTGCCGAACTCGGTGGGCAGCAGGTCGATGTTCGTGCTCGCGACGGCGTCGCCGAGGATGTCCAGCTTCTGCCCGGTCATCTTCTCCATCTGCGCGCGCTGCTTCTCGGCCTCTTCCTTCGTCATCGTCTCGAGCCACTGCGCGTAGTCCTTCTTGAGGACGTCGTACGTCGCGCCGAGCAGCGGAGTGGTCTCGAAGCCGAGCTTCTCCTTGCCCTCGCCGAGCAGCTCCTTCGCCGGCAGGTACGGCTCGAACTGCACCTCGTTCTCCTTGCCGTACCCCTTGTGCATCGTCGCGCGGATCTTCTTCTCCGCGTTGAACCAGAACAGCTTCGGCTTGTCGAGGTCGGTGCCGCGCTTGGGCTCGCCCCACGCGGCGACGAGGATCTTCTCGAGGTCGGCACCGTCGCCCTCGATCACCACGCGCACGCTCGTGAGCACCTTCTTGCCGGAGTCCGGCACGTAGTAGCCGAAGTACGTGTCCTTGTACTCCTTCGCCTTCGCATAGCCGTCCTCCAGCTCGGGCGCGGCCTTCTTCACGTCGTCGAGCGAGCTGCCGAACGTGAGCTTCGCGAGCGGGCCCGGCAGCTCCGGCACCTTGCTCGTGAACATCTCCTTCGGATCCTTCTCGGTGGCCGGAGCGTCCTTGCCGGCCTTGCCGTCGGCGGTCTTCGCATCCTTGCTGTCGGACTTGGCGGGCTCGGCCGCCTCGTCGCAGCCGGCGAGCGCCGACGAGGAGACGAATGCGAGAGCGAGGAGAAGGTGGGTCGTGGTCCGTGTCATGCGCTTCATTCGGGGTGGGGTGATCGCGCGGCCGCAGGGGTCGCGAGACTGAGGACGGGCACTGCGTCGTGCAGTCGCACGCGAATGGGGCAAATCGAAGTGAGCGCGCTCTCGCGCGAACGCTCTACATCGGCCCGACGGTCGCCATGATGTCGGGCGCCGCGACGAAGCCCAGGATCATGCGGTCGTAGACCGTCCCCTCGCCCCCGGCGTCGGTCTCCGCGAACACGCGCGCCTTCTGCAGCTCCTCGAGCACGAGCTTCTGGAACACCTCGAACGGCTGTGCGCCCGACAGACGGCGCCCGTTCACGAAGAACATCGGTGTGCCCTGGACCGCGAACTGCGTGCCGATCCGCTCGTCCTGGACCAGCACGAGCTCGGTCTCCGCGCTCCGCACGTCGCGATCGAACCGACGCTTGTCGAGCTTCAGGCGCTTGACGGCCTTCTTGACCACGCGCTCGTCCGGCGCGCCCTTCAGGCCGAACAGGAAGTCGTGCATCGCCCAGAACTTCCCCTGCCGATCGGCCGCGATCGCAGCCTTGGCGGCCGAGCGCGCGAGTGGATGCATGGGCAGCGGGCGATGGCGGAAGAGGATGCGCACGTCGTCGGGGAAGTCCGCGCGCAGCTTGGCGAGCACGGGTTGCACGCGGCCGCAGAACGGGCACTGGAAGTCCGCGAACACGATCACCGTGACGAGCGCGTTCGTCGGGCCGAGCACCGGCGCGTCGCCGGCCGGCACGGCCCAGTTGACGAGCTCCGCGTTGACGGAGTCGGGCTCGGGCGCCGGTGGAGGCGAGGGCAGCACGGCGACCATGCGCGACTGCAAGCGCGAGCGCGGCACGCCGGCGTCCACGATCCGCTGCGCGATCGCGAGCTCGCGCTCGACGATCCCCTCGAGCTCCGCGGGATCGCGCGGCGCCGGCAGACCGTTCACGAACACCGCGGGCCCGCGCGCGACGCCGTGGGCCCGCGCAGTGTCGACGTCGACGTCGATCCATCCGCGATGGCGCCCGTCGGCCAGGGCGGCGCGCACGTCCTCGACGTCGAGTTGGAGCGACGCCGCGGCGGCCAGCAACCCGTCCCGATCGGCCGGCGGGGCGCGCAGCAGCAGATCGTGCGCCTCCCAGAACTTGCCGTGCGAGCCCGCCGAGATCGCGAGCTCGGCGAACGGACGCGCCATCGGGCGGCTGCGCCCGGGAGCGTGCACGAGCACGAGCTGCACCGCGTCGGGCCAGCGCGCGAGCGCAGCACCGTAGGCCTGTGCGAGCGCGGGCGCTTCCGGAGCCGCGAAGTCCTGGAACACGACGATGCGTACGAGGGCATGCGTCGATCCGCGCACGGGCGCGTGGTCGCCGGGTCGGATGGCGAAGCGACCGGCGCCCAGCGCCTCGCGCAGCGCGCCGTCGCCGAGCGATCCTTCCTCGTCGTCGCCCGCGACGTCGCTCGGCGCGAGCGGTCCCGCGGCCGCCGGTTCCGCGGTGGGATGCGATCGCGTGCAGCCGACGAGCGAGGCGAGCGCGACGACGAGTCGGGCAGCGATCCGATCGGACATGACGCGATCGTCTTGTATCATGGCGGCGCCCATGTCCCGCATCGGGCGCTGGAAGCTCCGCCGTTTCCTCAAGCGCGCAAGCGTGGGCGTGCTCGTGGTGATCGTCGTCGTGCTCGCGGCGGGATTCGCCGTGCTCTACGACTCCGGCCTACCCACCTACGAGGTCGAAGTGCCCGCGGTGGACGATGCGCCCACGGAGGCGCGGCTCGATCGCGGTGAGCGGCTCGCCGCGCTGTTGTGTCGACGGTGTCACGCCGATCTGCGTCGCGACGCCTTCGTCGGGCGCGAGCTCCCCGAGCTGGGACAGTGGGGCGCCATCCACGGCGCGAACCTGACGCGCGACACGACGAACGGCATCGGCGATTGGTCGAGCGCCGAGCTCGTCTACGTGCTGCGCACGGGGGTGCAGCCGAAGACTGGACGCTTGTTGCCGCCGTACATGATTCGACTACCGCGCGCGGCGGACGAGGACGTGCTCTCGATCGCGACGTTCCTGCGCTCGGATCACCCGTGGGTCGCGGCCGATCCGACGCCGGATCCCCCGAGCACGCCGGCGCTGCGCGTTCGTCTGCGCGCGCTCGTCGACTGGGATCCGTCCGGCATGCCCGCGAAGCCGATCGAGCCCCCGCCCGCGGGCGATCCGATCGCGCTCGGTCGCTACCTCGTCGAGGATCTACTCGGCTGCTACGGCTGCCATTCCCCGGACAGCGACGGCATCGAGCCGCCCGCGGAGGTCGAGCACTTCATGGCGGGTGGGCGCGCGTTGCTCGACAGCAACGGCAAGGCGATCGCGAGCGCGAACCTCACGTCGCACGCCACCGCGGGCATCGGGGGATGGAGCTATCCCGACTTCCGGCGCGCGCTCGTCGACGGCTTCCGGCCGGACGGCACCCTCGTGCGCTGGCCGATGCGTCGCCACCAACAGCTGCACGAGCAAGAGGTCGAGGCGATCTTCGCGTACCTGCAGACGCTGCCGGCCGACGCCACGAAGGTGCCGCCGTCCGAGGCCTACAAGATCGTGGGCCCGCGCGCCGATCTCGGCGAGCACGTCTTCCACAAGCGCGGCTGCCACTACTGCCACGGCGAGGACGGCACCGGCCTCACCGACGTCGCGGCCGACTTCGGCAGCGACGCGGAGCTGATCGAGTTCATCCGCGATCCAGCGACGCGCAGCCCGTGGATCGAGATGCCCGCGTGGAACGGCGTGCTCGCCGAGGACGAGTACGCGCCGCTCGTCGGCTACCTGCGCGAGCTCGCTACGCGTCGCTGACCATGCCGCGCACCAACGCCGCGAGCGACGAGCGCAGCTCGTGCTCGAAGTCGATCTGCAGCGGCCGCAGCTCGGGGCGCGCGAGCAGCTCCGCGATGGCGGGCGGAGGATCGGCCATCTGGCGCAGGCCGACGACGATCGCGTGCGTGCGCAGGAGCAGCAGGATCCCGTGGCCGGGCGCGAGCGGCAGCGCGCGCTCGACGAGGGCGCCGCCGGCCACGAGCTTGTCGCACAGCACCTGCTTGAAGCGCAGCGCCGTCTCGCCCTCGATGTTCTGCTCGAGTACGGTGTGCAGGAGCGGCAGGAGATCGCACAGCGTCTCGCGGGCGACGAGCGTGCGTGCCACGATCTCGGCGAACGTGGTCGCATCGGTGCGCGCGCGCCGGATCAGCTCCTCGCCGATCTCGTCGAACCATGCGGCGAGCTCGCGCTCGAGCGCGGCGAGGAACAGCTCTTCCTTCGTGTTGAAGTAGAGATAGAGCGTACCCTTCGCGAGCCCGCAGCGCTCCGCGATCTCGGCCATCGTGACGCGCGCGTATTGACGGCGCCCGAGCGAGCGCGTTGCGACCGCCAGGATCGCGTCGCGTCGGGCTGCCTTGTCCTCGTCGTTGCGCGCGCGCAGCCGCATGACCATGGCGGCGACCTAACGCAGGATCTTCCGCATGATCTTGAGCTTGGACTCGTCGAACGGCGGGTACTTGATGCTCGGGTCGAGGAACGTCGCCGACTTCAGCACCGACTTCTTGTGCGTGAACGCCTCGAACGAGGCGCCACCGTGGTACGCGCCCAGCCCGCTCGTGCCCACGCCGCCGAACGGCAGGTCGCCGTCGCCCAGGTGCATGATGGTGTTGTTCACGCACCCGCCGCCGAACGACACGCGCGAGAGCACCTTCTCCTCCTCGGCGGCGTCGCGCGTGAAGAGGTAGAGCGCGAGCGGCTGCGGGCGCTCTGCGATCCGCGCGATGGCATCGTCGAGGTCGCGCACCTTCGCCACCGGGAGCACCGGCCCGAAGATCTCGTCCGCCATCACCGGGTCGTCCATCCCGACGTCCGTCATGATCGTCGGCCCGATGTAGCGATCGTCTTCGTCGGTGTCGCCGCCCACCACCACCTTCGCCGGATCGATGAGCGCGGTGAGGCGGCGGAAGTGCCGGGTGTTCACGATGCGCCCGTAGTCCGCGCTCTGGCGCGGATCGTGGCCGTAGAACTGCTTGATCGCGCCGATCATCTTCTCGACGAGCGCATCGTGCACCGACTCGTGCACGAGGATGTAGTCGGGCGCCACGCAGGTCTGGCCCGCGTTCACGAACTTGCCGAATACGATGCGCTTCGCGGCGACCTCGAGGTCCGCCGACGGCATGACGATGGTGGGGCTCTTGCCACCGAGCTCGAGCGTGACCTTCGCGAGGTGGTCCGCGGCCGCGTGTGCGACGATCTTGCCGACCTGCGTGCTGCCGGTGAAGAAGATGTGATCCCAGCGACGCTCGAGCAGCTTCTGTGCGGCGGTGACGTCACCCTCGATCACCGCGACGTACTCGTCGGCGAACGCGGACTTGACGAGCTCGGCGATCACGGACGACGTGGCGGGCGCGAGCTCGGACGGCTTGAGCACGGCGACGTTGCCCCCCGCGATCGCACCGACGAGCGGCACGAGAGCGAGCCGCACCGGATAGTTCCACGGCGAGATGATGAGGTTCGTGCCGAGCGGCTGCGTGCGCACCTCGCTCTTCGACGGCGCGACCAACAGCGGCGAGAACCACGACTTCGGCCGCATCCACTTGCGCAGGCTCTTCTGTGCGTGGCGGAGATCGGCGAGCAGCCCCCCGATCTCCGTGCCGTACGCTTCCGCCCGGTTCTTGCGGAGGTCGGCATGCAGCGCGTCGAACAGCTTCGACTCGTGGTCGACGATCGCGCGACGCAGCGCGCCGAGTTGCTCGTCGCGGAACGTCCGCGACAGCGTGGCGCCGGAGCCGAAGTACGCGCGTTGCCGCGCGAGCAGATCGTCGATGCGCGCGTCGAGCCCGGAGGCGTCGCGCAGGGTCGGGGCGGAGCCGGACACTGGCATGCCCGAGAGGCTATGTGACCCGGGGTCACTTGGCAACCCCACCGCCGAATTTCCCTGTGTAACAGCGTTCTTGTCTGTTGACCGCTTGGTCAATGAGCAGGTACGGTCGCTCGATGGCGACGGCCGCCCGCCGCAACGACCCCGAAGCGTCCCGGTCCGCGATCCTGGACGCGGCCGAGAGCCTGTTCGTCGCGAAGGGATTCGAGGGCGTCTCGATGAGCGAGATCGCCGAGCAATCCGGCGTCGCGAAGAGTCTCATCCACCACCACTTCGGCACGAAGGAAGGTCTGTGGGCCGAGACGAAGCGCCGCCGCTTCGGCGAGTACCACGCGGCGCAGATGGCCTTGTACGCGCGCGGCACGGTCGACGCCGACACGATCCGCGCCTCGATGCACGCGTACTTCGCGTTCCTGTGCCAGTACCCGCAGTACATGCGCCTCATGCAGTGGATGCGGCTCGAAGGCGATCGGGAGTGCGTCGACATGGTCGACGAGATGCGCCGGCTCGGCATCGAGCGACTCGCGGAAGCGCAGAAGAACGGCACGGTGCGCGACGACGTCCCCGCGGAGCATGTGCTCATGGTGTTCCTCGCGCTGTGCCACGGCTACTTCCAGGAAGGGCAGTGGGTCGCCGACGGCGCGGAGCGTCCGCTCGATGCGCAGGAGTACCTCGCCACCGCGTGGAAGACGTTCGCGCGCGCGATGCTCGTGCAGCACTGATCAGGTCGCGTCCGCGACCTGATCGGCTGTCCCCACGGCCCTCCGGGCCTGATCAGTCGTCGTTGCGCACGCGTGCGCGACCGGACTTCGTCTCCGCCCGCTCGCGCTTGGCCGTGAGCCGGCGCCGTTTCGCTCCCGCGCTGGGCCGTGTCTTGCGCCGCCGCTTGGGCTCGGGCCACGCCGCGCGTACGAGCTCGGCGAGCTTCGATCGTGCGTCTTCCAGGTTGCGGGTCTGATCGCGGGTGCGCGAGCTCGTGATCACGATGCGTCCGGCGGCGTCGATGCGCGTGGCCGCGAGGGCACACAACCGCCGTTTCACGGCCTCCGACAGCGCGCTCGTGTGGGCGACGTCGAAGCGCAGATCGATCTTCGTCGCGACCTTGTTGACGTTCTGACCGCCGGGTCCGGATGCGCGCACGGCGGTCCATTCGAGATCCGACGCCGGAATGACGATCGGAACCGCCGTGCCCACATCGATCTCGAGCGCGCCGCTCACCACGAGAGCTTAACCTCTCGATGCGGTAGAGTGAGGGGGATGGGGGGTGCGCGAAGGGGCGCAGTCGCGATCGTGGCGCTCGCCGCGAGCGGAGGGTGCCCCTTCGACTCGACCGGCGTGGGCGCGGAGATGGGCGCGGCGACGGTGGATCCGTCCACCAGCGCGACGTCCGACGGGGACGACTCCGACGGCGGTCCCGCGACGGGCTCCGCCGACTCGACCTCGGCCGACGATGGCAACGACACCGAGGGGTGCACGCGGGGCACGCTCGGCTGTGGCTGCGACCAAGGCGCGTGCGACGAGGGCCTCGTATGCAGCGAGGGCGAGTGCATCTCCGCGACGTGCGGCAACGGCACGCCCGAAGGCCCCGAGGAGTGCGACGACCAGAACGACATCGAGGACGACGGGTGCGAGAGCGACTGCACGATCTCGCCGGGCGCCCGCGAGATCGCAGCGGGCGGTGATCACACCTGCATCGTCACCTACGACGATCGCGTGCGGTGCTGGGGCGAGGGCGATCTCGGTCGCACCGGGCAGCACAACGAGATCGACATCGGCGACAACGAGCTCCCGAGCGGCGGTCTGGACCTTCCCTTCGAGTCCCCGGTGAAATCGATCGGGCTCGGCGACGGCTACGGCTGTGCGCTGTTGGCCAACGGCAACGTCGCTTGTTGGGGCGACAACGCGAACGGTCGGCTCGGCCTCGGCAACACCGACCCCGCGGTGCTCGACGAAGAGGGCGACGTGCTCACTCCGCTCGCGTTCGACGTGCCGGTGGTGCATCTGTCGGTCGGGCGCGAGCACGCCTGCGTGGTGCACCAGGGCGGTGCCGTGCGGTGCTGGGGCGCCGCGGGCAAGGGGCGCCTCGGCTACGGCGATCTCGAGGACGTCGGCGTCGTCGACACGCCGATGGACAAGGAGCCGCTCCAGATCGGCGGCCAGGCACGTATGCTCGCCACCGGCGAGGAGCACACGTGCGCGCTGCTCGACGACGACAACGTGCGTTGTTGGGGCGCCGCCAGCGAAGGACGACTCGGCATCCCGACCGACGGCGACATCGGCGACACCGAGTCGCCGGACTCGATCGATGGCTTCCTCGACTTCGGCGGACAGGAAGCGAAGGCCATCGCTGCCGACGGTCATCACACCTGTGCGATCGTCGGCGTCGACGACGAGCTCTGGTGTTGGGGCAAGGGCGGCAACGGTCGACTCGGCACCGGTGCCACCACCGACGTGGTCGTGCCGACGCTCGTGCAGACCGGCGGCAAGGCCCGTCATGTCGACACGGGCGACGCGCACACCTGCGTGGTGCTCTACGACGTCGCGTTCCGCGAGCAGACGCTCGATCACGCGGTGCGCTGCTTCGGCGAAGGCATGCTCGGTCGGCTCGGTTCCGTGGACGGGGCGGATCTCGGTGGCACCGAGGACACGATGCCCGTCGCGCTGCCGCCCATCGATCTCCTCGGCAGAGAACGGCGGCGCATCCTCGCGGTCGCGGCCGGCACGGCCCACACGTGCGTGCGCACGTCGGGCGGCGACGTGCGCTGCTGGGGAGCCGGCGACGCAGGTCGACTCGGCTACGGCAACACCGAGGACATCGGTGACACCGAGCCCCCGTCCGAGGCCGGCGACGTCGTCTTCGAGTGAAACCCACGCAGGTTCACGCCTCACGCGTCGGCGGCGAGCAGCGCCTCGGTGCACGGGACGACGACGTCGGCGAGGACGCGCCGGCGCACCTGGGCGGCCGTGCGCGGCGCGAGCACGCCCAGCGCCTCGTCGTCGTCGCGGGGTGCATCGCCAGCGACCATCGGCCGTGCGAGCTCGTCGCGCACGCTCGCGAGCTCGTCGGCGATGCGGGCTCGCAACGCGTCGTCGCCCACTTGCAGCGCCCACGCGAGGATCCGATACGACAGCTCGGCGTGCCGCCCCTCGTCGTCGGCGATCGAGGCGAGCGTGTCGCGAACCGCGGGCGACTCCGCCCGTCGCGCGGCCTCGGCGACGCACAGCGCGGCGACGGTCTCGTTCACGCAGCCGTCGCGGAAGCACTCGAGCGCGAGGTGCTCGAGCGTCGGTGCGCTCGAGCTCGCGGCAAGGGCGAGCGGTCCCGGCCCTACGGTGGCGCCGGCGAGGGCGGACGCGATGCCGTAGCAGAGCTGCGCGTGGCGGATCTCGTCGCGGGCCGCGACGTGGGCCGCATCGACGAGCTCGGCCGGCGCGCCGTGGACCATCAGATCGATGGCGAGGCGCGCGAACGCGGCGACGGACGCGTGCTCGAACGCGGCCTCGCGGGCCCACACCGCGGCCGCGTGCGCGAGCACGGAGGGAGATCGCATCGCGTGCATCGCGGCCACCGGCGTGTTCCAGCCATCGCGCTCGCGCGTGGGTGCGACCACGATCGCCCCGCCCTCGCGCAGCGGACGACCGCCGGGGCTCGGCTGCTCGCAACCACCGTCCTCGGTCTCGAACGTGTTGGGCGGACAGCGATGCAACGTGGCCACCGAGTAGCAGCACTCGTCCTCGTCGTCGCGCACGAAGGGCGCGTCGTCGAGCGGATCGGGTGTGCCGTACGAATAGAAGTGACGTGTGCGCACCGCCGCGGGGCAGCGCTGCGACTTCGGCGTCGGAAACGAGGTGCTCTCCGGCGCGGGTAGGCACAGCTCGTGCTCCGTCGCGCCGGTCGGCAGCGAAGCGCGCGCGACCGGGAGCGCCTGGATCGGATTGCAGCGCTCGTAGCAGCAGCGCGGATCCTCCGGTTGATACGTGCCGGTGTACTCGTACGCCGCGGTGCCCTCGGCGTCGAACGAGAACTTCGCGAGCACCGCATCGTGCGCGCCGAGCATCCACCCGTCGATCACGTGATCCCAGTCGATGTCCCAGACCGGCAGCGCGTTCATCGTGCAGTGCTCGTACGGCGCCGGAGCCGGGCCTCCGCCGCCCTCGTAGCTCGCGTCGACCAACCCGCACACGTGCTCGTGCACCTCGTCCGGTCCGCACGCGGACGCCACGACGGGCGTCGTCGTCCGTGCGTCCGGCGTCGTCGTGGGCTCCACCGGCTCCTTCGGCGGCGTCGACGTGCAAGAGGACGCGAGCGGAAGACCCAGAGCGATCGCGACACGGAGACGAAGCGAATGCGATGTCATCAGGACCTCGGACGTTCCGGTGAAACGGGCAGGAGTGGCTCAGCGTGGAGCACGACGTCGCGCTCGACTCCATCGTGCCGCACGCGGATGGAATGCGCCTCGTCGCCCAGTTGCTCGCTCGCGCGCCGAATCGCGCATTGGCCCTCGACGTCGCCCGGCCGCATCGGGGCGCCATCGAACGCCAGCAGCTCGTCGTCCAGCTCGATGCCCGCGCGGTCCGCAGGACCCCTCGTCACGAGCGTGGTGACGACGACCTTGCCTTCGCGCTCGAGCCACGAGAAGCCGAGCATGCGATCGGAGGCGCTCGGATCGGCGCCCGCCACCGGCACGAAGCGCGCGAAACCGGCCCCGAGGTCCATCACGACTCGGAAGTTGCGCAGCAGGTGATAACCGAGCATCACGCGGCCGTGCGGATCGGGCGCGACGATCGCGTCGTCATGACGCTCGACGGTGATCGGCACGCCGCGCAGCTCGAGCCCACCGAGCCGCAGCGAGTCCAGGCGGGTCTCGTACGACACGCCGCTCTGCACGCTCGCGGCTGTCTGGCTCAGTGCACCGCGGCGCGTCACGAGCCCGGGCTCGTCGAACGAGCGACCCAGCGCGGCGAAGAAGCCGCGGCTCACGTCGACCTCGCCGGAGTTGCCCGTGTCGAGGATCGCCCACCGATGACGGCCGTCGATCTCGACCTCGGCGAACGCCGCGGTGTACACCGTCGTGGGATCGGGCGGGATGTCGCGTCGGCGCACGCGTACGCGGGCACCGCCGAGCGTGAGGTCGTCGCCGGACGGCGCGAGCACGATCTTGCTCCCGGGATAGTCGATCTCGATCGCGGTGCGATCGAGGAATCCGGCGGCTTCGCCCGCACCCACGCCGAGGATGCCGTCGAGCCTCGCGCAGAGGAACGGGAACCGGGGCAGCTCGGCGACGAACGCCGAGACGTGCGGCATGTGGAGCGTGCCCACGCGCAGTCCCTCTACATCGAATGCCGAGACCGGCACGTCGTGACCAGCGCCGTCGACGAGCGCTCGGTCGGCAGGCCTCGACGATCCCAGCTCCTCCGCGACGGCCGCGTCGACGAGCGTCGGCGCACCGAAGTCGAGCAGGAAGGTCAGCTCGCGGTCCACACCGTCGACGTGCACGGGCACGAGCACGAGGCCGCGGCGGATCACGACCGGCACTTCGTTGGCGGGCGCGGCATCCGATTGCCGCGTGCCGTTCGGCGTGACGATGGGGATCGGCGCGCATCCGAACGCGGCCGCCGCAGTCAGCCACGCGAGCGCGGTCGAGGCCCAGAAGCCGTGCATCGCACGGAGCCCTGAGCAAGCGCGGTGCCAAGACGTGCACCACGTGCGTCGACGGGGCCGTCGCAGTGGTGCGGCGACGCGATCGGGGTCGGCGCTCGCGCGCGCGACCCTACTTGAACTCGATCAGCTCGACGTCGAAGACGAGCATGCCGGCGGGCTTGCCGGGCTTGCCCTGGTACGCGAGCTCCTCGGGGATCCAGAAGCGCGTCTTCTCGCCGACCGTCATGAGCTGCAGACCTTCCGTCCAGCCCTTGATCACGTTGCCGAGCGGGAACGTGGCGGGTCGATTGCGCACGACCGAGCTGTCGAACATCTTGCCGTCGGTCGTCCAGCCCGAGTAGTGCACGGTGACGCGGCTGTCGGCCTTCGGCTTGTCGCCACCCTTGCCCTTCGTCAGCACCTTGTACATGAGACCGCTCTCGGTCTTCTTCGCGTCCTTCGGCGCCGCGGCGACGTCCTTGGGCACCTCGGGCGGCGGCGGCGGCTCGGGCAGCTTCTCGAACTCGACGAGCTCGACGTCGAACACGAGCATGCCCTGCGGCTTGCCCGGCTTGCCGTCGTACGCGAGCTCCTTGGGGATCCAGAAGCGCGTCTTCTCGCCCTGGACCATGAGCGGAATGCCCTCGGTCCAGCCCGGCACGACCTGCTTGAGGTTGAAGCTCGCCGGCTTGCCGCGCGTGACCGAGCTGTCGAACATCTTGCCGTCGGTGGTCCAGCCCGAGTAGTTCACCGTGACCTTGTCCCACTCGCGCGGGTGATCCTTGCCTGTGCCCGGCGTGAGCACTTTGTACGCGAGGCCCGACTTCGTCTTCTTCGCATCGGCGGGCGGCGCCGCGACGTCGGCGGGAGTCTCGGGCGCGGCGAGCACTTCCTGCACCTCGACGTCGTAGACGAGCATGCCGGCGGGTCGGCCCTTCTGGCCCTTCCACGCGAGCTCTTCGGGGATCCAGAAGCGTGCCTTCTCGCCCGCGTGCATGAGCTGCAGGCCCTCGGCGAGCCCCGGCATCGACTTCGCGACCGGCACCGTCTTCGGCTTGCCCGTGCTCTCGGTCGTCTCGACGGTGGTGCCGTCGGTCGACCAGCCCGTCATCATCACCTTCACCGAGTCGTTCGCCTTCGGCGTCGTCTCGCCGGTGCCCTTGGTGAGGATCTTGTACGCGAGGCCCGACTCCGTCTTCGTCGCGTCTGCCGGCGCTGCGGCGACGTCCTCCGGCGGCGGCACTTGCTTGCCGCGCGGCTTGGGCTTGTCGGTCTCCTCGCCCTTCGTGTCCGTCGGCTCGGTCTTGCCGTCCTCCGTCTTCGTCTCGGCCTTGCCGGCGGTGTCCGTCTTCGCGTCGGGCGTCGACGTCGTGCACGCGGTCGCGAGACAGAGGATCGCCAGGGCTCGTCGGTATGTCATGGCGCCGCGGACTTTACGGCTGCTCGCCCGCGCTTGTCGAGCCGGTCAGCTCTCTGCGGCCCCGCTCGTCAGGTTCTCCAGGATGTCGGCGAGCTTCGCCAGCTGCTGCGCGAGGCGGCGGGCTTCCGCGGCATCGAGCTCCACGGGCTCGCCCTTGGGCGTCACGGCCTTCAGGTGAATCGCCCGCTGCTGTTCGATCCACGCGAAGGCCTGCTTGACTCGAACGACTTCGGCCGTGTTCTTCATGCGCCCCGGCCGGAGCGTACCAGATCCGTAGGACGCGCCGTCCCGCGTCGGAGGGCGGGAGCGCGCGTCTCGCGTCGCTCGGTGAAACGGGCTCGCCGAGGCCCACCGTCTTGCGGCACGATGACACCGTCATGGATGCAGAGTCGCGGACGCGCCTCGAAGGGTCGATTCGAGCCCTTTGCGACGCTGGTCAGCACGGTCCCGCAGCGACCGTCGCGATCAAGGGCTACGGTCCCGAGATCCTCGGCTACCTCGTCGCGACGGCGCGCACCGAGACCGATGCGACGGATGCGTTCTCGATGTTCTGCGAGGACGTGTGGCGCGGCCTGCCGCGCTTTCGCTTCGCGTCGAGCCTGCGGACGTGGGCGTACACGCTGGCTCGGCACGCGTTGTATCGACTCGTCCGTGATCCGGAGCGCCGGCGTCCGAAGGTGTCGCCGTCGGAGGCGCCCGAGCTCGCCGAGCTCGCAGAGAACATCCGCACCTCCACGATGCTGCACCTGCGCACGGAGGTGAAGGATCGCGTCGCCGCGCTGCGCGAGCAGCTCGACGAGGAGGACCGCACGATCCTGATCCTGCGCGTCGATCGCAAGCTCGCGTGGCAGGACATCGCGCGCGTGCTCGCGGTCGAGGACATCACCGACGCCGATGCCAACAAGCGGTCGGCGGCCCTGCGCAAGCGCTTCGAGCGGATCAAGGACCGCCTGCGCAAGCTGGCCGCCGAGGCCCGCTCGGTCGATTAGGCCCTCACGCGTCGACGCAGTTCGTCTCGTCGTAGGTGCAGTCGAAGTTGCACGCGATCTCGCCGCCGCTGTGGCCGAGGTCGATGCAGTCCGACTCGCCGAGGTCTTCGCCGTCGCACAGCTCGGGATCGTCGACCACGCCGTTGCCGCACAGGTTGCAGCCGCTCGTGTCGAACGCGCACAGCGAGTCGCACGCGAGCACGCCGCCGAAGAAGCCGCCGTCGACGGTCGTGCAATCGTTGAAGCCCACGTCGAATCCGTCGCAGACCTCGTCGCCGCCCGCGATGCCGTCGCCGCAGCACGCCGTGTAGTCGAACGTGCATCGCTTCGTGCAGCCCACCGTGCCCGCGCCGAAGCCTCCGTCCTCGCAGGTGGCGTCGGCGATCTCGTCGCCGTCGCACTCTTCCTTGTCGCCGTTGAGCATCCCGTCGCCGCACGAGAAGTCGAAGCAGTTCGTCGTGTCGAACAGGCACGCTTTGCCGCACGCGAGCTCGCCGTCGTCGAAGCCGAGGTCGACGCACGTCTGCTCGGCGAGGTCCTCGCCCTCGCAATCCTCGGGGCCTTCGATCGTGCCGTTGTCGCACACCGAGATCAGGCACTGCTCGGTGTCGAAGCCGAGGCAGTCGGCGGAACACACGAGATCGCCCGCGACGAAGCCCTGTTGCACGCAGGACACGTCGGGGTCCGCGAAGAGGTCGCCGTCGCAGACCTCGCCCGGATCGAGCTCGCCGTTGGGACAGAGCGGCGGCGCGGTCGTGGAGTCGGCACCGTCGTCGCTGGTCGACTCCTCGGTGCTGGTCGACTCCGCTTCCGTGCCGCTGCTGCTGCTGCCGGTGTCGTCGCCCGATCCGCCGCTGTCGCCGCCGCACGCCCCGACGAGCGCGAGCACGATTCCCACAATCCAAGGACGCGTCATGGACACGAGGGTACCCGGTCTCGGGCCCCTCGTCCCGTGGTCGGCATGCCGCCTACTTGTTCGGTTGCGGCGTGACGCGCAGGTAGGGCTTCAGCGTCTTCCAGCCCTTGGGGAACTTGGCCTTCGCGTCCTCGTCGGACACCGCCGGCACGATGATGCAGTCCTCGCCGTCCTTCCAGTTGGCCGGCGTCGCGACCTGATGGTTCGCGGTGAGCTGCAGCGAGTCGATGACGCGCAGGATCTCGTCGAAGTTGCGGCCCGTGCTCGCGGGGTACGTGATCGACAGCTTCACCTTCTTGTCGGGCCCGATGACGAACACCGAGCGCACGGTGAGCGTGTCGTTCGCGTTGGGGTGGATCATGTCGTAGAGGTTCGACACCTTGCGATCGGGATCGCCGATGAGCGGGAAGTTGAGCGCCGCGCCCTGGGTCTCCTGGATGTCGCCGGCCCAGCGGTCGTGATCCGCGACGGAGTCGACGGACAGGCCCGCGACCTTCACGTTGCGCTTGTCGAACTCCGGCTTGAGCTTCGCCACGGTGCCGAGCTCGGTCGTGCACACCGGCGTGAAGTCCTTGGGATGGGAGAAGAGCACGCCCCAGCTCGAGCCGAGCCACTCGTGGAACTTGATCTTGCCCTGCGTGCTGTCGGCCTCGAAGTCCGGAGCAATGTCACCGAGTCGAATCGCCATCTCGAATTCCTCCCTGTACGAACGGGGTCGGGAGGATAGCCCATGAACGTCGGCGTGGCTGCCGTCGCGCATTCTCGGGTGGCGCGCCGGAGAACGATCGGACGTCACGGGTCGCAGGCCGCACCGTTCTTCAGCTCCACCGTCCAGCTCGACGACGCGTAGTCGGTCATCAGCGGATCGCCGGTCTGGTAGCGACGCAGGGCGAGCGTGCCCGTGCCGGAGCCCGTGCTCGGCAACAGCGCCGGGAAGCCGGTCTCGTCGACGACGAGCGGGAGCGCCGTCGAGTGCGTCTCCCAGCCCCAGTACTCGTCGTCGGTGGGGCTCACGAAGTTGCCGAGGTCGACGCCGACCGTGGAGCCGTTCACGAGCGAGATGCCGTCGTAGGGCATGCCGACGAAGGCCGCGCCGAACGTGTCCTGCATGAACGGATCGGAGAAGCCGAACTCGAGGACGTCGATGTCGAGCACGCGCAGCTGGCCCTCGGGGCCGTTGTAGGGGTCCGCGTTCACCTGCGTGAAGCTGTTCGTCACGTCGAAGACGAGGCGGAACTCGGTGTCGACGCCTTCGAGGTGCTCGAACACCATCGTGGCGGGGTTGCCGTTCACGTCGTCGAACGCGTCCTCGACCGTGAGTGTGCCGATCAGGCAGAACGGCATGGCGACCGCGTCGCACAGCTCGCCCTCGAACGCGTCGTCGCACTCGCAGGTGAAGCCGCCGACCTCGTCGTGGCACGTTCCGTTCGCGCACGGCTCGTCGGCGCAATCGTCGACGTTCCCGTCGCATGCGGTGCCTTCCCAGCCCGGATCGCACTCGCACACCGCATCGTTGATGCACGTGCCGTTCGCACAGACGATCTCGCCGCACGCTTCGCCCGACTCGCTCGACTCGGAGCCCGCGTCGTCTGGATCGGTGCCGTCGTCGGGCGAGCTGTCGTTGCCCGTCATGCCGTCGTCGCCCTCGGAGCCGCCGTCGTCGTCGTCGCCGGCGTCGTCGTCCGCCTCGCCGCTCTCACCGTCGTCGTCGACATCGAGGGGCTCGCGGTCCGCCCGCTCGGGGTCGAAGCAGGAGGCGACGAGCAGGGGAGCCAGACACCACGCGAACGGGCGTACCGAAGCCATCACGGGGAGACAGACACGGCGCGCGGCCGATGTGACATGCGCGCGATCGGCGACGTCGCGGCGGCCGATCGGCCGCGCGACTTCGTGGCACGATGGGCCCATGCAGGACCATCGACGGAATGATGATGGGTTCGATAGCGAAGGATTCGGACGCGTATCGCCGCGGGAGCGTCGAGAGGCCGATCTGTTCTTCGCCGAGCTCGTGGGACGACCGAGCGCACGCCAGGTGCCGTACCGACGATCGCCGGAGGCGATCGAATCGCCGGAGGCGATCGAAACGGCAGAGGCCGACACGATCGACATCGCGATGTCGATCCGCGGCATGTTCGGCGGCGATCTGTCGTGCACGATCGCGATCCAGCCGAAGGGCGGCACGGCCGTCACCGCGACGCTCGGCAACAGCAGCCACGACACGACGATGACGGTCGAGAAGGCCAAGTCGTACAAGATCGTGGTGACGCCGACGGCGGCGGCGCCCGACGACCGCTACCGCAAGACCACGCAGACGTACAAGCCGGCGGCGACGGCGACGACCTTCGCGGTCACCGTGGCGTTGAACGTCAACCGGTGGAATCACAAGAACGTCTACGACACGTGGAAGGCCAACTCGATCGATGCGACGAAGGCCAAGCAGGTGTCGAGCAAGCCGCTGTGCGGGCGCATGCCGCAGGTCAACAAGGAGGCCGAGGCGAAGCTCGACGCGGCGAACAAGGCCTTCCTCGCGCTCGGGGCGGCCGTGCGGCAGGAGATCGAGGATTCGTTGAAGATCGTCGGAGGCTACGCGTTCCGCACGCAGACGAGCGGCGCGTTCAGCAATCACTCGCTCGGCACGGCGATCGACGTGAACTACCACATGGCGGTCAAGCAGAACCACCACTTCGTGCTCCGCAAGAAGGATCCCTCCACGGATCCGGTGCGGATCATGCTGCTGTTCGTCCAGGAAGTGGTGCGCACCGACACGACGTTCGCGACGTTCGACATCCTCGCGTCGAGCACCGATCTCGTGCAGTGGGACGCGGCCGCGGCGTTCAACCGCGTGTTCCCGCCGTATCTCGAGCGGCTCGTCGCGGACGCGGCCGGCACCACGCCCACGATCACGCCGGCCCCTGCGGCCACCGGCGCGAGCATGCCCGAGAAGGCACGCGCGCTCGCGGTGACGAAGGCCGATGTCCAGAGCGCGCGCAAGAAGACCACCGATGCCGCGAAGCAGGCCAAGCTCGATCTCGTGCTCGCGGAGTGGAACACGTTCCAGGCGTGGCTCTACGGCGCCGACGTGAAGAACGACAGCGGCAAGGTGCTCGGCAACATGATCGGCATGATCCCGATGCACCGGAAGTTCGTCGAGCTCATGGTGAACGCGGGCTGGACGTGGGGCGGGCGCTGGAGGGGCTCGAAGGACTACATGCACTTCGAGGACAGCCTCGCGTACACGCGCCTGCAGCTGGCGCCCGCGGCGAAGACCGGCGAGGACGACGAGGACCACGAGCACGAGGAACACGACGTCGAGGACGAGGACGACGACTGAGCCCGGAGTAGAGGAGCGTCGCGGCGGAAGTCGCACGAAATCGGCGTGGTCATGATCACTGGCACGCGGCGGGGGTCGCCGCGTAGATGTGAGGATCATGATCCGACGAAGTTCGATCATCGTGCTCGGTCTGGGACTGCTCGCGACGAGCGCTTGCACGTCGACGCTGCGCGTCGAACGACTGCGGCACATGCCGGTGACTCCAGCTTCGGCGCGCGGGCAGCCGCACTGGAACCACCAGCGCGTGCTGGTGCGACGGTTCGACGACCTGCGCACGCCGGAGTTCGCCAAGAGCTTCGCGAGCGGCGCGATCCCTGTCGTGAATTTCGTACACGCCGGGGGGCGGCTCGAGTATCCCGATCACGGTGGGCTCTACTCGCAGAGCGTGCGCGGCAAGTCGGTGCGCAGGATCGGCGGGCTCGACACGGAGCTGCCCTATCTGGTGGCGCGCGCGCTGCCGGGCGGCGACGTCGTGGTGGAGGACGATCTGCGGGCGGAGGATCGCGACCAGCACTTCGACTGGTTCGTCGAGGGGCGCGTGCTCCAGGCGACCGCGACGAACCACGCGAGCTTCGTACTCGCGATGTTCGGCGTCGTCGGCATGCCGGCCTTCTTCTCGCGTCAGCAGCTGCGGGTGGAGATCACCGTGCGCCGGGCCGGCTCCCCGCGCCCGATCTTCTCGCGGATCTACAGCTTCGACGAGCGCCGCAGCACGGGCCTCTACTACAACCACGACGCGAGCGCCAAGCTCGCGCGCCGCTCGGTGAAGACGGTGGTCGAGAAGGCCGCCGCCGACATCGTGGTCGTCGTCGGCCAGCCACCCGTGCACGATCGCTGAGCACTCGCGATGGAGTGCGGAGTGCCAGGTCGTCAGAGTCTGGCCGCGCGGCGGGTCCGGCGGCGGCGGCGGCTCAGGCCCAGGAAGGCGGCGATGAGCAGCGGCGTGGCGCCGTTCGAGGTGGCGCCCACGGTGCAGCCGGATGCGCCGTCGTCCATGGCGTCCGCGTCGTCCTCGTCGGCGTCGGCCGAGTCGTTGTCGTTGTCGTCGTCATCGTCATTGCCGTCGTCGTCGCTCGGCGCGGGTTCGTCGTCGTCGTCACCGTTGCCGTTGCCCTCGTCGTCCTCGAGCGGCTCGACCAGCGCGCCGTGCATCACGAGGTAGATCGCGGGATCGTAGAAGAACTGGAAGTGGCCGACGAAGCCGTCACACAGCTCGATGTTGGTCGCGCCGGGGATGATCGAGGTCTCGTAGGGCTGGATGTACTCGTCGGTGCACGTGTAGATCGACGTGATCGGGACGTGCTCCGGCAGCGGCGCGTCGTTGACGGCCGAGAGGAACTCGCTGCCGGGGGTGAGATCGTGGAGCGCCGGCCAGCCCACGAGCGACTCGGCCCACTCCGCCTTCGGTACGCCGTGCTGCGGCGAGATGAAGGTCACCAGGCGTGAGACCTTCGACTCGCCGCCGAGGGACTGGATGTAGTGGCGGGCGATGAGCCCGCCGGTGCACTCGGCCAGGATGTCGATCCGATCCTCGCCGTAGTCCGCGCGGACCTGATCGATCACGTCGCCGAGCAGCTCGGCGTTCTCGAACAGATCGCCGCTCAAGAGCTCCGGCGGCTCGTAGACCACCGGGATGAAGCCGTCGCGCTCCAGTCGCGCCTTCATCGGCTCGAACCACGCCGCAGGGATGGTGACGCCGGTGATGAGCAGCACGACGCGCGGCTCTTCGAGCGGCGTGGGGCCCGGCTCGAGCTCGTCGATGACCAGCTCGTCGGCATACTTGGCGAGGAAGGCGTCGCCCCAGTAGTGGACGTCGCGGACGTCTCCGGGGGGAAGATCGAGGTCGCAGGCGGTGCCCGCCAGGGTGAGGGCGAGCAGGCCGAGGATGGGTCGCGTGGTCATGTCGAAGGGCTCCTGTGTTTTCGGTTGAACGTTCGATCGAAAAATCGATGGCGAAGAAAAGCACCATTTATCGGGGTTGGCAAGCGCATTTCGCAGCCTCTTGACAAGCCGCAGAAATCGTTCGAACATTCATTCATAAATTCATCGGCCCCATCCAAGCGAGGTCGTCCCCCGACCCGACCCGACCGCCGCGAGTCGATCATGACCGCAGCGCTCGCGTGCTTCGTCGAGCGCGGCTTCCACGGCACCGCGATGCCGCAGATCGCCGAGCGAGCCGGAGCCGCGGCGGGCACGATCTATCACTACTTCCCCAGCAAGGAAGCGCTGGTCAACGAGCTCTACCGCAAGTGGAAGGGCGTGGTGATGCAGCGCGTCTTCAAGGCCTTCCCCCAGGGCGCGCCGCCGCGCGAGCAGTTCCGCGTCATGTGGCTCGAGATCATCGCGTTCGCCCGCACCGACCCGAACGCGTTCATGTTCATCGAGACCCACAACCACGCCTCGTACCTGGATGCGGAGAGCGTCGCCCTGGATCGCAACCTGAAGGACTTCGCGCGCGCCATGCTCGGGCTCGCGCAGGCGCAGGGGCTGATCAAGCCGCTCGACACGACGGTACTGATGGAGCTCGTGTTCGGCGCCTTCGTCGGCATGATGCGCGCGCACTCGGAGGGGCGCATCGCGCTGACCGACGCCGTCATCGCCCAGGCCGAGCAGGCGTGCTGGGACACGCTCGCGACCCACTGACGGCCGAATCCTGGCATGCTCCGCCGATGACCGAGGCCTACGCGCGACTCTCGCTGCATCGCTGGATGCTCTCCGACGAGGTTCGAAACGAAGCGTATCGCTCTGCGATCGCTGCGGTCGTGAAGCCGGGTGATCGCGTGCTCGACATGGGCGCGGGCAGTGGTGTGCTCAGCATCTTCGCGGCGCAGGCGGGCGCGTCGCGGGTCCACGCCGTCGAGCGCACGGACATCGCCGTCATCGCGCGCGAGATCATCGCCAGCAACGACCTCTCCGATCGCATCGAGGTGATCCAGTCGGACCTCGAGGACATCGAGCTGCCGGCGAAGGTCGACGTGATCATCTCCGAGTGGATGGGTGGCTTCGGCGTCGACGAGAACATGCTCGCGCCGCTCGTGATCGCGCGCGATCGCTGGCTCCGGCCGCAGGGTCGGATCATCCCCGGTCGTGTGACGGCGTTCCTCGCTCCGATGTGGGTCGCGGAGGTCCACGAGGAGCTCGCGTACTGGCGCTCGCGTCCGCACGGCGTCGACTTCAGCGTCGTCGCCCGGCACACGGCAAACGAGACGATCATGGCGCAGTGGACGTTGACGGCCGAGGATCTGCTCGCGCCGCCACAGACGATGTGGAGTCACGACGCGTACACCTGCAGCCTCGCCGAGGCCGATCATCCGTTCGAATCATCGTGCACCTTCACCGCGGCGCGTGACGGGCGGATGACGGCGCTCGCGGCCTGGTTCGATGCGGACCTCGGTCACGGCGTGCGCCTGACCAATGCGGTCGGCGCTCCCGACACGCACTGGGGGCGGTACGTCTTCCCGCTGCGCGCGGCGATCGAAATCCGCGAGGGCGCGCAGATCAAGACCAACGTGCGCTGCGATCCGGCGTCGCAAGGTGGCTGCGCGATGTACTGGTCGGTGCAGATCGACGACGGCGCGCTCGAAGAGCACGACACGCGGCCGCGGCGTGCCGCTGCGTTCGCGGTGTGAGACACTCGGGCGCCGATGGACGACGCCCAGTTCTGGACGATCATCGCGAAGCTCGATTGGAAGAAGGCGGGGGACGACGACGCGGTTCTGCGGCCGGCCGTGAAGGCGCTCGCCAAGCTGCCGCCGGCGGACATCACCGCGTTCGACGACATGCTCGCGGCGAAGCTGTTCGCGATCGATGGGGTCGCGTGGGCGCGGGAGATCGGTGACGAATCCTATCGGCGGCCCGGTGAGTACTTCTCGGGCGAGGCGTTCCTGTTCGCGCGATGTCGGGCCGTCGCGCTGGGCAAGGCGGCGTACGAGGCCGTGCTCGCCGATCCGACGCGCATGCCGAAGAACGAGGGCTTCGAGCCGCTGACGGATCTCGCCGCGCGTGCGTACGAGCTCGCCACGAAGGACGACTACACGCACGTGCCCTCGCCCGACTGCGAGACGTTCACCAACGAGGCCGGTTGGCCTCGCAACGACTGAGGGGTTCCATGGGTGTTCTCGTCGACATCTCCGAGCACGTCGCGCACGTGCGGCTCGATCGCGCCGACAAGCGCAACGGACTCGACCTCGCGATGTTCGAAGGGCTCGTCGACGCCGGCGTGCGCGTGGCGGGCGATCCCAGCGTGCGAGCGGTCGTCTTGTCGGGCGAGGGCCCGTCGTTCTGCGCCGGGCTCGACTTCGCGTCGTTCATGACGATGGGGGGCGATGCGCGCGAGCGTTTGTTGGCGCGTGGGCCCGACAGCCCCGCGAACCTGGCCCAGCGCGCCGCGTGGGTGTGGGCGGAGGTTCCGGTGCCCGTGATCGCGGGGATCCGGGGCGCGGCGTTCGGCGGCGGCCTGCAGATCGCGCTCGCGTGCGACGTGCGGCTCGTCGCTCCCGATGTGCGCATGAGCGTGATGGAGATCCGCTACGGCCTCGTGCCCGACATGACCGCGAGCAAGACGCTGTTGAAGCTCGTGCGGCCCGACGTCGCGCGCGAGCTCGTGTACACCGGGCGCGTCGTCGAGGCCGACGAGGCGGTCGCGATCGGGCTCGCCACGCGCAAGTGCGACGACCCGATCGCCGACGCGCTCGCGCTCGCGCGCAGGATCGCGGAGCAGTCGCCCGCGGCGATCCGCGCGTGCAAGGCGTTGTGCGACGAGACGCCCGAGCTCGACGTGGCCGCCGCGTTCGTGCGCGAGACGGAGCTGCAGCTCGGGCTGCTGGGGACGCCCGAGCAGCTCGAGGCCGTGCAGGCCGCGCTGATGAAGCGCAAGCCCGTGTTCGTGTGAGCTCGATTCGGCGTCGTGGAAGATGATGCCGAGCGTGCGGCGTCGTCCCGCACGGATCCGGCTCACGCCGTGGCGCACGCAGAGATATCCTCGCGCGCATGACGACGCGAACCGCTTCGTGCAGCTGCGGCCGGCTGCGCGTCACGTGCGAGGGCGAGCCCGTGCGCATCTCGATGTGTCACTGCCTCGAGTGCCAACGCCGCACCGGGAGCATCTTCTCCGTGCAGGCGCGTTGGCCGATCGACGCCGTGCGCATCGAAGGTGCGTCGTCGCAGTACGCGCGCACCGGCGACGAGGGCGGCGTGGGCACCATGCACTTCTGTCCGAACTGCGGCTCGACCGTGTACTGGACGTTCGATCGCCAGCCCGAGGTCGTCGCGGTCGCGGTGGGTGCGTTCGCGGACCCGACGTTTCCGCCCCCGCGCGTCGCCGTGTACGAGGCGCGTGCCCACGCGTGGGCGCGCGCGCCCGACGACGTCGAGCACTGGGACTGAGCTATCCTCGGGGACCCATGGCCGTCCGCACCGTCTCGTGCAGCTCGTGCGGCGCTCCCATCGAGACGTCGCGCTTCGCGAGGTCGGCCGTGTGTGGTCACTGTCGCGCGACCGTGTTCATCGATCCAGACGCGGTCGAGCGTGCGAGGTTCCGCGAGGCATTCGCGTGGTGGCAGGACGCGCGCGCGCAGGGTTTCGCGGCCGAGGATCTCGTGCGCGTCGGGCAGCGAACGTGGGCGCTGCGTCAGCGGATCGGACGCGGTCGTACGTGCGACGTGCACGCCGGCATGCTCGCGCGCTGGCCGAGCGAGCGCGTCGTCGTGAAGCTCGCGCGCATCGATGCCGACGCGTCACGACTCGCGCACGAGCACTCGATCCTGCTCGGCTTGCAGCGATCCACCGCGAACGGAGCCGAGCACCTCGGCATGCGCGTGCCGCAGCCGGTGGTGCGCGGCGTCGTCGACGGCGGCAGCCATGGTGGACGACACGCGCTCGTGCTGCGTTGGGCGTCGGGCTTCGTGCACACGCTCGTCGACGTGCGGCTCGCTCATCCGCGCGGCGTGAGCCCGCGCGCCGCAGTGTGGATGTGGCGGCGAATGCTCGAGAGCCTCGCCTTCGCGCACCGATCGGGCGTCGCCCACGGCGGCCTCTCACCCGCTCGGCTGCTGGTGCACGCGCGCGAGCACGGCGTGATGCTGGTGGGGTGGGGCGATGCCCGCGAAGCGACCGCGGCCGCGATCGCCGAAGACCTGGCCGCGACGGCCCGTGCGATCGACGGCGTGCTCGCGGGTGCAGACACGCCACGCGAGCTCGCGGCGCTCGTCGCCGAGTCGCCTGCGTACGGCGATGCGTGGGCGTTGCGCGAGCGCGTGGGCCAGGTGGCCGAGGCATGCTTCGGCCCCCCGCAGTTCGAGCACTTCCCGATGCCCGGTTGGTGAGAGAGAAAGGACGAACGATGGGATACGGCAACTACAGCCACGATGCACACGTCGCGATGCTCAGCGCGCGCGCCCAGCAAGGCGGCACCGAGGTCTTCCGCCAGAGCCAGTGCCATCCGCTCATGAACCCGAAGGGCGTGCGCGCCCGCGAGTCCCGCGACTCGCCGGAGCATCCCAACTCGATCGGCATCGTGTTCGCGCTCGACGTCTCCGGCTCGATGGGCGCCATCCCGCGCGCGCTCGCGACGAAGGAGCTGCCGAGCTTCATGAAGGTGCTCGGCGCGTGCAACGTGCCCGATCCGCAGGTGATGTTCGCCGCGATCGGCAACGCGGGCTGGGACAACGCGCCGCTGCAGGTCGGCCAGTTCGAGTCGACCGCCGAGCTGATGGACAAGTGGCTCACCTCGATCTTCCTCGAAGGCGGCGGCGGCAACGAGTACGAGTCGTACGAGCTCGCGATGTACTTCTTCGCGACTCACACCGAGATGGACTGCGTCGTGAAGCGCGGGCGCAAGGGCTACCTCTTCATCACGGGCGACGAGCCGGCGTGGCCCGAGCTGCCCAAGACCCACGTGGAGGCGGTGATCGGCGAGCGGCTCGACGAGGACGTGCCCACGCCCGAGGTGGTGGCCGAGGTGACGAAGACGTTCCATCCGTTCTTCCTCATCCCGGATCTCGGGCGCCGAGCGAACTGCGAGCGACAGTGGCGCGACCTCTTCGGCGATCACGTGCTGTGCATGGAGTCGCACGAGGACACGTGCTACGTCGCGGCCGGGGCGCTCGCGATCAACGAGGGCGTCGTGAAGGACCTCGACGAGCTGGCCCGCCTCGTGGGTGAGCACGGGGCCGACCGCACGCGCGTGGCTCGCATCGTCCGCGCGCTCACGCCGTTCGCGGCCGCGCTCGAGCGCGACGGGGCGCCGCTGCCCAAGCACGCGACGTGACGCGAGCGTGCGCCCATCTCGTCGTCGATCTCGGGTTCGGCGACGCCGGCAAGGGCCACGTCGTCGACGCGCTCGTGCGGCGCACGGGCGCGCGTTGGGTCGTGCGCAGCAACGGCGGCGCGCAGGCGGGGCACACCGTCGTGCTGGACGACGGCCGCGCGCACACGTTCTCGCAGATCGGCGCGGGCACGTTCGTCGCGGGCGTGCGCACGTGGCTGGCCGACGGCATGGTCGTGCATCCGACCGCGCTCGCGCTCGAAGCGGACGTGCTCGCGGGGAAGGGCGTGAGCGATGCGCTCGCGCGCGTGTCGGCGTCGGCGAGCTGTCGCGTGATCACGCCGTGGCACCAGGCGGCGAATCGGCTGCGCGAGCGGGCACGCGGGGATGCACGACACGGCAGCTGCGGCGTGGGCTTCGGCGAGGCCGTGGGCGACGCGCTCGCGCATCCCGACGACACCGTGCGGTTGGGCATGCTGCTCGACACGGTGCGCGTGCGATCCGTGCTCGCACGCGTGCGGGAGCGGAAGCGGCAGGAGCTGCGCGCGCTCGCGGTGGTCGGCGACGCCGAGTGGAGCGCGTTCGAGGACGACGCGCTCGCCGAGCGGTGGCTCGATCGCGCATCTTCGGTCGCCCGCGCGATCGAGATCGTCGAGCCGGACGCAGTGCCGCCGATCGACGGCGACGTGATCTTCGAAGGCGCGCAGGGCGTGCTGCTCGATCAGACCTCCGGCTTCGCGCCGCACACGACGTGGTCGGACTGCACGTTCGCACCGCAGGAAGCCGAGCTCGATCGATGGGGCTGGGCGCACGCGCGCCGACGCATCGGCGTGCTGCGCACGTACCACGTGCGCCACGGACCCGGTCCGCTGCCGACCGAGACACCGGCGCTCGACGTGCTCCCGGAGCCGCACAACGCGGACGGCCCATGGCAGGGGCGATTCCGCCGTGGGTTCTTCGATCTCGCGCTCGCCCGACATGCGCTCGAGATCGTCGGCGGCGTCGACACGCTCGCGTTGACGCACCTCGACGCGCTCGCGCGCGAGCTGGCGGGCGCTGCCTGGATCGCCGTCGACGGAGCGTGTCGTGTCGACCTCGGCGAGGATGCGCGCGCGCGGCAGGAGACGCTCGTCGCCGCGATCCGTGCGCTCGGGGTCGACATCGGCGTGCAATCGCACGGCCCGCGATCGTCCGACGTCGTCACATCGTGATCGCGTAGACGAGCCCGATCACCGGCTTCTTGAACGTCGCGAAGGTGGCCTTCTTCAGCGTCGCCGCCACGCAGTTGCCGAGCGGCGTGCCCTGGTGCGGGGCCTCGGCCTGCGTCGAGATCACGGCGCCCGTGGGTCCCGCGATCGACAGCTTCACGCGCACCGTCTCGCCCGGCGTGCCGCCGTGACGGGTCGCGCACGCCTTCGCGGTCGGCTTGAGCGGCGCGATGCCGGCCCGGATCTCGCTCTGCCCGAGCGTGAGCGGGCGATCGTCGGCCGCCTTCGGCGGCGGCGGTGGACCCTTCGGTGCCTTCGCGTCGCCGACCGCGCACGACGCCGGATCGATCACGCATTCCACCGGTACGTCGCGGTCGACCTTCGGCGGCGCGCCCACGGGCGGCGGAGTGCGATCGGGTGCTCGGCGCGTGCGCGGGATTCCTCGAGCCGTACGGTCGTCCGATGTCGCGACTGCGATGCCACTCGGTGCGTCGGTGCGCGCCTCGACGTTCGCTGCGAGATCACGCGGTGCGCGGTCGTGCGTCGCGTCGCGTACCGCGATCCGCACCTCCGCCGGAGGTGGGGGCTCGATCGGCGCGCCGATCGTCGGAGACGCGATCACGATCGGTGCCGGCGGATGCGTGACGACGTACGTCGCCAACGCGACAAAGGCGAGGGTCAACCCCGCGAGCGACGCGACGATCCAGCGATTCGAGCGCGACGTCGGGACATGCGGCGCGTGCGGCGGTGTGGTGCCGAGCCCCGTGAGGGCGCTGCCCGTGAACCCGGGCAGCAAGCGGTTCGGATCCGCGTCGTGGAGGCGGTACGGCATGCGTCGGGGCCCGATCGGGCCTCGTTGCTTTTCACGTGCTCGCGCTCTCGAAGTTCCTGTCTACAGCGCGAACTGGATCTCGCACGCGGCCGGGAGGTCGACACAGACGTTGCCGTCGTCGCTGCACGCGCCCGCGCATCCGATGACGCCTTCGAGCTCGGGGCAGGGCTCACCGGCGTCCACTCGCGCGCGACAGGTGCCTTCGTGGCAGTACGCGGTGTCGACACAGCTGTCCGAGACGAACGGTACGCACGGATCGCCGACGTCGCCGCGCGGCTGGCACCCGAGGTCGTCGGTGCAGAAGGCCCCCTCCATGCAGACGACGTCCGCGCCTCCCGTGGACCGTTCGCAGGGGTCTCCGACCGCGCCGAGCGGGACGCAGGTGTCGACGATGCAGCTCGTCCCGGGCATGCACGGGTCGAGGTCGGGCGAGTAGTAGACCTCGGTCATGGGTTCGCACGCGTCGCCGGGCATGGCAGTGCCGACGAACATGTCGCAGTCGCGCATCACGAACTGCTGGTGGCGCTCCGGGGCGGTGAGCGGATCACAGCCCACACCCTCGAAGTAGGAGAGCGCAACTTCGGCGCACTCGGTGTCGAGCACGAGGCCGGCGGCCATCGCCGTCGCGACGCGGCCCTGCAGGAAGCCCGTGACAGACTCGACGCACGCTTCCATCGGCGGCGCGTCGTCGTTGCGGCACTCGAAGCAGCGCAGCGCGGCGCCGCACTCGGCGAGGGCCAAGCGCTCGACCAGGTTGTCGACGTCGAGCGGTTCGTCGAGGTCGTGCGTGTCGCCGTCGTCGGTGCCGTCGTCGTCGCCGTCGTCGAGCTGCTTGTCGATCGCGCAGCCGGAGAAGAGAGCCGGGAGGAGGAGGATGGATGCGAGTTGTCTCATCGCTGATCCTCGTGTCCGGCTCGCGGCGTTTCCGGAGGCTCGCGTGCGCACGAGCGGGCGATGCGGGCGAGCACCACGGATCCCCGATGCGAGCGCGTGGCCACGGCCGCTTCGCCGCGCGCCTGCGCTCGCGCACCGGCGCGGCACAGCGCGTCGATCCGCACCGCAGCGCGCACATCGGCGAGTGCGCTGTTCGGGAACTCGCGCGCGTGTCCGCCGAGGCGTGCGAGTGCAGTATCCGGGTGGCCCGCGGCGAGCTCGGCGTCGGCCTCGGCAAGGATCGCGAGCTCGCGGGCGAGCGAGTCGGGTGCACGCGCGCGTGTGTCGGCTCGATGGCGGGCCCGGGGCGAGACCGAGCTCGGGACCGCGATGCTCGGGGTGACGAACGACGGAAGCGCGGCCGCGGTAAGGGCGATCCGCGTCGGCTCGACGATCTCGCGTGTCGGCACCTCGAACGCGCGCGCACGCATGCGCTGCGGAGCGTCGGCGAGCTGCGATCCACCGATCGCCGCCGTGATCGCGAGCGGCACGATCCACGTCGCGCGTACGACGACGGAGCCGATCGCAGCCGACCACGCGAGCGGCGGTCCGCCCAGCTGGAACGCGAGCGCGAGCCATCCGCGGTGCGTCGCACGGGGCCGGCGGCGGCGCAGGATCGCCGTGCACGCGCCGGGCGCGGCGACGACCTGCGCCTGGAATCGCCGCCGCAGGATCTGGATGCGGCCGTAAACGGCGTCGAGCTGCACGCCGAGCGCCTGCGCGACCTCGGGCCCGCTCATGCCCTCGATCTCCCAGAGCACGAAGAGCTCGCGATCGCCGTCGGCGAGCCCGGCGAGGAACTCGTCGATCGCGATCACGGTCTCGCGATCCGGCGATGCTCCGCGATCGCCGTGCGCGCCATGCAACGCCGTCGCCTTGCGGCGGGTCCGCGCGGCGCTGCGCCGGTGGTTGCTCGCCACGCGTCGTGCGATGCCGTACAGCCACGCGCGCGGACTACGGACCCCGTGATCGAACCGACGATGCGCGATGACGAAGGTGTCCTGCACCGCGTCGTCGATGTGAGCCGCGTCGATCCCGAACCGGGCGATCACGGCCCACACGAAGCCGTAGTGCTCGGTGTAGAGCGCTCGGAATTCGCGCAGCGTCGCGCGTGGTTCGGGGTAGCCGCCGTCTGCCATGGCCCGGTCGATCCCTCAGTGTCCGGCTGCCCCCCGGTTCCAGTAGAGCCGCACCTCGATTCCGACGAGCGCGCGAAACGACACGGGAAACGGCGAGAACGCGAGCGTCTCGCGGTGGAATTGCGTCCACACGGTGCGCACGGCGAGCTCTGCGCTCGACCAGACGGCGACGCGGTCCCACCCGCGTGCGAGGCCGAAGCTCGCGAGCGGTGCGAGCCATGGCCCGCGAGTCGAGCGGGAGAAGCCGCGCGCCTGCACGAAGCCCGCCTCGATCCCGACGCAGGTCGGCAGCTCGAGCGCGCGCACGAACCACCGCATGCAGCTGCGTGCGCCCGCGGTCGCGAGCATGTAGGACGCGGGCCCGCGATGGGCACGTGCGCGCGGAGGCAAGATCGTCGCAGTCAGCTCGACTCGCGCGCGTCGCCACAGCAATGCGAGGGCGATCGATGCGAGGGCAGCGGGTGCCGGGATCGCACCGGCCTCGATGCCTCCGGCGGCCCGCAGCGCGAGGCCGCTGGGACGACGGGGCGCGCGGCGTGGTGGCGACGATTCGACGCGCGACGTCGCACCGAAGGTGTCGTCGGGGTACTGCACCGGTCCGGGCTCGGGCGTCGACTTCGACGGTGAGACGGCCGGGAGCTCGACGGGATCGCTCGCGCTGCCGGGCTCGGTCGGAGGCTCGAATCCGGGGGTGAGCGCGGCAGCGAGGACGAGTGCGGTGGCCTCCGCGAGATCGTCGCAATGCCTCGATTCGAGGCGGCGCAGCTCGGTCGCGTCGCGGTAGGTCGATCGCAGCGTGAGCTCGAACCCACCGGCGATCGCGACGACAGTTCCGTGCACGTCGAGCACACCCTCACCTGCAGGATCGCCGGGCAGCAATGCAGCGATGCGGGCCTCGATCCGCGCGACGTCCGGACACTGCGGTGGAGCATCCCAATGGAGCGCGAGCTCCAACGGATCGGGGGGCAATGGCAGTTCGATGGCGGGAGGACCGACGCCGAGCACGGCGACGGCCACCCACGACGACCACGTCACATGCGAGTCAACGCGCGAGGACGTCCGGGCTTGCAGCGCGCGGCCGCAGGGGCTCCGATCCGGGTGGGGAAGGCCAGTCCGGCGAGCATCCGGCCGAGCGTTCCGCCAGCGTGCGCGCGCGGAGGGCGACGTCGACGTAGCCGATGAGGGTCGGTCGCGTGGGCTCGGCGCGACCACCGACGACGACCACGACGTCGTTGTCGATCTCGGGCAGCGGAACGAGGCCAGGGCACCGGCGGAGGGGAAACAGCTTGCGTCGCGCCATGCTCGGGTGGAGTCGAGGGGCGCGCGAATCGATTTCGGCGCGCGGCGCCGGCTGTGCTGCCGCGCACGAGCTGTTGCGGATTGCAGCGCATCGGTCCTTCGCCGACCATCGAGTCGGCGCGCTCGAGTATCGACCTCGAGGCTTGACGCGCGGACGCGGCGACGAGCGCGAAGCGGGTCGACGACTCAGCGCGAAGCGCTCCACGGCGAGCCGCGGCCGTCGTCGACGTACGAGACGAGGCTCGCGAGGTAGCGATCCCAGCCCGGTTGGCAGACGGCCCAGCACGGCAGCGCATCGGAGAGGCCGAGGTGCATGAAGCCGAGCTCGCAGCCGCCCGCGTGAGCGGCGAGGTCGAAGCGCACCGTCGTGCCGGCCCAGTCGGGGAAGTCGCCGTGCTCGAGCGCGGTCCAGCGCACGGTGGTCGGCGGCTCGAGCAGGTCCACGCGCATCACGATGTGATCGGTCGCGCCGGGGAACTCGAAACGCATCTCGCCGCCGAGGCTCGCGTCACCCGACACACGAGTCGTCCACCAGCCGCGCAGGCCGTCGAGCGTCGTGATCGCCTCGTACACGCTCTCGCGCGGCGAGCGGAACGCGAGCCGACGCGCGTAGTCGTCGCCGAGCGCGCGCTTCAGCCACTCCATCCTGCGCCGCCAGTCGCTCTCGTCGCCCGCGTGGCGCAACACGAGCCGCGTGCCCGTGCCGTGGGGCACGAGCTCGAACGCCACGGCCGTGTCGTTCCACACCCAGACCATGCGATGCGGTGGATCGAGCTCGAGCACCTTGCCGTCGATCCATCCGCGCCACGAGTCCGTCGCCGGCCCGCGCAGCGTGAACCCGCGACTCGCCACTGGCACGAAGTCGTTGTCCATCAGCCAACGCGCGAGCATGCGCGAGTCGGTGATCGCATGCCACACGCGATCGATCGCGCGATCGAACACCGCTTCGCAGCGCCGCTCCGTCGTCACCGATGCGAGCATACGATCGATGCTGCTGCACGCGCGAGCGGGACCGGCGGGCGGCGGCCGAGCGGCGTGCAGGAACGGCGCGAACGACGAGAGCGCCGCGAAGCCGGCCGCATTCGATCGCGGCCCGGCCGATGTGACAGAGCCGAAAGGCCGCGGCGCGGCCCACCGGAGGAGTGGACCGCGCCGCGTTTCGAACGTCCCTGCAGGATCTCTACTCGCCGCGCTTGCTCGCGTGGAGCCGCTTCGCGGTCTCCACCAGCGTCAGGAACTCGGCCTTGTGCTCGTCGCTGCGCTCGCTCGCGCCCTTCGCGAGCTCGGTGACCTCGGCGAACGAGGCGTCGCCCTTGTGCTTCGAATCGCGCAGCAGCATGCCGAACTCGGCGACCGCGGCCGCGAAGCGGAAGTCGGGCGTCGTGTCCTCGAGCTTCTTGTCCATCGGCGTGATCGTGAAGCTCGACAGCTCGCTCTTGTCTCCGTCGGGCTTCTTGTAGCGGATCTTCACCGTCATCAGCTCGCCCGACGACGCGGCCGCGGTGAGCGGCTTCTCGTCCTGGTACTTCAGCTTGTCGACGCCCGGCGCACCGGACTTCGCGCCCGCCGGCACGACCTCGTACAGCGCCGTCACCGAGTGGCCCGCACCGATCTCGCCGGCGTCCTTCGTGTCGTCGTTGAAGTCCTGGTGCGCGAGCACGCGGTTCTCGTACCCGACGAGCCGATACGACGCGACCTCCTTCGGGTTGAACTCCACCTGGATCTTCACGTCCTTCGCGATCGTCACGAGCGTGCTGCCGCCCTCCTCGACCAGCACCTTCTTCGCCTCGAGCGTCGAGTCGATGTACGCGTAGTTGCCGTTGCCCTTGTCGGCCAGCTTCTCCATCGTCGCGTCCTTCAGGTTGCCCGTGCCGAAGCCGAGCACCGACAGGAACACGCCCGACTTGCGCTTCTCCTCGATGAGCCGCACGAGCTCGCCTTCGCTCGTGGTGCCGACGTTGAAGTCGCCGTCGGTCGCGAGGATCACGCGGTTGATGCCGCCCTTCACGAACGTCTTCTCGGCCAGCTTGTACGCGAGCTCGATGCCAGCCCCGCCGTTCGTGGAGCCGCCCGCCTGCAGGCGCTGGATCGCCGCGAGGATCTCGGCCTTGTCGTTCGTCGGCTCGAGCACCACGCCCGACGCACCGGCGTACACCACGATCGACACACGGTCCTGCTTGCGCATGTTCTCCGCGAGCATCGCCATGCCCTCACGCACGAGCGGCAGCTTGTCCGGCGACTCCATCGAGCCCGACACGTCGAGCAGGAACACGAGGTTGCGCGCGGGCACCTCGCTCTGATCCATCTTCACGCCCTGCAGCCCGACGTGAACCAGCAGGTTCTCGTCGTTCCACGGGCACGCGCTCACCTCCGACGTCATCGAGAACGGCTCCTTGCCCGTGGGCGCGGCGTACTCGTAGTCGAAGTAGTTCACGAGCTCCTCGATGCGCACCGAGTCGGCGGGCGGGAGCTGGCCGTCCTTCAGGAAGCGACGGATGTTGCTGTACGACGCGGTGTCCACGTCGATCGAGAACGTCGAGCGCGCGTCGTCGGCGACCGCGACGAACTCGTTCTCTGCGATGTGATCGTACGCCTCGGTGTTGCCCGCTTCGCCGCCGTCCTTCGCGATGCCACCGATCCCGCCGCCGCCCCACTTGCCCTTGCCACTGCGGAGCAGCGGACCGGCTGGAGGCGGAGCCATCGGCGTCGCGGCGATCGCCGCGCTCTTCTCGGCCGCACGCGCGTCGTCGGCGGGCGCTTCCTCCTGCGGCTGGGGCTCCGGCATCGCAGCGGTCGTCGGGCTCGGCTTCGGGGGCTCCACCCTCGCGACCTCGCTCGACACGCCGACGCGTCCCGCTTCGGCGGGCGTGCTCGCAGCGTTCGGCGCGGCGACGGTACCTTCGGCCTTGGCGGTGTCGGTGGGCTTGCCGTCACATCCGGGCACGGTGGCGACGAGGACGGTGGCGATCTGGAGGACTCCGAGGATTCTGCGTGGCATTGCGACCTGCCTCGGAACGCCTGCCCTCGCCGTTCGATCTGGAGTCGGCACTGTCATGGTTCGTCCACGGCGCCCGGACCCACCAGGATCACGACGCCGAGAACGGCCACCAGGGTGCCCAGGAGCGCGCTCCAGCCCACTTTCTCCCCGCCGAACCGGACCGCGAGCGGAATCACGAGGATGGGCGCGGTCGCGAGCAGGCTCGCGGCGATCCCCGCGTCCGTGTGCTGCACGGCCACGAGCGAGAGCGCGACGCCGAGGAACGGACCGAACGTCGCGCCGAGCGAGAGGTGCATCATCGCCGTGCGGTCGGAGAACGCACGCACGACCCGGGGCCACCGCCGCATCGCGGTCATGATCACGGCGAACGCGAGCGTGCCGGTCAACACGCGGATCTGCGAGCTCGCGAACGGATCGTCGCCGCGCATCCCGTACTTCGAGAGCACGAGCCCGGCCGCCTGACCGAGCGCGCCGCCGAGCGCGAGCACGATGCCGAGCACGAACCGGCGTCGGTCGTGCGTCTCGAGCTCGGCCTGCGCGGGAGCGGAGCGCACGAGCAGCGTCCACGCGATGCCCGCGGTGGTGAGCGCCATGCCGAGGATCGCCACGAGCGACATCCGCTCGCGCAGCACGATCCATCCGAGCAGCGCGGTGAACGGCGGCGCCGCGGCCATCAGCAGCGACGCGAGCCGGGGACCGATCAAGACGAGCGCGCGGAACAGGCACAGGTCACCGAACGCGAACCCGACGAGCCCAGAGATCGACAGCCACACCCACGCGTGCGCCGATGCATCGAGCGGGAATGCCTCGCCGCGCATCACGATTCCCCACGCCGCGAACCACAGCAGCGCGATGGGCATGCGCAGCATGTTCACGGTGAGCGACCCGACCCGCACGCCGGCCGCCGAGAACCACACGCTGGTGCATGCCCAGCACATGGCGGTGCCGAGCGCGGCGGTCTCTCCGATCCACCCCAGGAGCACGATCGCGCGCGAGCGTATCAGTCCTGGCCGCGCGCTCGATCGCGTGCGAAGATGGGATCGCGATGACCTCGTCGGTCAAGGGCTGGATCAAGACGGGCGCGCTCGTCGGCACCGTCTTCTACGGCGGCTTGCTCGCGCTCCACGTCGTCCAGCACGGCGGCGTCGCGGCGCGCTACGGCTGCGTGATCGGTCCCGAGCAGCGCGCGATCAACCTGTGGGCGACCGTGATCGAGGACGTCGCCCCCAACCCGTACGTCTTTCCGCAGCGCTTCGGCGAGCCGCCCCCGGTCGGCTACCCCGAGCCGCCGACGGATCGCTTCAGCGCGCCGGCTTGGATCACGACGGGGTTGCTGGGCTACGCGATCCTGGGCGCGCTCGTGGGCGCCCTCGCCGGTCTCGTGGCCGCGCGTCGAGCTTGACGCCGCGTCGCGCCGGCGAGATGGTGGACGAAACGGGTGTCCGACACCCTCTCCAACATCGCGCCGTTCCGTCCGCCTGCGCGCGGGGAGATGATCCCTGCCGCCAATGGCGTGTACTTCATGGGCGACTACATCGGCGGTGGTGCGTTCGGCGACGTGTTCGAGTGCACCGACGAGTGGTCGAACCCGTTGGTCGCGAAGGTGCTCCGGCCCGCGCGCACGTTCGACGAGATGTACCAGCACTGGCAGGCCGAGGTGGCCAACCTGCAGATGCTGCGGCACCCGAACATCACGTACATCCACGACGCCTTCGTCCACGAGAACGCGTTCTATCTGATCATCGAGAAGTGCCTCTACAGCCTCGACAAGGTGCTCGCGAGCGTCGACGAGACGTGGGTGCCCCACGTCGCTCGCGATCTGCTGCAGGCGCTCGCGTACATCCATCGCCACGGCCACGTGCACAAGGACGTCCACCCCGGCAACGTGTTCGTCAGCATGTCGTACGACCAGATGAACCCCGAGAAGCCGGCGGTCGCGGGCTTCAAGCTCGGCGACCTGGGCATCGCGCGGTTCGAGGGCGACATCCGTAAATTCGGCACGATCATGGCGCTCTGGATGACACCGCCGGAGGCGATCGATCCGGAGCGCTTCGGGACCGTGGGTCGGCCCACGGACATCTATCACGCGGCCCTGCTGCTGATCGGCGTCATGCGGCGCGAGATGTACCCGTTCAGCCAACGCGAGATCGTCAGCGGAGTGCCCCAACAGATGGCGTTGTCGCTGCACTCGCCGTATCGCGAGGCGATCGCGAACGCCCTGCATCCGTACGTCGGGCGCCGCACGCAGACGGCCCTCGAGTTCTGGCGCGAGATCCACTCTGCCCATCAGTACGCGTTCAAGTCCCTCGAGCCGTAAGCTCGTTTTCACGCGGGCGAATGGCCGGCTCGCTCACGCGCGCGGTTCCTTCGGACCGGAACGGGTCGGGTGTAGGCTGTTGTGACGATGCGGGGCCGGTTTGCGATTGCGGTGGTGCTGGGGGCAGCTTGTGCGGGGGGTGATCTCGCGACGTCCAGCTTCGGCGAGGGGGAGACCGACCCGTTCGCGACGCAGGGCGACGACGACGGCAACGAGACGTCGCTCGGGCCCGACACCGCGGACACGTCGGCGGGCAGCAACAGCGCCGACGACACGACGACCGCGAACGACACCACCACCGCGGATCCCGACACCGGTTCGACCACCGACACCGGCGAGGACTGTTTCGAAGAGATCTGCGACGGCCTCGACAACGACTGCGATGACGACGTCGACGAGGGCTGCACGTGTGCCGAGGGCGATTCGCAGTCGTGCTACACGGGCCCCGACGGCACGGCCGGTCACGGCGCATGCGTCGAGGGCACGCAGACGTGCGGCTCCGACGGCACGTGGGGCGACTGCGAGGGCGCCGTGGAGCCCGCCGACGAGACGTGCAACCTCGTCGACGACGACTGCGACGACGAGACCGACGAGGGCTTCGAGCCGGAGAGCTGCGGCGACGGCATCTGCATGGTCACCGTCGAGACCTGCGTGAAGGGCGAGCCGCAGGAATGCGAGCCGCTGCCGGCCGAGGTCGAGAGCTGCAACGGCCAGGACGACGACTGCGACGGCGACATCGACGAGGACTGCGACTGCGAGGACGGCGACACGCAGGACTGCTACGCGGGCCCGCGCGGCACCGAGGACGTCGGCCAGTGTCACGGCGGCACGATGACGTGTGCCGGCGGCGAGTGGGGCGATTGCGTCGGCGATGTCGTGCCGGTGAGCGAGGCGTGCGACGGGCTCGACAACGACTGTGACGCGGTCGCCGACGACAACAATCCCGGCGGCGGCGGTGCTTGCAACACCGGCATGGCGGGCGTGTGCTCGATCGGCCACCAGGAGTGCAACGCCGGCTCGCTCGGGTGCGTCGCCGATCAGTCGGCGAGCGCCGAGATCTGCGACGGGCTCGACAACGACTGCGACTCGGGCACCGACGAGGGCAACCCCGGCGGCGGCATGATGTGCGCGACGGGTCTGCAGGGCGCGTGCTCGGCGGGGACGACCGCCTGCAGCGGCGGCGCGATCACGTGCAACCAGAACGTCATGGCGAGCGCCGAGGTGTGCGACGCCGCCGACAACGATTGCGACGGCACGGTCGACGAGGGCAACCCCGGCGGCGGCCAGGGATGCAACACGGGGCTCGCCGGCGTCTGCGGCCCCGGCACGACGGCCTGCTCCGGCAACTCGATCGTGTGCAATCAGAACGTCGCGTCGAGTGCCGAGGTGTGCGACGGGCTCGACAACGACTGCGACACGGGCACCGACGAGGGCAACCCGGGCGGTGGCGGGGCGTGCTTCACCGGTCAGCTCGGCAACTGTGCTGCCGGCACGAACACGTGCACCGGCGGCGCGCTCGTCTGCAACCCGATCAATCCGTCGTCGCCCGAGGTGTGCGTGAACGGGATCGACGAGGACTGCGACGGCACGGCCGACGACAACTGTCCGTGCGCGCACAGCGAGTGCACGCAGGGGGCCGCGCTCGTGAACGGCTGCTCGGCATGCATCACCGCGGTGTGCACGGCCGATCCGTTCTGTTGCACAACGGCGTGGGACGGCATCTGCGTCGGCGAGGTGTGGGTCGAGTGCGGATCCGCGGCGTGCTGGTCGGGCTGCGGCCACAACCTGTGCGCGACGGGTGCCGCGCTCGCGAACAACTGCGATGCGGCCACCTCGAACTGCGTCGCGACGATCTGCGCGAACGACCCGTTCTGCTGCAGCACCTCGTGGGACGCCCAGTGCGTCGGCGAGGTCACCTCGTTCTGCGGCATCCCGTGCGCGTGACCTACGGCGCGATCTCGTAGCGGGTGCGCCCGAACACCAGCATCGGAATGCCCGCGACGAACAGCGGCCCGCCGCCCGCGAGCAGGCCGATGCCCACGTCGCGCGACGACTTCTGCGCGACCAGCACGGCCCCGCCGATCAGCGCGCCGAGCCCGATGCCGAGCAGCACCGCGCCGGCGATGCGCAGGCCCGCGTTGCCCGGGCGCACGAGCAGGGTGACGTCGCCGACGCGATCGTCGAGCGAGAACTTCTTCGACGCCGTCCACGTCGCGTAGCGGGGCGTCGCGAGGAAGAACTCCTGCCCCCGGCTGCCGTCGACGACGCGATCGCACGGTGCCACGCACAGGCTGCGGAACTGGACGCCGTACATCGTCGAGCCGTTGCTGCTGCCGATGATCTCGTTGTCGATCTCGAAGAGCTTGATCGGTCGGTTGCGCGCGAGCTCGATGTGAACGCGCGGGCGTCCGGGCCCCGCGGGGCGGGCCGGGGCCATGCGCACCACTCGGCGCGCCGCGGGATCGGGCTGCGCGCCCGGATCGTGCTTGCCGCGTTCGACCCTCGCGATCTCCTCCCACGGGATCGTGCGCGGCTCGCTGGCACCGTCGGGCAGGATGACGACCTGTCGATCCGGCGTGACCTCGACGAGCGTGCCGCGCACGAAGCCGCCGTTCTCCAGCTGCACCTCGTCGGGGCCGAGCGCGATCGACGGCGCGCCCGGGC
>CAYXVR010000008.1:158546-240798 GCA_964468635.1 uncultured Nannocystaceae bacterium
AGAGTGCCGAGGCGGAGATCGAGCGTCGGGTGGCGCGCCCGGGCGCGGCGCAGCCGCCTCACCGTCGCTCGCGGGCGGCCCCGCACACGCGACGGTGATCGCAACCGCGATCGAAACGACGCACGACAGCATCGAGCAGAGCGTCTCACATACTACCGAATGTGCAGAGCTGTCATGGTTCGGTCACGACTCCCCATCGGGAATCGCAGCTGTGCTCGCAACGTTTGCGAGGACGCTGACGCTGCAACGCGCGCGCCTTGACACCCTGGTCGACCCCGCTAGATTGGCCCGACGCCGTAGATCGTCCATGAGTGAACCGACCGATTCCCGTTCTCCCGCGCCTCCCAGCACGTCGACGGGCGGCGCGCTACCCGAGCCCCCGCGCGACGGGTTCGAGCTCGGAGCGATCGACGTGTCGAGCGAGCGCCCCACGCACGGGCTGTCCAACGATCGCAGCACACGTTGGTTGGTCGGTGGCCTCGTCGGTGGCTCGCTCGTGCTCGCGGGCTTGATCACGATCCTGCGCGGCGACGACGACGTGCCCACGGGGACCGACGGTGTCGAGCTGCGCGCCGTGTTGCGCGATCCGTTGAGCGCGACCGTGGCCGCGCTCGAGTCGGTGCGGCTCGACTCCGTCACCGTGTCCGCGGTGCGTTCGCTCGGCGACGCGAAGCCCGAGCCGCCGAAGAGCGCGGCGGCTCGGTCGACGCGAGCCGACCACTCGCCCACGCCGGCCGCGACGACGCCGAAGGCCACCACGCCGAGCGCGGACACCCGTGCGCCCGCGACTCCGCGCGGCACCGCTGCGCCCGCGATCGGAGATCTGCCGCCGCCGCCACCGGACGCGGCGCCCGCGGAGCCACCGTCGCCCGCTCCGGCCGAGCCCGCGCCCGCGCCGGCGGAGTCGAAGCCGGCCGTGGATGCGCCCGAGGCCGACGAGTCCGACGCGCCGTCCGGCGTGTGAGACCGCGCGCGTCGCCCTCTCGCCAAAGTCGGGGGTTTCGAGGCAGCGTGGCCTCGCCATGGCCCGACACCTCCGCAGCCTCATGGATTTCAGCGCCGCCGAAGTGGGGCGCGTCCTCGATCTCGCCGCTCGCGTGAAGAAGAGCCCGACGACCTACGACACGCGGCTCGCCGGCAAGTCGGTCGCGATGATCTTCGCGAAGCAGTCCACGCGCACGCGCATCTCGTTCGAGGTCGGCATCCACCAGCTCGGCGGCCAGGCGCTCAACTTGTCGACGTCCGGCGGCACGGGCATGCAGATGGGCCGCGGCGAGACCGTCGAGGACACCGCGAAGGTGATGTCGCGCTACGTCCACGCCATCGTGATCCGCACGTTCGGCCAGGACCAGGTCGACGGGCTCGCCGAGCACGGCTCGATCCCGGTGATCAACGCGCTCACCGACATGTTCCACCCGTGTCAGGCGCTCGCGGATCTGCTGACGATTCGCGAGTGTCTCGGCGGCACCGAGGGCAAGAAGCTCGTGTACGTCGGCGCGGCCAACAACGTGTCGAACTCGCTGATGCTGGCCGGCCCGCGCTCGGGCATGGACGTGGTCGTGTGCTGCCCCGAGACGCTGCGGCCCAACCAGACCGTGCTCGACCGCGCGCGCAGCGACGCGCAGTCGGCCGGCACGCGCGTCGCGGTCGAGACCAATCCGATCGAGGCGGTGAAGAGTGCCGACGTGATCTACACGGATACGTGGGTCAGCATGGGCGAGGAGGAACAGGCCAAGGCGCTGATCGCCAAGCTCGACGGCTATCAGGTCACGCGCCAGATGATGGAGGCGACCGGCAAGGAGTCGGCGCTGTTCATGCACTGCCTGCCGGCGCATCGCGGTGAAGAGGTGAGTGCCGACGTCATGGACGGGCGATGGTCGGTGGTGTTCGACCAGGCGGAGAACCGACTGCACGCGCAGAAGGCAGTGCTGCTGCTCCTGCTCGGGGGCGAGTCGTGGAGCTGAGTGGTTCAGACCTCGCGCCGCGCTACGCCGACATCCTCGCGAGCTGCAAGCCGTTCCTCGTCACGTGGAGCGGCAACCTCGGCGCCCTCGACCTCGCGCCGTTCGGGCTGGCCATCGCGCCCGAGCACCGCTTCGATCCCACGCGGCTGTCCAGCCGCGAGGTGATCGACGGACTGCACCACCTCGACGCGTTTTCGTTCGGCGGGCAGGAGATGCTGATGCCGCGCTGGGTGCTGTTCGACTGCGGCGAGTTCCCGGGCATCGTGTTCGGGTTCGGGCGCCCCGCCCACGAGCTCGGGCCCGATCTGCGGCAGGCGTATCGCGTGGGCGACGCGGCGCACGACGAAGTGTTCGTGCCGTTGTCCATGTGGGTCGCGATCCGTTGCGCCGAGGACGGCGCGTGGTTCGGGCACAACCTGTCGTCGTGCAACTACGTGACTCGCACCGATTCGTTGCCGGGCATCGGCACGATCACGAAGGCGTACGCGATCCGCCTGGCGAAGATCACGAAGCAGTACGGCGCGACGCAGTGGAGCAGCAACTCGCTGAACCTGCACCTCAGCCTCGGCGAGATGAACCTGCTCAACGCCTTCACGCCGGCGCACACGCATCCGGAGACGTTCACGTATCGCATCGACGTGGACTGGGCGCGGCTCACCGCGCCGCTGCGACCCGGCTGGAAGCGGCGCACCACCGGTGGTGATCGCTACGTCGATGCCGACGACTCCGTGGCGATCCGCCAGCTGCACGACGAGCTCGAGGCCGGAAGCGCGTTCCGGCTCGCGCGCGTGGAAGAGCGTCCCGAGGCCGCCCGGCGGCTGTGGATCGACACGCTGACGCACGAGTGATGGCGTGATGCGCTTCGCGATCGCGGCGGTGCTCGGTGGACTCGTCGGTTGCGCGTCCGCGCAGAGCACGTGCCCGGCGCGCGGCGGGCGGTGGTACGCGTCGGGCGTCGACACGCGGCTGCCCGGCTCGTGCGTGATGCCGGCCGTCGACACCGGACAGCCGTGCACGCACGGCGATCAGTGCAACGCCGGCCACTGCGGATGCCCGGCCGGCGGCGAAGCGACCCGGGTGGGCGGGCACCTGAACGGCGAGTGTCCCGAGTTCCCCGCGCGGCCCGAGGACGGCGAGATCTGCGTCGTCGAGCACGGTCTGCGGCGCGCGCGAGCGTTCGAGTCCACCGCGCCGCCGCATCCGGGCTGAATCACTCGCCGAAGACACGCACGAGAGCGTAGCCGTTCGGAGGCGCGTGCAGCTGCGGCACGACCGATGTCCGAACGCGACGCCAGAACTGTGCGAGCGACTCGCCAGCCCGCGTGTCCGCGCTCGCGATCACGTCGATCGCCCAGCGCAGCACGTCGCCGACACCGGGCACGGAGATGGGATCGTTGCCGTGGCGCGGCGCGATGCCGTCGACGTGGAAGTTCCGAGTGCGGCGCAGCGTGGGCGCCGACGGGTCCGCGGGCTCGACGATCACGAAGAGCGAGCTGCCGCGATCCGGGCCCTCGCCGTCGTCGTCGTCGGGTGGCTTGCGGAGGTGGACGCACAGGAAGCCGAGCGCGTCCGGGTCGGCTCCGTCGAGATCGGGAGCGTCGACATCCGCGGTGCGATCGGCCCGACGCTGCTGCGTCTGCGCGCGCACGTCGTCGAGCGCGAGGTTCTGCACGAGGCCGCTCGTGAGCACCACGAACGCCTTCTGCGGCCGCAACGCCGTGCTCTCCTGCATCAGGATGCGCTTGCTCTCCCAGAAGTAGTCCTCGCGGTGCAGGTTCTGCTGGTAGTAGAAGCGAACCATCCGCAGCAGGTCCGCGAACACACCGAGATGGTGCTTCCCGTACGACGTGCGCGCCTCGGCCTCGTCGGCACCATCGCGGATCGTCGCGATCGCCGTCCGACCGGCGTGCCACCCCGAATGCAGCGCGAGCATCACTCCGGTCGAGAGCACTGGATCGATGAAGCCCGCGGCATCGCCGACCGCGAGCCAACCGGGGCCGGCGACATCACGCATGCGCCAGCTCCAGTCGCGCTCGTGCCGAACGTCGGTGCTGCGACGAGCATGGGGGCCGAGTACCGCCCGGAGCTCGTCGCATGCGCGGAGCTCGGCATCGAAGTCGGGTCGCGGCGGGGAGCGGCGTTCCGCCGCATCCGTCTGTACGACGCCGACCGAGGTGAGCTCGGCGGACAGCGGGAACATCCACCACCACTGATCGCGATCCGCGACGAACAGCGCCTGCTCGGCTCGCGGCGCCGGCAAACGACCCGCATCGGCGAAGTGAGCCCACATCGCCTGGTGGCGGAGGCCGGGAATCGACTCGCGCAGCGCGAGTGCGCGTCCGATCATCGCGGACTGTCCAGTGGCGTCGACGACGACGCGCGCGTGCGTGACGTTCGGCTCGCCGCCGTCGCGGGTACGCCAGCGGACACCGACGACGCGATCGCCCGACCACAGCGGCGCGTCGGCCACGGTGCGCTCGTGCAGGACGGCGCCCGCGCGGCGCGCCGCGTCGAACAGGATCGCGTCGAAGCGAGCCCGCTCGACGAGCCAGGCGTGATCGTACTCGTCGCTGTCGGCGAACCACAGGTCCCAGCGCGGCGTTCGTCCCCAGTGCACGAGCGTGCTGCCGCTCTTGCGACCGAAGCCCGCCGCCTCCACGGCTGCGAGCGCGTCGATGTCCGCGAGGATGGGGATGATGCCGGGCAACAGGCTCTCGCCGACGTGCGCGCGGGGATGCGTGCCGGCCTCGAACAAGGCGACGCGCAGTCCGGCGCGCGCGGCCACGGCCGCCGCGGTGCAGCCGGCCGGTCCGCCGCCGATCACGACGACATCGACGTCGTTCATCGCGCGAGCTCCGGCGGCAGCTCGTCGCGCCACACGTCGACCGAGCGGGTGCGCAACGCGTCCGCCAGCGCGCTGGCCCGCTCACGCTGCCATGCGTCCGTGCGGGCCTCGCTCCACCGGGGATCGTCGAACAGCGCGGTCGCGGACTCTTCGCCGTGCAGCACGGCGATCGCGACACCGTCGCACGTCGCCGCGAGTGCGTCGGCGAGCGCACCGACGTCGCACGGCAGGAGCGGCTGCACGACGGCGAACGTGCGTGCACCCGCGGCCCGCATGGTCGTCAGCACGTGGATGCGCTCGGCGATGCTCGCGGCGCGGGGCTCGAAGTGCGCGCGCACCTCGTCATCGATCGTCGGCAACGACACACCGACCCACGGCGCGCGCAGGGCCGCGATGCGATCGACGTCGTCGAGCACGCTCGCCGAGCGCGTGAGCACGAGAACCGCGTCCGGCCAGTCGCGCAGCTCGTCGAGGCACGCACGCGTGAGGCGGAGGCGGCGCTCGAGCGCCTGGTACGGGTCGCTCGTGATCGGACAGAACTTGATCGGCAACGGAGGCGCCGTCGCGAGCTCGCCCCGCAGCACCTCGGCTGCGTCGATGCGGGCGTCGACCCACGAGCCCCACGGCGCCTGGGGCAGCCCGAGCAGCGCGCGCATGGGCTGCAGTCGCGACTGCGCGTAGCAGAAGCGACAGCCGATCGCGCAGCCGCGATAGGGGCTCGTTCTATAGAAGGATCGGAGCCCGGTCCGGGTGGGGGCGAGCATCCGTCCACCCTGCAGCTCGCGGATGCGCGGGGCGTCGTGCGGCGTGGCGAGCTCCCGAGCGATCGCGTGCTCGTGCGGCGCGATCGCATCCGCGACGGCGCGGCACGCCGCCAGCGCGCGGGTCGGCGCGGGCGCGCCGTCGTGCACGCGATAGCCGATCGCGAAGACCTCCGTCAGGACGCGCTCGTGCCTCGCCGACGCGCGCGGCACGAGCTCCACCTCGAGCGCAGCACCGTCGACGTCGAGCTCGAGCGCGAGTCCGGTCTCACCCACGATCGCGACGATCCGCGAGCCGTCGGCGAGCCGATCGCCGGGACCGAGCGCCCCGAGCAGTGCCGCGACGACGGCTTCGGGCTCGCGGACCATGTCATTCCGACTCGCGATCGATGTACAGACCGGCAGCGCCGTTGATGCCGTTCTCGTCGGCCTCTGCGGCGCGCTCGAACGTCGAGTACACGCCGTCGTGATCGAGATCGCCGAACGCCTGCACGGTGAACTGGCACTTGCCGTAGCCACCCGGCGTGTTCGACCACTTGAAGTCGTAGTGGAAGTAGTGCTTGTCCTCGACCTGGAAGTGGAGCGCGTTCCACACCTTGTTGTCGGTCCACAACTGCGCGCCGTAGCTCGATGGCGTGCATCCACTCGAGCAGTCCACGGACAAGGGCGGTGTGATTCCGGCCGATCCCGCCGCGCGGCCGTCGTTCGGGCACCCATGGGTGACAGCCATCGACGTGGGGTCGACGCGCTCCTCGTCGAAGTACGCGGCCGCGCCGTCGAACATCTTCGCGACGTGGATGCGCGCTTCCGACGTCTTCGATCGGTTCATGTACTTCGTGAACGAGCCGATCGTCGAGTCGATCAGCTCGGACACCGGCACCTTCACCTTGGCGCGGACGATGGCGCCGTCCTGCTCGAACGCGAGGCTGTCGACCGCGCCTTTCGGCACACCTTGCTCGATCGCCATGGCCTTGCCGCCGTCGACGAGCGCCTGCACGGCATCCTTCGCGGCCGTGGCCGACGCCTCGTCGGAGAACGCCGCGGACGCGACGATGTCGAGCTCGGTCGTCACGTTCACGCCGCCGGCCACGCGCAGCAGGCCCTTCGCCGGCGTCTCGGCCAGGAACCCCGCGGCGATCGTGGGCACCTCGCCCGCGAACCACACGTGCCGATCGCGATCGGCCAGCGCGACCGCGTCCTTCAGGTAGAAGTCGACGGCTGCCTTGCCCTCGCCCTTCATGCGCTGTTCGACGGCCTCGACCCATCCCTTGCTCGCGAGCACGAAGGCGTCGTCGCCCATGCCCCAGCCCTTGACCTTGCCTCCGTCGAGGTCGAGCACGGTGCGTCCGTCGCTCTCGCTCACCACGATCGGTGTGCCCTCGTCCTTCGGCAGCTTGCCCACCGCGCATTCGACCGCGCTCTTCTTGCCGACGTTCGGCATCTCGACCGCGGCGACCCAGTTCTGTCCTGCGACGTCGAACCCGACGACGTAGCTCTTCATCGTCTCGAAGTCGAGCCCGCACTCGGATTTCAGAGAGTCCGACAGCGCCTTCGCTTCCGCGTTCTGGTCGACGAACGCCTTCGTCTTCGCGTAGAGCTCGCTCTTCAGCAGGGCCTGCGCGTCGACGCTGACGATGCCGGTGGCGCCGTCGGGCACGAGCTCTTCGATCTTCCCGCGCGTGGGCTTGCAGGCGACGACGAGAAGGGCACCGACGAGGAGCGCACGCGCAGGGAACGACACGAGGCCGAGCCTACCGCGATGCTCGACGGTGCGACACCTGCACGTCACGGCGTGTACGCGGCCACCCACGCATCGAGACCCGTCTGCTCGTGGGCGAGCTCGCCGGCCACGACGATCACGTGGTCCTCGCGGATGGCGACGGTCCACGCCTTGTGGTCGCCGACGGCGAGCTCACCGGTGATCTCGCGTCGCCATGCGAGCGAGCCGTCGACGGCGTACTTCACCAAGAGGGCGATCTTGCCGAGGCCGAGGTCCACCCAGCCCGCCACCGCGATCTCGCCGCTGGGTCCGATCGCGACGCCATGGTAGTTGCCGAGGTCTTCTTGCTCGATGTCGTCGAGCAGTCGACCACCGGTGTCGCGGCGCATCAGCCAGCCGTTGCTCTCGGAACCGAACTGCACGTCGCCGACCGTGGCGACGGCACCGCCGGGGATCACGGTGGCGCCGTACGCCGCATCCGAATCGCCGCCGAGCTCGAGCACGTCGTACTCCCACGCGACGTTGGTGCTGTCCTGGTAGAGCGCGCGCACGAATCCGCGGCGCGGCTCGTACGTCTCGCCCGACACGATCACGCGATTGTTGCCCTGCGCCACCGCCCACACGACCGAGGCCGTGGGCATGCTGCCATTCGGTTCGTCGAACGTGGCGATCAGATCGAGCTCGCTCGAGAACTGGAACAACGCGGCCGTCTCGTCCGCCAGCTGGCCGGCGACCCACACCTGCTGGCCGTCGGACGTCGCATCGTGCACGCGCCCGGGGATCACGACCTCGTCGACCAGCGCACCGTCGGCATCGAGCGCGTGCACGAAGAGCATCTGGTTGTCGCCGGTGCCCGCGAGCACGGAGCCGTCGAGGAACCGCGCCGCGCCCCAGGCCGACGTGTCGCCCGCGTCCGTCACCGAGTGACGATGGCTCCACAGCCTCGCGCCGTCGGGCGAGATCCGCACCTGCTCGGCCTGCCAGCCGACCTCGGTGTGGGACTGGCCGCCGGTGACGACGCTGCCGTCGTCGAGCAGTCCGAGGTCGTGCACCGTGTCGAAGCCCGCCTGGCCACCGTCCCACACGAGCTGCCACAGCTGAGTCCCGGAGTCCGTGCAATCGACGTTGCAGCCGTCGCCGTCGACCTCGTTCATGTCGTCGCACGTCTCGACGCCCTCGACGATCCCGTTGCCGCAGCTCGACGGCACGCCGGTGTCGCTGCCGGATTCCTCCGGAGCCGTCGCCGACGGATCGTCGTCCGCCGACGTCGCGGACGTCGCGGACTCGCCCGCGCTCGACGTGTCGGCCGCGGTGCCGCCGTCGATCGGCCCGTCGTAGTGGGGATTGGGCATGCACCCCGCCGTCCACGCACTCGCGCAGCCCCAGCCGAACAGGGTGCAGCACCGCCTCACCGCTGCCCAGGATAGCGCCGTTGTCCGGTCGATGCGCCAGCGGGACGAACCTCTCGGTTAGCATGGCCATCGCGTGCGATCGGTCTCCACGCGAAGGTGCTCGCGAGCTGTCGCCGCGTTCGCGGCCGCGCTGCAGATGTTCGCGGTCGCGCACGTCGCCGACGCACGCGTGTCGGTCGTGTATGCGGCCTCGCACGAGGCACCGCCGGTGCCGTCCGGCGGCGGCGCCGACCCGGCGAACCCGCAGCCGCGGACGCGGATCGTCGTGCTCGCGCCGCGGCTGGAGGGCGACGTGTCGAGCGCGGCCGCCGGCACGATCGTCGAGGCATTGCACGACGGATTGCGGCGCGGTGCGGTCGAGGTCGTCGCGTCGGACATCGCTGCGCTCGATTGCGAGGACGTCTCGTGTCGGCGCGACGCCATGCGCACGGCGGGTGCGGACCAACTCGTGACCATCGAGGTCGCCGGTGCGCGTCGCGACTACGACGTGGTGATCACGCTCGTGAACGGAGAGAGCGGCGACGAGGTCGCGCGCGTCGAACGACGGTGCGAGTTGTGCGGCGTCGCGGAGCTCGCCGAGCACGTCGACGCGCAGGCAGCCGCGCTGCTCGCTCGTCTGCAGTCGCAGAACGCGACACCGGCGACGCTGGTGGTCCGCTCCACCCCGCCGGGCGCGCTCGTGCGGATCGACGAGCAGGTCGTCGGCGAGACCCCGATCGATCGCCGCGTCGAAGTGGGCACCCACGTGCTGCACCTCGCGTTGAAGGGCTACGTGGACGAGCAGCGCCGCTTCGAGGCGCTCGCCGGCGTGCGCGAGACGATCGCCGTGGACCTCGTGCCGTTGCCCGACGGCGACCGACGCAAGCGGATGCGCGCGGGTGGCTTCGCCGCGCTCGCGATCGGAGCGGCCGTGACGGCGGCCGGGCTCACGCTCGTCGGCATCCACGCGCGCCCCAACGTGAGCAAGTGCAGTGGCGACGACATCGACGCCGACGGCGACTGCAAGTACCTCTACGACACACGCACGCCGGGCATCGTGCTGTCGTCGATCGGCGTCGCGACGCTCGTCACCGGCATCACGCTCGTCGCCGTCGCGGCGCGCAAGCGAAAGGCGAAGCGTTAGCCTGCGCCGAGTCGTTCGTCGAGGCGGCGGAGCGCCGCGGCGGCCTGCTTGTGGCCGAGCGCGAGCGCCTTGTCGTACGCCGCACGCGCGTCCGTGTAGCGCAGCACCTTGAAGTACGCGTCGCCGAGCTGCATGCGGTAGTCGGCTCGCTTCGGTGCGAGCGCGACGGCCCGCCTCGCGAACTCGGCCGCCTCCGCGTAGCGACCCTGCTCGAACGCCGCATCGCTGAGCGCCGACAGTGCCGCGTGGCTGCCTCCGTCGAACGAGAGCGCGCGATGCAACGCTTTCTCCGCGGCATCGAAGCGACCCGCGCGCAGGTCCTTGCGAGCCTCCTGCACGAGCGCCTTCGCGGCCGCGGGCGAGCGCGTGGGCGCGGGCGCGGCGGTCGGCGTCGTCGACGTGGGCGCGGGCGCGGGCGCGGCGGTCGGGGCCGGTGTCGCGCTCGTGCTCGGCTTCTTCGCCGGCTTCGATCGGGTGCCGCCGAGGCGCTGCAATCGCTCCGTGGTGGACGCGGCGAGCGAGTCGGCGCGCCGCTCCACGACGTTGCCGAGCTTCTCCTCACGCACGTCGGCATCGGGCTCGGCGAGTGCGACGAGTGCATCGGCGACGCCGAGCTCGGCCGGCGTGAAATCGTGGGCGAGCGCGCGCTGCCGCAACAGCGCGAGCTCGCCGGTCGTGACCGCCGCGCGCTCGCGCGCGTGGGCGTGATCCGGATCGAACAGCAGCGCCGCCGCGTAGAAGTCCATCGCGAACGGTCGCGCGTCGGGGCGCGCCCAGTAGCCGTCACCGAGCTCGACGAGCGCACCGGCGAGCTCGACCCGCAGGAGCGCGGCGCGCTCGTGGGCGATCTCGGCGCTCGGTCCCGTCATCGCCTCGAGCGCGACGAGCTTCGCGTACGCGGTGTCGGTGTCGGGCGCGTCGGAGGGCGGATACACGTAGTGGCCCGCGGCCGCGGCCGCACGCGCCTCACCGACGATGCGTTCGATCGCGCCCGTGTCGACCGCCGACTGGGCGCGCAACGACAGCGTGACGCCGGCAGCGGCACCGACGATCACGAGACCGAGCCCGACCAAGCCCCATCGCAGCCGTCGACGCGGCGGCTTCGCGGCGCGCTCGAGCGCATCGATGAGCGCGTCCATGCTCGCGTGCCGCATCGCGGGATCGACGGTGAGCCCGCGCAGGAGCACGCGCTCCACCTGCACCGGCATCGGCGAGCGCGGGGGCTTGTCGATCTCGCCCGCGAGCACGCGAGCCCGCAGTGCGACCGAGTCCGCACCATCGAACGGCCGGCGCCCCCACAGCACCTCGAGCGCCGTGACGCAGAACGCCCACTGATCGGCGCGCGCATCGACGGCGCCGCTCGTCCACTGCTCGGGCGCGAGATAGGCCGGCGTGCCGAGCAGCGTGCCCGACTGCGTGAGCTGCATGTCGAGCGCGCTCGTGGACGGATCGACCGGATCTCCTCCGGTGGTGGCACCGCGTGCGAGACCGAAGTCGAGCACGCGAGCGCGTCCGTCGTGTCCGACGATCACGTTCGCGGGCTTGAAGTCGCGGTGCACGATGCCGGCACGATGCGCGGCCGCGAGCCCGCGCGCCGCGTCGAGCAACGGCCGCACGGCCTCGCGCCACTCGTGGGGACGTCGCGCCCACTCCGACAGCGTCAGGCCCTCGACCAGCTCCATCGCGATGAAGAGCCGATCGTCGTGCTCACCGACCTCGTGCACGGTGACGACGTGCGGGTGTGACAGCCGCGCGAGCGCCTGGGCCTCGCGCAGCACTCGCTGGCCGTCGCGCGCGACTTCGTGCCGGCGGTGCACGAGCTTGATCGCGACGCGACGGTCGAGCTGGGGGTCGTAGGCGGCGTAGACGATGCCCAGCCCGCCGGCGCCGATCTTGTTGAGCACGACGAAGCGGCCGATCTGCGGCGCAGGCGGCAGCTCGCCGAACAGGCGCTCTTCCACGCGTGCTTCCGCGGCGCGATCGCCCAACGGATCACGGGCACCCACGTGCGCGCGCGTGACGGATTCCTCGTGCGCGCGCGCGCCCACGCGTGCAGTCACGCTGTCGTCGTGCAGCGTGGTCACGCTCGCATGATACCATCCCGTCCCGATGGTGCGCGATGCGGAGCTCCTGGAGGCCTGGCGTACGGGCGACCGTACCGCCGGCCGCGAGCTGTTCTCGCGCCATGCGGGCTCGGTGACGCGGTTCTTCCGCAACAAGATCGACGGCGACGTCGACGATCTGGTGCAGCGCACGTTCCTCGCGTGCGTCGAGGCCAAGGACCGCGTTCGCGACGGCAGCAGCTTTCGCGCGTACGTGCTGCGGATCGCCCGCAACGAGCTCTTCAACCACTACGCGGCGCGTCACCGGCAGGCCTCGCGCGTGGACCCGCTCACGACGTCGATCCTCGATCTCGGTGCGTCGCCGAGCGTGATGGTCGCCGCCGGCGAGCGCGACCGGGCTTTGCTCGCCGGGCTGCGCCGCCTGCCGCTCGATCTGCAGACGGCGCTCGAGCTGCACTACTGGGAGGAGCTGTCCACGGGCGAGCTCGCCGACGTGCTCGGCATCCCGCAGGGCACCGTGAAGACGCGCCTGTTCCGCGCGCGCGAGCTCCTGCGCGACATCCTGCGCGATACGGGGGCCCGCGACCCGGATGATTCGGAGCCGCCCGATCCGTCGGGGCCCGCACGTCATCGGCCGTGAACCGATCGAGGGGGTCGCTTGTCTCTCCTCTGCGAGAGGACCGGCGACGGGTAGGTGCTTCGCAGCCCGCAGGCCCTCGTGCGTCTTCGTCACGGGATCGCGCGCGAGCGCCCAATGGTCAGTGGAGGACGACGACCGATGTCGAGCTCGACGGAGTACGCGTACGCACGACTGGAGGCGATCGTGCACGAGCAGGAGGCTGCGCGAGCCCGACTCGAGACGCTCGCGTGCGACGATTCGGCGCAGCGCGCCCACGTGTTGGCGACGATCGCATCGCTCGACCGCGAGTACGAACAGCTGTACCTCGCGCTCGATGCCTACGCAGACGTGGAATCACGGCTCGGAGCCCTGATTGCAGCGATGCCCGGCGCGTAAGCGAGTGCACTGCATCGTCACGCTCGCGTGACGACGACTCCCGCTATCCTCGTCGGCATGGTGAGGCTCACGACTGCAGGGGTGTTGTCGTTCGCGCTGATCGGCTGCGGCGGCGGTGGTGGTGGTGACGGCGGCAGCGAGTCGTCGCCCACGTCCGCGGCGACGACGTCCGTGAGCGCCGACGACGGCGCGACCATGACGGCGAGCAACACGGCGAGTGCGACCGACCCCACCGCGACCGATCCCAGCGCGACCGCGGGCTCGAGCGAAGGCCCCACCGACGCGAGCGCGAGCGCCGACTCGAGCGGCTCGGGCGGATCGACCACGGGCGCGGAGGTGCAGTCGATGCTGCTCGCGGCGATCGGCGACTTCGGCAACGACAGCGACGAGGAGGCCGCGGTCGCGGCACTCGTGGCGAGCTGGAACCCCGACCACGTCATCACGCTGGGCGACAACAACTACCCCGACGGCGAGGCGGAGACGATCGACGATCACATCGGCCAGTACTACTACCCGTACATCGGCAACTACGTCGGCGGCTACGGCAAGGGCTCGCCCGAGAATCGCTTCTGGCCGTCGCCGGGCAACCACGACTGGAACACCGACACGCTCGATCCGTACCTCGGGTACTTCACGTTGCCGGGCAACGAGCGCTACTACGAGATGGATCTCGGGCTCGTGCACCTGTTCGCGGTCGACAGCGATCCGCACGAGCCCGATGGCATCGAGGCGGACAGCGTGCAGGCGCAGTGGCTGCAGGGTGCGCTCGCAGCATCCACCGCGTGTTGGAAGCTCGTCTACTTCCACCACGCGGCCTACTCGTCGGCGGAGCACGGCTCGAACGAGGACCTGCAGTGGCCGTACGAGGAGTGGGGCGCCGACGCGGTGCTCGCGGGGCACGACCACAGCTACGAGCGCGCGGCGGTCGGAGGCATCCCGTACTTCGTGAACGGCCTCGGCGGCGCTGGCACCTATGACTTCCCCGAGGTGATCGACGAGTCCGTGGTGCGCTACAACGAGAACCACGGCGCGATGACGATCGCGATCTCGACGACCGACATCACCTTCGAGTTCGTGAACGTCGACGGCGAAGTGATCGACACCCACACCATCCAGAAGAACTGCGCCGCCCGTTAAGGCTCGCACCTCGTCCGGTCGCGGGGGAACAGCGCCGTGAGACGCACGTTCGGCAGCTCGAGCAGGCGCGCGAGCAGCCGCTCGAGCCCGATCGCGAACCCGCCGTGCGGCGGCATGCCGAAGCGGAACGCCTCGAGATAGCCGGCGAACGACGCGAGCGCGATGCCGGCCGACTGCATCGCCGCGACGAGCGCGTCGTGACGATGCAGCCGTTGCCCGCCGGTGACGAGCTCGGTGCCGCGGAACAGGAGGTCGAACGAGCTCGACACGTGCGGGCGCGCGGGATCGGGGTGTGTGTAGAACGGCCGCTTCGCGAGCGGATAGCCCGTGACGACGAGGAACGCGCTGCCGTGCTCGCGCAGCGCCCACTCGCCGAGCCACTGCTCGTGCGCGGGGGCGAGGTCGGGCTCGCCGACGACGTGCTCGCCCGTGGCCTGCTCGATCCTCCGCTGCGCCTCCTCGAAGTCGATCGAGGGCAGCACGGGCGGGACCTCGGGCAGCGCGGCACCGAGTCGTTCGAGCGCGGGCGCGTGGCGCTCCCGCAGCTCCTGCATGATCCCCGCGAGCGTCTCGCGCAGCACGACGACGATGTCGTTCATCCCGTCGATGAACCCGAGCTCGACGTCCATGCTCACGTACTCGGCGAGATGTCGCACGGTGGCGTGCGGCTCGGCGCGGAACACCGGGCCGATCTCGAACACGCGCTCGAACACGCCGACCATGATCTGCTTGTAGAGCTGCGGGCTCTGGGCGAGGTACGCGGGCGTGCCGAACCAGTCGAGCGCGAACACGTTCGCGCCGCTCTCGCTCGCGGAGCGGATCGCCTTCGGCGTCTGCACCTCGGTGAAGCCGAGCGCACCGAGTGCCCGACGGAAGCCCGCCATCGCGCCGGCCGACAGCTCGAACACGGCGCGCCGACTCGGGTCGCGCAGCGTCGTGGGCGCGTGATCGAGCAGCGCGGGCAGCTTCGCGCTCGCGAGTGCGCGTCCGAGCGGCACGGGCAACGGCTCGCCGACGGCGACCATGACCTCGATCGTCGGCGTGACGATCTCGAAGCCACCGGGCGCGCGGGCATTCGCTGCGACCTCGCCGATGATCTCCAGGATCGACTCGGGCCCCGCGTGCGCGCGGGCGATGGGCTCGAACGCCGCGGCGTCGGCGGTGACCTGCACCGTGCCCCACCCGTCGCGCAGGACGACGAACGTGATGCCGCCGAGCTTGCGGCGACTGGACAACCAACCTCGGAGTCGGATGCGTGATCCGACGTGCTGCGACACCTCGCAGCTGCGTACGCGTTGCATGACGAGCGCTCCCCGGATCCGCGGCGAAAGGCGGGGGAAGGGGGGCGCCGGCGCGGATCTCCGAGCTCTCGGCTCGTGTTAGGCGGCGCGCCCCTTCCGATCGTGGCTGGTATCGTCGGGATCCATCGCGGTCTCCTCGGGGCTGCCTCGTTTCATCCTACTGGAATCGCCGCACGCCGCAACGCACGTCGACGTGAGGTCCGCCGCGTTGTCGCGCTCGCGCTCAGTCGACGTCGACCGTGCCGTAGTCGGGTTGCAGCGACGTCGAGCCCGGATCGGTGTCGCCCGTGTCGGTGCCGCCCGTGTCGGTGCCGCCCGTGTCGCCACCGCTCGTGTCGGCGGCTGTCGTGTCGTCGGTCTGCGGCACGCCGTACTCCGGCTCGAAGCTGTCGCTGCTGTCGGTCGACGTCGCGGAGTCCGTGTCCGTCGCGGACACCGACTCGGTCTGAGGCACGCCGTACTCCGGCTCCAGCGACGTGTTCGTCGAGCCGTCGTCGCCACCGCACGCCGCGATCGCGAGCCCCATCAGCACCGCAGCGGGCGAGCGTGCAACGACGCCCTGCGCGTCGCGCAGGGCCGCATCGCAGTGAGGACAGCGCGGTTCGTCGACGCGGACGTGCACACCACACGCAGGACAAGCGACGAGTCGAGGCATGCTCCAACGGTCGCCGGATCGGCGCGCGGCGTCAACTGTACGATCGGCGGATCAGGAGAACGGCTGTGCGCGCGCCACGATGTCCGCGGTCGGCACGTCGACGGGCAGGGTGCCGTAGATCGCCGGCGGTGCGTCGCCGAGCCGCGTGCGGCAGAACGCATCCGCGATCGCCGGGTGCCCGTGTCGCACCAACAAGGCGCCCTGAAGAGCGAGCGCGAAGCACTGCACGATCTCGCGCGCACGCGTCTCGTGATCGGTGCCGCGCAAGAGCGTCTCGATGCGCGACAGCATCGCCGCGATCTCGCGCCGCTCCTTCGCCGCAGGGGCGATCTCCGCGAGCACGAGCTGCAGCGCATCGGGCTCGCGCTGCAGCGTGCGCAGTACATCGAGGCAGATCACGTTGCCCGACCCCTCCCAGATCCCGTTCAGCGGTGCCTCGCGGTACAGCCGCGGCATCGGCCCTTCCTCGATGTAGCCGGCGCCGCCATGGCACTCGAGCGCCTCGACCACCAAGCCGGGCGCGCGCTTGTTCGTCCAGTACTTCGCCGCTGCCGTGGCGAGTCGCGCGAACGATCGCGCCGCTGCATCGCCGCGCGAGCCCTCGTCGAACGCGCGAGCGATCCGCATCACGAGGATCGTCGCCGCCTCCACCTCGACCACCATGTCGGCCAGCACCGCCCGCATGAGCGGCTGTTCCACCAGCGGCTTGCCGAACGCGCGCCGCTGCGAGCAGTGGTGCACCGCCTGCACGACCGCGTGCCGCATCATCCCGGCCGGCGCCACCGCGGCGCCGATGCGCGTGTGGTGCACCATCTCGATGATCGTCGCGACCCCGCGCCCTTCTTCGCCGACCATGCGCGCCCACGTGTCGGCGTACTCGATCTCCGACGACGCATTCGATCGATTGCCGAGCTTGTCCTTGAGCCGCTGGATGAAGAACGGATTGCGCGTGCCGTCGGGCCGGAAGCGCGGCACGAGGAAGCACGACAGCCCGCGCTCCGCCTGCGCGAGGGTGAGGAAGGCGTCCGACATCGGCGCGCTGCAGAACCACTTGTGACCGGTGAGCAGGTACTCCTCGCCCGCGCCACCACGGCCGACGGCCCGCGCGCGCGTCGTGTTCGCACGCACGTCGGAGCCGCCCTGCTTCTCCGTCATCGCCATGCCGAACGTGACGCCGGCCTTCTCCGCCGCCGGGATGCAGCGCGCGTCGTACTTGCCGGTGAGGATCCGCGGCTCCCACTCGGCCGCGACGTCGGGCTGCACGCGCAGCGCCGGCACGACCGCGTACGTCATCGCCATCGGGCACAGCACACCCGCTTCGGCCTGCGTGAACATGTACGCCATCGCGGCGTGGGCCACGTGCGCGCCGGCCCGCGGCTCGGCCCACGCGATGGTGGGGATGCGCGCCTCGATCGCGAGCTGCATCAGCGAGTGGTACGTCGGATGGAACTCGACCTCGTCGATGCGCCGCCCGTAGCGATCGAACGTGCGCAGCTCCGGCGTGTGGCGGTTCGACTCGTGTCCCCATGCGAGCACCTCGGCCGAGCCCAGCCGCACACCGAGCGGCCCGCAGCGATCGGCGACCCACGCCCCGCCCTCGCGGATCGCCGCCTCGCGCAGCCCCGGATCGCTCGCGAACATGTCGTAGTCCTCGAGCGCGCGAGGCACGTTCTCGACGTCGTGGGTCGGCAGGTGCTGGATCGGATCGCGGGCGGACATCTGCCGACGATACTACGTCGGCAGCACGCACACGCCGACGTCCATGTACTCGGGCGGCGCGCTGCCGGGATCGCCGTAGAACGACACGCACTCGTCCGGCGAGGTGCACGGATTCGCCTCGGCCAAGTCGCAGTACGGCGTGCAGCAGTTCACGTCGGGGCAGCCGCTGCTGCCCTGCCCGCACCACAGACCCGGGTCGCACGAGTTCTCGCCGTCCTCGGGCGGACAGGCGTCGCCGGCGGCGCCCTCGGATCCCGACGCATCGGTGAAGCAGATGAACTGGCCGTTCGGCGTGTCGATGCAGCCCTGACCCTGCGGGCAGTCCTGCAGCAGCGGATCGCACTGCACGAGACAGATCGGCAGCACGCCGTCGTTGTAGATCGCGCACACGCTGCCCGGATTGCAGTCCTCGGTCTCGCCCTCGCAGAACGCGATGCACGTGCCGTTGCCGTCCTGATCCGTGTTGAGGCAGATCGATCCGAGCCCGCACGAGTCGATGCCGCTCACGCCGCTGCCCTCGACCATGCACGCGTCGCCGGCCACGCCTTCGCCGCTCACCTCGACGCAGCGGTTCGCGTTCCAGAACGTGCCGCCGTCGTTCGCCCACGCGGTGCACTTCTGACCGCGCGGGCAATCCTGCGCCTTGGGATCGCACTCGTTCGCCGCGCCGCCGTCGGGCGGCAACACGAAGCTGACGTCGTCGTCGGCATCGTCGTCGGCCGCGCCCGTGGTCTCGCCGCCGTCGTCGTCGTCGTCGTCCGCGGGTGCGTCCGTGCCGTCGTCGTCGTCGTCGTCGTCGTCGTCGTCCGCCGAAGCGGAACCGGACGAGTCGTTCGGACCGTCGTCCGCGGGCCCGTCGTCGGCCCCGGTGTCCTTCGCGTCGGGCGAGCAGGCGACGAGCACGCCGAGCAACGTCGGCACACAGCGGAATTCCACGCGGAACCAGGCCATGGCGGCATCATACTCGGCGGCGCCCGATCGCGCGCCGAGGGACGGAAGTCGCCCCGGAACGCGAGTCGTCGGAACCCGGACGGTTGCGCGCCCGTGGGACGGGGCGTGGGTCGCCCCGAGCACATGCCCAGCGCGATCACGGATTCGCGCGGACCCGGCCAAGGACCGGGCCGGGCCGCCGTCTTGCCCACCGTCGAACAGGTCTACCGGAGCCATGCGGGCGTGGTCCGCCGCGCCCTGCGATCGTTCGGCGTCGCTCCGGCGGCGCTCGACGATGCCGTGCAGGACGTGTTCGTCGTGCTCGTGCGTCGGTCGGCCGACTTCGATGCGGCCCGCAGCTGGTCCAACTGGTTGTGGGGCATCGCGCGTCGCGTCGCCCGCGGTTATCGACGGGGCGAGGGGCGACGCGATCGATTGCACGCGGTGCTGCGCCGCTCGCAGGTGGGCACGACCCCCGACGACGAGCTCGCGCGCCGCCGTGCGCTCGAATTCCTCGAGGGCTTCCTCGCCGGATTGACGCCCGCGCTGTTCGACGCGTTCGTGCTCGCCGAGCTCGAGGGCTTCACGGCGCCGGAGATCGCGGCGCAGACCGGCGCGAACCTCAACACGGTGTACGCCCGCATCCGGGCCGTGCGACAGCGCTTCGATCAGGCGATCGCCGAGGCGACCATGCCCACGCGCGAGACGGGCGCGTGGTGGACGTTCGGTCTGCCGTGGTGGACACCGGCGGTCACGACGGCAGCCGTCGCCCTCACGCTCGGCTTCGCCGCAGTCGCCCCGCTCACGACCCCCACCACCGCGATCGCGAGCGTCGACGCGCCGTGCGACGACGAGCCGACCGCGAGCGGCTCGTACCGGCCGTTCGCACCGGTCGTCGACGAAGCTCGCGCGCCGGCGATCGATCCTCCCGCGCCGCCGAAGCCGAAGCGCGCGCATGCGCGGCGCACAGCGGGCGTGGTGACCGACGAAACGCCGGCCGTGCACGCCGTGGCCGACCCGATCCGTGGCGAGCCGTTGCAGCCCGACGGCGAGCACGTGCTCGCGCCGGCACCGACGCCGCGCGGCAGCCTCGTGAAGGTCCGCGGCCATTTCCTCCCCGAGCTCGGTGCGATGACGAACGGCGGCTGAGCGCCGCGGTTAAACCGTTTCGCCCGCGGTGGAACGGTCGGGCTCGAATGCGACTCCTGCTGGCGATCTCGGGCGTGTCTCTATTCGTCTCGACCTCGATTGGTTGTGGCCCGGATGTACCGTCCGAGCTGCGCGACGCGATCGAGAGCCAACGCGCAGAGGCGCTGGACATCGCGCTCGCGGCGGCCGAGGTGTGTCCGCGCGCGATCGAGGCCGCGCCGTTCCAGACGAGCCCGATCTCCGCCCCTCCGATGCCGGCCAATCCCGCGCTGCACACGAAGCTCGCCGAGGACGAGCGCGTCGTCGACGTGCTGGTCGGCTGCAGCTGGCCCGATCCACGCGACGCCAGCGGATCGACGTGGGGCGGCACGAGCCTGCGTCGCCTGCGAGGACCGTCGCGTGCGCCGGTGCGCCTCGTGACGATGCCGGACGACTTCGCGGAGAACAACTGCGACGAGGACGAGTCGCGGTGCGAGCAGCTGATCGTGCCGTCGCGTCACGTGACGAGCGAGCGGTCCGCCGATCTCCGCATCGTCCGCCCGACGAGCGACGGAGGTCGCGCGGAGGTCGTCGTCGTGTTCGGTGTCGCCGCGCCGTCGTGAACGAGGACGGAACGCGCGCATCGCCGCCGTTGTACGCGTCCGAGCCGCCCGCGCGCCGCCTCGCGTATGCTCTCGCGGCATGCCTGCCGTGACGCGGTTCTTCCACCCCGTCCTGCCCGCGCGCAAGCTCGCGCCCGGTCCGGTGCGGGTCACCGTGGCCGGCCGCTCGTATGTGCTCTTCCGCGATGCCCGAGGGCGCGCCGCCGCGTTCGTCGATGCATGTCCGCACCGCAAGGCCCCGCTGTCCGCCGGGCGCGTGCGCAAGGACGGTCGGCTCGAGTGTGCCTACCACGGGTGGAACTTCGACGCGGACGGCCACGGCCGCTCGCCGTCGCAACCCAACCTCACGAAGTGCGACGCGAGCACGATGCAGCTCGTCGAGCGCCACGGCTACCTGTGGCTCGCCGATCCCGAGGTGCCGCTGTCGACCCTGCCGGCCGTCGCGTGGGAGGGCTTCGAGCCGGCCGGCACCTTCAGCATGCCGTTCGCCGCACCGCTCCACGTGTGCCTCGACAACTTCAGCGAGGACGAGCACACGCCGTGGGTGCACACGCGGCTGGGCTGGGACGCCGCCGACGTCGACTCCATCGAGTACACCGCGGAGAACCACGCCGATCGCACCGAGGTGATCTATCGAGGGCGTCAGCGCGACAGCTGGTCGCGTTTCCTGGTGGGCCTGAAGAAGGGCGACACGTTCAACAACGAGTGGGAGACGCGCTTCGATCCGGTGCGCACGATCTACACGCTCTACTGGACCGAGCCGGGCACGGAGAAGCGTCGCGGCATCACGGCGCGCGCGGCGATCTTCATGGTGCCCGAGACCGATCGCACCACGATGTTCCACGTGTTCGTGGGCACGCGCATCGAAGATCGTCGGCTGCGGCTGTTCGCGCCCGCGCTGCAGAAGCTCGCGGTCGCGCTGTCGTGGTACGAGATCCGCGACGACGCGCGCTTCATCCCCACGGTGGCCGACACGCCCGAGGACCAACGCGGCATGCGGCTCGGCAAGTACGACAAGCCGCTCATCCACAATCACAAGCTGCTGAAGCAGCTGTACTTCGGCGAGGACGAAGTCCTGCTCTCCATCAAGCGCGCCTAGCCGCGGGGTCTCGCGATGCGGATCCTCTACCTGTCGCAGTACTTCCCGCCGGAGATGGGCGCTCCGGCGGCCCGCGTGTCCGAGCTCGCGGCGCGCTGGGTCGAGCGCGGTCACGAGGTGGTGGTGCTCACCGGCTTCCCGCACCATCCCACGGGCATCGTGCCGGCCGAGTACCGCGGCCACGTGCGCATGCGCGAGACGTGGCGCGGCGTGCAGGTGCTGCGCACCTGGGTGCACGCCACTGCGAATCGCGGCGTGCTCGAGCGCGGCATCGCGTACGCGTCGTTCGCCACTTCGTCGGTCGTATTGGGCGCGTTCGCGAAGGAGGTGCGCGGGTGCGACGTGGTGCTCGCCACCTCGCCCCAGTTCCTGTGCGCGCTGTCGGGTTGGACGCTCGCGCGCGCGCTGAAGAAGCCGTACGTCCTCGAGGTGCGCGATCTGTGGCCGCAGAGCATCGTGGAGGTCGGTGCGCTGGGTCCCCGGCATCCGCTCGTCGGCGGGCTGCGTCGACTCGAGCGCTTCGTGTACGACGAGGCCGATCTGCTCGTCGGCGTCACCGACTCGTTCGCACGGATCTGGCGCGAGCAAGGCGTCGATCCTGCCAAGATCCGCGTGATCAAGAACGGCGTGGATCTCGAGCTGTTCCATCCGGGCGTCCCGTCCGCACCGGTGCGCGACGAGCTCGGTCTCGGTGATCGTTTCGTGGTCTCGTACATCGGCACGATCGGAATGGCCCACGGACTCGGTACGCTGCTCGCCGTGGCCGAGCGCATGCGTGCGCGTGAGGACGTCGTGTTCGCGATCATCGGCGAGGGGGCGGAGCGCGCCGGTCTCGAAGCCGACGCGCGCGCGCGAGGCCTCGCGAACGTGCGCTTCCTGGGCCAGCAGCCGCGCGCGAAGATCCCGGGCCTGCTCGCGGCCACCGACCTCGCGGTGGTGATGCTGCGCGACACGCCGTTGTTCGAGACGGTGCTGCCGTCGAAGCTGTTCGAGATCATGGGGTGCGCGCGGCCGCTGCTGCTCGCGGTGGGGGGCGAGGCGAAGCGACTCGTCGAGGACGCTCGCTGCGGCTGGACCGTACCGCCCGAGGACGTCGACGCGATGGTGGCGGGCATCGACACCGCGCGCGCGCACAGGTTCGAGGCGAAGGCGCGCGGCCGTGCCGGTCGTGCGTACGTCGAGGCCCACTTCGATCGCAAGGCGCTCGCCGATCGCTATCTCGACGAGCTCGATGCGCTCGTGCGGAGGGCCTCGTGACCGTGTCGGCACCCGAGCGCGGCCGCAAGCCACTCGTGCTCGGCATCCAGCTCGAGGACGAGATCCGCGTGGACGGTGCGCGCGCAGGCAAGCCCGATCTGCGCGACCCCGTGTTGCTCGAACGCCGCATCCACCGCGTGTTGCAGGTGCTCGCTCGCGTACACGCCCGCGCGACGTTCTTTGCGGAGGGACGCTTGGCCGACGAGCTCGACGCGAGCGTGTGGCCCGATCTCGTGGCCACCCACGAGCTCGGCAGCCAGGGCTTCTCGCGCACGCTCGTGGGTCGGCTCGGCCCCGATGGGTTCGCCGCCGACGCGCAGCGCGGTCGCGAAGCGCTCGAAGCCGTCGCGAGCGTCGAGGTGCGATCGTTCCGGGCGCCCGAGCTCGCGGTCGACGGCTGCGAGCCGTGGTTCGGCAAGGGCCTCGCCGACGCCGGCTACACGCGCGACGCCTCGCTCGTGCTGGGCGCGCCGCCGGAGAACTTCCGCCGCTCGATGCTGCTGGAGGGCTCGGAAGGCTGCGTCGTCGAAATCCCCGTCGCGAGCGTCGCATTGCGTCGGCAACGGATCGCGGTGCTCGGCAGCACGTCGTTCCGCGTGCTGCCGCTCGCGACGATTCGCCTCTTGTTCGAGCACGCCGAGAGCCAAGGCTTCGTGCCCCAGCTGCTCCTGCAGCCCAGCGACTTCGACTCCGACGGCCCCACCGGCATGGACCCGAGCCACGGCTGGCGCGCGCGCTTCGAGCAGATGGTGAAGACCGCGGGCCGCGACAGCATCGTCGGCAAGCTCGAACAGCTCGCGTGGCGCTGGCAGTACGTCGCGCTCGCCGACGTCTAGGGAGGCGGCGGCGGGGCGGGAGCCCCCTCGGGCTTCTCGTCGTCTTCGAAGAGCTCGCGCAGCTCGTCCATCGCTTCGTCGATGAACTCGCGCACCGGCTCTTCGGTGGACGCCATCATCTCTTCGGGCGTGCCCTCGTACTGGAAGCGCGCGTCGTGCAGCATGACGATGCGATTCGACACGCCGAACGCGGTGCGCAGGTCGTGGGTGACGACGACGCTCGTGACCTGGATGTCGTGCTGCAGGGACTCGATCATCTCCGCGATGCGCGTGATGTTCTGCGGGTCCAGCCCCTGGGTGGGCTCGTCGTAGAGGATCACCTCGGGCTTGATCGCGATCGCCCGCGCGAGCGCGGCACGCTTGCGCATGCCGCCCGACAGCGCCGCCGGGTACTTCTCCAGGTCGTGGGGCTTGAGCCCGACCATCTTGATGCACTCGAGCGCGCGCGCACGGATCTCCTCGTCGCCCGCCTTGGTGTGCTCGCGCATCGCGTAGCCGATGTTCTCCAGCACGATCATCGAGTCGAACAGCGCATCGTTCTGGAACACGTAGCCCACGTGGCGGTGGAGCTTCATCAGTCCGTCGTCGTCCATGTCGGCGACGCGATCGCCCTTGAACAGGATCTCGCCCTCGTCGACGGGGAGCAGCCCGATGAGCATCTTGAGGAACACGCTCTTGCCCGAGCCGCTCTCGCCGATGATCGCGAGCGTCTCGCCCTTGTGGATCTCGAGGTTCGCGTCGCGGAGCAGCACGTTCGATCCGAACGCCTTGCCCACGCCGCGCACCTGGAACAGCGGCGGCTCGGTCGTCATCGCGCCTCCTGTACGCGTGCCGACTCGGTGCGTCGCGGCACGGCTATGGGGACCTCGGGCTCGCGCGAGTGCCACTCGCGATGCAGGATCAATCGCGCGCCGCGCTTGAAGCGGACGTACGACCACACCCACTGCAGGAGCACGAGCAACCGATTGCGGAAGCCGATGAGGTACAGGATGTGGATGAAGCACCACGCGAGCCACGCGACGAAGCCTTGCAGCTTGAAGCTGTGGCTCTCCGCGACCGCGCGCGCGCGACCGATCGTCGCCATCGTGCCCTTGTCGAAGTACACGAACGGCTCGCGTCCACGCCCGCGCACGTCGGCCAGGATGTTCTTCGCCGCGAGCTTGCCCTGCTGGATCGCCGCGGGTGCGAGCCCGGGCACGACGCCGTGCTCGTCCTCGAAGCGGGCCTGATCGCCGACGACGAACACCTCGGGTCGTCCCGGCACGCTGAGGTCGGGCGCGACGGTGACGCGGCCCGCGGCGTCGAGTTGCAGCCCGAACACGAGATTCAGCGGCGATGCGCGCACGCCCGCGGCCCACAGCACCGTACGGGCCTGCACGCGCTCGGCTCCGGCCTGCACGCCGTGGGCGTCGACCTTCGTCACGCGTGTGTCGGTCCACACGGTGACACCGAGTCGTTCGAGGTCGCGCTGCGCGGCGGCGGACAGCTCGGGGGCGAACGAGGACAGGATGCGCGGACCACCCTCGACGAGGATCACGCGCGTCGATCGCGGGTCGACGTGCCGGAACTCGCGCCAGAGCGTGTGACGGCTCAGCTCCCCGAGCGCGCCGGCGAGCTCGACCCCGGTCGGGCCGCCACCGACGACGACGAAGGTGAGCAGCTCGCGTCGGCGCTCGCGATCGCGCTCGACCTCCGCGAGCTCGAACGCGGTGAGCACCCGCCGCCGGATCTCGGTGGCCTGCTCGAGGGTCTTGAGCCCCGGGGCGTGCTCTTCCCAGCCGTCGTGGCCGAAGTAGCTGTGCGTCGCGCCGCACGCGAGCAGGAGGTAGTCGTAGGGCACCTCACTCTCGCCGGCGTAGACGATGCGAGCTTCGAGGTCGACGCGGTCGACCTCGGCGAGGTGCACGTCGACGTTGGCGTGGCCGGCGAGCACGGACCGGATGGGGGCGGAGATGTCCGCTGGCGACAATCCGGCCGTCGCCACTTGGTAGAGCAGCGGCTGGAAGAGGTGGTGATTGCGGCGATCGAGCACCGTCACCTCGACGGCCGGGTCTCCGCCCAGCACCTGCGCCGCGTTCAGACCCGCGAAGCCTGCGCCGACGATGACGACGCGGGCCGTCTGGACGGCATCGGAGCGGGGCGGGACGACCACCGGGCGGCATTCTAGCAGGCCGGAAGCGAGCATCCGGGGCCCGAGCACCGGCAGAGGCTGCGGTCTGGGCAACTCGCCCAAGGTTCCCTCGTCCCCCGTCGGCAAACGCACCCCTCTGTTCACCGGCGGCAATTCGTGGAAAATGCCGCTCGTGTCACGATGAAGTGTCCCTCGTGACGCCCGTTGGATCCGCCATGCCGGCCAGCTCCGCCGATTCGTCGTCTCGCTCGCGCCCACGAGCCGACAAGCCGCGCTCGCTCGATCCCCTGATCGGATCGCTGCTCGCGGACAAGTTCCGGATCGAGCGCGTGATCGGTCGCGGTGGGATGGGGCTCGTCTACCTCGCGCAAGACGTCGATCGCGAGCGCACCGCGGTGATCAAGCTGCTCGCGCCGCAGTGGCTCGACGATCGCACTGCGGTGCAGCGGTTCGAGCGCGAGGGCAAGCGCCTGCAGCAGCTCGCCCATCCGAACATCGTGCAGATGTACGAGTGCGGACGCCACGCCGACTCCGCGTACATCGCGATGGAGTACCTCGACGGCGAGCCGCTGCGCCGCTTCATGCGCCGGCGCGGTCAGCTCTCGCTCGCGGAGTTCGTGCCGATCGCGGCGCAGGTGCTCGCGGCCGTCGGCTACGCGCACACGTTCAACATCATGCTTCGCGACATCAAGCCGCCGAACATCATGCTCTGCGAGCGTGACGGCAAGGCGAACTTCGTGAAGCTGCTCGACTTCGGCCTCGCGAAGCTCGTCGACGGCGACCACGAAGAGGTCACGAAGTCGCACGTCATCGGCACCGCCGGATATCTCGCGCCCGAGCAGATCAAGGGTGATCCCTGCGACGTGCGCGTCGACGTCTACGCGATCGGCGTGCTCTTCTACATGATGCTCGCCGGCGAGTCGCCGATCGCGGGCGACAACGACGGCGCGCTGCTCTACAACCACGTGCACGGCACCCCGAAGCCGCTCGGCACGGTGCTGCCCGCCGGGCACAACGTGCCCGAGGCGCTCATCGCCCTGGTGCACCAGTGCCTCGAGAAGGATCCCGAGCGGCGGTTGAACGACGCGAACGAGGTCGCCGAGGCGCTGTTCGAGTGCGTGCCGCCCAAGCTGCTCGCGTTGCCCGACGCCGACGACGAGTCGCGCCGGGCGCTGCGCGAGTACAGGGACGCGCGCGACCGCGGCGAGGACGAGGACGGCGCGCGGGCGCAGTCGAGCTCGGAGTGGACGAAGCCGGTGTTGAAGCCGGCGAGCGGCGAGGCGCCGGCCGATGCATCGACCACCGAAGCGGCGACGGTGATGCGCGCGCGACCCACGACGACGTCGCAGCCGGTCGTCGCTGCCAATCCCGCGAAGGCGGCCTCGGACAGGTCCGGTCCGCCCAAGCCGCCGTCGAAGCCGAATCCGACGGGCGCGGTGCGGCGTCCGACGCCCGAGCAGCTCAAGCCGCCGGTGCGTCGACCCACGCCCACGTTGCCCGCGATGAAGTCCACCGGCATCCCGACGCCGGTGAGCGATCGGCAGGGCTCGCGCGCTTCGGCGCCGCGCGGTTCCGGTCCGATCTCGACGACGCTTCCGCCCCCGGCGCCGCGTCGTCCGCCGCGACCGCGCATGGCGACGGGCTCGTCCGACTCGATCCCGGCGATGCCCTCGCTCGCGAAGCCGATCGTCGTGCCGGTCGTGCCGAAGACGCCCGTGGCGACGCCGATCGCCGATGACGCGGCGCGCGTGCTCGAGACGTCGCCCGTCGGGCTGCACGACACCGGTCCCACGCCGGCCGACGGCGGGTTGTTCGATCGCGAAGAGCGGCGCCCATCGCTGTTGCCGGTGCCGCGTCGCATGCTCGTCGCGTTCGGCGTCGGGCTCGTCACGCTCGGCGCGCTCCTGGCGTGGGTGATCTTCGTGCCCCCCGACGGCGGGAGTGCGACGACGGTCGCGGCGTCCGCAGCACCCACGGCCGCGGCGTCGCCGAAGTCGACGTCGCCGTCGACCGCTCCGCCCGTGCCCTCGCCGACGAGCCCCGCCGCGCCGTCGCCCACCGGCGAAGCACCGGCCCCCGATGCGCAGCAGGGCGCGGTGGAGTTCAAGGCGATCGCGGGTGCACGCGTCGAGGTCGACGGCGTCGACATGGGTCCCGCGCCGCTGACGGCTCCGCTGCCGGTCGGCACGCATCGCGTGAAGATCACGGCGCCGGGCTACGTGCCGTGGGAAGAGACGATCGACATCGTCGAGGGCGACAACCCGGCGCTCGAGCCCCGGCTCAAGCGCAAGCGCGGGGGCGCGAAGACGTCGGGTGGTCTGCCGACGATCGGTGAGCTGGGCGACGCGCCGGAGCCGGTCGTCGACGAGTCCGCGCCGCTCGAAGAGACGCCGAAGAGCGCCCCGTCGTCGTCGCCCTTCGACGACGAGCCCAGCTCGCCGCCGCCGGCCGCCGAGCCGAAGGCGCCGGAGCCCTTCAAGCCCCCACCGCCGCCCGATCCGCCGAAGCGCGACGACACGTTCCTGCCGGCGAAGAAGCCGACCGAGTCGTCCGACACGGGCCTCTTGCCGACGAACTGATCCGCGCGTCTCATCGTAGACAGCACGATCTACGAGGATTGGCGCGCTCGGAGCACCGCGGCGTCGTCGGTGAACAGGCGCTGCACGTCATCGGCGCGGCGTAGGAGCACGGCGCGTTGGTTCGTGTAGCCCTTGTCGGTGGTCTCGCCGTCGTCGAACGACAGCGGGCTCGTCATGACGAGCGCTCGTTCCACGCGCGTGCTCGTGCCGGGGTGTGTTTCGTTGTGGCGGGCGAGTGCGGCGAGCAAGTCGTCGCGCAGCTCGGATGGATCGCGCTCGCGCGCCGCGGGCGTGGGGAACAAGAGCGCGCCGAGCGACTCGCGATCGTGGCCGCAGATCACCGCGTCGAGCAGCCACGGCGTGCACGCCTCGACGACGGCGAGGCGCACGGCCGCGACGTTCACCCACGTGCCCGACGACAGCTTGAAGTTCTCGCTGATGCGGCCGACGAAGGCGATGCCCTTGTCCGGATGGCTCTCGTCCACCAGACGCGCGGCGTCGCCGGTGGGCAGGAAGCCGTCGTCGTCCTTCGGCGCCGGCTCGATCGTGCCGCCGCGTTGCCAGTAGCCCGGCGTCACGTTGGGGCCGCGCACGCGCAGCTCGAGATCGTCGGCCACGCGCGCGAGCTTCACGGCGACGCCCGGCACGGGCACGCCGATCTCCCCCGCGGCCGCGGTGGGGAAGTGTGCGGAGGTCGACAGCGGCGCCGTCTCGGTGGAGCCCCACGCCGACGTGAAGAACGGTGCGCGTCCGATCTGTGCCGCGACGCGCTCGAGTCGCTCGCGCGTCGTCGGGTTCAGGGCCGCCGCGGCGTAGAAGACGACGTCGAGCCGCGCGAACACGCGGCGCGCGAGCTCCGGATCGCGCTCGAGCAGCGGTACCGCCTGATCGAACCCGCGCGGCACGTTGAACCAGATCGTCGGCGACACGTCCGCCAGGTTTGCGAGCGTCGTCTCGATCAGCCCCGGCACGGGGCGCCCACGATCGATGTACAGCGTGCCGCCGTTGCGCAGCACGAGGAAGAAGTTGTGGTTGCCGCCGAACGTGTGGCTCCACGGCAGCCAGTCGACGACGACCGGGGGCGTCGTCGCGAGGAACGGCCACGTCGCCGCGAGGCTCTCCTGATTGCTCGTGAGCATGCGCTGCGTGTTCACGACGCCCTTCGGCGTGCCGGTGGAGCCCGAGGTGAACAACACCTTCGCGATCGTGTCGGGCCCGACCTGCGCGTGGGCGCGCGCGGTCGCGGCCGTGGGCGTCGTGGCGGCGAGCGTCGACGGCAGCACCACGGCGTGGTGATCCGCCAGCGCCGCGATCGCGGGTGCGAAGCGCACCGCATCGTCGGCGAACACGAAGCCCGGCGCGAGCACGTCGGCGAGCGTGCGCAGGCGAGCGAAGTTGGTCGACTGCAGCGAGTACGCCGGCGACAGCGGAGCGAACGGCACGCCCACGTGCATGCACGCGAGTCCCAGCAGCGCGGCGTCGATGCCGTTGTCCGACAGCACCATGACGGGTCGGGTCGGCTGCGCGCCGAGCTCGAGCAGCGCGCTCGCGATGCCGAGCACGGCGCGCGACGTCGCTGCATACGAGAGATGCCGCCACGCACCGTCCGCATCGCGCTCCGCGAGGAACGATCGATCGGGCGTCGCCTCGGCCCAGTGCGCGAGCCAGTCGCCGACGCAGCGCGGCATCGCCGGCAACGGCGTGCGCGACTCGAGCACGAACCCGTCGCCCGTCTCCGTTCGCGCGATCGACGGGCGCAGGAGCTCCACCACGGAGCTATTTCCGCCCGAACCCGAGCTTCTCGTCCAGCGCGAACGCACCGGGGCCGACGAGCAGCATCGCAGCGAACACGATGCCCATCTCGATGGCGTGCGACGCACCCATGATGCCGTCGCCCTTGCCGAGGTGCGTGAACGTGGCGACGAACATCGTGGCGAGCAGCATCGCGGTCGCAGGACGGAAGAGCATGCCGACCGCGAACAAGAGCCCACCGAGCGTCTCGGACATCGCGGCGAGGAAGCCCCACATCGTGGGCCACACGTCGATGCCGAGGTGGCCCATCGCCGTGCCGAGCTTCGCCCACTTCGCGGCGCCGCCCGCCAGCTTCGGCCAGCCGTGCGCGATGAACATGCCCCCGAGCCCGAGCCGCAGCACGAGCAGACCCGCGTCGAGCGACTTGCCGTTCATCCGCCCAGCCTCGCGCCGGCGATCCGCGCGGTCAAATCCGCGGCGATCTCAAAAGGACTGATAGCAAGCCGACGTCCCCGTGACGTACATGACGCCCTGGTTGCCCAGGTTCACTTCCGCGAAGCGGCGCTCGAACTGCATCACGAACTCCGGCGCGGCCGGTAGGCCCACGGGCGGGCGCGGCGGGAGGCTCGGGGTCGGCGCGCCGAAGGTGACGCGATGGGAGCCGGACGGCTCGCGACGCACCCAGATCGGACGGCCGCCGAAGCGGGCGGGTGCCTGCCAGATCGCCTCGTGCAGCTCCGCGATCGTGGGGTCCTCCTGCGAGTCGGCGTCGAACACGTCACCGGGCACGTCGACCGGCGCGAGCACGAAGCGGCGGCTCCACCGCCGCAGCGAGCGCTCGGGGATGTGGCCGCGGTACATGCCGCGCGCGACCTCGTCCTCGCTGAGGAAGATCACCGCGGAGTCGGAATTGTTCCACGAGAACGCGCGGTGGTAGTTCGCATTGGAGATGAACAGCATCATCGCACGCGCGCCCGGGGGCACGCCGAGCAGGTGCACGCCCGCGAGGTCGATGGTGAACACATGCTCCATGCGGAGGTCGTTCGGATCCCAGCGATCCTCCGACTCGACGAGCAGCTCGTGCAGGTGCGGCACGATCGGCCAGTCCATCGGACGCAGCCCGACCGGCGGTCCGAAGACCCGGCTGAACCCGTCGACCGTCGGCGAATCGAAATCGGGGAAGTACAGCGTCAGGTTGCGCTCGTTCGGCCGAAACCTGTCCGCGAGCGCCTGGATCTCGTGGATGTAACGCGAAGCCATCGTCCCGCCCACGGTGGACGCGACATCGCGCGGCGAGTTGCAGACAAAATCGCCCGACGGCCCGTGAAGCCGCTCACGACTTCTCGATCGACCGCGGCAGGTTCCCGGATCGGAACCCGCCGGATCGATCTGTAACCGCCGCGGCGGCGCCGCCGCTACTTCACGACCTCGCTCGGTGCGGTCGGTGCGGTCGGACCCTTGTGCGGGCCCTTCTTCGGCGGCGGGGTGGGGTTGCCGGCGTTCGGATCGAGCACGAGGCCGTCGTCCACGAACACGCCGAAGTCGTGCTTGTCCACCGTGCCCGCGTGGTGCGACAGCATGAAGCTCGTCGACAGCGCGAGGACGTCGAGCGACCACGGGCCGAGCGTCCAGCGGTGCTCGAAGATCGCGACGTCCACCTCGATGACGCCGCGGAGCTTCGGCGTGAAGCGCAGATCGAAGCCATAGCGCGGCAGGTCCACGCGGAAGCCTCCACCGTTCGCGCCGGCGCTGCGCGACACGCCGAACGACACGGGTGAGCGGCTCGTGAAGAAGTGGCTGCCGGCGACCAGCCCTGAGAGAGAGGAGCTCGGCAGCGGCGCGAAGCGCATGCCGACCTTGCCGTTCGTGACGTCGGCACCGACGCCGAGGTCGAGCGAGGCGCTCGCGATCGCGTAGTCGAGCTTCAGCCCGGTCTCGGAGCCGGTGAGCCACCAGTCGGCGATCTTGCTGCTCTCGCTGCCGATGACCGGATCGATGTCGCGGCTCTTGTCCTTGTCGATCGAGGGGCAGCTCTTGTCGAAGTTCGGACCGGGGATCGACACGTGGAGGTTGCAGCTGGCTTTGAACTCGAGGACGAACTCCTTGCCGCCGAACGTCTTGTTCTCGGGCAGGCCCACCGCGGGATACGCCGGGTTGCCGTTCTGGTCGACGTCGACGGGCGCGACCTTCAGCTCGACGTCGCGTGCGTTGCCGCTGCCCTTCGACTTCACGTCGACGGAGAACGGCGCGCGCACGCCGAAGCCGAGCCCGAGGTGGTACGCGAAGCGGATGTAGTAGCGATCGGTGAGCCAGGTGGAGTCGGCGATCGTGTACTCCCACGCGTCGTCGAACTCGCGGCCGTAGGTGAAGCCGGTGAGGAAGTACTTCGTCGCGAAGGTGTGCGCGGTGGCGAAGATGTCGGTGCCCGCGTGCGGCGGCTTCACGGGCCCCTTGCTGTCGTCGGTGAGGTTCGACGGGGCGGCGTCGGCCGGCATCAGCTCGTCGGCGAAGTCGACGAGGCCCTTCTTGCCGGGCGTGCCGCCCACGCGCGGCACCACGCTGACGTGCGTGATCGTGCGCTCGTCGCCGTTGAGCAGCACGTCGAGCAGCGCCTCGTCGGTCATCTTCGCGGCCTCGGCCGCGGTGATCTTGCCGTGCACGATCGCCGTGGGCTCCGCCTTCGCGAGCTTGCCGCGGATGTCGGCGAGGTCCTTGCCGACGGCCTTCGACGGCTTGTTCTTCGGGTTCTTGGTGAAGCACAGGTTGCGCAGCGCGGCCGGCAGGTCCGGTCGCTTGCAGCCCTCGAGCGGATCGAACGCGATGGTGAGTCGGCGCTCGACGACGAAGCGATCGGTGAGCTCGTAGATCGTCTCGGTGTACGTGGGCGCCTTCTTCAGCGGATCGGGCATGAGCTTCTTGTCGAACAGCGGCGCGAGCTCGGGATGCTTGTCGAGCGCGCTCTCCTTGACGTACTTCAGGAAGCTCATCTCGATCCCGTTGCCGAGCTTCACCTTCGCGAGCCCGGACCGATCGAGCTGCTGCCGCTTCAGCTGCCGCTTGAAGTGCGGCGACGCCTTCGCAGCGGCGACGATGTCCTCGTTGGTGGTGGGCGCGGCGTGGGCGAGCGCGGGAACGAACAGGGCGAGAGCCAGCGAGAGGGGCAGGGTGCGTCGCATCGGAGAGCGGTAGACCGCCCATCTGCGCTTTCGATCACTCGATCACGGCTGCCAGCACGCGTTGCACGATCTCGTCGTGGATCTCCTGTTTGCCCTCGCCGAGCAGCTCGAGGACGTCGAAGAGGGGGAAGGGGCTGGTCTCGAGGTTTTCGACGGCGGCGATGCCCGTGCGGACGATGACCATGTCGTGCGCGGGAACGACCTCGATCACCTGGCCGCCCAGGCCCACCGCGCAGAAGGAATCGTCGGGGCCGCCCGGGTGGAGCGTGCCGCGGTCGAGCGGGGTCGAGTCGACCAGGTCGAGCGTCGGGTCGCCGCCGCTCCGCCACCACAGCCAGCCGTAGCCGCGGTTCTGATCCGTGCTCGCCGTCGTCGCGTGCTCGATCCAGTCCGCAGGCACGACTTGCTCGCCCGCCCAGCAGCCGCGCTGCAGGTAGAGGTAGCCGAAGCGCGCGTGGTCGCGGCACGTCGCGAGGACGTTCATGTACAGCGCGGGGTTGCCGGCCGGGTCGTGGAACCACTCGGCGTCCATGCCGATCCGATCCCACACGTGCATGCGCGTGTACTCGTCCACGGGCATGCCGGTGGCCGCGCGCAGGATCGGGTCGAACATCTGCACCGCGATGTTGCTGTAGTGCCACTCCGTGCCCGGCGGGTGATCGAGCGGGGTGTCGAGGGCCTTCTGCGTCATGTCCATCGACTCGAACATGCCCGCCATGTCATCGAGCACGCCGGAGTACAGGCCCGCGGTCATCGACAACAGGTGCGCGAGCGTGATCGCTTCCTTGTCCGTGCCCGCGAGCTCCGGCAGGTACTCCGCGATCGAGTCGTCGACGCTGCCGAGATCGCCGCGCGCGAGCGCGACGCCCACGGCCGTCGAGGTGTGCGACTTCGCGATCGACCACGACTTCACCATCGTCGAGACGTCGGTGTCCGCGAAGTAGCGCTCGTACACGAGCACGCCGTCCTTGATCACGAGCAGGCAGCGCGACTCGTTGTCCTCTGCCCAGTCGGCCGCCTCGTCGAGCAGCGCCGGGTCGAGGCCGTGCGCGCCCGGGTCGCCGAGCGTCCAGTCTTCGGTCGGGAAGATCGCGTCCGACTCGCACACGTCCGCGGGCGGACCGCTGCTGCCGTCGTCGCCCTCGTCGTCGCCGGGCGGGTCGGTGGTGTCCGCGGGGCCGTCGTCGTCGTCGTCACCCGACGGACGCTCCCCGCTCGTGTCGCTCGTCGACGCGGCGGTCTCGGCCGTGCCGACGCTGCTGCTCCAAGGATGGGGCCCGTCGCCTGCCGCTGCGCCGCAGGCCGCGAGCCACCCGATCGAGACGATGGCGAAGCGCTTCACGTCGACGCGTGGCTGCAGGAACGACGCCGCCGGCAGAGCGCGTGTCTTTGCTCGATCCTCGTCCTCGCGCGCCTGTGCAGTTCGCCCGATACTCGGGCGACTCGATGATCCTCGCGCTCGTCGCCGTGCTCGCGCCCGCACCGTCGCCGGAAATCGTCGCGACCGATGCATCCGAAGATGCGGCTGCGGTGAATCGCTTCCGCCGCGCGCACCGCCGCACGCAGCTCGTCGGCATGGGCGTGCTCACCGGCTGGGCCGTCGCGAACATCGCGAGCGGCGTCGCCGGGGCCGTGCTCGTCGAGAACGACACGCGCTACATCCACGAGATGAACGCGCTGTGGAACTCCGTGAACCTCACGCTCGGCATCATCGGGCTCGTGAGCAACGGACGGCGGGGACCGAAGGCCGACACGATCGCGGAGGCGCGGCGGGTGAATCGCAAGACGCGGCGCACCTACGCGATCAACGGCGGTGTCGACGTGCTGACGTGGTGGCTCTCCGACCGCTACGAGCAGCGGCGCTTCGAAGGCTGGGGGAAGTCCGTCGTGATCCAGGGCGCGTGGCTGTTCGCGTTCGATCTCGCGATGGTGCTCGCGCACGAACGTGTGCAAGCACGCACGCTGCCGCCCGTGCACGTCGCTCCGCTCGCGGGCAATGGCCGCTTCGGCCTCGCGCTCACCGGCACGTTCTAGCGAGGACGGTAGGTGATCCGCCCGCGGGTCGGATCGTAGGGCGACACGGCCACCGTCACGCGGTCGCCGAGCACGACGCGGATACGGTAGCGACGCATCTTGCCGGCCAGCTTCGCGATCACGTCGTGGCCTTCGCCGACGTTGACCTTGAAGGTGCCGCCGCTCAAGACCTCGACGACCTTGCCTTCGAACTCGATTGCGTCGTCGCTGCTCATCGCTCTTCGGAGCAGGGTGGTAGCACAACCGCGCGCCGACGGCGACGTGGCCGCGACCACCCGCGCGCGGCCCTCCGCAGGCACGCGACGGCGTTCTGCGGCGAACCAGGGCTCACGCGCGCAGTGCGCCGGCCGGGGGCCGTCGATCGCCCCCGGCCGGCGCCCGCCGTCCCCGCTTACTTCGCGGCCTTGCCGGGCTTGCCGCCCTTGCCGTGTCCACCGCCCCGATGCCCGCCCATCAGGCCGCGCATCCCGTGCTCGGCCACGAGCTTCGCGAGCTCGGCGCGCTGCTTCGCATCGAGGATCGCGTGCACTTCGAGCACGGCCTCGAACCCGCGCTTCGCCATCTCGCTCTGGTGCTTCGCGATCTCGTTCACGAGCGCGTCGATCGTCTTCTCGTTCGGGCTCGCCTTCGCGAGCTCGGTGCCGAGCTTCTGCTCGATCGCCTGGATCGCCTCGCGATCCGGCTTCGCGTCTTCGTGCAGCTCTTTCGCGATCGCCTGCACCTGGGTCTTCTGGCTCGCCGTGCACACCAGCTTCTCGCACAGCTTGCCGGTCATTCCGCCGTGCGCGCGCGCGGGCTTGGTGGTCGCGGCCGGGGCGTCGGCCAACGTGCTCGCGAGTCCGAGCGTCAACAGCGTCGTCGTGATGAAGGACATCTCGTCTCCCTCGCCGGCCCATCGTCCGGCATCCGTGGGACGAGCATGCGCGCGCTCGGGGCAGGGCACCGTCGTCGCGGCGTAACGCGCACGTAAAGCGTCAGCGACTCGCGCGCCGGCGCGCAGCGTTCACCTCGCGCGGCTCGGCGGCCGCGATCGCCTGGGCGAGCACACCGCGCTGCTTCACGAGGTCGGGATGATCCGCCGCCAGCACGCGGCCGCTGATCTCCACCGCCATCCGGATCTCCGCGATCGCCTCACCGTGCTCGCCCTTGCGGCTCAGCGCTTCGCCGAGGTGCGCGTGCGCGAGCGCGGCCTCTTGGTGATCGCGACCGACGCTGCGCCCGTAGAGGGTGAGAGCCTCGCGCGCCGCCGCGATGGCCTCGTCGACGCGCCCGAGCGCGAGCAGGACCTCCGACATGTTCGTGTACGTCAGCGCGACCTCGAGATCCTCGCCACCACTCGCGAGCTGCTGCGCGAGCACGTCGCGGAACACGGTGAGCGCTTCATCGTGGGCTCGCGTGCGCAGGAGCGCGAGCCCGAGGTTGCTGCGGCTGCCGAGCAGCGACGGATGATCCGGCGCCGTCACGCGCTCGAACACCGCGATCGCGACCCGTAGCTCCGCGATCGCCTCCTCCATGCGCCCCTGTCCGAGCAGCACCGCACCGACCAGGTTGTGCGCGCCCGCGACGTCGGGATGCTCGGGGCCCAGCATCCGCAGTCGCAGCTCGAGTGCCGCGCGCGCCTCGACCTCGGCCTCGTCGTCGCGTGCGAGGTCGAACAACACGCCCGCCAGGTTCGCGCGCAGCGTCGCGAGGTTCGCGGGCTTGCCGTCGGGCAGCGCGCGGAAGGCCTCGATCGCCGCGCGCAGCTCCTGTTCCGCCTCCTCGTTGCGGCCGAGCACCGCGAGTGTCAGCGCGATGTTCGTCTTGAGGCGCACGTCGGCGCGCGGGTCGGGTGGCATCGCGCCGCCGAGCCCGGCGGCCGTGTCCGCGAATGCGAGCGCCTCGTGCGGGCGCTTGCGTCCGCTGCCCACGACGAACACGAGCTCCGTCGCGGCGCGATGCGCCTCGTTCCACTGGCGCGCGCCCAGGGCGAGCCGCAGCGCCTCGCGCAGCAGCGGTTCCGATCGATCGTACTGCGCCGACAGCTGCAGATTGCGGCCGCGGGCGAGCAGGATCTCCGTGCGCAACGGGGCGTAGGACAGCCCACGCGCGTTCGTCTCGACGTCGTCGAGCACGACGTTCGCGGCGGCGTACTTCCCGGTCGTCGCGAGCGCGGCCGCATCGGCGAGTCGGGCCCGCAGCGCGTCGACACGATCGGCTTCGTCCGCGCGCGGCGGCGCCACCTCGGCCTGCAGGGCATCCACGTCGGCGCACCGATCGAGCTCGGGCAGGCTCTCGACCAGTGCGTGCGCGTCCTCCACGACGCCCGCATCGGCCCGCGCGAGCAGATCCACGACCGCGACGAGCGACTGACGAGCGCGCTGCAAGCACGCCATCCGCAGATCCATCGCCGCCGCCGACTGCTCGCCGCGAATCGTCGTGGCCGCACACGCATCGTCGTAGCTCGTGGCCCACTGCTCCGCGTAGCCGTCGAGGGCAGGCTCGACTCGCTCGAGCGCGGACTCGGCGTACGGCAGCGCAGTCGCTCGCACGGCATGCGTGACCGTCGTGCGACGCTCGTCGTCCCACGCACCCACGAGCCGATCGCGCGCGCCCGTGCAGAGTTCGGGCTCGGGCGTGCGGCTGGTCCACCACACGGCCGCGATGCTCGCGATCGCGATGCCGCCGATCCACGGCGCGATGCGACGATCGCCGGTGTGGCCCTCGAGCGCGTCGAGCAGCGCGTCCATCGAGGGCCAGCGATCGCCGGCGTTCGGCTGCATGCCGCGGCGCAGCGTCTCGCCGATCGCCCGCGGTGCGGCGCCCGGCCAGCTCGGCGGGCCCGCTCGCTTCGCGGCCACGAGCTGCTCCACGGTGCCGGCGAACGGGCGCCGGCCGACGAGCGCCTCCCACAGCGACACGCAGAACGCGTACTGATCCGCGGCGGCTTCCAGCTCGAGCGCCGCGTGCTGCTCGGGTGCCATGTATGGCGGCGTGCCGAGCACGATGCCCGCGACCGTCACGGGTGTCGCGACGCCGCGCTCCTCGGGATCTCGATCGGCGCTGTCGAGGCCCTGATCGGTGTCGCCGGTCCGCAGCGCACGTGCGAGCCCGAAGTCGCCGACGCGCGCGCGTCCGTCGTCGCCGACGAGCACGTTGCCCGGATTGAAGTCGCGATGCAGCAGGCCGACCGCGTGCGCGGCCGCGAGCCCGCGCCCGGCCGCGACGAACATGTGCACGATGGCGCGCCACGGCCGTTGCACCGCCATCCAGCGGCGCAGGTTCGAGCCGCGCACGAACTCCATCGCCACGACGACGTCGGTCTCGTTCTCGTCGACGTCGAACACGGCGAGCACGTTGGGATGGTTGAGCTGCGCCATCGCCCGCGCCTCGCGAAGGATGCGGGCGCGATCGAGATCGGACAGCGCCGCCGTACGCACGGTCTTCAACGCGACCTCGCGCTGCAGCTTCGGATCGTACGCGCGCAGCACGAGCCCCATGCCGCCGCGTCCGGCCTCCTCGATGACGAGGTAACGACCCACGGTCGCGCCGGGTCCCCAGGCGCGGGGCGCCTCGCCGAGCGGTCGCGTCGGCGAGTCTGCTACCGTCGGACGCTTGCCGTCTCGCTGGCCCACCATCGTCCTCGCCTCCATGTTCACCGCAGTCGGCTGCGGAGATGCATCGCGACGCGATCCCGCCCCGGGACCGCCGTCCAGCGCCACGCCGGTCCCGGTGACGGCGGTGAAGCCGGCGGTGCAGTCCGACGAAACTCCGGTGACGGCGCGTACGCGATCGGTCCCGCGCCTCGAGCGGATGGAGGCCGCGATCGCGCGCGCCGAGCCGAAGGTGGTCGAGCTGCGCCGCACGATCCATGCGAACCCGGAGCTCGGCGAGCGCGAGCACGACACGGCGAAGCTCGCGGCGGACGAGCTGCGTGCGCTCGGCCTCGACGTCGAGACCGGCATCGCCGGCACCGGTGTCGTCGCGGTGTTGAAGGGCGGCAAGCCGGGCGCGACCGTGGCGTGGCGCGCCGACATGGACGCGCTGCCGATCACCGAAGCGACGGGCCTGCCGTTCGCGAGCGAGAAGCGCGACACGTGGGAGGGCCGCGAGGTCGGAGTGATGCACGCGTGCGGCCACGACATGCACACCGCGATCGCGCTGGGCATCGCGCGCGTGCTCGCCGACGAGACCGTGCGTGACGAGGTGCCCGGCACCGTGGTGTTCCTGCTGCAGCCGGCCGAGGAGGGCCTGCCGGATCCGGGCGAGCACGGGGCACGGCGGATGATCCGCGAAGGAGCGCTACGCGATCCCGCGCCCGCCGCGATCTTCGGGCTTCATGTCGATCCGAACCTGCAGGTGGGCTCCGTCGCCGCGATCCCGGACGGCGCGCTCGCGGCGAGCGACCGCTTCGAGATCACGATCCGTGGCAAGGGCAGCCACGGCGCCTACCCGCACCTCGGCATCGACCCCATCGTCGTCGCGAGCCACGTCGTGCTCGCGCTGCAGACGATCGCGGCGCGCACGGTCGATCCGCGCGACTCCGTGGTCGTCACCGTGGGCCAGATCGCGGCGGGCAATCGCTACAACGTGATCCCCGAGACCGCCGAGATCATCGGCACCGTGCGCACGCACGACGAGGCGGTGCAGGAGCAGGTGCACGCGCGCATCGAGGAGCTCGCCGCCGGCGTGGCGACGGCCCACGGCGCGAAGGCGGACGTCGAGATCTCGCGCGGCAACCCGGTGACGATCAACGACGCGAAGCTGCTCGCGCAGATGCGCCCCGTGCTCGTCGAAGTGCTCGGCGACGCCGCGGTGATCGCCGACCGGCCGCACATGGGCGCGGAGGACTTCTCCTACTACGCGCGCGAGATCCCGGGCCTCTACTACTTCATCGGCGTCGGCAACCGGGCGAAGCGCATCGGCGCGATGACCCACACGCCGCAGTTCGTCGCGGACGAGGACGCGATCGCGATCGGCCTGCGTACCGGCACGGCGCTCCTGTGGACGTGGCTGCACGACCACGCGGGCGATTAGGCGAAATCCTCGAGGAACTCGCGGGCGCGCTCGAGCTCTTCGGGGGTGAGCACCGAAGAGAGGTGGCGCAGCGCCGTGGACGTGTCTTGGAAGACCTGGCGCGCGTCGTTGTGCGCGGCGCGGACGATGCGGCGCAGCTGCATGTACAGGGTGGCCTTCTCGACGCCGGTGACGATCGAAACGCGGTCGAGCCGAGCGTTCATCACCTGGAACAGCTCGACGAGCCGGTCCGTGACGGGCTGCGCATAGATGTCGGCCGGTCGGTGATCCGCCACGAGCACGCCGGTCGAGCCATGCGGCATCGACTCGACGACCGCCGCGATCCGACCGATGTACTCGTCCACCTCCTCGGCGGTCGACAGTCGGAACACGCGGCCCTCGACGAGTCGGCCGACGTGGGTCTCGACGGTGTACGACGCGTGTGTGGCCGTTGCGGGCGGGCTCTCGGGGCTGCCCATGCGAGACGACGATTGTCGGGCCGAGCGAGGCTTTTTTCCAGCGTGATCTGCGTAGAGCAGGCGCGTGATCGACGAGCGCGGCGTTCCCTGCGAGCCTCGACGGTCGATGCCGCGCAGACAGGGGACGATGCTCGTGCTCGCGATCGCACTGGCGTGCGGCGATGCGAGCGCTCCGAACGCGCACGACGATGGTCACGAGGTCGGCTCCACGGGCGCCGCCGCGAGCACCGGCGGCGACGCGAGCGACACAGCGAGCGCCGACGACGACACCAGTGCCGCCGACGAGACCGCCGGAGACTCGCCCGCACCCGACGCCGGCACCGACGATCCCCCGCCCGCGCGTTGGCACATCGAGTCGCCCGACGACAGCGCGCGCACGTGGCTCGTGTCACCCGAGGGCGAGCGCGTGTTCTGGCTGGGTGTGAACACGGTGATGCGCGACAAGACCTGCGACGGCATCGTCGACTTCATCCGGCGCACCGATCCCACCACCGCCGCGAACGTCGAGTGGGCGCGCCTCTCCACCGGTACGAGCGGCGCCGAGACCAACGACGCGCCCTATTGCTTCAACTCCGTCGCCGCGTTCAGCGATACGAACGACTTCGGCGACGAGGGCCGCGACTCGTGGATGATCCGTCCCGCCGAGGAGGGCGGCGCAGGGGCACCGTACGGTATCGTGCTCTCGCCCGCGCCGAAGAGCGACGACGGAGCGCTGCGCGACGAGAGCGGCGTCGTCCTGCGCACCGGCCTCGCCGAGGCGCGCGTCGGCGATCCATGGCATCCCGCGTTTGCAGCCGATCTCGCCGCGATGGTCGAGGAGGACGTGCTTCCCCGCGTCGACGATCCGCGCCTGCAGATGTGGTTCCTCGGCAACGAGACCGGCATGCTCGATCGCGCCGGCCACGGCAATCCCGGCGTCCGCGACTTCCGGCGCTGGCTGTGGACGCAGTGCCCCGACGCGTCGACGATCGACGCGCCGCAGTGCACACCGCATGCGCTCGCGGGCTTCCTGCGCGCTCGCTACGGCACGCTCGCTGCGCTGAACGACGCGTGGGAAGCGAGCTACGCGGGCGACGACTTCCTCGCGATCGTCGAGACCGGCCCGCGGCCGGTGCCCTACGTGCACGACTGCAATCAGCCGTGCCGCGAGGATCTGCAGCGCTTCGTGCACGACGAGCTCTTGCGTCGCTGGGTGGAGATCGTCACGACCACCGTACGCGCGACCGACCCCGATCACCTGCTCGCGTCGCCGCGCATGGCGTTGACCGACGCCTCGGGCTACGACTTCTGGAACGGCGCGAGCTCGGCGTCGCCCGACGCGTGGTGGGACGCTCCCGGCACGCCGGTGCCCACCGACACCGACGAGATCGTGTACTGCCCCTACGATCTGCTCGCGCGCAACGGCGACGCGGGCTTCGACCTCGTCGCGGTGAACGTGTACACGGGCGACCCCGAGTTCGCGGAGCCGTGGCTGGGCGACGGCCTGACGAAGCTGCACGAGCGCTCGGGCCTGCCCGTCGTCGTCTCGGAGTTCAGCGTGCGCGCGCGCATCGACGGCTGGTCGAACAAGGGGGGCGCGGGCGCGTTCGTGCCCGACGACGACGAGACCGACGATCAGATCCAACGCGGCGCGTACTATCGCAGCCAGATCGAGCAGTTCGCCGCGCACCCGTTCGTGCTGGGCGCCGCCTGGCACGCGTGGAGCGATCGCTACGACGCGAACGATCCGGCCCACCAGATCGACATGGGCCTCCTGCAGTGCGACGACCCAGCGCGCGCCTTCGAAGCCGGCGCGCGCTGGGACGAGATCGACGATCGCATCGCCGATGTGAACTGCACGATCATGGACCGGATCGAGGATCTCACCGGTCTCTGACGCGCGAGTCGAGCAGCCCGTGGCGCTTCCAGACGAGGCGCACACCGGAGGCCGAGATCGCGATGCCGCGCTCGGCGAGCAGTGCGACGAACCGGCGACGGCCCCACGTGGGGTGCTCCTTCGCGAGCTCGAGCACGATCTCGTCGATGTGCGGATCGAAGCGGTTCTTGGGCACGCGGCCGCGGCGATCCAGCTCGCGCAGCCCGGCCTCGCCCTCGGCGTCGAAGCGCGCCTTCAGGCGATAGAACGTGCCACGACTGAAGCCCATCGTGCGGCACGCTTGGGTGACGTTGCCCAGCTTCTCGGCGAGTTGGATCACCGCCAGGCGCGTCGCGACGATGTCCTCGTCGTGATGGTCGTCCGTCGCGTTCCGCGAGGGCGCGACGGGGTCGACGTGGGAGAGTGAATTGTCCTGCATGACACGGAACGAACTCTCGCTGCGCGGTGGAATGGGGCATCGCGGCTCGACGGCAGCGATGAGGAGCCCACAGGCTCTCGCCTGCGAGATGCCCCCGACGTCACGAAGACCGAGGCAATCGCTCAGCTTCGCGCCGGTGGACCGCGCGCTTGTCGTTCGAACTCGTGGCGCCGAACGGGAACGAGCCCGTCGACATCGGTGCGGATGGAATCAGCGACGTCGGGGCCGCCCAGGATCGTGACGGAGGCGAGCACCGCATCGACGTCGACGCCCCCGCCCTCGTTGTCCTCGACGGCGATGGTGCGCGCCGCACTCGAGGGATGGTGATCGGCGAGCCCACTGCGCTCGAGGGCCGGGCGCTCGCCACCGGTCACGCGCGCGGTCGGGGTGGAGGACAGCGTCAGCAGCCACAGGGCCGCGAGGAGCAGGCCGAGCCACCGCCGCACGATGTTGCCGGACTCCGCCACTCCGACCACGACGATAGGGGACCGGAGGCGTCGTCGCAACGCGGTCACGCGTGAGCGGACACCCTCGGTCCCCGCATCGTTCATGCTCGCAGCCGCGCCGAAGCGATGCGCGAACGCGCGTGGAGGAGTCCGTGGCGCTTCCAGACCAGGCGGATTCCCGAAGCGGAGATCCGTACGCCGCGCTGGGCCAACAGCTGCACGAATCGGCGGCGACCCCACGTCGGATGCTCGAGCGCGAGCTCCACCACCATCGCCTCCACGCTGGCCTCGAGGCGATTCTTCGGGATCCGCCCGCGTCGATCGAGCTCGCGCAGGCCCTGCTCGCCGCGCGCGGCGTAGCGATCGCGGAGCCGGTAGAACGTGCCGCGGCTGAAGCCTGCGACGCGACACGCCTCGGCGATACTGCCGAGGCGCGCGGCCAGGTCGAGCAACGCGAGCTTGGCCGCGACTGCTTCGTCTTGCGGAGAACGGACGGCGACGGGCTCGGGCGCGCGCGCGGTCACGCTGGTGAAGTCGAACGCACCGGTGGAAGGAACGGCAACGGTTTGCATCGCACGGATCGAATTTCTGCTGCGCGGTGGGGACCGGCATCGCGGCTCGCTGGCAGCGAAGGAGCCGACGCGCGACGACCTCGTCACGCGTGACGCCGGCGCATCACGGACCGAGAACCTCTGTCAGGCCTGGACCGGAGGACCGCGTGCAGAATGGGCGAAGTGTCCGCGATGCGCCGCGCTCCCGCGGACCCGCGCGGCAGACAGCAGGTCGACCACGAGCGGCGCACGAAAGCCATCAGAGACGTCGAGCGTCGCGGACTCGTCGATCGACCGATCGATGACCTGGGCGCGGAACTGGGACCGCTTCGTCGCGGGGTGCTGTTCGACACAATGGCAGGGCGCCACCGAGCGTTCGCAGCGCGTGTCCCCGCACGATCTGGTCACGGGCGAGCACACGAGCGTCCACGCCCACACCGCTGCGACCAGCAGCGACGAAGCGAGGCGTCCCATCTGGCGAGCCGAGACCACCATCTCGCAAGTTACGGGGTCGCGGCCACAGCGGCAACTCGGAAACGGCAGGGGACCGCCCCCGCCGGCCCGCGATGGGCCTCTGGCGGCGGCTTGATGGCAGTTCTGCGCGTCGATAAGCTGCGTGCGCTCGTGGGGATCCCCGGCCACCGGCTGATCGCGCTGCTCCTCGGGCTCGCTCTCACGTTGCTCCTGCGCCCGAGCGATGCGTTCGCCGCGGAGGCGCCGGTGGCGGTGGGGTGCGCAGAGGTCGACGACGTCACGCTGCACCAGCCCCGGCGCGCCGCGACCACGCTCGACAACGATCTGCGCGGCTTCGTGACCGCGTTCGTCGGCGTGGTGCCATCGACGTGGTGTAGCCCTGCGGTGGCGGAGCGCACGGTGGGTCCGAACACCGGCGTGTCGCTGCGCCCGCGGTGTCGCGCGCCGTGTCGCGCGGATCCTCGCGGTCCACCGCACGCCTGAACAATCCGCCTCGGTCCTCGCTGTCGCGTGCTCGGCTCGGTGCCGGCGCGCGCGCGAGCTGTCGCGAGAGCCACCGATCTTCGTCGGCGGCGATTCGTCGCCCGTGCCCAGTTCGCGGCCGTGGCCGCAATGCACCGAAAGAGACCACCGTGCCCTTCCGATTCGCGCAGCTCTCGAGCCTGATGCTCGTCACCGCTCTCTGCTTGCCCACGACCGTGGCGGCGTCGCCGATGGCCAGCGTGGGCCCCGGCCCGGCCGGACCGGCGCCGACGAGCTCGCCACCTGCGAGCCCGGAACCCACGCGCTCGCCACCCGTGACGAGGGCGCCGGCGCCCTCCGATCACGGTGAGGCTCGCGTCGCGATCTCGCTGCCCGAGGTGTTCGAGCTGCTGAAGAAGAAGAGCCCGCGCTACAAGGCCTACCAGGCCGACGTCGAGGTCGCGAAATCCGAGGTGACGGCCGCACGCGTGTTGCCGAATCCGATCCTCAACCTCGCGATCCTCTATCTCAACTCGGGCTTCAACCAGAACGGCGTCGGCACGTACTACGCGAACGCGACGCTGCCGCTGCTCATCGCCGGCCAACGACGCATGCGCACGAAGACCGCGAAGGTCGGCGTGAAGGCGGCCGAGGCGGATCTGAAGGTGAGCTTCCACGTGCTCGCGCACGAGGCCCGTGACCTCTACGTCGAGCTGCAGGCCGATCAGGCACGGCTCGCCGTGTACGACGAAGCGCTCGCGGACCTCGCGTACGTGCAAGGGCTGGTGTCCGCGCGTCGCAGCGCGGGCGCCGAGACGGACTACAGCATCCTGCGCGTCGACATGGAGATGGCGTCGTGGAAGGCGCGACGGGCCGAAGTGGACGCGGGGATGCAGGACGCCGCTGGACGGTTGGGCGTGCTGCTCGGCATTCCGGACTTCCATCCCGAGGCGCAGGGCGAGCTCGCGCTCGTGGGCGTGAAGGGTGGCGCCGATCAGATGTGGCCCGACGTCCAGCGCTCGCAGCCGGAGATCCTCGCCGCCACGCGCAACGAAGCGTACGCGGTGAAGAACATCGACCTCGCGAAGCGAGAGCGCTGGCCGGTGCCGTCGATCACCGCGGGTACGGTGGCGATCCAGAACTACTACTCGATCTCGACGCAGTTCGGCATCACGGTGCCGATCCCGATGTTCGACTGGGGGCAGGGGATGATCGCGCGCGCGAAGAGCCGCAGCAAGCGGGCCGCGCTCGAGAAGGATGCGGTCGTGGCCGCGACGAAGGCCGAGCTCGAGCGGGCGCTCCGATTGCTCGAGCACCACAAGCACGTGCTCGCCACGTACGACGCCGACGTCCTCGCGAAGATCCCGTCGCTGAAGCAGATGGCCGAGGACAGCTTCCGTTCGGGCGACTCGGAGCTCATCGATCTGCTCGATGCCACGCGCACGCGCTTCGAGATCGCGCTCACGCGCATCGACCTGCTCGAGGCCACGGTCGAGGCCGAGGTGGACGTGTTGGCCGTGACGGGTCGCATCGAAGAGGTGGGTGTCCGATGAAACTGCGAGCCTACCTGCCCGCCGTGCTCGCGACGCTCGGGCTGCCGGCGCTGATGGGCGCCGGCACGTGCGGCCTCGCGCTCGACTACACCGAGACGTTCCTCGTGACCGATCCGGTCGACACGATCGTGATCGTCACGGACGACGGCAACATCGACGCGACCGCGTACGAGCGAGACGCGATCCTGCTCAAGCGCCACACATTCGGCTTCGAGGCCAGCCTGGGCAAGCCTTCGTTCTCGATCGAGGACGGCGTGGCGAGCTACGAAGTGCACTGCAAGTACGACGGCAACTGCACCTTCGATCACATGTTCGAGCTCCCGTTCGGCATCGCGTTCGACATCACGATGGACAACGCGAACATCGACATCGGGTACACCGACGGCGACATCGAGGCGGAGTTCGAGAACGGGCGGTTCAGGGGTGTGCGGCTGTTGTCGCCGAACGTGACGATCGCGGCCGACGAGGCCGACGTCGACCTCGACTACGCCGGCGTGCCGGAGTCGGTGCAGGTGGACGTCGGCCGCGGCGAGATCGTGCTCGACGTGCCTGCCGGCGAGTACCGCTGCACGCTCGAGGCGGGCGGCGGGCAGCAGACCATCAACGGGATCACGTGTATGGACACGGCGGCGGCCGTGCTCGACGTGCGCACGGGCGACGGCGACATCGTCGTCACGGGGATCACGCCATGACGGTCCATCGTCGGCACGCCCTCGGCCTGGTGGCCGCGCTGCCGCTGCTCGGGGGCTCGATCTGCGGCGAGGTGCTCGCCGACCTCGCGCAGCGCGAGCTCGTCCTCGATCCGGTCGGAGAGATCGCGTTCGAGGTGGACGCCGGTGGCGTCGAGGTCTACGCGTTCGACCGCAACGGCACGAGCCTCTACTACTACCTCGTCGGCTCGCTGTACGACATCGGCACGGTCGATTGGGCCGTGGACGGAGATGCGCTCGAGGTCGTCAGCCTGTGCGACAGCACGGAGCACTGCAGCGTATCGTGGTACGCCGAGGTTCCGTTCGGGGTCGCGGTGGACGTGCAGGCGCACGACGGCGACGTGAAGATCACCGGCGTGGACGCGCCGATCACCGTGGACGTGGAGGGTGGTGGCTTCGAAGGCGCCCACCTGCGCACGCCGTTCGTCGACGTCGCCGCGGAGCGCGGTGACGTGAACATCGAGATGTACGTGCCGCCCACGGACCTGCGGGTCGCGGTGGGCAAGGGCAACGTCGAGCTCGTGCTGCCGCCCGGCAGCTATCGCTGCGAGCTCGCGACCACCGACGGCGACGTCGACACCACGGGCGTCGCCTGCGACCCCATGGCGACCGCCGTGATCACCGTCGACGTCGACGTCGGCGACATCGTGCTCGTACCCGGAGAGCTCCCATGACCATCCGTATCCCGACCTTCGTGCTCTCGATGCTCACACTCGTTCCGGTGGCCCATGCGGAGCCCGACGTCGACGTGCTCGCCGCCGACGCGATCGGTGAACGGCCGGCGGCGCTCGCTCTGGCCGACGACGGATCGGTGGTCGTCGTGGGAGAGGACGGCGACGAGGGCATCGTCGTGCGGCTCGATGCCGCGGGCGATCCGCTCGTCACGATCGCACGGGAGCGCGGCGTCCACGACGTCGCGATCGACTCGCGGCGTGGTCGCATCGCGATCGTCGATGCGGCCGAGCTCGCGGTGCTGTCATTGGACCTCGACCTCCTCTGGCGGGCGCCGCTGCCGGCGGGCGACGCGAGTGTCGACCTCGGCACGCAAGGCACCCTCGCGGTCGCGACCGGCGGCGAGCTGCTCGCGTTCGCGATCGACGGTGACGCGCTGGGGGGTGCGACGCTCGAGGGGACCGCGACGTCCGTCGCGGTGCTCGACGACGAGGGTCTCGTGGTCGCCGGCGGGTGGCGCTCGACGTGCGATGGAGCGGTCGACGCTCCGTTGCTCGTCGGCTTCGCGACCGATGGCAGCGAACGCTGGCGCGCGTTCGGTGCGGTCGACTGCAATCACGCGAGCGCGCGCATCGTCGAGGTCGCGCGCGGCGAGGACGGGCTCGTCTACGCACTCGCGCAGGCAGAAGGCTCGATCCACGGGCTGAGCTCGGCGAGCGACGTCGCGTTCGATCCGCTGTCGACCCCGGGCGACACCGCGGGGATGCACGCACACTACGTGCGCGTGGCCGTGGACGGCACGCCGCAGTTCGGGCAGGCGATCGGGTTCGCCGATCCCGATGCGGTCGTACGCCCGGCGGGCATCGCCGCCGATCCGTACGGCAACGTCGTCGTCACCGGCATGACGACCCACGGCATCGAGACCGACGACGATGTCGTGCACGCCGAGCCGCTGTTCGCGGAAGCGGGCTTCTACACGATGCTGCGCTCCGACTTCCGCGGGCGCTTCGGGTGGCTCACGCTCGATCGCGACGACGCAGCCACCGCGAGCACGGCGCTCGCGCTCGCGGGCCCGCGCGCGGTCACGCTGCTCACCGCGCGACGCCTGCCGGACGACGACGTGGAGCCGAGCTCGCTCGGACCGAGCGTGATCACGTGGCCGACGGATCCGGACAAGGCGATCCCGAAGCGCCCCGATCGCGAGGACGTCGGCACGTTCGGCTACGAGAGCGGCATCGCCGGCTCGGACCCCACGTGCTACGCCTGCGGCCCCACGCGCCAACCGGGCGCGTTCGGTGTGCTCGCGCTCTTCGCCGTGCTGCTCGGCCTGCGTCCGCGCGTCAGCGCGGCGCGGCGGAGAGAGCGAGCGTGATCGTGAAGGGGCCCGCGACGTGCTCGACGCGTCGGTCGGCGCGCCAGCGTTCCGTGACGGCGACGGTCTCGTCGGGGAGGCGGTAGACGAACTTGCCGGTGAGGCGGCCGGGCTGTCGCTTGTCGCGATCGATGCGGATCTCGACGTCGAGCTCGACGGGCTCGCCGTCGATCTCCACCGCCTGACGGATGCCGGCGGAGCCTCCGATCTCGGCGTGGATCGTCGGTCGCGACACGAGCTCGCCGTCGTGTCGGATCTCCGCGGTGATCACGGCGAGGGCCTTCGCCTCCGGCTTGGCGGGGCCCTTCGCGCGAGCCGTCGGCGCCGCGGGCGACGAGACGCACAACGCGGCGAGGACGAAGAGGACGGCGGAGCGCATGGGATCTTGGTTGCACCTGCGGCCGTGGAACGCAAGGAATCGGACGAGCGTGGCCGCGCGCTTGCGGGCGCGCACGGGCGGCACAGCCTGAGCGCGAGTGGGCGTGCCGTGCGAGGCGGTGCCCGCGTCGGAGGGAGGAGCACGCCGCGATGGGGCACTGCCGCCGCGAGGTCGTCACCGAGCCGCAGTGATCAGAAGGTGAGCGCGAGCGCGAGCCCACCGCCGTTGCGGTGGAACGACGGCGCGACCGCGAGGCGCGGGCGCCCGCGGCCGGTGGTCGCCTCGTAGTCGTTGCGGCGCGAGTCGTGCTTCGACTGGCGGAACGCGAGGACGCCGAGCGCGATCGCAGCGGGTGCGAGCGCTCCGCCGATCGCCATCATCGCGATGCCGGCGTCGTCGCGGCGCTCCTGCCGATACGCGCCGGGCTGCAGCGCGTCGCGGGTCGGCTTCATGCTGTACAGCAGGACGCCCGCGACGAGGAAGCCGGCCGAGAGCGTGATCGTCACGGCGGCCGGCGCCATGAGCTTGCGGCGCTTCGCTTCCTTCTTCGCCGCGGCGGCGCTCTGTTGGCGCAGCGCCGCGATCTCGTGCTTGCGCGCCGCCGTGTCGACGCCGGGCTCGATGACGACCAGACGCTCGAGGTCGTCGGCACGCGCCGCCGTGAACGCGGCGGAAGGTCGGTTCTGCTCCGCCAGCGTCGCGAACACGTCGGCGCGCGCCTTCACGGGCGCGCTCCAGCTCGGCTCGAGCTCGGCGGCATAGTCGAACTTCGCGATCGCTTCGTCGTAGTCCTTCGCGCGCACGAGCTCGACACCGGCCTCGTACGCGACGACTGCGTTCGACTTCGGTGCGGCGGCGGCACTCGGCGCCCACGCGAAGGCGTGAGAGAAAGCGAGCACGACGGAGAACGCGAGCGATCGACGCATCACCGCGCGAGAGCGTACCGCGGCTTCCGTCCGCTGCACCGCCGGGCGAACCGCCCAATGCGAGCACCGCCCACCTCCATGCCGATCTGCTCCCATGCAATCGCGGCTTACATCACGCCCGCACGTGTACCGTTGCGTGTGACCGACGCTCGAGCTCGCCCGGGAGGCCCCTTGAAAGCGGTTTCACGCGACGGTATGTTGCCCTTTGAGATCGCTTCTCCGATCGCCGTCGTCCATGGCGCGCTCGCTCGCACTGCTCTTGACCCTCGTGCTCGGGATGTTCGCTCGTCCCGCGCAAGGCGGTGTCGCGCATGCGCAAGACCACTCGCTCGAGGCCGCGGAGCCCGGTGACGACGTCGCGAACAACGAGCGCCGGCCCACGGTGGTCCAGCGCTTCGAACGGCCGCGCACGGGCGCCCAGCCCGACACGAGCTGGCTCGACGGCGACGACGTCGCGGGCGTCGGCCACGAGTTCGCGCCCCGCATCCTGATCAGCAGCTTGGCCGCCCTCGACGGGTCTGCCCTCACGCCGCGCTCCGCGTGGCGGACGCAGGCCCGCTCGCGCGGACCTCCGACAGCGCACCGATAGCCCTTCGTTCGCCGCGTGTGCGCGCGTCCGTACGCGATCGAATTCGATCGACGCGGCGGAACGCACGACCGAGCGAACGATGTCGAGGCCTCGCGCGCGAGCCGTCGCGATCACGCCGAACCGTGATCCGGCCCGCGAGCGAATTCCCGGTGCGATCCCCTCGGAAGTCCCTTCGCCATGCTCCAAGCGCTCATCGTCCTGTGCATCCAGCGTCGCTTCGCGGCGATCCTCGTCACGCTGCTCGTCGCTGCGTTCGGTGCACACGCGTATCTGAAGACGCCGGTCGAGGCCTATCCCGACGTCACGAACGTGCAGGTCGAGGTCGTCGCGACGCTGCCCGGCCTCGCGCCCGAGGAGATGGAGCGCCAGGTCACGATCCCGCTCGAGCGTGCCCTCAACGGCAACCCGGGCATGACCATGATGCGCAGTGAGAGCGGCTTCGGTCTCACGATCATCTGGTGCGTGTTCGAGGACGGCATGGAGAGCTTCCAGGCGCGCACGCGCACCGCGGAGCGCTTGCTGCAGGCCGAGTTGCCCGAGCTGGCGGACGTCAAGCTCACCCCGGACGCGACGCCGCTGGGCAAGATCTACTACTACCGCCTCGTCAGCGATCGTCACGACCTCTACGAGCTGCGCTCGGAGCAGGAGTGGACCGTCGCGCGCATCCTCAAACAGGTGCCGGGCGTCGCAGACGCCGTCGGCATGGGCGGCTTCCTCAAGGAGTTCCACGTCGAGGTCGACCCCGCGCGGCTCAACGCGTACGGCCTGACGCTCGCCGAGGTCACCGACGCGGTCGAGCGCTCGAACCTCAACGTCGGCGGTGGGTTCCAGAAGCGCGGCGATCAGCAATTCATGATCCGCGGCATCGGCTACCTGAGCTCGCCGCAGGACATCAAGAACATCGTGCTCGAGGTCGACGCCGGCACGCCGGTGACGATCGGTGACGTCGCCCGCGTCGTGCAGTCGTACACGCCGCGGCAGGGATCCGTCGGCTACAACGAGGAGCGCGAGATCGTCGAGGGCATCGTGCTCTTGCGCCGTGGCGAGAACCCCGAAGAGGTGCTCGACGGCATCCACGCGAAGGTGGCGGAGCTCAACGGCGGGATCCTGCCCGACGGCATGCGGATCGAGCCGATGTACGACCGCAGCACGCTCACCGAGCTCACGCTCGACACGGTCAACGACAACCTGCTGCACGGGTTCGCGCTCATCGTGGCGGTCGTCTGGTTGTTCCTGCGCAGCATCCGCGGCTCGCTGATCGTCGCCGTCGTCATCCCGCTCTCGTTGCTCGCCGCGTTCACGGGCCTGTACCTCATCGGGCTGCCGGCGAACCTGATCTCGATGGGGGCGATCGACTTCGGCATCATCGTCGACGGTGCGGTGGTGCTCGTGGAGAGCGCGATCCACGAGGCTCGTGTCGTCAAACCACCCGACAAGCGCGGCATGCTGCGCCTCGTCGCCCACTCCGCGCTGCGGGTCGCGCGGCCGACGTTCTACGCGATGGCCGTGATCATCGCGGCGCTCGTGCCGGTGTTCACGCTCGAGAGCGTCGAGGGCCGCATCTTCCGCCCGCTCGCGCTCACGTACAGCTTCGCGCTGGTCGGCGCGCTGGTCTTCTCCCTGACGGTGGTGCCCGCCTTGTGCGCGGTGCTGCTGCGCCCGAAGGACGCGCTCGCGAAGGAGCCGAAGTCGCTGCTGCTGCTGCGCGACGGCTACGGCAAGCTGCTCGCGTGGCTGCTGCGCGGCGGTCACAAGGCGCTCGGCCTCGCGGTCGCCGTGGGGCTCTTCACCGCCGCGGTGTGGATCGCTCCGCACGTGGGCACAGAGTTCCTGCCCGAGCTCGACGAGGGCGACGTGTTCGTCGTCGTCGAGATGCCGCCGTCGATCAGCCTCGAGCGCGGCCAAGACGTGCTCGAGGAGGTCCGGCGCAAGCTGATGGAGTTCCCCGAGGTCCTCAGCACACCGTCCGAGCAGGGCCGTCCGGAGGACGGGCTCGACAACGAGACGATGAACATGTCGGAGACGTTCGCGCGCCTCAAGCCGCGCGATCAGTGGCGCCCGGGCCTGACGAGCCACCAGCTCGTCGCCGAGATGCGCGCGTCGCTGTCCGAGATCCCCGGCGTGAAGTTCAATTTCTCGCAGCCGATCAAGGATCGCGTCGAAGAGGCCGTGAGCGGCGTGCGCGGCAAGGTCGTGCTCAAGGTGTTCGGCACCGAGCTGCCCGAGATGCGCGACACGCTCGTGAAGTCGATGGAGACGCTCGAGCAGGTCGAGGGCGTCGTCGACCTCGGGCTCTACCGCGATGCCACCGTGCCGCAGCTGCAGATCAAGCTGAACCGCGCTGCGCTCGCGCGCGCCGGCATCAGCGTCGAAGATGCCGCAGCCGTGGTGGAGACCGCGCTCGCCGGCCGCGTCGTCACGACGATGTGGGAGAAGGAGCGCATGGTGCCGATCCGCGTGCGCCTGCCCACCGCGGAGAAGAACGACGCCCAGCGCATCGGCCAGCTCATGGTGCCGACCCAGTCCGGCGCGCGCGTGCCCCTGCGCGAGCTCGCCGACATCTCCATCGACACCGGTCGCATCTCGATCATGCGCGAGGGCAACAGTCGCTATCTCGCGATGAAGTTCAACGTCGAGGGCCGCGATCTCGGTTCCACGGTCGACGATGCGATCGGCGCGGTCGAGGACCAGGTCACCACGCCCGACGACCAGTATCTCGTGTGGGGCGGCGAGTTCGAGAACCAGCAGCGCGCGATGGGTCGCCTGAAGATCATCGTGCCCGTCGCGATCCTCATGGTGTACCTGCTGCTGTACGGCGCGCTCGGCTCGGGCCGCAGCGCGGCGACCGTGCTCTTGTCCGCGCCGTTCGCCGTCACCGGCGGCCTGTTCGGCCTGTACGCGTCCGGCATCGCGCTCTCGGTGAGCGCGACCGTCGGCTTCATCGCGCTGCTCGGTCAGGTGTCGCTCGCGGGGCTGCTCGTGATCTCCGCGATCGACGACGAACGCCGAGCGGGCGTGCCGCTCGACGCGGCGATTCTCGCCGGCGCGACCAAGCGCTTCCGCGCGCTACTCATGACCGCGTTGCTCGCCATGCTCGGCCTGCTCCCCATGGCGATGTCGGAGGCCGTCGGCTCCGAGACGCAGAAGCCGTTCGCGATCGTCATCGTGTGCGGCATGGCGACGACCCTGCTCATCGCCCTCGTGTTCGTCCCCGTGCTCTACCGGTTGCTCGCGGCCCGTCAGCTGCGCGAGCCGGAACGATTCGATCTCGAGCACGACCCCCAACCTGGCGTCGCTCCTCACTGAGGTTTCGCAATGACTACGCACATCCAATCCCGCCTCGCACTCGCGCTGCTCCTCGTCGGGTCGGCCTGTCAGGTCGGTGCCCACGCGAGCGGCCCCGCCAGCGAAGCCGAAGACGCTCGGCCGCTCTCGGCCAAGCTCGTCGGCGAGGCCATCGTGCTCGACGAGGCCGCTCGCACGTACGTCACCGTCGAGGAGGTGGGGAGCACCGAGACGGGTGTGTCCATCCGGGCGCCCGCCCGCCTCGCGTTCCGTGACAACGCGGTCTCACAGGTCGGTGCGCCGATCGCCTCGCGCGTGATGAAGCTCCACGTGCGAGTCGGCGACGAGGTGCGCTCCGGCGATCCGCTCGCGACGCTCGCGAGCCCCGGTGCGTCGGGCTACCACGCCGAGCTGGCGCGCGCGAAGGTGGAGCTGTCCGCTGCGAACGACGTGCTCCGTCGGCAAGAGGACATGCTCGCGAAGGGCGTGGGCCGCGAGTACGAGAAGGTCATGGCCGAGATGCGGGTGAAGGACGGCGAGGAGCGCCTGCGCGCCGCCAAGCGCGACGTCAGCCTGCTCGGCAAGAGCTTCGGCGGCACCGTGATCGTCACGTCGCAGATCGACGGCACGGTGCTCGGCCGCAACGCCACCGTCGGTGCGCAGGTGGATCCGGACGGCGCGCCGCTGTTCGAGCTCGGCAATCCCAGGGACCTGTGGGTCGTCGCCGACGTGTTCCAGGACGATCTACCGCTCATCGAGGAGGGCGCGCAGGTCCAGGTCGATCTCGCGGCTCGCAAGGAGCCCGTCGTGGGCGAGGTCACGGCGGTCGGCGTGCTGCTCGACACCGCGGTCCGACGCGCCCCGGTGTACATCGAGCTGAAGGAGCGCGACCTCGACACGCTCAAGGCCGGCATGTTCGCGCGCGCCACGATCCGAGGTGCGGCGACCGAGGGCCTCACGGTGCCGGTGAGCGCCGTGCTCATCAAGGACGGCGATCAGCCGGTCGTCTACGTCGAGAACGACGCTGGCGGGTTCGAGCGCCGCGACGTGCAGATCGGGCACGCGTACGAGGATCGCGTGCAGATCGTGAGCGGCCTGCAGGTGGGCGACAAGGTGGCGATCAAGGGCGCTTTGTTGATCGACGGCGCGGCGAACCAGCTCCTCTGAAGTCGGCGACTCGTGCTCGCGTTCCTCGCTGCGCTCGCACTGGCTGCGCCGGTCGAGCCGCCGACGTTCTCCGATCGGCCCGACGCCACGAACGGCACGCACATCGTGCCGGTCGGGGCGTGGCAGCTGGAGATCGGTCTCGATGCCGAGGTCGCGCAGCGCCGCGCGGATTCGTCGCCGCTCGCGACCGAGAGCACGCTGCGCGTCGGCATCCACGATCGTGTGGAGCTGCGCTTGCTCGAAGGCGATCTGCACGAGTGGATCACCGCGGCGACGGACGAAGACGGGTCGTTCGTGAGCGGCACGTCGCTGCGAGCGACGAGGCGCGCGCTCGACGACGTGCCGCTGCTCGAGTTCAGCGCGAAGGTGCGGCTCACGAACGAGGACATCCCGCGCTGGGTCCCGTCGCTCGGGATCCAGCCGCTGTTGGCGTTCCGTCCGCCGGGCAAGGCGTACCGCGGTGTGCCCGTCGTCGGGCTCGTCTTCATCGTCGGGCAGCCGCTCGGGCAGTACACGATCCTCGATCTGAACGCCGCCGTGCGCGTCGACGGCAACCTCACGGGCAAGAGGATCGTGTCCGGCTACGTGTCCGGCTCCATCGGTGTGCAGCCCCACCACCGCGTGCTCCTGTATGCGGAGCTGCTCGGCGTGGTCGCGGCGAGCCGCGAGGAGATCCTAGTGACCGATGGCGGTGTGCTCGTCACGGTGCACTCGCGGATCATCCTCGACCTGTCGGGTCGCGTGACGCTCGTCGGCACGTATCGAACCGCCGGCGTGATCGCCGGCATGACCGCGTTGATCGCCACCGGTCAGCGAGTGCGGCGCTGGCTCGCCTCCCGTCCAGCGCGACGAACATCGCGATGACGAGCGATTTTTCGATGGTGTGACGCGGCACATCCGATTGGTCCGGGCTCGGGAACCTCGCCACACTCCCGGCATGCGCATCCATCTCCGCGTCCGCGATCTGTCCGACGACGACGGGCTCCTCGACTACGTCGAGTATCGCGCTCGGTTCGCGCTCGGGCGATTCTCGCCCCGGATTCCATCGTTGTACGTGACCCTGGCCGACGACAACGGCCCTCGGGGCGGCATCGACAAGAGCTGTCGCGCCACCGCCCACATGCATGGCATGCCGAGCATCACCGTCTCGTCGTTGGACGCGAGCCCACGGCAAGCCGTGGATCGGGCGCTGTCCCGACTCTCGCGATCCGTGCGTCGCTCGCTGGACGTGCGGGCAGAGAGCCGCTTCGGAGGCGCTCGACCTCCCTCGAAGTCGCGATGCTGATCTGAGGGCGTCCGTGTCTCGCCGGATTCGCAGGCTTGACGGCGCGCCACCGATGCGAGCAGATCCCGGCGATGGACGACCCCGGGGACATCGAACGAGCGGTTCGCTCGCTGTGGAGCGGCGGTCTGGTCGCCTTTCCGACCGAGACCGTCTACGGGCTGGGCGCAGATGCCGAGAACGTGGCCGCGGTGGAGCGCATCTTCGCCGTCAAGGGCCGTCCCACGAGTCATCCGCTCATCCTCCACCTCGGCGTCGCGAGCCAGCTCGACGAGTGGGCTGCGGACGTTCCGGACCCGGTGCGGCGCTTGGCCGCGCGCTTCTGGCCGGGTCCGTTGACGATCGTCCTCCGACGCAGCCGGCGAGTGCCGCTCGCCGTCACCGGTGGGCTCGAGACCGTGGCCTTGCGCGTGCCTGCGCATCCCGTCGCGCTCTCGTTGCTCGCGGCGTTCGGCGGCGCCGTCGCGGCGCCGTCCGCCAACCGCTTCGGTGCGCTGAGCCCCACGACCGCATCCCACGTCCGTGAGGGGCTCGGCGATGCCGTCGATGTCGTGTTGGACGGTGGACCCTGCATGGTCGGCGTCGAGTCGACGATCCTCGACGCGAGCGGTCCGTCGCCGGCGATCCTACGCCCGGGTGGCATCCCACGCGCGGATCTCGAGCGCGCGCTGGAGCAGGACCTGCCGGTGGAGGCGACCGGCTCCGTGCGAGCACCCGGCCAGCATCCGTCACACTACGCGCCCCGGGCGAAGGTGGTGCTGGTCGAGCCGGACGACGTCGTCGCGCACGCGCGACGCTTGCGGCGAGAGGGGCATCGCGTCGGTGTGCTCCTGCCGGCGACGGATTCGCCCGCGCGCCTCGGCGAGGACGAGGACCTGCACGTCATCGAGGTGCCGCCCTCGACGATCGACTACGCGCAGCGTCTCTACGGATTCCTGCGAATGCTGGACGCTCGCGGCTGCGACGTCATCGTGGCGTCCTTGCCGGGCCGAGACGGACTCGGGCTGGCGATCGCCGACCGCCTGTGTCGCGCTGCCGGGCCGCGCCAGTAGAACCGACACGCGCGCGTTCCTCCGGGATCAGCTTCCGAACTCGTCGCGTCCTGATCGGAGCGCTCAACTCCACGGGACCGGCAGGGTCGGCAGCGTGAACCAGAACGTCGCGCCGGCGTCCGTTGCCCCTTCGGCGCGGCACCGACCGCCGTGGCGCGACACGATGCGCTGGATGATCGCGAGCCCGATGCCCGTGCCGGGGAACTCCGCGGTGGAGTGCAGGCGCTGGAAGGGTTTGAACAGCCGCTCGGCATAGGCGGGATCGAAGCCCGCTCCATTGTCGCGCACGTAGTACGAGGGTAGGCCGTGATCCTCGGTCACACCGAACTCGATGCGGGGCGCGGCGGACTTGCTCGTGAACTTCCACGCGTTGCCGAGCAGGTTGTCGAGCACGATGCGCAACAGGTGCGGGTCGCCGACGGCGGTGACGCGATCGGCGAGCACGAGCTCCACGGTGCGATCGGCGTCGGCCCGCTGCAGCTCGGCCATGGACTGGCGCGCGACGGCAGAGAGATCCACGCGCTCGCGCCGGAGCTCCGCCCGTCCGACCCGCGACAGCTGCAACAGATCGTCGATGAGCTGGCCCATGCGGTGCGCCGCCGCCCGCACGCGCATCAGGTAGTCGCGGCCTCGATCGTCGAGGCTGTCGCCGTAGTCCTCGAGGAAGACCTGACTGAACCCATCGATGCTGCGCAGCGGTGCGCGCAGATCGTGGGACACCGAGTAGCTGAACGACTCGAGCTCCTCGTTCTTGAACTGCAGCTCCGCGTTCTTCCACTCGAGCTCTTCCACCAGCACGCGGCGCGCCTCGGCGAGCTCGCGGGCCGCCCGCGCCTCTGCGGCTTCCAGCTCGGCGCGCAGCAGCTCCTCGCGGATGTGGCGGTTCTCGTCCTCGAATTGCTTCCGTCGGATCTGCGCGCGTACGCGAGCGCGCAGCACGTCGAACTCGCTCGACTTCGCGATGTAGTCGTCTGCCCCGGCGGCGAGGCTGTCGAGCATCGCGGCGCGATCGTCCACGGCGGTGAGGATGACGAGCGGGACGTCGCGCACGATCGGAGCGGACTTGATGCGCCGGCAGGTCTCGTGCCCGCCCATCCCCGGCATCAGCAGATCCAAGAGGATGCAATCGACCGACTGCACGGCGAGCAGCTCGAGCGCCTCCTCGCCCGAGCGCGCGAGCACGACGTCGTAGCCCTCGCCGTGGAGCGCTGCGGCCAAGGCTTGTAGATAGGTGGTGCTGTCGTCGATGGCGAGGATCTTGCGGGGTCCCAGCAAGCTCGGTGACTCGCGACCTGCGGAACCCTCCGCGCGGCGCAGCGTCGCGGACAGACGAGCGAGCAGCAGCTCCTCGTCGTCGCCCTTGCGGAGGAAGGCGTCGGCACCCGCGTCGAGCGCACGCGGCTCGGCGCCCCGATCGGTTTCCCCGGTGAGCAATACGCACGGGATCGTGCGCGTGGCAGCGTCGAGACGAAGGCTGCGGATGACCGTGCTCCCGTCGATGCCGGGGAGCACGGAATCGACGATCACCGCGTCGGGTCGCTCGCTCGCTGCGAGGCGGAGGCCCTCCTCGCCGGTCGCCGCCTCGATCACGTCGTAGCCGCCGCGCTCGAGCGCGCGTCGCACGGCGTCGCGAGCCGTGCGACTGTCGTCGATCACGAGGACGGTCGGGCCACGACCGTCGGGGGAGGTGCGGATGCGAGCGAGCTCGCGTGCACGGGCGACGACGTATGCCAGGTCGTAGGGCTTGCCGATGTACTCGTCCGCGCCGGTCTGGATGCCGCGGATTCGATCGGAGACTTCCGCTTCCGCCGACAGCATGAGCACCGCAGGCCCACCGGTCGCCGATGCCCGTACCTCGCGCAGCAGGTCGACGCCGTCGCCGTCGGGCAGCATCACGTCGAGCACGAGCACGTCGACGTGCTGGGCTGCGAGCACGGTCCGGGCCTCGTCGAGCGTCGCGCAAGGCACCGCCGCGAACCCCACGGCCGTGAAAGCGTCCGCGAGGTCCATTCGAACGGTGAGGCTGTCGTCCACGACGAGGATGCGTGCGGTCATCCCTTTCCTCCGTTCGTCACACCCACCAGCTCGACCAACTTGGCGCCGATCTCGGAGAGCGGGAGCACGTGACGGACTGCGCCGATCTGCACCGCCTCGCGCGGCATGCCGTAGACGATGCAGCTGTTCTCGTCCTGCGCAATCGTCTGAGCGCCCGCCTCGCGCATCCGCAACAGACCGAGCGCGCCGTCGCGGCCCATGCCGGTGAGCAGGCAGCCGATCGCGGCGGTGCCGTACTCCGTCGCGACGGACTCGAACAGCACATCCACCGACGGCCGACAGCTGTGGCGCTCGGCTCCGTCGGTGAGACGAAACCGCTCGTCGCGGATCTCGAGGTGTTTGCCCGGCGGCGCCATCACGACGCGCCCCACGGCATCGCTCACGCGCTCGCCGTCGCTCGCGTAGGCGACGCGTCGTGACGTCTGTCCGTCGAGCCATTGCGCGAAGGCGTGCGCGAAGGGCTCGTGGATGTGCATGACGAACGCGATCGGTACGTCGAATGCCGCCGGCAGGCCGTGCAACAGCTCCACGATCGCGCCGGGTCCACCCGTGGACGCTCCGATCGCGAGGACGCGAGGTGATCGCGACGACGCGAGCTTCGCAGCGCTCGTCGGCTGCATCATGGGCGACCGGAGACGGCCGCGGAGGTGCGTGATCACGCGGATGCGCGACACGAGCTTCACCGTGGCGAGGAACGTGTCCTCCCACGCGCCCGGAGGCTCGTGCGCGGGGGGCTTGTCGAGCACGTCGACGGCGCCGACCGCCATCGCATCGTACGTCTTGAACAGCTCGTTGCGATTCATCGACGACGAGACCACGAGGATCGGCGTGGGACAGTGGGCCATGATGTACTCCGTGGCCGCCAGCCCGCTCATGACCGGCAGCATCATGTCCATCGTGACCACGTCGGGCCGGAGCGCGAGGCACTTCTCGATCGCTTGCTTGCCGTCTTCGGCCTCGCCCACGACCTCGAGATCGGGATCGTTCGCGAGCACCTCGCACAGGTGGCGTCGCACCGTGAGCGAATCTTCGACGACGAGCACTCGGATCCGTGCCATCAGGCCCCCACCAGCTCGCGGACGCGATCGAGGAATCGGCTCTGGTCGAACTCACCCTTCGCGATGTGTCCCTGAGCGCCGACCTGTTCGCCGCGACGGATGTCGTCGGGCGACGCCCGCGACGTGACGAGGAGCGCCGGTACGTCGCGCAACTGCGCGTCGGCGCGGACCCGCTCGATGAATTCGAAGCCGCTCATGCCGGGCATCTCCACGTCGACCAGGAAGATCGCGTAGCGGTTCGCGCGCGCCTTCTCGAGGCCTTCCTCGCCCGAGACCGCGATGTCCACGTCGTAGCCCGCCGCTTCCAGGATGCTGCGCTCGAGCATCCTCGTGGTGAGCGAGTCGTCGACGACGAGCACGGGAGCGCGCACCCTGCGTTCGAGCGGAGCCGTCGCGCCCACGCGTCCGACCGCCTCGACGAGCGCGTCGGGATCGAGCGCGAGGCGCAGATCGCCGTTCGCGTCGGCGGAGGCACCCGCGACCACGGCCGTGGTCCTCGCGAGCTCGGGCAGCGGACGGATCACGACATCGCTCGCGCCCAGCAGCCGATCGACGCCGACCGCCGCGATGCCACCCTTGCCCTGCACGATCACGGCCGACCACGCGCGCGGTCCGTGGGGCGCGGCACGATCTCCGGTCAACACGCGCGCGAGCGGAACGAACGGGATGACGTTGCCCTCGTAGACGATCGAGTCGCCCTCGGCGGTGTGGGCGATGTCGGCGTCCGCCAGCCGCATGGCGCGGCGGATGCCGTCGAGCGGGATCGTCACCGCCCACGGGTCCGCGTGGACGGTCAGCGCGGTGAGCGATGCGACGGTCACGGGCACGACGAGCTCGATCGTCGTGCCTCGCTCGCGCTCCGTGTGGACCGACACCGTGCCGCCGAGCCGTTTCGCCGCCTCGCGAACGACGTCCAATCCGACACCGCGGCCCGCTTCGTGCGTGATGGTGTCGGCCGTGCTGACGCCGCTCTCGAACACGAGCGAATGCAGCTCGTCGTCGCCGTGCGCGTCCGTGAGTGGGATTCCGCGGCGCCGGGCTGCGGCCCGCAGTGCGTCGACATCGACGCCGGCACCGTCGTCCTCGCATCGGATCGCGACGAGCCGACCGCGCCGGCCGACGTGCACGCGCACGAGGCCTTCCGGCGCCTTGCCGTGGCGACGGCGTACGGCTTCGGGCTCGATGCCGTGTGCGACCGCGTTGCCCACGAGCTGCACGAGCGCGCCGTGCACGGTCGCGAGCACCTGGGCATCGAGGCGGACGTCGCCGCCGACGCCGTCGAACGCGACGCGCTTGCCGGTCGCTCGCGCCACGTCTCGACAGATGCGCTCGAGCGCCGTGAAGAGCGTGCCGACGGGTGCGAGTCGCAGCCGCTCCGCTGCGGTGCGCACCTGCTGCAGCTCGCGATCCATCTGGTCCATCAGGCTCGCGGTGCGCTGCTCGACGCGTCCGAGCAGCGCACCGAGCTCTTCCTTCCAGGCGTGCGTCCGCGCGGGTGCATCGGCCGCGCCTTCGCGCCGTCGCCCGGCGCTCTGGCGCTCGAGCAGCTCGAGCACGTGACGTCCGCGTCCGAGATCCGCGAGGGTCCGCCGCAGCGACAGCGCGAGCGCATGGACCTCCGCGACGCCTTCGAGCACGGCGTCGCTGTCCCGCGTGTCGTCGATCCTCGCCGGGCGCGGAGCTTCGGTCGGGGCCGCCGGTGTGCTCTCGACCGCCGTGGGCGTCGGCTCGTCGAGTGCGGCGACCTCGGCGGCCATGCCGTCGACGATCGCGAGCAGCCGCTCGATCACCGCTCGCGTCGGGTCGAAGGATGCGTCGCGCAGCCGCGCCATCTCCTCTTCCAGGCGATGCGCGCTCGTGGCGATTTCCGGCCGACGGACGACCCGCGCGGCTCCCTTCAGCGTGTGAGCGAGTCGCAGGAGCCGCGCGACGAGCTCCGCATCGCGCCCGTGCTTCTCGAGGGCGAGCACCCCCCGCGCGAGCCCGTCGATCAGCTCGCGCGCTTCGATCCGGAAGTACTTGTAGGGATCCGACGTCATCGTCCGTCACACGGCCTGGCGCGTCTGCACGATGCCGAGCAGGTCCTTCGAGAGCGTCGCGAGCTGCGAGGCGGTCTGGAGCGTCTGCCCCGAGCTCGCCTCGGTCTCTCGCGTGGCCTGGGCGACGTTCGCGATCGCCAGGTTCACCTGCTCGACCGCGCTCGTCTGTTGCTTGGTGGACAGCTCGATCTCCCGCGCGGCTTCCGTCGTCGTCGCGACGAGACCCGCGATGCGCTGGAACGTGGACGCGACGTCACCGAACTGACGCGAGCCCGTGTCGACCGCTTTCGAGCCCATCTCGGTCGCCATGATGGTCGTGTTCACCGCGCCGCGGACGTCGTCGATGAGCGTGCGGATCTCCTTTGCGGATCCCGACACGCGATCGGCCAGCTTGCGGATCTCGTCGGCGACCACCGCGAATCGCCGGCCGGCTTCGCCCGCGCCCGCCGCTTCGATCGTGGCGTTGATGGCGAGGATGTTGGTCTGCTCCGCGAGCTCGGACACGATGTCGACGATCGATCCGATCTGCTGGGACTTGGTGCCGAGCTCGAGCGTGTGGCCCACCACGGCATCGACCTGTCGGCGGATCCCCGCGATCGACTGATGGGCGTCCTCCACCGTGCCACCGCCCGATCTCGCGGCCGTCGCGGTCTGTTCCGCGATCTTCGCGACGCGCTGGGCGCCCTCGGCGATCTGGCGCGCCGTCGCCAGTAGCTCGCTGATGGTCGTGGTGATCTCGCTCATCGCCGTGGCCTGTTGCTTGGCGCCCGTGGCCTGCTGGTGTGCGGCGGCTTGCAACTCGGCGGACGAGCTCTGCACGTGCCCCACGGCCGATCCGATCTGACCCGAGAGCCCGCGTGCGAGCAGCACGGCGATGACGATGCCCAGACCACACACGCCGACGACGAGGCCGATGACGAGATTGATCGCCGCTTCCGCCGCCTCGTTCGATCGGCGCGTCGCCTCGTCCATATCGGCGCGGGTCTCGATCAGGAACGCCTCGATGTCGGCGTCGACGCGATCGCGCTTCGGCAGGATCGTCTCGTCGAAGGCTCGCCCGATCGCGTCGAGATCGGTCGTCGTCCGTCGATCCGCGACGACCTCGTCCATCGCGGCTTGGTGGGCGGTCTCGGACCGTTCGATGGCCTCGACGAGCCGGCGATCCTCCTCCGTCGGCGAGTCCCGCAGCATCTCCTCGAGCGTCGAGAGCAGCTCCGCTCGCGCCTCCTTCATCGCGTCGATGTGTCGCTCGTCCGTGTTGATGAGGAAGCCCCGGCTCGCGCTGCCCTTGCGCTCGAGCGCCGTCCGCAGCTCGTTGGCTTGCACGAGCCGCGCGGCCGCACCGCCGATCACCGCGTCCTTGCTCGAGGCGACGGAGCGCAGGTTGTGGATCGCGATGACGCCGACGAGCAGCGTCAGCGCGACGATCACGGCGAATCCCGCGCCCACCTTCTGGCCGAACGTCCAATCCTTCGTCATCGTGCGTTCTCCCGCTCGTTCGCGCGGCGTGCCTGCGCCGCGATTCCGTCCACGACGCCCGCAACGTCGAGGATGGGCACGGTCGTGCCCTTGGTCTGCACCACCGCGCGTACGTGGCGCGTCGATCGCTCGTCGGTGGTCGTTGCAATGTCGACCCGCGGCGCCCTCACGTGCCCGTCGAGCGCGTCGAAGGCGAGCGCGACGAGGCCGTTGCGCGGGATCAGGGCGCATCGTGGCGTCCCGACCGTCGAGTGCTCGAGCAGAACGCGGAGGTCGTAGACCGGAACCGCGGAGCCCCGGAATCCGGCGATGCCCAGCAGTCCGGGCGGTGGCGCCGGCACGGGCGTCACGACGCGATCGGTGACGAGCGCGAGGATGTCGTCGAGCCGGATCGCGTACGAGCTCCCGCCCACGACGATCACGAGCAGGTTCACCGTCTCGATCGGCGACGCGATCGGCTCCGCGAACGCGCGGTCGAACGCCTGCTTCAGCTCCTCGGCCCGCGTCATCGTCCGCCTCCGCACGCGGCGATCTCGGCGGTGCACAGCGAGACCAGCGCGGCGCGGTCGAAGCCCCCGCCGAACATCAGCAGCCGCGCAGGGTCTTCGCGCACGAGCAGGATGGAGGCCTGTTCCAGCTCCCGGCGTGCGCCCGCCCGGTCGTTACGCCGGCGCGAGAGCATGCCGGCGTGCAGCCGCGGCATCGCGAACACCGGATCGAGGTAGATCGCGATGCGATCGTGATCGAGCGCGCGTTCGAGATCACCCGAGCTCTCGGCGCACAGCGCGAGGACGTAGTGCGCGCCCGCGTCCAGCTCGTCGAGCTCGAGCAGCCGGCGACAGACGGCCTCCGCGCCGTCGACGCGCCCGTCGTGCGCGAGCAGGACCGCATGCAGGAGCAGCGTCTCGGGATCGGAGCCGGCGACGTTTCCCATGAGTGCGAGTCCCTCGCCGAAGCGTTCGCGTGCGAGCAGGTCGAGCACCTGCGCGCGATCGCAACGGTGCGACGGCGCCGGGTCGTGCGGACTCGCCCCGCTCGTCAGCGCGGCGACGCGATCGGTCGCGCCCCGGATCACGTCGACCCACGCGACACCGTCGGCGATGGGGGGCGGCGGCTCCACCCCGTCGCGCTCCGGCGGCGGCCGGACGCGCTCTTCGTGGCCCTCCTTGCCCTGGTAGTAGAACGATCCGTGGGTGTGGCGGAGGTGGAAGTCGTGCGAGACGCCGCGCAGCGTCTCGGCGTGGCCGAGGAACAGGTAGCCGCCCGGCGCGAGTGCGTGCCGGATGCGGTCGATCAACATGCGAGCCTGCTCGGGCGAGAAGTACATCATCACGTTGCGACAGAAGACCACGTCGTAGGTCGACGGCGACCAGAACGGTGCGTGGGGATCCACGAGGTTCGCGAGCTCGAACGCGACGAGCTCGCGGGCAGCCGGCGACAAGACGTGCGCGCCACCGTCGGTGTGGAACCAGCGCTCGCGTGTCGCGGCGGGCGTGTCCCGCAGGGCCCAGCTCGAGAACCGCCCGGTCGCCGCACGCGCGAGCGCGTCGCGGTTGATGTCGATGGCGCGCACGATCTCGTCGAGGGCCACGCCCGGTCCGACGAGCTCGCGCACCGTGATGGCGATCGAGAACGCCTCTTCGCCCGACGCACATCCAGCCGACAGGATTCGCAGTCGACGTCCGCCCCGCGCCCGCAATCGCTCCGGGAGGACGACCTCGCGCAGCGCATCGAACTGCTCGCGGTTGCGGAAGAAGTAGGTCTCGCCCACCGTGATGTCGCGGGCGAGGTCGAGAGTTTCGGCGCCGGTCGGATCGCTCGCGAGCGCGGAGAGATAGTGGTCGCAGGAGTCGGCGTGGCGGACGATCTGACGGCGGAGCGTGTCCGCGAGAGCGCCGAGGTCCGCGTCGCCGATCTGGAAGCCGATCCGTTGGGACACGAGTGCACGGAAGCGCTCGAGCTGTTGCGGATGGAAGGCCGCGGTCAAGCGTGGGCCTCCCGATCGATCGCGGCCCACGTGTCGTCCGGCACGAGGCGGAGCGTTTCCAGGACGAGCAGCACCTCCGCATCGAGCGAGCCGATGGCCGAGACGACGCCGACGTCGCGGAGCAGACGCGGCAGCTCGTGCGTGGAGCTTGGGAGGGTGCGGATGCCGATGGTCCCGTCCACCGCGAGCGCGATGCGTCGCTCGCCCGCGCGCACGAGCACGAAGCGCGCGCACGCGACTCCGTCGTCGCCGAGCAGTCGCCCGACGTGCACGACCGGCGTCGGCGCTCCGCGGACGACGGTCACGCCCAGCACGAACGGAGGCGCACCGGACAGCGCGTGGACGGACAGCGGGCGCATCGTCTCGACGACGTGCCGAAGCGCGATCGCACACCGGCGGCCGCCGACGTCGCACACGAGCGAGAGGCTCGTGTCGTCGTCCGCAGGCGAACCAGTGACGCGTCGTGTCATCCGGACGATGCGATCAGGGTAACCCGCCGGCGGTGCCGAATGCGCTCGCCCACCCATCGATCGAAGGATCGAGAAGACCTACGGAGGCCGGTTCCGACCGCGTGAGAGCGAGGTGAATCGAATCGTTACACGCGCTCGATGCTGCACGCGCGTCGAGGAATCACCAGTTGACCGGATCGATCAGCGCGTCGCAGAGGAACGACTGCATCTGCCGATTCGCGGCGCGGGTTCGCACTCGCGCGCTCGAACGTGGGCTCAGCCGGTGCCGAGCATGTCGTCGAGGCTGGTCTGCGTGATCGGGTGGTAGCCCGGGCGCGCGGTCGCGTAGATGCGGCGCGCGTCGTCCTTGCGCCCGACGGTGAGCAGCGCGCGATAGAGCGGTAGGAGGAACTTGCGGCGGCCGATCGTGGTGAGGAACTGCTCGAGCCGCGCGTCGGCGTCCGCGTAGCCGTGCAGCACGCACACCTCGAGCCACTGCGCGAGGATCTCGTGGTTGTCCGAGCGCGTGAGCGCGAAGCTGCGATCGAGCTCCGTGAGTCGCGTGCGTGGCAGGTCCTTCGGCAGCTTGCGCAGGAAGTGCAGCCACTCGTGCGTGGTCCAGCCCTTCGGATCGAGCTTCGCGTCCTTGCCGGCCACGAATGCTCCCGCCGCAGCGTCGATGCGATCGAAGGCGGCGGCGTGGGGCACGGGCGCGTTCGCCGGCACGCCGGGGTGATCGAGCCAAGCGCCGAGATCCACCGTCTCGCGGCCGGGCAGCGGCGCGTGCCGGTCGAACAGCTCCTTCTGCGCGAACGCCTCGAACTGCTCGGTCGTGACGCTGCCGAACGCGTGCCGCTCGAACCACGCGATCACGAACGGGTCGAACGCCTCGCGCCCGTACGCCTCCTCCAACGCGCGCAGGAGCAGCGCACCCTTCTCGTACGGGATGTCGGACAGCGCGTCGTCGGGGTCGCGCTCCGTCAGCTGCAACCGCAGTCGTTGATCCTCCGGCGCCAGCTCGGCCATCGCTTCCTCGAGGTCCTGGCGCCCCAGCACGGCTTCCATGTCGGCGCGCTCGCGCCCGTACAGCACCTCGAGGATGCGCCGCTCGATGTACACGGTGAAGCCCTCGTTGAGCCAGAGGTCCTCCCAGGTCGCGTTCGTGACGAGGTTGCCGGACCACGAGTGCGCGAGCTCGTGGGCCACGAGCGACACGAGCGATCGATCGCCGGCGATGATCGTCGGCGTCGCGAACGTGAGCCGCGGGTTCTCCATGCCGCCGAACGGAAACGCCGGCGGCAGCACGAGCACGTCGTAGCGGCCCCAGCGATAGGGCCCGTACAACCGCTCGATCTCGACGAGCATCGAGTCCATGTCGGAGAACTCGGATTTCGCCTGCGCGAGCACCGACGGCTCGGCCCACACGCCGGTGCGCGGCCCGATGTCGGCGAACTCCACGTGACCCACCGCGAGCGCGACGAGGTACGCGGGGATCGGCTCGTTCATGCGAAAGCGATGGACGCCGGCGTCGGCCGCCACGACCTCCGCGGCCATCAGCGCGCGTACGGGACGATCGACGGTGATGCTCGCGTCGTACGTCATGCGCACGCCGGGGCTGTCCTGGCAGGGCAGCCACGAGCGCGCGTGGATCGCCTGCGATTGGCTGTAGAGGAACGGGTGCACGCCGTCCGCGGTCTGCTCCGGCGCGAGCCACTGCAGCCCGCTCGCGTCTTCGGCGGTCCGGTAGCGCACGCGCACGCGCGTCGTGTCGTGCCCGAGCTCGACCTGCAACGGCGCGCCGTACAACGCATCCGCGGCGCCGAGCGTCCACTTCGTCGCTCGCCATGCGTCGCCATCGCCGACCTCGACGGACGTGACGGCCAGCTCGCGCGTGTCGAGCACGAGCGGTGCGCTGGCCACGGTGCGCTCGAGCTCGAGCACCGCCTCGCCCTCGATCGCGTGCCTGGCGAACACGACGTGCAGCGACAACGCCATGTGCCGCACGCGGACCTCGTGCGGGCGCGCCCACGAGTGCACGTCGGCCCGTCCGTCGTCGCCGCGCTCGCTCGTCACCGCAGCCACGGTCTCACGCGGTTTGCAGGCGGGGCACGCGAGCACGACCGCGATCGCGGCGAGGCGGCCGAGCCGTGCGAGCGCGCGCATGCGCGCGAGCTTGGCAAACCCGGGTCGCGCCGTCCATCCACGCTTAGGAATGACAGCTTTGAGCAGCACTGTGGACACCGGATTCGACCCCTGCGTTCTTGCTGGAGTTTCGCTCAGAAGTGGCCGGGGACGGGCCGTAGAGCCGGGTGGGCGGCGCGCGCGTCGAGAATTTCAGTTGCCATACTTTATGTAATCTGAAATAACACGATACGAGAGTTCGAAAGTGATGCCGATGACGCCCCCTCATCGTTTCGCTGCACTCCTCGGTCTGTGCCTCCCGTTCGTCGGCGGCTGCGATCCGCAGTCGTGGTTCGACGACGTGCAGGACGACCGCCAGTTCGTCGACGTGCTGGTCACCCACCACGCCACCCCCGAGAACGGCACGTTTCCCGATCGCGGCGGCGACGGCGAGATGCGCGTGTTCACCACCGACGAAGGCTGGCAGATCCAGCTGCTCGAAGCGATCGTCGTCACGTCCTCCACGACGCTTCACCAGTGCGACGACGATCCGATCGCGATCGACACGTACTGGGGCGCCCTGCCGGAGGACATCAGCCAGCGCGATCTCGACGCGCTCACGCTGGGCAGCACCTCGGTCGAATCGGCCGAGTTCTGCGGGCTGACGGTGCACTACGGCCCGTACGTCCCGGGTGCCGACGCCGCTCCGCGCAGCAACGTCGCGATCGACGGCGCCACGATCTACATGAAGGGCGGCGCGTCGAAGGACGGCGTCGTCGTGGAGTTCGAGGTGCGCGTGGCGGAGGCCATCGACGTCGAGCTCGATCTGTCCCGCATCTCGCACGGTGGGCCACTGTCGGTCGAGGGCAGCCAGAGCTTCCCGACCGAGCTCACGGTCGCGAAGACGTACGATCGCCTGTTCGACGGCATCGACTTCAGCGACGTGGCCCAGGCCGACCTCGACGCGCACGTCCTCGCGATGCTCGCGGTGGAGACGCGCGTCAGCCTCGGCAGCGTGAAGCCGTAGGGCCGGCCCGCGCGCCGACGCCGGCCACCGCCCGATTGCGGTAGAATGCTGCGGTGTCGAGCTGCGCGCAGTGCCGTGCGCCGATCCCCCCCGGCGCGCGCAACTGCACCCGTTGCGGGATCACCCTCTCGGGGGTCGACGTCGAGACGTTGCCCGGCACGGGTGCGTACGCCGGGCTGCCGCAGTCCGACGGGATGATCGGACGCTGGGTCCTCGACCAGTACGTCGTGAAGGCGAAGCTGGGCGAGGGCGGGATGGGAGCGGTCTACGTCGCGGAGCAGCCCGCGATCGGAAGGCTCGCGATCATCAAGGTGATCCATCCGTGGCTATCGCGCGATCAGACGGTGTCGACGCGCTTCGCGACGGAAGCGAAGGCCGCTGCGCGCCTGCAGAACCCGCACATCGTCGCCATCTACAACTACGGCCGCATGGCGGACGGCACGCTCTTCCTCGCGATGGAGCACCTCGAGGGCTTCACGCTCGCATCGCTGCTCCGTCGGCAAGGCCGGCTCGAGCCCGCGCGTGCGGTGGCGATCGCGACGCAGTGCTGCGAGGCGCTCGCGCACGCGCACCGGCGCGGCGTCGTTCACCGCGATCTGAAGCCGTCGAACATCATGCTCGTCGTGCGCGAGCGCGGCCCCGAGTTCGTGAAGGTGCTCGACTTCGGCATCGCCAAGCTCGACGGTGGCGAGGGCACGGCAGCCGGCGTGGTGCTCGGCACGCCGCAGTACATGTCGCCCGAGCAGCTCACGGGCAAGCCGATCGACGGCCGTAGCGACATCTACGCGCTGGGCGTGCTCCTCTACGAGATGCTCGCCGGGCGTCCGCCGTTCGTGGCGGATGCCGCCGTCGCGTACGTGCACAAGCATCTCAACGAGCACCCGCCGCCGATCGCCCAGGTCGCGCCCGGCTTGCGCGTGCCGCCGGCGCTCGAGGCCTGCATCATGCGCGCGCTCGCGAAGGGACCCCATCAGCGGCCGCAGACCGCAGAGGGTTTCGCCGACGAGCTGTGGCAGGCGCTCATGGCCACCGTCGACTCGTCGCACGTGCCTGCGCCTTCGGTGCGTCGGCCCGCGCCGCCGCGGGCCGCGGTCGCACTCGCGCTCGTCGGCGGCATCGCGCTGATCGGCGCGTTCACGGCCACCGGTTGGTGGTTGTTGTCGCGGCCCGGCGCGCCGCCGACCGCTGCCGCACCGCCCGCGCCCGCACCGACGCCCGCCTCCGTCGATGCACCGGTGCCGCCTCCGTCACCGCCGATCCCACCCGAGAAGCAGGCGCTCGTCTCGAAGTCGATCCCCGAGCTCGAGGCCGAGTTCCAGCGCGCGACGATCCTGAGCGGCTTGCCGCGCGAATCGATCGAGCTCGCGCTGCAGGAGTATCGCAAGGCCGCCGCGGATCCGCCGGCGGGTTTCGACGCCACCGCCTATCGCAAGGCGCTGCTCGCCGACTTGATCCTCACGTGGCGCACGCACCGGGCCGACGTCGCCCCGCTCGACCGCTCGCTGGACGAGCTCGAGGCGGTGTTCCTGACCATGTCGAGCTCGTACGAAGTCGCGGAGCGCCGTGCGATGCTGAACTTCCTGAAGGAATCCGCCGCGCAGGGGCCCGATGCCGACGCAGCCGTCCGCGCTCGCCTCCTCGAGTGGATCGCAGTATACGGCGACAGCGAAGAACCGATCGAGATCATCGACGATGAGTAAGCCAACCTCCGAAGAGCGCCAGCTGATCGCGGACTTCTCCCCCATCGACGCCGGCTCCACGCCCACGTCGCATCCGGAGATCTTCGTCGAGGACGACCGCACGGGCATGCACCCCGTGACGCTCGAGCGCGCGGTGCTCGATCACCTCTACTACACGTGCCTGAAGGACCCGCCGTCCGCGACGCTCTTCAACGTCTACGAAGCGGTCGCCCACTCGGTCCGCGACCGGCTGGTCCAGCGGTGGATTCGTACGCAGCGCACGTACTACGAGCAGAACGTCAAGCGCGTCTACTACCTCTCGGCGGAGTTCCTGCTCGGGCGCGCGCTCGCGCAGAACCTGCTGTCGCTCGGCATCCACGACGTCGCCGCCGATCTGCTCGGGGCGTACGGCCTCGAGCTGTCGCACGTGCTCGAGGAGGAGAACGATCCGGGCCTCGGCAACGGCGGTCTCGGGCGGCTCGCCGCGTGCTTCCTCGACTCGATGGCGACGCTCGGCATTCCCGGCTACGGCTACGGGATCCGCTACGAGTTCGGCATCTTCGAGCAGCAGATCCGCGAGGGCTGGCAGATCGAGCGCGGCGACGCGTGGTTGCGCTACGGCAACCCGTGGGAGGTGCCGCGGCCCGAGTACACCGTCACCGTGAACTTCTACGGCCGCGTCGAGGAGACCCTCGACGATCGTGGGCGACTGCGCGTGCACTGGACCGACACGAGCAAGGTGCTCGGCGTGCCCTACGACACGCCGATCGCGGGCTACGGCAACGCCACCGTGAACACGCTGCGGCTGTGGCGGGCGCGCGCGTCGAAGGAGTTCAACCTCGACGTGTTCAACGACGGCGACTACCGCCGCGCCGTGGAGGACAAGGCCGACAGCGAGACGATCTCGAAGGTCCTCTATCCGAACGACGAGTCCCCCGAGGGCCGCGAGCTGCGGCTCAAGCAGCAGTACTTCTTCGTGTGTTGCTCGATCTCCGACATCATGCGGCGCTTCCGCAAGACCGAGCACGACTTCGAGCGCTTCTCCGACCGCGCCGCGATCCAGCTCAACGACACGCACCCGGCCATCGCAGTGGCGGAGCTGATGCGCGTGCTGGTGGACGTCGAGGGCATCGAGTGGGATCGCGCGTGGGCGATCACGCAGCGGACCATCGCGTACACGAACCACACGCTCCTGCCCGAGGCGCTCGAGACGTGGGGCGTGGACATGTTCGCGCGGCTCCTGCCGCGCCACTTCCAGATCATCGGCGAGATCAACCGCAGGTTCTTGCGCCAGGTGCAGATCGGCGCGCCCAACGACGAGGGGCTGCGCCAGCGCATGGCGATCATCGCCGACGGCAAGATCCGCATGGCCCACCTCGCGGTCGTGGGCTCGCACAGCGTCAACGGCGTCGCGCAGCTGCACACGGATCTGTTGCGCAACTACGTGCTGCGCGACTTCGCGGACATGTGGCCGCACAAGTTCAACAACAAGACCAACGGGGTCACGCCGCGGCGCTGGATCCTGCAGTCGAACCGCCTGCTGGCGGCCGCGATCACGCGCCGCATCGGCGACGGTTGGGTCACCGATCTTCCGGAGCTGGTGAAGCTCGCGCCGCTCGTCGACGACGCCGAGTTCCACGGCGAGCTGCGCGACATCAAGCGCGCGAACAAGGCGGCGCTCGCCCAGGTGATCCGCGAGCGCAACCGCCTCGAGGTCGATCCCGACTCGATGTTCGACGTGCAAGTGAAGCGCCTGCACGAGTACAAGCGCCAGCTCCTGAACTGTCTGCACATCGTCGCGCTCTACCAGGCGATGAAGGCCGACCCGCGCGGCGAATGGGTGCCGCGCACGTTCGTGTTCGGCGGCAAGGCGGCGCCGGGCTACGCGACGGCGAAGATGCACATCAAGCTCATCAACGACGTCGCCGCCACCATCAACGAGGACCCCGCCATCGACGGACGCCTGCGTGTGGTGTTCATCGCGAACTACTCGGTGTCGCTCGCCGAGCGCATCATCCCGGCCACGGACGTGTCCGAGCAGATCTCGCTCGCGGGCAAGGAAGCCTCGGGCACCGGCAACATGAAGTTCACGATGAACGGCGCGCTCACCATCGGCACGCTCGACGGCGCGAACATCGAGATCCGCGACGCCGTGGGCGCGGAGAACTTCTTCCTGTTCGGCATGGACACGAGCCAGGTGCTCGAGCTGCGCAAGAAGGGCTATCGCTCGGCCGAGTGGATCGAGAAGAGCCCGCGGCTGAAGGCCGCACTCGACCTCGTCGCATCCGGTTTCTTCAGCCCCGACGAGCCCAAGCGCTTCGATCCGGTGCTGCACGACATGTGGACCGACGACAAGTACATGGTGTGCGCCGACTTCGACGCGTACTACGAGTGTCAGGAACGCGTGGCGCAGGCGTACCGCGACCCGGTCGGGTGGGCACGCAAGGTGGTGAACAACCTCGCGAACGTCGGCCGCTTCTCGAGCGACCGCACGATCGCGCAGTACGCCGAGGAGATCTGGGGCGCGAAGCCGGTGACGGTGCGCCTACCGAAGTGAGGTCAGAGGTTCGTGGCGTAGTAGATGCCGAGGCACATCTCGTCGCCGGTGCCCTCGCCCCAGTTCACGTCATGGTCCCCCGCGGAGTTGTCCCACTGACACGCGAGTCGAAGCGTGTCGCCGGGCTCGAACCGCACGGGCTCCGACAACCGGTAGGCGCTCTGCCAGCCGAAGTCCCACCGCGGGATGTCGAGCAGGCAGGTCTCGCTGCCGTCGCCACGGAGGATCGTGTGATCGGCCTTCTGTCCGAGCAGGTGCATGTGATGCGTGGCCGTGTAGATGAGGAACGGCGAGTTGGGAGGCACGACGTCCGTGAGGAAGTCCATCACCGTCGTCGGGTCGTAGTTCCACGTGTGTACCGTGTCGGGCGAGCCCGCGGGGATCGGCATGTCGCCAGAGAGCCACGCGATGTCGGCCCACAACATCATGAAGGCCTCCTTCTCGACGGTGGGCTCCAGCATCAGCTCGACCGCACTGCGATCCGGATCGGTGTTGCCCGAGGCGGTGTTGTAGTGGATCTGCAGCACGATCTTCGAGCCGGGCTCGACGCGCAGGCCGGTGCCCTCGGGGTAGGGCGCGGCGCCGCTGCCCGGCGCCCACGCGCCGAGCCACGCGCCGGCGGCCGGATCGCTCGCGCTGCCGCCCGGTCCACCGAAGCACGTGTAGCCAGGCTCCGGATCCTCGGCGTCGAGTGCCTCGTAGGTCGCGACGCGATCGGGTGCGATGCGATACGCGATGATGTGGTGGACGATCGCGACGTTCTCGGGCTTCGCGTGGAAGCCCGTGACGAACGCGACGTCGTCGATGGGTAGATCGAGCAGGAAGCAGCGATAGTCGTCGGGCGCGGTCGGTGTGTACGACTCGGGCGCGACGATCTCGAGATCGACGCGCGGCAGCAGGGCCGGCGGCGGCACGAGGTCGGCCGGCGCATCGTCCGGGTTGCCGCGCGGTCCGTTCTCGTCGACCCACGCGAGGACCGTCTCGATCTCCTCGTCGGTCATCGAGCGATCGTTCGCATAGTCGTTGCAGCCGGGACCCGGCAGCCACGGCGGCATCGTGCGCGACTCGACGGCGGCGGCCAGCGACTGGCGCCACGTCCACGCGTTCTCGTACTCGAGCAACGACATGGGCGCGATGTTCTCTTCGGTGTGGCAGCCGAGACAGCGGGCGCCGAAGATCGGCAGCACGTCGCGATAGAACGTGATGGCGCCGTCGTCGGGCCCGTAGTCCGCACCGGTGCTCTCGCTGCCGCTGGAGTCCGAAGCAGACGCACTCGAGGTCGTCTCGTCGCCACCGGAGTCCGCATCGTCGTCGCCACCGTCGTCGTCCGCGGCGTCGCTCGGCGGATCACCACCGCACGCGAGCACGAACACGAATCCCCAACCTGCGCGACACATCGTTCGTCGTTCCACGTCCACGAATCCCCCGCGAGCGAGCATGCCGACGTCGCGCATCGATCACCAGCGCGCGCGTACGATTGTGCAGTTCGCCAAGCGTCGCGATCACGATCGACGATCCCGGGAACCAATGGCGGACTCGAGCAACACCGCGACGGCGGCGTCGCGACCCGAGCGCGCGACGGCCGCGCCATCGGTCTCGCGCAGGCTGACATGCGAACGCGCGTGGTTCCTGTCAGATCGGGCCAATGCACGCGGGACAATGGTGGCGAGCCCCATCATGGACATCCAGAGTTTCCGCCGTCGCGCGGTCACGTGCTTGCGCGACGACCACCAGATCGACACCGAGTGCTTGCCGCACGAAGAGCTCGAGCACGACGACGGCCTCATGCTGATCGACGGCACCCTCGTGCGGGCGGCTCGCGACAATCCCTTCTCCAAGGCGGCGCTGTGGGCCTTCGCCGCCTCGTATGGCTCGGGCCTCGCCGCCGGTCAGGGCGTCGGCGGCGGCCTCGAGGTCGTGCTGCATCTCGTGACCGGCGCGTCGGCGTTCGCCGCGTTCTGGCTGCTCGTGGCCGCGTTCTACCGCCGCCGTGGCCGTCGCGAGCCGCTCGTGATCGCGTTGCACGCCCGCACGCGCACGCGTGGGCCGGTCGAGGCCGCGACGATCGAAGCGGTGCGTGACGAGGCGGGCGCGAACAAGGCGTGGATCATGGCGGAGGCGGGCTACACCGCCGATGCGCTGCTCACCGCGGACCGACTGCACGTGCGCTGCTACGCGCTCGAAGCCGACCACTTCGTCGCACCATCGAGGCGCGCATTCGCGAACGAGGTCGCCGACGCAGCTTGATCGTATGATCGCCGGGGATGAGCTCTCCCGACGTGAAGACCTCGCCGGTCTCGAAGGAGAGCGAGGAGGACACGATGCTCGCCGGGCCGCCGGAGCCCGACCGCGAGGAGGTGCGCGCGGGCGAGCGGTTCGGTCGCTTCGCGCTGCTCGAGGAGGTCGGGCGCGGCGGGATGGGCCGAGTCGTGCGCGCGTACGACTCGCGTCTGCGGCGTGAAGTGGCGATCAAGCTCGTGCGCACGCGCGCCGGTGATGCGGTCGCACGCGCGCTGCGGGAGGCCCAGGCGCTCGCCCAGCTCAACCACCCCAACGTCGTCGCGGTCTACGACGCGGGACAGATCGCAGGCGAGCTCTTCATCGCGATGGAGTACGTGCAGGGCGCGACCCTGCGCAAGTGGCTGGAGTCCGAGCGCAGCCCCGACGAGATCCTGCAGGCGTTTCGCGATGCCGGTCGCGGGCTCGCGGCGGCCCATCGCGCCGGCCTCGTGCATCGAGACTTCAAGCCCGACAACGTGCTGCTCGGCGACGACGGCCGCGTGCGCGTGGTCGACTTCGGCCTCGCGCGCGCCGACCGGAGCGGGGACTCCGGGCCACCGGTGGCGATCGACGCGCCGAGCGACGAGAGCTCGCCCCGCGTCGAGGACGACCTCACCGAGGCGGGCATCGTGCTCGGCACGCCGGCGTACATGGCACCGGAGCAGCACGACGGTCGACCGGCCGACGCGCGCACGGATCAGTACGCGTTCTGCGTCACGCTCTTCGAGGCGTTGCACGGCTACCGACCGTTCCGTGGTGCGTTGGCCGAGATCGCAACCGCGAAAGCGACCCGCGCGATCGAAGCACCGCCACCGCGTTCCCGCACGGCTCCTGCGTGGGCGGACGAGCTCGTGCTCCGCGGGCTCGAGCCTGCGCCCGACGCCCGATGGCCGAGCATGGACGCGCTGCTCGACGCGCTGGAGCGCGGCATGGGGCGCGCGCGACGGTGGCGCTGGATCGTCGGTGCCACGATCCTCGCGATCGGAGTGTTCGCGGTCGCGGTCGCGAACGAGCTGTCGCTGGGCCGGCGTACGGCCGAGTGTGAACGCGCGGGCGAGAGCATTCGCGACGTGTGGAACGACGCTGCGCGCACGCGGGTGCACGAGGCGATCGTGGCCACGGGAGTGCACGGCGCAGGGACCACCGCGGACAAGGCGGTGGCGTGGTTCGATCGCCGCACCGATGCGTGGCGGCAGGCGCGAACCGACGCATGCATGGCTGCGGACGTGCACGAGCGCTGGGATCGAGGCACATACGACCGCGCGCTGTGGTGCCTCGACGAGCGCCGCCTGGAGATCGCAGCGCTCGTCGACGAGCTCGGACACGCGCAGCGACGCGGCGCATTGCGGGCCGTGCGGGCGATCGCAGAGATGCAGTCCGTCGGGCCGTGCCTCGATCTCGCGCTGCTCTCCCGGCTGCCCCTGCCACCGGCCGAGGAGCGCGACGTGATCCGCGAGATCCGCGAAGACATCGTACACGCGCGCACGACCGGGGCCGCTGGCGACCTGAGCACGGGTCTCGTGAAGGCCCGCGAAGCGCTGCAACGCGCGACCGATGTCGATGCGCCTGCCGTTCGAGCTACGGCGGAGTACACGATCGGGATCATCCTGCGCGATCTCGGCGAGTACGAGGACTCGGCCCGCAGCTTCGAGGACGCGTTCTTCGACGCGGCGATCTCGGGCGCGCACGAGTCGCGGGCCAAGGCGGCGATCGAGCTGACCCACACCGTGGGCAGCTCGCTCGCGCGCCCCGCCGATGCACGCGTGTGGCAGCGCCATGCCGAGGTCGCGCTCGCCGACATGGGCGAGGTCGACGGTGTGCTCACGGCCGATCATCTGAGCTATGCCGCGCTCCTCGCGTCGGGTGCCGGCAATTTCGAGGAAGCGCGCGCGCTGCACGAGCGTGCGCTCGCGATCCGCGAGGAGCTCTTCGGGCCCGATCACCCGGCCGTCGCCACCACCTTCAACAACCTGGCCGTCATCGCGGCCCAGACCGGGCGCTTTCCGGAGGCGTTGGCGCTGATCGAGCGCTCGCTCGCCATCGAAGAAGAGGCGTACGGGGTCGATCACATCGCAGTCGCGATGAGCGTGAACAACCTCGCGGGTGTCCACCTCGTCATGGGGAACGTCGTCGAGGCGAAGGCCGCCAATCTGCGCGCGCTACGGATCCGCGAGAACGCGCTCGGGCCCGATCATCCCGAGACGGCGCGCTCGCTCGACAACCTCGCGCGGGCCCACATCGGTCTCGGCGAGCTCGAGGAGGCCAGACCGCTCATCGAGCGTTCGCTGGCGATCCGCGAGCGCGTGTACGGCGAGGAACACCCCGACGTCGCCCTGAGCCTCGGCAACAAAGCGGAGCTGCTCGAACAGCTCGGCAAGGACGAAGAGGCTCGCGTGATCCTCGAGCGCGCGCTGGCGATCCGCGAGCGCGTGCACGGCCCCGACCACGTCGAGGTCGCCATCGTGCTCGACGACCTCGGTGAGGTGCTGCGTCGGCTGGGCGATCTCGATCGCGCAGAGGCGCTGCACCGACGCTCGCTACCGATCCGCGAGCGCGTCGCGGGCCCGACGGACACGAGCACCACGTGGGCACTCGCGGGGCTCGCCGAGATCGCCATTGCACGCCATCGGGGCGACGAGGCGGTGGCGCTGGCCGAGCGCACGGTGGAGATCCGCGACGACGACGGCGCGTCGGCAGTCGATCGCGCCAACGCGCGTCGCTTGCTCGCGCGTGCGCTGACGGAGGCGGGCCGCGACCCGATGCGCGCCCAGGCGCTCGTCGACGATGCCGAGCGGATCAGCCCTGCGGCGGGAAAGTGACGTTCGACAGGCCCCAGCCCGTCATGTCGCTGTAGGTGTACGGGCCCGTGAGACCGCTGTAGACCTCGAAGTCGAGCGTCTCGGGATCGACGCGGAATGCGTTCTGCGACATGTCGACGACCCAGACGTAGCCGTAGAAGTCGATGCTCACGCCCTTCGAGCCGGAGCCCGGCAGGTTCACCTGGGACCCGAGCGCCAGCGTGTCGGAGTCGAACGAGCGCACGCCTTCCGGCGAGAACGTCGCGAGCCACATCTGGCCCTCCGCATCCTCTTGGATCCCGTAGCCGAGCACGCCATCGAGCACGTCCCACGTGTCCGTTTCGGGGGTGTAGCGCGCGCTGCCGTTGATGAAGCCGCCGATCCACGGCCGGCCCTTGGAGTCGACGGTCATGCCGTAGCTGTGGATGCTCGGGCCCGTGACGATCTCGTAGTCGAACGTGTTGCGATCGATGCGTGCGAGCTGCGGCGGCTGATCGTACGTGGTGATCCAGAAGTCGCCGTCTCCGTTCACGGCGCCCCCGTAGGCGCCGAAGCTGCCCACCGGGAGCTCGGGGATCGGGATGGTCTGCTCGATGTCACCGGTCTCGCCGTCGAGCAGGTGCACGGTGATCTGCCCGGCGAAGCTCGCTCCACTGGTCCACAGCTTCTGATCGGGATACGAGCACGTCGTCTCGTCGAACGGCGCGGGCGCCCACGCGACCGGGCGCTGGGTGTCGTACGCGAACGGCGTGTGCCAGGCGACGCACTCCTCCTCGCCCCACGGCAGGATGTCGGCGGCGCCGGTGGACGTCTGGATGCCGCCCGTGCCGTTGCTTTCCTGACAGAACTCTTCGTTCGCATACACCTTCGTCACGCCGCCGCTGCGATTCGCGACCGCGACGTCGCCGGAGAGGTTCACCGAGGTGCGCGACGGACTGCCGCTGTTGTCGGGGCGCGTGCGGTAGCGTCCCTCCTCCAGCATCGTCTGCGTGTTGATCTTGCTGATCGTGCCCTGGCCGGCGTTCGCGACCCAGATGTACGAGAACTCGGGCGCCTTGCCGCCGCCACCCTTGCCGCCGCCCATGCCCTCGCAGTTGCCGACGCCGACGTCGACGGTCGCGTGGACGTCGAAGATCGTGCCGGTCGCTCCGTCGTCCGCGACGTCGTCGTCGGCCGTCGTGCCGGTGACGTCCGCGCTCGCAGCCGTCGCATCGCCGTCGTCGTCCGCGGTCACGGTGCTGGGCGACGTCGCGCTCGCGTCCGCATCGCTGAGCGAGCCCGACTCCTCGTCTCCGTCGGCGCTGCCGCTGCCGCCCCCGTTCGAGCTTCCGCACGCGAACGCGCACGCACTCACCGCCACGATCCAGTGTTTCCCCGCCATGCCGTGCCCTCGCAAACCCGCGAGCCAGACTATCATCGCGGCAGGGATCGAACGCATGCGTTGAGCTGGGGGCCCGCGCCCCACCGGGTCGCGCCGACCTGGACGAAGGTCCATGGACCGTGCTCCGACGTTGTCGGTGCGATGCGCGTCTCCGCCCGATGTGGCGGGGGGCACGGGCGTTGCACAATGGACCGCGCCATGGACGATCGCGTGCTCGGCCTCGTGCTCGTGGGTGTCGTCGGATGCGGATCGCCCGACGAGTCCGCTTCGAGCGCCGAGAGCACCACGAGCACGGACCCCACCGATGCGTCGACGTCGGAGACGAGCACGTCGAGCGCCGACACCGCTGCCGACGAGACCACGAGCACGGGTGCGATCGATGCGTCGACCGACGAGAGCAGCTCGAGCACGGGCGTCGTCGATCTCTGCGATCGCGACGACTCGATCGACCTGCCGGTGGAGACGCTCGATCCGGTCGCGACCGACGAGAACATCTCGATGGGCTTCGATCACGTCTACGTGGAGCCCGACGGTGCGCCGGCCGGCAAGCTGTTCGTGTTCCTGCCGGGCACCGGCGGACCCGCCGGCGCGTATCGACTGCTGCTGCGCAACGCGGCCGCGGGGGGCTACCACGCGATCGGCCTGTCGTACCGCAACGAGGTCGCGGTGAACGACCTCTGCATGGTCGGCGACGTGGGTTGTCACGCCGCGGTGCGCAACGAAGTGATCACCGGCGAGGACACGAGCCCGCTCGTCGAGATCACGCGCGCCGACGCGATCGACCATCGCCTCGTCGCCGCGCTGCAGTACCTGGGATGGACCGACTACCTCGACGAGGGCGAGCTGCGCTGGAGCGACATCGCGGTCGCCGGCCACTCGCAAGGCGGAGGGCACGCGGCGTTCATCGCCCAGCTGCGCGAGGTGCATCGCGCGGTGCTGTTCGCCGCCACGGAGCCGGCGGACTGGACGGAGGACGCGCTCGCCACCGACGTCGAGCGCCTGTTCGGCTTCGTGCACGCCGACGATCCGCAACGCGACGCGATGGTGCTGTCGTGGGAACGGCTCGGCGTGCCGGGTGAGATCGTGGTGGTCGAGGACGTCGATCCGCCCTACGACGACTCGCACCAGCTGCAGACGTCGCTCGTCGCGGAGAATGCCCACGGCGCCGTCGCGGTGGACATCGCGACGCCGCTGGACGGCGACGTGCCGGTGTACTCCGACGTGTGGTGCCTGCTCGTCGGGCCTTGAGCGTTGAGCGTTGAGCGTTGAGCGTTGAGCGTTCGCGTTTGGCGTTGGGCGTTGAGCGTTGAGCGTTCGCGTTCGCGTTCGCGTTTCACAGGGTTTTGGGTCGCGCTGTTGGGGGGCAGCTTCGCAGCGGGCGGAGGCGGTATCAA